>NZ_JABSSX010000010.1 GCF_013280495.1 Brevibacterium permense
TTAGCCAGGTGATTGTCTTACCAGAAAATAAAATGTTCTGGCATCACAACTTGTTCAAACAAACACGCTATTGGATTCTCAAACCACAAACACACACCCATCACCACACCACACAAAACGCGTGTGTTCACTGGGGGTATCAGTTTCATTTTGTGTTACCTACCCGATCGCCTGAACCTCGGATCAAACCGTGTTTGTCCTGGTCAGACCCGGTGGAAACTCTGTCTCAGTGACCGTGTTTCCGGCGGGGCAACGAGATATAACTCTAGACCACCACAGAGGCGGCGTGCAAATCCAAAACCGACTTTCTCCACGTGACACCCACCACACAGCCTGCAATGCGCGCATCAACAGCCCCGCCAATGCGGGGTGCTAGCGTCCTGAGTATGAGCACGGAACCCACAGACACATCGCTGACACGCGCCCAGGCCCCGATCGCCATCGTCGCCGGAGCATCGGGGTTCATCGGCGGAGAGGTGCTCGATGCGCTCAGAGCTTGGGGGTACGCGACGCGGACGATCGGCCGCTCCCCCGCCTCGGCCGACGCCACCTGGGATCGTCCCGACCGAATCGCCGAGCTCGTCGACGGCGCCGATCTGCTCATCAACCTCGCCGGCCGCAGCGTCGGATGTCGGTACACGGATCCCAATCGACAGGTGATCTGGGATTCCCGAGTCGATACGACCCGCGCGCTCAACACGGCGGTGGCAGCCGCCTCGGTGCCGCCGCGTCTGTGGATCAACTCGAGCACGGCCACCATCTACCGTCATGCGATGGACCGACCGCAGACCGAGGAGGACGGCGACATCGGCGAAGGGTTCTCAGTCGACGTCGCCAAAGCCTGGGAGAAGGAGTTCTTCGCCGGGGACCTGGCCGCGACCAGAAGAGTCGCGCTGCGGATGGCGATCGTCCTCGGTGACGGCGCGGCGTTGAACATGTTGGCCACCGCGGCCAGACTCGGCGCGGGAGGAGCCCAGCATGAAGGGCGCTGGTTCCCGCACCGGCGCTATCGCGGGATCGGCCCGGCGGCTTCCGGGCCGACGGTCTGGCGAGGGCACCCGCCGAGTCACGGACGACAGCGGTTCAGCTGGGTCCATATCGACGACGTGCTTCGGGCAATCCGGTTCATCGACGAACATGACGAGCTCAGTGGTCCGATCAACGTCTCGAACCCACAGGTCGCAGATAATCGCTCGCTGATGAAAGCGCTGCGCAAGGCAGTGCGCATGCCCGTGGGGATTCCTGCTCCCAGGTGGCTGCTCGAGATCGGGATGGTCGTCCTGCGTCAGGAGTCGGAACTCGTGCTCAAGAGTCGGTGGGTGCTGCCGGCACGACTCGAAGCGGCCGGGTTCGACTTCAGGTGGACCGACATCGAGGCGGCGACGAAGCACCTGCTGCGCTGAAGTGCAGGTACTGCACTCCCCCGTCTGGGGGAACGGCTTCCCCGTCTCCGGGGAACGGCAGGATCACACGTTCAGCCGACGGCCGTCTCGGCGGGGATTCCCTGCTCGACGCAGTCGGCGCAATAGGGCTGCAGACCCTTGTCCGTGCAATCGGCGCACCGCAGGTACTGTCTGCGGCACTCGAGGTTCGCACAGTTGACGAACTCCGGCGTCTTCCTGTCGCAGGACACGCAATGCCCGATGGATTCGACGTTGTCACCGAACTCGACGTGCATGCGCTTGTCGAAGACGTACAGCGAACCGTCCCAGTAGCCGGAGCTGCCGAAGGTCTCGCCGTAGCGGACGATGCCGCCGTCGAGCTGATAGACCTCTTCGAACCCGCGGTTCTTCATGAGCACGGACAGGACCTCGCAGCGGATTCCGCCGGTGCAGTAGGTGACGACGGGTTTGTCTTTGAAGTCGTCGTATTTGCCGGATTCGATCTCGGCGATGAAGTCACGCGTGGTGTCGGTGTCGGGAACGATCGCGTCCCGGAACTTCCCGATCTGCGCCTCCATCGCATTGCGGCCGTCGAAGAAGACGACCTCTTCGCCGCGTTCGTCGAGGAGTTTGTGCAGGGCTCCGGGCTTGAGATGCTGGCCGCCGCCTTGGACTCCGTCTTCGGTCACCGTGATCTCATCAGGAGTGCCGAAGGTGACGAGTTCGTCGCGCACCTTCACGCTCAGTCGCGGGAAGTCATCGCCTTGACCGTTCGACCATTTGATGTCCGCGCCTTTGAACGGTGCGTAGGACTTCGTTGCCCTCACGTACTGCTTCACCTCGACGATGTCCCCGCCGACTGTGGCGTTGATCCCGTCCTTCGACACGATGATCCGCCCCTTGAGCCCGAGACTCTCGGCCAGGGTGTGCTGCCACAGCTTGACCGCTTCGGGGTCGGGCAGCGGGGTGAAGACGTAGAACAGGACGATCTTGGGAGTTGCCATGGCTCCCATTCTAAGTGGGGTGCGACAGTCGGATTCCCAGCGGGGAACGGTCCCTACCCGCGCCGAGGCGGTCCGCCCGTGGACGCGCTTCGCCCCCGCGGTGAGGACACGGCTAAGATTGGCCGTGAGTGCCGTGTCGTATGAAAGGGCCCCGAAGAGGACATGACGTCTAACCTCAGCTCTGCGGATTCCACGCAGGTCGATTCCCCGCAGAATGCATCGAAGAAGGTCAAGGAGACGGTCGAGTTCGCAGCGGCGAACCCCGACGTCGAGCAGCCTTTCGCCGATCTCGGTCTCACGGCCGACGAATACGAGAAGATCAAAGCGATCCTCGGACGTCGCCCCACCTCGGCGGAATTGGCCATGTATTCGGTGATGTGGTCCGAGCACTGCTCGTACAAGTCCTCGAAGGTCCACCTGTCCAAGTTCGGTGACAAGGTCACCGAGGACATGAAGAAGCACCTGCTCGTGGGCATCGGCGAGAACGCCGGCGTCGTCGACATCGGGAACGGCTGGGCGGTGACCTTCAAGGTCGAATCGCACAACCACCCCAGTTACGTCGAACCCCACCAGGGTGCGGCCACGGGAGTCGGCGGCATCGTCCGCGACATCATCTCCATGGGTGCACGCCCGGTCGCCGTGATGGATCAGCTGCGGTTCGGAGACATCGACCATCCGGACACCGCCCGTGTCGTCCACGGCGTGGTCGCCGGCATCAGCAACTACGGCAATTCCCTGGGCCTGCCGAACATCGGCGGCGAGACCGTCTTCGATTCCGTCTATCAGGGAAATCCGCTGGTCAACGCCCTGGCTGTGGGTGTCATGCGGCATGAGGACATCCGTTTGGCCAACGCGTCGGGCCTGGGCAACAAGGTCGTGCTCTTCGGTGCGCGCACCGGTGGCGACGGCATCGGCGGTGCTTCGATCCTCGCTTCCGAGTCCTTCGACGATTCGAAGCCCTCGAAGCGCCCCGCTGTGCAGGTCGGCGACCCGTTCGCCGAGAAGGTGCTCATCGAGTGCTGTCTCGAGCTCTTCCACGCCGGTGTCGTCGAAGGCATTCAGGACCTCGGCGCTGCGGGCATCTCCTGTGCGACCTCGGAACTGGCCTCCAACGGTGACGGCGGAATGCACATCGCGCTCGACGATGTGCTGCTGCGCGATGAGACCCTCACCCCTGAGGAGATCCTCATGTCGGAGTCGCAGGAGCGGATGATGGCCGTCGTTCGTCCCGACCGCCTCGAGGAGTTCCTCGAAATCGTCGGCAAGTGGGAGGTCGAGACCTCCGTGCTCGGCGAGGTCACCGACTCCGATCGTCTCGTCATCGAATGGCACGGCGACGTCATCGTCGATGTGCCCCCGCGCTCGGTCGCCCACGACGGACCCGTGTACAACCGTCCGTTCACCGCACCGTCATGGACCGCCGAGGTGGCTGCGAACACCGTTGAGGCGGCTGGTTTGGCGAAGCCCGAGTCCGACGATGAGCTGCGGTCGACGATGCTGCAGCTGGCGGGGTCGCCGAACCTCGCCTCGAAGTCGTGGATCACTTCGCAGTACGACAAGTACGTCCAGGGCAACACCGCTCTGGCCTACCCGGATGATGCCGGTGTCGTCCGCGTCGACGAGGAGTCAGGTCTCGGCGTGGCCATCGCCACCGATGCCAACGGCCGTTACAGCTTCCTCGACCCGGCGCGCGGTGCACAGCTGGCTCTGGCCGAGGCCTACCGCAATGTCTCGACCTCCGGTGCCATTCCGCGTGCGGTCACCGACTGCCTGAACTTCGGATCGCCGGAGGATCCGGAGATCATGTGGCAGTTCGCGCAGGCCGTCGAAGGCCTCGCCGACGCCTGCCAGGACATGGGAATCCCGGTCACCGGCGGCAATGTGTCCCTGTACAACCAGACCGGCGGAGTGGCCATCCACCCGACGCCGGTCGTCGGTGTGCTCGGCGTCTTCGATGACGTCACCCGCGCCACCCCGAGCGGCTGGCAGGAGCCGGGCCAGACCATCTATCTGCTCGGCACCACCGAGGCGGAGCTCGACGGATCGGCGTGGGCCGACGTCACGGCGGGCCACCTCGGCGGGGTTCCTCCGCAGTACAAACCCGCGGCAGAGAAGGAGCTCGGCGAGATCCTCATCAACTGCTCACGCGACGGCATGATCGATGCGGCGCACGATCTGTCCGAGGGTGGACTGTCGCAGGCGCTCGTCGAATCGTCGCTGCGCTACGGCACGGGTGCCCGGATCTGGCTCGATGAGGTCTGCGAGCGTGACGGCATCGACGTGTTCACCGCACTGTTCTCCGAGTCGACGGCTCGCGCGATCGTTGCCGTGCCACGGTCGGAAGAGGTCCGCTTCAAGGACATGTGCACGGCCCGCCGGTTCCCGTTCGTGCGCATCGGCATGACCGATGCCGGTGACGGAGCTCCTGCGCTCGAGGTCGTCGACCACTTCTCGATCGGACTCGACGAACTCGGCCAGTCCCACGAGGGTACGCTGGCTGATCGCTTCGGCGGCAGCGTCGCGGCGGTGACCGAAACCGCGGTCTGAGCCACGACCGGCGAAGACTGACACGAGACCGCCTCTCGGCCTCGACAAGACCAGCTGCGGTTGGTCCTCTCGAGGCCGCGAGGCCGTTTCGCTGTCGCGCTGTGTCCGAATCGCCCCGCTGGGCGTGACGGTCACGAAAGCGAGTCGGCAGACTTCTCACCTGGGCGCCTGCTGCGGCGCCAGCGGTCACGCAGCGGTCCGACCATGCCCCAGGCGAGAACAGTGAAGACGGCGACGATCGCCCAATAGATCAGCCAGAAGGAATCAGCCAAGCCTGCGATCGCGAATCCCACGACCAGCAGCGCGATGGTGATCGCCGAGGCGTGGATCCAGAACAATACTTCACCGGCGATGGCAGCAACGACTGTCGGCGAAGAGATGGCCGGAGGACCCGCGTCTGGCAATTCGCGAAGCTTGGTGCGAAGCTCTGCCGCTCGATGACGATCGCCGTCTCGAGACACACGTCTGGTTGGCCTCCAGCATCACCGCGCGATCGGTTTCAGCACGACAGGCACTGGGGTCGATCAACGAAGGACTCGACAGGCTCTGCGCCAACACCATCGAGGTCTATACCGGGCGGGTCGGCGATGCCTCGGCCCGTACAGCTCTTCGCGCCTTCACCGACGGACTCGCTCTGAACGGAATCGTCGATCCGGAACGCTTCACCCCGTCCGTCGTCGAATCGAGCCTCGATCTCTATCTCGACGGGCTGCAGCGCCCTGATCAGTAAGCAGACTGTGCTGGCGCCGGGGCAGTCCCGCCGTTGGCACGGGCGAGCAGGTGGAAGAGTCCGAGGCTCGCAAAGATGAGCGCAAGCCACACGGCTTGGACGAGGGCTCCGGCCATGACGCCGGTCGTGGCATTTTCCGCCAGTGGTTCGGCAACCGTCACATTGAGGACGGCAACGATCGCACCGATGACGACTGCGATGACGAGGATCCACCACCGACGATTGCGGGCGATGCCCCACCCGCAGAATACCGTGGCCAGGAAGAACGCATTGAGCACGCCTTGGATGATGTTCATGGTGAGCAGTGAGCTGCCGTCTTCCGTCCCGACCGAAGTGAGAAGGATTCCTGTCAGGGGTGTGAGGATCAGCAGGGCTGCACATCCGAGGAGGTAGATTCCGGCGCCGATGAGTCTCCGCGCCCAGACGGTGTTCTTCACCAGCAGGATGGCTGCAGTGCCGAGGACCAGCCGCAGACATGCGCAGAGGACCGATCCGACGCTGAAGAGCAAGACTGCTGCGGTCGCCTCCCCCGACGTCGCCATCGGGGCCAGCACCAACGACGGCAGCACTCCGATGAGGAGTGCCGCCCAGAACAGACTGCGGGCGAGCCAGCCCGGATGCGGCGGAACCGACACCAGCGTAGCCGCCGGGCTCCGAGCGGGTCCCTGACTCCACTGCTGACCGGCGTCTGACCGCCCGGTTTGATCCTGACCGTATTGTCCGCTGCTCATGCCACCCAGCATATGAGCCAACCCCACTTGTGGTTGAACAGAACGGGCACTTTTTCAGTACTGGCCTGAGCTGACCTCACCGCGTCTCCGGCCCACCAACCCACTCCGTCCACGTGTCACAAGATGACGACAGCCACACATGCGCAATCACGAATGTGATTGCCTGGGAGGGAATGCTGCGGCGCGACTGCCGCAGTCGCACCACACGATCGAACTGAGACAGAGGAGCCAACCATGGCAACAATTCGCACATCCCATGCGGGATCCTTACCCCGCACTCCCGAACTCATCGAAGCCAACAAGGTCAAACAGGCGCAGAACACTGCCCGCCTGGCCGGTGAGTCCGTGTCGCAGGAACAGGAGCAGGAATTCGACGAGCTCCTCGCCGCCAGCGTGACCGACCTCGTCAAACGTCAGAAGAATCTGGGCATCTCGCTGCCCAACGACGGCGAATACGGACACGCCATGGCCGCCGAGTTCGACTACGGGGCCTGGTGGCACTACTCGTTCGCCCGCACCGGCGGACTCGAACTCCATGACATCGACCTCTGGGAGATCCCGGCCAACCGCTCGACCCCGGGAAACATCGTGCTGACGAGCATGCCTGACCGGCGCGACCGCAACCTCTTCCCGAATGTCTACACCGATCCGAAGGCCGGCACCGAGACCGGAACTCAGCCCCAGTTCCCGAAGGCGACGGGACCGATCAGCTACATCGGCCAGGACCAGGTCAACCGCGATGTCGCGAACCTCAAAGCCGGTCTGGCCGCGGCAGGCTACGACGAGCGCGCCGGTTACATCAACGCTCTCTCCCCCGGTTCGGCCTCCCGCATCGCCAACGAGTACTACAAGACCGACGAAGAGTTCATCTGGGCGTGGGCCGACGTGCTGCGTGAGGAATACCTCGCCATCACCGAGGCGGGGCTGACCGTCCAGATCGACGATCCGTCCCTGGCCGAGAACTTCGACCAGATCAACCCGGAACCGTCGTTCGACGACTACCGCAAGTTCATCCAGATCCGCATCGACGCCCTCAACCATGCGCTGCGCGGAATCGACCCCGCTCAGGTGCGCGTGCACACCTGTTGGGGCTCCTGGCACGGACCCCACGTCACCGACCTGCCGTTCATTGAGATCGTCGACCAGGTGCTCTCGATCAACGCTGCGGGCATCACCTTCGAAGCCGCGAATGTCCGGCACGAGCACGAATGGCGGATCTGGGAAGAGAAGAAACTGCCGGAGGGCAAGTACATCATCCCCGGCATCGTCTCCCACTCGACGAACGTCGTCGAGCATCCCGAGCTCGTCGCCGAACGCATCGGCCGGTTCGCCAAGCTCGTCGGACCCGAGAACGTCGTCGCCTCCACCGACTGCGGCCTTGGCGGCCGCGTCCACCCGGACATCGCCGTCGCGAAGCTGCAGTCCTTGACCGAGGGTGCGGAGATCGCCTCGAAGCGCTTCTGAACCACTGCCGCAGAAACAGCAATAACAACAGAAACACCGGTCCCCTCCGGTCGGCTCACATGCCGAACGGAGGGGACTTCTGTGTTACGCCCCGCCGCCGAGCTCCTCGTCGAAGCAATCGCTCAATGTCGGGTGGGCGAACTGGTATCCGGTCTCCTGCAGCTTCTCCGGCACCACTCGCTGGTCCGCCAGAGCCAGCTCCTTCGCCCCATCACGGCCGAGCATGATCTCTGTGATGAAACCGGGCGTCGGGATCCACGCGGGTCTGCGCAGGTGGGCGGCGAGCGCCTCGGCGAATTCCGCCTGCGTGACAAGCTCCGGCGCAACAGCGTTGACCGGCCCGCGCACATAGTCATAGAGGACCGCGTGCACATATGACCGTGCCACATCGTCAAGCGAGATCCAAGCCAGGGCCTGCTCCCCGCTGCCCAATCGACCGCCAGCACCGGCAAGGAACAGCGGCGCCTGCAATTTGAGCAGACCGCCCAAGGAGCTGAGCACTACTCCGGTTCGGATCGACACACGTCTGATCCCGGCATCCTCGACACCGGCTGCCGTCTCTTCCCACTTCTGGCACACCTCGGCGAGGAATCCGTCGCCGGCCGGTCCGGTTTCGTCGACTGGTTCGTCAGCTTTCGACCCGTAGTAGCCGACCGCGGAGGCACAGACGAAGACCGAGGGCCGCTTGGTCTCGGGCAGACCGCGCATCGTTTCGACGAGCAGCCTCGTCGAGTCGATTCGAGACGACCAGATCTCGTCCTTCGCATGCTTGGTGAAGCGAGTGGCGATGGATCGCCCACCGAGGTGGACCACTGCATCCGCCCACGCGAGGTCGCGTGGATTGAGGATCCCCAGGTCCGGATTCCAGTGCACCTCGTAGGGAAACTTCGGGGTTTCGCGCACAAGCAGTCGCACGAAGTGTCCCGCGGTGGAGAACAGAGCGGCGACCTGGCGTCCGATCATTCCGCTGGCGCCGGCAATGAGGATGTGTTTGCCCTTCTTCCGCGTCAGCAGGGGCGCATTCGTGGATTCGAGAAAGCCGATATCCATAAGCATCCGCTTGCGGCGGGCGTCGAAGGTGGCTTCAAGGTAGTGGGTGAGGCCCCGGTCGATGACGTCGAAGCCCTGCGGAGCCATGGAGAATTCGATGTGGTCGTCGATCTTCGTCCCGCCGGCGACCGAAGTGAACTCGTGCGTGTGCTTCCACTGCCTCAGCGGCCCCTTCTTCAGCTCATCGACGAAGGAGAACCGCGATGGTCCCTCCGAATGCACCGAGCTGAACGGCCGCCGCACAAGGCCGTAAGTGCAGGGAACGCTCGTCTTCACCTGCGCCACCGAGCCCGGCGCGATCGGAGGATAGCTCTCCTCGACGATCTCCTGCGCCCAGTGAGGCGAGAGGCGGGTCAGCGCTCCTGGCCGAGCATGCCAGTCGAATGTGGTCTCCGCACCGAGCGGAATTTCAGATGTCGACTCAAAGATGGTCATGGCATCCCTCCTACCTCGAATGATGCCACCGGTTTCTGAGAATGTGGCCCGCAACTCACCTAAGTCCAAGTGAATTGTTCTCGCCGAGGCGGCTCACCCTCCCAGCCGACCCGCCGAAGCCGTCCGGCGGGTGTCCGAAACCTGCTTCGGCGGGTCCGAAGTGTGGGCGCAGTGATCTCGATCAGGGCGCCCACACTGCGAACCAGCGGGTGCAGCGCGACAGCCCGCGAGGGCACCGCGGTGCACTGCAACCGGCGACTCAGTCGACTGCCGGGATCTTGCCGAAGCGGAACGCCGACCAGAAGTCACCGCGCACATATCTGTGGGAAGGTTCCGGGTCGAAGTCCCAGTGGCGGACTCGACCGACCTTGAGCGCGTCTGCGACGAGTTGGCGGCTGCGCTGCGAGGTGAGCACATGGTCCTCGAGGTGCCCGAGGTCGTACCGGGACTCGAGTTCTGCACGCATCGACTCATGCGCCTGGGCATAAGCCGGATCGGCGGCGCGGTTGACCAGCTCGTCGGGATCCTCCGCCAGGTCGAAGAGCAGCTCCGGGTCGCCGGGGCACACAGTGAGCTTGAGATCGCCGCGCACCAGCGTGACCTGCGGCCGGTAGGTGCCCTCGGCGAAGTACTCGATGACGACGTCGCGGTACTCGGACCCGAGTTTTCCGGCGCCTTCCCGCCTGGCAGATTCGAGTATCGAGGTTCCGGTCAGTCCCTCATCGATCGCCGAGGCGACTCCTGCACCTGCATCCGCCGTGCCCGCGAACGGCCCGGGGACACCCTCGGCTGAGATCTCCGCCGAACCCTGCGCGATTTCGAGCAGGGTCGGCGCGAGGTCGACGAGACTGACCGGAGTCGCATACCGGCCCGGGGCGATCACCTCGGCGGGTCCGTTGATAATGAGCGGAACTCGGGAGGACTGCTCGTAGGGCGACATCTTGAACCACAGGCCCTTCTCCCCCAGCATGTCACCGTGGTCGCTGGTGACGACGATGACGGTGTTGTCGGCGAGGTCGAGCTCTTCGAGCTTGCGCCGGATCGCTCCGACGTGGTCGTCGATGTAGTTCACCGCCGCATAGTAGGCACGGCGGGCCCGCCGCACGTCATCGATTCCAGGCTCGCGTTCGTCGAAGCCGCACATCGTGCGCAGACGGTGGCTGTGCGGGTCCACGGCTGGATCGGGGACCTCGGGGTGGGCCGGGTCCGGGATGGCCACCTCGGCGAATCGGTCCCAGTTGGCCTTCGGCGGCTCGTATGGGTCGTGGGGGTGGATGAACGAGGTGACCATGAGGAACGGCTGATCGCACCCGGCGGCCTGGTTCGCGCGCTTGCGGTCGTTGAGGTGGCGCAGGGTTCTGAAGATCACCTCGTCGTCGAAGTCCTGCTGGACGTTCGCGGTCGCCGCACCGGCGGTGAACACGGGGTCCGCCTCGTGGTACCACTGCAGCTTCTGCTCCAGGGGACGGTTCCAGTCGGGCACCATATCGAGATCGGCCGGGTACACGTCCGTGGTCACGCGCTCTTCGAAACCGTGGTGCTGATCAGGCCCGATGAAGTGCATCCGCCCGATCAGCGCCGTGTGGTAGCCGAGCTTGCGCAGACGGTGGGCGAACGTCGGCACGGACGCCGCGAAGTCGTCGCCGTTGTCCAGGCAGTCTATCTCCGAGGGCATCCGCCCGGTCATCATCGACGCCCGCGACGGCGAGCACAACGGAGTATTGCAGTACGCACGGTCGAAGACAGCTCCGTCGGCAGCCAGGGCATCCATATTCGGTGTCAGCGCGGCCGCATCGCCATAGGCGCCCAGAGCCTGGGCGGCCATCTGGTCGGCTTGGATGACGACGATGTTCGGGGTGGTCATGGGCGGTCCTCTCTGCGGTCGGGGCCGGAGTCGGCTTCGGAATCGGTCGCTGAATCCGGGTCGGATTCGCTCGCCGAGGCGGTCCCGGAGTCCGCAGCGGTCGTGGAGGCGGCGGCCACCTCGGCGGCGGTGGATTCCTCAGTCGCTGCGGAGTCCGCGGTGTTCGCGGAATCGTCGTCGGGCGTCCACCCGTCGGCCCATTCGCCGGTTTCGTAGTCGAAGCCGACGGGTTCGCCGTTCTCGTCCGTGCGCTGGTACCAGTCGGTGTAGTCCCCGTGCTCGGAGTCGATTCCGCCGTTCGCACCGTCACCGGGGTCGGTGGGCACGACCTGCAGGGCGAAGTCGTCACCGTAGGCATCGGCACCGGCGACCACGGCGTTGTCGACCGCGTTGAGCGCGTACTGACGGCGCAGGGCCAGCGGATCCGTGCGCAGCTCCTTGAACCAGGCGACGATGATGAAGAGCATGACGAGAGCGAACGGCACCGCAGTGACGATGACGAGCTGTTGGAGTCCCTCGAGTGCGCTGGCGTCGCCGAGGAGGAGCATCACCACGGCGATTCCGGACATCACGAGACCCCAGAACACGACGACCCACTTCTTCGGCTCCTGATCTCCGCGGCTGGTGAGCATGCCCATGACCACCGAGGCGGAGTCCGCGGAGGTGATGAAGAAGATCGCCAGGACGATGATGACGACGAACGGCAGCCATTCGACATAGGGCAGGTTGTCGATGAGGGTGAAGAACACCTCGGGGGCCTCCATGCTGTCGGTGAAGCCCGATGCTCCGGACCGATACATCCAGATCGAGGTTCCGCCCATGATGCCGTAGGCGACGAAGAGCAGCGTCGAGGGGATGAAGATCGTGCCGAGGATGAACTGGCGGATCGAACGGCCGCGGGAGATGCGGGCGATGAAGGTGCCGACGAACGGCGACCAGGAGATCCACCACGCCCAGTAGTAGACGGTCCACAGGGACTGGAATTCCTGGGTCTCGGCACCCCAGGACAGGGATCGGCCCATCATGTCGAACATCGATCCGAGATATTCCATGAACGCCGAGGGCAGCAGGTTGAGCAGGTAGAGCGTGGGCCCGAGGAAGAGCACGAGCGTGACGATGCCGACGGTCAGCACGATGTTGATCGAGGACAGGTAGCGGATGCCGCGCGAGACGCCGGAGACCGCGGAGATGATGAAGCCGAGGGTGAGGACGAGGATGATGACGACGAGCATATTGTTCGTCATCGGTCCCGCACCGGAGACGATGCTGACACCGGTGCCGATCTGCATGGCCGCGATCCCCAGGGCTGCGGCCGTACCGAAGAGAGTGGCGACGATGGCGAAGATATCGACGAGCTTTCCGGCGAAACCCTCCGTCTGTCGCTTGCCGAACAGAGCCTGGAAGATCGAAGACAGCAGCAGCGACCGACCGCGACGATAGGCGGCATAGGCGATGGCACCGCCGACGAGGGCGTACATCGCCCACGCATGGAAGCCCCAATGGAAGTAGGTCTGGGCCATCGCCCCGTGGAGCGCCTCGGTCGTCTCCGGATCGTTCGTCAGGGGCGGCGGTGAGATGAAGTAGGTCAGCGGCTCGGAGGGTCCGAAGAAGAGGACGCCGATGCCGATGCCCGCCGCGAAGAGCATGGCGACCCAGGAGAAGGTGGAGAATTCGGAGGTCTCTCCGTCCTTGCCCAAGGGAATCTTGCCGTAGGGAGAGAACGCGAGGATGAGCAGGGAGACGAGGATGATGATCGCGACGAGGTTGAACAGCCATCCGACGTTGAGCGTCGCCCAGTCATACGCCGCCTGAGCGACGCTGGCGACGCTGGACGGACTGGAGATCCCCCAGATGACGAACGCGACGGTGAGGCCGCCGGCGATGGCGAAGATGATCTTGTCCAGCGAGTACTTGCGCCGCTGTTCGTCGATGGCTATTCCAGGCACGAGGATGGGATGGGTGTCGTGCGGGTAGTGGCCGTGCGTATCTTCGAGATCGGCCTTCACGGGACCGCGCGGTCGACGGTAGTCGAACTGGCCGAGGTTGCGCCCGGTCTCGCGACCCACGCGTTTGGCGTCGTCCCTCACTCGGCGGGCATCGGCCATGATCCGTTCGCGTGGTGCACGGCGAGCCGCCTCGGTGGGGGCATCGGACTTCAGATCCGGGCCTGGATCGTGTTCGTCGGTAGGGGTGGAGTCATCAGTCATGTGTCGGTTCACACTCTTTCGATAGTTGCGGAAGACTGCCGAAATCGATCGGTCCCGTACACAGAGACGAACGCATCATGGCCCGATGGCATGAACGCACATCGGGTACGAGTGGGAGATCAGTTGATGCGACCGGTAGGCGGCCGACGACCGGGCAGGTGGTCTGCGGATCGGCGATCAGTGACTAGGGCTCGCCGCCCCACCAGCCGACGGCCACGGGTTCCCAGGAATCATTGGCGAAGCCGCAGCTCGGGCGCTCTCGATTCGGGGTCGACCATCCCCAGCGGTGGAGGTCGTCGAATCGAAGAGGGATCATGTCTTCGGACGATAACAGCTTCCTTGCGGCTTCACAATAAATTCCCAGCAAAGACCGGGTCAGCCGATTTCGACGAGCATGACGCCGACGGTGATGCAGCCGATCCCGATGAGCGCCTTCCGCGTCAGCGGGTCCTTCCAGATCACGCGGGAGAGCAGGCAGACCAGTGCGACTCCGCAGGCCGCCCACAGACCGTAGGCGACGCCGAGCGGCATTCCCTCGGCGAGAGTGCGGCTGAGGAAGAAGAAGGCCGCGGTGTAGCTGATCGCCACGGGGATGAACCAGATCTTGCGCTGCAGTCCGGCGCTTGCGCGCAGGCACAGGGTGCCGGCGACTTCGCTGAGGATCGACAGGGCCAACCACATCCAGCTCATTCGGTCACCTCCGCATCGAGGGTCTCGGATTCCTCGGGAGTGCCGGATTCGACGAGGATGACCCCGATGATGATGAGGGCGATGCCGATGATGGCGCCGATGCTCAGGTGCTCACCGAAGAACACGATGCCGAGCACGGCGACGAGGGCGACTCCGCTGGCCGACCAGGTGGCGTAGACAGCACCGAGCGGCATGCCCAGCCGCTGGGTGAGCCCGAGAATGAAGAAGGCTGTGGCGTAGAGGACGATGACACCGGGGATCCACCTGAGATCGGCAACCGAGGCGCGCAGCATCAGGGTGGCGGCCACCTCGGCGAGGATGGCTGTGACGAGCAGCAGCAGACGTTTCGATGTCATTCGCTCACCTCCAGATGGGTGTTGTCGGATGCTCTTTCAGCGGCGTCGATGAGAGCGAGGGCGTGCTCGCGCACGGCGGCGAGGTCCTCGGAGGGGAAGACTCCCGTCGCCTCTGACATCCACGCACCGTCGGCGCAGAATCGAGCCGCGGTCAGCAGAGATACCGCACGATCGTCGAGTCCGGTGGTGTCGAACCACGGACCGAGGTGCTCGCCCCATGCCCGCGACAGCTTCGGGTGGTAGAGCGCATCGGAGAAGATCCAATAGTCGGCGCGGGAGACTTCGGCAGTGGTGGCCACGGTGACATAGGCACGGTGCCGCTCGAAGCTCGACAGCTCCTGACTCGGGCGCCCGGTGTGCTCGCGCAGTCGCCGTGCCCAGTCTTCTGCGGCATGGTCGACGAGCCCGAGCATGAGCGCTTCCTTGGACGGGAAGTGATACATCAGGCCCGGCTTCGTCAGACCCGCCTGCTGCGCGACCGACCCCAGCGAGATCGTCACGCCCTGCACCGAATCATGCGATTCGGCCAGAGCCTTCGCCGCCTTGAGAATCCGCATCCGTCCATCATTCGCCATGCCTTCACTTTACCAACCGGTTGGTAAAGGAAGAGAGGGCGGCCGGCGAGCGTTCGCCTGGCTTCTGGCGAAGTCTCGGTTCAGTTCAGCAGTGCCCGATCGCCCAGGGTCGCTCCCTTGAGTTTCGAGAATTCGCCGAGCAGCGTCTCGACGGTCAGGTCCTTCTTCTCCTCGGCCGAGGCCTGGTAGATGATCCGTCCCTCGTGCATCATGATCAGGCGGTTGCCCAGCGCGATGGCCTGCTCCATATTGTGGGTGACCATGAGCGTGGTCAGCCCGTCGGCTTCGACGATCTTCTTCGTCAGAGCTGATACCAGGGCTGCGCGCTGCGGGTCGAGGGCGGCGGTGTGCTCGTCGAGCAGCAGGATCCGCGGTTGGGTGAATCCGGCCATGAGCAGGCTGAGCGCCTGCCGCTGACCGCCGGAGAGCAACCCGACCTTCGTCTTCAGCCGGTTCTCGAGACCGAGTTCGAGAGTGGCGAGCTCCTTCTTGAAGTGCTCGCGTCGCTCCGAGGTAGTCCCCCGACCCAGCCCACGCGGTTTTCCGCGTCTGAGCGCGAGCGAGAGGTTCTGCTCGATCGTGAGGTCCGGAGCGGTGCCGGCCATCGGATCCTGGAAGACGCGGCCCAGGTATCTCGCCCGTTTGTACTCGGGCATCCGCGACACCTCGGCGCCGTCGATGGTGACCGAGCCGAAGTCGATGGGCAGACGGCCGGAGATGGTGTTGAGCAGCGTCGATTTTCCGGCTCCGTTGGAGCCGATGACGGTGACGAAGTCGGATTCGTCGAGTTCGAGCGAGAGCCCTTGGAGCGCCTTACGTTCGTTGACGGTGCCCGGGAAGAAGGTCTTGGAGATGTTGTCGATCTTGAGCATGGGTCTCAGATCTCCTTCCCGGTTCGGGCGCCGGTCGCGCCGGCGGGGATGTCGGCGATCTCGGCGGGGTCCTTCATATCGGTCGTTCCTGCCGGCACCGAGGCGGCCGCGCGGTTTCCGCGTCCGCGCAGCGTGGGGATCCGTTTAAGGAAGCCCCATCTGGGCAGCAGCAGTGCGATGACGACGAGCAGCGCTGTTGTCAGCTTCATATCGTTCGTGTCCAGGCCCGCGCGCAGGGCGAGGAAGATGATCAGCCGGTAGACGACCGAGCCGAGGAGCGCGCCGAGGCTGGCCATGAAGATGTTGCGGCTGCCGAACACTGCCTGACCGAGGATCACCGAGGCGAGTCCGACGAGGATGAGGCCGATGCCCATGCTGATGTCGGAGAACCCCTGGTACTGGGCGACGAGTGCACCGCAGAGTGCGACGAAGCCGTTCGACAATGCCAGAGTGAGCATTGTCGAGTTGTCGGTGTTGACGCCGAGGCTGCGGATCATCTCCTTGTTGTTGCCGGTGGCCTGGATGGCCAGTCCGAGATCAGTGGTGAGGAACCAGTCGATGGCGAACTTGAGGATGAGGGCGAAGACGAGCAGGATCGCGATCGATGCCCAGGTGCCCATGAGCATGTTCTCCCGCAGCGGGGTGAATACTGTGTCTTCTCGCAGGAGCGGCAGGTTCGCCTTCCCCATGATCCGCAGGTTGATCGACCACAGGCCGATCATGGTGAGGATTCCGGCGAGCAGTCCGTCGATGCCGCCCTTCGTGTGGAGCAGACCGGTGATGTAGCCGGCGATGAGTCCGGCGCCGATCGCGGCGAGCGTGGCCAGGAAGGGGTTGACCCCGGCGATGATGAGGGAGGCTGCGGTGGCACCGCCCGTGGTGAAGCTTCCGTCGACGGTGAGGTCGGGGAAGTTGAGGACCTTGAAGGTCAGATAGACCCCGAGCGCCATCGCGCCGTAGATGAGCCCGAGCTCCAATGCTCCGAACATGGGTTTCCGTTCATTTCTGGTGTGTGGTTCGTGGTGGCCCCGAGGCCGTCGGTTTCAGTGCCGACGGCCTCGGGGCCGGTGACGTCGGTGCGATGGGAGAGTTCAGGACTCCGCGCACCTGGTCACGGGGTGAAGCAGGTTCCGATCACTCGATGACCTTGTCGGCCCCGTCGACGAGCTTCTTCGGAATCTCGACGCCTTGGGCCTTGGCCGCCTTCGGGTTGACGACGAGTTCGAGGTTCGAGCTGGTCTCGACGGGCATCTCAGCGGGCTTCTTTCCGTCCTGGAGGATCTTCAGAGCCATTTCGCCGGTCTGTTCGCCGAGCTTCGTGTAGTCGATGCCGCGGGTGATCGCCGCACCGGATTCGACCTGGCCGGCTTCCGACCCGACGAGCAGAGCCTTGTTCTTCTCTGCTGCCTGGACCATGGTCGACACTGCCGAGACGACGTTGTTGTCGGTGGGCACATAGTATGCGTCGACCTTGCCGAGCGAATCCACGGCCTGAGCGAGCTCACCGGAGTTCGCGATCGTCGCTTCCTTGATCGTCACGTCGAGGTCCTTGGCGGCCTTCTTCGCGAGATCGACCTGAACCTGCGAGTTGACCTCACCGGAGCTGTAGACGATGCCGACGGTCTTCGCATCGGGCTTGACGTCCTTGACCAGCTTGAGCTGCTCTTCGACCGGGTTGAGGTCGGAGGTGCCGGTGACGTTGCCGCCGGGCTTGTCATTGCTGTCGACGAGGCCGGCCTCTTCGGCGTCGGTGACGGCGGTGAAGAGCACGGGCTTGTCGGTGATCGCCTGGGCTGCGGCCTGAGCGGCCGGGGTGGCAACGGCGAGCACGAGGTCGAGGTCGTCGTTGGCGAACTGCTGGGCGATCGAGGTCGCGTTGGCCTGTTCGCCCTGGGCGTTCTGCACGTCCCATTCGACGTCGACACCAGCATCTTCGAACGACTTCTTGAAGCCTTCGGTGGCGGCGTCGAGCGCCGGGTGCTGCACGAGCTGCGAGACGCCGATGGAGTACGAATCGCCCTCTCCGCCTCCGCCCTCGCCGCCTCCGCCTCCGCAGGCCGAAACCGCAAGAATCGAACCGACTGCCACCATCGCTGTGGCCACTTTCCTGAGACGCATTCTTCTCCCTTTCGGAATTTCGGTCCGCCGGCGCGGATCCGTCACGAATTCTGCATTCGACACCGCCCCTCCTCGCACGCAAGGAATAGTGACGGCAATGCAGATGAATGATGCGCCGCCGTCACTCAGACCGTTCTGAGATCATGACGCACATCACGTCGAATGTGATGATATCCACCTTATGGCCCGGCACTGACGCCGGGTGCCGAATCCGGGTTTTGGAGACAATCGTCCCAGTATCGTTATCTGCGGCGACAGTCGTCCCCTCAGGGCTCTATTTCGACATCCGATCGTCCCAGCACATCGAGGATCCACGCGTACTCGAACGCGATCTCCTTCCACGCGTCATAGCGCCCCGATGCTCCGCCGTGCCCGGCGACCATTTCGGTCTTGAGCAGGGCGTTCGCACCGACTTCGCGGAGTCGGGCGACCCATTTCGCGGGTTCGACGTAGAGGACTCGGGTGTCGTTGAGCGAGGTCACGGCCAAGATCTGCGGGTAGGCCGCCTCGGTGACGTTTTCGTAGGGAGAGTACGAGCGCATGTACTCGTAGACTTCCGGATCATGGAGCGGGTCTCCCCACTCCTCCCATTCGATGACGGTCAGCGGCAGCTCGGGCATGAGGATCGAAGTCAGCGCGTCGACGAACGGCACTTCGGCGCTGATTCCGGCGAAGAGCTCAGGTGCCATGTTCGCAATCGCGCCCATGAGCAGACCGCCGGCCGATCCGCCGCTGGCGACGAGCCGGTCCGGGCGCGTCCACCCGGTGTCGATGAGGTGGCGGGCGACGTCGATGAAGTCGGTGAAGGTGTTCATCTTCGCCGTCGTCTTGCCCTGGTCGTACCAGTGTCGGCCCATTTCGCCGCCGCCGCGGACGTGAGCGATGGCGAAGACGACCCCGCGGTCGAGCAGCGACAGCCGGGAGACCGAGAAGTACGGGTCCATGCTCGCTTCGTAGGACCCGTATCCGTAGAGGAGCAGCGGTGCCGGCTCGCCTTTCGCCGAGGCGGCTCCGTTCGCTGTGTCCCCACCGTAACCGGTGCCCGCATTCGCCGAGGCGGGACCGCCGTGGCCGTCGGTTCGGTGCAGGTCCTTGCGGAAGACGACCGAGATCGGGATATCGGTGCCGTCTTCCGCCTTCGCCCACAGCAGGGTTTCGGTGTAGGCGTCCAGGTCGACGGAGCCGAGAACGGGCTGACGTTTGAGGACCGTGTCAGTGCCGTCTGCGACCGTGTGGGAATAGATCACGGCGGGCGTCGACATGGAGGTGAAATGCAGCCGGATGCTCGTCTGCGCGAACTCGGGGTTGTTGCCCACGTAGAGTGACCCGGTCTCCCGGCCGAATGGCAGCTCCCGAAGCGGTCCGAACGGAGAGGAGGAATCAACCAAGCGGATGATGCCGACGCGCGCAAAGCCGCCGCGACGGTAGCTGAGCACGATGAAGTCGGCGAAGGCGTCGACGTCTTCGATGCGCAGGTCGTCGACGTCATCAAGCACCGGACGACCCGTCGCAGTCGGGTCGGCGGCCGGAACGTCGACGAGTTCGAAGTCGGCGCGATTGCGGTTGTGGGTGATGAGAAAGCGGTCCTCACCGCCGATGACGGCGTGCTCGACGTTGTATTCGACGCCGTCGACGCGGGGCCAGATCTCCTGCGGTTCGGCTTCGAGGTCGTCGACGCTGATGCTCCAATATCCGGTGGTCGTCTTCGATCCGGTGACGACGAACATCATTCGGCCCGAACGTGAGAAGCCCGATCCGACGAAGAAGCGCTCATCGGGTTCGTGGAAGATGCACACGTCGTCGCTGCTGTCGGTGCCGACGACGTGGCGCCACACTTTCTCCGGTCGCCAGGCATCGTCGACGGTGGTATAGAAGACGAAGCGGCCGCTCGGATCGAGGGAGGCTCCGGCGAAGGTGCCGTCGATCATGTCGGCGAGATCGTCTCTCGTCGCCAGATCGCGAAGTCGGAGGGTATAGCGTTCGTCGCCGTTGGTGTCGACGCCGTAGAGAAGCCGACTGCCGTCATCGGAGAGTGAGAAGGAGCCGAGGGAGAAGAACTCCTGACCACTTGCTGCGATGTTCGAGTCGAAGACGACTTCCTCTCCGGGCAAGGGCTCTTCGCCGACCTCCGGCGGGGTCCAGTCGTCGGGGTCCGAGACGGGGATTCGGACGCTGATTCCGTAGTCGAGTCCGGCCTTCGTGCGGGAGAAGTACCAGTAGTTCCCGCGCCGGTTGGGCACGGACATATCGGTTTCTTTGATGCGTGTCTTGATCTCGGAGAAGATCGAGTTCTGCAGCCCTTCGAGGTGAGCGGTCTGTGCGCTCGTCCAAGCGTTCTCTGCCTCGAGGTGGGCGATGACCTCGGGGGACTCCTTCTCACGCATCCATTCGTAGTTATCGACGAAAGTATGACCGTGATGCGTGCGCTCGAACGGGACCTTCTTCGCCACCGGTTCCGATGCCGGGGTCGCGGTCGTCGAGGCTGCAGGGTCTGTGCCGGAAGTTTCGCTCATGCCGCCAGCCTAGCCGCAGGCCCAGAAACCTCGGCACCCGACCGATCTATCGTCGCCGACCCATCCTGAGCAGAATGCACTCAACGCGCTCAATGAGCAGAACGCGCAGAGTGAGCACAACCTCGCAGTCGCCACTCAGGAACCTCTAAGGTGAGTCTCACATCACACATGCCTTCAAAGGAGAAGTCCGTGCCAAAGGCGCCACCTCCCGGGGATTCCGTGTCCGAATCCTCCCATCCCTCGCGACGAACCTTCGGTCGCATCGCCTACGGGGCGATCGCCTTGGCGGCGATCGGAACGGCGACGACCTACTCGGTCAAGGCCGCATCGGCGAAGGGTGACTTGTCATCCAATCTCACTCTCATCGCTCCGGCCGGCGCAGGGGGCGGCTGGGACGGATTCGCCCGCGAGACCCAACAGGCCATGCGCGTCGACCGGCTCGCCAACAATGCCCAGGTCGTCAACATCCCGGGCGCCGGCGGCACCATCGGCCTCGGCAAATTCTCGACCATGCACGGCCAGTCGGACACGATCCTGGCCACCGGCACCGCCATGGTCGGCGGAATCGCGCTGAACAAATCACCGGTCGGATTCGACAACACAACTCTGCTCGCCCGCGTGGCCGAGGACTATGACGTCCTCATCGCCGCCGGGGATTCCCCGCACAATACGATCGACGATGTCATCGGTGCGTGGAAGAAGGATCCGAAAGGGTTCGTGTGGACGGGCGGTTCCGCCGGCTCGGTCGACCACCTGACCATCGCGCAGTTGGCGCTGCTCGGCAAGATCCCCGCCTCTGACATCACCTACATTCCGAAGTCCGGCGGCGGTGAAGCCATCCAGACTCTGCTCTCGGGCACCACCGACTTCGCCTCTTGCGGCTTCAACGAGGTCTCCGACCAGATCGAGGCCGGACGCGTCAAAGCCATCGGCGTGGCTGCGCCGAAGCGCATCGAGGGCTTCGACGACGTGCCGACCATGTCCGAACAGGGCTACGAGGTGACGCTGACGAACTGGCGCGGCTGGCTCGGAGCACCGGATATCACCGGCGACGACTCCGCTCAGCTCCTCGAGATCCTGCAGAAGACCCGTGACAGTGCGGCCTGGAAGGACGCCCTCGAGCGGAACAAGTGGACCGACGTATGGCAGACCGGCGAGGAGTTCGCCGAATTCGTCAAAGAAGACACCTCCCGAGTGGAGAAGCTGCTGAAGGAGTTGGGACTGTGAGCGCACAGACGACATCGCGCACGGACAGGACGGGCCACCTCGGCGCGGGCACCTGGTGGCAGGGACGGTCGGGCCTCATTGTCCCCCTCATCATGGGAGCATTCTCGACCTATCTGCTCATCGGCATCCTCACCATGGACGTCGCCCCGGACGCGGACAAACCGGGTCCGCAGTTCTTCCCGACGATCATCATGGTCGTCGGATACGTGTTGACGATCCTGCTGGTCATCGCCTATATCCGCAATCCCGAACCCGTCGATGTCGAGGACGAGCTGCCGGCCGCGGCCGAGGAGGACAAGGCGTTCTCGACTCCGGTCACCTCGGCTGTTTCGGCCTCTCGCCTCTCCCCTCATGAGGAAGACGAGCCGGAAGAAGACCGTCAGGCTCTCGCTGCGGCTCGCAAGGCCGATGCGAAGCACCGCACGCACAGCGACTTCGTGTCCCTGGCCTGGGGTGCTGGCGGTTTCGCGGCGTTCGCCCTCATCCTCGAATTCGCCGGGTGGATCATCGCCGCAGCTCTGCTGTTCTGGTGCGTGGCCCGGTCGATGGGCTCGAAGAAGCCGCTGTTCGACCTGACTCTGGCACTGACGTTCTCGTCCCTGGTCTACATCGCCTTCTCGGTGATGCTGGGGCTCAACCTTCCTTCGGGAATCCTGGGAGGTGGCTTCTGATATGGACGCTCTCATGTCCCTCTTCGAAGGGTTCACGCACGCTCTGACGCCGATGAACCTGCTGTGGGTCCTCGTCGGCTGCTTCCTCGGCACCGCTGTCGGCGTGCTGCCGGGCCTGGGATCGTCGATGGCCGTGGCTCTGCTGTTGCCGATGACCTTTGCGCTGGACCCCACGGGTGCGTTCATCATGTTCGCCGGCGTCTACTTCGGCGGGCTCTTCGGCGACTCGACGATGGCCATCCTCATGAACACCCCTGGTCAGGCCTCGGCGATCGCTTCGACGTTCGAAGGCCATAAGATGGCCAAGGCCGGGCGGGCCCCGCAGGCTTTGGCGACGGCCGCGATCGGTGCGTTCATCGGCGGGTTCATCTCATGCTTCCTCGTCGTCTTCGTCGCTCCTGCGCTGGCGGAGCTGTCGACGAGCTTCGGCCCGGCCGAGTTCTTCGCTCTCGCGCTCTTCGCCTTCGTCGCCACCTCCTCGGTGGTGGCCGATTCGGTGCTCAAGGGGCTCACGGCTCTGGTGCTGGGCATCGGCTTCACCGTCATCGGCATCGACTCGGTCTCGGGTACCGAGCGGTTCACCCTCGGCGTGCCCGAGCTCTTCGACGGCGTCTCCCTGGTCACAGTGACCGTGGGTGTGCTGGCACTCGGCGAGGTGTTCTTCATTGCCTCCCGCATCCGCCGTCAGACCAAGGACAATACGATCAACGCCTCTGGTCGGCCTTTCCTCTCCCGCAAGGAAGTCGGCGAAGCTCTGCCGGCGTGGCTGCGCGGAACCGCGATCGGCCTGCCTTTCGGCGTCATTCCTGTCGGCGGTGCCGATGTTCCGACGTTCATGGCCTACGGTCTGGAGCGCAAGCTCGATTCCCGTCGGAAGGATCCGCAGTTCGGCAAGGGTGCGATCCGTGGTCTTGCCGCTCCCGAGGCGGCCGGATCGGCGACGACGGGCATTGCCATGGGTGCCCTGTTGGCTCTGGGTCTGCCGATCTCGGCGACGGCGGCGATCATGCTCGCGGCGTTCCGCCAGTACGGCATCCAGCCCGGTCCGCTGCTCTTCGACCGCTCCCCCGAACTCGTGTGGGGTCTGCTGGCGAGCTTCTTCGTCGCGATGATCGTGCTGCTCATCATCAACCTGCCGTTCGCTCCTCTGTGGGCGAAGCTGCTGAAGATCCCGGACCCGTACCTCTACGGCGGCATCGCGGTCTTCTGCGGACTGGGCATCTATGCGACGTCCGCCTCGACGTTCGAGCTGCTCATCCTGCTGGGCATCGGAGTGCTGAGCTTCGTGCTCAAGCGCTACGGTGTGCCGCTGGCTCCGCTGATGATCGGCATGGTGCTCGGGCCCTTGGCCGAGTCGAACCTGCGCGATGCTCTGCTGGCCTCCGGCGGTGATGCGTCGACGCTCGTGTCCTCGCCGATCACGATCGTCATCTACGTCGTGCTCATCGCCGCTCTCGTCTACACCGGCATCGGCCGAGTGCTGGCCCGCAAACGGCAGAAGCAGACGACGCAGGAGGTGCTCTCCCCGGCGAACTCGTCGCAGAGCTGATCTCCGGGGTCGTTCAAGCCCAAGCGCGGTTCGCCAGCCACCGAGCCGTCGTTCAAGGCCAAGCGCGGATATCGAGACGTTTACGTCCCGATATCCGCGCTTCTGCTTGATCGAGGGTTATCGGGCCAGCCACCCGCCGTCCGAGGGCTCGCTAACCCGTCCGGTCAGCGGTCTGAGTCAGCATCGGCGGCGGCTCTCGGCAGGAGCTCCCCGGCACCCTTGAGACCGAAGCTCGTGAGCACGGCGGCGATGAGGACGAGGACGACGGCCGCACCAGCGGCCCACTGCACGCCGAAGTCGAAGGCCGTCACGGCCGCCTCGGCGATTCGCTCACCGGCTGCACCACTCAGCCCGGAAGCGTATTCGAGGGCGGAGCCGAGCGTATCGAACTGAGCTCTGTCCGCTTTGTCCCCGATCGCCGACTGCAGCGCAGATCCATACATGAACGTCGAGAGTCCGCCGAGGACGGTCGTGCCCATGACGGACCCGAATTCGTACGCGGTTTCCGATATCGCCGAGGCAGCTCCGGCCTTGTGAGCGGGGACCGCGGCGAGGATGAGGTCGTTCGTGATGACCTCGGCGGTGCCGAGTCCGATGCCGAGGATGAGGAACGCCAGCAGCATTCCCATCATGGAGTGTTCGGAGGTGAAGGCGATGATGCCCATGCCGAGAGCGTTGAGCGCGAGCGCACAGGGCACGACGACGCGTGGTTCGAAGCGGGCGATGAGCGGAACCGCGAGGTAGCCTGCTGCGACCGAGGTGATCAGCCCCGGGATGAGCACAAGGGCCGCGTCGATCGGTGAGAGTCCGAGCACGAGCTGGAGCAGCTGGGTGCCGAAGTAGAGGAACCCTGCCAGTCCCATGATGCTCAACAGGTTCGACACCACCGCCGAGGTGAACACGGAGTTCGCGAACAGACGGACGTCGAGCATCGGGTTCGGAGAGGCGATCTGGCGGAGGACGAAGCTGGCACCGGCGACGATCGCCACGGACAGGCTGAGCCAGAAGAGGAAGTCGGCGCCTGACGCCATGCTGTGTTTGATGGCAAAGACGAGCGGGGCCAGAGCAAGCATCGACAGAATGATGGAGAACGGGTCGAAGCGGCCGGGGTTCGGATCACGCGATTCGGGCAGCAGAATGGCGGCCGCGGGAATGAAGAGCGCGATGAGCGGCAGGTTGATGAAGAAGACCGAGCTCCAGTGGAAGTGCTCGAGCAGGAAGCCGCCGACGATCGGCCCCAGCGCGGCACCACCGGAGAACATCGCGGCCCAGGTGGCGATCGCGATGCGACGATCTTTGTCATGATCGAAGATGTTGCGGATGAGCGACAGCGTCGAGGGCATGAGGGTGGCGCCGAAGATGCCGAGTAGGGCGCGGGCGAGGATGAGCATCTCGGCGGAGGTGGAGAACGCTGCGAGCAGCGAGGCCGCACCGAAGCCGACGGACCCGATGATGAGCAGCTTGCGACGTCCGACCCGATCCCCGAGGCTGCCCATGGCCACCAGCAGACCGGCGAGCATGAGCGCGTAGATGTCGACGATCCACAGCAGCTGCGTGCCCGTCGGATGCAGGCCGGTGCTGATGGCCGGGATCGCGAAGCCGAGAACCGTGTTGTCGATCGAGATCAGCAGCACGGGGATCATGAGCACCGCGAGACCGGCCCATTCACGCCGACCGGCGCGCAGCTGTGGAGTCAGTGTCGTCGTCATGCCATCAACTGTACCGTCTGGACGGTACAGTTTAAAGGCGGCTGGCGTGATGCAACCGAGATGCTCAGGTACTGCGCAGATACAGGCCCGGCCGCGCGAGAAATCCGAGAGGTCTCCTGCATGCCCATCTGGCAGAACACCAGGCACACGTCCGTCCCGTGAGTACAGCCATGGACTAGGCTCATGGCTATGGCACGCAATCCGACCGCAACCAAGGAGAAGCTGCTCGACGCTTTCGATACGCTCCTCGACGAACACGGCACAGCCGGAGCGACTCTGGACGCAGTAGCAGCGAAGGCCGGAGTCTCCAAAGGCGGTCTGCTCTATCACTTCGGGTCGAAAGCCGAGCTCATCAAGGGCAGCCTGGAGCGGCTCGATCATCTGGTCGACGACGACATCGAAGAGATGAAGGCCGCCGGTGAGCGCCTCCACTACTACTACCTTGAGACCTCGGCCGAGGTCGGCACTCCCCTGGACCGCAGCCTCATCGCCGCAGGCTGTCTCGCACTCGAGAACGAGGACGCCAAGGCAGCTCTGCGCAGAACCCGAGAAGCCTGGTTCAACGTGCTCAACGACCACCTCGGCGATGCTGATCTGGCGATGACGATCCAGCTCATCGGCGACGGCATGTACTTCAATCAGAACTTCGGGCTCTCACAGGACGAGGCCCTCGATCACGTGAAGCGAGTGCTCACGCGCCTGGGGCTCTAAGCCACCTGTGCGCCTCGGCCTCTAGCGCACGTTCTCCTGCCTTCTGCGAACCTCCCCGGCAGTCGCACCAGGTGGGCGCAATGGTCACGTCCCGAGCAACAGAACGCGACCATTGCGCCCACCAATGAGCAGCCACCCGGCCGCTCAGGTTCGGTTTCACACCGAGCTCAGCTCAGGTGATGAACCTCCTGCAGCCCGTACACCGGAGTCTCGATGCCTTCGTGCCGGGCCTTGAGCTGCAGGGCAAGGTAGAGCGAGTAATGACGTGCCTGGTGGAGGTTGCCGCCCATGAACCACAGGTTCTCCTGCTGGGTGGGCTTCCACATATTGCGCTGCTCGCCTTCCCACGGGCCTGGGTCCTTCGTCGTCTCCGACCCCAGCCCCCAGCACTTGCCGACCTTGTCCGCGGTCTCCTGGTCGACGAGGTCCGCGACCCAGCCGTTCATCGACCCATAGCCGGTGGCGTAGACGACGAGGTCAGCCGGCAGTTCGGTCCCGTCGTCGAGGACGACAGCATCCTCGGTGAGGTGGTCGACCTGCCCTTTGGCTAGCTTCACCTTGCCGTCGGCGACGAGTTCGGCGGATCCGACATCGATGTAGTAGCCCGAGCCGCGGCGCAGATACTTGAGGAACAGACCAGACTCGTCGTCGCCGAAGTCGAGGTCGAAGCCCGCGGCTTCCATCCGCTGGTAGAAGTCCTTATCCGCTTCCTTGATCTGGTCGTAGAGCGGTATCTGGAACTCGTGCATGATCCGGTACGGCAGTGACGCGAAGATGAGATCCGCCTTCTCCGTCGTCACGCCGTTCTCCAGAGCGCGTTCGGAGTACAGGTCGCCCATCGCGATCTCCACGAGCGAGTCGCTCTTGACGATATGCGTGCTCGATCGCTGCACCATCGTGACGTCGGCACCGTTCTCGTACAGAGCACCGCAGATGTCGAAGGCGGAGTTGTTGCTGCCGATGACCACGACCTGCTTGCCCGCATAAGCGTCGGGGCCCGGGTGCTGCGAGGAGTGCTGCTGCTCGCCCTTGAAGATGTCCGAGCCCGGGAACGTGGGGATGCTCGGCTTGCCTGACATGCCCGTGGCCATCACCAGATGGGTCGGCCGCAGAGTGACCTTCTCCCCGTTCCGGTCGACCTCGACCGTCCACCGGCCTTCCGCTTCGTCGTATTTCGCCGACGCAGCTGTGGTCGATGACCAGTACGGAATCTCCATCACTTTCGTGTAGAACTCCAACCAGTCAGCGATCTTGTCCTTCGGCGCGAAAACCGGCCAATTGTCGGGGAACTTCAGGTACGGCAGGTGGTCGTACCAGACCGGGTCGTGCAGGCACAGCGACTTGTACCGCGACCGCCACTGGTCACCCGGCCGCTCCCACCGGTCGATGACCAGCGAGGGCACCCCGAGTTGGCGGAGGCGAGCGCCGAGGGCGATCCCGCCCTGGCCGCCGCCGACGACGAGGATGTAGGGGTCGGCGCTCTTGCCCCAGGCGGCGTCCTCTTCGGCGAGCTTCTCCGACCAGCTCTTCCGTTCGGCATCGACGCCGTGCTCGGCGCCCTTGACCCGGCGGGTGCCGCGGGGCTCTTCGTGTCCGGTGATCTCCTGCAGCGAGGTGAGCACGGTCCAGGCCTTGATGCCGTCTTCGTCGATGAGGCGGACGAGTCCTTTGCCGCGCCCCACCGAGGTGGTGAAGGTGAACCACGCTTCCGTCACTCCGTCGGCGGTTGCCGCCGGTTCACTGAGTTCGAATTCCTCCGGCGAGACACGATCGAGGTTGTGGGTGAGCAGGTCGGTGACCCCATCGGGGTTCTCCACGGTTTTGAGATTCCAGGTGAAGGACACAAGGTCCCTCCAATAGCTGTCGGTGGCGAACAGACCGGCGGCGGCCGGAATATCCCGCCGGCTGAGCGCCGATTCGAAATCCTGCAGCCACCTCATAGCGATGTCGTCGGCGGTCAGCTGGGGACGGTCGAGCGTCGTTGTCATCTCACTCCTCCTCATTGAGTTCAGTGACTCCAAACTAGGCCGGGCACTACCGGTTCAAAAGAGTTGCACCGGATTGCATGGACCACGCTGTGCCGGGATTCTCACCAAAGCTTCGACCCCATGGTCAGTGGTGCGTTCCCGTCCTATACTCAAGGCATGCTTCAGCCGGATCTGGCGCATCTCGCCAGAGATCTGACACGCATTCACGATGCTGTGATCACCGGGGCGTCGCCGCCGGTGCAACCGCGCGCGCTGGTCAGGCGCTCGTGGGATCGGATGCTGCGCTTGGGGCTGGACCCGGATGGCGCGAATGCGCGGATCGTCGCCGATGGGGCCGAGTTGGAGACTCGGCGGAGGACGTCACGGCTGAGGCTGGTCGTCGATGAGATGCGCTCAGTGCTGTTGCGGGCTCCTGACGCCGCGCCGTTCATCCTCGTCGTCACGGATGCCGACGGCGTCATTCTGTGGAGAGATGGTGCGGCTTCCGCCAGACGGCAAGCCGATGAGCTCGGATTCGTCGAAGGAGCGCATTGGTCCGAAGCCAAGGTCGGCACAAACGCCATCGGCACGGCGCTGGCCGAGGAGGCACCCGTCCAGCTCTTCTCCGCCGAACATTTTGAGGCCTCTCAGCACCCTTGGTACTGCAGTGCCGTGCCCGTGCACGACCCGCATGACGGGACTCTCTTGGGAGTCGTCGACATCAGCGGTCCGGCGATGACGCTTCACCCGGCTGTGCAGTCCTTGGTGACGACGGCGGTGCGCCTGGCCGAAGCCCGGCTGATGATCGCTCAGCAGGAGGCACTCAACACTCTGCGCGATCGGATGTCGGCCATGCTCGCCGGCACGTCCGGCCCGGCCCTCGTCGTCGACGATGCCGGATGGGTGGCTTATCAGCAGGGCGTGCGCAGCCGCGACCGCATCGAGGTGCCGGCCGCTGACCGTTCGATCCTCATCCCCGGTGCCGGTCTGTGCCTGCCGGAGAAGATCACCGGTGGATGGCTGCTGCGGCCCACCGGCGACCGTCGAGCTTCGGTGACTCTGCGGACGAAGCAAGATCCACCCGTTCTCAATATCCATTCCGGCACCGAACCCCTGGTCGTTCCGCTCACGCCACGGCGGGCACAGATTCTGGCGGCGGTCACCTCTGCGGGGGCTGCGGGGATCAGCGCTCCCGACCTCAGCCAGCGCCTTTACGGGGACGGCGACCATGTGGTCACCGTCCGCGCAGAGGTCTCGCGTCTGCGCCGTTCGGTCGGAGCCCTGCTCGCCACCCGGCCATATCGGTGGGCCGATGGGGTGAGCGCGCGGGTGGACTAGGCCGGTCACGACGTCGCCGGGGAACAGAATCGGCTGAGAGATCGAGAAGCACGAAAGAGGCACTCCTGAGCGACGGCTAGTTTCCCACCGCGCCGAGCCACCGGGGACAGCGCATTCGCAACGTTCTTTCGGTGCTCGCCAACGCTGGCACGACGCCGATGCTTATCGGGCACTGCAGCCGCTTATGTCTGCAACCCGTGAAGATTCGGTGAAGTAAAATCTGAGGAACACCCCTTGACTCCGAAGAACGGTTCACCAGAGTTGACTCTTTCCCAACAGGCTTACAGTGTCATCGAAGACATGATCATCAGTGGGTCGATTCCTGCCGGCAGCTACATCACCGAACCCGAACTCGTGGAGAAGACCGGCTTGGGCAGGACACCCATCCGCGAGGCGTTGCAGCGCCTCGCACGCGAGCACATGGTGACCATCCGGCCCCGCCGAGGCATCTACGTTCCCTCTCTGGAGTATGAGACCGAATTGCGTATCCTCGAAGTCCGCAGAGAGCTCGACGTCGTCGCCGTCCGCCTCGCCGCCAGACGAGCCTCAGATGACCAGCGCAGCAAGATGCGATCTCTGGCCGCGCAGCTCGAGCAGATCGGATCCGACTTTCCGACTTACGCGGAGACCATCCGCGAAACTCATCAACTGCTGGCAGCCGCCACCAAGAACACCTACCTCGTCGAATCTCTGCTTCCGCTGCAGAATCTCTCTCGACGCTACTGGATCTCCAACCTCGTCGATGTCGAGAAGGAGATCGCAGCCAGTTCCGGCTGCCATCTGCGCATGCTCAGAGGCGCGGCGGACATGGACGTTGACGCGGCAGAGAAAGCCGCCTACGATCTCAACGACTATCTGGTCGACTATGCAACGAGAGCGGCGCAGATGGCCTGACTCAGCTATCTGCGCCGCAACGGGTTCGCCTGCCGGCTCAGTCCGCTGACCCAGCCGGAGCCGTCCCGATCAGGTCGGGTTTCCCGACAACCCCGCTTGTGCGTCCCCATCGGCACCCGGCACGCGCATCTCGAAGGTCTCGGTCACGACCGTGTAGTCGAAGTAGCCCATGCGCGCAATCGGCTTGGCCTTGAGGATGTCGATCTTGCCATCCTCCGAGACATAGTCATCGTTGAGGTGGATGCGCTCGACCGAGGCATAGACGATGTCGATCGAGCCCACCTTCGAGTTGCCGGGCAGCCGGTGAGTGGAGATGTACTTGCACTCGTACTGGAACGGGCTCTCGGCGATCATCGGGGTCGCGGACAGGTCAGCCGAGCGACGGGTGACGTCCATCTGGTCGAACTCGGATTCGTGCGCGTCCATCACCTGGGCGCTGATGTTGACCTGCTCGCGCAGATCCCAGGTGGCCATGTTCCACACGAACCAGCCGGTCTCCTCGGCGTTGAGCACGGTGTCCTTGCGACGCCCATCGGGGTACTGGTTGGCCGCGAACATCACCATCGGCGGATCGAATGTGAGGTTCTGCCACTGGCTGTAGGGAGCGATGTTCTCGACTCCATCGGCGCTCACGCTCGAGAGCCAGCCGATGGGACGCGGCACCGTCAGCGCCTTGAACGGCGAATGTTCGAGGGGACGGTTCTTCGACGAAGGATCGTATTTCATCTGGATTTTCCTTTGTTGGGTTCGAAGTGGAAGAGATGGTGCCGGCACCGAAGGCCGGGGCGGCAGCCAGGCTCAGGCTGCGGCGGCCTTGACCCGGCGACGCAGGTTTCCGGTCATGAGGTAGTAGAGCACGGCGGAGACGACGACGCCGAGGATCCAGGCGATCTCCGCGCCATTGAGCAGGTAGGCGATCGGTCCGACGTAGATTGCGCTGTTCATGAACGGGATCTGGACGATGACGCCCGCGAGGTAGGCGATATAGGCGATCCAGTTGAACTTCCCGTAGATCCCATTCGGGTCGAACAGGCCTTTGATGTCGTACTTCTTATTGCGCACCAGGTAGAAGTCGACGAGGTTGACCGCCGACCACGGTGTCATGAAGTAGAGGAGGAAGAGCAGGAAGTTCTGGAACACAGTGAGGAAGTTCTCCGAGGCGGCCAGGGCGATGGCAAGCGCCACCGCGGTCACGCCGAGGATGAACAGCATGCGCGTGTACGACTTCAGATGGTTCTGCTTGGTGAAGGCGGAGACGATCGTCGTGATCGACATGAACCCGCCGTAGGCGCTGAGCGTGTTCCCGGCAAGCTTGCCCAGGATGACCGCGAGGAGGACGATCACGCCGAACTTCCCTGCCAGGTCGGTGATGTAGCCGACCTCGCTGCCGCTGAACGCGTCACCGCCGAGGAACGCGGCGAAGGCGCCGACGGTCATCGCGAGGCTCGCACCGAGGACGCTGCCGAGGAACGTCCACCCGACGGTGGCGTTCTGCGAGGTAGTCTCGGGCAGGTAGCGGCTGTAATCGGCGATGTACGGGCCGAAGGTCAGCTGCCACGAGGCGGAGAGCGAGACGCCGAGGACGAACGGAGCCATCGCGAATCCGTTGCTCGCCGTGATGGACTCTCCCATATCGCCCGTGACCATGACGACGATGAGCCAGACGAAGACGATGGCGCTGAGGAACGCCGGCAGGTGCGAGAACCGGTGGATCCAGCGATAGCCGACGATGGCCGAGAGCGCACAGAAGACCGCGAAGAGGATCGCACCGATCTGCGGCGAGACGTGGAACAGCAGCCCGAGCGCCTGACCTCCAAGGACGAGCCCCGTGGCATAGAAGCCGATGTAGATGAAGAGTGCGAGGACCAGCGGCAGGATCGCACCATAGAAGCCGAACTGTGCCCGGCTCTGGATCATCTGCGGCACCCCGAGTTGCGGTCCCTGCGCCGAGTGCAGAGCGGTGATGTACCCGCCGAGGATGTTGCCGAGCAGGATCGCCGGGATCGACCACAGCGCCGAGTTCCCGAGAATCGTCATGAGCGCACCCGTGACGAGAGCGGTGATGGAGCTGTTCGCGGCGAACCACACGAAGAGCAGGGAGATCGGGCGTCCGTGACGTTCGGACGGCGGGATGTAGTCGATGGTTCGTTTCTCGACGAATTTAGGTTGAAGCTCGGGTGTAGCAGTCATCATGACCTCCATTGCACGGCTGCGTTAAGTGCAGTGTCGTGAAATATATCACCAATATATCTTAGGTCACAATACCGTCGGACCCTTTTCATTCGGCCGCGACGAGCAACGATCCGCGAAGTTCCGCGCGTCGTCGAGACAGGGAATCGCCCGCCCGGAACAGCGCCGAAACTGTGCTTGCCGACCGGGTCTGTGCTGAAAAGAGAGCCCTCACGTGTACCAGCGTTGGGAGGTCGGAATGGCTGGCGAGAAGCTCGACCTCGAAATGCAGGGCACGGGAGGATTCCTGGCTCGAATCCACACAGCGATGGAAACCGAGGAGATCGCTCTGATGTTCGACGATGCCGAGAATCACTGTGCAGACTGTGAAGGGCGGGGCCGACATCGTCTGTCGGCCCCGCCCTCAGTGTTCAGTTCTGCTGAGACCTCAGTCCAGCAGGTCGTGTCGCACGATCGACTGTTCGCGATCGGGACCGACGCCGATGACCGACATCCGGCAGCTCGAGAGCTCCTCGAGTGCGAGCACGTACTTCTGCGCGTTCTCCGGCAGATCGTCGAAGGTCCGAGCCTTCGTGATGTCCTCGGTCCAGCCGTCGAAGTACTCGAAGATCGGCTTCGCATGGTGGAACTCGGTCTGCGACACCGGCATCTCGTCATGACGCTCGCCGTCGACTTCGTAGGCCACGCACACGGGGATCCGCTCGATGCCGGTGAGCACGTCGAGCTTCGTCAGCACATAGTCGGTGAAGCCGTTGGTGCGAGCGGCGTAGCGGGCGATGACCGCGTCGTACCAGCCGCAACGGCGCGGACGACCGGTGTTGACACCGAATTCTCCGCCGGCCTTCTGCAGGTATTCGCCCATCTCATCGAAGAGCTCGGTCGGGAACGGGCCGGCGCCCACACGGGTGGTGTACGCCTTGACGATGCCGACGACGCGGTTGATCCGGGTCGGGCCGATGCCCGTGCCCACGCAGGATCCGCCGGCGGTCGGGTTCGACGAGGTGACGAACGGGTAGGTGCCGTGGTCGACGTCGAGCATGGTCGCTTGACCACCCTCCATGACGACGACCTCACCGCGGTCGAGCGCCTCATTGAGCATGAGCTCAGTCTCGGCGACGTAGGGACGCAGACGTTCGATGAAGGGTTCGAAGTATTCGACGATCTCCTCGACCGACACCGCCCGACGGTTGTAGACCTTGACGAGCAGTTCGTTCTTCTGCCGCAGCGATCCTTCGATCTTCTGACGCAGGATGGACTCGTCGAAGACGTCCTGGACTCGGATGCCCAAGCGCCCGATCTTGTCCATATAGGCCGGCCCGATACCGCGGCCGGTGGTGCCGATGGCCCGCTTGCCGAGGAACCGTTCGGTCACCTTGTCCAGCGTCTGGTGGTACGGGGCCACGAGGTGCGCATTTGCCGAGATCCGCAGCTTCGAGGTGTCCGCGCCGCGGGATTCGAGGGCGTCGATCTCCTCAAAGAGCGCCTCGAGGTTGACGACGACGCCGTTGCCGATGACCGGGGTGACGTTCGGTGAGAGGATGCCCGCCGGCAGAAGCTTGAGTTCGTACTTCTCTCCTCCGACGACAACCGTGTGGCCGGCGTTGTTCCCACCATTGGGCTTGACCACGTAGTCGACGCTGGTGCCGAGGATATCGGTGGTCTTACCTTTACCTTCGTCGCCCCACTGAGCGCCGACGACAACGATTGCTGGCATGAGAGTGCTTCACCTCAAAGTGAAAAGGGGATGTCATTACTCGCTAAGTCTACTGGGTCACACTGTCGCAGCCGCCATCGGGCGCTTTCCCTCACCGAGGCGGCCGCGGGCAGGAGGCTCCAAGCTCCCGCCCGCGGCCGCACCGAGTACTGAGCACCGAGGTCCGAATCCGGACTCACTCCATACTCATCCCCTTGGCCGGGACGATCCGCGACATCGACCGAGCCGGAATCGCCGAAGCCAGGAAGGCGGCGAGCACCGCGGCGACACCGATTAAGCCGATCTGTGCCCACGGCACGGACAGCACGGGATTCGCGGCCGCCGGCATGATCGACGCCGTTCCGACCCACCCGAAGAACGTGCCGACCACGCCGCCGACTATGAGCGCGATGACCGTCATGAGCAGCGATTCGATCGTGATCATCCGCGACATCGCCGCCCGAGTGAAACCGAGTGCCCGGAGCAGGGCACCTTCCCGACGCCGGTCCATGACCGACAGCGTGAGCGTATTGCTCACTCCGATGATGGCGATGACCACCGCAGCCGCCAGCAGTCCGAGCACCACTGCCAGGGCGACCTGGAACAGCGAGGAGAACTCAGCCCGGGTCTGCGCCGCAGACGCATCGGCCGAGGCATCCACGGCGTCGAGGTCTGAGGCCAGGGCCTCGATCTGCGAGCTCGATGCGTCATCGGCGATCTTCGCCCAGGTCTGTTCGGCCGCACCACCGCCGGCCGCGGCCTCGATGGACTCCGCATCGGCACCGCTGACCAGTGCCGTCCCCGCGGGGACGGCAAAGGATGTTTCGATCGTGAGATCGATGTCCTGCCCGCCGAGGCGGATCGTCGCGGTCGTGCCGTCGACGTCGGCATCCGCGTCGAGTCCCATCGATTTCGGATCGATGAGGATCGTGCCCTCATCGACGTCGTACCCGTCGCTGCGCAGGACCGGGGAGTCGGCGGCCGCCTCGGCGCTGGCGATCGCCACGTCACCGGAGTCATCGGTCCCACCGGCGCTCACCTTCGCGGTGGGCGCCGGGACGTTCACCCGGTCCTCGACGATGGGCGAGTCATCGAGCACGGACGCGATCTTCGCATCGTCGGCACCGCTGTGACCCGCGGTCGAGACGACGAGGTCGACGGGAGTGTCCTGGGCGGTGGCGAGCTCGAGGGTCCGCTGCAGGCTCGACGAACCGACGACCACGGCCGTGACGAGGGTGATGCCGATGAGCAGCGCGCCCGTCGTCGAGGCGGTGCGTCCTCCCGCAGTGCTCGCCGACCGTCCGGCCAGCTTGACTGCCGGTGAGCGCCGGGTGATGAGGCCGACGATGCGGGCGAACAGCGCCACCAGCGGCGGGACGAAGACCTTCGCACCGATGAGAAGGGCGACGAAGAGTGCGAAGCAGCCGACGATGCCCATGAGCACGGAGTGGCTGCTGGTGCCCAGCAGGCACAGTCCGATTCCGGCGGCGCCGAGCAGAACCGACAGCGTCATCCGCACCCACCGGACCTTCGGCGTTGCGGGCGGTACGTCGACCGGGCGCAGCGCTTCGATCGGAGAGACCCGTGAGGCGCGGATCGCGGGAACCATCCCAGCGGCGAGGGTGACGAGGATGCCGACGACCGGTCCGACGACGAAGGCCGAAACGGACGGGGAGATCTCAGCGAATTCGGGCATCCACAGCGCACCGACCACCGATGAGAGTCCCCATCCGATGAGGAGGCCGAGTCCGACGCCGATCACGGATCCGACGACGCCGAGGGTCAGGCTCTCGATCACCGAGGCACCACGCACCTGAGTGCGCGAGGCACCGACTGCGCGGAAGAGCGCGAGCACCCGGGTGCGGGAGGCGACGAGGACGTTGAACGTGTTCGAGATGACGAGTGCCGCAACTCCCGCGGCCAGCAGTCCGAAGGCGATGCCGACGGTCGAGAGCATGTCAGAGGTGTTCGACAGCGATTCGATCTGCTCGTCGACGACCTGGTCGACGGTCCGGACCGAAACGCCCTGGTCGGCACCGGCATCGGCGAGCGCGGATTCGACCGCCTCGGCAAGAGCTGAACGATCAGGTCCGTCGGCGGCGACGATTCGGATGGAGTCGGGAACGAGTTCACCCGGGGCGGAGGCCAGCCCATCCTCGGTGAGGTAGAGCTTCATCCCCGCCGAGGAGGAACCGGGCATGATGCCCGAGACCGTGAAGTCGGGTCCGTCGACGCTCGATTGCCGCTGCCCGTCGAATTCGCCGAGGGTGATGGTGTCGCCGACGCCGACCCCGAGGGTCTTCGCATCGGCTTCGCGGAGCATGAGTTCGTCATCGGAATCCGGTGCGGAACCGTCGACGGTCTCTGTCTGCCCCTGCGGGAGGTTCGTCGCCGCACCCGTCACCGAGGTGGTGCCGGCACCGACCGCGACGTAGGCGGATTCGGTGAGCTGGGCGTGCTCGACCCCGTCGACGTCGGCCACGGTCTCGGCCGTGGACTTGGTGAGCGGGGGCGCCTCACCGGCCGCGGTCGGGTCATCGGAGGCGGTCGCGGTGATTGCGACGTCGGCTCCGGCCCATTCGGCACGGACCTGATTGCGCAGGGTGTCGCCGAAGGCCTGGGCGAACAGGAGGGCGGCGACGATGAAGGCCACAGACACGGCGATCGCGATCATCGCCGCCGACAGGCGCCCAGTGGCGCTGCGGAGGTTGGACCAGGCGATGCGGATCATCGGGCACCTCCGTCTGTCGGCGCGGCTCCGGCTGGAGACCCGGGGCCGGTTGCGGTCCCGGCCGACTGGCCAGCGGGTGCGGCTCCCGAAGCTGCCGAGGCCGCCGTGACATTCATCAGGGCGGTGGCCACGGATTCCGGGTCCGGTTGGGCGAGCTCACCGGCCAGTCGCCCGTCGGCGAGCAGGACGACACGGTCGGCGCGGGCGGCGGCCCGGGGATCGTGGGTGACCATGACGACGGTCTGGCCGAGCTCATCGACCGAGGCGCGCAGGATGTTCAGGACCTCTTCACCGGAGCTCGAGTCGAGGTTGCCGGTGGGCTCGTCAGCGACGAGCACATCGGGTTGGGCGACGAGGGCGCGGGCGACGGCGACTCTCTGCTGCTGTCCGCCGGAGAGCTCGTGCGGTCGATGCCCCAGACGTTCGCCCAGGCCGAGCAGATCGACCATGCGGTCGAAGAGGCGACGATCGACCTTCTTGCCCGACAGTTCCGACGGCAGCATGATGTTCTCCTCGGCGCTCATTGCGGGCACGAGGTTGAAGGACTGGAAGACGAAGCCGATGCGGTCGCGACGCAGCGCCGTGAGCTTGCGATCGCTCAGCCGTGAGATCGCCGTCCGTCCGATGAAGACCTCGCCCGAGTCCGGGGTGTCGAGGCCGGCGAGCATGTTGAGCAGCGTCGATTTGCCCGAGCCGGACGGCCCCATGATGGCGGTGAAACGCTCGGCTTCGATGTCGATGCTGAGGTCGTCGAGCGGTCGGACCTGCGCGTCCCCTGTTCCATAGGTCTTGCGCAGTCCGATGGCTTGGATGGCCAGCCTCGGCGCGGGGTTAGAGGGTGGATCTGAAGGCGCGGACGGGGACGGATGAGCGTCGGTGTGTGTCGCTGATGTGTTCATGACTCCAGCTTCGTCGCCGGACCCACCCGCCCACATCGGACCAGGGGATGGTCTTTCGCCGAGGCGGCCGTGGCCTGACCGTCATACCTGAGGATGATCTCGGATTCCCGAGGGCGGCTTCGAGAAGCTTCCGGCTCAGTGACCGGGTCCGACGAGACCTGCTTCGTAAGCGAACACGACGGCCTGCACTCGGTCGCGGGCCTCGAGTTTCATGAGGATCCGCCCGACGTGGGTCTTCACGGTCGGCTGGGCCAGATAGAGGCGTTCGCCGATCTCGGTGTTGCTCAGCCCGGTGGCGATGAGGACGAGGACCTCGGTCTCTCGCTGAGTCAGGGACTCCAATCGGCGCATATCTGCCGCATCGAGGCGGCTCGCACCGGCTTGTCCTGTCACGTCCGCGCCTTCGGGGTGTGCGGCCGCACCTCCACCTGTTGGGGGCGCACCGGCGGACGGCACCGCCGGTTGCGGGTCCGAAGGGGAAGGAGATTCCGCGTTGAGGCGGGGAATGAGTCGTGTCTCGAGCAGTCGTTTGGTGGTGGTCGGAGCGATGACGGCGCCGCCGTCGACGACGGTGCGGATCGACTCGAGGAGCACCTCGGGCAGGGTGTCTTTGAGAAGGAACCCTGAGGCACCAGCCTGCAGCGCCCGCAGTGCATAGTCGTCATCGTCGAAAGTCGTCAGCACGATGATCTTCGGCGGACGGATCGTCCCTGCGTCGGCGAGCGCGAGGATCCGCTGGGTCGTTTCGATGCCGTCGACGCGAGGCATCCGGACGTCCATGAGCACGACATCGGGTTCGTCCCGGCTGACGATGTCGAGACCTGCCGCACCGTCGCCTGCCTGTCCGACGACGGTGAGGTCCGGCTGTGAGTCGATGACCATGGCGAAGCCAGCTCGGACGAGAGCCTGGTCGTCGACGAGTACGACGCGAAGCGGCCCGCTTCCCCGAGCCTCGGGCTGACCGTGCGCGGTCGCCTCATCATCGATGTTCATCGCCTGGTCTCCTCGAAGTCGGCGGGCTGGCTCTCACCGGTTTCGACGGGTGCTCCGGTGCCGGCGGTCCTTCCGGATTCGACGGCCGTTCCGGTTTCGGCAGTCCCGTTCTCTCCTCGATCGGTCGAGTCGGGAGAGCCGGTCCCCTCGACGGTGCCGGGTTCGGCTTCGGGCTCAGCGCTGGGCAGGGGTGCGGACAGCGGCAGTCGAGCCTCGACGAGGAATCCTGTCGCCGCTCCGAAGGCGCTTCCGGTGACAGCGCCGGAGGAGAATCCGGGCTTCGCTTCGGCGCGTTCCTCGGACCGGTCGCTCATGCCCGTCGAACGGATCCGGCGGGCGGTGAGGCTGCCGCCGTAGAGCGCGGCGCGCTCCTGCATGCCGACGATGCCGTACCCCCGACTGCCCGATTCCGAGATGTCGCGGTCGTCCGTGTTTCCGGTGCCGTTGTCGCTGATGCGGGCGACGAGCTCTGTGTCCTCCGCCAGCAGCTCGACATGTGCCCGAGCAGCGTCCCCGGCATGTTTGAGCACATTAGTCAGCGCTTCCTGAACGATGCGGTACACGGCCAGCGATGCCCCTTCGGGCAGGCGATCGCGGTCGACGGCATCGAGTTCGCTCACCGAGACCGGAAGCCCTGCCGATCGCACATCGGCCATGAGAGAGCCGATGTCGGAGACTCCGGGCAGCGGCGACGAGGTGCGTTCGTCGTCATCCTCGGCGCGGAGGAAGCCGAGCAGCGATCGCGTCTGCGCCAAGGCTTCCCGTCCGGTCTGTGCGATGGTCTCGAGGGCTCCGAGCGCGACGGACGGATCGGTCTTGGCGGCATAGCGCGCGCCGTCGGCCTGGGCGATGACGACGGAAAGGGAATGAGCGATGACATCGTGCATCTCACGAGCGATGCGCATGCGTTCGGCGTCGGCGGCGAGTCGGGTCTCTGATTCGCGTTCGCGCTCCAGCAGCCGATTGCGCTCCCGGATGCCCTCGATCTCACGGCGGCGGCGGAATCCGACTCCGCCCAGCAGCCACGCGATGAGCACGATTGAGGCACAGAGCGCAATGACGACGACCAGCAGCACGTATTCGCCGGCGGCCAGGGGACGCGAGTTCGCGCCGATCGTCGCCTGCAGGGATACGAGGTAGAGCCACCCGCCGAAGAAGAGTGCGCCGAGGAGGCCCAGTGCCAACACGAGACGACCCTGGTTCCGGGTGCCCCAGGCCGTCGTCGAATACACGGTGAGCGGAACGGCGACGATTCCGATCGTCGGCCCCATCATCGTGAGCACGGTCAGGAGGCAGCCGACGGCGATGAGGGAGGAACTCAGCAGCGGGGTTGTGCGGCGCAGGCACAGCGGTGCTGTCTGGAGGATGGTGATACCGACCTGCACGAACACCGGAACCAGGGCTATCTCGCTTCGCTCGGCCGGGGAGGAGGTGAAGACGATGGTCAGATAGGTCAGCGGCAGAGCCCAGAGCACGGTGTCGACGATCCAGGGGCGGGCGGCGACGAACCGACGGATGCGGTCGACGCGGTCGGGGGTACGCTGCTGCGGCTTCGGCGGTCCGGCCGCAGCCCGGGTGGATCGATTGCTCATGTCGGCCATGCTAGTTCGCCTTCGATTGAGCCCACATCATACCCAGGGCTGATCCGACGACCGTGCCAGCTGCGGCGTTCAGCCGTGACACCTCGCTCGTCCCGGAGCGCTGGCCGCTCCGACTTTCGTGCCTGCTGAGGTGCTCAGCCGCGTCTCCCCCGCTCGGCGAGGATCTGCTCGCGGAGGATGTCCGCGTGCCCGCAGTGTTGGGCGAGTTCGCGGAGGACGTGGAGGAGCACCCATCGGAGCGGCATCGGCCCAGCCCGGTGACCGGTGAGCACGGTGTCGAGGACCATCCCCTCGATCGCGGAATGCGAGCGATCCACGGCGGCCCGATAGTCGGCCGAAACGCTGGCGATCGTGTCCGTGGAGTCGAGGAGGAAGGAGTCCTTGGAATCGTGCGGAAGCCCGTAGTCGACTCGACTCCGGCCGGTGACCGCCTCTCCGAACCAGACGGTTTCGACGAAGACGGCGTGCTTGAGCAGAGACAGCAGGCGGGTTCTGCTCGGCACGAGGGACCGCCGCGCCTCCTCTTCGCTCAGGTCGTCGAGGCTCCCGAGCAGATGCCGTCGATGAACGCTGTGAACTGCACGCCGAGGTCGGCCTCACGCACATCAAAAGGTCTGGTCGTCGGACTGCCGCCGTCGGCACCTGCACCTGTCATGTCCCCACTGTAGGGCCGCCTCGGCGAGGGTGGACGGATCCGATCGACGACTCGCCCGAAATCGCAGGTGTTCAGCATCCTTGTTCGCCACGTCCCTCACCCCTATGCTGAAGTGACCCACGTAACCCGTCGTTCGGGCAGGAGCCTTCTGAACGTCGCCGGAGCCGTCGACTTCAGGGCATCACCGCTCAGAGGAGGTCGCTCATGTCCACCACGTCAGTGCATCCGGCCACGAGTGCTTCGCGGAACCAGCCCGAGAACCAGTCGCAGTCCCCCGCGCTGCCCTATGCCCGCCGCCGCGATCAGCTCGTCGGCTCCGTCATCGATGCCTCCACCACGGTACTTGCCCAATACCACCATGACATCGTCAAGTTCGGCATGGGGGCGCCCGCGCCGGACATGCTCCCAGCCGCGGACTTCGCCCGCATCGCCTCCGACGTCTTCTCCCCGGAGAACTTCACCTACGGGGAGACGAAGGGCGAGCCCATCCTCATCGAGGCCCTCCACGACTACCTCGCCGCCACCGAACAGATCCCGCCCGAACAGCAGGGGAACCGCGACCGCATCCTCATCACCTCCGGCGGCATGCAGGGGCTCGATCTCGGATTCAAACTCTTCGTCACCCCCGGTGACCTCGTCGCCTGTGAGTCCCCGACCTATACGAACGGTTCGGCGACGGCCATGAGCTATGAGGCGGAGATCCTCGAGATTCCCGTCGACGAAGAAGGCATGCAGATCGGCGTCCTCGAGGAGCACACGAAACGCACCGGACGCGCCCCGAAGGTCATCTACACCGTCCCGACCTTCCAGAACCCCGCCGGCGTGACCATGTCGCTGCCACGTCGCGAACGCCTGCTCGAGTTCGCCCACCGCCACCGGTCGGTCATCATCGAGGACAACCCGTACGGAATGCTGCGCTTCGAAGGGGAATCACTGCCTGCGCTGAGCGACCTCAGCCCGAACGATCCCCTCATCTTCGGGGTGCGCACGTTCTCGAAATTCGTCGCCCCGGGTCTGCGGGTCGGCTGGATCGACGTCGACCCCGAGGTCCGCGAGCTCGCCGTCAACGCCAAGCAGACGATGGACTCCTGCGCCCCCGTTCCCAACCAGCACCTCATCGCCCGCTGGCTGGCCGAAGGCGGTGCCGACTCCCATGTCGAGGTCCTGCGCAAGGCCTACCGCGAGCGGAAGATTGCGATGTCAGAAGGACTGGAGAGGCTCTTCCCCGGAGAGATCCGAGCCACCGATCCTGATGGCGGATTCTTCCTGTGGGTGACCTTCGAGGACGAATCCATCAACACCGAAGTCCTCATGACCACCGCTCTCGAGGAGGGCGTGGCCTACATCCCCGGTCCTGCGTTCTCGCCGGCCGGAAACTTCTCGAATGCGCTGCGCCTGTGCTTCGCCTCGGCCGCCCCCGACCGCATCGACGATGGCCTGCAGCGCCTCCGCCGTGCCGTCGACCGATACCGCGCAGAGCGCTGATCAACACGACGACACATTCGCCGAGGCGGCCCTCCCCGCCCGTGCCACCTCGGTGATCGTCAGCGACCGCCTCGAGCAGAGGTCCCTGCCGACGGTCGCTGTGTCCGTGGCTTGTGACAGAATGATCGTGACGCTCATCCGTCACGGTGGTGGGGCTCACCGTTCCCAACCTCGGCGCGGACCTCCTGGTCTGCCGGCGACAACAGTCCCTACCTCGACCGGCGTCAGCATGCCCGAAAGGTAGGAGAGTCCATGGCCGAAGCACGCCCCCTCCATCTGCGTCTGCCCTATTTGGGCCTCGCCGTGCTCGGCGGCACTCTCGGCACGGCCGCCCGCGAGGCGATCAGCCTGACCGTTCCCGACCTCGCTGGGATTCCGGTGGCGATCCTCGGGATCAACATCCTCGGTGCGTTCGTCCTCGGTTTGCTCCTGGCTGGCCTGTCACGGCTGGGCCCCGATGCGGGAGTGCGACGGCGGGTGCGGATCATGCTCGGCACAGGCTTCATGGGCGGATTCACGACGTACAGCGCACTGGCCGCGGACACGGCGGGCCTCCTCGGCGAGGACCGGGTGGAGGTCGGTGTGCTCTACGGTCTCGCGACCGTCGTCATCGGCGGCCTCGCCACGTGGGCGGGAATCGCTGCTGCGTTGGTGCTTGTGAAAAGGAGCGCCAGGTGAGCCCGCTGCTCTTCATCGCCATCGCCGTGGCCGGTGGCCTCGGCGCCGGTGTGCGCATGCTCGTCGATGGTGCCCATAAGGTGTGGAGTCCACGATCGACGCCGTGGTCGACCCTGCTCATCAACGTCTCAGGTTCGCTCGTGCTCGGGTTCCTCACCGGCCTGGCCAGCGCACAGCTGCTGCCCGAAGCCTGGCATCTTGTTCTCGGTACGGGGTTCCTCGGCGGGTACACGACGTTTTCGACGGCCAGTTTCGAGACCATCAGCCTCATCGAAGAGCACAAGTGGGGGCCGAGCCTGCTCAGCGGCCTCGGCACACTGATCTTCGCGACTGCCGCGGCCGGCCTGGGACTGTGGCTGGGCGGTCTGTCCTGGGTGTCGCCCGGACCGTGATTGTGGCTGGGCTGAGTGGGCTAGACGCTGTCCGCGCAGACTCCCAACGGCAACCGCCACACGCCGAACGGCCCAGTTGAAGTCGAAGAACACACATTTGAACATGTGCTGTGCGACTTCAACTGGGCCGTCAGCGTATGAGCGGCGAGCCGCTCCAGCGAATTGAGCTCAGCTCACTGATAGGCGCGGTGGTACTGAGCCGGGCGGTAGTCGATGTCGAAGCGCAGTGCGTCGGCGGCGCGCAGCGCGAAGTTCGGGTCACGCAGGTGTTCGCGGCCCACGAGGATCGCATCGGCCTGACCGGTGGCCAGAATGTGCTCGCCCTGGAACGGTTCGTTGATCATTCCCACTGCCGCGGTCGGCAGCCCCGATCCCTGCCGCACGCCGGCGGCCAGGGTCGTCTGGTAGCCGGGACCGACGGGAATCGACGCCATCACATTGCCGCCGGAGGAGACGTCGATGAGGTCGACGCCGTGTTCCTTGAGCCATCCGGCGACCTTGACAGTGTCATCGAGTGTGAACCCGCCGTCGGTCCAGTCCGTCGCGGACAGGCGCACGAACACGGGAACGTCCTCGCCCACCTCGGTCCGGGTGGCATCGACGATCTCGAGCAGCAGTCGGGCCCGGTTCTCCAAAGTTCCGCCGTAGGAGTCGGTGCGCGTATTGCTCAGGGGCGACAGGAACTCATGGAGGAGGTACCCGTGTGCACCATGGATCTCGACGAAGTCGAACCCGGCCTCGATCGCCCGACGGGCCGAGGACCGGAAGGCCGCGACCACCTCGGCGATCTCCGTCTCAGTCAGGGCACGCGGTTCGGCGAGGCCCTCGAAGGCCAACGCGGACGGAGCCACGGTCTGCCAACCACCTTCGTCGACGGGCAGGCTGCCGTCGTGGTCGGTCCCCCACTCGGGATATGTCGAGGCCTTGCGGCCGGCGTGGGCGAGCTGGATGCCCGCGGCGGCGCCCTGCGAGTGAAGGAAGTCGACGATGGGGGCGAAGGCGTCGCGCTGCGCGTCGTTCCACAACCCCAGGTCCTTCGCCGAGATCCGCCCCTCGGGAGTGACGCCGGTGGCTTCGACGATGACGGCTCCCGCGCCTCCCCTGGCCATGGCGCCGTAGTGGACGGTGTGCCAGGAGACAGGAACGCCGTCGAGAGCCTCGACGGAGTACTGGCACATGGGCGGAACCCAGATCCGATTGCGGAAGGTCAGCCCGCGCAGAGTGAGCGGTTCGAACAGCAGATGAGACATGACACCTCGTGATCTCGTCGAGAATGATCGTCCAGAAGTATGAGATTCTTCGTACTTAGAGTTCGAACTCTACTACGATGAATTTCGTACTACCAAATGTTTCGTACAATGGGGAGATAACGCGCTGCATGTGATCGGTGGCTGTTCAGATGACATCCACCGACGCTGACCGACACGATGGCGAGAAGGGAGGGTCCTTATGCGCACACTCGACCACCCCAGCAGGGGCGAGATGAGACTCGACGCGGTTCTGGCTGCACTGGCCGACCCGGTCCGTCGCACCGTCGCCTGCAAGCTCAACGACGCATTCGGCGATCATGCGTGTGCGACCTTCGAGCTGCCGGTGTCGAAGTCGACGGCGACGTATCACTTCCGCACCCTGCGCGAAGCCGGCGTGATCCGACAGGAATATGAGGGCACGAAGATCATGAATACCCTGCGCAAGGACGATCTCGATGCCCGCTTCCCCGGCCTCCTCGACGCCGTGTTCGCCGCCCAGAACATCGAACGCGCCGAGGCGACCGCCCCCGAATCTCGCGACTGACCCGGCCGCGTCGCCACAGCGCCTGCACGAACAGGCACCTGTGCCCGCGAACGACAGTTAAGTGTGCTCAGATTGCACGCTACTGGCGAGTAGACGTGCAATCTGAGCACACTTAAGTCGCATTCAGCCCAATGGCCAGTCCTCAGGCAACACCTTCGCACGATTTCTCAGTATGCTCACGATCGAACTCGAAGCCGACGTAGCCGTCGCGCTTGACCTCGTCCCACTTCTCCAGATATGTGGGAACGCCACCCGAATAGTTGAGCATCTGCGCGGGCTTGCCGGGAACGTTGGCGCCCCAGAACCACGACTTTGCCTTGGGGAACAGGGAATTGACGAATAGGTCGTCGACATGGGCACGCCACTCCCGCTCGACCTCGACGGTGGACTCGAAGCGCGAGATGCCTTTTTCCTTGATCCAGCCGAGGAAGTCCGCAACCATATCCCCCTGACGCTCCGCCGATGTCGGTCCGTTGCAGAAGCCGGAGGGGCTCTGTGGACCGTAGAGGAACATGAGATTCGGAAATCCATTCGTCGACAGCCCCATGTAGGTGTCGACTCCAGTCGCCCATTTGTCTCGCAGCAGCTGTCCGTCAGCTTCGATGTCAATGGCGTTGATGCCGCCACTGTTGTTGTCGAAGCCGGTGGCCAGGATGAGGACATCGCACTCGATGACGTCTTCGGGGGTCTCGACGCCGTGGGGAAGGACCCGGGTGATCGGGGTCTCGTTGGAGTCCTTGAGCTCGACGTTGTCCTGGTTGTATACGTCAAAGTAGTTCTGTTCGAGTGAGGGACGTTTGACTCCGAATGGGTGCGGCGGGGTTGCCGGTGCGAGCATCTCAGCGGTCTTCGGATCTTTCACACGCTCGTGTATCTTCGAACGCCAGAAGGAATAGAAGGTGTGGTTGGCCTCTTCGTCGTTCAGGATGTCCTGATAGTTGCCGAGCCACAGAGGCATTCCGCCTTCTTCCCACATCTGCTCATATGTCGACGTCCGCTCATCATCCGGCGTGTCCGCGGCATTCTGCGGGATGAAGTAGAAGTCGAATCCTGCGAACGACGTGTCACGAATACAGAAGCGCTCCTCCATATTCTCGCGGATTCGATCATTGTCCTTGGCCGACAATTGCTGCTGCCGCATCGGCAGGGCGAGATTCGGTGTGCGCTGGAAGACTGTGAGGTTTTCAGCCACTGCTGCGGCCTCCTGAATGACCTGGACACCAGATGAACCGGTACCCATGACGACCACCCGCTTGCCGGCCAAGTCCAGGCCTCCTTGCGGCCAACGTGCGGTGTGGTGGCACTCCCCCTCGAAGCTGTCCAGGCCCTCGATATTCGGGTAGAGAGGCTTCGCGCCGAAGCCGGTGGCAACGATGACCATGCGAGCCCGTTGTTCGAGACCTTGCGATGATCGCACCGTCCATTCTTTGGCGATTTCGTCCCACTTGCACGATTCGACAAAGGTGTTGAACGTGATGTCGTGGGACAGGTCGAGCTGCGAGTCGACGTATTCGAAGTAGTCGCGCAGTCCATCCGAGTCAGGGTAGAGCTCCTTGAAATCGTAGGTCTTCCAGAGATCCTTGTATTGAAACTGGTAGACCTGACCGGTGCTGTCCGTGCGGGCGCCCGGGTAGCAGTTCCACCACCAGATGCCGCCCAATCCGCCGGCCGCATCCCAGACCTTGACATCGAACCCCTGCTCGCGCAGACGGTCGAGCAGATACAGGCCGGAGAATCCCCCGCCCACAATGAGGGTGTCGAGGACTCCGGTCTCGTCCGCGTTCGTGTGCTCCTTTGTCGGTGCAGGCATTGTTGACGTCATTGTCGTCTCCTCCTTCGAAGCCGGGTCAATCGGTCGTTCGTCTGCCCGGATGATTCGACGATAGATTCGCCGTCGACCCCCGCGGTGTCCTATATCGAGTCAGTCAGTCACCTTGTCGTCAACTGACGACAGATGCCGTAGATCTCCATCCTCGCCGAGGCGGCTCAGCTCGTCCGTGCGGGAGCGAAGGCCCAGCCGCATCCGGGCACGACGAAAGGCGGTCGCACCGTCATCGATGTCGGCATCGATGACGGCACGACCGCCTCGGCAGGGTGTCCCAAGCGTCGGCTGTAGGACTCAGGGCCTGCCTGCGTGAGGGACGTCGACGGTTGTTGCGAGCATGCGTCCCTCGCGCGCTTTGCTGCGTGCGCCTTCATCCCAGTCGGGGGCCGCACACAGGAAGAGCGTCTTGCCGTCCTCGCCTCCGAGCGCAACGGCGAAGATTCCGTCCGGGGCGGTATTGACCTCCTCGAGAACCTTGCCGCCTTCGACGATGCGAGTGGCCTTCTGGTTGACGGTGTTGGCGATCCACACCGCGCCCTCTGCATCGAGCGCGAGCCCGTCAGGGACGATCGTCGCGGCTTCGATCCGCTTGGCGACGTTCGGCTCATCGCCGATCTCACCGAAGTTCGCGAAATCCCGCTTGTTGCCCAGCGTTCCATCCGCCTCGATGTCGAAGGCGGTGATCTTGTTGCCGAAGAGTTCGTTGATAATCAGGGTCTTCCCGCCAGGGGTGATGACCATGCCGTTCGGGAACGAGAGTCCGCTGGCGACGACCTGGGAGGTGCCGTCGGTGTTGACGAGGATGACATTGGCGAACTCGTGGTCGGCCCCGCCCATGAGGTCGAACCCGAATTCTCCGACATAGGCCTGCCCGTTCTCCGCGACGACCATGTCGTTGGCGTGGCCGGAGCAGTGCGCGGAGATGTCGGCGTGCTCGACGAGCGATCCGTCGGTCTCGCGGCGGAGGATTTTGCGGTCCTTCATCGACACGATGAGCATCCGCCCATCCGGCAGCCAGCCCAGACCTGAGGGCTGCTGATCGACGACGGCGATTTCCTCGATGCTCCCGTCGTCATTGACCGCGTTGACCGTGCACGTATAGAAGTCCACGAACCACAGTCGACCATCATGCCACCGCGGGCCCTCGAGGTAGGTGAATCCCTTGGCGACTTCCGAGATCTCGTTTCCACTCATTGCGACACCTGCTTTCTGCTGTCCGTCTTTGCACTCACGGTGTGACACGGCCTCCCAGCCGCCGTTGTTGCATTCTAGGACACTTCGCTGCTGAAGCGGCAACTGTAGAATTGAAGGTCCCAGCCAAGGCCGTCAGTCATCGAACACATCGAGGTGTTGACATTGAGCACAGCCGCTCGCCACAGAACCGCAGCCGCAGCAGAGCCTGTCGCTGACTTCGACGCGCAGGCGCTTCCTGATTCGGCGGCTATCCGGGCCGAGATCGATCGGTCATGGCACCGTTGTCAGGTCATCGGAGTCAGCAGTTCCGCCAGATAGCTGCCCTTCACCGACGAAGGCATTCCGGACAGTCGGGTACTGTTGGCAGCCCGTCCGGTCCTCGACCGATTGTCGGCTCAGCTGCAGGACGCCTCGGTGACCATCATTTTGGCCGACCGAGACGCCCGCATCATCGGCCGTTGGGCAGGCAAGCGTGAGTTGCTTCCCCGGCCTCCTCCACGCCGTGTTCGCCGCCCAGGACATCGAACGCGCCGAGGCGACCGCCCCTGAATCTCGCGACTGACCCGCCCGAGTCGCCTCCGCTCAGACGCGGCCGAAGCGGGCGAGCGACGCTCTCCCCTACGCAAGCAAGCCTCTCTCCTCCCGCTGACGAAACTTAAGTGGGGCCAGATTGCCCGCTGCTTACGAGTAGACGAGCAATCTGGACCCACTTAAGTCGCAATCGGGAGGACCGCGTCGTTCTGATTGAGCACCTCGACGTGGAAATCGACGATGCCGTCAGACCGGGCGTCAGCTGCTGACCGGCTGCCTCTCCTGCCGGTCCTTGGCCCGACCGCGAGCGAGATCGACCAATCCGATGATTCCGGCGAAGACGATGACGAGCGCGATGAACCCGAAGCCCGCAACGATGGCGGCGCCGTAGCCGGCGAGAGGCTGGACGACGAAGAACACGGCGGTGACGATCGCGATGCCGATGGCCGTACCCACCCGCTGCCCGGTCTGCATCACACCGCCGGAGCTGCCCGCGTACTCGACGGGCACCTCGGCCAGAGTGAGCGTCTGGTTCGGGCTGATCGCCATTCCCTGCCCGAGGCCGGTGATCCCGAGCGTCAGCAGCAGCCACCAGATGCTGATCCCCCAGGCCTCATGTGCCAGTACGAGCATCGCCGAGGCGACGACCCCGGTCAGACCGATTGCGACCCCGAGGACGACCATCTTGCGACCGAAGGTGAGCACGACACGGCCGGCCGCCTGTGCGGCGATGGCCGAGAGCAGCGCCGAGGGCAGACCGACGAGGCCGGCATGGAGGGCGGGGAACCCGAGACCGTTCTGCAGGTAGAGCGCCACGATGACCCAGATGCCGGGCATGCCGACGAAATACATGGACGTCAGCGACGCCCCGTAGGCGAAGCTGCGCGTCCGGAACAGCTGCATGTCGACCATCGGTGATCCGCCTCGGCGGGAGTATCGGTTCTCCCATCGCACCCACAGCCAGACGACGGCGATGCCGACGGGGACGAGGGCATAGATCCAAGCACCTGCGCTGCGCTCGAGGAAGGGCAGCATGACCAACAACGTACCCACGCCGAGCAGAACGAGCCCGACCGGATCGAAGTCGGCCCGGCGTCGGCCGTGCGAATCGGACTCGGTGCCGATGCCGACCCAGGCACTCTGCGGGAGCCAGAACCGGCCGAGAATGATTGCGGCCAAGGCGATCGGCACGTTGATGAGGAACGCCGAACGCCATCCCCATTCGTCGCCGAGGACAGCGATGAGCCCACCGCCGAGGACGGGGCCGATGCCCACGGAGACGCCGACGATCGTGCCGAACATCCCGTAGGCGCGACCGCGCACCTTGCCGTGGAAGTACTGCTGGAGCATCCCCACGCCCTGAGGGCTGAGCAGACCGGAGCCGAGGCCCATGACGACACGGGCGACGTTGAGCACGAGCGGGTCCGGGGACAGACCCGAGATGAGGGAGCCGAAGGCGAAGACACTGACGCCGATGACGAAGAGCCGACCACGTCCGAAGAGGTCGCCGGCTCGGCCGGCGGCGACGAGGAGCACGCCGAAGGCGAGCGTATAGCCGGACAGAACCCACTGGATCGCCGAGTTCGAGGCGCCGATCGAGCGCTGCATGTCGGGGAGGATGACATTGACGATCGAGACGCTCAGCAGCGACATGAACATCGGGACGAGCATCACCGCCAGGATCTTGCGCTGCTCTGCCGTCATGACTGTCTCGGAAACATTACCCATTCATATAGTTCTACGCCGCCCTGCCGACAAGCACAATCGGCCTCCGTGGTGCGTTTGCTCACGCGCCACGGAGGCCGATGTATCCGCCGACGGTGCGGCGGGCCTGCTCCCTTACTCCCCGCGGCCGATGGCGTCCACGGCTGTCGGGTCGGAGGAGTGCAGGAACTCCTCGATGCGCGCGGCCTCTTCGCCTTCGCCGATCGCTCCGGCGGCACGGCCGAGGGCGTAGAGCGCACGGAGGAATCCGCGGTTGACTTCGTGCGAGTACGGGATCGGGCCGGCACCGCGCCATCCGGCCGCACGCAGGGCGTCCAGTCCGCGGTGGTAGCCGACACGGGCGTAGGCATAGGCATCGACGAGGCGGCCTTCCCGGTGCGCCTCATCGGCGAGTTCGGCCCACGCCAGGGACGAAGCCGGCAGTGCCGCGGCCACGTCGATAGGCTCTTCACCGGCATCGATGCGCGTGCGGGCCTCGACATCCGGGTGATCCTCGGGCAGGTAGGTCGGCTGCGGGCCGAGCTGGCTCGCATCCAGATTGCCGATGTGCGATGGGTTGCCGATGGGCTGGGTCATTGCGTCTCCTTGGTAGTCGGGGTCAATTCTTCTTCACTTCGGACGGCAGGATCTTGTACGGGTTCTCACTCAGCGCGCCGGTGACTCCGGCGTCTGCGAGCTTCTCGAGCTGCTTCTCGTCCTTGACGTCGGTGGCCCAGACGGCCAGGTCCACTCCGGTCCATTTCTCGGCGACATCGGCCTCGACGGCCAGGGCCGTGTATCCGCTGCCGGAAAGCGACTCGTTCCTGGTCGCCGTCACGTCCCCGGTGAACATGGCTCCGACGCCGGCATCGGCGGCGGCACGAGCCACCTCGGAGTCATCGGTGCGCACGAGCGTCGAATCCTCGAGCCCCGCCTCGGTGATGGTCTTCAACGCCGGGGTGGCCACCTCGGTGGAGTCGATGGCGGGCATGAACACGGTGTCTCCGCCGAACTCGTCGACGATCTGGTCCCAAGTGATGGGATCGCCGGGACTCGTGTTCTTGCGGGCCGGTTTGATGGTCTGGTCGAGGAATTCGTCGGCGTCGAGTTCGTCGAGGCCTTTCTTCAGGCCCATGTCCTCGGCTGCGGTCTCCGGGTTCGCGGCCACGATCGTGCCGTCGCCCAGAGCCGTAAGTGTGGGCGCGGGCAGGTAGCCGAACTTCACGTTCTCGGTGAAGGCGAGCTTCGAGTTCGCCGGGTACACCGAGGATCCGCCGTCGAGGGCACCCACGGCCGGTGGGTTGAGCGAATCGACCGTCAGCTGGTCGTCGGAACCGAAGATGTTCATCGCGAACACACCCGCGACGAGGAGGACGACGATGGCGCCGGCCCACAGGGGTGCATTGAATTTCTTCGGCTCGGGACGGTCGGGCACGGGAATCCGCTCGCGGGATTCGGGATCGACGCTCGGCAGCGGATCAGTGGTGCCGCGACCGTAGCGGTCCCGGTGGGCCCGGCCCGGCTTCTTCTTGCTCATCGACTGCCATCCTTCGTCGTTCCGGCTCCGGTGACGAGTCCCCGGAGGAACCCGGCACCCCAGCACAGGTGCATGGTCGGCAGGACGATGCCGAACCAGAAGCGCTCGCGTCGACCGCAGTCCTTCGCCGCCGAGGCGGTTGCCAGGATTCCGGCGATGTAGCCGAAGCTGGGGACGTGGATGAGGGCGGTGAAGCGGCGGAGGCACTTCGGCCACCGCTTCGTCGATCCTGACAGTTGGAGCAGCGTCTCGATCACGGCCGCGCTCATGCCGAGCACGAGCAGCGGCGGGGCGAAGTAGCGGATGGAGTTCTGCGATCCGTAGCGGCGGATGAGTTCGGCCCGCCAGATTCCGGTGGCCCAGAACTGCTGCGCGATCTTCGACCAGGTGCCGCGCGGCCAGTATGTGACTTCCATGTCGGGGTTGAACCAGATACGGCCGCCGGCGGAGCGGATGCGCAGGTTGAGTTCCCAGTCCTGACCGCGTTTGATGCCTTCGTCGAATCCGCCGAGGTGGTCGAACACTTCCCGACGGTAGACGCCGAGGTAGGCCGATTCGGCTTCCTGCGCCTCGTCGCCGGAGTGGTAGGCGGGACCGCCGAGGCCGACCGGGGACATGTATGCCCGCGCCACGGCTTTCTGGAAGGAGGTCTTGCCGCGGGCGAGCATGAGTCCGCCGCAGTTCGCGGCCTTCGTCTCACGCAGAGTGTCGATGGCCTGTCTGGTGTAGTCGGGCCTGAGTCCGGAGTGCGCGTCGACGCGGATGATCACCGGGTGTCGGGTCGCGGCGATGGCGAGGTTGAGCCCGATCGGGGTCGCGGCCTGCGGATTGTCGACCGTCTGGATCCGCGGATCACGCGCAGCCATCGACTCGATGATGGCGTTCGTGTCGTCAGTCGAGGGGCCGAGGGCGAGGACGACTTCTTTGTCCCCGTCATACTCCTGACCGAGGATCGTGGTGATCGCCTGCTCGATGTGTTCGGCCTCGTTGAGCACCGGCATGATGAAGGAGACACCGGGCTTCTCGTTCAGCGGCGGAAGGCCCTCCGGGGTCAGGATCTCAAGTACTTTCGACACGCCCTCAATCTTCCCATACCCGCGCGCACCCGGTCTTGAGGGGGCATACAGGTGGAGCCCGGCACGCGCCGGACGCCCCGTCGGCACCAGACGCCTCATCGGCGCCGGAGCCCGGCTTCACAGGCCCCGAGCGATGAGCTCCTTCATGATCTCGTTCGTACCGCCGTAGATCTTCTGCACCCGGGCATCGGCGTAGAGGCGAGCAATCGGGTATTCGACCATGTACCCGTAGCCGCCGAAGACCTGCAGGCAGCGGTCGACGACCCGGTTCTGAGCGTCCGTGGCCCAGTACTTGCCTGCGGAGGCCTGTTCGGTCGTCAGCGTTCCCTCGATGTGCTCACTGGTGAGATGGTCGATGAAGGTACGGACGGACAACGCCTCGGTGGCACATTCGGCGAGGACGAATTTCGTGTTCTGGAAACCGAGGATGGGCCGGCCGAAAGCCTCCCGCTCCTTCGCGTAGGCGATGGTCGCGCGGACGGCGAATTCCGCGGTCGCGGCACCGCCGACGGCGATGGCCAGCCGTTCCTGAGGCAGCTGCTGCATGAGCTGGATGAATCCGCGGCCTTCGGCTCCGCCGAGGACGTTCTCGGCCGGGACGCGCATGTCCTCGAAGAACAGCTCCCGCGTGTCCTGCCCGTGCAGTCCGACCTTCTCCAGCACACGTCCGCGCGAGAACCCCGCCAGATCATTCACCTCGGCCACGATGAGCGAGACACCCTTCGCGCCGGGCTCGTCGCTGGTGCGGGCCACGATGATGACGAGGTCGGCATGGGACCCGTTGGTGATGAACGTCTTGGCTCCGTTGATGACATATTCGTCGCCGTCACGCACCGCCCGGGTCGTGATGTTCTGCAGGTCCGATCCGGTGCCCGGTTCGGTCATGGCGATCGCCGACACGAGCTCGCCGGTGGCCATGCGGGGCAGCCACCTGCGCTTCTGCTCTTCGGTGCCGAAGGCGTTGATGTAGTGGGCGTTGATCGTCGAGTGGACGCTGTTGCCCCAGGAGGTGTCGCCGACGAACCCCTGTTCCTGCAGGAGCACCGCCTCGTGGGCGAAGGTGCCGCCACCGCCGCCGTACTCTTCGGGGATCGAGATGCACAGCAGACCGGCGTCGCCGGCCCGGGTCCACGTGTCACGATCGACCTGTTTCTGCTCGGCGAAGCGGGCTTCGTGAGGCACGACCTCCTTGGCGAAGAATCCGCGTGCCAGATCGCGCAGGTCATCCGTCTCCTGGGTCTCCCAGGCGCCGCGGTATCCGTCGAGAATCATTGTGATGTCTCCTGAATCTGCTCGTCGTGTTGGTTTCGAAGGGCCGTGCCGGCCCCAGAGAGGTCAGTGGTGGGAGGTGCTGATGAGGGGGATGCGGGGTGCTGGTGCGGTGATGCGCTCCGGGTGGTCATGTGGGGGTATTCGTGTGCGCGATGTTCAGCCGAGAGCGACTCGCTCAATGGGCAGATCATGCTCGGCTGCGAAGTCGATCCAGTACGCCGTCGGCTCGGCGGCAAAGGCCTTCTCGAGTTCCTCGTGTTCGGACCCGACGAGGGAGGCCAGCGCCTTCGCGAAATGAGGCTCGAGGCAGGCGACGGCAATATGACCGTCAGCCGTCGAGTAGGTCCGATAGAAAGGCGTTCCCCCGCCGAGGGGACCTCCCGGTGTGCTCATTTTGTGCCGTGCCGGTCCCGCCGCCCATTCGGCCGCCTGGTCGAGGACGACGCGACGGACGATTCCGCCGCTGTGCTGACCGTTCGCGTCCTGATCACCGGCACCCTGGGCAGCAGTGCGTCGGGTCTCGAGTTCGTGCAGCCCTGCCAGAGCCTGGAGTGCCGCGTGCTCGCCGCCGAGGACATCGGCGACGGGCACTGTGGGCATGGTTCCGGGGAGGAGGGTGGAGTGCGCTGCCTGATAGGTGAGGTCGTGGCCGGGGACGTCGGCGCGGTCGCCGGCAAAGCCGACGATCTCGACGTGGACCAATCCGTGTTCGTCGACGAGCTCCGGCAGGCCGAGAGCGGCGGCTGCGCGGGGACGCATTGAGGTGAGCAGCAGGTCGGCCCCGGCCAAGAGCATCCGGAGCTGATCGATTCCCTCATCATCTTTGAGGTCGATGGTGCGGATCTCCTGGCCGGCGGTGAGCTCCTGGTAGTAGGCGGGGAACATCAGGTTGAGGGGATCGCCGATGGGCGGTTCGACCTTGATGACCCGGGCACCGAGAGCATGCAGGCGGGCTGCCGCCAGCGGTCCCGGCAGATTGACGGCAAGAGAGATCACCGTGACTCCGCTGAGCGGTTGAGAGGCGGTCATTCGCGGATCCCCCGGGTCGAGTCGAATCAACTTTCCTGAATGAATGTATAGGATATTGAAAGAACGTTCAATACTATGACGAGAAGTTTCCGGTTTCCAGGTGCGAACACCGACACGAGCACGAGCATCGGCAGCAGAAAGGGCAACAGCATCGGTCTGAGAGAATGGCAGCGGACGACAGAGGTGAGGACATGGATATGCCGATGAATGCGGAGCGCAAGAGCAGGAACGCCGACGCCGGCGAGTCCTCGGCGATAGATCTCACGAGCCGCGCCCGGATTCGCAATGCCGGTCTCCATCAGTTCGCCACGACCGGATTCGCCGGCACTCCCCTGCGCGCGATCGCCTCCGAGGCGGGAGTGGCCATCGGCCTGATCTCACACCACTTCGGCTCGAAGGACGGACTGCGGGCTGCTGTCGAGAGTTGGATCGTCGACCAATTCGCCGCAGCGATCACCGAAGCCGATGCCGCAGCTCCGGACTCCGTCGCGGATACCGCCGGGCGCGATGCCGCGGTGGCTCAGATGCTCAAGGCGAACCCGCTCATAGTCGGCTACCTGCGCCGCGAACTCCTCGAAGGCTCTGCCGGTCGCACTCTCATCGCACGCCTGGCCAGGCTCTCACTGCAGAGCGTGGATTCCATGCGCTCGGGAGGCGTCGCCTCGACGGACAGGAGTCGCGTCGATCAGGTCGTCACAGTCATGATCCGGCAGCTGGGCAAGCTGTTCCTCCAGCCGCTCGTCGATCAGGTCGTCGACTCGTTTTCCGCTGATGAACGCCCGGCTGCCAAGCCGGAGCTGACGATCACCGTGCGCACACCGCAGAATTGATCCAGCTCAACTGCACCCGCCCTCACCTGCGCGGATATCACGCCGTCTGCCCTCCGGGTGGTAAGGAGGGAGCATGGACGCTCCGGGACACTCCGACCTTCCAGCACGCCTTCGCGGCAGCTCTGGCCGGATCCCACATCGTCGCCCTCGACGGAACACGGCGTGAACGACCCGACGGACCGAGCCTGGCCAGACGGTCGAGGGCTGCGAGCTCCCTGCGGGCGAGGCCCTCAGAGACTCTGCCACTCCGGCTTGTTCTCGTACGCGTGGCGGTAGTAGTCGCCGAGCTGCAGCCTCGACGCCGCCGCATCATCGAGCATGACCGTGACATGCGGGTGCATCTGGAGCACGGTCGCCGGCCACATCGCGGAGATCGGCCCTTCGACCATCTGATGCACTGCCTCGGCCTTGTTGCCTCCGGTCGCGACGAGCACGAGATGCTTCGCTTCCATGATCGTGCCCAACCCTTGGGTCAGGCACAGTTTCGGCACCTGTTCGACGTCGCCGTCGAAGAACCGCGCATTGTCGAGCCGCGTCTGATGCGTCAGGGATTTCACCCGTGTCCGCGAGGCCAGGGATGATCCGGGTTCGTTGAACGCGATATGCCCGTCGCTGCCGATCCCGAGGATCTGCAGGTCGATCCCGCCCGCCTCGGCGATCTTTCGCTCATAGTCCGCCGAGGCGGCCGCCAGGTCATCGGCGGATCCATCGGGACCGTGGACGGCCCCCTCGGCGAAATTGACGCGAGTGGCGATCTCAGCGTCGATGACGTTGCGATAGCGCTGCGGATGGTCGTCGGCGATACCGACGTATTCGTCGAGCATGAACGCCTGCGCGTGGGCGAAGGACAGTCCTTCGTTCTTGTGGCGGGTGGTCAGCTCATCGTAGATGCGCAGCGGGCTCGACCCGGTGGCCAGGCCGAGGACGGGTGAGGCTTCGGTGCGCAGCAACCGCTCGATCGCGTCGGCGGCGAGCTCCGCCAGCGTGTATTCGTCGGCGATGACGACTTCCATGTTGTCTCCTTCTGCGTTCAGTCAATCATTTCTGTTCGAGGGCGCGCATGATCGGCTCATAGTGGATGGTGATCGCGGCGCGGAAAGCCTCGACACGCCGGATTCCGCCGCTTCGAGCATGAGCCCGTGAGCCTGCGCGGTCTGCTCCAGGCCGGAGGCCACTTGGCGGCCACGGCCACATTGAGTTTGGGCAGGACGGCAGTGTGCACTGACCATCGGAGAGAATGAGAGCCTTGATTCTGTCGGAGGTCGTCGCTTTCCGTCCGGTCTCTGTCGGATCCGCCATGATCACCTGCCGGTGGTCGTTCCACGCTGAGCCTCCAGTCTACGTCTGACATCAGATGTATCGGTGATGAGCTACCCCTCGAGACGAGAACCAGCGGCCTTGTCATATACGCGGCAGTCGATGACTACTAGAGTGGTAGGCGTCAGCGGTCGTCGCACGGCCGACAACCACGACCCATTGGAGGAGTCATGAGTGGAGTGGCGGTCACCATCGCCGTTGTCATCATCATCCTCGTCGTCGCCGTCCTGCTGTTCGGGAAGCTGCGCACGAGCGTGTTCTTCACGGTGAAGACGCAGGAGAACGTCATCGTCGAACGATTCGGCAAGTTCAAGAAGGTCGCGCGGCCGGGACTGAACACGAAGGTGCCGTTCATCGAGACGACGAGCAGGCCGATCTCGCTGCGCGTCCAGCAGCTCGAGGTCAACATCGAGTCGAAGACGAAGGACAACGTCTTCGTCACGGTGCCGGTTGCGGTCCAGTACGTCGTCGAAGAGGACAACGTCGCCGATGCCTATTACCGTCTGGCGAATTCGGAGGAGCAGATCCGCTCCTATGTCTTCGACACCGTCCGTTCGGCACTGTCGGGACTGACGCTCGACACCGCGTTCGAGTCGAAGGACGACATCGCCGAAAACGTCGAGCGCCGACTGTCGGAGTCGATGAAGCGCTACGGCTTCAAGATCGTGAGCACTCTGGTCACGGACATCACCCCTGATCCGCGCGTGCGGGATTCGATGAACTCGATCAACGCCGCGCAGCGTGACAAGGTCGCCGCGCAGTCGCTGGCCGAGGCCGACAAGATCAAGCGCGTCACTCAAGCGCAGGCCGAATCGGAGGCGATGCGCCTGCACGGTGAAGGCGTGGCCGCTCAGCGGAAGGCGATCGCCAACGGCATCGCCGAACAGTACGCATTGCTCCAGGAGGTGGGCATCCACAAGACTGCCGAGCAGCTGCTGATGATGACCCAGTACTTCGACACGATGCAGAACGTCGCGCAGGAGGGCCGGTCGAACGTGCTGTTCATGCCGTCGAACCCGGGCGGCCTGGGCGAGATGGGCCAGGAGATCCGCAACGCCCTGTTCGCTGCCAATGCCGCCGACGAAGGCTCGCATCTGCCCGCACCGCAGGGCCGCGACGATGCGGGCGGCGATTCCAGGAGCAGCTCCGGCAGCGGCGCCGACGGCACGAACGTCCCGCCGCAGCCGACGACTCCCCCGGCAGATCGGTCCGGGCAGTATGTCGGCGGACAGGGCCAGGGCGGCTCCGGACAGGGCCAGCCGGGCCAGGGCCGCCCGGGGCAGGGCCAACCGGGGCAGGGGCAAGGTGAGCACGGTCAGCAGGGACACACGGATCCGCGCTCCGCGGCCCAGTCGGCCGTTCGCGCCGCCGCCGAGCAGTGGCGCAACCGCCGCGGCGGCAACCAGGGCTGAGCCGGCAGTGCTGAGCCGGCAGAGCTGAACCGGCCGGCAGCGCTGGGCCGGCAGAGTTGAGCCGGCAGACACCGCTCAGCGCACACCGCCGAGGGGCGGGTGAAGAGAGATCTTCACCCGCCCCTCATCCGTATGCGCACCCCCGGTGCGCCACCTGGGAACTCCTCCTCCTGCGGGGTCCTCCCCATAGGAACTCGCCGCCACCTGGGAACTCCTCCTCCTGGGAATTCGACGCCGCCCGCGAACTGACTGACTCCTGGGAACTGGCCGCCTCCCGGAATTATTGGTTGTGCACAATTGAATTGTGTGCAATCATTTTCGTATGAACGCGCTCGACCTCGACCGGCAGCTCTGCTTCGCTCTCTATTCGGCGTCACGAGCGATGACCGCGTCGTACAAGGATCTGCTTGCCGAACTCGGCATCACCTATCCGCAGTATCTGGTGATGCTCGTGCTCTGGGAAGAGGGCTCCAACGACGAGGGTGTGACGGTCAAGCGCCTCGGCGAGCGTCTGCAGCTCGACTCGGGCACGCTCTCCCCTCTGCTGTCACGACTCGAATCGCTCAGCTTCGTCACCCGCCATCGTTCCGCCGAGGATTCGCGCAGAGTTCTCGTCCGCGCCACCGCCGAGGGCGCAGCGGCCAAAGAACGCGCCGAATGCGTACCTGCCCGGATCGGCGAGCGCACGAATCTCGACCCCGCGTCGATGCCCGAGCTGCTGGAGACTCTGCGCGCGCTGACGAGGAACCTGCGCGCGGAACCCGCGCCCGTCGAGTCCCCCGACCCCCCTGCCGCACCTTTGAACTCGCACCGCGCCTCTGCATTGACAGCGCGCCACTGAACCCGTACTGCACCGCTGACCCCACATTTCACCATCGACCCCACCGATCACCACTGATCCGACAATGCACCAACAACGGAAGGAAACATCATGAGGGCTCTCTACACAGCAGAGGCACTGGCCACAGGCGAAGGCCGCGACGGCCACGGACGCACGAGCGACGGAAAGGTCGATGTCGATCTCGCGACTCCGACCGAGATGGGCGGCAGCGGCAACGGCACGAATCCCGAACAGCTCTTCGCCGTCGGCTACGCGGCCTGCTATCACTCAGCGCTGCGCCTCGTGGCCGGTCAAGCCAAGGCGAACGTCGACGATTCCACGGTCGGCTCACGCGTGAGCATCGGCAAGGACAATGAGGGCGGGTTCCAGCTCGCCGTCGAACTCGAGGTCACACTCCCGCACCTCGAGAAGGCCGAGGCCCAGGCGCTGGCCGACAAGGCCCACAAGGTCTGCCCATACTCGAACGCCACCCGCGGCAACATCGACGTGACCATCACCGTCACCGACGACTGATCGGCAACTCGGCTGCCGGGAGTCGGCGGCAGGCCTCCAGCAGCTGACCGACACCGGCTCGCCGACGCGGGCCGCAGCCTCCGGCCGCAACAACAGTTGAGGGGCGGGTGAAGATCTCTCTTCACCCGCCCCTCAGTGCCGTTCGGATTCAACACCCGGCACGCAGGCCCTGCCCCACCCAAACCTCAGCTGACGTCAGCGGATACCAGCTGACATCAGCAGAGACCAGCGGACGCATGCGAACCTCAGCGCGACGCTGAGACCTCAGCGCTCTGCCATCGCCTCGAGCGCGGACTTCTCGACCGCCTCGGCAACGGCCGGAGCCACACGGGAATCGAGCGCGCCGGGCACGATGTAGCCGGGCTCGAGGTCATCGCCGACGAGATCGGCGATCGCACGGGCGGCGACGAGCTTCATATCGTCGGTGATCTCGGACGCATCAGCGTCGAGCGCACCGCGGAAGATTCCGGGGAACGCGAGGACGTTGTTGATCTGGTTCGGGAAGTCGCTGCGCCCGGTAGCCACCACGGTGGCGTACTTGGCGGCGACGTCGGGGACCACCTCGGGGTTGGGGTTCGACAGAGCGAAGATGATCGCGTCGTCGGCCATGTTGGCCAGGTGAGCCTCGTCGATGGTGCCGCCGGAGACGCCGATGAAGGCATCGGCACCGTCGAGGGCCTCGCCGATCCCACCGGCGATTCCGCGCGGGTTCGTCGACTCGGCGAGGAACTGCTTCGTCTCGGTCAGATCTGAGCGGCCGGACTCGACGACGCCCTTGGAATCGAGGACGACGATGTCGTTGACACCAGCGTCGGCGAGGATCTTCACCACGGCCACACCGGCAGCTCCGGCACCGGAGACGACGACGCGGACGGACGAGAAGGACTTCTTCACCACGCGCAGAGCATTCGTCAGCGCGGCGAGGACGACGACGGCGGTGCCGTGCTGGTCATCGTGCATGACGGGAATGTCGAGGGCTTCCTTGACCCGGTTTTCGATCTCGAAGCAGCGCGGAGCGGAGATGTCCTCGAGGTTGATCGCTCCGAAGGTCGGGGCCATGCGGACGATGGTTTCGACGATCTCGTCCGTGTCATTGGTGTCGAGTACGATCGGAATCGCATTCAGCCCGGAGAAGGACTTGAACAGGGCGCACTTGCCCTCCATCACCGGCAGCGAGGCGGCCGGACCGATGTCACCGAGTCCGAGCACAGCCGACCCGTCAGAGATGACCGCGACGAGTCGGCCGGTCCACGTGTGCGTGCGCGCCAGCTGCGGTTCGTCCTTGATCGCGGTGCAGACCTTGGCCACGCCCGGGGTGTACGCGATCGAAAGGTCGCGCTGGGTCTGCAGCGGTGAGGTGAGCTCGGCGGAGAGCTTGCCGCCTTCGTGTGCCTCGAAGATCTCGGCGTCGGTGATCGGGCCCTTCGAGCTCTGGTCGGAGGCGGCTGAGTTGTGAGCGGTGGTCGTCATGGTTGATCCTCGTGGTTGATGCGGCGGCGGTTGGTGAGCCTGCTGGGCTCGTGAGTTCTCGGTCGAGCGAGCACTCCGTTCGATGATCGGATCATCGGTGCAGCCGACAGTGATCGTCTGGCCGTCGGCCGGCGCGGACACGGTCGACCGTGAGCGCAGGCGATGGTCTGGGCGAAGAACTGGTCACCAGTGAAGGATGGCGCGGTGACGTCGAAGCGGCCCGCGACATGACCCTAGGTGAAGGGCGACGCGGTTGCGCGCAGTGCGGATACGGCTCGCATGTGGCGAGTACCGACCTCATGGGTCGCATCCGACAACTCGATCATCATAACCGATGCTGTGACCCGTTTCACTCGAAAATCCGGCCCCCACCGAGGCCGTCCCGCCGTTCCGGTGGCATGTTCTCCAGACCTTTGGACTCAAGGCTGGAACGTCGTCGTTGTCGTCGCCGAGGAGGCACGCCCCCGATGGCCGACTCATTCTGCAGCCGCGACGGGCCAGTACCGAGGAGGCGTATTCTCCCCCGAAATCGCAGCAGAGCTTCCCCGCAATCCCCACCCAGGAACCGCACTCATCCAGAAACCGTGCCTGAACTGCATGGATGAAATCCAACACTCTCATGTCAGCGCCGGATGCAAAGATGATGGGGTAATCAGAACCTCTTCGATCTATCATCGAGAAATATTCGAATCTTTTCTTTGTTTTCTATTGTGAATGTCCATTTGAACGCTTAACATAGAATTAACAGCTTTTCCAATCAGCACCACTCCCGACAACGAAGTCCGAGGCAGGTGAAAACGCAATGAAGGGCACCACCAACCGTTCGACTCCCGCGCAAGCAGACGAGCCGGGTGTGGCACAGCCGTCGCCCCGATTCGCCATCCGCTTCGAATCAAGCATGTCTCGCTTTGCCGAGAACGCGGTCGCTTCCGACCGTGCCCATTTCTCCCTCCTCGAGTCAGTCTCCTCAGTTGTGTTGGAACAGGTCTTCATCGCCCTCGAACTACCCGTGCCCGAGGGTTCCGAACCGTTTCGCTGCGAAACGATCTCCGCATCCTTCGAACGCCGCGCCAAAGAGTCCGAAGAGAACACCGTCTTCGGCGTTGCGGAGAAGTCGGAGTCCTCACCCAAGGGCGCGTCGTCAACCAAGGGCGCGTCTTCGTCCAACGGCGCGTCGTCGCCCACGGACGACACGACCAGCACCGGCGGCTCCGCTTCCGCGACAGTTGTGCTCTATGACGCCGACTTCGCCCGCGAACAGTTACACAAGGCGGCTGAGCCCGAGGCGAAGGCGCTGCCCGAGTTCCCCGAGCTCGATGAGGGCATCTGCTTCTCGAAATGGGTCTATGACAATGTCGACGCTGAGGACCTCGTCGAGATCTCGACGGTGCTGGGGACCAACACTGCCCGTACCTACCGTCAGCTCACCGGCGCGATGACGATCTTCTATGGCCTGCCGCGCTTCGCCGACCGTGTCCGCGGCGGAGAGTTCACCCAGGCTCATGTCGATGTGGTCGCCCGCCAGTGCGCTGATGTCGCGTTCGACTTCCTTCCGAAGCTCGACATCTTCCTGGCCGCGAGGCGCGCCGATATCACCTGCGAGACCCTGCGCCGGGATCTGGCGAAGATGGTCGCCCTGCTCGTCCCGCCGGTCGACAACACCGAACTCGCCACCAAGCGTCGCCGCGTCGATGTCGAAGGCTACAAGGACGGCTCGGCCTGCCTGACCGTCAGCGGGCCTTCAGCGGAGATCTTCGCCTGCTACAACCGAATCCAGGGCATGGCACTGGCCGTGCATGGAAAGAACAAGTCGGCGTTCAATCTGCCTGTGGGCGTTGAGATCAGCGATGACCGCTCCATCTCTCAGCTCGAGTACGATCTGTTCATCCGGCCTGTCCCGGAACTCAAAGTCAAAGTCATTTCGGTCGACCCGATCACGGGTATCCAAACCGCGGAAGAGAAGTCGCTGCTCGACACCGACGGCGAGCTCATTCCGGATATGGACTCCGACGACGCTGTCGCCGACTTCGCGAAGCACCTTGCTTCGGGTTCAGCTGACGACACCGCAGAGTCGTCCGACCGGAGCTCGGCCGCTGGCTCAACGGATTCATCCGACGGACTCTCTGTCGCCAACCGACCCGACGGTTCGGCTTTCCGCCCCGACTGCAGCGTCGAAGGCCAGGACTCTGACGGCCCCGTTGAATATGTCGTCAAGCTGCGCATGCCCACCAATTCGTGGTGGCTGTCGCATCAGGCCGCCACCGTGGTGACCGTTCCCTTCCTCACCCTCACCGAAGATTCGGACCTGCCCGGCACCTTTGCCAACGGCTCGCCTGTACCCGCCGAGGTGGCCCGCACTATCGCCGGCCGTTCGAAGAGCATCCAACGGATTCTCACCGACCCCGGCACCGGCACTCCCATCGACGCCAAAGCGACCACCTACCAGGTCCCCAGGGATCTTCGGAAGACCTTGGTCGAGCAGTGGACCGTGTGCACCGTTCCCGGCTGTGTTCGTCGGGCTGAGAAGTCAGAGATCGACCATGTCGTTCCGTTCTTCCATCTGAATCCGCTCAAGGGCGGTCTCACTCGGTTCGGAAACCTGCATCCGCTGTGCAAGAAACACCATGCGTTGAAGACCGCCGGTCGCCTTCGGGTCACTATGCCCAAATCCGGTGAGCTCGACTACGAGTTCAAGCACGGGATCACGACTACTGTGTCGGCGCCCGGCCAGCCTATCAATGTGGCCCAAGCGCTCGAATTCGATGCCTTGGGACGATTGGGTCTCAAACGGTGGAAACTGCCCTGGTCGATGGTTCCCTCAGCACCGAGGGTGCTCGAACTCATGCCCGGTGAGTCGACGATCCGCCAGCGCGACGAAAAGAAGCGCCGGCGCGACGAGGAGAGGCGTCAGCGGAAGGAACGCGAAGCCCGACAGCGGCGACTGTCGGAGGCGTATCGGGAGCAGCAGGCAGAAAACAGGCGGCTGCGGCTTGAACGCTGCCTCAATTGGGAGAAGTCTGCCCGCCAGCTCAGTCTTCCCGCCGGCACCGACCCAGCTGCAATGAAGCAGCTGACTGGGAACGCCAAGTATGCAAAGGCAGTCAAATGGTCGCGTCTCGCGGGTCTCGCCATCGACGACATCACCGTCGACCCGAACGGGCTCGACAAACCCAGCGCTCGTACCAGCACCGGCTCGAGCATCAGCGACTCGGAGGTCAAGGCGCAGTCTGAGGACGCTTCCGACTCCAAGGACGCTGGAGCCGACGATCCCTGGGACCACCGCTTCGTCTCCAAGACGGTGAACTGGGAACACGACCTCGAAGTCGATCCCCCACCATTCTGATGACGCGCCGCGGAGTCTCTGACGTCACTGCAGGTGGGGCCGTTGCATTTCAATCGGATGGAAGGCACCCAACCGTCTGTGCACGTAGACTCATGACAATTGAACGATCGCTCAGAGGCAGGTGGAGATTGGACACGTTTCCGCCGACACCTGGAGAAAGAGGAATAGATGAGTGTGCTCTATCTGGTCCGGCACGGACAGGCTTCGTTCGGCACCGATGACTATGATCGGCTGTCCGCCCTCGGCAAGGAGCAGAGCCACATCACCGGTCGCTTCCTTGCCTCACAAGGACTCGAACCCGATCGCATCATCCACGGTGAGATGCTGCGGCAGCGCCAGACCGCCGAGGGCCTCCTCGCAGGACTCGGCCGCGATATGGACGCCCACGTCGACGCAGGTTGGAACGAATATGCCGCATGGGAGCTCACCGGCGTACTCACGGATCTCGATCCGCGCGCTCAGCACGATTCGAAGATCTTCCAGGGCGAACTCGAACGCGGTGCCGCCCGGTGGGCCTCGGGTGAGCACGACGAGGACTACACGGAGACCTACAACCAGTTCACGTCACGCGTCGAACGCGCTCTCGCTGATGCGGTCGCGGCCATGGAGTCAGGACAGTCAACGATCGTGGTCTCGAGCGCCGGTGCCATCGCGTGGACCGCGGCCCGACTGATCGGCGGCGGTTTCGACCAATGGATGGCCTTCAACCGAGTGACCATCAACACCGGCATCACGAAGATCATCACCGGCCGAGGCGGCACCAGCCTCATCTCGTTCAACGAGCACGGCCACCAGGATCCGAAGAACGCTACATACCGCTGAGGCGGCGAAAGCCGAACTCGCGAGTCAGCCGTGGCGGCGCATGCCGAACCGACGAGTCAGCCCGCCGTGGCAGCGGAAGCCGAGCCCGCGGGTCAGCCGTTCCCGCTCTCTCCTGATCGCCCGTGTTCTGTCCCCGTGGGGATCCCGATCACAACCGGTTCCGCAGGTCCGCAGCATCCGCCGGCGTCCGGTACACCGGCGACGTCGACGCTATCGGCTGCGTCCGGTGCACCGGCGACGTCGGCAGCGCCCGTTGCTCCAACTGCGTCCGGCACGTCGGCTGCGGCCAAGTCGACAAAACCGGGTCTATTGGCAGGCGCATCACACGAAGATCCGATGTCAGCGGAACACACGCCCGTCTCCGGCAGGACGAGTTCGACTCGGGCCGCAGCTTCGTGGTCTCCCACGATCGCTGCGACAACTGAACGGACCTGCTCGTAACCGGTGTACATGAGGAACGTCGGGGCACGCCCGTAGGACTTCATGCCCACGATGTAGAAATTCGGCTCCGGATGCCCCAGCACCCGGGCACCATGCGGAGGGACCGTTCCGCAGCTGTGATACTCGGGATCGATGAGCGGCCCCAACTGCTGCGGAGCTTCGACAACCGGGTCGAGGTCCAACCGGATCTCGCGCAGGAATCCCAGGTCCGGACGGAAGCCGGTGGCGGGAACGACCCGATCGGCGTGGAGCGTCACCGACTCTCCGCCGGTCTCGGCAGCCACGGTGCCACCACCGTCGGCGGCGAACCCGGTGATCGTCGTGGAGGCATGCACATCGATGGCCCCGTCTTCGACAAGACGGCGGAGCCGCGCGCCCAGGGCTCCGCGAGCCGGCAGACCGTCCTGGTCCTCCCCACCGTAGACGGATGCCGGGTCTGCGCGCCTGAGCACCCAGCCGATTCGCGTGCCCGGCACTTCCGCACGCAGCTCCGCCAGTGCCAAGAGCGTGTTCGCCGCCGAATGCCCTCCACCGACGACAAGAGTCCGCCTCCCGGCGAAATGCTCACGGTCACGGCCGGTCACATCGGGCAGAGGCGAGGTGACGAACCCGCTGCGACGAGCCTCGACTTCGCCGGGCGCTGCGAGCCCGGACTGCCCGATCGGATTCGGGCTCTCCCATGTCCCCGAAGCGTCGATGACCGCCCTGACCTGGAAGTCCGCCGTAGTTCCATCGGAGTTCTGAGTGCGAACAAGAAAGGGAGTCGATTCACGCTGCGCGGTGCCGGTCCGGTCCAGTCCGACTCGGCTCACTGCCACAACCCGGGTATCGGTGAGGATGGCGTCCCGGAGTCCATCTGTCTCGGCCAGCGGAAAGAGATAGTCCCGGATGAGTTCGTCCCCTGTGGGAAGGTGCTCGCCGTCGGGTTCCTGCCAACCGGTGGGTGCCAGCAGGCTGCGGGCCGCGACGTCGATGTTGTATTTCCACGGAGAGAACAACCCGATATGACCCCATTCGGCCACTGCCGCCGCGACGGACGATCCCACTTCGAGGACGAGCGGTCGGATCCCACGTCGGACCAGCTGGGCCGCGGCCGCGAGGCCGACGGGACCGGAACCGATCACGGCGACCGGCAGATCTGCGAGCGCGAAATCAGTCATTGGGAGCCGTCTCGGCGATGGGGTTCGACGTGGTCGTCGACTGTGTGGATTTCGTCCCAGCGTCGGGGGCGAGATCGACGATGAGGGCTTCGACTCGGGTCCGGATCTCATCACGGATTCGGCGCACCGATTCCAGGCTCTGACCTGCGGGATCGTCGAGAACCCAGTCTTCGTATCGTTTGCCGGGGAAGATCGGGCACGCATCGCCGCAGCCCATCGTGATCACGACGTCCGAGGTGCGCACGGTATCTGCGTCGAGCAGAGTGGGGCTGTTGCGGGTGATGTCGATGCCGAGCTCCCGCATAGCATCGACTGCGACGGGATTGATCGACTCGGCCGGTGCGCTTCCGGCGGACCGCACTTCGATGTCTCCCCCGCCCAGTTCCCGAAGGAATCCGGCCGCCATCTGGGACCTGCCGGCGTTGTGCACACAGACGAAGAGGACACTCGGCTTTGGCGTTTGTGTGAGACTCATGCTCGATTCGCTCCTTGAACAGAGGGTGAGGGGAAGAAACGGGGTCGCGCCCAGAGCGCGACATAGACGAGGGCGACGAGGATGGGCACCTCGATGAGCGGGCCGACGACTCCGGCGAGCGCCTGCCCCGAGGCGACGCCGTACGTCCCGATCGCCACTGCGATGGCGAGTTCGAAGTTGTTGCCGGCAGCGGTGAATGCCAGGGTCGTCGTCTTCTCATAGCCCAGGTTCAGGGCTTTGCCGATGACCATCCCGACAGCGAAGACGACGACGAAGTAGACGAGCAGAGGCAGGGCGATGCGGGCGACATTGCCCGGGTGAGAGGTGATCTCGTCACCTTGGAAGGCGAAGAGCACGACGATGGTGAACAGCAGTCCGTACAGCGCCCACGGCCCGACCTTCGGGAGGAAGCGATCTTCATACCACTGACGCCCCTTCGCCTTCTCCCCCACCGTGCGTGTGAGGAAGCCGGCGAGAAGCGGGATTCCGAGGAAGACGAGGACGCTCGCGGTGATCGCCCAGAAGGAGAACTCGCTGCTCGTCGTCGGCAGCCCCAGCAGATTCGGCAGCCACTGCAGATAGAGCCAGCCGAGGAGACCGAATGCGAGAACTTGGAATACGGAGTTGACGGCCACGAGCACGACGGCGGCCTCGCGGTCGCCACACGCCAGGTCGTTCCAGATGAGGACCATGGCGATGCACCTGGCCAGCCCGACGATGATCAGTCCGGTGCGATATTCGGGCAGGTCGGGAAGGAACAGCCAGGCGAGCACGAACATGAACGCCGGAGCTGCCAACCAGTTGATGACCAAGGAGGTGACCATGAGCTTCTTGTCGGCCAGCACGTGCCCGGTCTCGTTGTACCGGACCTTGGCGAGCACCGGAAACATCATCACCAGGAGGCCGATGGCGATCGGCAGGGAGACGTCGGCGACCTTGACCGAGTCCAAGGCCTCCGCCAGGCCGGGCACAACCCTGCCCAGAAGCAGACCCAGCGCCATGGCGCCGAAGATCCACAGCGGCAGGAGGCGATCCAGCGTCGACATCTTCGCCGCCACCGGCGAATCGGTGTGGGTAGTCGCCGTGGAGTGCATGGTCCCCCTTGAGGTCCGAGTCGGCTCTGCGCCGGGCGCATGCGCCGACGCATTGAAGTTCATCGATACGATAGGACCACAAGGCATCGACAAATGTCAATGTATGCGCATAATGGAAGAGTGACCACACAACCCACACTCTCTCCGGCCGAGGCGGACGTCTGCTGCCCGTCGCTGACCGTCTCGCCGTTGAGCATCGAAGACGCTCACGACTTCGCGCGCATCCTCAAAGCAGTGGCCGACCCGACCCGGTTGCGCCTGGTCTCACTCATCGCCGCACATGAACAGCAGGAAGCGTGTGTCTGCGATCTCACCGAACCCGTCGGTCTCGGCCAGCCGACCGTCTCCCACCACCTGAAGATCCTCGTCGATGCCGGGGTCCTGCACCGTGAGAAGCGCGGCGTCTGGTCGTACTACTCGCTCGAGGCCGCCACATTGAACCGTCTCTCCGAATTCCTCTCCCCCGGCTGAGGCGGCGCACGGGTAGGACTCTTTCGCCGAGGCGACCTGGCCCTACCGCTGCCGGTGGACGTGCGCCACGGCTTCGGCGCGACTGCGCACGCCGAGCTTGCGGTAGAGCGCGGACAACCGGTTCTTCAGCGTCCCGGACAACACTCCTCACACCCACCGATACTCGTACTCCGGCCGCCCCGGAGTCCCGTGCCGAGGTTGCTTGATCGCCTGCTTCGTCGAGACGAGGTGCTCCAAGTACCGACGGACGGTGACCCTGGACAGATCAAGCCGACGCCCCACCTCGGTGGCGGAGACCGGAACCGTGGAATCGCGAACGAACGCGGACACGGCCTCCAAAGTCTCGACGATGAGCCCCTTCGGCAGGGTCGTCGACGACACCGACCGCAGGGCTGAGAGCGCATTGTCCACCGAAGCCTGAGTCGCCAACGAACCCGATCCGCTGAGTCCGCGCCGGAACTCCCGCTGGTTCTCCAGCTTCTCCCGGAACGACGCGAAGGTGAATGGCTTGATGAGGTATTGCGTGATACCCGACGAGATCGCCGACCGGATGACCTGCAGGTGCCGCACCGCGGTGATCGCGATGATGTCGACGTCCTGACCGCGCGAGTTCAGCCGCCCAGCCACCTCTAGGCCATGCGAATCCGTGAGGTTCATGTCGAGGAGGACGATATCGACTGGCGTCCCGGCCGCGGCGAGTTCGTCGAAGCGTTCGATCGCCTCGTGCCCACCCAGACACGTTCCGACGACCTCGAACCCGGGCACACGGGCCACGAAGTCCGCATGCGCCTGCGCCGTCGTCGGGTCGTCTTCGACGATGAGGACCCGCAGCGCGGCATCATCGCTCACGTGAGTCTCCTTCCGCCCGATCCTGACTCGAATCCTCACCATCAGTGGTGTGGTTCTCGGAAGAATCGCAGTCGCCGACCGCGGCGATGTCCCGTAGCGGAAGCGTCACCGTGAAGATCGCACCGCCATCGGAATCGACATCGATATGTCCGCCGAGGCGGCTCACCGCCTGCCGGACCAAGACGAGTCCGAATCCGTGCCGTCCCACGCCTGCGACCTCGGGTTTCGCCGAGGCGCCGAGATGGAAGAGCGCCTCGATGTCCTCCCCCACAACTCCGGCTCCGGAATCCGCGATGGTGATGATGAGCTCCCCGTCAGCGGCGACGAAGTCCGCCCACACTTGCTTCTCAACCGAGTCCGCGACCGCGTCGAAGGCATTGTCGAGGAGGTTGCCAGCAACGGTGACGAGGTCGCGAGCGTCGAGTCGTTCGGGAGGGAGTTCGCCGGTGGCGGTGACGGTGAGTTCGATGCCGCGCTCATTGGCCTGCGCGGCCTTGCCGATCATGAGCGCGGTGATGAATGGTTCGTCGAGGGAGGCCACGAAGGAATCCGTCAGCCGCTGTGATTCCTGCTCATCCTTGACTGCGAAGTCCAGCGCCTCCTGCACCCGGCCGAGTTCGATGAGCGTGGAGACCGTGTGCAAACGGTTGGCATGTTCGTGGGTCTGGGCGCGCAGGGCCTCGGACAGAGTGGTCATCGTCGCCAGCTCTCCAGTGAGCTCTTGTATGTCCGTGCGATCGCGCAGGGTCGCGACCGTTCCGCCCTCGTCTCGCCCGCCGCGCGGCTGACGCGCCTGTTTCTGGCTGATGACTAGGACGCGATCCTCGGTGAAGTGGATTTCGTCGACGGCGTCCCGACCGGTCGTCAGAAGGTCGCGGACAGATGAGGGCAGCGCCACCTCGGCGAGGGAGATCGGCGTCGATTCCTCCACCTTGGGAAGACCGAGCAGGGACGCGGCCTCATCGTTGTAGAGGACGAGCCGGCCGGAATCGTCGGCGAGGATGAGACCTTCGCGAAGGGAATGCAGAGCCGAATCGTAGAACGCGAACAGCCGACGCAGCTCCTCGGGACCGTAGCCGAGGGTGACTCGGCGCAGGTAGCGGGCGAGCAGCCAGGAGCCGAGTCCGCCGAGGGCGAGCGCGGCCAGGCCGACGAGGATGATCTGCGGCAGGGAGGCCGCCTGCGCGACCGACAGGGTCTCGAGAGTCACGCCGACGGCGACCATGGCGGTGACCTCGCCGCTGGCGTCCGTGATCGGCACGATCGCGCGCACCGATGGGCCCAATGTGCCCACGTATTCTTCGGTCTGGGTCTGCCCTGCCCGGGCTTTTGCAGTGCTGCCGAGGTAGGTCTTGCCCAGCTGATCTGGGTCGGGGTGGGTGTAGCGGGTACCGTCGCGGTCCATGATCGTCACGAAATCCACCTCGGCGAAATCGATGACGGTCAGTGCATATGGCTGCAACCGAGCGGAGGGATCGTCCCCGGTCACAGCCTCGGTGACAAAGGGATCGTGGGCCAGCGTCTCCGCGATGGACAGGGCCCGCTCTCCGGTGGCGTGCCGGATGTTGTTCAGCGTCGTCACGTAGCTCGTCACCGACAGCGCGGTGCAGACGAGGACGATGAGGACGAGTTGGACGAGGAAGAGGCGCCTCGCCAGGGTTCCGCCTCGGCGAGCCCGGAATCGCTCCCGACCTCGCCGTGGTGTCCGTCCGAGTTCAACACTGTTCACTGGCCTCACGAAGTCAGCAATCATTGGTCATAAGGGAACGGGCGGTGAGAGGAAATCAATGTCCAGCTGCTCCGACTTCCTCATCTTCGACAGCGGGAACTCATCGTCCGAATGCACCTCACCAACAACTTCGGACACAGCGGAAGCGACCCCTTCGATGTACTGTGACTTCCCGGGGACACATTTGGCTGCGAGAGCTTCAGCAAACATGCTCCACAGGGCGCTAACGAGGAAGGGATCCTCCCCCGGCTCGAGGCGAATAATCTGTTCTGCCAACGCATTTGCGTCCCGAGGCTGTGTGCTCAGGTCAGGCAGTTCGTCCATTTCGTCGGGAAGTGAAGGCAATCTACCTGCGTCAACAATGACGTGAATGGTCAACTGCATACCGGAAGAGTTCCAGTCGTTGGACTCCACACGGATTTCCGCCACCTGATTCAGCACTCGACCAATCGGCGATTCGGATTTCTCATGTTTGCTTCTCACAAGCCTCTGGAGCGGCGCAAGCCAATAATGCACGCTGTCAGGCACTGCAAAGCGCCCGAACCAACGTCCAATGGAAAGACCGAAATCTCTGGAGTCAGCTTCTGTGGCGAACTCATAGCCACGGCACACTGGCGAGCCATCGACTTCGGACTTGAGCACACTCACAATTCGAGCGAGATCAGCGAACGAGCAGTCACTGCCTTGACCTACTCGCGGAAACCGCGGGTTTTCGTGGTTGAGAGCTCGAGCGCGTTCGCCCCCTTCCAGCTCGACCAACGGAGCGACCTGGAGGTATTCACGCTTAGCAAGGACTACGTCACAGGTTTGCGAAACGACCACATGCGGACCTGCAAGGCCGGCATGCCCCGAATATTCGACAACACTTCCTTGTCGGAGCTCCTGAAAATAGTCCTCGCCCATGACTCGCTATGGCTCCGGCGAGTAGGTCGGAGCAGGTCTGTTGATGTCAGTGGGAGTAGATGCGTAGCGCGAACGCTGCTGATCGAGCAATGCAAGGAACCGGAGCCGAGCGCCCTGACCGCCGACTTCCTCAATTGTTTCGATCTGCTTCATCACGCGACCGAGCGCTTCTTCGTTTGCAGCCGAGATCCGTCCGCCTGAAGCCCACAGATGAACTGTACGCCTGGAAACACCGAATAGCTTGGCAACCTGATCCCAGGTATACGACCCGCGAGACTTTATCTGCTTGACAAGGTCTGCAGTGGTCTCGATCTCAGCATGAGCCGGAGCAAGTTCTTCGATGCTGGACGGTTTATCGGCTGAGCTATTTGACGCTGTCGGATGAGCGCTGGAAGTCGGTTGGAGTGAACTATCTTCGCAAACAAGCATGACCGGGATCGACGTCCCGGAAATAGACATTGTCGCCATTGGCAGACCTCGTGTAAGGAAGAGTTCTTCCCGTGAGAAATCTGTAGTTGTCATTGGTCGTACCTCTCGTAGAACCGCTCAGTCACCACATCGCCGAAATGGTTCGACGCAATTCCTGACAGTCGGTACAGCTGTGTCTGGACCGCCCCACGTTCGCTATCCAGTCGGCCCTCTTCGTACGCGTCCAAATCGAGGATCCAGCTCGGCTCGTCTACTGGGGAAAGGGTGGGATCGATCGATTGCCCTTCACCTAGCCGTGCGGATCGCACCAAAAGAAAGGACGACTCCACCCGATAGACGGACTCTGTCATGCTATGCACCAAGTCAGCTCTCCTGGGAGATACTGAGTGCCCACCAAGTACCGCTGGGACGAAGTGTTCTTCCAAACTACTCAGGTCTGTTTGGCCGACGATTCGATTCGTATACCGGTATCCAATACGGCTGAAGCGAGGAATAGTCGCACACTCATTCACGATATCTAAACCGGCTAACAACCGAGCCACAAAATCGCCGTGATTCGTGTAATCAGTCGACTCTAGAGCGATGAAATTCAGACCAACAGCGAGGCTCCACCGTTCGTCCCCTGAAAAGAAACGTACGATCCTGCCTCGGCTTTGCTCTTGAACACCACCGGATTGATTGACCACAACTTCAAATTCTGTCTCCTCGCGTTTGAACGGGTAGACAGACCCAAGATCGTCAACGATGCGAGCGACTACTTGGTCCAAGTCAAAGGCCGTCAGATCGGGCCAGCGAACCTGCGCGAGAACTCGAGCGAGCGGAGGATTCTTCAGCTCTGCTCGCCGATTATCTGGAGTCAGCGAATTTGAGGTCACATTTCACACTCTACTTCACACCTCAATAGGTGTGAAGCAATCGAAAGCGATTCACATCAGATACCGAGCCGCCTGGCCAGGGTTCCGCCTCGGTGAGCCCGGAATCGCCCCCGGCCCCGCCATGGAGGGGCCGGGAGGGACGCCATTACTTCTTAACGCTCTTCTTTTTCTTCTTGCTGCCGCCGGAGATGAGGAGGGCCAAGCCGATTGCGGCCAGCCAAGTGTCCTTGGCCACTGCGGTGCCGTCCTCGGCCGGGCGGATGCCGTCGTCCTTGGTCATCGAATCGATGGAGAAGTAGTTCGCGACGAGGCCGGCGGCGAAGGTCGTCAGCGCGGCACCGGCGATGCGGGTAGGCACGAACGGCAGCAGCAGGGCGGAGCCGACGGCGATCTCACCGTAGGACAGGAACTTCCCGAACTGGGCGGGGGTCATGTTCTCGACCATGGGCACACCGTTGGCGGCCATCTGCTGGAGTCCGGCCGCGGATTCCTCGTCGAGACCGAGCTTGCCGATGCCCGAATTGAGGATGAATGCGCCGGGAACTGCGCGCAGAAGTGCGGTGCTGAGTTTCATATCCTGCTCCTTTGTAATCGGATCGTCACTGAGCCAAGACTATCCGTGAGGGCGCTGGCACGCCACAGCTCACTCCCCGCAGCGTGGATCGGGAACAGCCAGATGGGAAGATCTACTTGTCTCTGCTCGTGCGGATGCGCTCGATGAGGTCATCGAGCGCATCGTCGAATTCGCGCTGCGTATGGTCTTCCCTCAGAAGATCCTGGAGACGCTGGACCGTCGGGTACTGCCCCAGATCCGTCTCCGATGACGCTTCAGCGTCTTCGTCCCCGATGGCTTCCGGGGTCAGCGAGGCGGCATGGAGGAGGAGCGCTCCGACGAGGAAGCTCGTGAATGACTTGTACGCAGCCACGGCGTCCCTGTCAGAGAAGCCGAAGCGCTGCAGCGACGACAGGAATTCCTCGACCCAGCGCACGCTGCGCAGCGGCGGTCGAAGCCAGGGTGCCGCGGGCGGTTGAGTGGCGATGAGCGGGAAGATCCGCGGGTGGCCGATGGCGAGCTTGCGCGTGGCATTGGCCACTCGCTGCAGGTACTCTTCCCAGGAGTGAGCGTCCTCGGTCATGAGTTCGTCGTCGAAGAGACCGTCGATGAGCTCGTCGACCATGGCTTCGAGAAGATCCGCACGTCCGGAAATGTGACGATACAGCGCCATCGCCTCTACTTCCAATACCGTTCCGAGGCGGCGCATCGTGAGCTCGCCGAGACCGCAGGCATCAACGAAGGCGATAGCTGATTCCACGATCTGAGTCCGGTCGAGTCGCTGCTGGACCACTTGCACCCTCTTTCCCTCGTCTGAGAAGTCGCGGCTGGGGAGGCGTCTTGCGACATTCTACGCGTTGCACCTGACGAAGCGAGAGGTATTTCCGAAGGACGATTACAGTGTAAACATCTCATGGATGAATAAGGTATCACCCTACGCTGACCTCGCCGCACAAGGGTAAGCCCTCAAACCTCAGGTACCGCCGAAGCGGCACCGCAGGGTTCTGATGCGTCCGAGTCGCCCGATCTGTTGCGGAGCGAAAGCCCGGTCTGCTAGGTTGATTACGCCGTAAACATGAATAGCGCTCGACAGAGCAGTACGTCCACACCGATCTCTACGAAAGGACGAATCATGGATTCTCACGACAAGACCGACAAGGTCTCTGACAAGGCTGAAGAGCTCAAGGGCAAAGCGAAGACCGCTGCAGGCAAGGTCACCGACGACAAAGGCCTCGAAGCCGAAGGCAGGACCGACGCGGCCAAGGGCAAGATCAAGCAGGTCGGCGACGACACCAAGGACTCGCTGAAGGGCGTCAAGGACTCGCTCAAGGACTCACCGGAGAACTGAGGGACGCGGCTGGAGGGCGGAGGCACTGTCCGCCTCCGCCCTTCGGCCATGCTTTCAGATCTCATGCCCCAGAAGTCGGCGTGCCGGTACGATCCGTCCCGGCGGCACGAGAAGAAGAGAAGATGATGGGAACTGACCGCCATGCTTTCGTCGTGGTGGCCAATCGCCTCCCCGTCGACCGCATCGACGGGGCGTGGGAAGCCTCGCCCGGCGGGCTGGTCTCAGCCGTGGCTCCCGTCGTGCGCGAGCAAGCCGGAGCCTGGGTCGGCTGGGCGAACACACATGACGACAGCCTCGAGCCCTTCGACTTCGACGGGATGAGCCTCGTCCCCGTCTCGCTCAGCCACGACGAACATCAGCAGTACTATGAGGGATTCTGCAACGCTACTCTATGGCCGCTGCACCACGACCTCATCGTCGCGCCGCAGTACCACCGCTCATGGTGGCGGGCCTACCGGGAAGTCAACGCCCGATTCGCACAGGCCGCGGTCGAGGCCGCCGAGACTGGGGCGACAGTCTGGGTGCACGATTACCACCTCCAGCTCGTACCGGCGATGATCCGTGCTCAACGACCGGACATCCGGATCGGATATTTCTGCCATATTCCGTTCCCTCCCGTCGAGCAGATGGCCCAGCTGCCGTGGCGTGACGAGATCCTCCGCGGCCTGCTCGGGGCCGATGTCATCGGTCTCCAGCGAGAGGCCGATGCCGCTAAGGCCCGCCAGGCTATGCAGGAGCTGCTGGGCATGGATCCCGAGGAACTTCGCGGCCGCGTCGGCTCGTACCCGATCTCGATCGACGTCGAGGAGATCCGGGCCGCGGCCGAATCCCCGGCGGTACAGGAGATGGCCCGATGCTTTCGCCGTGACCTGGGCGATCCCGCCACCCTCATGATCGGGGTGGATCGCCTCGACTACTCGAAGGGAATCCTGCACCGGCTGTGGGCTTTCGAGGAGCTGATCGACGACGGACTGCTCGATGCGCAGGGAACCTGTCTCGCGCAGATCGCAGTCCCCTCTCGCGAAGGCGTGCGCGCCTACCAGGACCTGCGCGACGAGGTCGAACATACGGTCGGGCGCATCAATGGGAGGTTCTCCACTCTCGGCGGCGATGTCATCCACTACTCCCACCACTCACATTCGACAGAGGAAGCCGTCGCCCTGTACCTGGCCGCCGACATCCTGCTCGTCACCTCCCTGCGGGATGGGATGAACCTCGTGGCCAAGGAATTCGTCACTGCCCGCCGAGACAGGGGCGGTGCACTCGTCCTCTCCGAATTCGCAGGAGCCGCCGAAGAACTCGACCAAGCCATCATCGTCAATCCCCATGATCGGGCCGGCCTGAAGGCGGCCATCCATCACGCGGCCACGCTCAGCGAAGACGAGGCCCGGAAGCGCATGGATGCGATGGCCGACACCGTCGCCGCTTTCGACGTCCGCCACTGGGCGCAAACTTTCCTCCATGACCTGCGAGACCCAGCATCTGCGGCGGCTCTGTCGCCCAGCGACTGGTGACACCGACCATTCTGACCGACCCACCCCAGGAGACCACTATGTACACGATGCTCAACAACCAGGAATCCTCGAAGTACGACCTCTACCTTCCCGGCAGACTCGTGGCCGCGCTCCATTACAAACTCGAGCCCGACGACAATGAGGTCATGTTCATCTACTGTGAAGCTATCGAGCCCACACAGGCCGACCGCCACCGGTGGGAGCTCATGCGGCGCGCCGTCGAAGACGCGAAGAGCCGACGCCTCAAGCTCACCATCACCTGCCCCATCGGCCTCAAGGCCCTCGAACAGCGGGCACCGCGTGCCGATGCCGATCACCAGCACGCGGAGGAGCCGCAGGCCTGACCGTCGCCCGGCCGATCCTCCCCGGCCCGTCTTCCCTGGCCATACTCCTGCCTCGGCGCGTCACTCTTCCTGTGAACACTATGAACGCAACCGAGACACCCGTCACATCGGCTGGCACTGTTGTCGGGTACAGAACTACCGCGGCCAGCAGTCGCGCGCAATCACATCCACCGACGGGTGAGGTTGCGAACAGCATTTGGAGGAATCATGGCAATGTCGCCACAACAGAAGGGCGGCTCCTTCGACAAGGAGATCGCCGCCGCGGCGAACGCTCCTGAACCGGGAGCCCCGCAGCGGAAGAAGGATCGCACTCACTGGCTCTACATCATGGTCATCGTGGCCGTGTTCGCCGGTGCCGCCATCGGGCTCATCGCCCCCGAGGCGGGAATCGCACTCGAACCGCTGGGCAAGGCGTTCGTCGCGCTCATCAAGATGATCATCGCCCCGGTCATCTTCTGCACCATCGTCCTCGGCGTCGGCTCCGTGGCGAAGGCGGCCACCGTCGGCAAGGTCGGCGGACTGGCCCTCATCTACTTCCTGGTCATGGCGACCTTCGCCCTGGTCATCGGCCTCGTCGTCGGCAACTTCATCCACCCCGGCGATGGACTCCACCTCCAGCCGTACGAAGAGGCCTCCGGCGGTGAGGAGACCGGAATGGTCGCCTTCCTCATGAGCCTCATCCCCGGTGACATCCCGGTGCTGCCGACCCTCGTGCTCGCACTCCTCGTCGGATTCGCGCTGCAGTCGATGGGCAAGGCCGGCGAGCCCGTGCTCACCGGAATCAAGCACATCCAGGCCGTGGTCTTCAAGCTCATGATGATGATCATGTGGGCCGCTCCCGTCGGTGCCTTCGGTGCGATCGCTGCGGTCGTCGGCAAGACCGGCTGGGCCGCAATCGGAGCGATGGCGACCCTCATGGGCGCCTTCTACCTCACCTGTGCGCTGTTCATCGTCATCGTCCTCGGCGGTCTGCTCAAGATCGTCACCGGTCTGAACATCTTCCTGCTGCTGAAGTACCTGGCCCGTGAGTTCCTGCTCATTTTCTCCACCTCGTCATCCGAATCGGCCTTGCCGCGCCTCATCGCGAAGATGGAGCACGCCGGTGTCTCGAAGCCGGTCGTCGGCATCACCGTGCCCACCGGCTACTCGTTCAACCTCGACGGCACCGCCATCTACCTGACCATGGCTTCGCTGTTCGTGTCCTCGGCCATGGGCATGCCGATGTCGATCCCCGAGCAGGTCTCGCTGCTCGTGTTCATGATCATCGCGTCGAAGGGCGCCGCCGGAGTCACCGGTGCGGGCCTGGCTACCCTGGCCGCGGGTCTGCAGTCGCACCGTCCCGAGTTGCTCGACGGCATGGGCGTCATCGTTGGCATCGACAAGTTCATGTCCGAGTGCCGTGCACTGACGAACTTCACCGGCAACGCCGTGGCCACCCTGCTCATCGGCAAGTGGACGAACGAGATCGACCTCGACGTCGCCCGCGCCACCCTGTCGGGTGACAACCCGTTCGATGAGCTCTCGCTCGAACCGGATGCACACGGTGCCCCCGCCGAGGCGGCTCGCCCCGCTGAAAGCGAAAAGGTCACAGTGCACTGACCTTCGGTCGCTCCCCCTCCACAACCACCACGGGTGCCGATGTCCTCATCGTAAGGACGTCGGCACCCGTGGTGTTTCGTCTCCCCTCGCCGAGGCGGGGGCGCAGTATCGTCATGTCATCGGCTGACGCCCTGGCGGGTTCACAGCGGTCCTCCGGGCCGCCGGGAAACTAATTACATCTCAGGCGGTCCGCTGCGTGTTCCCGTGCCTGGTTGATGACCGTGGAAGCGATGTCGTTCGGGTGTGATTCGGGGAGCCAGTGGGACGCGCCCTCGAGAGGGACAAAACGATAAGGCCCTTCGACGTAGCGAGCGCTGAGCTCTGCGGTTGCGCGGGAAAAGGCAATATCCTCGCTGCCCCAGATGAAGCTCGTGGGCACCGTGATGGGAGTGCTCGGCGTCCGATCACGGCCATCCATCGCCTCGTAGTACTTGAGCACGAACAGAAAAGCCCGTGGCTCACTGAATCGCGCAACATAGGAGGCTGCGAGGTCGTCGGGGACGGCTCCGCCGTAGAGGTCGAGCAGCTTCTTCCCGTCATCGCGCAGCAACGTTCGGGCCACTCCTTCCGGGTGGTCTTGGATCGACCGCATATAGCCCATGCGTTCGTACTGGTCGTCGTCCGTCTTCAGCTGTTTGCCCAGCGCTCTGGGATGCGGGGTCGACACGACGGTGCAGGTGTGCAGGCGCTGCGGGTGGTTCGCGGCAAAGGGCCAAGCCACCAGTCCACCCCAATCATGACCGACGAGGTGGAAGCGTTCGAGTCCCGCCGCGCGGGAGACTTCGTCGAGGTCGGCGACCAGGCGCGCTATCGTATACTCCCCGACTGAATCCGGGCGTACTCCCGGTGAATATCCTCGCTGGTCGTACGCGAACACACCCATACCCTGCTCGAGGAGCAGCGTTGCGGTCTTCTCCCAGCACGAGGCGAATTCAGGCCACCCGTGCAAAAGGACCGCGTCACTGAGGTCAGGATCCTGGTGCGCGGGCGTTGCTCGGAAAGCGGCGAACTCACCCTGGTCAGTGGACACAGTCATAGCTTCGGCGGCGGCAGTCGTCGGCAGCTCTGCCAAGCGCGCGGCCACGGATGCGTTGTCGAACGGGGCACCGTTGTAGGGCTGGGACGTCGTCGATGTTGCCATGGGTCAGCCTCCTCGCTGATCAAGATTCATTCGCGGCCCGGTGACTACTGTTTGCGACGGGAGCCGTCGGTGGGGATGCCCAGCGCGTTGATCCACAGTTTCGTCGCAGTCTCCACGATCAGTTCGTCACTGCCCCAACCCGGTTCCTCGACCGCATATTTGAAGTACGCCATCCGACCGACCATGGCCGAAAGCGCCCGAGCGGACATGAGGGGGTCGAGGCTCGGGTCCACATAGCCTTCGTCCTGGAGCTTTTGGATCCACCGACAATTGCGTTCAGCGAAGGCCCTCGCCCGGTCCAGACGCAGTCGACGGAAGTTCGCGTCGATCGCGGCAACTTGTTCGAGCAGCAACATCAGCTTCGCATTGCGCTTATACGACTCGACGTAGGCACGATGTCCAGCTTGGAGCTGCTCGACGACGGTGCGCTCTTCGTCGCTGCTGTGCGGCGGGCCCGGGTGGAGCATGTCCTCCTGAGCCTCATTGAGCACAGCGGCGAAAGCCTGCTCCTTGCTGTCGAAGTAGGTGTAGAACGTGCCCGTGGAGCACTTGGCCTCTTTGGTGATGTCGGTCAGCCGAGAATCGATGAAACCATCACGTTCGAACACGACTCGAGCGGCGGCGACCAGGGCCGCTCGGGTGCGGATTCCTCGCGTGGTCGTCGGCATATCACGCAGAAGTGCGCCATCCACGAGCGTGGGCAGATCCTCAGCTGAATCTTCGGTCATCGACATGACAGCCAATCCTACAATCCATCTCTTCGGTGCGAACTCGGTGAGTGTGCCTCATGATGCCAATCCGCTCTCTCCCGCGCAACGGCCCATCCCTGATCGATGAGTTCCTGGATGTCACGCGCTGTGGGCACGCCATGGGCTGCAGCATTCTCAGGGTTCTCCGACACCCGACGACGGATGCCCTCGGCGATGATCGCGATCTTCCACAGCCCCAGTGTGTGCCAGAAACCGAGTGTTCGCCCGCTGCGGCCCGATGCCGCCAGGTATTCGGCAGCGATCTCGGCCCGGGTCGGGAATCCGTCCACCGCCGTGGGGGCTAGGGGTTCATCGGGCGTCTCGCCGGCCTGAGTCCAATACGCCAACGAGCTGCCCACATCGGCCAGCGGGTCACCCAATGTCGCCAGTTCCCAATCGAGAACAGCCCGAATGTCACCGGTGGCGTCGTCGATGATGACGTTGCGGACGTGGAAGTCGCCATGGACCAGAGTGATCTCATCCGGGTCGGGCAGGTGCTCGGTCAGCACCGTCGTCAGTGCGTCGAGATCCGGGCGGTCCTGGGTCCGGCTCTCCTCGAGTTGGCGGCTCCACCTCTTCAGCTGCCTCGGCGCGTAGGGCTTCCGCGAAGCCAGGTCACCCAAGCCCACGGCGTCGATATCAACGACGTGGATCTTCGCCAGGGTCCGAGCCAGTTCGAGACCGAGACGTCTGCGTACTTCGGGGGCGAGCTTGCGCGCGGCCTCCTCATCGTCGATGACGGTTCCCTCGACATGTTCCATGATGACGACGGGGACATCGGCGACCGCGGGATCCTCACAGACTCCGACGGTGGCAGGCACCGGCACTCCGGTCGACTGCAGTGCGGAGATGATCCGAAACTCGCGGGCCACGTCATGGGCCGAGGCGAGGAGATGTCCCAGCGGGGGCCGACGGGCGATCCAGGACCGGCCCGCCTCGTCGTCGATACGGTAGGTGAGATTCGACTGCCCCTGACCCACACGGGCACCGCGGAGCGAACCGGTCACCGGTTCGCCCGCGTCCCGCATCCAGCCGGCCAGGCTCGGCAGATCGAGTTCGACGCTCATCGAGACTCCCGTGCGTTCTTCCTGCGCCGCAGTTCACGCCGCGCGATCGAACGTTTGTGGACTTCGTCGGGGCCATCGGCCAAACGCAGGGTGCGCTGATGGGCGTAGAAGCTGGCCAACGGAAAATCGTCGGTGACTCCGCCGCCACCGTGGACCTGGATCGCCCGGTCGATGATCTTAAGCGCCATGTTCGGGGCCTTGACCTTGATGGCCGCGATCTCCGTGGCCGCTTCCTTGTTGCCGACCGTGTCCATCATCCACGCAGCCTTGAGCACGAGGAGGCGGGTGGCTTCGATCTCGACGCGCGCCTCGGCGATCCAATCCTGGATGTTCGCCCGATCTGCCAGCGGCTGCCCGAAGGTGACCCGCTCCTGAGCACGATCGATGAGCAGGTCGAGGGCCCGTTCGGCCATCCCGATCGAGCGCATGCAGTGGTGGATGCGGCCCGGACCCAGCCGGGCTTGGCTGATGGCGAAGCCATCGCCCTCACCGGACAGCAGCGCAGTCTTCGGCACTCGCACATCCTCGAACACCACCTCGGCGTGGCCTTCCCGGTCGAGGTAGCCGAACACCGGCAGTCCCCGGACCACGGTGATGCCGGGGGTGTCTTTGGGGACGACGAGCATCGACTGCTGCCGGTGGGTCTCGGCGTTCGGGTCGGTCTTGCCCATGACGATGAAGACCTGACAGTTGGCGTGCAGAGCGTTCGAGGCGAACCATTTCCGCCCGTTGAGCACATAGTCGTCTCCGTCGGGAACGATGCTCATCTCGATGTTCGTCGCATCGGAGCTCGCCACCGCCGGTTCGGTCATGCAGAACGCTGAGGCGATCTCACCGTTGAGCAGCGGTTTGAGCCACTTCTCCTTGTGCTCGTCGGTCCCGAAGAGCGCAAGGACCTCCATATTCCCGGTATCGGGTGCGTTGCAGTTGATGGCCTCTGGGGCGATCTCCGCACTGCGTCCTGTGATTTCGGCAAGATGGGCGTACTGAAGGTTCGTCAGTCCTGCTCCCCATTCGTCGTACGGCAGAAACAGGTTCCACAGTCCTTGGGATCGAGCCTCACGCTTGAGGTCTTCGAGGACGGGAGGGTGGAAGTTCGGGTCCCCAGCCTCGGCCCGTTGCCGGTGGTAGACCGGCTCAGCCGGGTAGACGAAGTCGTCCATGAAGGCGTTGAGTCTGGCCTGATAGTCACGAGTCTTCTCATCTGGTGCGAAGTCCATTGTTCCTGCTTTCTCGGATGATTCCTGGCGTATGTGTGGTTTCAGCCCTGGTGGTCGTTCGTATCGGCTCTGCCGGCCTCTCCCCTGACTTCGAGGACGACCTTGCCGCGCACAGATCGGGAGTCGATGAGTTCGAGAGCCTCCGGTGCCCTCTCCAGTGGGAGCACGGTGTGGATGGCCGGATCGAGTGCTCCTGAACTCAGATGTGGCCACAGCGTCTCCCACTGGGTGACGACCATATCGGGGCGTCCGGCCAGGGCCGCGCCCCAGCCCACTCCGGCCACGGAGATGTTGCCCAGCAGCAGACGATTGACCTTGACCTCGGGAATGGATCCTGCGGTGAATCCGAGGACCAGGAGTGTGCCGAAGGTCTTCAATGTGCGCAGCGAATCCGTGAACCGCTCACCGCCGACCGGGTCGGCGACGAGGTCGACTCCGTCGGGGAGCAGGTCCTTGACCGTGTCTTTGAACCGTTCGGCCAAGACCACATGAGAAGCGCCGAGGCTGCGCACCGTCTCCGCCTTCTCCTCGGTCGAGACCACGCCCACGACTTCTCCGCCGTAGGCGCGGGCGACCTGGACGAGGGCGCTGCCGAGTCCGCCTGCGGCGCCGTGGACGAGGACCGTCTGACCCGGTTCGAGTCTCCCGCGCACGCGCAGCGCGAAGTCCGCGGTCAGTAGGTTCATCGGCATTCCTGCTCCTGCGGTCAGCGATACGGACTCCGGAAGCGGGAGGACGCTGGCCGCCGGGACGACGATGGACTCCGCGTAGGCCCCCGTGTTCGCCACCCCGACGACGCGGTCGCCGACGCTGAGACCGGTGACGCCTTCGCCCAGCTCACGCACGGCTCCGGAGATTTCCGACCCCACTGTGTAGGGCAGCGGCGGCTGCATCTGGTACTGCCCGCGAGATTGGAGCAGTTCGGGGAAGGTCACGCCGGCATAGGCGACGTCGATGAGGACCTCGCCAGGCCCGGGTGTCGGAGTTTCGACGTCGCGCAGTTCGAGGGAGCCGGGGCCGTCGGTGGCTCTCAGCTGCATTGCTCTCATGATGGTCGGGGTCCTTTCGTTTGGGTTCGCCACGTGGGTGATGCTGTCAGGGCGGTCGATCGGGAGCGGATCTGGGCGGGGCAGCGAGTGAAGCCGTCAGCGGGGCGGCCGACTGGGTCGTCGTCGAGGACGTCAGAGACGAGACGAGGCGACGACACCGCCGTCGACGGCGATCGTCTCTCCCACGACGTAGTCGCCGGCCCGGGAGGCGAGGTAGGCCGCGACTCCGGCCATGTCCTCACTGGTGCCGATTCGTCCTGCCGGGATCTTCGTCTTCACCTCGTCGCCGTGGTCGCGGGCGTCCTTGTTCATCTTCGTGCCGAAGACCCCGGGAGCGATGCCGCTGACGATCACTCCGTCCGGGGCCAGCCGGGAGGCCAAGCGTTTGGTCAGGTGGATCACCCCGGCCTTGGACGCGTGGTAGCTGTAGGTCTCAAGCGGATTGGGTCGGATACCGTCGATGGAGGCGACGTTGATGACCTTGGCGAGGTGGCTCCCCGAGCTCGCGGCGGTCCGCAGGTCGGGCGCGAGTGCCTGTGTGAGGAAGAACATCGCCTTGAGGTTGAGGTCCATGACCTTGTCCCACCCGTCCTCCGGGAACTCGTCGAACGGGGCGCCCCAGGCGGCGCCGGCGTTGTTGACGAGGATGTCCAGACTCGTCTCGTGCTCACGGAGCCGGGCCACCACCGAGGCGAGTCCCTCTTTCGTCGAAATGTCTCCGGGCAGGGACACGCAGGTCCCCTGTTCGGACAGTTCGGCGGCGGTCGCGTCACAGGCCTCGGCCTTGCGGGCGGTGATGTAGACGCGCACGCCCGACTGCACGAATCCCTCGGCGATCATCCGGCCGATTCCGCGCGAGCCACCGGTGATCAGCGCACTGCGCCCTTTCAGCGCAAACAGTGTCGACATGTCCATGGAAACTCCCTTGTTCAGATGTCTGCTTCGTGTTCGGTGAAGTAGCCGATCGATTCGGCGACGCAGATCGGCTTCTCGATCCCCTCGGCTTCGAAGATCTGAGTGGTGGTCACCTGTGCGGACCCGGTGCCGCGTGCATCGACGGCTGAGACCGTCGCCCGCATGCGCACGTTTGAACCCACTGGTCGAGGCTGCGGGAACCGCACCTTGCCGTAGCCGTAGTTGAGACTGTGCGCGAATCCGTCGAACGCCATGAGCTCCTCCATGAACCCCGGCCCCAGCGACAGGGTGAACAGTCCATGACCGATCGTGCCGCCGAAGGGACCAGCGGCAGCACGTTCCTCATCGACGTGGATCCACTGGTGGTCGTTCGTCAGGTCGGCGAATGAGTTGATGTCGTCCTGGATCAGCGTGTGCCAGCTGGTCGGACCGATTTCCTCACCGACGAGCGATTCAAGGTCGGCGATGGTCGTGGGCCTGATGGGAGTCGTCATTGTCTGCCTTTCGTGGGTACGACGGGTCACGCGCGGTCCGTGAAACCCGAATCATCATCGTATTTGAAATTGAGTTCAGATTCATTAGTCTGAGACTAGCCGTGTGTGCTGGGTCACTTCAAGGTGGAACAGAAACATGTCTCACGGCAGGGACGTCTACGCAAAGGAGCGGCACCCATGACAGAAGTCCAGACCGTCACCGGCACCATCGACAGCAGCGAACTCGGCCGAACCCTCGTCCACGAGCACATCTTCGTCCTCAGCGAGGAGATGCGGCAGAACTACGACACGGCCTGGGACGACGAGGAGAAGATCGCCGATGCCGTCGCCAAGCTCAATGACCTCAAAGCCGCGGGGATCGATACGATCTTCGACCCGACGGTCGTGGGTCTCGGTCGCTACATCCCCCGGGTCCAGAGAGTCGCCGAGCATACCGACCTCAACATCATCGTGGCCACCGGCCTCTACACATTCACCGACCTCCCCCACCAGTTCGAACATCGCGGCCCGGGCCTCCTCATCGACGAACCGGAACCCCTCGTGGGACTGTTCGTCCGCGACCTCACGGAGGGCATCGCCGACACCGGCGTCAAGGCCGCCTTCCTCAAATGCGCCATCGAATCCCCCGGACTCACCGAGGGAGTCGAGCGCACGATGCGGGCGGTGGGTCAGGCGAGCGCTCAGACCGGTGCTCCCATCACCGTGCACACCAATCCGGCTACCGGCTCCGGCCTGGTCACGCAGCGTGTGCTCAAGGAAGAGGGCGCGGATCTGGAGAAGGTCATCATCGGCCACTCGGGCGATTCGACGGATCTCGACTACCTGTCCCAGATCGCCGAGAACGGATCGTTCCTGGGCATGGACCGGTTCGGCATCGATGCCTACCTGCCGACCGAACCACGCGTGGACACCATCGTCGGACTCGTCCGTCGCGGCTATGCCGAACGCATCACCCTAGCCCACGATGCGGCGTGCTATATCGACTACTTCACTCAGGAAGAGAAGGCGCAGATCCAGCCGAACTGGCACTTCCGCCACATCAGCGACGACGTCATTCCGATGCTGCTGGACAAGGGCGTATCCGAAGACGATATCGACACGATGCTGGTGAAGAACCCGCGCCGTTACTTCGAGTAATACCCATCGACCATATGCACTGAGGGACCATTGTCGACGATGAGGGGAATCCCATGTCAGTCCACGCACAAACCATCAATCCGCAGGTGAAACCGGACAAACACGCTGGGTTGAGAACTGCCGGCCTCGTCGGCTCCTCGATCGAATGGTACGACTTCTTCCTCTACGGCACAGCGGCCGCACTGGTCTTCCCGCAGGTATTCTTCCCTGATACGAGCGGAGTCACCGGAACGCTCCTGGCGTTCTCGACCTTCGCCACCGGTTTCATCGCGCGGCCGGTCGGCGGGCTCGTCGCCGGCAACTTCGGAGACAAGATCGGCCGCAAACCCATGGTGGTCATCGCCCTGCTGGGCATGGCTGTCTTCACCTTCCTCATCGGCTGCCTGCCCTCGGCCGGGAGCATCGGCCTCATGGCCCCTGTCCTGCTCGTCACGTGCCGATTCATCCAGGGCATCGCCTGCGGCGCCCAGTGGGGCGGGCTGGCGCTGCTGCTCAGCGAGTCCGCCGGGCCCAAGCACCGAGCATTCTCGGGCTCGTTCATGCAGGTCGGCGTTCCCACTGGAGCCCTGCTCGGCAATCTGGCCTTCGTCATCGTCTCGTCCGCGGTCGATGAGGCGGCCTTCGTATCGTGGGGCTGGCGGATCCCGTTCTGGGCCACGGCGCTGCTGGTGCCGATCGTCATGTACATCCAGCTCAGAGTCGAGGACTCCCCCGAGTTCAGACAGCTCGAGAACGAGGTGTCTGCGGCCAAGCCGAAGGTCGTGCAGGCACCGCTGTGGCAGGCCATCAGATCGCACTGGAAGACGATACTGCTGGCCGCGGGCACACTGTCGGGAACGAACTGCGTCTTCTACATCACGATCGCCGGAGCCCTGTCCTACGGCACGAGCTACCTGGGTATGGACTACGGGCAGATGCTCATCGCCGCCATGCTCTCCTGCGTGTTCGGCATCGCCACCATTCTGATCGGCGGCAGGCTCGCCGATAAGATCGGTCGCCGTCCGGTCATCATCATCGGTGGCGTCGGCCTGCTGGCGTGGGCGTTCCCCTATTTCGCCCTGATCAATACGACGGACATCGTCCTCTTCGCGGTCTCGATCAGCGTGGCCAGCGTGTTCCAGTCACTCATCTACGCCCCGATCGCCGCGTACTTCGGCGAATTGTTCGCCCCGCAGATCCGCTTCTCCGCGGTCTCTCTGGCCTATCAGCTCAGCGCGATCGTCGTGTCGGGCTCGACGCCCATCGTCATGACGTGGCTGATCGCGAAGATGGACGGATCGACGCTGGGGATCACGCTGTTCGTGTGTGCGATGGCGCTGATCACCGTCGTGTCGACGCTGGCCTTGAAGGAGACGAACCCGAAATCCGTCAGGCAGTCCCCGACGGCCGTACCCGGTGAGCACCTGCGCACGGAGACCGTCGCGGCCCAGCCTGCTTAATCGGCCCAGTCTGCGTAGTCGGCTCAGCCCGCAGCCCCGCTGCCACGCAGCTTTGCCTGGTAGCGGCGCATCCCGCGGATCCAGCGGTCATAATCCGAGCCCTTCATCCGGTACATATCGAGGACTTCGGGGTGGGGCAGGATGAGGAAGGTCTCGGCTTCGACGGCGGCCATGACCGCCTCGGCGACCTCTGCCGGTTCGAGGACGTTGCCGGCCTCGGACACGGCCCGCTGGGCGGCGAGTTCCTCTGCACTCAGAGAGTCGGGGTCCTCGCCCCACAGGATCTTCGTGTTCACTCCCATCGGGGCGAGCACAGAGACACCCACGCCCTCGTCGCCGTAGGTCACCGACAGCCATTCGGCAAAAGCGAGTGCGGCGTGCTTGGTCACCGAGTAGCCGGCCTGCCCGATCTGAGTGAGCAGTCCCGCCGCCGAGGCGGTGGCCACGAAATATCCTTCCCCGCGAGTCTGCCACCGGGGTACGAGCCGTTCTGCGGCGCGGATGTGCGCCCGCAAGTTGATGTCGAGGATGCGGTCCCAGTCGCGTTCGCCGCCGATGCCGGGGGCTCCGGCAATCCCGGCATTAGCGAAGTAGAGCTCGACGTCGCCGAGCTCGCTCTCGGCGGCGGCCAGCAGATCGTCGACGCCTGTTGCCGTGGAGACGTCCCCGGTCCAGTGCGGTTGGCCCAGTTGCGTCGCGGTGTCCGCGACCGCCTCAGCGAGGTCGGCGAGCATGCTCATTGCGCCCACCTGCCCGGAGTTCCTCATCGAGTTCTTCGGTGCGCACGCTGCCGGGCTGGTGGTCGTCGCCGTCAATCCGCTCTCGACGGTCAGGGAGCTCGACTACATCCTCGCCGACTCGGAGGCCCGCGTGCTCGTGGCTCACCCTGCTTCGGCCGAGGCAGGGAAGACCGCGGCTGCGCAGCACGATGTCGGCTTCCGGACCCTGGCCATCGTCGGCAATGAGGGTCCGCGCGCCGAGGTGGGCGCCGAGTCCGATGTCACCGTCGATCGTGCCGATTTCGCCTGGGATGACCTCGCCGCGCTCCTCTATACCTCGGGCACGACGGGCAAGCCGAAGGGGACGATGCTGACCTTGGGCAATTTCATTTCGGCCACCGACATCGTCCGCGAAATGATCGAGGCCACCCCGTCGGATCGGTCCGCGACCGGTCTGCCGCTCTTCCACGTGTTCGGTCTGGCGGCCGTAACGCTGCCGGCGATGAGTGCCGGTGCACCGGTGACGCTCTTCCCCCGTTGGGATCCGCAGGCCTTCATCGATTCCCTCGCCGAGGATGAGACGACCATCGTCTCCGGCGTACCGACGATGTGGATGTCCGTACTGGCGAAGGCCCCCGAGGGCGACGCACCGGACCTGCGCATCATCAGCTCGGGAGGCGCCTCGATCGCCGCCGAGGTGGTCCGTCGGGTCGAAGATCGCTTCACGGCACCGCTGGCCGAGGGCTACGGGCTCACGGAGACGTCCGGGCTGGGCACGTTCAACCCGCTGCACGGGACGAGGAAGCCCACGAGCGTCGGTCCGGCGGTGCCCGGTTTCGAGGTCAAGACCGTCGACCCCACCAGCGGCGATGAGCTGTCTGCCGGCGAGGTGGGTGAGGTACTGCTGCGGGGACCCGCAGTCATGGCCGGCTACTGGAAGAAACCCGAGGCGACCGCCGAGGTGCTCGACGCCGAGGGCTGGTTCCGCACCGGCGACCTCGGCCGGGTGGACGAGGACGGGTACCTCTTCATCGTCGACCGCATCAAGGACCTCATCATCCACGGCGGATACAACGTCTACCCGCGCGAGGTCGAAGAGGTCCTCTATGAGATCCCCGAGGTCGATCAGGCCAGCGTCGTGGGCACCCCGGACGAGAAGTACGGTCAGCAGGTGACGGCTGTCATCGCCCGCACCCCAGGTTCCGACCTCGACGCCGATGAGGTCGAGCGGTTCTGTCGGGAGAATCTCGCCGCCTACAAGATCCCGCGGATCATCGAATTCCTCGACGAACTCCCCAAGGGACCCAGCGGCAAGATCCTCAAGCGCGAGATCGTGCGCATGTTCACCCCGAGCACCGAGGCGGGCTGAGGCAGGCGGGCGCCATCGTCGGCATCGACAAGTTCATGTCCGAGTGCCGTGCGCTGACGAACTTCACCGGCAACGCCGTGGCCACCCTGCTCATCGGCAAGTGGACGAACGAGATCGACCTCGACGTCGCCCGCGCCACCCTGTCGGGTGACAACCCGTTCGATGAGCTCTCGCTCGAACCGGATGCGCACGGTACGTCGACCAATGCCCCCGAGGCGGCTCGCCCCTCTGAAAGCGAAAAGGTCGCCGTGAGCTGACCTTCGGTCGCTCCCGCTCCACACCATCACGGGTGCCGGTCTCCTCATCGTGAGGACGTCGGCACCCGTGGTGTTTCGTCTTCCTTCGCCGAGGCGGGGCGGCAGATTAACGCGATGGCTCAAGTATCCGCGGTCCCGGAAACCGGCCTTGAACACCAAAATGTAGCACCTGAAGACTCTGTTATATCCATGCCACACTCGCTACAATTGAGGTGAGGAGAAAGGGGCTGCTATGACTGCACAGGCGCACCAACCAATGGACCCGAATAGGCAGGTAGATTTCGACGGCCTCAGTCCCCACGAAGTTCAGAACGCCATCCGCCTCTACAAACAGCGCAAACGACTCCAGGTCTCCGGTCGCAACACGCTGCGCAAGCACATCGACGAGGACTACGTCGACAATGCGCAGATCGTTTCTGGAGCGACTCAGCGCCAGGCGGTCCGCAGTGGTGAGATTCGCAAGCGGCTCCTCGAAAGTGAAGGTGCGGCCACCTACTCGGCCGTGGCTGACATGCGCGACTCCAACGAGAAAGCCGCACGTCAGTGGGTGCGGCGACAGCGCCACGAAAAGAGGCTATTCACCGTCGAGGCACAAGGGCGAGTCCTCGTGCCCGCCTTTCAGCTCGACGACGACGGCGACCTCGACAAGGCGGTCAGCAGAACCATCGTCCAACCGCTGCTCAAGGCCGGCGTCCGACCGTGGGCAATCTGGGCATGGAGTACTCGGCCCACTGGACTGCTCAGCGGGCGGATCCCCGCCAAGCTGGTCCACGAGAAACCAGAGGTGGTTGAGAACTCGGTCAAGGTTCACATCGATGACCTCGACTTCCCAGCCGGCGCATGAGTCGCGCGTTCAAACCCGAAGCCCTGACCTGTCCGGAGCCGACGACGTGCACGGTGGCGATCGGAGCACTGACTGGCCTTGCCAGCAAAGGCCAGCTGCCGTCGACGACCATCCCCGCAGACACAGCCTGGAGTCGCGTCTATGACTCCCGTTTTGGACGCACGGAGTTCAACCCTGGGTTCGGCAACGCACGATTCTCCCCGTTCGACTCCGAATTGGGCGGGAACCGTGTTGCTGCGATCTACCTCGCCGAAACCCCGGAGGCTGCCCTCCTCGAAGGAAGCCTTCGGGATGTCGACGTAGACGGCATTCCGGAGGCTGAGGAGGAAAGCTTCCACGGACTTCTGCACGTCGAACTGCTTGCTTCGGAAGAGATTAAGGTTGCTGACCTTCGTGATCCGCAACTGGATGACCTTGGCCTGAAGCGGACAGCGGTCTCGTCCAGCCCCAGCCAGCATTACCCCTGCACTCGCGCTGTCGCCAAAGCCATCCATGCTTCGCCTCAGAATTTCAGCGGCATCATCTGGCATTCCCGGCAGGCTGAGGTCAGTCGATTGCCCCGGGTGCCAGTCATTGTCCTCTTCGAAGAGCGTCTGGCCCGAGGCCGGGACGCCTTCCGTCTCAACCCGGGACGGGACTCCATCGGCTCCCTTTACGAAGGCGAAGGGCGCGTGCAGCTCGATACGCTGCTGGACCGACTCGGCGTATCCATCGTGGACTATTGGGACTGATGACGGCCGGAGTAGCCAACTCGGACGAATCGCGAAACGCCACGGACTTTCATGGCGTCTTCGATCGTTCGGAATCAATTTGCTTTGGACGGTGACGTGAGAGAGCAAATCGCGTAACGAAATCCACCGACGCGATCAGACATTCTTATTGCATATCGGTCGCCTCGCTCAGTAGCCACGTTCGCCTCCGGACAGCGGCGCCGAGGCCGCATCACTCATCTCGCGGAGGATGTCCATGAAGGCATCAACGCCCAAGGGGTTGCCCCGAAGATTTAGTGCAGTCTCCAGACGCTCCATATAGCCGAATGCTCCAGTGCACATACCCACTAAGCTACAGCGCAGTCCTAAGTAGTACTTTGGAGTTCGGCTTAACTGCGCCACGGGCAGTTCACTGGAAAGGCGCGGGGTTAGATGACAACGTCGGTCAGCTACGATGGTTTCAGTCGCCCGGATGAGCGAGTTGTCACTCTTATCCCTAACCTCTCGCTCCCTGATCTTCACTACTTGCCACTTCCCCGAGCGACTCACCAGAAATAGTTCGCAAAGTCGCTCGTTTTGCCTGTTGTAGAAGATTCTCGTCCCGCCAGGCAACCCGCTCTTCCCATTTGTCGAGTGACAGCAGTTCTCGGCGCTGCAGCTCGACCTTCTCCACAAGATCCGGAGTCCATTCCGATTGGTCGCCACGTTCCATACCCATTCGGTGGTAGGCGGGTCCCATCTTCTCTGCGTGCGCGGCAATTCCACCGCGAGTATTGAGATCTACTGTTTCGAATGGGCCCATAAACGACCAGCGGCGCCCCAAACCTTCCCGAACGACGGCATCGACATCATCGACGGATGCTATGCCGTCTCGAACCAGAGAATAGGCCTCACGGAGCACCGCACCCTGAATCCGATTGAAAATGAATCCCTCGACTTCCTCCTTCACAAGTACCGGAGACAGTCCTGCCGAACGATACAAGGCGCTCGATCGGCTCACGACAGCGCTGCGGGTCTTCGGATTAGGAACGAGTTCTATGATCGGAATAGCAAACGGCGGGTTGCCTGGATGCGCCACCAGCGTTCGGTCCAAGGCATCCGAATCCTCCGCTGAAGTTGAGCTGGGCATAAATGATGAGGATGACGCGAGGACAGTCTCAACGTCAGTGAGTGACGCAATTTCGCGAAACAATGTCTGCTTCAGTTCCACGTTTTCCGGCGCACACTCTTGAACAAGCACAGCTCCCGGCACCGCTGTAGTGGGTTCCGAGTGGATCGAAACGAGATTCTCAATCTCCGCTATAGGCGTATCGAGCAAATCGTGCGCGAGCAGAAGTTGCAACTTCGAATTCACTTCAGCAGGAAGCTTCGAGCGACGCACTTCACTCGGCTCCACTAGCTTCACTTCGATGCCGGCCTTGGCAAACACAACGGCAAACGCGACACCAATGGAGCCTCCGCCGATGACTGCAACATGACTCTCGCCGAAAGGACCGTCATTCTGCTGCTGATTAGGTCTCACAACTGCACATCACTTCCATTTGTTTCCAGATTCTCACTACGCACTCTGGCATTCGAGCCACCTGCCGAAGATGGTTAGACTGACTCCACAATTCTCGGCACCGCCGCGTCGTCGGCAATATGTCGAAGTAGATAGCTTCTCTCGGGATCCGTGAGCGGTCGAGGCTGCCCGTCGGACCGGTCAAGGACAACCAGTGTGGTTTCAGCCGTGAATCGATTGCGATCCGCCTGCATTCCCGAGTAGCACAAGGTGAATGATGTACGTCCAATTCGCTTGACTGAGATGCTCACCTCCACGTCACAATCAGCCGAAAGCGGTCTCTGGAACTCAACATGGAGTGAAACTACGACCTTGGGCGTGTCGAAAGATACGAGACCTTCGACAGCCGCATCTTTGTTCAACCACTGGATTCGAGCTTCCTCGACTAGCGTGACGATCTTCGCGTTATTGACGTGTCCGTTGATGTCCTGATCGGACCATCGCACCGGAACTGCCACGAGGTACTTGCCCATACCGATTACCAACTTTCTTCGGGTCCACCCAACAGTGTCATATATAATATATGAATGTGCAGAAATAACTGACCTCACAGAGAAAGCAGACGATAGTCAGGCGATAACGGCCCGAGAGAAAATTCCTTGCCGGTCAAGGTCATCAAGCACTGATCGCATTGAGACTCGCTCATGCTCGAACATTGCCGCATACGCATCCGCAGGGCGCCGGTCGATCACCGCCTGAAGAATTCCTTCATGCTGTTCAAGCAACATGGCCGACATCCCTTCGATCCTGGCATAGAACCGCTTCGGAACGTACTTGAGCACACTGAGAAGTACCCACGTCAGCTTAGATGAATCGGCAGCCCGGTTGATGATCCGATGAAATTCATCATTCGTGTGCTCCACGAGCTCGTAGTCGCCGCGAGCAACTGCGTCTCGCATCTTTTCATGAACCTCGGTCAGGCGCTCGACATCCGACTGAGTCATTCCCGCCGCCGCCCGCTCAGCCAGGCGGCTCGACACTTGCGCCAGGAGATCATAGAGATCCTCGAAATCCCGGCGGTTCAAAGCTGACACAACGAAGCCTCGGCGCTCAGCGTGGCGCACGAACCCTTCGACATGCAGACCCATAAAGGCCTCACGGACAGGGGTCACACTGACTCCCAGCTCCTGCGCAACTTCCTCTAGGCGAAGGTGCTGACCAGGCGAATAGGTGCCGTCAAGAATTTCCGCCCGAATGTGCTCGGCGATGTGATTGCTCAGCTGCTTCTGCCTGAAGCCAGCGGGAGTCTTGGAGTTCGCCACCGTCATGCTCATATCTCTTCGTTTGCTCTTTCGTTTCGTAGACACTCTACGTTGCCGCCTCTCTGCCCGCGCTTCAACGCGGCAGCCGTACTGCACGAACTGTCGGATTTGAGCCCACAGAACAGTCGATTCCGCTATGGGTCTTTTCAAATCCGTGTCTTCATATATTATATATGGTTAGAACGTAAGCGCCGCTGTTCGCGGTGTTCTGCCAACACGACGTCAGTCAGGATGAGCTGAGAGTAGGACGACATATGAGTTTGATGGAGGAAAAAGTTGCCGTGGTCACGGGAGCAGGGCAAGGCATCGGTAAAGCGATCTGCGAAACTTTCGTCGCCCATGGGAGCGCCATTGTTGTTTCCGACGTCAACGGCGACGCAGCTGAGGCAGTGGCGGAAGCAGTGCAGTCGCAAGGGGGCAAAGCGATCGGTGTTCGCGCCGATGTCACCTCCGAAGCCGACGTCGAGCGTCTGATCTCAACCGCAGCCTCCGAGTTCGGCCAAATCGACGCGATGGTCAACAACGCAGGCATCACCCGTGACTCAACAATGCGGAAGATGACTACGGAGCAGTTCAGCCAGGTGGTTCAGGTCCATCTGCTGGGATGCTGGCTTGGCACTAAGTACGCATCGCACGTCATGCGGGCACAAGGCCATGGCTCGATTGTGAACATGTCGTCGATTTCCGGAAAGGTCGGCAACATCGGACAGACGAACTACGCGGCGGCGAAGGCCGGCATTGTTGGTCTCACGAAGTCTGCGGCCAAAGAAGTCGGTTTCAAGGGCGTCCGAGTCAACGCGATACAGCCCGGACTCATCAAGACCGCGATGACAGCGGCGATGCCGGAAGATATTTTCGCGGAGCGTGAGAAGGAGATTCCTCTCGGCCGCGCAGGACTGCCTGCTGACATCGCGAACGCCGCTCTCTTCCTCGCTTCGGACCTTTCGGAGTACATCACAGGAACGGTATTGGAGGTCGCCGGTGGTCGTCACATCTGAGACTGAACAATGGCAAGATGCGGTTGCTTCGGCCGTCCGGAAAGCCAGAGACAACCAGGAAGCAATCTGGCCATCTCACATTCCCAGAGAGTTTCCCCAGGAGCTGGCCAACCAGGCATTCATCGACGTATTTCAAGAAAGAGTGCGTCAGATTCCAAATCGCGTTGCCATCCAGTTCTATGGCACTGCGATCACCTATGAAGCTCTTGATGGGTGGAGCAGCAGCATCGCCGGATGGTTGATGCAGCACGGAGTCCGCCGTGGAGCGCGAATAGGGCTGTTCATGCAGAACTGTCCACAGTTCATCGCTGTAATGCTCGGTACCCTTAAAGCCGGTGCTGTCCACGTACCGATCAATCCGATGTTCAAGCGCAGCGAGTTGGAGTACGAAACGCAGGATTCGGGAGCAGAAATCATCGTCTGCTCCACCGAACAACTGAGCGTTGTGAACGATTCGCAGTTACCGTCGGTCCGAGAGATCGTTCCGATCGCTATCGGTGACCTGCTGCCCGAGTCACCAGAGCTGCAGCTCCCCAAGTCCTTGCAGTCGCATACGCCGGTTGAAAGCGGCACGCCAAGCCGCTGGGCCGAGCTGGTTTCAACGGAGCTGACTGATCCGGTTGCGGTCGATCCGCACTCTGTAGCGGCCCTCAACTACACCGGAGGAACCACGGGAGTTCCCAAGGGTTGTATGCATACTCAAGCGAACATGCTTGTTGCCGCACATAACTGCGCATTGGCCTGGGGCTTGATCGGTCAGGAAGCAACCGACGCGGAAGCTGTCCTGGCATTCACTCCGATTTTCTGGATCTCCGGAGAGAACAACTGCATCCTCGCTCCGCTCTTTGCCGGAGCAACGATTGTGCTGCTGACACGATGGGATCCTGTAACCGCGCTCCAAGCAATCGAAAAGTTCGAAGTCACTGCCATGAGCGGAGTTGTCGAAAGTTATCTGCAGCTGCTCAGTCTGACTACGGACGCACCTCGCCAGCTGGAGTCTTTGCGACATCTGCGCGCGATGTCATTCTCGAAGAAGCTTTCGATTGACATCCGTCGCTATTGGGAAAGCGAAACCGGAGGCGGCAGCGTGCTCCGCGAATCGAGTTTCGGTATGACCGAATCACACACCTCCAATACGTTCACCACGACCTTGGAAATCGATGACTACGACCTCAAGAGCGAACCGGTCTTTGTTGGTCTGCCCATGCCAGGTACTGATGTCATCGTGGTCGATCCAAGTACTCGTTATCCTCTGCCACTTGGCGATTCCGGCGAAATCGCTCTGCGCTCACCATCGAACTTCATCGGATACTGGGACGCTCCTGAGAAGACTAAAGAGACTCTCACCGATGGTTGGGTATTCACCGGTGATACCGGCCGTCTTTCCTCAGACGGGACTCTCCATTACCTCGGGCGGCAGAAGGAAATGCTCAAGGTCAACGGTATGAGTGTTTTTCCCTCAGAAGTTGAGGTCCTCATGGCGAGGAATCCGAAGGTCGAAGATATAGGCGTTGTCGGTCACCCCGATGAAAAGACCGGACAGAGCGTGCACGCCTACATACGAGTCACGCCGGGTGAGACCACCGACGCGCAGGAACTCGAACTCTGGGCGCAGGAGAACATGGCGACCTACAAAGTACCGACCGTCCACCTCATGGAGTCGTTGCCGAAAACCGCCACTGGAAAGATTCGAAAGAAGGATCTGCCCAATGGCGCAATTGGCTCCACCACAGAAGATTGAAAGCCTGACGATGCTCACACAGAATCAACTCACTTATGACGACCTGACCGTCGGTGACGTCCTTGGTCGCTTCTCGACTGATTTCACTCGGGATACGGTCGACGCCTTCGCCTCAATCACGGACACGACCACTCGCATCTACCGAGACTGCTCTCCAACGCTCGCCTACGACACATTGCACGCGGTGAAGGCCTTCGTCGAACTGCCTCAGGGCACTGTGCATTCGAAAGAGGCGGTAGAGTTCCATGCCCCGATCTCTCCGCACCTCGAGTGCGTAATCGCCGTCTCGGTTGCAGACGTCAGCGTACGACGGGGGAAACAGACGATGTGCCTCCGATACGACGTGTACTCAGGGTCAACGCTGGCACTGACAGCTTTGAAGACATTCGTTCTACCGGGAAAATCCGATTTGCCGGACACCCCGTCACCGGCATCAACCGGTGACCTCGGCCTCTTCACCGAGGCGCAGTCTACCGCTGAGCCGTCTGGCTTAGCTCTCCCGACCGAGGAGATCGTCGTCTCACAGGATCTCCTCGACGACTTCGGTCGTGCCACCGCCACAGACGGCCCCATCCACACTGACCCTGCAGTGGCCACTCCGCTCTTCGGCGGCACCATACTTCAGGGCATGTACCTATTCGAGACGGCATCGCAGATGATGACGTCCCTGTCCTCTCCCCCGGAATGGCTCAGCAGCGGCCGGCTCGCGGCAAAGATAGTCGGAAGCAGCATCACAGGAGAAACTGTGCGGGTGTCAGCGCGGCTGCTTCAAGTGACGGCCGGGCCGACGAATCGAGCAGATTGCGCTATCACCGCAACCACCGATACCGGTCGAACTGTCTTCGTCGCTAGAGCAGACGCTCCGATGTCGGTTTTCAATTTGGTCGAAGAGGTACCACATCATGGCTGAGCAACTACTTGACAGTGCCATCCACATCACCGAAATACGGTCGCTTATCGGCCACAAACTCGGCCCTACTCGCCCTACGGTTTTGGACCAGGAACGAATCAACCTCTTCGCTGAGGCCACAGACGACTACCAGTGGATTCATACTGATCCCGCCCGCGCTGCTGAGACAGAGACCGGATCAACGATCGCACACGGCTTCCTTATTCTCGCCCTCGCGGCCACAGTCAACCAGGAACTCGTCCTGATCGAGGGAACGTCCAGTCGGGTCAACTACGGCCTCAACAAGGTACGGTTCATTTCCCCTGCTCCAGCGGGCACACGCGCGAGGGGATTTACAACATTGAAGTCGGTCAAGTCGGTGCCGTCCGGCACACAGTTGGTCTTCGACATCGAGATCCGCGGTGATCAGATCGAGAAGCCTCTCTGTGTCGCAGAGTTCATCTCGCTCGCTCCAGGCATTCACCTCGAGCAGGAGCCGACAGCATGACGCGAATCGCGGCAGACGACGCAGTCATCGTTTCTGCTCTACGTTCGCCGATCGGTCGAGCGCACAAGGGGTCTATGACTGCAGTCCGTCCTGATGATCTGGCAGCTCAGGTTGTCGAGGCCGCGCTTGCCCTCGTTCCCGAACTCGATCCAACCCACCTCGACGACCTCATGATGGGTTGCGGCCAACCTGCCGGAAACTCAGGGTTCAACATCGGTCGGGTTGTCTCCGTCCTATTGGGGCTGGATGCATTGCCGGCTACGACAGTGCACAGATATTGCGCATCATCGCTCCAGACAACACGCATGGCTTTCCACGCTATCAAGGCCGGCGAGGGCCACGCGTTCGTCTCTGCCGGAGTTGAAACCGTCTCCCAGGCCGGTCACGGTACCGCTGACTCATGGCCAGCAACAAAGAACTCAAAATTCGACTCCGCCATGGAACGTACCTCTCAGCTCGCATCCGGTCAGGGCCCATGGACAGATCCGCGGAGGTCTGGTGAGGTGCCTGATGTCTACATCGGAATGGGCCAGACCGCCGAAAATGTCGCCCAGCACTTGTCCATTTCCCGTGCAGAGCAGGACGAGTGGGCGGTTCTCAGTCAGAACCGTGCTGAGGCTGCCGTGGATGCCGACTTCTTCTCAGATGAGATCACACCGATCACTGTGCCAGGAGGAAGGACCGTCGAACACGATGACAGTCCGCGCAGAGGCACTACTCTGACCAAAGTCAGTCAACTCCAGCCAGCTTTCCGAGCAAACGGAACGGTGACGGCCGGAAACTCCTGTCCATTGAACGACGGAGCAGCCGCGTTGGTCATCGTCAGCGGGGCCAAGGCGCAGCAACTTGGACTCATTCCACTAGCACGGGTCGTCGCCACAGGCGTCTCGGGTCTTTCACCGGAGATTATGGGGCTCGGACCGGTCGAGGCCAGTCGTCGCGCACTCGACCTTGCCGGAATGACTATGGATGATATGGACCTCGTCGAAATCAACGAGGCATTCGCTGCGCAAGTAATCGGATGTCAACGACAGTTGTCCATCGACGCGGAAAAGCTCAACGTCAACGGGGGCGCTATCGCCCTGGGACATCCCTTTGGCATGACCGGCGCGCGCATCACCTGCACTCTACTGAACGGTCTTCGGAAAACTGACCACCAGTTCGGCCTCGAAGCCATGTGCACTGCTGGTGGGCAGGGCATGGCGATGGTCCTCGAACGTCTCTCGTAATTCGCACCACGCCACCGCACCAGCAGATGAGTGCACGCTCATCTGAAGTCTGAGAAAGGACAACTGCAATGACAACGAAGTCGGCCGCCCACAATACTCAGCCAGCGGCTCCGCCATCGGGCCCGTCGAGGAATCCAGTACAAGCTTGGGGTATCACTGGAATCCTCATGCTGCTCTACATGATCAATTACAGCGACAAGTTGCTATTGGGACTCGTCGCGCAGCCACTGAAAGAAGAATTGGGAATATCGTCCGCACAGCTCGGCTTTGCGGCAAGCGCATTCTTCATGGCGTTCACTATCGGTGGGTTCTTTGCTGGCACCATCAATCGTTTCGCCGCGCTAAGATGGTCGCTCGTCATCATCGCCGTCATCTGGGCGGCAACCATGTTTCCGATGGTTATCGCTGGAACGTTCGCTGTCCTCCTCGTGAGCCGCATCATCCTCGGCTTTTTCGAGGGGCCGTCAGGCGCTCTGATCCTTTCCGCGACATACACGTGGCATCCCGTCGAGAAGCGCGGGCTTCCGAGTTCTCTGATCTCGGCAGCGAACTCCTTCGCCAAGATCGCGGCGGCACCAGCTCTGACCTGGGTAATCGTCACTTTTGGCTGGCACTACGGATTCCTCGCTCTGATGACCGTGGGCCTGCTGTGGTGCGTTCTATGGCTAGTCACATGGAAGCCCGGCCCGTATGCGAGTGTTAAGAACGTTGCCCCAGAAGCGCTGGCCGAAGCCGCGCGGACAAAAGTTCCGTGGACACGGATCTTCCTGAGCCGCACGTTCCTCGGTGCGCTTGCAGCCGCAGTTCCAATGTATGGGCTCATCACTGTAGTCCTGACCTGGCTTCCTTCCTACTTCGAGATCGGTCTCGGATTCTCACGGCTTCAAGCTGGGTCGATGTTCGGCATTCCCAGCATTGTTGCCTTGTTCGCCATGTTCATCTCAACAGCGATCACTGACAAGATCATGAGCCAAGGCGGCAGTTCCCGTATTGCTCGTGGCATTGTTCCGGGAATTGGTCTCATAGTGTGCGGGCTGTCGATGCTCGTCCTCCCACTCATCCATGTACCGATCGCAGTTGTTGCTGCAGTTTCTTTCGGGTACGGGATCGGATGCATCGTCACTCCGATCACTAACGCGGCAGTCTCACAGATCTGTCCTCCGAATCAGGTAGCGGGGGCTCTAGGAGTATTCCTTGCCCTGCAGGCAGTCGCAGGAATCATCGCACCTCCGATTACTGGTGCAATAGTCGACGCAGCATCGTCACCCGCAGCTGGCTATGCTCAATCATTCCAGGTGTTCGGAGGCGTAGCTATCGTCGGTGCTCTCGTCGCAATGGCTCTCATCAACCCAGCCAAGGACGCCAAGCGTCTCTTGATCGCCGAACCCGACAAGAGTGCAACGTCCGAGGTTCACTGAGCAATTTGTTTATTAATGTGGTGCCCTGCCTTCGGACCGGAAGACAGGGCACCACGTCTATCGCAAGCTGAAAATGACTGCGGCAACTTGCGGCTCCGCCCAGTTGCTCAGTCATGCTCTCTTGGTCATCACGAACACCGTCACCGTGCTCCCGGCAAGGTCGATCCACAGCTTCCCGTCATCGCCCACACCACCCGTGGCCTGCGGCGAGCTCGGGCCACCCGACGGGCTCGGAGCGCCCGACGCCGACCCCGGCGCCCCATCTCCACTGAACGGCACATCAGCCGGCAGCGGATTCGCCGGCACCACCTGCGTCGCACTTTTCACATCATTCGACGCCCCGTACACCTGCGACGCCGACGAAACACTGAACCCCGACGGCATCGACAGCGTCACGGGATTTCCACCCACCGAAGCTGCGTCGTTCGCATTGATCACCGTCGTCACCAGCGTGCGACCGTCGTTCTTGACCACGGTGTAGGCGCTCATATTCCCACCGCCCGTAACGTCGGTCGAAGTGAACTCCCCACCGACGCTGGGTACGAGCAGCCGCAGCCCGAGCATGTTCGGTCGCACCTGGAACTCGTTCGATTGATCCCCGCGATCGGCCGGATCGCAGATGAGCGACATCGGTGCTCCGCCTTTGCAGGCTCCGAGCATCGAATGCATGGCCATCCGCTCGACGCCGAGGGTCGCCGCATACAGCGTGTAGTCGGCCGCCCACAGCGCCGAGGCATTCGTCAGTGACGTGTCATTCGTCCCCGGGCAGCTCGTCGGCCCGGTCTCCTCGAGCCACAGCGGCACACCGGCCGCATCGGCCTTGGATTTCCCGATGCCGAGGTTCTTCTTCGCCGCCTCTTTAGCCAGGGGAACGATGAGGTTCGCGGCCTGCGGGCCGCGACCGGGCACCTTGGTGGAGTCGCATTCGTAGAGCTGATACCAATGCTGCGCAAGCGCGGTCTTGTTCTTGACATCAGAGTCCAAGAAGGCCGTCATCCACGCCCCGTCGTAGACATCGGGACCGATGATCGGCGCCTCGGGCCGTTTCGCATGGATCGCCTTGGCATACGCCTCGAGCTGACCCACGTACTTGTCTTCGTTCCAGCCATCCTCCCGGACGGCACCGTCGGGAACATCGTCGACGGTATAGCCATTGGGTTCATTCCCGATCCCCAGCCCGATGAGCGAATCGCCGAGGATGTCGACCGCATGCGCGGCCATGTCGGCTCCCCGCTCCGGATCGTAAGTGCCGAGGGGAACTCCGAGGGTGACCGTCGACCCGGTGGCGTCGACGAGCTTCTTCAGCCTCTTGAGGTCATCAGGAGTGATCGTGGTCTTCTCGCCGTGCTTCGGCGCCTCCCCCTTCGACGTCCAGAACGTCCTCCGGTCGAGGGCATTGCCGGCGAACCGCAGCGCCGGAGACCCGAGCGCTCTCAGCTGCTCGTCGAGATTCGACTTCGCCGGGTCGAGCCGGGGGTCGGCAAGGTCGGTGGCTTCGAAGGAGACTCCGATGTTGTCGGACCTGAAGCTCGGTCCCGTCTGCTCAGCGGTCGTGGTGATCGATGCGGCATCACCGGAGGCGCTGTCAACATTCGCCTGCTCGAATTCGGTCGGCGTGGGGCTCGGATCCGGGGTCTGTTCTGCGGACGGCGTGGAGTCGTCCGAATCGAACCACGAACATCCCGACAGCACGAGGGCGAGCGCCACCACGCTGCCCTGGATACTCCTACTGAGGTTCACGCCAATAACTCTGCCCTGTCCCCGCAGAATCGACAACTTCCACAGTGCCTTTCAAGAGGCCTCCCGTCCGAATCCCCACCCGCCGAGGCGCCCGCCCCACGCCCATGGCATCGTAGTGCTGGAGATCACGCCACCTGAGCCCACCGGAGGAGAGGAACCGCCATGCCCGACAGCTTCGCCCGGCCCTCCCTCACTCCCATCCGCGGGGCCTTGGGTATGTCGGTGGCGATGGGCATGGGCCGGTTCTTCTATACCCCGGCCCTGCCGCTCATGGTCGCAGCCCTCCACTGGAGTTCGGCTCCCGGCGCATGGATCGCGACGCTCAACTACGTCGGCTACTTCATCGGCACCCTCGTCATCGCCCAAGGTTGGGTCGAACCCAACAGGTTCGTCTACCGCCTCAGCCTCATCGTCTCCACCGTGGGTCTCGCCGCGGTCGCCCTGACCCCGAACCTCATCTGGCAGGGCGGCATCCGCACGATCGCCGGCATCGCCTCGGGGCTGATCTTCGTGTGCGTGACCCAACGGATCCCTGCGAACTCCCGCCGGTCCCGCGACGGCGGCATTTCGTATGGCGGGGTCGGCTTCGGCATCCTCGTCTCCGGAGCCATCGTGCTCGCCGCCGGCAGCGTCGCCGACTGGCGTCAGCTGTGGCTCATCTGCGCGGCCGTGTCCGCAATCTTCTCCATCATCGCCTGGACCTGGCCGATCCCCGCCCGGATACCCCGACACACCACCCCCGCCGAGGCGGCCGACCCGACCTCAACCGACGACCCGACCGAAACCGCCACCGACGATCCCGCCGAGGCGGCCACCCCCTTCGACGCCAATCGCCGCCGAGCCATGGCGATCCTCTCCACCGGCTACTTCTTCCAAGGCGGCGGCTACATCATCATCGGCACCTACCTCGTCGTGCTCGCCGGTCCCGTCTTCGGAGCAACCGCGGCCGCCTCGACGTGGCTCATCGCCGGGATCGCGACGGCGGCCTCTCCCCTGACGTGGGCAGCGGTCGCAGCCCGCATCGGCACGGTCAAGGCGCTGACGCTCTGCTACTGCCTCCAGGTCTTCGGTGCCCTGCTCGCCGTCTTCGGCTCCACCCCGATCGTGCTGATCATCGCCGCGGCGCTCTTCGGCTTCACATTCATCGGGGTGGTCATGATGACGATCGGCGTCGGCACGCAGATGGGAGTCGCGAACGCCTCAGCGAAGCTGACGTCCTGGTACAGCATCGGTCAGATCGTCGGCCCGGCCGTCGTCGCCGCGGCCCTGAGCGAACACATCGCCGCCGCCTTCATCGCCTCGGCGATCGCTTTGGCAATCGCCATGGCGCTGACCTTGGTCGGCGTCCTCACCGGCAACGTCGACCGCTGACGCCGGGCGATCGGGTCGGCTCTCTCACACCGCCGTGGTCCTGCCGAAGATCCTCCTGTCGGGAGGGGAGGTGTCGCTCGCGGTGTTTACACTGTAATCTTCTCGGCGAGTGTTGTTTATGGTCGGCAGACTCCGCGGATGAAGCAGCATCTGGAATCGCATCCGCTGGCAGACCAAGAAAGAGACAACTCTCCAACGTCGGCTGCGCGCAGCCTCGGCGTCGATCAGATTCATCACCGGCTCTCGAGCCGGTGATGCCGCACTCACAGTGAAACCGATAGGAAGTTGAATTATGGCTATTGTTCTGTGGATCCTCGCAGCGCTGCTCGTCATCTCGGGCGTCTTCGCAATTCTGCGCAAACAGATTCTGTGGGGCGTCGTCCTCATCGTCGTCGGCTGTCTCGTCGGCCCAGGAGGGGTGAGCATCTTCGCCTGATCTTCTCCCGCCTTCACGTGAGGTGTCATTCCCGGCAGGGAGGCCTCGCGTGAAGCCGGGAACGACGGCCACACCTTTCGGTGCACCGCTGAGGAGGACAGGCTCCGACTCCGCTTCGGCAGGAAAGCACCGTCGCTTCACGTCAGTTGACGCAAGTAGCTGCTGAAGCCCCCGTTCACGCGACCGGACAGACGAGCAGACGTGAGCACTCTGCAGTCATCGGTTCTGCGTCTTGTTAGCGGTCTGCGCATTGCTCGTGACCAGCTTCCTGAGATCATCCTGGCAGGAAGGTTCGTTCCGCCAGGAGGCCAGAGGCATTGAAATCATCCCGGTGACCTGTAAACGATGCTGTGTGTTCTTGTCACTTCTTTCTGGAGTCGCTGGACGTGTCCTCATCAGCCATCAGGAGTTCCGGCTGACATCATCGGTGTCCGGGTCGTTGTCGGTGTATACCCGCTGTCGCATCCGCTGTCCGTGAGTCAGTCGCTTCACATCTAGGTCTGAGTCGAAGCTCGCACCGATACCGCCGGCGACGACGCCCATCGCTGCACTCAACCAGGCAATATCGAGATAGTTCGCCACCGTCGCCTCCTGCCGGATCTGGGCCGTCATGAACTCGGGATCGATGACGACGAGTCCACCCAGCAGAATGAGGACCACCAGTCCAGCGTAGAGCGCGAACACCGTGATCAGCAGCGTCAGGACGGTGGAGAGGTTGTAGTACATCACTACCGTGGCCAGGCTGTCGCTGCGTGGCTCGTCCCAGAGTTTGTGGTTGACGATCAGCCAAATAGTCAGGCTAACAGTTAGCCTGGCTACCAATACTCAGACTCTACATGGACTGGAAGGAATTGGCGACCGTGTCTACCGACGAATCCTCAACCAGCAGCGGTTATTGGTACTCCGAGCGGAGAACTGAATCAGCTGATTCAATCGAGCTGCTCAACGAGTTGCGGCGATACCGCGAGTCCAATGCCCTCATGCGCTCCAAGGTGAGGGAGGACATGGGCATGGGAGAAAAGGATCTGCTGGCTCTCCGGCTCCTGCTTTCCGCACAGGCACAGGGGCGAGCAATGCGGCAGCGCGATCTGGCCCAGAATCTGTCCATTCAGCCTGCCTCTGCCAGTGCTCTGGTGGACCGTCTCGTCAAGGACGGATATGTGAAACGAACGCCTCACCCTGACGACAGGCGCTCAATCGCCGTGGAACCCACCGACTTGGCGAGTCGTGATGTGCGGCGGACCCTCGTAGACATGCACGCCCGCATGCTGGACGTCACTGATGCGATGACTCCCCAGGAGCGAGGTGTCGTCACTCGGTTCCTGCGTGACCTCAACCATGCGATGGACAAGCGCCCGGAGGATGCCGGCTCATCAACGACGAGCTTCACCGAGATCCGCCAGCCGGGGCACGCCTCGGCCGAGACCAGCTGAAGCGCAGCGCAGCTTTGAATGCTCGGGCGGCCAAAGCCCGTACTCGTCAGCACGATCATCGCGTTGCTGCTGAACCAGCTCACCGAGCGTTCTGCGGTGAAGACAGGCGTCGGCGTCATTTGCCTTAGAACTTTCTCGGCGCCGGGTGGTGCCTGTCAATGATCGTGTGGAGAAAGGCAATGTATGAAACCGCTCACCAGCCGGTCACGGCAGGATGTGGTTATTGTCTTTCGGGGAGGAACGTGAGTGCGCCGCTGGTGAGTCGACGATCGACTCGCCAGCGGCGCATAGTCTGCCTGAACAGCGGACCTCAGGCCCTACCTGTCAGCTCTCGGGACGTCGATTCTCGGCGCTGAGGAACCAGGCCTGCTGCTCGAGACGCGCGATGAAGTCATGGAAGATGTCGGCGGTGGTCGCATCCGCCTCATCAACTTCATCATGCACCTGCCGCATCGTGGCCACGGCAGTCTCGACCGCTCGGACAGCGAGGTCAACCACGTCGCCGGTCAGCACTTCACCTGCCGGGAACTCCGGCAATGCAGTCTGCTCAGCGACCACAGCGGGGCGTCCATCAGCGGTGGCGTGGAGTGCGCGCATACGTTCGGCGATTGTGTCGGCGCCCTCTCGGGCGATATCGACTACCTCGTCGAGGTTGAGATGAAGGTCCCGAAAGTTTGGGCCCACAACATTCCAGTGCGCCTGTTTGCCGACGAGCTGGAGGGCGATGAAGTCAACGAGAACTGTCTGCATGTTCTTCGCCAACGCCGGCGACGCTGCGAAACCGCGCTCCGCGTTCTCAGTCCGTGTCGACTCGCTCCCAGCCGGCTGCGGAACTTTCACTGTCTCAGTCATCTCTGTTCCTTCCTGATTCCCACGGTCAGTCACGTGGCTCATTTTTCTGTGGCGTGAAGTCTGACTTCAGGACCGTGCGTGCAGTACTCAGTCACCCGGCCATTCGCCGATGAACTTTGTGAACACGTTTGCCATGCCCCGATCGACCAATGCTTTCACCAGAGCGAAGAGCGCACCCTGCAAAGCGGCTGCCACCAAGATCTCACGTAGCCTGTGCTCAGACTCCAAGGCACCGGGAGCATCGGCGTTGTCACCAGGGGTGGCACGCTTCCAGATCTGTTTGAACACCACCCCCGCCAGGGCACCACCAACGACGCTCCCGACCAGTCCGAACGGACGATACAACAGTTTAGCCGCGGTATTGCCGGTTTTGTCATCGGTCTTGACCATGTCTCACTCTCCTACGAGTCATCATTTCCTGTCAGTCGTTGCGAGTCGGCTGGGCGCTTTCGCCTCGGGTCTTCCTCAGGGCCCGTGCTCTCCGAGCATCTTTGGCGTCCTTCCGCTCTGCCTTATCCAGTGTCGTCGTCTCACGCGGAGGCAGTTGAATATCCTCTTCGGCCCGTATACCGCCCTGAAGCTGACGCCCGCGTTCGATTTCGGCATTGAGCTCAGCCCCCAGCAGCAAGGCGATGTTCGTGATCCACAGCCAGAGCAAGAAGATGATGACTCCTGCCAGGGACCCATACGTCTTCGCGTAATTCGAAAAGTTCGCGATGTAGAACGCAAAAGCCGCCGAGGCCAGCACCCACACGACAATCGCGAAGACCGATCCGAGACTGATCCACTTGACCTTCGGCTGTCGAACATTCGGTGTCGCATGATAGAGCAAAGCGACCAAAGCGATCACGATGATGAGCAGAACGGGCCATTTCGCGATCTGCCAGACCAGCAGAGCACTCGAGCCGAACCCGATCGCACCACCAACCGCCTCTGCCACCGGCCCCGAGACTACGAGGATCAACGCTGCGATGACAACCAGGATCACAGCGGCCAGGGTGACAAGAAGCATGAGGGGGCGAAGTTTCCAGATCGGGCGACCTTCACGTTTCTCATAGATGCGATTCATCGCCTTGCCGAAGGCAACTACATATCCAGAGGCCGACCACAGAGCCACGAGAAGACCAATGACGAATGCCCACCCCGCCGACGAGTTCTGTGCCAACTGCATCAGAGTCGGCCTCAGCGTATCCGCGATGGATCTTCCGCCAAGATCGGTGATGATGCCGGTGACCGTCTCAACCGTCTGCTGACTTTGGCCCACCAGACCCAGGATCGACAGAATCGCCAGAAGAGCCGGAAACAATGCGAGAACCAGATAGTAGGTCAGACCAGCAGCTAACTGCAGGCAGTCATCGCCGAGGAATTCCCGCAGTGTCTTGCCCGCTACGTACTTCCACGTCGGTCCGGTCAGCTTCTGTGGAGTATCAGGTTTGGTCGGATGCTCAGCTGCGACACCGTGCCTCGAATCCTTCGCCTCGTCATAGGAGACCGGACCAGTATCATCAGCATCCACACGCTCATCGCGACTCGACCGCCGGTCAGAGCGTACCGGAGTGCCGGATGCTGACCGTCTCCTGCCGATCATCGCCGCCACCCCACCGCAACAATGACAGCAGTCAGGGCCAGGCCCGAGGCGATCATCAACGGCGCAAGACTGGCCCAGTCAGGTCGAGACCTCGATGCCAGATGGGTCTCTACCGTCGAGTCCGGTCCGGCTCCGGCAGCCGCGGAGGTGGTCGCATCGTCGTAGGAGAACACAGACTTCACTGCACCGGTGGCTGCTGAGAGCTTCTCAGTCACCTTGTGACCCGCCTCGTCGAGGGTATGGGTGGCGTTGTCTTTGATCTCCTCGATCGTGCGCTCGGCCCGGGCTCTGACGTCGAATTTCTCGACGAGCTGGGCCAGTGTCTGGCCAAGCTGCTCACGGGTACGGGCAATGTCAGCTTCGACCTCGGCTTGGGAGGCGTCCGGACCCGGTCTACCCGACGACGAGTCGGGGCCCGCATCAATGGTGTCCGCCATCGCGGGCTCCTTTCTTCACTGTGTCCACAGAGCGCTTCGCACCCTCGATTGCGCGCTCGGGCACGGGCGTCGTCGCTGCGACCTTGGTCTTCCCGACCAGGACGGCAATCCCTGCGACAGCGAGCAGAAAAACAGTGACAATCAGACCCGCCAACCATGCCGGCACGACGAGGGCGAGGGCCATGATGCCGGTCGCGATTCCCGCACCGAGACCGAATAGGGCGATGATGCCACCCGCGCCGAGCAGGCCCGCACCAACGCCAGCCTGTTTGGCTTTCGCGCTCATCTCGATCTGCGCGAGCTGAATTTCATCACGGACCAGGCGTGTAGCCTGCTCTGACAATTGCGAGACGAGCTCAGCAGTCGAGACTGCGCTCGTTGGACTAGGGACATAGTCAGCCATCAGGCACCTGCTTTCGAAGGCGAGGGCGGACTGGACCCTCTGTTTCTGAGATAAGAGAATCGACACATACGCTGACCCAAAGCCCGTTCAGGACGATGAGCTGCAGAGGTTGATCGTTGTCGAAGTCTGCTAGGCGTCCGACTCGTGGCGAGGTGCCTGTGTCGGCGCAGCGCCAGGCGAGGTCTCCGCGCTGGTGTCAGTGAGTGAACTCCCACTGGAATCGCTGCTGTGTCGAGCAGCAGCATTTGACGCGGCCTCCCCCACGGACTTGGCTGCGCCTTGCGCGAAGTCGCCGGCCTTGTCGAGAGTATCGGCTAAACCGGTTTGTCCACGCGAACGAGCCTCATCCGCGGCTCCGGCTCCGAACTGCTTCGCTTTCTCCCCCGCCTGTCCGGCGATGTCAGGTGCATGATCTTTGACCGAGCCAGTCACAGCACCGATGAACCGCTGGACCTGAGGACTGTTCCACATCTCGCGGGTCCTGGCAACGAGGGCGTTGTACTGTTTTCGGCCCGCTCGAGAACCGAGCACGAACCCGACTCCGATGCCAGTCGCCAGGATTAGCTTCTTCTTCATGAAAATCGATCCCCTCATCTTTGTGCGAAGTCATCGTCGCGGGTAATCACCCATTTCAATGTGATGTAGATTACAGTATAAACACGTTTGGGGCGCGGATGGCAATGTCGTCAGTGCGCGTCATGGCTGGGCCACTTTCATCCCAATGCCCACGCGCAGTCCGGTACTCGGCCCTTATCTGCCCAGGGTCGGCAGGGCTGATGCAGACACGTCCGTTGGAGGCATGAATATGAGATTCGAAAGCCACAGAGAGTTCGGCTTCTTTGGGCAGTACCTTCTTCTGCTGGCAGAGCCTCGCAGGTATAGGTGGCCACAGACATAGAAAAATCTGATCATGTCAAGGCCTAGCGGACACTGTAATCGTTGGAACGCGAATCGCTCTGGCCTTCGTGATTCAAGTTTTCAGCTCAGCCAACCGCGCGGCACACGCCGCAGAGCGGAGTATGTGGCCGACCTGGATCTCCCCAGAGACGTCCTTGGCGACGCGGTGTCAAGAGAAGGCAGCCGTTCGTTGCAGATTCGACCGCGAAGCGCCGTGCACCTGCGCGCCGCGTCAAGCGCCTCGCGGCCGCGCAGGTTCAGTTGGAACGGTAGATCAAACGGCGACTGACCGGTTCGGTCAAGGAGCCAGAGAAAGCGGCTTTGACCTCGGTGGCCGGCCAGGTCCCATCACCGACAGTCAGATCCGCAACGCGATTCGACTCATCGACAGTGGTGAAACTGCTGCACAAGCAGCCCGGAACCTCGGGATCTCCACAGCTGCGCTTTGTCGAAAAGTCCGCCTACTCAGCGACTAACGCTATCATCGCACCAGGGACTCAGCCCAGCCCGGAGGCGATGTAGTCGTCAAGCTTGTCCGCGTCCCGGGCCGCTGCGACAGCCAATGCCTCGTTGGGGTCTTCGAGATGGATCACCAAAGCCGCGTCATCGTAGGCTCGCCCCGCGCAGATCGTCTCGCCATCGTTCTCACCACCGTCGATGATCCAGACTTTCAGATCCTGCTCTTCCAGCGCATCCCAGACATCCGCGGCTTGCTTCTCATAAGCGGGAGAGAACCGCTCGAAGACCTTCTCGACCTCGTCACCGGTGGGAGCCTGTGCCCGCCCAGGTCGGGGAAAGTCTGGTCGCGTCGTTATCTTTTCAGTGCTCATAATCACAATCTAGCACTCCCCGGTTCGGCGAGTGCCCATCAAACCCGACCACGTCGATGAGAGCCGTCACGGCCACGAGACAGAGGGCAGGCGGGGGGGGGGGGGGGGGGGGGGGGGGGGGGGGGGGGGGGGGGGGGGGGGGGGGGGGGGGGGGGGGGGGGGGGGGGGGGGGGGGGGC
>NZ_JABSSX010000011.1 GCF_013280495.1 Brevibacterium permense
AGGTCGATAGTCCGGCGTGACCGTAAGCTGGGAGCGCGGGGTGCCGGAGTGGTGCTACCGGATCCCCGCGCTCCTGCTACCACTTCGTTCCACGCGTGCTACCGAATGCCGCTTCCCTACAAGGGGTCGGACTCTGTCTCGGTTTCGGACGAAAACGAACCGGGTAGTTCCTCTTTGCATCATTTACGATTTCCGGGAGTGAACTGCGAGAAGCGCCGGGGTGCAGTTGTATGCGACCAAATGCTGGGGCAATAAATGTTCCTGCAAGCAAGCCAGGAGCTCCAATTGCTATTTCAACTATGATTTTGTCAATCATTTCTCGTTTGCCTCACCTTCGGTTTGTTCAGGACGAGTCCGCGGGCGAACGATAAAGTCCCCGAATTTTTGGAGCAAAATCCCAGTGGTGAACCAAACGAAAGCGAATACTATCGAGATTATATTGTTCGAAACGAAATTTAATAAGTCTTCTTGGAGCATGGTTTGCCTGACGTTAACCGTGTGAACAGCGATGACTTCCTGTGGGCTAGCCTATAGCAACGTGCCCTGAGGTGTGCAAAATCGACTGACTGGAGCTGAAGGAAGTTGCTGCCGATACGGTTTCGGCAGACCATTTATAGTCTTAGGCATTGAAGTTGAGTGAGCAGGCTGATGCGTTCACTGGTGGACTACGTAAGTGCGCTGGGTTGTTTCACTCGCAATTGCGAGTTGCTGAGTCCAACGAGTCGAGCTTATGCGTCGCTAGGTTGGTGTCGTAGTGATTTCTGAGGTTGAAGCTCAGTCCCGCTCAATCGTGAGCACGCGGAAGCCCTTTGACGATCCCGTCCGGGTAACCGAATAGCCGTCGCCGAGCATCCCGGCGATCCACTTCTGCAGGGAATCGGCGCCGAGGTTCTTCGACACGACGAGATCGGCGCGGCCGCCCGGCGCCAGACGCGGCAGCCAGGTCTCCAAGAGTTCGTGCAGCGCTTCCTTGCCGATGCGGATCGGCGGATTCGACCGGATCGCGGCGAACTGCAGGTCGGCGGGAACATCAGCGGCGGTGACGGTGTTGATCGTATCGAGACCCAGTCTGCGCGCATTCGCCGCGGTGGTCTCCAGGGACCGGGAGTTGACGTCGAGTGCCCACACTCGAACATCCACCTCGGCGTCCTGGGCATCCAAGGCCGTGTGCAGGGCGATCGGCCCCCAACCGCAGCCGAGATCGAGGATATCGCCGGCCGGCGGCTCAGCCAGATGCCGCAGCAGCACAGCGGTGCCGAGGTCGAGGCGAGTGGGCGAGAACGTGCCGGATACGGTTTCGACGGTGACGGCGCGGCCGGCCAGATCGAGGTTGAGTACCCGCGACTTGGCCTCGCTGCTCGGCGATTCGGTGAAATAGTGCTCTGACACCGTTTCAGTCTAGACGGCTGTGGGAGAATTGATGGACACCACCGTCGGTGCGAATCGCCTGGACCGGTGGCAAGCATGACGACGTCCGCACGAGAAGTTCCGTGCGGGCGGCAGAGAACAAAGGAATGAATGACGTCTGAAGACAAGGAGCGTCGCAACGCGATGCTCGATCGTGTGCTCTCCCGAGGCGCCCAAGCCCTCGATGATCACGACACCACCCAGGGCGATGACCAGTTCGACCTCGCCGAGCGTGCCGCCCTCACCCGCGTCGCCGGACTCTCCACCGAGCTCGAAGACATCACCGAGGTCGAATACCGTCAGGTCCGCCTCGAACGCGTCGTCCTCGCCGGTATCTGGAACACCACCCAGGCCGAAGCCGAGAACTCGATCCGCGAACTCGCCGCACTCGCCGAAACCGCCGGCTCCGAGGTCCTCGATGCGCTCATCCAACGTCGCGACAAGCCGGACCCCGGCACCTACCTCGGCAAAGGCAAAGCAGCCGAGCTCGCCGAGGTCGTCGCCTCCGTCGGCGCCGACACCGTGATCATCGACTCCGAACTCGCCCCCAGCCAGAGGCGCGGACTCGAGGACGTCATCAAGGTCAAGGTCGTCGACCGCGTCGCGCTCATCCTCGACATCTTCGCCCAGCACGCGAAATCCCGCGAAGGCAAGGCCCAGGTCGAACTCGCCCAACTCGAATACCTGCTGCCGCGACTGCGCGGTTGGGGTGAATCGCTGTCCCGGCAGGCCGGCGGCCGCGTCGCCGGCGGTGCCGGAATCGGCTCCCGCGGACCCGGTGAGACGAAGATCGAACTCGACCGTCGCCGCATCCGTACGCGCATGTCGAAGCTGCGCCGCGAGATCAACGCCATGGCGCCCTCGCGGGAGACGAAGCGGAAGAACCGCGCCCGCCACCACGTGCCCTCGGTCGCGATCGTCGGCTACACGAACGCTGGCAAGTCCTCCCTGCTCAACCTGCTCACCGACGCCGAGGTGATGGTGCAGAACGCCCTGTTCGCCACCCTCGACCCGACCGTCCGGCAGGCCAAGACAGCCGACGGCCTCGTCTTCACCTACACGGACACCGTCGGGTTCGTCCGCAACCTGCCCCACCAGCTCGTCGAGGCCTTCCGCTCGACCCTGGAGGAAGCCGCCGGTTCGGATCTGCTCCTTCACGTCGTCGATGCGTCCCACCCGGATCCGCACGGACAGATCCAGGCCGTGCGCGACGTCCTGGGAGACGTCGAGACCGGAGACATCCCCGAACTCCTCGTGTTCAACAAGGCAGATATCGCCGAGGAGGCCGTGATCACCGGTCTGAGAGCGGAGTATCCCGACGCCCAGTTCGTCTCCGCCGTCTCGAAGGAAGGAATCGATGACCTCATCGAGGCCATCGAGGACCGCCTTCCCGTCCCGGACATCGACATGACCGTGCTCATTCCCTATGAACGCGGTGACCTCGTGTCGAAGATCTACGCCCTCGGCACGGTCGAACACGAATCGCACGGCACGGAGGGCACCAGTCTGCAGGCCAAGGTGCCGACCGAGCTCGTCGACGAACTGCGCGAATTCCAACGTCCGGACCTGGTCATCGACGAGTGAAGGCAGTCGAAAACCTCCTCGAATCCGCTGTCGGCGCCATCGGCGGATCGCCACGCGAGGGTCAGCAGGAGATGGCGCAGGCGGTCGCCTCATCGCTGGACAAGGGAATCCATCTGCTCGTGCAGGCAGGAACCGGCACAGGCAAGTCTTTGGCCTACCTGGTGCCGGCGGCCGAGTACGTCACCCGCACCGGCGGGAAGGTCGTCGTGTCAACGGCGACCCTGGCCCTGCAGACGCAGATCATCCACCGCGACCTGCCCCGGCTGTTCAAGGCCGTGAAGAAGGACCTCGATCCGCTTCCCCAGGCGGCACTGCTCAAGGGGCGCCGGAACTATGTGTGCAAGCACAAGCTCGCCGGCGGGTACCCCGACGAGGGCGAGGGCATGCTCTTCGACCTCGGTGCCGACGCCGAGGCGGGACGCAAACCCACCGAACGCTCCGGCCTGGGGGAGGAGATCCAGCGGATCCGCACCTGGGAGAAGACCACCGACACCGGCGACCGGGACGACCTCCTGCCCGGCGTCAGCGATCGTGCCTGGTCGCAGGTGTCCGTCAACGCCTTCGACTGCCTCGGCTCGAACTGTCCGCTGTTCACCGAATGCTTCGCCGAGCTCGCCCGGAACAAAGCCGCCGAAGCCGATATCGTCGTGACGAACCACGCCCTGCTGGCCATCGACGCCTTCGGGGAATCGAACGTGCTGCCCGAACACGATGTCATCATCATCGACGAGGCCCACGAACTCAAGGACCGGGTGACCAGCGCCCTGTCCGGGCAGATCAACACGAGCATGCTTTCGGCCGCGACGAGTTCCGTACGCAAACACACCACCGTCCAGGACGGCGTCGTGTCTCTGCTCGACTCCGCCGCGGCGGCACTCGAACGTGCGCAGACCTCGGTTCCCGAAGGGCTCATCCTGCATATGAGCGAGGCGCTCGGACTGGCCCTGGCACAGATCCGCGACTCCGCCCGCCAGATCATCAACGACATCGGCGGCAAGACCGAGGACGCCGATGCTGGCCGGCAGATGGCCAAGGCGCGCTGCCAGGAGATCTTCGAACTCGCCGAACGCTTCTGCGATCCGGGTAAGAACGACGTCATCTGGCTCTCACGCTCGACCTTCCGCGAGAAGGAGACGACGAATCTCGTCGTCGCGCCCTTGAGCGTGGCCGGCACCATGCGCAATGGCATCTTCGAAGAATCCACGGTCGTGGCCACCTCGGCGACCCTGTCCCTCGGTGGGAACTTCGACGCGGTGGCAGCCTCGTTGGGACTTTTCGGACCCGAGGCGCCGAAATGGGACAGCCTCGATGTCGGATCTCCCTTCGACTACGGCAAGCAGGGAATCCTCTATGTCGCCTCCCACCTGCCCAAACCCGCACGCAGCGGACTGAGCGAAGAAGCGCTGACCGAACTCGAGGAACTCGTCGAATCCTCGAACGGCGGGGCACTGGGCCTGTTCTCCTCCCGGGCGGCGGCCAACTCGGCAGCCGAACACCTGCGGGAGAAATTCGATTTCCCGATCCTGCTCCAAGGCGATGACGGCCTGCCGGCGCTGGTCTCCCAGTTCACCGCCGATGACCAGACCTGCCTGTTCGGGACCATGTCTCTGTGGCAGGGAGTGGATGTGCCGGGACGGACGAACCGCCTGGTCATCATCGACCGTCTGCCGTTCCCACGTCCCGACGACCCGCTCATGCAGGCGCGGGCACGCGATGCCGACCAACGGGGAGTCAACGGATTCATGGCGGTGTCGGCCACGCATGCCGCCCTGCGCCTGGCTCAGGGAGCCGGACGCCTCATCCGGTCGACCAAGGACAGGGGAGTGGTGGCCGTGCTCGACTCGCGGCTGCGCTCTGCCCGGTATGCCGGGTTTCTCGTCAACTCGATGCCGCGGATGTGGCCGACGACGAATTCCGGCCTCGTCCGCAAGAGCCTGGCACGGCTGGCCGAAACCGACGAAGGATGACACCCCAGCATGAGCACTTGCTTTGAGGTGGTAGTCCTCTGGACCTTAATGCCGTGGAAGGCTCGTTTGCCTAAGTCAAACAGTGGCGAGGGTTAGCGACGAAGTATGACAATCTCACCATCACCTTTCGAGCGATCGTCTTGATCAGAGCGATCTTGACATGGCTACGTCGATAAAGGAGGAATACTCTAATACCATCGTCTGTCGATAACTTCGACGGATTCGCCCAATTCGCGTTGAATTCGAGCCACAAGATCGTCGCCCTCGGCTTTGCTTTTTCGCTCGTTTTCTTCGTTATCCCATCCGGCGTCGACATCGTAATGGTGGTTCCAAAAGTCGGTCCACTGAAGAATGTCTCGGCCAAGGCTCTCAGAGAGTCCAAGATCATTCGGATATAGCAGAATTTTCTCAGAATCGCTGTCCCACAAGGGGGACCGGGCGTGATCAGGGAAAAATCGAATAGTTCGCTTCATTCTTTATTTGCCCTGCCTTTCGATGCATCACTTGATAAGGGTGCATTCAGTGTCTGTTGACGGTATCGCTGTCACGATCTTTTTATTGTTCTTTGAAACATAAATCGATGGCCAGTAATCGGCAATGTTTTTTCCATCGTCGTCTTGGTCATTGATATCTACTCCCGCGAGATCGTGGGCCACCGTGTCGGGGCGCGGGAGGTCGATATGTTGGCGGTGGAACTGTTCGTTGACGCTATCGCTCGGTTCGGGGTGCCGAAGTACGTTTATGCCGACTCGGGTGCTGCGATGACGGCGAATGCGTTGACGGATGCGTTGACAGTTCGTGGCTTGTGACTCAAACCAGCTAGATATCGCGCGATTTCAGATCTTTCGCCACAGCTGACGCCTCAATCTTCGGCCGTACGCGGGGACGGATGCCTCAAGCCTCCGACATGCAGGGGATTCTGATCAGAGGCGGCGGATGACGGCGACGACGAGGCCCATGATCTGCGCGTAGGTGCCGTCGATGGGTTCGTAGTTCTCGTTCTGCGGCATCAGCCACTGTTGACCGGCCTTGCGCTTGAGGGTCTTCACCGTGGCCTCGCCGTCGAGGAGGGCGGCGACGATCTGACCGTTGTCAGCTGTGTGCTGCTTGCGCACGACCACCCAGTCGTCGTGGCAGATGGCGGCTTCGATCATCGAATCGCCGACGACCTTGAGCAGGAACATCTCACCGGAGCCGACGACCTGGGTCGGCAGGGAGAAGACGTCGTCGACTTCCTGTTCGGCCAGGATCGGGCCACCGGCGGCGATGCGTCCGACGACCGGCACCTGCACGGTGTTGTTGGCCAGCTCCTCGTACTTCGCGCGCTCGGCCTCTTCCTCTTCGAACGGATTGACCACTTCGATGGCTCGCGGGCGCTTCGGGTCGCGGCGGACATAGCCGAGGCGTTCGAGCTGCGAGAGCTGGTGGGCGACGCTGGAGAGGGAGGCCAGCCCGGCGGCCTTGCCGATCTCGCGCATGCTCGGCGGGTAGCCGTTGGTCACGACCGCACGTTCGATGGTCTCGAGCACGAGACGCTGACGGGGAGTGAGGCGGAAGTCGCCCTCACCGGATGACCCCTCAGGGATCTGGACGACGTCGTCATCGGTGCGAGCGGCAGCGATCTCGCTGGCAACATCTTCGTTGCGAGGCCTGCCTCTGCCTCGTTTGTTCTGAACCATTGCTCGTTCCCCTTCGTTCTATTCCCTGCCGCTGAACGCCGTGATCTCCGCTTCGGAAATTCTCGTGTCAGTGCCGACTGAGATGGTTCTGACAGATCAATCAACAACGCTGGTTCCCTCTCATTGTCGCATAGATGTTCGAGTTGGACTGGACATTTGTTCGATTGGCATGTTGAATAGAACAGACGTTCTACCGATTGCTGGTGGAATCGTACGAATGAAAGAGGTAATGCGATGTCTGCACAGAACACCGAGCTGCACCTGACCCCTCGTGGACGCCAGGCTGTGCGCCTTCTCCGGACCCTGCTCGTCGCTCTCGTCGTCATCGGCGGGGCGGTCCTCCTCGCCACCCAGTCGTTCTCGGCAGCTGCTGTCGCCGAATCGGAGACGGAGAGCATCGGCATCGACGCCGAGGCGGTCGTCGTCGGTGAGGGTGAATCGCTGTGGACCGTGGCTTCGAATCTCGGCATCGACCGCGACACCCGCGATGTCGTTGCCGATATCGTCGAGATCAACCACCTGGACACACCGACGGTTCACCCCGGACAGACCCTCGACGTCCCCGTCCGCTGAGGCCGAACCCTGCTCGACCGGCAGGGGCCGGCCCGACCGGCAGCGCGCTGACCCGTTCGATCGGATGAGCCGACCGGCCGATCTCGATGCCCGACCCGCCGCCCGGGCGGCGGGGGCCTCTCGGTAGAATGATCGCCGTGGGAAACATCGACTCTCTGCCAGTGCGTTCAGACCTCGTCGGCCTCAAGCCGTACGGGGCTCCGCACCTCAATGTGCCGGTCCAGCTCAACGTCAACGAGAACGCCTATCCGCTTCCGGACGTCGTCGTCGAGAGCATGCGCGCAGCCGTCGACGATCACTTCGCCGGACTCAATCGATATCCCGATCGCGAATTCACCGCACTGCGCGAACACCTCGTCACCTATCTGGACGGTGTGAACGAACGCGCCGGAGACTCCGTCGACCTCGATCCCTCCATGATCTGGGCCGCCAACGGCTCGAACGAAGTGCTCAGCCATATCGTCCAGGCTTTCGGTGGGCCGGGCCGTACCGTCTTAGGCTTCACCCCCTCGTATTCGATGCACCCGCTCATCACCACGGGCACGGGTGCCGAATGGCAGCACGTCGAACGCAAGGACGACTTCACCCTCGATGCCGAGACGGTCGCCGCCGAGGTGGCTCGTGCGAATCCGGACATCGTATTCCTGTGTACCCCGAACAATCCGACCGGGACCTCGATCGGCCTCGACGTCATCGAAGCCGCCTACGACAACTGCGCAGGGATAGTCATCGTCGACGAGGCGTATGCGGAGTTCTCTCGCCCCGCCAAGTCTTCGGCGATGACTCTGCTTGAGGGCCGGCCCCGCCTCGTCGTCTCCCGCACCATGAGCAAGGCCTTCGCCTGTGCCGGCCTGCGCTTGGGCTACGCCATCGCCGCACCCGAGCTCATCGACGTCCTCAGTCTCGTCCGCCTGCCTTACCACCTGTCCGAGGTCACCCAGGTGCTGGCCTGCACGGCACTCGAACATGCCGAACTGCTGCTGGGCAATGTCGACCGTCTCATCGACTCGCGCAACCGGATTTCCAGCCACCTCGCCGAGGCGGGCTTCACCGTCCACGACAGCGATTCGAACTTCGTCCTCTTCGGCAACATCGCCTCACCGGCCGAGCTGTGGCAGAAGCTGCTCGACCGCGGAGTCCTCATCCGCGATATCGGCATCACCGGCCACGCCCGCGTCAACGCCGGCACCGAGGCAGAGACCGAAGCGTTCCTGACCGCCATCGACGACATCCTCGCCGAATCACCGGATGTGCTCGCAGACCGTCCGCAGTCTCCGACCCCGTCATCAGCCGCCCCGACGAAAGGCACTCCATGAGGCAGGCCCAGAACTCACGCACCACGTCCGAGTCCACGGTGTCCGTGTCCGTCAACCTCGACGGCACCGGAACTTCGAACATCTCGACTTCCGTGCCGTTCTTCGACCATATGCTCACCGCCCTGTCGAAGCACTCGATGATCGACCTCGACATCACCGCCACCGGTGACACGCACATCGACGTCCACCACACCGTCGAGGACACCTCGATCGTGCTCGGCCAGACCCTGCGCGAGGCTCTCGGCGACAAAGTCGGCATCCGCCGCTACGGCTTCGCCGCCGTGCCGCTGGACGAGGCATTGGCCCAGTGCGTCGTCGACGTCTCCGGTCGCCCCTACTTCGTCCACGAAGGCGAGCCCGAAGGTCAGCAGTACCACCTCATCGGCGGCCACTTCACCGGGTCGATGACCTCCCACTCGCTGGAATCGATCGCCTTCAACGGCGGACTGACCGTCCACCTCGACCTGGTGCGCGGTCGCGACCCGCACCACATCGTCGAAGCCGAGTTCAAGGCCTTCGCCCGCGCGCTGCGCGAGGCCGTCGAAACCGATCCGCGCAGCAACTCCGTTCCCAGCACCAAGGGAGTCCTGTGAGCACGACCGTCATCGTGACCCCGTTCGGGGTCGCCCAGCAGTTGGCCGCCGCCTGCGTGCTGTCGAACATCTCCGGCACCATCGTGCCGATCGGCGAGTTCAGCGGAATCGTGCTCGCCGACACGGATGTCAAAGCCGGCAACGAGGCGGCCGCGGCGATCTCCAAGCTCGCGGGCAAACACGAGGTCCTCCTCCTCGTGCGCAGCGAAGAGCAGATCGACGCCGGCCACTTCCGTCACGGTGCCCGCGAATCCGATGTGCCGGCCGGGCTGGCGCTGAAGAACCTGCCCGATGTGCTCGAAGGTCTCCTGCTCGAAACCGTTGCCGCAGAGGACGTCGAGGGCAATATACCGACCTCGTCCATGACGAAGCTGCAGGCCAGCGCGGCCACGATGAGCCCTGGCCGGGCCGCCATGGCACGCACGGCGCTGCTGTGGATCATCGCCGCCGTGCTCGCGGGTCTCGTCATGGCCTTCGGCATCGCCCTGGCTCTGGGCGGGAACACCATCGCCTGGGTCGTCGCCGCACTCGGTGCCATCGTCCTCGGGTTCTCCCTGTGGAGGATCTGGTCGGTGCTGAGCAAGGGGGCGAAGCGATGACGACTGTGGCCGTCCTCGACTACGGTGCCGGAAACGTCCGCTCCGCCGTGCGTGCGGTCGCCGCAGCCGGTGCCGAGGTCACGCTCACGGCTGATCACGATGTCATCAACGACTCCGACGGACTGCTGGTCCCCGGCGTCGGCGCATTTTCGGCCGTGATGGCCGGACTGGAGAACGTCGGGGGAGTCGACCTCATCCGGGCACGTCACGAACAGGGGCGACCGCTGCTCGGCATCTGCGTCGGCCTCCAGGTGTTCTTCGCCCGCGGCGTCGAACACGGAGTCAAGACCGAGGGCATCGGTCTGTGGCCCGGAGCCGTCACCGGCCTCGAAGCGCCGGTCATCCCGCATATGGGATGGTCGAAGGTCAACGCTCCAGCAGACTCGGCCATGTTCGCCGGCATCGGTGACGAGCGCTTCTACTTCGTCCACTCCTACGCCGCGACCGAGCCGCCGGCGAACGCAACGGTGACGACTGCCCGCCACGGCAATGACTTCATCGCCGCTGTCGAAGACGGAACCACCTGGGCAGCACAGTTCCATCCCGAGAAATCCGCCGAGGCGGGCGCCAGGCTCCTGCGCAACTGGCTCGCCTCGTTCGCCGCCGACAGCAGTCCGGGCAGCGGTTCGGGCAGCACCGGCACCAACTCCACAGACTCACTCAGCTCCTGACCGAGCACACCGACTATGGTCGCCTCAAACCCCGTGGCACCCTGGCAGAAAGGTCACAATGACAGACAGTTCGAACAAGCTGGTCCTCCTCCCCGCCGTTGACGTCGCCGACGGCAAGGCCGTCCGCCTCGTCCAGGGCGAAGCCGGAACCGAAACCGACTACGGTTCACCCATCGACGCCGCTCAGGACTTCGAGAGCCGCGGCGCCGAATGGATCCACCTCGTCGACCTCGATGCCGCTTTCGGACGCGGATCGAACTCGGATCTGCTCAACCAGGTCGTCAAGGCCGTGGGGATCAAGGTCGAACTCTCCGGTGGCATCCGTGACACCGAAAGCCTCGAACGCGCACTGGACACCGGAGCCGAGCGCGTCAACATCGGCACCGCCGCACTGGAGAACCCCGAGTGGACGGCCGAGATGATCTCGCGCTTCGGCGATCAGGTCGCCATCGGCCTCGATGTGCGCGGAACCACCTTGGCCGCCCGCGGTTGGACGAAGGACGGCGGCGACCTCTACGAAGTTCTCGCCACCCTGGAAGCCGCAGGCTGCTCCCGCTACGTCGTCACCGATGTGCGCAAGGACGGTACCCTGCAGGGTCCCAATGTCGACCTGCTCAAGGACCTCGCGCAGAAGACGGACTCTCCGATCGTCGCCTCCGGCGGAGTCTCGAGCCTCGACGACCTGCGAGCCCTCCGTGAGCTCGTGCCCTTCGGCGTCGACTCGGCGATCGTGGGCAAGGCACTCTACGCCGGCAAGTTCACTCTGGAAGAAGCCCTCGACGTCGCAGGACGGTGAGTCAGTGAGCACGCACTCACACGATCCGGGCCAGTCGCATGGGCCCGGCGATCCCCGGTCCGCCGCGTCTGATGCCCAGGCAGGCGACGCCCACGCCCCGACGGATTCCGCCGGACAGGCGTGGGAGGGCCGGGATCTCAAACCCAACCCGTTCTCCGGGGACACCGGGCTGGCGGATGCAGCCCTGCTGGAGGCCCTGACCCAGGTCGCTCAGACACCCCTGGATTCGTCCGCACACCAGCAGGTCGTCACGGCCCTGTCCGGGGCCAGGCTCTATGCCCCGATCGTGCCGATGGTCGTCGATCACGAGGTCGGAGAGAACGGTCTCATGGCCGACAACTCCTCGGAGATGGCGATGGTCCGCCTCCAAGCCGAGGACGGCCGCGAGTGCACCCCCGGATTCTCCGGAATCCCACCGTTGACGGCGTGGCATTCCGACGCCCGTCCTGTCCCGATCGAGTCCGAACGGCTCGTCCTCGGGGCGATCGAGGCCGAATCCCAGCTCGTCGTCCTCGACCCCGGGGCCGAGTCCTCGTTCCTGCTGCGCCGCCCGGCCATGTTCGCGTTCGTGCAGTCCCAGCCCTGGACTCCGTCCTGGGCCGACGCCGAGGTGGCCCAGCGTCTGCGTGCCATCGCCGAGTCCTTCCCGTGGCTGGCTCGGATCGGTGTGAGCCCCGGCAGCAACAGTGTCCACCTCGGTGGGCCGGAGCTCGGCATCACACTCGGCGTCGAGTCCGAAGTGCCGCCGGAGGAAGTGCGCCGGTTCCAGGAAGCCGTCGCCAGTGACGAGGACCTCGTCGCGAAGATCGACTCTCTGGCCATCCGCCTCGTCGAAGGCTGACCGTTCCGGGCGTGTCAGATCGGCAGGGCACCTATGCTTGTGACCCATGAGCGAAATCCGTGACCTCGGCCACTCGACCGCACCGGACGACAGCTACCTCGACGAGATGGCCAGACAGACCCGGGCTCGGGCCGAGCAGGCCGCCGAGTGGGCCTCCGCTTTCACCGGAGCCCCGGAGACGAGCCGGTCCGGCATCGCCGCAGGCCTCGACGCCGCGGAAGGCGACCTTACGGGCCTGCTCCACACCATCCATGATCTCGCAGAGACAGCATTCGAAGAGTTCGATTCGGTCGCTGCGATCGCCTCGGTGCTGGAGAATCATGGAGTCGACGTCGAGACCGGCCTCTACGGTGTGAAGACCACGCTGCGGGCGACGACGGGATCCGGTCACGGTCGCACGATCGCGATCCTCGCCGAATACGATGCCCTGCCCGAGATCGGGCATGCGTGCGGACACAACATCATCGCCACCGCCGGAGTCGGTGCCTTCCTCGCCCTCCACGCCTTGCACGCGAAGGACCCCGACGCCGTGCCGGGCACCGTCGTGCTGCTGGGCACCCCGGCCGAAGAAGGCCATTCGGGCAAAGAGGTCATGGCCCGGGCCGGCGCCTTCGACGGCATCGACGCGGCCATCATGGTCCACGGCTACGGATACGACTGCGCCGACCAGGTGTGGCTGGGACGCCGCCTGCTCAAGGTCACATACTCAGGGGTCGCCGCCCACGCCTCGGCGCAGCCTTTCATGGGGCGCAACGCCCTCGACGCGGCGAACCTCTTCTACCAGGGGCTCGGCCTGATGCGGCAGCAGATGCCGCCGATCTCCCGCCTGCACGCGGTCATCACTGACGGCGGAACGAGGCCGTCGATCATCACCGAAACCGCCACCGTGCAGTGCTACGTCCGTTCGAAGTTCCCCGAGACGCTCAAAGAGCTCTCCGACCGGGTAGAGGACGCGGCAAAGGGTGCCGCGCTCATGACCGGCACCGGCGTCACCGTCGACTGGGACGAACACCCGCCGTCGCTGCCCGTGCGTACGAATTCGACGCTGACCGCCCGTTGGGCCGAACACGAACAGGCGCGCGGTCGCCAACCGCTTCCCGCCGGAGTGCTCGACGAATCGATTGCAGCGTCGACGGACTTCGGCAACGTCTCCTACCGGATTCCCGGCATCCATCCGCTCATCAAGACCGCCGACGCCGAGGTGGCCCTGCACACTCGTGAATTCGCTGCAGCCGCCAAGACCCCTGCAGCCGAAACCGCGGCGCTCGACGGGGCCTATGGTCTTGCGTGCACCGCCCTGGATTTCCTCGTCGACGATGCCCTCGCCGCCGAGGTCACCGAAGAATTCGCCCGCGACGGGGGAGCGATTGACGTCGAGCACTTCTTCGACTGAGATCGTCCCGCCGCACCCAGACCCGCGCCATCGAAGAGAAGGACCGCTCATGTCGACGACGACAGATGGGAAAGTCGGTTTCGGCCAGCGCACGCTGGACTGGATCGAACGCATCGGAAACAAGCTGCCCGAACCGTTCACGCTGTTCCTCGGGCTGTTCATCATCACCGGCCTCGTCTCCACGGCGATGGCCTTGGCTGATGTCACGGTCGCCATCCCCGGCGGCGACGAGACCATCGCGATCAAGGGACTGTTCACCGGGGAGGGCCTGTCGTGGCTGACCACGACCATGGGCGACAACTACATCGGATTCCCGCCCTTGGCCACGGTGCTGCCGATTCTGCTCGCCGTCGGTGTAGCCGAGAAGTCGGGAATGCTCGCCGCGGCCGTGCGCATCGCCTTCGGCAAGAGCCCGAAGTGGCTGCTGCCGTATGCCGTCGGCTTTGTCGGGGTGGTCGGGTCGATCATGGCCGACTCGGCGTTCGTCATCATCCCGCCGTTGGCTGCGCTCGTATTCAAAGCGGCAGGACGGCATCCGATGGCCGGGCTCATCGGCGGGTTCGCCGCCACCGGTGCCGGCTATTCGACCTCGATCGTCCCCACGAGCCTCGACGCTCTGTTCGCCGGGATCACCACCTCGGTGATGGAGACCCTGCCGAACACCGACTACACCGCGGTCAACCCGGTGTCGAACTACTACTTCAACATCGCCTCGTCGATCGTGTTGGCGATCATCGCCGGATTCATCATCGACCGGCTGATCGAACCGAACATGGTGCGCAAGGGAGTGCCCCGCGAATACGCGAACGCCTCGTCGAGCGGACTGGCCCGCGAATACCAGGCACCCGACAGCCCGTACGGAGACGCCTCGGCGAAAACGGATGGATCCTCTGAATCCTCGGACGATGATTCGCCCACAGAGATCAAGGCCGAACTCGAACCCGAGGAGAAGAAAGGGCTGATCTGGTCGGTCGTCTCGGGGCTCGTCCTCACCGCGGTCTTCCTCCTCGCTTTCCTCCTCCCCAATTCTCCTTGGCGGAACGAGGACGGCGGATTTCTCCCGGAGTCCCCACTGCTGTCGTCGATCGTGTTCATCGTCTTCGCCTACTTCATGCTCATGGGTGTCGTCTACGGCATTGTCGTGCACACCGTGAGGTCGATGAACGACCTGGTGAGAATGATGAGTCAGTCGATCATCGACATGATGTCGTTCCTCATTCTCGCGTTCATCCTCGGGCAGTTCATCGCCTTGTTCAACTGGACGGGCATCGGTTCGTGGATTGCCGTTGCAGGTGCGTCGGGGCTTGAGGCGATCGGGCTGACCGGGTTTGCCGCGGTCATCGGCTTCATGCTCCTGGCCAGTGTGCTCAACCTGTTCATCATCTCCGGATCGTCGATGTGGACACTCATGGCCGCCGTGTTCGTCCCGCTGTTCTCCCTGCTCGGCTACGAACCGGCGTTCATCCAGGCCGGGTTCCGCGTCGGTGACTCGGCCACTCAGGTCATCACCCCGCTCAACCCGTACATGATCGTCCTCCTCGGCCTCGTCCGCCGGTATGAGCCGAACGCCGGGCTGGGCACGGTCATCTCTCGGATGTTCCCGTTCGTCATCCCGTTCTGGCTGGCCTGGGCCGTGCTGCTGGGCATCTGGTTCGTCTTCGACCTGCCTCTGGGACCGGGCAACGGGATCCGACTGTGAGGTTCGATCGCCCATGGTGAGTCGAATCGGGGACCTTGTCGTCAAAACCCCGGACCCGGCTCGGCTGAGCGGATTCTGGTGCGAAGCACTGGGATACGAGGTGACGGCCACTGACGAAACCGGTGTCGCGATCTCCGGAGCGTCGAATGCGCCGACTATTCTCTTCGAGCGTTCAAGTGATTCGTTTGGGGACAACAGTCTGCATCTCGACCTCTGTCCGACTGACCGCAGCCAGGCGGACGAGCTCGAAAGACTTATGGCTTTGGGTGCGACGAAGACTGATGTCGTGCCGTCAGGAAGCTGGCATGTTCTCGCGGATCCGGACGGCAATAAGTTCTGTCTCATGGCGAAGCGCATCCCCGCGGAGCCGGACGACTTCCATGACTGAGTCCCAACCCAATCGGTGACAGAAGCAGCAAACGACCATGCAGTTCTGCGGATTACTGTCGGAATTCCGCGGTCAGAGGTCGTTCGCGACCTTTATGCCTCCGAGCATCTGCCGTACGCCTTCGCGCCAGTCGGTCGTGCCGACTGTTTGGGCCAAATCGCTGGAGGCGATGACGCAGGGTTCGTACCAGATCGGTGCCAACTGGTTGAGCTCATAGAAGGAGCGTTCGAAAGCACCGACGGCACGGGTCGTCCAGCGTGGCACCGATACCGGACGCTTGTGTTTCTTCCCCAAGAGGTCAGCGGTGAAGTCGGCGATCTCGGCCAGTGTCGGATTTGATGCCGGTGCGATCCGCAGCTGATGCGTCCCCGCGGTGACAGACTTCAGGTCCTCTGCCGCCTGGATCATTGCGGCGGCGTGGTCGGCGATGACAGTGATTCCATGTGGGACGTCTGTCCGTGCCGGCACCATGGACCGACGCCCGGCGGAAATCGGTTCAGTGATGCACATCCGCACGACCGACGACCACTTTTCTGCGGTTCTGCCGAGCAGGTCCCCGGCGACGACGCTCGCACTGGTCGCTGCGTGAGCCTCACGGGCTTCGATGAGTCGCTGCCGAATTCGTCCCTTTTCCTCCACCGGAGCGAATGGTGAGGTTTCGATGATCGGGGCGTCGAGTCCGGCGAAGGCATAGACCGACTCCGGGAAGACGACGGGGATGCCGAGGTCTGCGGCGGTGTCGAGAATCGCCGTATCGAGGCGGGGGAGGACCTGCTCCCATTTCCGACTGTCATAGGGAGCGTGTGCGCAGGCGAAGATCGCATCGACTCCCGCAGCGGCCTCGGCCAGCTGGGCGCGATCACTCGCATCGGCCTTGAGGTGGGTGGGAGTGCTGGATGGACCGCTGCCTGAGCGGGTGGCGATGCGGACATCTGTGCCTGACGCGATGAGCTGCGCCGCGATCTCCGACCCGATCTGACCATTGCCGATGACGAGTGCTGTTTTCATGACGGATCCTTTCTCGATCTCTCCACGCGGTAAACGAGAGCGGTGCTCTCGGAATTCAGCGTAGGCCGCATGCATCGACAATGCAAGAGCAGTGCTCACTGTTGTTATCTTTGCTCTCGGATCGTAGGGTGAAGTCATGACAGAGACGACTCCACGACAGCGAGCCCGAATCGAGACGGAAGCCCAGATCACCGCGATCGGCAACCGGATGGTCGACGACGACGGAGTCGACGGGCTGTCGCTGCGGGCGATCGCGCGAGAGCTCGGGGTCGTCTCCAGCGCGGTCTACCGCTATGTGAAGAGCCGTGATGAGCTGCTGACCATTCTCATCCGCGATGCCTTCACGCAGATCGCCGATGCCGTCGATGAAGCGCTGGCCGAGCATCGCAGTGTTGAGACCCTGGCGCTGACGATGCTTGACTGGTCGAGGAGCCATCCGAATCGGTGGGCGCTCATCTACGGCACCCCGATCGCCGGCTATGAGGCGCCCCGTGAGGAGACCGTGGTGCCGGGAACCCGAATCATGATCGCCTTGGCGTCCTTGGTGGCGGAGTCAACGACCGACACCGAGGCGGCCAACGGAGCTGGCTCGGCTCAGGGTGCGCAGAGTTCCGAAGTTCAGGAGCTGAGCGCGACGCTCGAGCCGCTGCGGCGAGGTCTCGACGAACTCGGACTCGACTACGACGACTCCGTGATCCTGGAGACCATCACGATCTGGGTTGCTGTCATCGGGCTGATCAACGGTCTGCGGTTCGGCCAATTCGGGCCGGGTTTCGGCGACGTTGAAGACGATCTCATGTCTGGAGTGGTCGGCCGCCTCGGCGCGTGACCCGCGGGGCGGGGTGGGGATCGGCGGCGGATCGATGAATGCGAGTGCAACTGAATGGTTGCACTTTGGCGGGGTGCGAGATAGAGTCGTCGGCAACGCGGCCCAGTGCCGATCTCACCGACGAGAGGAACCATTGTGACCGAGGACGACGTACCCATCGCTGCGGATGATGTGCCCGACGAGATCGTCCGCAGCATCCACATCGACGCCGACGCGCAAACGGTGTGGGACATCATCAGCGAGCCCGGCTGGTTCATCAATGACGGCGCCTACACCAACCATGACATCAGCTCTGAGGGTGGTGTCTCTCGGGTGGTTGACCCGAACGTCGGCGAATTCGCCATCGGTACGGAAGAGCTCGATCCGCCTCGTCGTGCGGTGTTCCGCTGGCTCGGCGGGACACCTGGGTCGTTGGAGGATTTTCCGAGCAACACCATCGAATTCACCATCGAGCCGGAAGGCCAGGGCGTCCTGCTCACCGTCCGTGAGAGTGGGTTCGCTCAGGTCAGCGACGATGTCGCCGAGCGACGACGGCGATTTGAGGAGAATGCCGAGGGTTGGGTCGAAGAGCTCGTGGTGGCGAGGGGACTCGCCGAGTCCGCGTGATGAGTTCTTCGGGCGATTCTGTACAGGACAGACTGCTGTCGGGTGAAGCGGATCTCGTCTTTAAGGCGCTAGCCGACCGCACGAGACGCCGCATCCTGGTTCGGCTGTCCCGGTCGCCCGACGACGCCGGCGCCGTGGCACGTGATCTCGGGCTGAGCCGACAGGCCGTGGCCAAGCAGCTGCGGATTCTCGAGAGCGGAGGAATCGTGAGTTCGACGACCCGATCATCCCGCCGCGTGCACTCGGTGAGTCCGTCGCAGATCCGCGAAGTATCCGATCTGCTCGGTATCGTCGCCCAAGGATGGGATCGCCGCCTCCGCGACGTCAAGGCGCAGGCAGAGCAAACAGGTGAGGATCCCTGATCCGTCCGACAGTGCTTCAAACCTCGACCGCACCTCATAGTCGATACGCTGCACCGGAGGTTCGGCGGACCCGGTGGGCGATCTTCCATGACTATCGACTGCACCATAGACGAAGGCGGCCACCGACGGGTAGTCGGGGGCCGCCTCGGCTAACGAGGATATGACAACGGCCCCCGATCGATGATCGAGGGCCGTTGCGTGAGCGGTCGGCGGGGGAGTTGTCAGCGGACGGGGCCGGTGAACTTCTCTCCGGGGCCTTCGCCGGGGGCGTCGGGGTATTCCGAAGCTTCGCGGAAGGCCAGCTGCAGGCTGCGCAGTCCATCGCGCAGCGGGCGGGCATGGTGGTCGCCGATGACGGTGGCGGCACCTGTGACGAAACCTGCCAGTGCGGTGATGAGCTTGCGGGCCTCGTCGAGGTCCTGGAGGTCGGCGCCGCGACCTTCGGCGGTGTCCTCGGCCAGGCCGCACTTGACGGCGGCGGCGGACATGAGGTGGACGGCGCTGGAGGTGATGACCTCGACAGCGGGGACCTCGGCGATGTCGCGCGTAACGTCGGCGATCGCCTCGGGGGGAACAGATTCTTCAGAACTCATGCCATAAGCTTGACATATAAATCAATGCGGCAATCACACCAGGGCTTCGATGTGCGAAGAGTCATGAAGCGTAGTACACTGGTAGCTGGTGCGAAGCGGAGTCTGTCTCCCACCTTGATCGCGAAGAGCGATCGGGTCCAAAGATCTGTCCGTCAGGCATAGTCTGATCGGGTGCAGATCGAGGTGTATTCACCGAACGTACGTCTACCGTACTGCTCGTGTGTGCAGGCTCCCTTGGCATGTGTCAACGGGAGCCTTTTTCGTTGTCACGACCACATTTGAGCAAAAGGAGTGAACACATCAGCGAGACGCGCATCAATGACCGGATTCGGGTTCCCGAGGTCCGGTTGGTCGGACCCAACGGTGAACAGGTCGGTATCGTTGCCATTCGCAAGGCACTCGATCTCGCCGGCGAAGCTGGCCTCGACCTCGTCGAGGTAGCCCCGCAGGCGAAGCCACCCGTAGCCAAGCTCATGGACTACGGAAAATTCAAATATGAATCTGCCCAGAAGGCCAGAGAAGCCCGGAAGAACCAGGCGAACACTGCGCTGAAGGAGATCCGCTTCCGTCTCAAGATCGACGAACACGATTACGAGACGAAGAAGGGCCACGTCACCCGCTTCCTCGAAGGCGGCGACAAGGTCAAGGTCATGATCATGTTCCGCGGACGTGAGCAGTCCCGTCCTGAGATGGGCATCAAGCTGCTCAACCGCTTGGCTGAGGATGTGTCCGACCTCGGCTCCGTCGAATCCTCACCGCGAGTCGACGGACGCAACATGGTGATGGTCATCGCCCCGCACAAGTCAAAGTCTGACGCCAAGGCGGAGGCTCGGAAAGCATCAGCAGATGCCAAGGGCAAGTCCGCTGAGGTGAAGTCCCGTCGCGATCGGGTCGCTGCAGAGAAGAACGCAGCTCGCCCGGACGCGTGAGAAATTAAGTACGTCGCGTTCCAGGTCCGTCCTGGTCTGTGCGTGTGAAGTAGTTGCCAGCGGTTGACGCGGGCAACGAATTGCAAAGGAGAACGGCACTATGCCGAAGCAGAAGACGAACAGCAGCGCCAAGAAGCGCATGCGCGTGACTGGCAGTGGCAAGATCATGCGTGAAGGCGTGAACAACCAGCACAAGTTCGAGGGCAAGAACTCGGCTCGTAAGCGCCGTGTGTCCACCGACCAGGAAATCGTCGGCGGCGACCGCGCCAAAGCCCGCAAGCTTCTGGGCAAGCTCAAGGGCAGGTGAGACCCCTTTCGGGTCTTTCTTTCCCGGACAGTCTCCGGGATCTCCGAGGGGCAGTCGAAAGCGGCTCCCATAGCTTGAACCAGAGTCCGGCATCGCCGGCAGATACGAACTTTCTAAAGGAGTAACACGTGGCACGTGTGAAGAGAGCGGTCAACGCTCACAAGAAGCGCCGGGTCATCCTCGACCGGGCAAGCGGCTACCGCGGACAGCGCTCGCGCCTGTACCGCAAGGCCAAGGAACAGGTCATCCACTCGCTGGTCTACAGCTACCGTGACCGTCGCAAGCGCAAGGGCGACTTCCGTCGTCTCTGGATCCAGCGCATCAACGCCGGCGCCCGCGCCAACGGTATGACCTACAACCGTTTCATCCAGGGCCTCAAGGCCGCTGGAGTCGAGGTCGACCGTCGCATGCTCGCCGAGCTCGCCGTGAACGACTCGGCCACCTTCGCGCACCTGGTCAAGGTCGCCAAGGATGCTCTTCCTGCTGACGTCAACGCAGCGAAGACCGACGCCGCCTGAGCAGCGTCTTATTCAGACTCCGGTCACTTAAGTGACTGACCGATCGCCTCGGTGATCGACGACGGCCCCGAACTGCAGGTTCGGGGCCGTCGGTCTTTCTGCTGGGGCCTGCCTGGTCCCCGTTTGAGCTACCGTCTCATCAGCACCCACTTCTTCCACTTCAGCATTCAACGGATCGAGAACACGGTTTCATGAAACTCCCTGACGTCATCTCCTCACCTCAGTCGAAGCGGATCAAGAACGCCGCGAAGCTGCTCAAGCGTCGTGATCGCAAGGCCACGGGGCAGTTCCTCGTCGAGGGTCCGCAGGCCGTCCGTGAGGCTTTGGCGCGCAAGGGCTCCGTCGTTGAGCTGTTCATCACCGAGGAGGCCGCTGAGGAGCATTCCTCGTTCTTCTCCACGGCCAAGCACGGGCGTATGCAGTGCAGCATCATCACTCCCGAGGTGCTCACCGAGCTCGCATCGACGGTGCATTCTCAAGGTGTCGTGGCCGTGTGCAGGGCGCTCGACGTGGAGCTGACCTCCGTGCTCGACAAGGAAGCGCAGCTCGTGGTCGTCCTGTCGCAAGTGCGCGATCCGGGCAATGCCGGCACGATCATTCGCCTGGCCGATGCTGCGGGCGCCGATGCCGTCGTGCTGACATCGTCGTCGGTGGATGTCTACAACGACAAGGTCGTGCGCTCGACTGCCGGTTCGCTCTTCCACATTCCCGTCGTCACCGGAGTCGGACTCTCCGAGGTGACCGAACTGGCCCGTGCCCGCGGCCTGCAGGTGCTCGCCGCCGATGCGAACGACGAAGCCCACGATCTTCACCACCCATGGGACACTGGGCTGGATCTCACCGCACGGACCGCCTGGGTCTTCGGCAACGAAGCGTGGGGGATGAGCGCTGGGGATCTGGAGCTGTGCGACTCATCCGTGGCAGTTCCGATCTACGGTTCGGCCGAGAGCCTCAACCTTGGCACCGCCGCCGGAGTCTGCATCTACGAGAGTGCCCGCAACCAGCGGATGTGAGGGGCTACTCGGTAGCGGCGGCTTTCGACGTCCTATCATCGGAGATAAGAAGTTTATAGCTCCCAGTAGTAGCTAATTTGACGGACCTGTGACGGACAAGCGGTCAGGACGACAACTGCGAAATAGTCGACTACGATGTGTTTGCTTCTCGCGGGACGAGCCAGCTCGAGATTGAAACGTTCTCGAGACACTACCGTCTTAACCTAGCTCAACTGGACGAGTTCTCGTTTAGCTGAGCATCTGACTCGGATGTCGGTGGTACGTCCTGGGCATCGGGCATAGATACTAAACGATCAAGACGTTTGAGCAGATCAGAACATCGAGAAATCGCAGTTTTGAGGGCATCTGCGAGAAGTTCTTCCTCTGTTTCTAATGACTGGTAGTCGGCTGTTTGGGAGGGTCGAGTGTCCTCTGCATGTTCGTCGATATTCGAGTTGAACAGGTCTCCCGCCGATCCGGGAAAATCAAACTGCCCTTTTACGAGACGATAGGAGCGGATGTGTTTCTGAAGACGTTGCAGCACGTCGTCCACCACAGTTCCACCAATTTCAGTAGCCGCAACTACCCAGGGCTCCTCGCGTTCTAAGGCTGCCCGACCGGCAAACGCGACAGCCATGCGCACCAGGTGCCCGAACTCCCGATCCATGTCCCCTGCCGCCTCGAGAACGGGGTAGTGCGAAAGGTCGTCGTTTGAGGGTAGGTCCCTGGCAGGAAAGGTACGGAAATGAGCCCACGGCGGCGGATCTGGTTCAAGCCGTGCAAGTGCTGCGAGGATTGGCTGAACGTACTCAAACGGGGTCCTAATAAAACGGCCCCCAGCCTTGTGCTCCCACAGCTTCAGGATGACCTCACGCGTCTCCCGCGCAAGATCCTGATCATCGGGCTGGGCCTCGGATCTGGTTATGAGATCCGCGATGTGGTGCGCCATCCATCGTCCGATAATATCGCTGTTGTCGAGTGCATTAGCTAGGCTTTTTCCGAGCTCGATGACCGGGTCGCTCTCACTGATCATGGATTCCCCCTGCAAGGTCTATGAGAAAGTATTTTGTGCGTGGTACTTGGCTTGGCTCATGCGCATCATTGCTGTTGACGTCGTGGGTACGATGCACGCTGGAATCGACGTATCGTCTAATCTGAATTTCGACGATTAGCCATCTGTTCCATTGCTGGAGTAATGCAGAGAGGCTCGATCGGTCGATGAGTATCTGGTGGCCGGTGTTGTTGTACGATCCAGTTCTGCCGTCGGAGTCGGCCCAGATGCTGGAAACCAAAACAATCCGCTCTTTCTCATCTCTCCAAACACGCATGTCTGCGTCTGGAATGAGCGCGGCGAGTTCTCTCACAGCAGTTGAAGGACGCGGTGGGGGATAGTGTGCACCCCTTGCCCGAGGGTCTAAAGAGTCGATACCTTCAGCGTAACCGCGCTCCTCGACCCAGCCAGTGAGCTCGAATCCGTCGACTGTCGATGTGAAATCACGATCTGCGGCCTCTGGAATACGGAAAGCGTTCACATCCGGTGCGGTTCGTAGCGCTCGTAATAGTGACCGCGCGGTGGCGGGTGCGACCAGGGCACTATTTACCTGGACTATCTCATTGCCACCGTAGTCGTGAAACGACCGATGAACAGAAATCGACAGACGTTCCGGCTCAGGTAGCAACTCGTCCCAGAACATAGTGTCGTTGACCTCACAAGGCCACGAGGGCCGGTAGGTGCGCGACGAGCCGACTGCATTCGACTCATCAATGACTTTCGCCTGGGGAGGAATCGGATCCGCTCGATCGGACAGCCATCTTCCGTCGGCACGTGTTAGGACATGATCGGAGAGAAAACGTGAGTACTCGGTCTCTCCAGTCTCTTCGTCCTCTTCATAAGTCTGCTTGACCGGAAGAATTTGGAGCAGGAGGCCAGCGACCTCGTATAGTCCTTGGACAGCCAGGTAAAAATCTAGGTCTTCTTCGGAGGGCCAATCAGACTTCATCGAATACGTATTTTGTGAGTAGAGTCGAAGTTCGTGTCGGGGGTCGTCTTTCGTTTGACCTCGAGATGTGACCCCCCAATGCTCGATGAGCACCTCACTGACGAGTCTCTCGATTGAAGCGCCGGTTAGGCCGAATGCTCGGCCCAAAGGCTCGCACCAGTATGCGCGGAAGTCAAAGAAGAAGTTGAACGGGGCTTCGACTGTGTCCTCGTTTGAACCCTCATCATTGCGGTTATTTCCCGCAGGTCGGGCGTCAGCGTAGTCATCAAGCGCATGATAGCTAGCGTCGCATTGCACTAGGTTGTATAACTCAGAAAATGAACCGACCTCGAGTCCGACGGATCTACTGGACCGGCGCACTACTTCCATCGGCCGACCTACGGTTTTCAGGTGTGAACTCGAGCCTAGTTCCGCGGGAATCATGTCCCTGCGTTGAAGACGAAGGACCACCTCGCTCGCCAGCGGGCTGATCACCGCATGAGGGGGACTCCCTAGCAGCTTCTGCAATAGCGGCGCGAACATCGCGACGCGATGTAATGACTGCTCTTCGAGCGAGGCTCGGGAAAGTGCAAAGACTAACCACTGCGTAGCGTGCTTCTCGTAAAATGGTAAGCGCTGGTCCCTGAACGCGGCTAAATTAGAATCGCCCATCGCCACTTCATGTAACCGTTTGGCAAGGTGCGAGGCTTCGACCGACAAGAGAAGACGGACGGCATGTGCTGCGAGCCACCTTGTCGCGGGCGAGGGGTCGCCGAGCGCGTTCCAGATCAGACAGGCAACTGCTGTTACGTCATCACAGTTTTCGGTTATGCCTTTCGGATGAATGCCATCGAACGAATGCGTAGGAGCCGTATCGTTAAACAGGCTGGCTGCGACGTCAAATATGCCGAGGCGTTCTACCGAGGTGAGGCGGGCGGTCAAATTCACGGCGAGTGCGAATGCCTCCTCTGGCTCGAACGACGTTCGATCCGCCAGAGCACGACTAGCGAATAGTCCATAATCAGTGTCCCGACCGGTGAGTGCTTGTAGGTGGGCGTTGTCGAGCGACCGATAGGACACCAAGAGATAGTCAGAACTGAGCCGGCCGAGCAGCTTGGTCAACGCGACATCTAGGGCGTTTTGTGCACTCATCGAGAGAGACGCGGATTCCAATCTCTCAAGCAACGTGGAGAGATGCCACACATCAACGGTCGGGCACTTTCCGAAGGCCTCGATGATTGGGGCGCTGAACCCGACCGACGCTAGGAAATCAAATAGAGCTTCTCTTTCGAAAAGCCTCTGAACTCGGTCGAGTGCCGTAGCCCAACCCTCGACCGAGGCGAAGTCGACGTCTACAAAGTTTGGGGACACGTGAGATACCTTGGAGCCTGGATTTTCGGGCGGTTCCCCAGCCACCTCGCAATGCAATAGTAGCGTGGGGTCGATGTCGTCGATGTTGTTCCTAGACGCACCGAGTATTTCGAGCGCACGGTCAAGTTCGACCTTCTGCGGTCGTTCGGTCCGCCAAAGCCGGAGCAAGGCCACAATTGTTGGTGCCGCCGGCAGCGTGGAAGATTTGAGAACTTCGGCGAGAGTGTCGATCGAGGGGCGTCGATTGCAGAAAGGCAACAAGGCAATTGTGAGGGCCGGGTCATCTACCAGCACGTTGGACGGTTCAATGCAGAACGGCTCGGCGAGACTGGTAATCGGTGCGACTCGCCTGTCCCTCCAACGTGAGGCTAACGCTAGCGCCTCGGGGACGCTCAGCCCGGCGGCGATCCGAATGACTCGCGCATGGTCGAGATAGTCGCCTAAGTACTCCTCTAGGTTTTCCGATATCTGTCCTACCCGGTACGCGCGACCGGGGTCGTCCTGGCCGGTCTCTCCCGTGAGTCTGGCGATTTCGAGGAACGCGTCGAACCGCGGCCAAACGTCGTCCCCGATAGCGTTGGCGACGTCGAGGCCTGCCTGAAAATGAACCTCGGCTTCGTGCCGCGACATCTGGTAGATCGCGCGTGCGAGGAGAACCAGGTCGTTTGCTTTTTCTCGTGCGTCTTCCCGCGCCGCACGCACGTCTGAGTGAACTTGTCGTGCTAGCTTCGTTGCCAGCTCGCTAAGCTCCTCTGTCGCTGATGTCCACTGAACTAGCAAGATCATTGTTGAGCGCCATAGACTTCTGCGGTTGCGTTCACAAAATGCGATGACTTCAGCGCTCGAAAGCTTTGTAGGGTATTCTGCAAGTACACTGAAAATAACCGACACAGCAATGTTCAATTGAACAAGGTCTGTCTGCTCGTCGTGGTACCGATACTTGTCGTCGTGATTCAGGAACGTTTTCGCTTTGTCGTAGAACTCTGAGAGTAGCTTAGAGCTCGGCTCTAGTTGCAACTCAATCCACAGATTTGCCCAACCCACTAGAGGCTCCACATTGGCTTCGTAAGCCTTCAATGACCTAGATGACTCGAAATGCTTACGATTGCGAGCTTTGGTGACGCCTGGGCCTTCGATCTCTGTGGCGGTGAGCTTTCGACCCTTTAGGCTAGCCTGTAGCGCGAACCCTAGAATTGGTTGCCAAATGTCTCGATGGTGCCACTCACCTGTCCGGTGGCCCAAATCGTCCGGCAAATAGAGGTCAAGGACTCTGAGGGCATCGTCTGTCGAGATCAACTGAGTGGCTAACGCGCGGGTAAGTAGCCAAATTACGGCAGTTAAGCCCTCATGAACTAGCTGATTGAAGGGTAGATTCCACACTTCGTCGGCTCGCTGGCTTGGCCGAACGGGCTTTGTTCTCTTCAACACCGGTTTGAGTAGATGCGAGACTATTTTGGCAGGCATAACCAAGTTTCGTTCTGCACACACTTGAGCGATGGCGAACTTTGTGTACTTTCCGCGGGCGCTGAGCGCCAGAGCCTCGAGGTCAGTCTCGCGGCCCGCGTCGGCTAGACGTCGTGCGACAAGCACGCCGACATCGAATGCGAGCGTTCGTGGTTTCCAGCGTCGAAGGTAGTCAATACACGTGGTGGGTCCCTCGGTATTGAGCAGGCCCCAAGCGATCTGCATGACGTCTTTGGCGCTTACGTGCGATTCCGTTTGGTCTCTCGCAGCTTGCTGTGTCCAGGCTCGAACCCAGGTCACGGAACTGCGAAGACGGTTCCTCGCTTGGTCGGACTGACCGGGCGCGCCGGCCAGCAGCGCGGCTTCGTACAATAGGTTCGAGCCCGGCCACTCGCTCATGACAGCGCGCGTGGCTACAAGTTGTTCAAGTACTCGAGGATCGAGAAACTGAGCGGACAGGTCGGTATTATCGCAAATGAGTTGGAGCCGCCTAGTTCTGCCCGCTGTGAGTTCGCCGAGACGAAGTGCCAGTTGGGCTGCGGCGGAGACGTGGTCACCGCGTAGAGCTGCGCTGAGCGCGAACTTCGTCCGCTGTTGCGAAATCTCTCGCCGCTGGAGCTCATTTCGCTGGTCAAGTGGAAGTTTGTTGTCAGGTAATGCTCTGTCCGAAAGCGCGAGTTGTACCAGTTCGTCGAACCGGTTCGCCTCGAAAAGTAGGGCCGGGAGCGATGCTGCAACGTACGCGTCGCTATCGGCGAGGGGCATAAGTCGCGTCAGGAGCTCGTCGAGTTGTCCACCTGTGGGACGATAGTGTTCGCGAAACCAGGACTCGATTGGTTCATCGCGGAACTGGACCGTCCCGCTATCGATTAGGAGGGGCCGACCCAGGTCTGTGACAAAACTGAGGACGAGGGACTCATCGATCCCTGACAGTCCAGCAAGAACGCTGACCGGAATCATCGGCCGAAGAGATGCCAGACCAACACAAATCTGGTCGATTTCGGGGGCGCTATTGTGGTAGCTGTCGCGGACTTCGGCTATCTGGCGTTCGATGATGGAGTCGAGGGCAGAGTCAGCGGAGACAGGATTAGACGCTAGCCAGTCAAGCGCTTCTTGAGTGGTGGTGGTCGCTTCTAGCACGGTGGCCTGGACCCTGGGGTTATGACTTGTGCGAGAGTGGAATTCGGCGGCATCTGCCTCTGACGAGCCGGGGAAGGCTTGCTCGAGGTGTGCTCGAGTCTCCGCGAGATCGAACCCTTCGAGTCGTACTTCCAAATGTTGCGGCGGTAGTTCCAGCCGGTCACGCCTCTCGGTGCGGCACGTGACGACTAGCCTTACGTTTGGAGGGAGTTTTTCACGCAGCAGGCCAATGATGAACGAACGTTCCCCCTCATCAGCGCCCATCATCACGGCGTTGTCGGCCGCATCAATCACAATGGTAAGTAGTGCGTGTGGTGATTTCGTTGCGATGGTTGTGGCTGCAGTTTCGAGCCGGCAGAGGAAGGCGCGCGCATAATCAGCGTCATCTGCTGTCGCCGAAGGGACAAGCGGATCGCACAGGGTTCGAGCAGATAGCTCGTTAGACAATTGCACTAGGCCCTGCTTGGCCCGATGGCGTGCGGCACTGGGGCGCCTATACGAACCGTTTCCGAAGCAGTCGTAGATGAGTGCCTCGCTACCAGATGGACCGAACTCACGGAGCGCCATAGACAGGACGCTCTTACCCACTCCGCCCGGGCCGTGTATAACAAGGGGTCTACCCTCCGCTGCGCGTACCGACTCAGCGATTTGGGCAAATTGGCGTCTGGCCAGTGTTGAGGCAGGAACTTCAATGAGGTTTGGTGCAGGCAGCAACTGGTCTTCTGATGTTTTCAGCGCGGCAAGAACATCTTCGCGGTAAACCGCGGGCTGCTCGCCAGTGATGGACGTTGCACGGCTGGAGATCATCTCTTTCAATAACAGTGCTTGGTCACCTGGCGCGCCAGGGAGCAATCCGGCGACCCGGGTCTCCAGTAGGTAACGTAGCCTCAATAACGTGGGTGCCTGAAGGTCTACATCCAATTGGTTGACGAGGTGAATAATGTCGTTGGGGGACAGAAGATCGGCCAATTTCTGGCGCACTGAGTTAGCGACTATTGATTCCCTACCGCGTCTGAGGTCGTCGACTACATCCCGAGCCGACTCACTAACCGGGCGGTTGGAGATAAATTCGAACCTGACCCGATTTAGGGCGGTTGGATGGCGAGCCTGGAGTGTGCGGTACTTTTTCGCGAAGCCGACGAGTGTTTTAGACAGGTACGAGAAGGTCCAGGGGGCATCCGGCCTTGTTGTGGAATGTTTGAATTGTCGGTAGATGATTTTGTTGGCTTCGTCGATGTCGTTTGAGCCCCAGTACTCAGCGAGATCAATTACTTCGTCGCCCGTCCCTGCTGAGGAGCAGTCAGAATCAGTGCGATCCGGCTCGCCCTTCGTGGGATGTTCGCTTGGATCGACCGCTTCAACGTAAAGGGCGGTGAGTCCGGAATTTGCGTCGAGCAAACGTAGCGCCTGGCGCGCCGCCCATGTGTAGTGGAACTGGTCTCCATCCCGGCTCGGTCGGACATCTGCAGGCGAAGTCATAGTGGCCTGAACCGTGCCAGATAAGTCAGGGTAAGTCTCACTTTGCTAACACCGCCAGTCGAATTAGAAATACTCAGAGACCAGTGCCTCCATCAAATAAGAGTATATCCAGTTGCGGAGACAAGGTAACGTCTTGTCAAGGAGCTGTGTAGTGTAATCTTCGGTTGAGGAATTTTACTCCTTAGTAGCTCGCGTGAAAGTCGGGGAGCGGCAGAAGACTGTCAGAGCAGCCTACAGCGGTTAAGGTGGGCGCATGGTGCCTACAGCGCCGCGAACACCGAGAATCAACCTCGACGAGCTTGCCCAGGGCTACCTCGGCGATATCGGTCCAGAGGAGTTCCTCGAAGGGATGGAGTTCACTGACCTCAACCTCGCCGAGGCGGACGCCACCCAAGCAACGTTCCTCGACTGCCGATGGTCAAACGTCAATTACGGTGACGCCGAGGCGCCGATCGACCTCACCGGAGCCCGGATCTCCGGCACGGAGTTCACGGACTGCCGCGCCGACGTGTGGACTATGCCCCGTGGAAATCTGTTGCACACGCAGATCAGCGGCACCAGAATCGGGGCTGGCGTTGTCTATGACAGCGTGTGGGAGAAGGTGCGATTCACCAATTGCCGCATCTCGTATCTCAACCTGCGTGGGTCGAAGCTCACCGATGTCGAGTTCCGCGACTGCAAGATCGATGAGGTCGACCTCGACCGAGCGAAAGTCAGCCGGGTCGCATTTCCGGGCAGCAGCGTCGGGGTCTTCCAATGCGAAGGAGCCACCCTCGGCAACGTCGACATCCGGGGACTGGAACCGCGCAAGATCTCCGGCGTGCACTCTCTGCGCGGAGCGACCATCGACGACACCCAGCTCATGATCTTCGCCGAACTCTTCGCCTCAGAACTCGGCATCACCGTGGAGTGAGCACGGGAGCTTACTAGCGGAGTAGCACGGTCTCTGACCAGGTGAGACACCTATTGCGCAGATCACGCTTCGGTGAAAGACTCACAGCATCGCGGCATTCGCCCGCAGCGAGTCCGCGTTCTCACTTTCGAATCGACGGAGGATGCGCAAGATGGCCAAAGAAATTCTCGTTTCACTCGGTATCGACATCGATGCGGTGTCAGGCTGGCTCGGTTCCTACGGTGGGGAGGACTCTCCCTCGGACATTCAGCGGGGCATCTTCGCCGGCGAAATCGGAGTTCCCCGGCTCCTGAAGATGCTCAAACGCCGCGACCTCAAGGCAAGCTGGTTCATCCCCGGACATTCGCTCGAGACCTTCCCGGACCAATGCAAGATGGTGCACGACGACGGACATGAGATCGGCGCCCACGGCTACAGCCATGAGAACCCCGTCGCCATGACGAACCGTCAGGAAGACATCGTGATGGAGAAGTCCGTCGAGCTCATCACGAACCTCACCGGCAGCCAGCCACGCGGCTACGTCGCCCCATGGTGGGAGCTGAGCGCATACACACCTGAGCTGCTGAAGAAGTTCGGTTTCGAATACGACCACAGCCAGAGCCACAAGGATTTCGTGCCGTACTACTCCATCGCCGGCGACGAATGGACGCCGATCGACTATTCGCAGTCGCCGGAAACGTGGATGAAGCCGCTCAAACACGGCAAGGAGATCGACCTCGTCGAGATCGCCGCGAACTGGTACGTCGATGACTTGCCGCCGATGCTGTTCGTGAAGAGCAGCCCGAACAGCCACGGCTTCGTCAAACCCCGCGATATCGAGACCTTGTGGCGCGACCAGTTCGATTGGGTCTACCGCGAACTCGACTATGCGATCTTTCCGATTACGATCCACCCGGACGTGTCCGGCCGCCCGCAGGTGCTGCTCATGCTCGAACGTCTGCTGGACTACATCGGCGGGCACGACGGGGTGAAGATCGTGACCATGGGCGAGATCGCTGATGACTTCCGGGCACGCTATCCGTTCGAGTCACCTGAGCGTCCACCAGCGTACTGATAACACTGGTCAGCAATTGGCAACCGTCGTCGGTACCTCGGTGGAGCGGGCCGATAGCCCCGTGAAGACGCATGGAAAGAAGGTCGGGATGAGAGTTGCCGGAATCGACCTCGCAGCCGAGGCGGACCGCACTGGCCTCGCCATACTCAACGTTGGCGAGCGGGAATCGCTCAACACGCAAATGACAATTGACGAACTTCTCCTCGGCGCTGATGATCATGCGATTCGGAATGCAATCACTCAGGCAGGTCGGACAGGTATCGATGTGCCTCTTGGCTGGCCACAGAAGTTCGTCGAGTTCGTGTCCGACCACGCCAGTGGAAATCTGTCCGCGCCGGTGACCACCGACCGCGAATGGAGACGGGAGCTGGCGCTGAGGGAGACTGATCGGTCCATCCAACGCTGCACCGGTGTCTGGCCATTGAGCGTGGCCACTGAGCGGATTGCTTATGCGGCAATGCGCTGGGCCGGTATTGAGGCACACCTGAGGGCAGAGGGCGTCTCAGTCGCCCGAGACGGGTCAGGTGTCGTCTATGAGGTCTATCCTGCGGCAGCGCTGAAAGCGTGGGGCCTGCAACATCGTGGTTACAAAGGGCAGAAGAACTCTGAAGTCCGGCACCAATTGGTTGACGACCTGTCCGCGAAATTTCCCAACTTGGAGTGGAATGGGCACAGAGACCTCTGCGTCGCCGATGACAATGCGCTGGACGCAGTGCTGGCCGCCATCATCGCACTGGAAGCCTATCTGGGCAGATGCGAGCCGGCTCCCGCTGAATTGAAGTCGAGTGCGCGAAGAGAAGGTTGGATCTGGGTTCCTCGAAATGATTGACCTGGCTAGTCTTCGTTCGCTAACCCCTCGGGACTGTCCAGAGCAGTGAATCGATCGGCCGGTCCCGGAGTACAGCCTTCACGATCTCTCCGAGGGATCCCCGCGCGCACAGCGTGGAGATCCCCAGCAGAATCGTGAAGATACGTGACCGCGGCATTCAATCAGTTGCTCGACCCAGGCCGGATGCGTCGCCGCAAACAGTGCTTCACCGCTGTCCCAGCTCGTCGATGAGCACGCGCTTGTTCTCCGAGTAGTCGATCGGCACGACCACGACGTGCACACCGCCGGCATCGAACGCATTCTCCAAGGCGTCGCTGATGCTGTCGACATCCTCGACGCGGGTGCCGGTGGCCCCATAGGACTCCGCGTACTTCACGAAATCCGGGTTGCCGTAGGTCAGCCCGAAGTCGGGGAATCCGTCCGCGGCCTGCTTCCACCGGATCATGCCGTAGGCATTGTCCTCGAGGATGACCACAACAAGATCGAGGCCCAACCGCACAGCGGTCTCCAGCTCCTGGCTGTTCATCATGAACCCGCCGTCGCCGACCACGGCCATGACCCGACGCTCCGGATAGGTCAGCTTCGCCCCGATCGCCGAGGGCAGCCCGGCGCCCATCGTCGCCAGAGCATTGTCGAGCAGCAGTGTGTTCGCCCTGGTCGTGCGGTAGTTGCGGGCGAACCAGATCTTGTACATTCCGTTGTCCAGGGCCACGATCCCATCGGTCGGCACGACGTCACGGACCTCCTGGACGATCCGCTGCGGGATGAACCGATCCTCATCGGCTCCCTCGTGGATCTTGATGAGGATCTCATCGCGCATCGGCAGGAGCGCCTCGGCGGTGGGTACGGGACCGCCGAGCGCCTCGGCGAGCTTATCCAGGGACGGACCCAGGTCACCGATGACCTCGAACTGCGGGAAATACACCTGCTCGACGATGGCGGGACGGTACCCGATGTGGACGACGGTCGGCCCGGTCTCATCCATCGTGAACGGCGGCTTCTCGGTCGTATCGTGACCGATGGTGACGATGACGTCGGCGGCATCGATCGCGTCGTGCACGTAGTCACCGGACGTCAGGGCCGCCGTGCCCATGTACAGATCCGACGACCCCGACACCGACCCCTTGCCCATCTGCGTGGTGACGTAGGGGATGCGCATCTCGGCGACGAAACGCGACAGCTCCTCACTGCAGGAGGCCCGGGAAGCATCCGCACCGAGCATGAGCAGCGGGTTCTTCGCCTCCTTGATGACATTCGCGGCGTTCGCAATCGCCGTATCCCCGGCGACGGGACGACCGTTCGTATGCGGTTCGATGAGCTCGAACCCTTCGACCGGCATTCCGGCGATGTCCTCGGGCAGCTCGAGGTGCACCGGTCCCGGACGCTCGGCCTGAGCGGCACGGAACGCCTCCCTGACCATCGTCGGAATCATCGCCGCCGAGGTGATCTGCTTGCTCACCTTCGTCAGCGGATCCATCGTCGCCACCGTGTTGACCATCTGGAACGCCGCCTGCTCGGCCGTGCGGATGCCCTTCTGACCGGTGATCATGATGACCGGCATCCCGCCGAGGTGGGCGTACGCGGCCCCGGTCGCCAGGTTGAGCGCGCCCGGCCCCAAGGTCGTGAGCACCACACCGGGCTTGCCCGTCAGCCGACCGTAGGTCGCGGCCATGAACGCGGCAGCCTGCTCATGCCGGGTGAGGATGAGTTCGATCGATGAGTTCCGCAGGGAGTCGACGAAGTCGAGGTTCTCCTCACCGGGAATGCCGAAGATCCGCTCGACGCCCTCGTTCTCCAGGGCCCTGACCATGACATCTGATGCACGTTGTGTCGTCATGTGCCCGACCCTACGCCTCACGCGGTTCGATCCCTATGATCGACCCCACACAACCGTCACCGAGGCGGCCCACCCACCCAGCGGACCCGACCAGGGCCCTGCCGGGGGAGACGATAGACTGGCAGGCGAAGAGAAACGACGTCCCCTCAGCTGCGGGCAAGTACGGACAAAAGGACATTGATGACAGACCAACTCGACCCCTTGGACGAGTCGGCCGTGAAGCAGGCCGTCGACGCGGCGCTCAAAGCATTCACGGATGCGACGACTCTCGACGAGCTCAAACAGGCGAAGATCGACCACACCGGCGACAAAGCCCCGCTGGCGCTCGCCAACCGATCCATCGGCTCACTCGACAAGGCCGATAAGGCCGCCGCCGGCAAGATCGTCGGCAAGTCCAGGGGAGCGGTCAAGCAGGCCCACGACGCACGCCTGGCCGAACTCGAAGCCGAACGCGATGCGGCCGTGCTCATCGAAGAGGCCATCGACGTCACCCTGCCCACCGATCGGCGTCGCCTCGGCGCTCGCCACCCGCTGAGCCTCATCCAGGAACAGGCCGCGGACTACTTCGTCGGCCTCGGCTGGGAAGTCGCCGAAGGACCCGAGATCGAATCCGAATGGCTGAACTTCGACGCGCTCAACTTCGGACCCGACCATCCGGCCCGCCAGATGCAGGACACGTTCTTCGTCGACCCACCTGAGGCCGGCCTCGTCCTGCGCACCCATACCTCACCTGTGCAGTCGCGGTCCCTGCTCGAACGCGGCGTGCCGCTCTACGTCGTGTGCCCGGGCAAGACCTTCCGCACCGATGAGCTCGACGCCACCCACACCCCGGTCTTCCACCAGATCGAAGGCATCGCCATCGACAAGGGCCTGACCATGGCTAACCTGCAGGGCACCCTCGACGGCTTCGCCCGCGAGATGTTCGGCCCGGAGTCGAAGACCCGCCTGCGCCCGAGCTTCTTCCCGTTCACCGAACCGAGCGCGGAGATGGACTTCTGGTTCCCCAACAAGGTCGGCGGCCCCGGTTGGATTGAATGGGGCGGCTGCGGAATGGTCCACCCCAACGTGCTGCGCGCCGCCGGCATCGACCCCGACGTCTACCAGGGCTTCGCCTTCGGCATGGGCATCGAACGCACCCTGATGCTGCGCGAGGGAATCAACGATATGCACGACATGGTCGAAGGCGATGTGCGCTTCTCGGCCCGTTTCGGAATGAAGGCTTGATATGCGCGTCCCACTGAACTGGCTGGCGGACTACGTCGATCTCCCAGCCGAGACCGATCCCCATGCCCTCGCCGCCGAATTCGCAGCTATTGGTCTCGAGGAAGAGGACTTCTTCGGACCCGAGATCACCGGCCCCCTCGTCGTCGGTCGCGTGCTCGAACTGGTGAAGGAAGAGCACTCGAACGGTAAGACCGTCAACTGGTGCCGCGTCGACGTCGGACCCGAACACAACGAGGATCTCGACGATCCGAAGGACCCGCAACCCGGCGAGGAGCGCCCGAGCCGCGGCATCATCTGCGGTGCGCACAACTTCGTGCCCGGCGACCTCATCGTCGCCTGCCTGCCCGGAGCCGTCCTGCCCGGTGACTTCAAGATCGCTGCTCGCAAGACCTACGGTCACAAGTCCGATGGCATGATCTGCTCGGCCAAGGAGCTCGGGCTCGGCGAGGATCACTCCGGCATCATCGTTTTGTCGGATCTTGGGCTGACCGGTGAGCCCGGCGATGACGCGATCGCGCTGCTCGGCCTCGACCAGGTCACCCTCGACGTCAACGTCACCCCCGACCGCGGGTACCAGCTGTCGATGCGCGGCATCGGACGCGAATATGCGCAGATGAAGGGCCAGACCTTCACGGACATCGGATCCGCCGAGGTGGCTCCCACCAATGCGGCCACCGACGATGGCTTCCCGGTGTCGATTGAGGACAACAACCCCATCAACGAGGTGGTCGGCTGTGACCAGTTCACTGCCCTGCAGGTCACCGGTCTTGATCCTCAGGCGAAGACCCCGTTCTGGATGCAGCGTCGCCTGCAGCAGGCGGGAATGCGCCCGATCAGCCTGACCGTGGACGTGACGAACTACGTCATGCTCGAACTCGGACAGCCGCTGCACGCCTACGACACCTCGCTGCTCGGCGACGAGATCGTCGTCCGTCGTGCGAGTGCGGGAGAGAAGTTCACGACTCTCGACGATGTCGAGCGCACGCTCGATGCCGAGGATCTGCTCATCACCGACCGCGGTGCTGGTGCTTCTGGCAAGGGCGGGAAGATCATCGGCCTGGCCGGAGTCATGGGCGGCGCCGACGTCGAGGTCAACGACCAGACGACCGACGTCGTCATCGAGGCCGCTCACTTCGACCCGATCTCGATCGCTCGCACCTCGCGTCGCCACAAGCTGTCCTCGGAGGCCTCGCGTCGTTTCGAGCGCGGAGTCGACCCGAAGCTTGCTCCCGTGGCGGCTCGTCGCTGCGCGGACCTGCTCGTCGAACTCGGCGGCGGAACGCTCAGCCCGGCGACCACGCAGGTCGGTCAGGCTCCCGAGCCGACCGTGCTCGACCTCAAGGTCGCCCGCGTCGCTTCGCTGGTCGGCATCGATTACTCGATCGCCGAGGTGACCTCACTTCTTGAGGGCATCGGCGCAACAGTGTCGACTAAGGATGAGGAGACCGTGTCGGTGACCGTGCCCAGCTGGCGCACGGACATCACCGACGACGTCGACCTCATCGAGGAAGTCGCCCGCACCGGCGGCTATGACCGGATTCCGTCCGTTCAGCCCGCCGCTCGGGCCGGCAACGGACTGACCACCGCGCAGAAAGCGCGGCGTCGGATCTCGAATCTGCTGGCTGCCGACGGGTTCACCGAGGTGCTGTCCTACCCGTTCACGAACGACAAACGGGACGATCAGCTGCGGCTCGAGGCCGATGATGTGCGCCGCAAGCACGTGCGCCTGGCCAACCCGATGTCCGAAGACCTGCCGCTCATGCGCACCACCCTGCTCTCGACTCTCGTCGACCTCGTCGTTCGCAACCAGGGCCGCGGGGCGAAGGACGTCGCACTCTTCGAGGCGGGACTGGTGTCCACCTCGGCGGGTCTGCCTGAGGGTCCCGGACCGCGTCACCTGCCGGGATACCACCCGAGCGAAGACGAGCTCGAGGCGATCTACGCATCGGTGCCGGCCCAGCCCTACCACTATGCGGGCATCATCTCCGGAAACGCCGAGATGCCCGGCGTCTGGGGCAAGGGCCGCAAGGCCGAGGCTACCGACGTCATCGACACCGTCCGCCGGATCGCTGCGGTCAATGGGCTCGAGGTCACCGTCGAGGCCGACCAGATCGCCCCGTGGCATCCGGGAAGGGCTGCGAAGTTCGTCCTCGCCGATGGGCAGACTCTTGGCCATGCCGGTGAGCTGCACCCGAAGGTGTGCGAGAACCTTGGCCTGCCGGCACGGACCGTCGGATTCGAGATCGATCTTGACGCATTACTGGCTCAAGAGGATCTGCGTGCCTGGGACGGAGCGCTGTCGACCTACCCGGTGTCGCGTCAGGATGTCGCCCTCATCGTCGATGCCGAGCTGCCGACGCAGACTCTGGCCGCGACGCTGCGCGAAGGTGCGGGGGAGGAGCTCGAACTGCTAGAGACCTTCGACCTCTACACCGGCGACCAGCTGCCCGCAGGCAAGAAGTCGCTGGCGTTCCGCCTGACGTTCCGCGCCCCGGATCGTACGCTCAAGGCCGATGAGGCCTCGGCGATGCGTGAAGCGGCGACGAAGCTGGCCGCCGAGCGTCACGGCGCGGAAGTCCGCAGCTGAGAACAGTGCGTCACAGCGCCCGGTCGACCGATACAGTGGTTCGACCGGGTTCTGTTGTATCTGCTCAGCGCATCGCGGCAGAGCGCACTCAGACAGCAAGCAATACCACCGACCATTTGCACCCCATCGCTCGCGAGGAGATCTGACATGTCCGAGAAGCTGCCTTACGGAACGAACCTGCCTACTGGCGATACTGAATCAGAAGCGACTGCGGTCCCATCAGAGACGATCGCCCTAATCACCGGCGGTGCCCGCGGAATCGGACGCCACCTGTCGGAGGCGTTCGCAAAGGCCGGCTACGACGTGATCGTCACGGCGACGTCGGCAGAGAAGGCGGAAGCTGCGGCTGAAGAGATCGCTGAGGCGACCGGGGGAACGGTGACCGGTGTCGGTCTGCGCACCGATGACGTCACCGCGGTGAAACAGCTGCGTGACTCTGTCACTGAGCTCGAGAAATCGACGGGGAAGCGCCTGCAGGTGCTCATCAACAATGCCGGGCGCATCGAGTCGACCGAAGGGCCACTGTGGGACGCCGATCCGGAGAGCCTCAAGGGCGTCGTCGACGCGAACGTGCTCGGCGTCGCGCTCATGATCAACGTCTTTGCACCCGTATTGATGGCGGGCGCCCAGGCGACCGGCCGTCCCAGCCGCATCATCGACCTCAACTCGGGGTCGGGAGCGCAGGGGACTCCCGCGTACGCCGTGTACTCGGCGTCGAAGGCAGCACTATTCCGCATCGCTGATTCCGTCGTTCATTTCGGGCATGACAAGGGACTGCGTATCTTCGAGATGGCGCCGGGCGTCGTCGAGACAGCCATGACGAAGTCGATGCCCGTCCACGATTTCCGTCAGGGTGATGATTGGACCTCACCCGAGCAGGTCACCGATCTGGCTGTGGCTTTGGCCTCGGGGACATTGGATGCGTTCACCGGACGGTATGTTCGCGCCGGTGCGGATACGGAGGAGTCGCTGCTCGCCGAGGCAGCTGGACTGTCGAATGAGACTCGGAGGCTCCTCCTCGGTTAAGACGCCTACATTGTCGGGCGACTTCGAGATTCAATTAGATACTGAGCAGTTCAGACGTAATTGAGAAGGAGATATCTCCCGAAGCGATTGCGCTAAGCCGAACTGTACGGGACCGCGTGTTTGATTCTTCTCGTTCAACAGCAGTCTTTAATTACTCGGGCGCCGCGTTCTCTAAGGAATACATGGTGCTGGCGAATCGTACACAGCTGCTGCCGACGATTGAACGCATAGTCGCAAGTGTGCGAGGGCGGGCGAGAACCCACCCACGCACGATCGAAATTAGATTTAGCAAGCTCGAACGACGGCCATAGAACCTCGACGACGTGAGGCAGTAGAAGCCTGCATCCCGAGCAAACTGAATTTCCATATCTGTAGCAACTTGGTCTGGTTCTCCGCCGTATCAATCGGCCTACGCGGCTATAACGATCCTGAGAATCGTGGAACCGCAACTCTCCCGGCTGGAATAGAAACAGCTCTCTCAGTAAACGAAAGCCCGTGAAGTGGACATTGCGAACCCCAGACGTCATTGAAACCAAAGCCCATTCTAGCTTTGCTCTGAGAAGGTTCTACGGCTCAGGCCAATTCTGGCAGGTAGACAGCGCGGATCTACGACGTTGTCGCTAGCGCAGTAACTTGACACGGAGCCATCTTTGAGATGTGATACTTTGCAAGTTAGTCACAAGGTGCTATGGGGCAACACGTTAGATTTCGGGTGTCGACTATTTAGGATAATACTAAGGGTGGGGTAGTATATGAAGAACTCTAAAAGGTCGACTCAGATAGAAATAGAGTCATCGGCCAAGCGTCGAGTCGTCACAAGTCTGGTATTATCTATATTCCTGTCCGGTTCAGTAGTCTTCTTCATTCCTTTTGCTTTTTCGGGACCGTCGGGCGGGAACTATAAACATCTACTGTCTGAAATTCATTGCGTAATAGAGAAAGCATTCTATTATGACCAGTCGTTGTTTGTGACATTAACGTTCGGAATAATTGCGGCAGCAATTGCTCTGTATGCAGTCGCTGGCTCGAATCGGATCGGATCTCGCGGTGCAGATGCGGTGGAGTTCGAGGTGCTCGGTGTGCATGTTAGCTGGATCAACTTCGTGCTATCGGTCATTTTCGGCATGCTGCTGTGCGCTGAGCTGTCCACTATAGTTTATGCGGGATTTAGGCTCGGTCCAGCATACGTCTTTACATCGAATCTCATGGGATTCTTCATATGTGGATTCCTCGCGGGTTTCCATGTTAGAGGAGACTACTTGAAGGGTAAAAGTATCCGCGAATCATACGAGATATTGGAATGGTTGCGGGCCAAGGAACGAGTCCCGCAACTTGGAGCCCGTTTCAAACCTGACGTGTTCATGGTGTTCTTTCACGGGTTGCTGTCTCTTGGATTCACGTTGATTGGAGCGCTCTCCCTGCTGATGAACGGCATGGAGCTTGATGGTCTATTTGCGGTGATGCTATTTGATCTCATTTACGGGTTTGTGTTGGCCTATATTCTTTACCAGCTCTATTTGTATAAATGGGACAACAGAGCCTCGGGCAAAGTCAGTCTCAATCTGATGCGCTTCGCTAGTTCCTTGACAGTGATATTGATTATTTTCTCCCAAATAACTCTAAGTACCCATTTCTTTGAAATTGAATATCTCGGGGATTTGTTGGCTGTGGTTTTTGTTTGGACTTCTGTGGTCTTGCTGCCATTGGTATTCCCGAAAATATCATCGAGGTATGAGCAGGTCATTCTTAATCGCCAGGCTGTCCAGGTTAAATCGCGTATAGAATCGACTCGTAGGTTCATCGAGCGTACTTCGGACAGTCTCAGGATCGCTGCAGACCCGGTTTAGGTCTGCTTTGCGGAAAGTTATTGCAGGGCTCCTTGGTCACAATGCAATCCGTAATCGTCGCCAAGTAGGCTTAGGACGAGTCGGCGGCTCGTAGGCGAGCGGCTTTTGGTGGAACCAGCTAGCTGGTCTCAGCGAACCAATGAATGACGGCCTTGGTGCTTCATGCGACGAGATTGTAGAGAAGGTGCTACCGAATGCACCTTCCCTACAAATTGTTCGCTGAGATCTCGTTGCCGTTCCCCGCGGTGCGATATTTTTAGTTCGCGGTGACCGATCTGTCCTCTTGTTTGGAAGCGACCGCACTTCAGTATCACCGGAGACGCAGTAACTGCTTCTTCGCGGAGATCGTCGACAAGAGAGATCGGGCGCTCGAGTAGGTCTTGTACCGGCTACTGGATTGTCCCTTTTGGTTTCTGTTGGTCAGGGATTGGCCCTACTGGCACTGTGCTGATTTCATGTACTGGGCGCCTTTGTGCTGGTGTTTGGGCTTTGTCATAGGCTTAATGCATGACCAAGAACCCTTCTGAAACTCCGGCAACCCCGAATCCGGACGATGACTCCGAGCAGGAGTCGGAAGAAGGGAACGTGCCTGCGGAATATCAAGACTTTGCCCCGGTGAAAGACCCGGTACCTGACGGCACGTGGAAGATGGTCAAGACGACGCTCAGAAACCTGGACCAGTCTGACGAGCTCACTGGCGCTGAGGTGCAAGTTGCAACACTCGTCTACCTGAAGGACGAAGCTAGCAGGAACAGCCGAATGGGTGGTGTGCTTACAGGGGTTGGCGGCATCGGTGCGGCGGGTGGAGGCGCCTGGACACTCTTCACTACACAGTTTCAGTTGATGACGTATGTCGCTGCCTTGGGTCTGGCGGCCATTGCGGTCGGCCAGTTCGTGAAGCTCTACGGCGCACACCGAGAAGGTGTCGGGCCCATGGCTGCAGCCATTATCGAGGCCCGGCAAGGCAGTGAGGACAAGTCGTCCTGAAGAAGAGGTGGACCGAAGACTGAGTCATCCCGGCGCTGCGGCACCGGTCCAGTCCGCAGTGGGGAGTCCGTTTTCACCCGCAGTCGATTGCCAATAACGAGGTGCGGTCGCTTACGAGGAGCTTTGCTGAACTGACTGTGGCGTGGAACTGGCGGGCTGAGCATGCGAGCGGCGGATTCGCCCATAAAGGTTGGGGTGGCGAGGAAATTCCCCGCGATGCCTATGCCGATGTCCGCGCGGGGACATGCACAGTGCTCGATCTGTACTAGGTGTATGAGGCCATGACGTTGCTGACTCGCGTCGGTGTCGCAGAGGCGGGCGGTTGCCCGTCGTGAGCGCCGTGGGGACGGTGATAGTTGTAGTGCCGGTTCCACACTTCGAGCGCGGCAGCGCGTTCGGCTTCTGAGCGCCAGATGCGCGCGTAAAGAAACTCTTCGGCGAGGATCCGGTTGTAGCGCTCGACTTTGCCGTTGTGTCGAGGCGTGTATGGCGTGATGCGCTGGTGTCGACTGTTCCCGACTGCGTCGTGGAAAGCTGCGGATCGGTAGCAGGAACCGTTGTCGGTCACGACCCGCTCGATCCCGGCGATGCCGTGCTTGGCGAACCAAGCTCTTGCACGTCCGAGGAACTCGACGGCAGTGGCGGCTGTCTCGTCCGGCAACGCTTCGGTGTACGCGAGTCGGGTGTGCCCGTCGATGGCCGAATGCAGGTAGACGTAGCCAGTCTTCGTACCCCGGGTCTTCTGACGTGCGACAGCTTTGGCTTTCTCGCTGCCTTTGCCGTGCACACGCCACCCGCCGCCATCAGGGATACGACCGACCTTCTTCACGTCCAGGTGCACCATGTGGCCGGGACGTTTGGTGGTGATGCGTTGCGGTTCCCGATTCAACTCGCCGTTGGGGTCAATATACTTGCGCTGGTTCAGGCCCAGCTGCGCGAGGAGCCGGGTGATGGTGCGACGACTGACCGGTGTTCCTGCTTGCTCGAGCTCGAATGCGATACGGGACGCTGGCCATTTCTGTTCTCGTCGCATTGACTCGATCTGCTCCACGAGGCGGCCAGGCGTTGCAGATGGTTGACGGATCGGCGACGACGAGCGGTCCTGTAGACCGAGCTTCCCGAATCGTTTGTATCTGTTGACCCATTTCGAGGCGGTCGCGCGGGAGATCCCCATCTCTGCGGCAACATGAGAAATAGGTCGAATCCGACAGCGCGCGACGAGTCGACGACGACCTTCGACTGTCAGTGGCGAATTTGCGTGCGTCACTTGACCACCTCGCTCTCGACGGGTGCAATCAGCCGAATGAGCGGAACTGCGAGCAGCAGTGCCGTGGTGGTCGCGAGCGCGGCTACCCAAACGGGTCCGAGCGCGCCCGGCATGACGCTGAGTGCGGCGGAGGCGAGCACGGGACCGGCGGCCGCGCCAACGTTGAGTGCCGCTGTCGCGTATGACCCTGCCATGGTGGGTGCACTCGCCGCGGCATAGAGCACTCGTGTGATCAGCGTGCTCCCGACGGCGAACCCCACCACACCCTGAGTGAATACGAGCCCGAGCAGGGCAACGGGGTTCGTTGCAAAGAGGGCCAGCGCGACCCACCCGAGCACCAGAACGCTGCCACCACCGACGATGACGATCCTGGGTCGGGCATCCGAGAGTCGTCCCGCAACGGTGACGCCGATGAAGGAGCCGACGCCGAAGAGCACAAGGGCCAGCGGTACCCACCACTGGCTCAGGCCGGCGGTGTCCGTAACGATCGGCGCGAGATAGGTGAGCGTGGCGAAGGTGCCGGCATTCACCAGGGCAGCGAGCAACATCGTTAGAACGAGGCGCGGGGAGGACAGCTGCGCCAGTTCCACACGCAGCGAGGTCGAGGACGACTCCTCCCTTGACGAGTCGTGAACTTGAGTGTTGAAGCCCGCGGCAATGCCGATCGCAGCGGGGACGCAGAGAAGAGCGATCGCCCAGAACGTCGACTGCCAGCCGAGTGCCGTTCCAAGCAGTGCACCGGCGGGGACGCCGGCGACGGTGGCGACGGTGGTACCCGCCAGCAGAACCGCCACGGCCCGCCCTTTGGCATCGGGTGCTACGAGTCTCGTCGCCGCACCCAAAGCGACCGCCAGGAAGCCTGCATTCACGATCGCCGCGATCACGCGCGTGATGAACAGAACCGTGAAATCCGGCGTAAGTGCCCCGACGACGTGGGATAGCGCGAATACGATCACGCAACCCAGGAGTGTCGCCTTCACGGGGAGGTGACGAGTGAGCGCGGCCATCGCCGGTGCACCGATCACCATCCCTGCGGCGAACGCCGATGTCAGGAGACCAGCGGTCCCCACGGAAACGCTGAAGTATGTGGAGATGTCGGGCACGAGGCCGGCGAGCATGAATTCGGAAGTACCCATGGCGAAGACCACCAGGGCAAGAAGATAGAGAGCGAAAGGCATCGAGATAGCTCCGAAGCGAGAGTACGAACAAGAGAACGTCTCGTCACCACGGTCAGCGCCCAGAGGGCACCCGGATGCCGTGCTGCGCGCAGCACTGGGCAACAGAGAGCTAAGGGCTCAGCGGAGGTGAGGGGCTGACGGCGTGACCGAAAGCCCCTGAGTGTCCGATTCAGGGCTCGACATACCGCTCACCTTACCTGGCTGCGCCGCCACCCCCAAGAAGTGTCAACAACCTCCTGGCCAGCAACAACTAGGCGAACAGCGGTCCTATTGACGCTCTGCATTGATACATCCTCGACATCGAGGTACTCCCTCAGGCGTACTCCGACAATCAACTGTTCACCGATCTCTTCGGTAACGAGCGCATTGCAGTGTGGGCTCGACGGAAACCTCCCCGGAAGTGCGACCGCGTGGTTCTCGATCACGGGCGCACCGATGGGACCGCTGAGCAAGGTGGTGATCGCCTCGGCGCTGGACGAAACTGTTGAAGTCCGCTTGGGCAGTGGCGAATCAGCGAAGTCGATTCCGTCGTCGGAATTCTTCGACTTGCTCGATTCCGGACTTGCAGGCACGACCGTCGCGGTGTCGGGCAATGGGATTGCAGCGCCTGTTGCCGAAACCTCACTCCTCCCCGAGAGCACGCATAGCGAGGATCTACCGGTCGTGTTCCGACTCAGGTGGGTCGGCTACCTCGGCTACGAACTCAAGACCGAGGCCTGCTCGCCGAATCTGCACGAATCAGACCGGCCTGACACCGTTAGGTTTGAGTTGGGACCGCTCCGGCAATTAGACCTAGCCCACTCGGCAACCGAATCATAATAGTCGACACGGACTCGGCGACGAGACGGGAAGATCCCTCGAAGTGGAGGCTTAAGTTCCGACCATCGCAGCGGTGACTCTTGGCCAGCTGAACTAATGTCGCTCGCGTCGGCGACTGTAGTTGAGAATCGGAACCATCAGAACGAGCGCGCCGATGTTGGGTAGCAGTGCCCACAGCGGGTACGGACCGCTGTTCGAGCCCGCGAGGAATGCCACGCTAACGATCAGCCCGAGGCCGACAAGAATCCACGCAGTCAATTTCAAGGCTGCGATCACCGACGTCCTCCTGAGTCATTGGGTGTGATCGTGAGCGGCGCTACCAGCCACTCTTGTCTGTCGAATACGATTGTTCCTGCCTCACAGCAACAACGCACGGACGTTTGGGTTCGTTGGGGTGCCTGATCGCTGTGAATGAGGAGGTGGACATGATCCGTACATTGCTCATCGACAATGCCGATTCGTTCACTCTCAACCTCTTCCATCTGCTCGCCGAGGTGAACGAGTGCGGTCCGACGCTTGTGCCCAATGACTGGGCTGAGTTCGAGATGAGCGTGCTCGACGAATTCGACAATGTTGTCATCTCGCCTGGGCCAGGAACACCAGAAAGATCGGCAGACTTCGCCATTTGCGCCGAGGTGATCGAACATTCCCCGATCCCGGTGCTCGGCGTGTGTCTCGGTCATCAGGGGATCGCTCATGTGCACGGGGGAGCCGTGGTGCACTCTCCGGAGCCTAGACACGGTCGGGTCTCGGCGATCCGGCATACCGAGACCGAGTTGTTCGCCGGTATCCCCTCGCCGTTCTCGGCGGTGCGATATCACTCGCTCGCGGTGACCGACTTGCCCGATTGTTTGGAGGCAACAGCGTGGTCCGAAGACGGAGTCATCCAAGCGCTCCGGCATCGGTCCAGGCCACAATGGGGAGTCCAGTTCCATCCGGAATCGATCGCCTCCGATGAGGCTCGGACCCTGCTGCGGAAGTTCGCCGAGCTTACTGCGGCATGGAACCGGGGGACTGAGCATCAGGATGACGGTTCGGTCAATGAGGCGTGGGATGGCGAGGAGATTGTCTCGAAATCTGACCTCCCTGCAGGGACGTGCGCAGCGCTCAATCGGTCCGAAGCGACTCCCCACCCTACTGACGATCGGCACCACTACATTCTCGACACCGATGTTCTCCCTCAGACATTCACCGACGAGCGGCTGTTCATCGAACTCTTCGGTGACGAACTTGAGGCCGTTTGGCTCGACGGAAACCTACCTGGCGATGACTCGTCACGGTTCTCAATCATGGGTGCGCCGTCCGGTCCGCTGAGCAAAATAGCGACCGCCTCGGTACCGGAAGGGGTAGTCGAAGTGCGTTCGGCCGGTGACGAGTCAGAGAATGTGACTGAGTCGTCCGGATTCTTTGACTGGCTCGAAGCCGAACTCGCAAGCGCGACCGTTGCGGTGACCGGCGAAAGAACAGAAGCGCAAGGCATCAAATCCACTTTTCCCGGCTTGAGCGCCTTAAGCCAAGACCTGCCGTTTGAGTTCCGGCTCGGGTGGGTCGGTTATCTCGGCTACGAGCTCAAGGCCGAGGTCGGCTCGCCGAACCAGCGCGAATCTGACCTGCCTGACGCCGGCATGATGTTCCTCGATCGCGCACTGGTCATCGACCACGTCACCAAGAGCATTCACCTTCTGGCACTGCGTCATGACGACGACCCAACTGGCCACGCAACAAACCAGGACTGGTTTGACCACGCACGCGCACGGATCGCATCGGTCCCCGCCGAGGAAGTCAGTGGTACTGACCAACGGCGGGCCACCTCGTCGAAGGCAGACACCTCAACCCCAGCGGAACGTCGCAATCCAATCCTCGTGGCACGGCACAGTCGGCGCGAGTACCTCGACCTCATCGATCAAGTGCAAGAGAAGATCACCGATGGCGAGACCTACGAAGTCTGCCTGACGAACATGCTCGAATGCGCCGTCGATCCGCATGCGTCACCACTGGAGATGTATCTGCGGCTGCGTGAGGACAATCCGACGCCGTTTGGGGCGTTCATCCGCACGCGAGAGGCGGTGATTCTCAGCACCTCACCTGAGCGGTTTCTGCGTATTGGCGCAGACGGCCGGGTGGAGTCGAAGCCGATCAAGGGTACCCGGCCCAGGGGAGCGAACCAGGCAGAGGACGAGGCGATCAAGGCTGAGCTGGCCGCCTCGGTGAAGGATCGGTCGGAAAATCTCATGATCGTCGATCTCGTCCGGCACGACCTCGGGCGCACGGCCGAGCTGGGATCGGTGCAGGTGGACACGTTGTTCGGGATCGAGTCGTATGCGACGGTGCATCAGATGGTCTCGACGGTCAGTTCACGCTTGGCCGAGGATGCTAGCCCGGTGGCGTGTGTGCGGGCGGCGTTCCCACCAGGGTCGATGACCGGGGCGCCGAAGCTGCGGACGATGACGACCATCGAAGAGCTCGAAGCCGGCCCGCGTGGGGTGTACAGCGGAGCAGTCGGGTATTTCTCGCTCGGCGGTGCCGTCGATCTCAGCGTCGTCATCCGCACGCTCGTCGTTCAGGGTGAGACTCTGAGTTACGGGGTCGGCGGAGCGATCGTTGCGCTCTCGGATTCCCAAGAGGAGTACGAGGAGACAGTGGCGAAGGCGGCTCCGGTGCTGAGGTTGCTCGGTGGAGTGGGGTTCCCCGGCGAGGTTGTCGTTCATGCGAACGACCCGTCCGATCTGAGGACACATATCCATTCGACTGAGCAGATAGGCGATGTTGACGTCCACACCATGATCCCCGCCGAGGAGGCCGGACCGACCGATACCGCTGTGGCCGAATACTCGGGTGGAGTTGAGCGATGAACGTGTGGCTGTGGAATCAACAGGATCACCGTTTCGAGGAGCCTACGACGGACATCAGCTCATCGAAGCTGATGGCCGCCGATTCGTGGCTTGTTGAAGACGGGCGGGTACGAGCGTTCGACCTCCATCGGACACGGTTCGGTGATGCTGCTGCGCAGGTGGGGATGGGTGATGCGATCACCGACGATTTTTGGGCGGCAGTGGTCGAGAAGATCCCGGCGAAGAGGGAGTGGTTCCCGCGCGTAGATGTCCTCGACGTTTCTCCTGACGCCGAACGTGAGTTGGCATTCCGGTTGCGACCAGCACCGACTCGGACGCAGGAGTTGAAGGTTCTCATCCCGCCATATTCCGACCCACGAATCACTCCGAATCGGAAAGGCCCGGACATCGCATTGCTTGAGCGTGTGCGGGAGGACGCCGGTGAGCAGTACAGCTGTGACGAGGTATTGCTTATCAATGGGGACGGGTACGTCATCGAGGGAGCGACGACGAGCCTGCTGTGGTGGGATGAAGAGACGCTCTGTGCACAGGACCCGGAGTTGGGCGCACTGCCGGGAGTCACCTCGGCGGTGATCCTTGAGGAGGCTCGCGCTCGGTCGGTTCCGATCGAGTTGCGGCGAGTGCGCCCCGAGGAGCTTATCGAGCACGAAGCATGGCTCGTCAACGCGCTCCACGGGATTCGGCGAGTGAGCGAACTCGTTGACGGGCGTGACCTTCACGACAGCGTGCAGCGCGGCGATGAGCCGAATCAGATTTGGGCTGGGCATAGAGGCGGGCCCCATGCGGATGCGGTCCGGCTCGGCCGTTGGCGTGAATGGTTGGAAACGATTAGGGTCGCTCCGGGCATGTGAAGGCTCCGGGCGATGTAGTTGGTCAGGTTTCGGAACCCGAGTGCGGAGCCGCGCAGGTGTTCGTGCCGTTTGTTGAGCGCCTCGGTCGGCCCGTTGCTGGTGCCGGGTCGTTCGAAGTAGGCGAGCACGTCAGCGGCTCGCTTCTTCAGGGTCCGGCCCAGGGTGGTGAGCTCGGTGAGCACCTTGCGGACGCCGGCGCTGAGGTCGGTGATCAGCTTCTCCATGAGTAGGAACCTCCGTTGTCGGGAGACCTCGACGTCTATCTGCGGACCGACGTGCCCGGCCGACCTACACCGTCATCTGAGAAGACCCCTGAAACGTCTTCGACGACGGGACCGGCGAGGAGGAGGGCGCGGTGAGCTAAAGGAATGGAGCTTGCTCGGCTTCGACGCCGCCGCAAGCTCCGGTGAAACGATCGGTACTGGTCGGTCCTCGTCGGTCACCACCGGATGGCAGCGTCCCCCATCCTCGGCGTTTGCGCAGGTCAGCGGCTCGTTCGCCCAGTGGACGCATCAAGCGATAGACGCAAAGCCGACGTGATTAGGTCGTCGGTTCGATTCCGACAGGCGGCTCCGGCGAAAAGCCCCTGACCTGCGGAAACGCAGGGCAGGGGCTTTTCTGTTCTGGTGGTCGAGCGATGCGCTGGCCTCACGGCTCTGCCCGACACCGACGTCGCTCTCCTCTGCGACGGACCCCTCGCCGGCTGAGCGCTCGCGGCCGCCATCCTGTCCGTGTGCCGATAGGCCTCACACCGCTCGGCAACGCAGCATGGCGTTGCGTCGCGACCTGGCGACGGGCTCGGCGGGGCGCGATCGTCTCGTGCGTTGGCGGACTACGGGAGCTTGGACGCGAGGACGTCGGCAGCCAGGATCTCGGGTGCTGCGCTGAGGAGGTGCTGGTTGGCCATCAGGGCTGCGACGATGGCGCCGTTGGCGTGGGCGTCGCGAGCGGCCTCGTCGGGGAATGCATCGAAGATCCAGAAGGTGTCGGCGTCGGTCCTGACCGCGAACCAGACAATCGTTCCTACTTCTTCGTTGGCGAGTGCGACAGCGCCGGCGAGCAGATCGGCGACCGCGTCGTGCTGTCCATCGGCCGCGACGATCTTGGCGACGAAGGCATACGGAAGTGATGCGGGTGTTGACATGAGGGACTCTCCTTGAAGTCGTGGTTCTTCGTGTGACGAGTTCAGCTTATGACGAGCGAGGGCCGGTGGGTAGTGGCGTATACGGCAGTATTGCTATTGTTTACGTCATGCGTATTGGACTGATCGCGATTGACGGCTGCTTCGGTTCGGCTATCGCGTCGATCATCGACATCGTGCGGGTGGCCGACGGAGCCCGCGGCGATGTCGACCCGCGGATCGACCCGATCGAACTCGCCATCCTCGGACCGAAACGGCGAGTGGCCACGACGGCATCGATGACCGTGTCGGTGGACCACCCACTGTCGGAGTCCGCAGAGTTCGACGTGGTCGTCGTCCCTGCGCTTGGAACCCTTACGGCCGCCGCTACCAACGACGCCCTCCAGAGCCGAGATGCTCGTTCGGTCATCGCCTCGCTCGGGCGCCTCGACGAGGCGACCACCCGGATCGCCGCGGCGTGCACCGGCGTGTTCGCTGTCGCCGAGACCGGACGGATGCATCATCGGCGGGCGACGACCAGCTGGTTCCTGGGGCCGGAGTTCCTCAAGCGCTATCCGACCGTCGCCCTCGATCTCGACACCATGGTCGTGGCCGACGGGAACCTCGTCACCGCCGGCGCCGCGTTCGCCCACATCGACCTCGCGCTCTCACTCGTGCGATCGATCAGCCCCGACCTGGCCCAACACGTCGCCAAGCTCCTCATCATCGACGAGCGCCCGTCGCAGGCGGCCTTCGTCGCCTACGAACATCTCCGGCACGAGGACCCGATCGTCGTCGAGTTCGAACGCTTCGTGCGCGCCCGCCTGGACGAACCGTTCAACGTCGCCTTCGTCGCGCAGTCGCTCGGCACCAGCCGGCGCACCCTCGAACGACGAGTCCGTGCGGCGCTCAACCTCACTCCGCTCGGCTTCGTCCAACGGCTTCGCATCGAACGAGCTCGGCACCTCTCAGCAACCACGGACCTCACCTCCGCCGAGATCGCGCTACGGGTCGGCTACGCGAACGCCGAGACTCTGCGCTCCCTCCTGCGTAGGGAGCGACGCCGTTCCTGACCTATCGCCATGCCTGTAGCCGGTGTGCCAGTGCTCGACTGGAACCACCTCTCAGCACGTCGCGTCGACGCTCCTGCGTCACCCCTGGACGGCCCACTCGACACGCCCGCAGCACAGGCCATGTGACGTGTCCCGGCTTCCCGAACGGTTGGGGTTGGGTGGCTGTGATGTCGCTGCGTTCTCGTCGAGAGGATCACAGACCCGATCAGAGTCGATTGGGATAAGACGCGAAGGCGGTCAGGTCAGGGCGGCCGAAGCCGGCCAGCGGGGTAGCGTCGGACACTCCATTTGAAGGCGCACCGTTGTTGACCGATGCGTTTTGGCTCGTGGCGATCACCGTTCCGATCGTCGCAGTCTCCGATGTTCAATGCCGAATGGTTACAGGCTCGTCCGCCATTATCCACTCGACGATTGCGGAAACATGAGCATCGACCGAGTCGAGGGCCGGTAGGGGAGCGGTCTCCGCTGGGACTAGCAGGCCGATCTCCGTGCACGACAGGGCCACAGCGTCAGCGCCACGAGTCTTGAGGTCGTTCATGATCTCGACGTAGCGGGCTCGGGAGGCATCGGTGAACTTCCCTTGGGTGAGTTCATCCCAGATGATCTGATCGACCTCGAGGCACGTTGCCTCATCCGGTACCAAAGTCGTGATGCCCTGTGCTTCGAGCCGGCCGGTGTAGAAGTCTTCGAGCATCGTCCATCGGGTACCCAGAACCGCCAGCGTCGAAAAGCCCTGGCGCTTCGCCATAGTCGCGATCGAATCGACCATGTGAATGAGAGGCGCATCGACTGAGGCCTCGATCGCTGGGGCGCACTTATGCATGAGATTGGTGGCAATCGCGACAGCTTCGGCGCCGCCATCGACTAAACGCTGCGCCGTCGCCGTCAGGGATGCATCATTACCCGCCCAATCGTTGGCCTCCTGCAGCTCCCGGATGTCCGCGAAGTCGCACGAGTCGAGGAGGATCTGCGCGGAATGATGACCGCCGAGCTTTTTGGCCACGGCATCGTTGATCTTCGTGTAGTACTCGATGCTCGAATGCCAGCTCATTCCACCCAGCAGACCGATCCTGCGCATACTCCCACTCCTCAAATCAGCACCTAAGTCACGACGATTACTTCCAGTGTGGTGCGCATCATCCACCTCCGGTAGACCCAGTTCCCTCTGCTCTGACATAAGCTGGCCTTATGTCTACTGTCTTCGAACAGGCTCTCGACCTCGGCGAGCCCAAACGCCTCCTGATCTTCGGCGCCATCGCCGAGGCAGGCAGCATCGGTGCCGCAGCCCGCGAACTCGGCTGGTCCCAACCAGCGCTGTCCCAGCACATGACTGCGCTGGAGAAGGACCTCGGGGTCACCCTCTTCGACCGCACCCCGCGAGGCATCCGCCTCACCACCGCCGGCCAACTCGCTCGCATCCGCTCAGGCGAGGTGGCCGCCTCGGTGACGGGATTGCGCAGTGACCTTGCGAAAGCCTTCGGCCTCGGCGGACGCAATGTCCGGCTCGCCGGATTCCCCAGCTTCGTCATCGGCCCATTGGCCGCAGCACTCGGCAGGCTGGAAGCAAACGCGGGCACACAGGCTGACTCACCGCTTCACCACTCCTACGAAGTCTCCGAGGCCGAACCGCCCGAAGCACTGCGGATGCTCGACGACGGTGCCATCGATATCGCCTTCCTCTTCCATCACGAAGACGAAGCCCCGCCTGAGCTGGCCGGACATATGACTGTCGACCTCAGCGCCGACCACCTCGACCTGCTCGTACCCGAACGCTGGAACCGAGCCGGACAGATCCAACACCTCAACGATGTTGCCGAACTGCCGTGGATCATGGGATGCGTGCGATGCCGATCCACCGCCGAACGCCTCTGCCGCACCGCCGGCTTCGAACCCCGAACCCGGCACATCACCGACAACCCCGGCGCCATCCAATCCTTGGTCTCCAATGGGCTCGGTGTTGCGCTGCTGCCGCGCAGCGCCCGCCGCTACTCCCAAATCCCCGGTATCGACCCCATCGCCCTCGCCGAGGCCGGCGCGCGTCGAGTCACCGCGATGATCCCCGACGGGCTGGCAGACGCCTCCGAAGTCGTCGACCTGATCGATGCGTTGCGAGCTTCCGACGTCACCGGCGGTGGGGCAGGCGCGGATGGCATCGTCCCAGCCGTAAACAGTGCAGGCGCCACCGGCACCTTGACCGACGGCTACAGTGACTCCCGATGAGCACGTTCACCAAAGTCCTCGACAAATGGCTGACGGTCACCACGGCTACGGCGATCATCGTGATGATGCTCCACATCGTCACCCACGCCTTGGCCAGGTCGATCTTCCACGCCCCGCTCTACGGCACCAACGAGATCGTCGAATACTGGTACCTGCCCATTGTGGCCCTCCTAGGCATCCCCGCTGCTCAACTGCAGAAGGAACACATCACCGTCACCATGGCCATCGAGAGGGCGAAACCTGCCACTGCCGCAGTGTTCACGGTCTTCGCCTGCCTCCTCGGCGCGCTCGTCTCGATCGCTTTCGCATGGTTCGGGCTGACGAAGGCGCTGGAGAACACGGCGATCGGTTCGACCGCTGACGTCTCCGCCGTCATCACCTGGCCCGTGTATTACCTCGTCCCGATTGTGTTCGTGCTCCTCGCGGTGCTCTACATTCTCGACGCAGTCGCAATACTCCGCTGGCGCACCGAAACGGGGGAGGAGCAGTGAACGCAAACACCGACCTCGCTGCATCCCTACCGCCAGAAGACTCAAACACAGCGAACTTCACCGGCACCTCCACCCAGAAACCCACCACCGCACTCTTCCCAAATGGTTCCCGCCGCGAACGTCCCGGCACACTTGCCCTCACCATCGGGTTCGGGCTCGTCGCCGTCTGCCTCATCGGTCTCTTCACCAGCCCGTCGGCTGCCATCGGGGGAGCGTGGTGCATCGGGATGATGCTCGTCCTCCTCTTCCTCTCCGTCCCGGTGGCCATCGCACTGTCCGTGCCGTCGATCATCGGCGTCTACGCCGTGGCCGGGATACCGGCGACGATGAACATTGTGGCCACCGCCCCGTTCAGCGCCGTCTCGGACTGGTCGATGAGCGTGCTGCCCATGTTCATCTTCATGGGCATGCTGCTCACGCAATCCGGGCTCTCCGGCAAGGTCTACCGCGTCGCCGACCACTGGTTCTCCTGGCTGCCCGGCGGCATCGGTATCGGCACCACCTTCGCCGGGGCTGGACTGTCGGCCGTCACCGGATCGACCATCGGCATGACCTACGCCCTGGGCCGAGCCGGCATCCCCGAAATGCTCAAAGCCGGCTACGACCGCCGCATGGCCGTCGGCACAATCATGGTCTCCGGCATGACCGGCAATCTCATCCCACCTTCGATCCTCATGGTCGTCTACGCCGGCATCGCCTCCGACCCCGTCGGCCCCGCGCTCATGGCAGGAGCCGTCCCCGGAATCCTGCTCGCCGTGTGCTTCGCCGCTTTCATCTTCGCCATCGGCGTCGCCGCACCGAAACTCGTCGGCCGCGGCCAGAACGCCCAGAACACAACAGACACAGCAGATACACCAAGCTCCACCCGCCCCACGACCACCTGGCGCGACCGCTTCACCTCGCTGACCGGCGTCTGGGGCTTCGCGGTCGTTCTCGTCGTTCTCTTCGGCGGCATGTTCTCCGGCATCTTCACCCCCACCGAGGCCGGAGCTGCCGCCGCGCTCTGCTCACTGCTCCTCTGCCTGTGGGAAAAACGGGGCGAACAACCGTGGCGCAAGGTTGCGGAATCGGCCATGGATACGGTGGCGGCCACCTCGGTGATCTTCTTCATCATGATCGGCGCGACCATGCTCACCAGCCTGCTCGCCATCACCGGACTCGCCCCCATCCTCACCGGCCTCATCACGGACCTCGGGCTCTCGCGGATCGGATTCCTGCTCGTCCTCATCGTCCTCTACATCGTCATGGGCATGTTCTTCGACACCCTGTCGATGATGCTGCTGACCATCCCGATCCTCCTGCCCACCCTCGAAACGATGGGGGTGAGCCCGCTGTGGTTCGGAGTCTTCGTCGTCCTCCTCGGCGAGTTCGCCATGGTCACCCCGCCGGTCGGCATCATCCCCTACATCGTCCACTCGATCGCGAAGAACCCCGAGGTCAACCTCGGTGCCACGGTCACGCTGCGCGACATCTTCATCTCCCTGCTGTGGTTCCTGCCCGTCGTCGTGGTCTTCCTGGTCCTCCTCGTCGCCGTGCCCGGAATGACCGAATGGCTGCCCGACCTCATCAGCCGCACCAGCGGGGAAATGTCCGGATAATCCTCGCCGAGGCGGCCCTGCCAACCCGTGCTCTGTGTCGTTGCGGTGGCTGCCGCAGGATGTGAGCGGACTCATGATGAGGGTGACCTTACTCAGGCATAGAATTTAAGGTAATTCTCAGCCTTCGCTCAAAGGAGTCCCATGAAGCGCTTCCGCTCGGCAACACGCCCCGCCCAGGCCATAGCGGCGGTCGCATCGCTGGCACTGTTGGCCGGATGCGCCGGATCTGTCGGCGGCGACGGATCAGGTTCGGGCGACTCAGCGGGGGAGGGCTTCGCCTATGACTCCTCGCAGGACGAGATCGATGAGGCACTGGCCGATCTCGTCCCGGTGACGATCAAGTTCCAGCCCTCGGCGATGTCGGAGAAGTCGATCCTCGCACCCAACGGCCTCGACGTGAAGAAGGCCATCGAGGAGCGCTCGGGCGGCAAGATCACCGTCGACATCGTGTGGGGCCAGGCGATCGCCAGCTACGAAGACGTCGACGATGCCCTGGCCGATGGCCGCGTCGACCTCGCGTTCACTCTGCCGTCGTACACCCCGGCCGAGTACCCGGCCTTCGACGCGATCGGTACGGCCATGTCGACGCTGCCGTCCTCACCGGTGGCCAGTGATCTGGCGGCGAACGCGGCCGGTGTGCAGGCCGCGTGGGAGACGCCCGAGGTGCTCGCGGAGTTCGAGAAGAAGAACCTGGTCCCGCTCATTCCGATGCTCGCCGCGGGTGGGTATTCGACGATGTGCTCGAAGCCGATGACCTCGCTCGATGACTGGAAGGGCAAGCAGATTCGTGTCGGTTCGGCCGCTGCAGGCAAGCAGGTGACGGATCTGGGTGCGACTCCGGTGTCGCTGTCGTTCCCGGAGACCTATGAGGCGCTGCAGCGCGGAACCGTCGACTGCGACCTCGGTCAGCTGGCACCGAACGTGGAGGCCGGCACCTTCGAGGTGGCCCCGATCATCGGTGTTGCATCGGACGCTGGCATTGCGCGTTCGGCGGGTGCGATCACGGCAGGCAAGAAGTATTCGGAGCTGCCGGTGGCTTACCAGCAGGTCATCTTCGACTCGATGTCGACGACGTTCTCCACGATGATGGAGGTCGTCATCGGAGCGAAGGCGCAGGCCGTCGAGCAGGCGAAGGACAACGACGGTTCGGTTCAGCCCTTCGATGATGACGTGCAGAAGCAGATGGCGAAGTACGCGAAGAACCTGTCGGACAAGACTGCTGAAAAGGCCGAGGTGCCGGATGCACCGAAGAGGCTGGGTGACGCTGGTTCGGAGTGGGCGAAGTCCGTTTCCGACCTCGGCTATGACGACAAGGGCGACTTCGCTTCACTCGACGAGTGGTACCCAGAGGACGCTAACTACGACAAGCTCGGCGACGAGCTGTTTGAGAAAGTCATGGCCGAGCATCGGCCGGAGTGAGATGACGATAGCGTTGTTACTCGTTGTAGCAGTGTAATATCCAACATCAGCCGCAGGCACTAATCAACGTCGAGCTTCTCTCTGAGGTCGTCGAAGGTCTTCAACTTTGGAGTTTCGGTGGCGACCTGCAGCCATTCTTTTGCTTCGCTGAAATTTGTGGAACTGATGTTTCCCATAGGTTTGGTTACTGCTAGGAGAAGTGCCTCGAGGTCCCTAATCAGAACTGGCGCGTCGAGCTCAACTGACGTGTACGTCTGTACAACTCGGACTACTCCGTCGCTGTCCAAGACGGTATCGTCGTCAGGGCCGTCGAACGCGAACCATGAGAACCGATTCCACCCTGCCCAGTGTTCATCGTTTAGGTGATCGTGTAGTCGCCCGCCGATGCCTCTCTGAGAGGTTGCCAGCCCGACGTAGTACACGTTGATGTCGTTGTAGAGGACATATACGCCACGAGCTCGACGAAAGTCGGCCACTCGCAGGTTTCCTTTGTTGAGACCTCGGCGTCCCAGAAGCCTCCAAGAGTGTGCTTGCCAGTCGACAAGATCGCGCTGCCAAAACGTGCCGAAAGATCCGATGGTCAAGAGTCTGCCGCCCTTCAGTCGTGGAATCTGCGCTGATGCACTCTTGAGACTATCCACCGAAGTCGTTGATGGCGGACAGAAGCCCCGATGCACCGCAAACTCCCATTCTCAGCAACTCTTGACCCAGTGGGCATCTACTAGGCTGGTAAGGGTGCCGAACCAAAACGCACCGAACATGGTCAACCGTGCCGAACAAGGCACAGACCACAGACGACGGAAGGGCTGACGGGTGACGATCCTCTACACCATCGGACTGGGCGTCCTCAGCGCGCTCATCGTCGGATTCCTCGTCCGGCGGATGATGCTCACCGGCACCGGAGCCGCCCGCAACACCATCGTCTCCCTCATCATGGGCCTCTCCATCTGGCCCATCACCCTCCAGGCCTACAAACTCCTCGGCATCTCCGAATCCGACCAATACCCGAACCTGTCGATGAGCTTCCCTGCGATCATGGTCTTCCTGCTGCTCTTCGCCTGGTTCATCGTCATCCAGATGTTCGTCCTCCTCGCGATCGAACTCATCATGCCCTCGGGCACCCTGAGCTCACTCATCCGCAACGCACCGAAGATCCCCACCTGGTACCGCCGCGTCAACCGCCTGGCCCAGATCCAGTCGATCCTCATCAAATTCGGCCTCTCTCGCTACCTCCGTCCCCGAATTCCGACCCTGCGCGTCTCACTCCGAGAAATCGCCGCCACCACCCGCGACGCCCTCGCCGCATCCGGGGTCACGTTCATCAAACTCGGCCAGTTCATCGCCACCCGCGGTGACATGATCCCGCACGAATTCGTCGAGGAGTTCTCCACCCTCCAGGCCGGGGTGAAGCCCGTTCCCTTCGCCGAGGTGAAGGACCAACTCGAGACCGAATGGGGCCGTCCCGTCGCCGAGGTGTTCGCCGAATTCGACGAGAAACCCTTCGCCGGTGCCTCTGTCGCCCAGGTCCACCGCGCCGTGACCTGGGAAGGGCGCGTGGTCGCGGTGAAGGTGCAGCGACCGAAGATCCGCAAACAGGTCCGGGCAGACTGCGATATCGTCCTCACCCTGGCCGACCGTCTCGATCGCACCACCGATTGGGCGAACAAGGTCGGCATCGCGAAGCTCGCCCGCAGCTTCGTCGATTCCCTGCAGGGCGAACTCGACTACCGCGGGGAGCTCGCCCACATCGAGGCGCTTCGTCTCGCCGATGAGAACGGCCGGTCGACGACGCAGACCGACTCCGTCGTCCACATCCCTCACGTGTACAAGGAACTCTCCGGCGAGTTCGTTATCGTCATGGACCTCGTCGAAGGTGTCCCGCTGTCCCACGGCGTCGAGGTGGTCGACAGCCTTTCAGAAATCGCGCGCAGAGAAATCGCCCAGGACCTCTTCCTCATGGTCGTCCGCCAGGTGCTCGGAAAGGGCATCTTCCACGCCGACCTCCATCCCGGAAACATCGTCGTCTCGAGCGCGGGCCGTGCTGGCCTCGTCGACTTCGGTGCTGTCGGACGCATCGACAAACGCGACCGCAGGGCAATCGCGCTTCTGCTCATGGCCTTTGACTCGCAGAACTCACAAGCGGCGACCGCCGCGATCCTCGAGCTCCTCGGCACGCCGAGCGAGGTGAACCTGCGGGAGCTGCAGCGCGAGATCGGTCAGATCATGCTCAAGTATGGAGACGGTGCCCCGGGTTCGACCTCGGCGGCACTGTTCGGCGAACTCATCGACTTCGTTGTCGACTTCGGGTTCCCGATGCCGGCCTCCGTGGCAACGGCATTCCGTGCCATCAGTACACTCGAAGGGTCGATCACTCGCCTCGTGCCGGAACTCAATCTGCTGGCGCTGGTGACTCAGAACGGGAAGACGCTGCTCCGTGAGGTCGGGGGACTGGGAGTCGACCGACACGAGATGACGCTCTACGCGGCGGCGACCGCACCCCAGATCGCCGAGCTGCCTGGACAGATCTCCCGGATTGCTGGTCACCTGCAGGACGGGACGCTCGACGTCGGCACGAGCGGGCTGAACATCGCGACCATCAAGAATCTACTTGTATCCACCGTCGAACAATTCATCCAGGTGATCGTCTCCACCGCGCTCATCCTCGGCGGAGTCATTCTCATGGCCGCGGACTTCGGGCCTGCTTTGGCGCCAGAACTCAAACTCTTCACGTACTTCGGCGCCTGGATGTTACTTGCTGGTAGTGTGATCGCAGCGTTGGTTCTTGCACCAGCGCTCAGGCAGCGAATGACGTGGGAAGGGCTCGGGTAGGCCAAGTGACGGAGCCAGTGGAGACGACGCGAATCAGCGATACCGCACTGATCTTCGAAGGTGGTGGGATGCGGGCTTCGCTCACCAGCGCCATGGCCGTCGTCTTACTCAACGAGGGTCTGTCGTTTGACTGGGTCGCTGGTATCAGTGCCGGCGCGTCCACTGCAGGGAACTACCTGTCCGGTGACAAGTGGCGAGTGCGTCGATCGTTCGTCGAATTCGCCAAGGAAGAAGAGTTCGGCGGGTGGCGGTACTTTGCTCGTGGCAAAGGCATGTTTCACGGCGAGTACATCTACCAGCGAGCAGGCGCACCCGACGAGGCATTGCCGTTCGATTGGGACAGCTTTGAGGCAAACCCCGGTGATATGCGGATCATCGCGTTCGACGCCGAGACCGGCGAAGAGGCAGTGTGGTCGAAGAAGGATACCCCGAATATCGACGAGCTGATGATCCGCGTGCAGGCTTCATCGACGATGCCGATTGTCATGCCACCGGTGCACCTCGATGGGCACGTGTACGTCGACGGTGCGATGGGGGAGGACGGCGGCATCGCGCTGAGCCAGGCTCAACGCGAAGGCTTCGAAAAGTTCGTCATCGTGCTGACTCAGGAACGTGGGTACAAGAAGGAGCCGCAACGATTCCCTGCAGTCTTTCGCGGCATCTTCCGAAAGTATCCGGCGCTGGCCGACGCCCTGCTGACTCGCTGGAAGCGATACAACGAGACTCGCGAACGCATCTTCGAACTCGAGGCCGAGGGCAAAGCACACGTTTTCGTCCCCGAATGCATGCCGGTCGATAACAGCACCCGCGACCTCTCGCGTCTGGCTGCCGCTCATCGGATGGGGTTGTCTCAGGCGCGGCGAGAGCTGCCGGCAATTCGGGAGTTCGTGGAGGCGCACTAGCGGCAGTAAAGCCAACTCAGACTCGCTTCCAGCCCACGCGCCGGTTGTGAATGGCAACAGCTTGCTCTATCCCTATTGATTGTGTTCTGTCCCCGAAGGCAAGCATAAATATCGCAAAAGGTGATGTCTGAATGTAGACAACGCACACAGTTGAAAATTTGGGAGCCGGTCGCAACGGTGGTTACTCCAAAACGTGCCGTGGCGAACCTTTCAATCAAAATCGGAAATTCGTAGGCAGGAAAGTAACCCGCTCGATCAGACCTTCCGTCCTCTAAACCATCTTGGATTCAATTGTGCTCTGTGCGTCTCAGTCGCTGCTCACCGCCTGAGTGCGGGACCACATGGACTGGAGCTCTTCGAGCATCGCTGCCGATCGTGCGGTGTCTACGTTGGCGATTGCCCCGACGATGCATTGTGCGACACTGACCGCGCACGTGACCGAGGCCATCGGGCCGAGTCCTTCGGACGGGACGAGGATGAGCTGATCGGCGAGTTCGGCAAGCTGCGAGTGCTGATCAGCAATCACGATGAGGTGGACGCCTCGTTCTTTGGCGATTTCGCAGAGCGGTAGGATGCTTGCACTCGTTTTCCAGATAGAGAAGGTGATGAGGCAATCCCCGGGTTTGAGCCGACGGACATCGTTGATCATCCGCGTCGCTGCACCGTCGCTGAGTGAGACGTTGTAGCCCAAGCCCTGGGCGTTGTGCGCCAGGATGATTCCTGGAGCTACATATGCGCCTGTGGCGAGGATCGTTGTCGTCGGTGCTTTGGCGATCATCATTGCGATTGTGGTCACCGATTCTTCGGATAGCGACTCGGCAAGGAGTCCGAGCAACTCAATGTCCTTGCCGATCGACGTCCCGGGTTGCCCCATGCCGGCCTCAGTGTTGCGAACAAAATGTTTGTCGGCGTCCAATGAGGACAGGAATCGGTTTCTGATCTCCGTAGACAGTTCCGACCAGCCCGTGAAGTCGATGGCCTGTGCGGCTCTGACGACGGTGGCGACATTCACTCCGGCCACCTCGGCGAGAGCTGCCGCGCTGCAGTACGACGCCATCTCGGGGTCATTTGCGATGGCTTTGAGCACGGACCTCGTTCCGGGGGAGAGTCTGCGCTGAGACATGAGGTGTTCGAGCCATGTCGCGATGATTTTCACTCTGCGTCTCCTATTGCAATGAACGTTGCGATCTGATTGTATACGAGGTGTGGTGAAGATCACGTGCACTTCATTTCGGACCCTCTGGAAGTGCCTACTGAAGCGACTTTTGTTGACGTGCTATGAGAGTGCAATCGTGCAACGGATACTGCAGCAGTGCGATTGTGCGGTGGCCTGCGCGCTCTGATCCACACATCATGACGGAACAGTCGAAGGAGGCTTTTCATGAAGAAGCGAGCGTTATCGATGGTTGCGATGGCCGCTGCCGCCACGATGCTTGTAAGCGCCTGTGGGAGTGGGAATTCAAGCAATGGGGGCGATGCTCAATCTGTAATCGATGACAAGACCGGCTTTGCCTCTTATACCGGCGAACCGCAGAAGGGCGGAGTTGTCGAAGTGCTGGGTGGAGTCGATTTTTCCCATTTGGACCCGGCCATGGGCAGCGACGGCAATGTCCTCAATCTCTACAACCTCCTCTACCGCAACCTCACTCAGTACAAGTACAACCGTGAGTCAGGTGAGCTAGAGCTTGTCGGTGACCTCGCCGAGGACACTGGCACGCCGAACGAGGACTCAACCGAGTGGACTTTCAAACTCAAAGAAGGCGTCACCTTCGAAGATGGATCACCGATTACTGCTGAAGACGTGAAGTTTGGCTTCGAGCATGCCTTTGACCCGTCATTGGCCATTGGGCTCGACTACCTACAGAATTACGTAAAAGGCGCCAAAGACTATGAAGGTGTATTCAAAGATCCCGAAGGTCTCGACTCAATCAAGGTAGTCGATGAACGCACGATCACGATTGAGACGAATGAGCCTATGGCGGACTTCCCCAACGTTGTCGCTACGGCGCCGGGCGCTCCTTTCCCGAAGGACAAGGTGACCAAGGTCGACCAGATCCAGAAGGACCCGATCTCGTCGGGCCCCTACAAAGTCGACGAGTACAAGCGCGGCGAGTCGCTTACCCTGGTCCGCAATGAGAACTGGAACGCCGAGACCGACGACATCCGTCCGGCCTATCCCGACGGCTTTAAGTTCACAGTCAGCCTCGATCAGAACACGATCGATCAGCGGATGATGTCCGGGCAGGGTGACGATGCCAATGCAGTCTCGTCTTCGACTAATCCGGTTGTGGCGGCCAATCTGGCGAAGATCACTCAGGATCCCAAGCTCTCAGAGCGCACAGTGCAGTCCAAGCCCTCCTGCAACTACTTCATGGTCATGAACAACACCAAAGAGCCGCTGGGCGATAAAAAGGTTCGGCAGGCCATCAACTGGGCCGTGGACAAGTCAAGCGTGATCAACGCCAGCGGCGGTCCGCAGCTGGCCGATGTCGCACCGAACCTGCTGCTGCCCAGCGTGCCGGACTACGACGACACCGACCCTTACGCCACCGAAGGAAACACCGGCGATCCGGAGAAGGCCAAGGCCATGCTCAAAGAAGCCGGGGCGGAGAATCTCAAGCTGACCATGGACGTGCGCGCGTTGCCGATGTGGGAGGCACAGGCCGAAGCGGTGCAGCAATCGCTGAAGAAGGTCGGCATCGAAGTCAAACTCAATGTCATCGACCAGGCGAAGTTCTACGAGGTCCTGGCCACCCCGAGCCAGCAGAACGAACTGGCGATCACCGGCTGGTGCTCCAATGGCTGGTTCTCCGGTGAACCGCTACTGGGACCCCTGTTCGACGGTGAGCGGATCACGGAGACCGGCAACCTCAACCAGTCCCAGATAGACGATCCGGCACTGAACAAGTCCCTCGCCGAGGCAGCCGTCATGCCCGATCTCGATGACAAGACCGCCGCCTACGCGAAGATCAACGAACAGGTCCTCGACCTCGCACCGGTCGTGCCCCTGGTCCGTCCGCGTCCGCTCCAGCTCGTCGGCTCCAACGTCGGCGGAGCCTTCGCCAACCCGTCCAAGACCGGATACATCGACTACTCGCAGCTGGGTCTTCTCAACCCGGAAGGATAGTTCACACGTGACTGCCTCGCTTTCCAACCAGGTCGAGGAGTTCGGTCGGCCCGACCCGGGGGAGGATTTCTCCCCCGGGGCGGGAGCCCTGAAGAGGATCCTTGGCAAACCCTCGGTGATCCTGTCCCTGGGGTTCCTCGTCTTCATCGTCCTCCTGGCGATCTTCGCCCCGCTCATCACCCAACTCTCCGGCTACAGCCCCTACGAATTCGACGAGGGAGCCGTCGACCCGGCCCTCGGCGGCCTGCCGCGCGGCCCACTCGGCGGCATCAGCGCCGACCACTGGATGGGCGTCGAACCCCAGAACGGCCGTGACATCTTCGCCCGCATAGCCTACGGAGCACGCGTCTCAATGCTCATCGGCATCGGCGCCACCGCCATCACTATGATCATCGGTGTCGTCATGGGCGTCATCGCCGGCTTCCTCGGCGGATTCGTCGATGCTGCGATCTCGCGGGTCATGGACTTCCTCATGGCCTTCCCGGCTCTCATCTTCATGATCGCCATCCTCTCTGCCCTGCCACAGGGCAACCGGCCGCTCCTGCTCGTCCTCGTCCTCAGTCTCTTCTCCTGGCCGGCCACGGCTCGCGTGATCCGCGGACAAACACTGTCGCTGAAGAACCGGGAATTCGTCGAGGCGGCTAAGACCTCCGGCGCGGATTGGGTTCCCCTGGTCTTCCGCGAGGTGCTGCCGAATCTCTCCGGCACAATCGTGGTCATGGCGACCCTTGCGGTGCCGACGTTCATCGCCACCGAGGCGGGGTTGTCCTTCCTCGGTGTGGGCATCACTCCACCCGATCCTTCGTGGGGGCAGATGATCGCTTCGGCGGTGACCTGGTACTCCAGTGATCCGATGTTCTTCGCGATTCCAGGCATGTTCCTCTTTCTTACAGTGCTCTCATTCACCGTGCTCGGGGACAACCTGCAGAAGATCTGGGCGGGAGGACTCTGATGGCCCTTTATCTCGTCAAACGACTGTTCGCGGCGCTCATCATCATGTTGCTCGTCGTCTTCTTCACCTTCGTCATCTTCTTCCAACTCTCTCCGGACCCGGCCGCCAGCATCTGTGGGCAGACCTGCACTCCGGAGAGGATCGAGGCGATCAGGGATCAGCTGGGGCTCAACGAACCGTTCTTCACCCAGTTCTTCACTTTCCTCGCCGCGATCTTCGTCGGCCGCGACTACGGTTCGGGTGCCTCAGCGGTTCACTGCAACGCCCCGTGCATAGGGTACTCGTTCCAGACCAACCAGGACGTCCTGCAAGGGATCATCGACCGCCTGCCCGTTTCGGTGACCATCGCCGTCGGAGCCGCGGTCCTGTGGCTGCTTTCCGGGGTGGCCGCCGGTGTGATCAGTGCCGTCAAGGAAGGCACTTGGTGGGACAAAGGAGCGATGATGTTCGCCCTGGCCGGGATCTCCCTGCCGAACTACTTCGTCGCCCTCGTCCTGCAGTACCTGCTCGTGGTCCAACTCCAATGGCTGCCGTTCCCGACAGTGGTGCCGTTCACCGACAGTCCTGTGCAGTGGTTCCAGGCCTACCTCATGCCGTGGATGGTGCTGGCGCTTATGTACGCGTCGATGTACGCCCGGCTGACCCGCACCAATGTCATCGACACCATGGGGGAGAACTTCATGCGCACTGCCCGGGCCAAGGGCCTGGGGCGCGGCGCCGTCCTCATCCGCCACGGACTGCGGCCTTCGCTGACACCGATCGTCACGCTCCTCGGCGTCGACTTCGCCACCCTGCTCGGCGGTGCTCTCATCACCGAGACGGTCTTCGGTCTCAACGGCGTCGGACGGTATGCCTATGATGCGATCGCCGTGAACGACCAGCCCGTGATCATGGGTGTGACCCTCGTGGCCGCCTTCGCCGTGATCATCGCCAACATCGTGGTCGACCTGCTCTACCGGGTGCTCGACCCCCGAGTGAGAGTGAGCAGCTCATGAGTGCACTATCCATTGAGACACCGGTCCTGTCCGTGCGTGACCTGCGCATCGAATTCCCCCTCGGCGTCGTCGTTGACGGCAGTTCGTTCGACATCGCCCGTGGCCAGACAATGGGTCTGGTCGGCGAATCAGGGTCGGGCAAGTCGATGACCTCGCTGGCGATTATGGGTCTGCTGCCGAAGGAGGCGACGACGACGGGTTCCGTCCGCTTCCACGGCGGCGAGCTGCTGCACCGCTCCGATGCCTCGATGCGGCGGACCCGTGGCGACCAGATCGCGATGATCTTCCAGGATCCGCTGTCCTCGCTCAACCCCTACTACACGGTCGGGTTCCAGATAGCCGAGGCCTACCGTGCCCACAAGGGAGGCACAAAGGCGGCGGCGATGACGAAGGCCGCCGAGGCGATGGATCGCGTCCGCATTCCCGATGCCGTCGGCCGCCTCGGACACTACCCCCATCAGTTCTCCGGGGGGATGCGCCAACGCGTGATGATCGCGATGGCGCTCGTGTGCGAACCCGACCTCATCATCGCCGACGAACCGACCACGGCCCTCGACGTCACCGTCCAGGCTCAGATCCTCGATCTGCTCACCGAGGTGCAGGAGATGACGCAGGCGGCAATGCTCTTCATCACCCACGACCTGGCCGTCGTCAGTCAGATCTCCGACCATGTCACGGTGATGCGCTACGGTCGGACCGTCGAACAGGGCACGGCGGAGCAGATCTTCTCGAACCCGCGCAACGACTACACCCGAGCGCTGCTGGCCGCGACCCCGCGCCTCGACGATGTCGTCGACTTGCCCGAGCCCATCCTCACGAACGGAGGTGAGTGAGCATGAGCGACACCGTCACACCGCTGCTGTCGGCGACCGCCCTGAGCAAGGAGTTCCGCACCGGCCGCAAGGAGGTCTTCACCGCGGTCGAAGGCGTGTCCTTCGACGTCCATCGGCGCCAGACGCTGGGCATCGTCGGCGAATCCGGGTCCGGCAAATCGACCACGGCCCGCATGATTGCCCGTCTCATCGACCCCACCTCCGGCTCGATCGAGTTCCAGGGTGAGGAGATCACGCAGCGTTCGGGGGCGGCCCTGCGGGACTTCCGCAGCGGGGTGCAGGTGGTCTTCCAGGACCCGTACTCCTCACTCAACCCGAGGCATACCGTCGAAGAGGTCGTCTCGGCCCCCTTGCGCTATCAGAAGCGGAATGTCGCCGGCGGCTACCGGCGCATGGTCAAGGCGGCGATGGAGCGAGTCGGGCTCAACCCCGATCACTCGGGTCGCTATCCGCGTCAGTTCTCCGGCGGGCAGGCCCAGCGCATCGGCATCGCTCGCGCTCTCATCGTCGAGCCGAAGCTCGTCATCTGCGACGAGGCGGTCTCGGCCCTCGACGTGTCTGTCCAGGCGCAGGTGCTCGAACTGCTCGTCGATTTGCAGCGTGAACGCGACATCTCCTATGTCTTCATCGCCCACGATCTGGCGGTCGTGCGACAGATCGCTCACAAGGTCGCCGTGATGCAGAAAGGCCGGATCGTCGAGCAGGGTCCGCGCGACGAGATCTTCGATGATCCGCAGCACGAGTACACGAAGACCCTGCTCTCGGCGGTCCCGAGCATCGATCCCCGCTGGGACGCGGGACGGCGCACCTGACAGGCACAGCTGCCTCGGCGATGGATCTCTGTTCCTCCACCGCTCATCCATTCTCCACCAACTCCTCACACAGGGAAGGACCTCAACCCCATCATGTCTGACGCACAGGATCAGCCACAGCCGACGAACACACCGCACCCGGTCGATGACTTCGTCACCACCGTTCACGATCTCGAACTGCCCACCGGAGTGCTCAGGTACCGGGCCCAGACGGGCCGGATGGTCGTCGGCTCCGAAGTCGTCGAGGACGGGGTCTTCGCCGGGCTCAAGCCGAAGGCGCAGATCTTCCTCACCTCCTACACCGCCATCGCCGAGGGCACCGAGGACGGCCAGGACGCCGGACGGCCGGTCGTCTTCGTCTTCAACGGCGGCCCCGGATCGTCCTCGGCGTGGATGCACATCGGTCTCTTCGGTCCCCGTCGCGTCGTGGCCAACGATGTCAACGATCGCACCCCGCCGCCCTACGGCCTCGTCGACAACATTGAAACCACGCTGGCTCATGCCGATCTCGTCTTCATCGACCCGGTGACCACGGGATACTCGCGCACCGCGGAGGGGGAGAAGCCCGAGGACTTCCACGGATTCACCGGGGACCGGGACGTCGTCGGTGAAGCGATCCGGCTGTGGCTGACGCGGAACAATCGGTGGATCTCGCCGAAGTTCCTCGCCGGAGAGTCCTACGGAACCACGCGGGCCGCGGCCCTGGCCGGGCATCTGGCCAAACGGCACGGCATAGCGTTCAACGGCATCCTCCTCATCTCGGCCGTCCTCGACTTCGCCACGATCGACTTCACGGAGGGCAACGAGGCTCCTTACATCCACTATCTGCCGACGTTCGCGGCCATTGCGCACTACCACGGCAAACACCCCGGACGGGAGCTCGAGGACGTCGTCGCCGAGGCCGCGGACTTCGCGTACGGGGACTTCAGTCGGGCCCTCGAGCGCGGACACCGGCTCGCCGACGCCGAGCGCGCTCAAGTCGGTGCGCGACTGGCCGAGCTCATCGGCCTCGATGAGGACTTCGTGGCGCTGGCCGATCTGCGCATCGACGAGTTCACCTTCTTCACCGAGCTGCTGCGCGATCAGCGGCTGCGCATCGGTCGTCTGGACTCCCGGTTTACCGCCCATCCGGGCAAGGTCGCCTCCGAGGTGCTCGGCGACGACCCGTCGTACCCGGCGATCCAATACCCGTACACCGTGGGAATCAACCATCTGCTGCGCGCCGAGCTCGGCTACGAATCGGATCTCACCTACGAGGTGCTCACGGGCCGGGTCCATCCCTGGTCGTACAAGGAGTTCGAGAACTCCACGGTCACCACAGCCGAGGACCTCGCCTTCGCGATGCGGATGAACCCGCACCTCAAGGTCTACGTCGCCTTCGGGTATCACGATTCGGCGACGCCGTTCGCCGCCTCGGAACACGTGCTCGCGCATCTGCGGATCTCCGATGAGTCCCATGACCAGATCGTCCGCCGCTACTACCCGGCCGGGCACATGATGTACGTCGACCAGCAGGTCCGAGTCGATCAGTTGCGCGACATTGACGACTTCATCTCATGGGCCTCCGGTGACGGGGACAAACCCGTCTCGAACAATCCCCTCTGAGCCAACTGTGCGGCCCGACGATGGGTCGCACGTGTCGCACCGATCACCATCGAGAACAGGAGTGCTCACGTGTCCGAACACCATGATCGTCAAGACGGTCGTGCCGAGGTCTCAGCGACGAGCCGACGGCTTGCCGAGATCATCGACGCCGAATGGACGTGGAGGGAGGCCGAATTCGGGACGCTGTCGCACCGCGCCTCCGTCGTCGACTTCCTGCCCGATGCCTCCGAGAAGGCGCAGCTGCGGCGTCAGCAGATGTGGGAGAAGACCCTCGGCGAGCTCGACGCGCTGACGCTCGACGACCTCACCGCCGAGGAGAAGGTCGACTTCGACGTCTACCACCAGCAGCTGACGACCCTCGTCGAGGCGCAGCGCCACCGCATTTGGGAGAGGCCGGCGACGGCGGATTCCGCGTTCTGGCGCTCGATGGCCTTCACCGCCTATCGTCTGGTGCTCGAGGATGCCGAGTCGGCTCGCGCGTATCTGCGCATGCTCGGAGACATCCCTCGGTACTTCGACCAGCAGATCGAGAATATGCGGGCCGGGGTGGCGCGCGGGTTCGGCCCGGCAAGGGTGTGCATGAGCGGCCGGGAGGAACCGGTGCGGGTCATCGCCGAGGCCGATGACGTCACCGAACTGTCGTTCTTCGGGCCGTTCCGACGGATCCCGTCGGTCGTGCCCGAGCAAGTGCGCACCGAACTCCACGAGGCGGCAGCGCAGGTGCTCTCGGCTGAGGTCGTTCCCGCCTACCGGAAGCTGCTCGAGTTCCTGACCACGGAGTATCTGCCGAATCTGCCGGAGTCGATCGCCGCGGTGGACCAGCCGGGCGGCCTCGAGTTCTACCGGTCCCAGATCAGGGAGTATTCGACGACGGATCTCAGCCCGCAGGAGATCTTCGACCTCGGACAGACAGAGGTGAAGAAGATCCGGGAGGAGATGGAGGACGTCGCCGCCGAGCTCGGCTATCCCGGTGACCTGCCGGGTCTGTTCGAGTTCATGCGCACGAGTCCGCAGTTCTACGCGACGACGAAGCGTCAGCTGCTGGCCGAAGCTGCATATACGTGCAAGGCCTTCGACCGGGTCGTCCATCAGTACTTCGGACGACTGCCGCAGCAGCGCTTCGCGATCATGGAGACACCGGCGGAAATCGCGAAGTTCGATACGTTCGGTCGCGGCGCCCCCGACCGGTACCTGCTCAATACGTACAACCTGCCGGCGCGGCCGCTGTATTCGCTGCCGTCTTTGACCCTGCACGAATCTGCGCCGGGCCATTCGTTCCAGATCTCGTTGGCGGAGGAGCTCGAGCTCAAGGACTTCCGGCGACTCTACATCTCAGCCTTCGGTGAGGGCTGGGGTCTCTACACCGAGCGGCTCGGCGATGAGATGGGGATGTACGAGACGCCTTTCGAGCGCATGGGCATGCTGTCGTTCCAGATGTGGCGGGCCGTGCGCCTCGTTGTCGATCCGGGCATGCATGCGCTCGGTTGGAGTCGGGAGCAGGCGCAGGACTTCCTGCGGGCCAATACGGCGATCGCCGAACATGAGATCGTCACGGAGATCGATCGCTACATCTCCTGGCCGGGTCAGGCCACGGCCTACTACCTCGGGCAGCTGACGATTCAGCAGCTGCGGCACGAGGCCGAGGAGACGCTGGGCGAGGACTTCTCGATCAGGGACTTCCATGACACGGTCCTCGGCATGGGCAGCGTGCCGCTCATCGTGCTACAAGCACATGTGCGTGCCTATATCCGTACGGCCGCCGCCGAGCGGCAGCCTCAGGCGGCCGCCGGCCACTGAGGATCTCGCCTCACACGACATCGACCCCGGTCGGACCATGAGTCCGGCCGGGGTCGAGCCATATCGATCAGTTCTGGGCGGACTTCTCCTCGGCGACCATGGCCTTGACGTCTTCACGAAGTTTCCGGGCGTCGTAGACGATGCCCGAGCGCAGGGTGTAGTCGACTCCGCCGACGCGGTTGAGGCCGGATTCTTCGGCTCGGAGGTGACCGTGGCCGTAGAGGACCTTGAAGTTGCTCAGCGGGTTGTCCTTGACGATGAGCAGGTCGGCGATCTTGCCGGGTTCGACCGAGCCGAGCTCGCCGTCGATGCCGAGCAGCTGGGCGCTGTTCAAGGTGGCGGCGCGGACAACTTCGAGGGGGTGGAAGCCGGCTTCGAGGAGGAGTTCGAGTTCTTCGATGAGGCCGAAGCCGAAGACCTTGTAGATGAAGCCCGAATCCGAGCCGGCCGTGACCAGGCCGCCGAGGTTCTTGTAGTCGTTGACGAAGGACATCCATTTGACGTAGGCGTGGCGCCACGCGATCTCGTCTTCGCTCGTCCAGTCGCCCATGTAGGAGCCGTGTTTATCGGCCGAGGGCTGGAAGAACTCCCACAGGGTGGGGGAGGTGTAGTCGGGGTGCCATTCGGAGGTGCGCACGCGGGCGGCATCGCGGGAGCCGATGTAGATGTTGAAGGTCGGGCTCAGTGCGGTGCCGAGTTCGAGGAGTTCGCCAAGCGTCTCCTGCCAGGCGTCGCTGCCGCGTTCGGCGGTCTGCAGCCACAGGTGGGCGCCTTGGCTGAAGCGCTGGGGTTCGCTGTTGTGGTTGTAGTCGGTGGGTACGTGCTGGAGGGTGCGGTCGCGGAACATCGCTTCGGGGATGCCGTACCAGTGTTCGATGCTGTTCAGTCCCCACCTCGCCGAGGTCAGCGCATTGACCTGCGCGGCCCGGCGCTGGTCGTGGTGGCAGGCGGTGCGCAGCCCGCGAGCTCGGGCGGCTTCGACGGCGGCCCCGAAAACGGAGGGGGAGGTGCCGAAGAATTTCACGCCGTTCGCACCGCGGTCCGCGACCTCGTTGACCCAGGCGGTCGCCTCGTCGGCGGTGACCGGGGTGGGCCCGTCGAGGGTTCCGGAGCGCAGGGCGGGGTAGATGTGCAGGCGTGGGGCTGCGATCTCGTTGGCCTCGGCGCGGCGGGCTTCGTTGACGGTCCAGTCGAGGCCGTTGAAGGCGCCGAGTTCGCGGATGGTGGTCACGCCGTGGCCGAGCCAGAGCTTGAAGACGTAGTCGGCGTTCGGGGCTTGGTCGGGTTTGCCGATGTGGGCGTGGGAGTCGATGAGTCCGGGCATGACGTAGGCGCCGTCGAGGTCCATGACTTCTGCGCCGTCGGTCGAGGGGCGTTCGGTGAGGCTGCTTGCCCCGTTGGGTTCCCAGATTCCGGTGATCCGGTCACCTTCGATGAGAATCTCCGCCGGCCCGTAGGGTGCGGCTCCGGTGCCGTCGATGATCATGGCATCGCGGAGGACGAGCCGGGCGTACGGTCCCGCTCCGGTGCTCCGGTCGGGGGCGGCGATCTGGCTAGTGGATCCGAGCGTCATTGACGGTCTCCTCAGGGTTTCGCGTTCGAGCGGCGTGCTCTTCGCTGAGCGTGGTCGATGCACTCTTCACGCTAGCCGAATATTCGCTGGTCAGCACAATGACCTCGCAATGCAGAACTCGTTCTCTTTTCGAACTCGTACGCGGCCAAATCGGTGGTCAGCCGGGGGTGCGCCAAAGCTCTCGTCGTTGCAAAGACGGTGCCGCCAGACATTGGGTAACGATGTTCCGTCTCCTATGATGTTCAACTTGATAGGACAAGTGCATAGATGTATGGTCAACCCATGGACGATTTGTTTCGGAGCATTCAGCGAGACCTCCAACGGCAGATCCGCTCAGGAGAACTTCCTGAAGGAGCGAAACTCCCCAGCGAGAATGAACTCTGCGCGCGGTACTCGGTGAGTCGGCCGACGGCACAACGAGCACTCAACGAGCTTGCCGCCGATGGGGTCGTCGTACGTCAGAAGGGCCGCGGGACATTCGTCGCGACTTCGCGGAAGCAGATCAATCTGCTGTCGTTCACCAACCCCGCCGTGGCCCGTCACGGAGGGCCCGGACGGCACGAGGTGCTCTCGGCCCAGGTGACTGTCGCTTCCGACGCGCTGCTGCCGCTTCCCGGAGTTGAGGCCGACACCGCAGTCACCGAAATCGTCCGTCTGAAGTTCGATGCTCTCGATCGTCCGCATGCGTTGGAGACACACGTCATCCTGTTCTCCGCCGCCCCGACGATTCTTCGCCAGAAGCTCGAAGACCTCGTCATCCTCGACCACCTGCAGTCCAGTGAAGTCGATGTGGATACTATTCGCGTTTATCTGGAGCCGACACTCGTCAGTGACCGTGAAGCCCAACTGCTCACGTGCGAGTCGAGAACACCGGCGCTGAGGCGTCGCCGTGAGCTGCGTGCACCAGACGACCAAGTGCTGGAGACGACAGCAACCTTGGTCCGACCGGGGACCTCCGAATTCTTCATCGAACTGCCCGCCAACTAACAACGAACGAATACAGAGGACCTCATATGCACATCATCGTCATCGGCTCAGGATTGCTCGGGCTCAGCACCGCCGACAATCTGGTGATGTCAGGTGCCGACGTCACGCTCGTCGATGCTCGAGACCTGGGTGCCGGCACCTCCGGCACGAGCTTCGCCTGGACGAACGCCAATGGAAAACTCGACCCCGCTTATCACGAACTCAACATCGCCGGAATGAAAGAGCACTCCCGACTCGCCGACACTCTGCCGGGGCCGCGCACGTACCATCGATCGAGCGGACTGCAGATGGCCGATGCGCGCCAGGCGCCGAAACTGGAGGAAAAGATCGCTCGCCTCAGCGAGCTCGGATATCCATCAGAGCTGCTCTCAGCCGACCGCGTAGGCGAGATCGCCGGAGACATCTCAGTTCCTGAGAACATCGAACTGATCGCGCATTTTCCATCAGAAGGATATGTGCTCACCGAACAGCTGCTGCACAACCTTCGTGCACACGCTGTCGAACATGGCGCGAAGCTGGTTAGAGGAACAGTCACCGAGGTGGACGAAGGTGGCGATCAAGTCGAGGTCCATCTCGGCGACGGGCGTGTGCTCTCAGCAGATCGAGTCGTGCTCGCCACAGGACGCTGGACGCAAGCGCTGGCTCAAGCCTCAGGATTCGAGACTCCGATGAACGATGAGATTGGCCGGGGATCTGCGGTGACGGGTCTCCTCGGCTATGTGAGGACGAACTCGACGCGGGTGAAGGCAGTCGTGCACACGCCCGAGCTGAATCTGCGACCGGGGGAGGACGGAACGATCGTCGTCCAGGCTCTCGACCTCAACCCGCGAGTCGACCCCGCGGCCCCACCAACTAACGAAGGACCATTTGCCAAGGAAATGGCAGAGAGATTCACTGCGGTGACCAACGATTCAACGCCCAACCTGATCGACCTTCGCGTGAGCTATCGGTCCCTGCCTGCCGACGGTTTCACGATCGCCGGATTCGCGGCGGGGCTATCTCGTACCTACTGCCTCGTCACACACAGCGGGATCACGCTTGGCCCGCTGCTCGGCCGCTTGGCTGCCGAGGAGCTCGTCGACGACAGCCAACAGGACTTGCTTGAGAATTTCCGCCCGACCCGGTTCGAATATGCCACGGCGACCGTCGGCCACCTAAGCCCGCCACTGCAGCTCGGCGATCAATAACACCACTTTCATGTCGATCAAAGGAGACCGATGACTTCACGAATCACCGCCGAACCCATTGTGCCGGAGCGGCTCCCACTGCTGTATCGAGCGATCGGCTTGATCGAGCGGATCGGAAATCTGCTTCCGCACCCGTTCTGGCTGTTCTGGATCATGGCTCTGCTGCTCGGCATCGTCAGCTGGGTGCTCTCGGGGGCCGGTGTCTCAGTGACGCTGCCCGAGTCCAATGAGGTCGTCGAGGTCAAAAACCTGCTGTCGACCGATGGTCTCAAATACGCCATCGAATCGGCGCTGGACAATTTCGCATCCTTCCCGCCCCTGGCGGTCGTGCTCGTGGTTCTACTCGGTGTGAGCGTCGCTGAGAAGAGCGGCGTGCTCGAAGCCCTCATCCGGCTGACGATCATCAGATTGCCCAAACGGTGGGTGACTTTCGCGATCGCCTTCAGCGGAATGATCGCCCACATCATGGGCGATGCTGCCTACTTGGTAATGATCCCGTTGGGAGCGATGGCCTTCAATGCTGCGGGACGGAGCCCAGTTCTCGGCGTGATGGTGGCTTACGCATCTGTATCCGCCGGTTTCAATGCGAGTCCACTTGTCACTCCCTCCGATGCGATCCGCTCTTCGCTGGCGTCGGCTGCGGCCCAGACGGTCGACTCGAGCGCTTCGATCACACCGGTGGCAACCTATTTCTTCTCGGCCACCTCGTCGCTGCTTCTCGCCGTGATCATCACCCTGGTCGTGGAACTCGTGCTCGCACGGCGAGAGGACTTCAAGGCCCCGGCAGAAGAAGCCGCGAACGACGGTGGAAATGCCGACTGCGAAGCCACCGCCAGTGAAGCCACCGGAATCGGTCGACCCGTGGAGGACCGCACCGAGTTGATGTCTCTCGACAACGGCCAGACTCGCGGCTTGTTGCGGGCAACGGCAGCCGGAGTGGTCTTCATCGGCGCAGTGGTCGTCATCCTGCTGCTGCCGGACTCACCATTCATCGAACCCGGGCAGCCGCTGGTCGAATCGATGGTCCTCGACAACATCGCGATCTTCATCTCTCTCTTCTTCACTCTGACGGGGATCATCTACGGATACAGCACCAAAGCATTCACCACCCTCAGAGCTGTTCCTGAGGCGATGATCGGCGGTGTGGTCAATCTTGCGCCCGTCATTGTCCTCTTCTTCGCCGTGGCCCAATTTCTCGCATACTTCAGCTGGACAGGGATCGGCTCGGTGCTTACAGTCAACGGCGCAGATCTGCTCCAGAGGCTCGAGGCCCCACACCTGGTCGTGCTCATTGTCATCATCGTCGGAGTGGCGTTTATCAACATGATCGTGACGAGTGGTTCGGCGATGTGGGCGATCTTTGCGCCCATCCTCGTACCGATGATGATGTACTACGGTGTTCGCCCTGAGGCCGCTATGGTGTCGTTCATGATCGGAGACTCAGTGACGAATGCCGTGACACCGATGAGCGCCTATTTCGTCCTCGCGCTCGGATTCGTTCAGCGATATCGTAAGGACGCGGGGATCGGCACACTCATGGCCTTCACGGTTCCGCTGTCGTTCGCGATCCTCATTGGCTGGGCTCTCTTCTTCTGCGTGTGGTATTTGCTGGGCATTCCGCTCGGCCCCGGGGTTGTTCTCCACTGATTTTGGAATCAGTGCAGGCCGACCGCGCTTATGGGGTCAGAGCGCCCCGCGAGTATCTGCGGGCTCGGCGGTTCAAGGTGGTGTTTCCAAAGAAGAGCACCCCGGAGGTACCGCGGGCCTCGTGGCGGTCGTCGACCAGCGTTCAGCGTCGTTATCGACCGACCTACAAGAATTGCGAGGCCCGCATTAGTTGCGACCGCCTATCCGGTCGCGATCGGCGCCATACCCCAGCTTCACTGAGATCTCCCGAGCAGCCGCCTTCATCACAGGCACCAACGCCTGCATCCGATCCTTCGGCATGAAGGGACGCGTCGCCGACAGTGAAATTCCGGCGACGATGTCTCCGCTGCCGTCCCGAACCGGAGCAGCCACACACCGGATCCCCGGCTCGTTCTCTTCGAGATCGAGCGATGCTCCGTCGCGGGTGTAGCCCTGCATCCGCTTGACGAATGCATCCACCGCAGCGGAGTCCGCACCAGGGTTCTCTGCAACGAACAAACGCTCCCACCGGTCATCCTGTCCCACCAACAGCGCCTTGCCGACACCGGTGCGTGTCATCGGCATCCTGTGGCCGATGCGTGAGCGCATCTCGGCCCCACGGGTACCTGGGATCTTATGGAGATAGAGCACCGACTCACCATCCTCGACCGAGAGATGGATCGTGTCCTGAGTCCGTTCAGCCAACGCCTCCAAGCTCTCCCTGGCTACGACCGGCAGCGGATCCTGATTGAGCGCGGTGAAACCATACTCGATCAGCGTCGGCCCGAGCCGAAACTCTCCCGGCGACCCATGTCGCAGATACCCCATCTGCACCAACAGCTGGATCATCCTGTGTGCACTCGACCGACCGATGCCCGTCGCCTCGACGATCGACTTCAGCGTCGTCGAGCCATGAGCCACGGCACTGACAATCTGCAGCCCTCTGGCCAAGGTCTGAGTGCCTTGCGGAATGGCTGCGCCAGCAACAGTTCCAGAATCTTCGATCATCACCCCAGTATGTCACCTATCCCACATATAGGGACACCGGTGGCGCATGGTGGAACACGTGCCCATAGTGGCTCTTATGGCAAATCTGGCACCATGCGAGGCCCCACAGATGATCGGCCTCGACTGGGGGACAAGCTCTCTGAGAGCCTTCCTCATCGGCAGCGACGGAAAGGTCCTCGCTGAACGCAACGGTTCCGACGGCATCATGGCCGTCAGCTCCGACACCACAGACCTCCGAGGCGACTTCTCCCGAATCGCTGAGACCGCGGCCGGTGATTGGCTCACCAGATACGGCCCCCTGCCGATGCTCGCCTGCGGAATGATCGGCTCAGCACAGGGTGTCGCCGAGGCTGGCTACCTTGATCTGCCCACCGACCTCGGCGACATGGGCGGGGAACTGACGACGGTCAACCTGACGAGCGGTGACCTCCACATCGTGCCCGGCCTGCAGAAAACCCCGACCGGGGCGACCGCGCCCGACGTCATCCGCGGGGAAGAGACCCAACTGCTCGGCCTCCTGGGCGAAGAAGAGACCGAACGCAGCACGGTGATCCTCCCCGGCACGCATACCAAATGGGTGAGCTGCCGAGGGCAGCGCGTCACCGACTTCACCACCTCGATGAGCGGAGAGCTCTTCGGCCTGCTCAGCACCTCATCGATCCTCAGCCGCCTTGCCGAACCCACCGAGAGCTTCCTTTCCGAGGCCTTCGACTGGGGACTGAACGTCGGAGGCGACACCCCCGCCGCAGTGACGTCCTCAATCTTCTCGGCCCGAACCTGGGCTCTCGACGGACGTCTGCGTGCCGAAGAAGTCAACGACTACCTCTCGGGCATGCTCATCGGCGCCGAGGTGGCTCACCAGCTCACCGTGGTCGCCGATTCGAGCGCCCCCGTTATCGTCTGCGGAACCACAGATCTGACAAAGCGCTACACCCTCGCACTGCACCGAGCGGGCCGAGAGACGATCAACGCGAATCCGCGCGCTGCGGCCACCGGACTCTTCCGCATCGCCGAACAATCCGGCCTCATACCGACCAAGGAGCACACTCATGCCTGACTCTGTCCCCTCCGGCCTCATCGCCATCCTCCGCGGTGTCCGCCCTGACGAAGTCCTCGACATCGCCGAAGGCATCGTCGCCGCCGGGTTCTCCGCCATCGAGGTTCCGCTCAACTCGCCCGACCCGCTCGACTCGATCACCGCATTAATCGAACGGTTCGGCAACGACCTGGAGATCGGTGCCGGCACCGTGCTCACCGCCAATCAGGTCCGCGACTGCGAGCGAGCCGGTGCCCGCATCATCGTCGCACCCGACACTGACACCGAAGTCATCCAGACCGCGCTCGCAATGGGGCTCACCCCGTACCCGGGAGCCGCGACCCCGACCGAAGCGTTCGCTGCCATCAAGGCAGGTGCCACCAAGGTCAAACTCTTCCCCTCCTCGGCCGTGGGGATCAGCGGAATGAAGGCCTGGAGCGAAGTGCTGCCTGCCGGCACCGAGCTCTTCCCCGTCGGGGGAGTAGGAGCCGACAACGCAGCCGAGTGGCGGGGCGCCGGAGCCGCGGGCCTTGGCCTGGGGTCCTCGCTCTATCGCCGAGGCGACCGCCCCGACGACGTACGTGTGCGGGCCGAGGCGATCGCCTCGGCGTGGGCGCACACCAACTGAACACCGATACATCAACGACAACACCCGAACGAAAGGCCAGACCAATGAAGATCACGTCGATGACGACGTACACAGTGCCGCCTCGGTGGCTGTTCCTCAAGATCGAAACCGATGAAGGGATCGTGGGGTGGGGTGAACCCATCATCGAAGGTAAGGCAGCCACCGTTGCTGCCGCCGTTGATGAGCTTTCCGACCTGCTCATCGGCAAGGATCCTGCGAACATCGAGGACCTGTGGACGATCATGTACCGCGGTGGCTTCTACCGCGGTGGTCCCATCCTCATGAGTGCGATCTCCGGAATCGATCAGGCACTGTGGGACATCAAGGGCAAGGCGCTCGGCCAGCCTGTGCATCAGCTGCTCGGCGGGAAGGTCCGGGATCGGATCCGCACCTACTCGTGGATCGGCGGAGACCGTCCAGGCGATACCGCGGCAGCCGCACTTGAGACGAAGAACCGCGGCTTCACCGCTGTGAAGATGAACGCCACCGAGGAGCTGCAGTTCATCGATTCCTACACCAAGGTCGACCAGGTCATCGAGAACGTCCAGGCGATCCGGGAGGCCACCGGCGACGATTTTGGCATCGGTGTCGACTTCCACGGTCGCGCGCACAAGCCGATGGCCAAGGTTCTCATCAAGGAACTTGAACCCTACCGGCTGCTCTTCATCGAAGAACCGGTGCTCTCCGAACACTTCGGCTCACTGCGCGACGTCATGGCGAACACGCCGACGCCGATCGCACTGGGGGAGAGGCTCTTCTCTCGGTGGGACTTCCGTGAGGTGGTCGCCTCCGGCGCCGTCGACATCATCCAGCCGGACGTCTCCCACGCCGGCGGCATCACCGAGACGCGGAAGATTGCGATGATGGCTGAAGCCTACGATGTGGCGCTCGCGCTGCACTGCCCTCTGGGGCCGATCGCACTTGCCTCCTGCCTGCAGGTCGATGCCGGCAGCTACAACGCCTTCATCCAGGAACAGAGCCTGGGCATCCACTACAACACGAGCAACGATCTACTCGACTATGTCACCGACCCGTCGGTGTTCAACTACGACGACGGCATGATCGACATCCCGTCTGGCCCCGGTCTGGGCATCGAGGTCAACGAAGAGTATGTCATCGAGCGCTCGGCCGAAGGACACCGGTGGCGCAACCCGATCTGGCGCCACACCGACGGCTCCTTCGCGGAGTGGTGAGGAGAGACCCATGACGAAACTCGACACCGCAGTCACCACTCGTCCCACACGGATCCGCTACATCATCGCGGTTCTGCTCTTCATCACCGTCGTCATCAACTACATGGACCGGGCAAACCTGTCCATTGCGATGCCGGCACTGTCTCAGGAATTCGATCTGACCACGGGGCAGCAGGGTCTGCTGCTCTCTGCGTTCGGATGGACCTACGCTGCGATGCAGCTGCCAGGCGGATGGCTCGTCGACCGCGTGCGACCACGCGTGCTCTACGCCTCGTGCCTGGTGCTGTGGTCCCTGGCCACATTGTTCATGGGAATGTCCGGCGGATTCGTCGCCCTCATAATCCTCCGGCTCATGGTCGGTGGGTTCGAAGCGCCCGCCTATCCCATCAACAACAAGGTCGCCACCGCGTGGTTCCCGGAGCGCGAACGCGGACGAGTCATCGCCTTCTACACCTCGGGTCAGTTCATCGGACTGGCGCTGCTCACCCCTGTGCTGTCGTGGCTGCAGACGGTGCTCACCTGGCACTGGGTATTCATCCTCACCGGCGTCGTCGGCATCATTTGGGCCGCGATCTGGTGGTTCGTCTACCGCGAGCCGCGCGACAAGACGGGCGTCAACCAGGCAGAGATCGATCTCATCGCCTCGGGCGGGGGACTGGTCGATGTCGAGACAGGAGTGAAGAAAGCAGCGAAGCCGAAGCTCAAGTGGTCGGACGTTAAGGTCGTGCTGACACGGCGGAAGCTGTGGGGAATCTACCTCGGCCAGTTCTGCCTGACCTCGACGCTGTGGTTCTTCCTCACCTGGTTCCCGACCTACCTCGTCGACTACAGGGGGATGGACTACATCGAGTCAGGCTTCATGGCGTCATTGCCTTTCATTGCAGCGCTCGTCGGTGTGCTTCTCTCCGGGTGGGTCTCCGATCTCATGGTGAAAAAGGGGCTGTCACTGGGTACGGCACGAAAGCTGCCGATCATCATCGGTCTGGCGATGACGGTGTTCATGCTCGGAGCCAATTACACTCATTCGTCCGCGTGGGTCATCGTCTTCATGTCGATTGCGTTTTTTGGCAACGGCTTCGCTTCGATCACCTGGTCGCTGGTGTCTGCGCTGGCTCCGGAACGACTGTTGGGACTGACCGGAGGCATGTTCAACTTCATCGGCAACCTCTCGTCGATCGCGACCCCGATTGTCATCGGATTCCTCGTCACGGATATCGACTTCGCTCCGGCCTTCGTCTACATGGCTGCAGTCACTATCTTCGGCGTTTTGGCGTACGTGTTCCTCGTTGGGAAGGTTGAGCGCGTCGAAGAATAGGGGACCGGAGTTTGGGTCTCATCCTTTCGGCGGGTTGAGGGCTGTCGCAACGTCGTTACGACAGCCCTCAGCGCGTTTGGTTATAGGTCGGACGGTGACGACCCGAGGCGTTCACTCTGATACAACTACGTTGGTTGGGCCCGGCCCTTGTGCAGGTCAAATGTAGTTGAGCCGAGCTTGTGCCGAGTCTCCAATGATGCAGGTCTTTCGCCTGCCTATTGTCGCTCTTGCATCCTGACCGGCTGTGAAGCCGCTTAACCTACAACGACACGCTCTAACTGGGCAGTTGGTGAACCACGAGCCGGTTGGATCAAGCCCGGTGAGCTTCATCGTCGAGCTGATTGCGGCCCCGGCATGGAGGATACATCGGTGACGCGGCGTTGGTCTTGGAATTGCGTGATGCCAGTGCATCGTCTGAAGCTCTTTCGAATGGTGCTCGCAGCAATTGATCCCGAGCGGAAGCCAGTCGCCGATTTCTGAGTCTGTTCGAAGCACACTATTCTTCTAACAGATGTTCCACTCGTGCGTAGCTCGGCAAAGGAGCCTGTAATGGAATTGAACGTGTCTGCTGGTGTGATGATGGCGGATGCAATGGGCTCGGTTTACCGATCTTGGAGCGATGCAACTAAGAGGCGCTACGAAGCACTCGCCCAGCATCAGCTTGGATTCGTTCTCAGACAGCAGGGTGAATTGGCACTTTTCGTCCGGTATGTCTTGAAGCGGCGCGCCAGTGGATGGCTGACAGTCAGCGAGGAGCGACTCTCTTCGAGCGGCCGTCGCTTCGACCATGAAATCAGTGATGCGCAGGATCATGTAATCGCTGTCATCGAGGACAAGATCTTCGCCGGATTCTCACCTGGGCAGATCGAAGCCTACGCAAACGACATCGGTGATGCCAATCGGCGGCCAGTCGTGCTCGTGCTGCTCCCTGAGCACAGGAAACCTTCGTTGAGTGAACTGCGAAGAGTCACCCCTAAGGTTGAAGTCAAAGTAGAGAGTTGGAAAGCCGTCTGCACTACTATGGCGGCCGTATCACCCAACGAACATCTGTGGAGAACTCTCGGTGACTTCGCTGAGCAGGCAGGTTTGCCGTCGCTACAGGATCTCCCGTCGACCGAAGGGATGAACGATTCTGATCTCGGACGAGACGCGGGCGACCTTGTGCGCTCAGCCCAAGCCGTGGCAAAACAGTATTGGGGCAATGAGCGAAGTCCACTGAACTTTTCTTTCCATGGAGGCAACCAGCGGGTATGGATACAGTCAGGAATGACGAGTTCAAACTACGGTGTGGAGTTAGACTTCGAATCTAGCCACTGTATTTATGTGGCAAAGAATCGGCCGTCAGATTGGTACGCCATGATGATTGGTCAGTTCCGGGGTGGCATTCTGTCGCGACAGGCGGTGGACCGCATCGAGCGTTGGCGACGAAGTGCCGCCAGTAAGTACCCGACTCGGGAGCTTGATCGATTCTTTGAGGGGTTGCGTTGGTTGGGCACTCGACCGGATCAGTACACCTCGGAAGCGCTCAGAGTGACGGCTGCGGTTTTCCAACCCAGATATTTGACAGGTGCAGCTGTCGAAGCGACCCGCGTCAGGAGTGCACGTGGCAGCCGGCTCGGTGCAGTTCTCACTCTTGAGGCCGGCAACCGTAAGCGCGAAGTCAGTGCTTTCATTGGTCCTCCTCACGACGAAGACTGGGACCGAGTCGCTGTCTACATCAGCGCTGATTGGAAGGACACTCCCGTGACCGCGTTGCGAAGTGAGAGCGGTCCTGACTATGTGAGAAGGGTTTGGTCGAAACTTCGTACGGTGCTACATGAATAGCACCGCGGCAGTTCTGTCAGCATGTAGCCGCGATCAGATGAAGTGCTTGCCTCGGTCTCAGAATTTCAGCGCGTTATCCCGCAAATGTTCGAGTCTCATGTTGATCGCTTCCGTGGGCCCGTTTGGCCTTCTCTGGGCAATCGAAACACGCCAGAACGTCGAGCAGTCTTCGTCGAAACGTTGCTTGTAGACTCCGCGGTTCTTTCACCACGTTCGAAAAGGTCTTTGCTGGCTTGACTATCAACTGGCATATGAGAGTGTTCCCCGCCGCTAGTGTGGCCCTCCGGCGCATGTCGACCCCAACGAATCAATCTAGCCAAGTCGTGATCTGCTCAAGCTGCGCACGAAGCAAGTCCCAGGGCAGGTTGAGGTCCAAGGTGCGCGCGGATATTCGATTGCCTTGAATGGTGACGTCGAAGTCGGGGTCTAGCCCTGCATCGGCTCTTGCGTAGAGCAGCATTCCGCTGACTGACCCGTCACGTCCGATGAGATTTCTTTCCCCGTTCGGCCTGTGAGGGGGAGCTCCGGCTTGGTGTCGCGATAAGTAGGAACCGATCCAATTCCAACAGGCTTCGAGCCCCGGTCCGTTCCCGTTGTCGCGGATACAGGAGCTGGGCATGGCAGCGCAGAACAACTCCGGCTGATGCATGAGTCATCAGGTTTGGTTGCTGCAACCCGGCGTACATTGCCGCTACCGTTTCAGTACACGCGCGCTACCGGAAGCCACTTCCCTACAGGGACTTTCACCCGTGGCAGGAAGGGATTCGAAGCTCTCGATAGCTATGTCATAGGCGTGTGGTTCACTGAACCTAAGGCGATGTTGTCCCGAGAGACAGGTATGTGAATGGGCAAAAAACAACTGCGCAAAATCACCTTGGGGTTCACGGTGTTGGAATGTCAACGATGCGGCGATCAGCGGCTCGCGACGCAGCGATGCGATACGTGCCAAGCCTCCCCAAAGGCACACGAGACGCAAAACGACTTACAACGTCGCCGGCGGGTCGTCGCTGAGTTTCGTCGTGATCGCGCGAACGTTGACCCTCAAGTATTGAACGCACAACTCAGAAATGAAGATCGTAGCCACTATATCGATTCCGTAATTGAGGCAATTGCAGAGGTTGCTCGTTCACGTCGAGACGCCACGCAACTGCTTTCAGCTATGTCAGCGCTAGACCAATATGTTGCAGCGTGGCAGCTGGCACTGCCACGACCCATGCGCAATGAGGGCAAGCTGCGGGCGCAAGCGATGTCTCTTGTAGCTGAGGGGGCTGAGAACCTCATCTCCACGCTTATCGCATCGAACATTCTGGAAGCGCAACGTTTTGAAGAACTGGCACAGCAGAAGTGGGACCGGGCTGAAGAGTTATTTGCTGATATTGAAAAGCTAGAGAAGCTTTGCGAGACCATCTCGGCTGTTAATGCAAGTCGGGTACTGAATACCCTTGGCCAAAAGGCGCGAGAATTTGCAGTTCCCGAACACACGCTGCATGCACTTGATGCCGCGCTAGTAGAGGCAACGGGACGTGATGCGGAGTCGTACAGCGGGATGGGGCTGCAGCTATGGACAGTCCGTCAGCTTTCGCTCGGCGCCTTCGACGCTGATATGGCCGCCGAGATCATTCGGACTACTGAACGCGCTGTGTTAGCCAATCCGGCGTGTGGCGAGCTGTTCGAAAGCGAGCTGTGGAAGCGAGGGTATGCGCGCTCGTCGGCGCTGATGTCGGGAGCACTTGCGAACGTTCAACGAGCGTTGACTGACTCTCAAGCGACCTCCCTGGAGATGGCTCACGAGATGGTCAGCGCCGTCACGACGTACAGAGACAGCACGATTCGTCATGCTCTAGCAAGCATGTTCGCGTCCTCCGTGGCAGAGTACGCGAGGATGACGAGTAGTAATGCAGGTAAGTTGATCAAGAAGGCAGCGAGTACACATCCGCATCTCTACCTCAACGAAAATCTCACAGATTCGTTCCGGAAGGCTGGGGCACACGCCGATACCGACTTTGCGGGAGGCCGTTACCTAGTCGGTGGCGAGAATCTCACCGAAGAGGAGTTCCTAGATCGATACTTGGCCTACGTCGAGAGTGCAGTGTCCATGCAAGTAGGGGTCACTTCAGCGGCCGTGAGTTTAGGGCTCGACATAGACACCAATCGATATCTCTCACCGCGTGACCGAGAAGTAGCAATAGCCGGCCTAATTGGAATCTACGATCTATGCTTCGAAGATCTAAGAGAGGATGGCAGTACCATCCGTGTGGATGCTAGAGGGCCGGAGTCGGATTGGATGCCGTTGGCCGCAAGCATCAGCGGAATAGTAGGCGATCACATCGAAGATCTCAAGCTTCGAGTTACCGACGGCGGCGAAACATACACCCTCGAAGTACATCTACCTACAGTGAGAATTATGTCCGGCGGGATTGAGGACGTGCCAGTTCGAGAGGCGATACTTCGCATGGCTGACATTGCATCACTAAGTCGGCTCAACCGAGAGTCAATTTTGCCACTGAGTACATGGTCCAGCATGCTCGACGCTCTCGAGAAGGAATTGGAGCACGCGCAGCCAGCCGAGTGGATCAGGTCACTAAGGCGATTTCGAGCAGCCGCAGCGGAGGCCGGGATGGTGCAAGTCGCAAGCAGTTGCACAAACGCCATTCGTGCGCGACGAAGGAGTATCTCACTCGCGCCCCTAAATTGTAGGGAAGTGGCTTCCGGTAGCGCGCGTGTACTGAAACGGTAGCGGCAATGTACGCCGGGTAGCAGCAACCAAACCTGATGACTCATGCATCAGCCGGAGTTGTTCTGCGCTGCCATGCCCAGCTCCTGTATCCGCGACAACGGGAACGGACCGCCATTGCACTCGTGACCCTCTCGTCGGGTCCCGCGCGCGGTGTGGGCGACGTCCAGGGAAGTAGAAAGAATGTCTAGATCGTCCGGTCCACCAACAATTCCACCGAGGGGCTCCCGTGGCAAGTGCTTTCGCGATGCAGTTTAGCCCGAGCACGAGCTGCCCCAAAGACTGCGGTACTTGTACGTGGTGCGCAGCTGATGTTGGTCGGCTGACACTCGACCGCATACGGCAAGTGAGGTCGGCTATGGAGGCAGGGGCAGAACGCCGATCAAACGTTTTCACATAGCCGCACAACCGCTACCGCTTCATTACATGCGTGCTACCGAATACCCGTTCTATACACCAAATTGACAGCCATATATCGACTGATTTCTCGAGGTGACAACGGTCTAGAAAAATACAACTTCATCCGGGCGAGCGGAGCGAAGAGTACGTAAACGTCTACAGAATATTTCCCTTCGCATTATTGTGTCGTTTGCAGAGCAGCTGACAATTATCTTCACTCGTCTTACCACCCTTAGACCATGGCAAGATGTGGTCCCCGTCCATCTCGACAAAAGACCAGATTTTAGTACCTTCCAGATTCCTCTTCTCTGGATACTGGGCACAGTCCGGGCAATTCGAAACGTTATTCGACTTTGCCCGTTCTGTCTGAGATTTATGGACACGTTTCTTCGTCGGCGTATCGAATGTACGTAGATTTAGTAGCCGTAAGTCGCTTTCATTTCCCAGGACGAATTCGATAATCCCTGAATCGTTCTTGATCTCGTCGTCTGCCAGTAAATCGAGACAACGGTGCTCAAATTGATCTGGTGTCATTTTGTTATTGTTGCTGACGCCAACGTCATTTTGGTGAGCTAGCCAAAGCTCGTTCCAGTCCTGTTTGTTCACTTTAAGTCGCGGGGAACCACCATTTGGAAATAGGCCTTCAGCCCACGTGGTTACTGTGTCCATGTGTTGGGTCAGGACATCAATGTCGTTGGATTTTTGGTGCGAGTCCATGTAGAGATTGATTCTACGATCAGAATCGACCTCGTCCGGGGAGTCGGCTTGACTTACCCAGTCCAAAGCCAGTTCAAGAACGGCCTGGCGTTTAGCGTCGTTAGTGTTTAAGGGGAGCCACTCCAGCCAGCGTTCCAGACGTTTGTTGTTCGAGGTACGACTAAATGTCTGCTTCGCAGCTGTAACGAATGGACCGGAGTACACAGCGTTTCTTAGTTCCTGTTTGGTTAGCGGCTCGCCTGCGATATTTATAGTTTCAAACCACTGTTTAATCTGTGATTCCGTTCCCTCGCAAACGTAAATTAGAAGCTTGGAATCTAAGATCTTGTTTTGGGCGGTTGAGTCTAGCCCGCCCCAACGCTTTTCATATCCATGGAACAATACGGAGTATTGTCCTTCGATGTAGCGTCCGATACTAGTTATCCGCTGTTGACCATCAAGTACCTCATATGGATGGTCGGTTTTTTGCGGATTGTGAACGAAGTAGAGTAGCCCTAAAGGGTACCCCTGAAGTAAGGACTCGATAACCTTGGACTCTTTAGCTCCCCCATCCATTCCATACACATAGTTTCGTTGATATTCGGGTTGGATGGTGAGCTGACCTGACCACCCGTAGAGGCCTTTATCTTCGGTGCTGTCCCATTTAAATCCGTCGATTATTTGCCTGACGGTGGTGCCTTGCAGAAGTTTTGTTCTCATTGCTTGGTTAGATTTACCCACGTGCAAGCTCTTTCTCGCTATTGCGGTGTCGAATGAAAATACGCCCGTACTTCAGCTTCCCGTTGATATAGGGGCCGTCTTTTCCTGTCGATGATGGAATTCCTGCCAGGCCACGAATATTTCCTGCGGCAAGGCCGACAATTTCGAATTGCTCTGGATTATATTTGTCTAAAAAGGAAATCGGAACTCCCATGACACCCTCGTGGTCACTGGGAATGGCTTCGGTGAATGACACCTCGATTGCGCTGTAGTTGTCGAATTCAGGATAGCCACGTTCTCGGATGACTTTTTTAGCCTTTATTTTGGTCTGATTTCGATGTTTTGTGTCCAAGTCGAGCCATTCGTGTCGAACGCCGTGGTCGATGTTCGTGAACCAGCAGGAAGTTCCCTGCCGGGTGAAGTTGGCATCGTCAGGTAGGTCTGCGAATTCACCACCCTTTGCTCTGAGCATTCGAATGGCTTTCGCTCGATCTTTAGGGTCGACAGTTGCGGACGCGGGTATCCGGAAAATCATATCGCTTGAGTTTGCTGTGGCGCCCTTCCACATTAGATTGTCGCGGATTAGGCGGAAAACATTCTTGTAAGTAATCGCATTTATGTTTCCGATGACGGCATACTTCGTATTGCCTTCATTTACCCAGTCTATAAACTCGCGAAATAGACTGAATGGTGGATTTGTGACGATGATATCTGCTTGGTCTCTCAGTGCTGACACTTCTTCGCTCCGGAAGTCTCCGTCGCCATCTAGGTATTCCCATCTCATGTCGTCGCGACGGAACTTGCCAGTTGGGTTTAAGTCGTCACGCTCCAGCACGAGCTTCCTTCCTCGTTGTCTGGATTTGACGGGGTCGTAGTGGGGCGCTGCAAGTTCTTCCTCGATATCCATGGCGAATAGTGCGTCTTGATTCGAGTTTGGTGCAAAGCTTGTGCAGATGAGTTTTTTAAGTCCCCACTCTTCGAATACATCAGCAAAGAAGTTTCTGAAATTTGACCATTCCGGGTCATCTGCGGGGCATAGAACTACTTTGTCACGGAAGACGTCCTTGTTAAAGTTCCAATATGCTACCATTTCTCGTTCGATGTCGGGGTACATAGTGTAGAACTCATCGTTCTTTAGTTTACGCGCCTTGCCCAGGCTCCTATTTGCCATCGATAAAAACTTCCTACCCTAAGTCTGCTTCGTGTTCAGTCAAGTCTAAGACTACTGGACGAATGCTATTGTCGTGTTCCCTCGAGTGCGTGTTGTTGTAGTGGACTGCTGGCGGAAGTATTTCTCGTATTCGTTGAGGCTGTGTTCGGCTTGCTTGAGCGTAGTTGGCCGGCCCCTTGGCTTTGAGCATGGTCTATGGTTTCGAGCCGAAAGCAACGACACAATGTATGTTTTCAAGCGGTTCATCGTCTCTTTCATCGGCCCCGAATGTGCCTGTCTGTTCGCCGGGGCTTCGGCGGCTGTCGTTTCGCGGGTCGTAGTGTCTTCTCTGATTAGTGCCGTTTTGCTTAGCTTCCAAGGTGCAGAAGCGTCATCGTTGATCCAATGTAGCCCGATCGATTTTGGGCGCACAGGCGAGTTGCCGGGTGCACTTTGAACGCATTGAGAAGCATGCGCCAAATAGTTGCTGTCGTTACGCACTTAGGACAACCTTGCCAGTCGTCTTCCGCCCCTCAAGCGCACGATGTGCATCCGCGGCTTCGGCCAGCGGGAACGTAGCTCCGACACGGAAGTTGAGCCAGCCGTGTTCGATGCCGTTGAAGAGCATCGCTGAACGCTTCGCCAGCTCCTCTGAGGAACGGACGAACCATGCCAGCGACGGACGGGACAGGAAGATTCCTCCTGAGGAGTTCAAGCGCTGAATGTCGAACGGCGGCACCTGACCCGACGCTCCGCCGAAGAGCACCATCGACCCCAACGGCTTGATCGACGCCAGAGACGCATCGAAGGTGTCCTTACCGACACCGTCATAGGCGACATCGACACCTTCGCCGTCGGTGAGCTCCTTGACCTTCGCCGTGATATTAACGCCCTCACCGTAGAGGAAGACGTCATCGGCGCCTGCTTTTCGCGCCAGCTCCGCCTTCTCTTCGGTGCTCACCGTCGAGATGACATTGCCACCCAAGTGCTTGATGATCTGTGTGAGCAGGAGTCCGACACCGCCGGCGCCGGCATGCACCAGCGCCGTCTGGCCGGGCTTGATCTCATGCGAACTCGTCGCCAGGTACTGCGCGGTGAGACCCTGCAGCGGCATTGCCGCAGCCACCTCGGCGGATACGCCTTCCGGCACCCGCAGGAGGAAATCGGCGTTGACGACGACCTGAGTCGCATACGAACCCGGGCCCTCGTGCCACGCCACACGGTCGCCGACCTGCCAGCTCTCAATGCCTTCGCCCACCTCGGCGATATGCCCGGTGCCCTCAACGCCGACGACATGCGGGTACTCCATCGGATACACACCCGAACGACGGTACGTGTCGATGAAATTCACGCCCGCAGCCTCAACGTTGACGAGCACCTCACCGGCACCCGGCTTCGGGGTCTCGATCTCTCCGAACTCAAGGACCTCGGGTCCACCGGCCTGCATCGCACGAACTGCCTGGGTCATGACGCCTCCTGCATATAAATTAATTGCCTGGTATGGTTATACATATGAACGATCTTACGGTTGCCGTCTCCGGTGCCACCGGATACGCCGGGGGAGAGGTCCTCCGGCTGCTGAGCACTCACCCCCACTTGAACGTCACCACGGTGTGCGGACATTCCACCGCGGGTGAGAAGCTCGGCCGACATCAACCCCATCTTCCCCGATTCTCTGACCTCGTGGTCCAGGAGTCCACCGCCGAGGTGCTCGCCGGCCACGATGTCGTCATCCTTGCGCTCCCGCACGGTCAGTCGGGACAGATCGCCGCCGAGCTCGAACAGACGAGCCCCGACACCCTCATCGTCGACCTCGCAGCCGACCACCGCCTCATCAGCGCAGCCGCTTGGGAGAAGTTCTACGGTTCCGAGCATCAGGGCACCTGGACCTACGGACTGCCCGAACTCCTGACCGCCGACGGCACCAAACAGCGCGAAGCACTGAAGTCCACCAAGCGTATTGCTGTGCCCGGCTGCAACGTCACCGCAGTGAGCCTCGGGCTCGCTCCGCTTATTCAAGCCGGTCTCGCTGCACCCGCGGGGCTCAACGCAGTCCTCGCCAACGGTGTTTCCGGTGCAGGTAAGGCACTCAAACCGCATCTGACCGCCGCCGAAATCCTCGGCAACGCCTCGCCGTACGGCACCGGCGGCACGCATCGTCATGTGCCCGAGATCGAACAGAACCTCAATGGAGTCCTCGGCGCCGACGCCGCCGACGGCCCTACGCGGATCTCTTTCACCCCGACCCTCGTGCCCATGGCTCGCGGGATTCTCGCGACCATCACCGCCGACGCCGGCGAAGCCGCACCCCGGACAGCGGAAGGACTCCTCGACGCCGTGGCACTCAAGGAGCGGCTGGCGGCAGCCTTCAACCAGGCCTACGCCGACGAACCCTTCGTTCGCGTCCTGCCCGAGGGCCAGTGGCCGCAGACCGCTGCCACAACAGGGTCGAACGTCGCGCAGATCCAGGTCACCTACGACGAACGCGCCGAAAAGGCCCTCGTCGTCGTGGCCCTGGACAACCTCGTCCGTGGCACGGCCGGACAAGCCATCCAATCCATCCACCTGGCCCTCGGTCTCGACGAGACCACCGCTCTTCCCCTCGAAGGAGTCGCCCCATGAGCGTCACCGCCCCACTCGGCTTCACGGCCGCCGGCCTCACCGCCGGGCTCAAACCCTCCGGCACCAAAGACCTCTCACTGGTCGTCAACAACGGCCCCGACACCGCCGTCGCCGCCGTCTACACCTCGAACCGCTGCAAAGCTAACCCCGTCCTGTGGTCCCAGAAGGCCTCGGCCAACGGACAGGCCCGCGCCGTCGTCCTCAACTCCGGAGGAGCGAACTGCTACACCGGCGACTTCGGCTATGAGACAACCAAGCTGACCGCGCAGACCACCGCCGAACTCCTCACCGAAGCCGGCACAACCACCCCGGCCGAGGACGTTCTCGTCTGCTCCACAGGGCTCATCGGCGTCGGCGGCCAGGACTTCCGCGACTCCATCGTGAACAACCTCGCCCCGCTCGTCGCCGCGGCCGACACGAGCGTCGAAGCCGGACAATCCGCCGCCGAAGCGATCATGACCACTGACACTGTCGCGAAGGTCGCCACCCGCACCGGCTCCAGCGGCTACACGATCGGCGGCATGGCCAAAGGCGCAGGCATGCTCGCACCGGGGCTCGCGACGATGCTCGTCGTCATCACCACCGACGCCAAACTCGACCAGACCACGCTCGACCAGGCTCTGCGTGCTTCGACGAGCCAGTCCTTCGACCGCCTCGACACCGACGGCTGCATGTCGACGAACGACACCGTCATCCTCATGTCCTCCGGCGCCCACGACGCCGCCGTCGACGCCGGGGAGTTCACCACTCTGCTGCGCGAACTTTGCCTCGACCTCATGCACCAACTCCACGCCGACGCCGAAGGCGCCCACCACGACATCGCCATCACCACTCGCGGCGCCGCCAGCGAAGCCGATGCCGTCGAGGTCTCCCGTTCCGTGGCCCGTTCGGCCCTGTTCAAGGCCGCGATCTTCGGGGAGGACCCGAACTGGGGGCGCGTCGTCGCTCAGGTGGGAACCACCTCGGCGGATTTCGATCCCACACAGATCGACGTGATCATCAACGGCGTCCAGGTGTGCACGGCCTCCGGCCCCGACGAAGACCCCGCGAACGTGACGTTCGACCGCACCGTCGACGTCACCATCGACCTCCACGCCGGAGATTACACCGCGACGGTTTGGACCTCGGACCTCACCCACGACTACGTCGAAGAGAACAGCGCCTACTCCTCATGAACACCCCCGTCGACATGTCCACGAAATCCACGGCCGCACGGCTCGCCGCCGCCCAGGTCAAGGCCGAAGCGCTGACCGAGGCGCTGCCCTGGATCAAGACCTTTGCCGGTGCCACGATCGTCATCAAATACGGCGGCAACGCCATGGTCTCCCCGGAGCTGCAGCAGTCCTTCGCCGATGACATCGCGTTCCTCCGCTTCGCCGGCATCCGCCCCGTCGTCGTCCACGGCGGCGGCCCCCAGATCTCTGCCATGCTGAAACGCCTGGGCATCGAGTCCGAGTTCAAGGCCGGGCAGCGCGTGACCACCGAGGAAGCCGCCGAAGTCATCCGCATGGTCCTCTCCGGCCAGGTCAACCGCGACATCGTGTCCCGGATCAACCAGAACGGTGACGCCGCGATCGGACTGTCCGGTGAAGACGCGGACCTGCTGCTCGCGAATAAGGCCATCGCCGAGGTGGACGGCGAGTCCATCGACCTCGGCCGAGTGGGCGAGATCGCCCAGGTCAACACGACAGTGCTCACCGAACTCCTCGACGCCGGTCGGGTGCCCGTCATCTGCTCGATCGCCTCGGAGATCGGGGGAGAGGCGGGGAAGCCGCTCAACATCAATGCGGACCTGGCCGCCTCGGCGGTGGCGAAAGCACTCAAGGCACACAAACTCATCATGCTCACCGATGTGCCCGGCCTCTACGCGAACTGGCCGGACACGTCCTCGCTCATCTCCCGCATCGACCCGGACAAGCTGCGCGAACTCCTGCCGTCGCTCGATTCGGGGATGATCCCCAAGATGACCGCCGCACTCGAGGCGATCGAGCATGGGGTCAAGCAGGCCCACATCATCGACGGCCGGATGGCGCATTCCCTCCTCCTCGAGGTCTTCACCTCGGAGGGCATCGGCACCATGGTCGAAGACACCATCGTCGAACCCGCACCGCTGGGTGACGGCCACCAGGCGAACCCCGCCGAGGCGGCCCCGACGGATGGTTTGAACGCTAGCAATGACAGCAACGGAGGACGTTCATGAGTGATCAGACGGGTACACAGGATTCGGCTGCGCAGGCTTCTGACCAAGCACAGACGTGGCGCGACGATTTCTCGCGGGTGCTGTCCCCGGTGTTTGGTTCCCCGCAGCTCGACATCGTCCGCGGTGAAGGCTCCTACGTGTGGGATGCGGCAGGCAAGCAGTACCTCGACTTGCTTGCCGGGATCGCCGTCAACGCCCTCGGCCACTGTCACCCCGCCTGGGTCAACGCCATCACCGAGCAGGCCTCGACGCTCGGCCACATCTCGAACTTCTTCACCTCTCCGGCCCAGATCGGCTTGGCCGAGAAACTCCACGAGATCCTCAACCTGCCGGCCGGGTCAGCCGTGTTCTTCTCGAACTCGGGAACCGAAGCCAACGAGGCGGCCTTCAAGATGGCCCGCCGCGCCGCCGGCGGGGGACGGCCCTTCATCATCGCCATCGACGGCGCCTTCCACGGCCGCACCATGGGAGCGCTCGCACTGACCGCGAAGGAAGCGTACCGCGCTCCCTTCGCTCCCGGTGTCCCCGGCGTCGTGCACGTGCCCTATGGGGATGTCGAGGCCCTCGAGGCGGCGATCAATGAGAACACCGCTGCCGTGTTCATCGAACCCGTGCAGGGTGAGGTCGGCGTGCGTACGCATCCGGCCGGCTACCTCACTGCGGTGCGGGAACTGACGACGAGGGTCGGGGCGCTCATGATCCTGGACGAGGTGCAGTCGGGCATCGGCCGCACTGGCTCGTGGTTTGCTCACCAGGATCCCGAGATCGGTGAGGGCGTCACGCCCGACATCATCACCTCGGCGAAGGGGCTCGGCGGCGGCATGCCGATCGGTGCCACCATCACCGTCGGCGACGCGAATACTGGTCTGCTCGAGGCCGGCCAGCACGGCACAACCTTCGGCGGCAACCCTCTGTCGTGTGCGGCAGGGCTCGCGGTGCTCGAGACCATCGAGAAGGAGGGGCTCCTCGACCACGTCACCGAGACCAGCGACTGGCTCAAGGCCCAGCTGGCGGAGGTCGACGGCATCGGCGAGATCACTGGGAAGGGACTGCTGCTCGGGCTTGAGTTGACACCCGGCGAGGACGGCCAGGCCCCGGACTCGAAAGCCGTGGCCGCTCGCGCCCTCGAAGCCGGGTTCATCATCAACCCCGTCGCTCCCGGACGCCTGCGCCTCGCCCCGCCGCTGACCATCACCACCGACGAGCTCACTCCGTTCATCGACGCCCTGCCCGGCCTCATCACCGGCTGAGCCGCCCCGCCAACCCTGCCGTCTGACGAGCCCAGCGCTGTCGACAAGCCAGGGTTCGCACGGAACGGCGGACCACCTCGGCGCCGCCATCACCTAACCAGACTTTCGAAGGACACGTTATGACACGCCACTTCCTCAAGGACACGGACCTCAGTCCGGCCGAGCAGGCCGAGGTCCTCGACCTCGCCGTCGAACTCAAGGCCGCCCCCTACTCGCGGACCCCGCTGGCCGGTCCGCAGACCGCAGCCGTCATCTTCGACAAGACCTCGACTCGGACCCGGGTCTCGTTCGCCGCCGGTATCGCCGCGCTCGGCGGGCAGCCGCTCATCATCAACCCCGGTGAGGCGCAGCTCGGGCACAAGGAATCCATCGCCGACACCGCCCAGGTGATGTCCCGGATGGTCTCGACGATTATCTGGCGCACCTACGCCCAGTCAGGCCTCGAAGAGATGGCCGAGCACTCCTCCGTACCCGTCATCAACTCCCTGTCCGATGACTTCCACCCCTGCCAGATCCTCGCCGACCTGCTCACCATCCGCGAACACCGCGGTGACGTGGCCGGCCAGACCATGACGTACTACGGCGACGGGGCGAACAACATGGCCAACTCCTACGCCCTCGGCGGAGTCAACGCCGGAATGCACGTGCGCATCGCCGCACCGGCCGATTATCAGCCTGACGCTTCCATCGTCGCCGAAGCCGAATCACTGGCGGCACAGACCGGTGGATCGCTCACCGTCACCGACGACCCCGTCGCCGCGGCGACCGGCGCCGACGTTCTCGTCACCGACACCTGGGTGTCCATGGGCCAGGATTCCGCCGGACGCGACGACGAGGCCTCACCGTTCACGAAGTTCCAGGTCAACCAAGAACTCATGAACCTTGGCAACGACGCGATTTTCCTCCACTGCCTGCCCGCCTACCGCGGCAAAGAGGTCACGGCCGAGGTCATCGACGGCCCCGCCTCGGTGGTCTTCGACGAAGCCGAGAACCGCCTCCACGCGCAGAAGGCACTCATGACCTTCCTCCTGGAGCGATGATGGCCGAGACGAATAACAGTGCACCGCTGACGAAGACTGCCCGACAGCAGAAGATCATCGATCTCATCACCCGCCAGTCCGTGCGGTCCCAGATCGAACTCGCCGAGGCGCTCGCGACGCAGGGCATCACCGTCACCCAGGCGACCCTGTCGCGGGACCTCGCCGAGGTGGGGGCCGTGAAGATCCGATCCACCGCGGGATCCGTGTACGCCGTTCCCGGTGAGGGCGGGGACCGGTCACTGCAGCAGTCGACGGGGGAGAGCCTCGATGCGAAGCTGCCGCGGATCCTCGAGGAGCTGCTCGTCTCCGCAGTCTCCCAGGACAATACGGTCGTGCTGCGTACCCCACCGGGGGCCGCACAGTATCTGGCCTCGGCGATCGACCGATCCTCGATGGTCGGGATCTTCGGAACCTTGGCCGGCGACGACACCGTGCTCGTCATCGCCGATGCCGCAGTCGGGGGAGCGGCCCTGGCCGAGACCTTCCTCGAATACGCGGCAGGCGGGCTGGCCGAGGGGTGAGCTTCTGTCGGCTCGGCCTGGAACCGGGCGGGCCGCCCAGGCGGGGAATCCACGGGACGGACGGCCGCCTCGGCGAGGGAAAACTGGAAGAATGATAACTGAGTTTCTTCATTTCAATGAACGGGCCGGCGCATCCGTGCTGGTGGGAAAGGACGATCTGTGAGCGAACGACTGAGCCTGTGGGGCGGACGATTCTCCGACGGTCCGGCCGATGCGCTGGCCGCGCTGAGCAAGTCCACGGACTTCGACTGGCGCCTGGCGAAGTACGACATCGCCGGGTCCAAGGCCCACGCGAAGGTCCTCCACCACGCGGGACTGCTCACCGATGACGAGCTGTCGGGAATGCATTCGGCACTCGACGAGCTGCTGCGTCGGGTTGAAGCCGGCGAATACGTCGCTGCCGAATCCGACGAGGATGTGCACTCGTCGCTCGAGCGCGGACTCATCGAAATCGCCGGTCCCGAGCTCGGCGGGAAGCTGCGTGCCGGACGGTCCCGCAATGACCAGATCGCGACGATGGGGCGGATGTACCTGCGTGACCACGCCCGTGAGGTCGCCGGTCTCGTGCTCGACACCGTCGAGGTGCTCATCGCTCAGGCGGAAGAACACCCCGAGGCGCCGATGCCCGGACGCACCCACCTCCAGCACGCTCAGCCGGTGCTGCTCGCCCACCATCTGCTTGCTCATGCGTGGCCGCTGCTGCGCGACGTCGCTCGCTTCGTCGATTTCGATGCCCGAGCCGGTGTCTCTGCCTATGGTTCGGGCGCTCTGGCCGGGTCGTCGTTGGGGCTCGACCCGCAGGCGGTGGCCGCGGACCTCGGGTTCAATGACTCGGTGGAGAACTCCATCGACGGCACCGCTTCGCGCGACGTCTTCGCCGAATACCTGTTCATCACGACGATGATCGGCATCGACCTCTCCCGTCTGTCCGAGGAGGTCATCGCATGGGCGACGAAGGAGTTCTCGTTCGTCACCCTGCATGACGCGTACTCGACGGGATCGTCGATCATGCCGCAGAAGAAGAACCCCGACGTCGCCGAGCTCACTCGCGGTAAGTCTGGGCGTCTCATCGGTGACCTCACCGGTCTGCTGTCGACGCTCAAGGCGCTGCCGTTGGCGTACAACCGGGACCTGCAGGAGGACAAGGAGCCGGTCTTCGACGCCACCGACACTCTCGAGCTGCTGTTGCCGGCGTTCACCGGGATGGTGGCGACTCTGAAGTTCGATACCGAGCGGATGGCTTCCCTGGCGCCGCGCGGATTCGCCCTGGCCACGGACATCGCCGAGTGGCTTGTGCGTGAGGGTGTGCCGTTCCGTGTGGCTCATGAGCTCGCGGGAGCGTGCGTGCAGCTGGCCGAGTCGCGGGATGCCGAGCTGTGGGACCTTTCCGATGAGGACTTCGCGGGGATCTCTCCGCACCTGACGCCTGCCGTGCGCGAGGTGCTCACGACGCTCGGCTCTATCGATTCGCGAAACGGCAAGGGCGGAACGGCTCGGTCTGCCGTCGATCAGCAGATTGCGAATGCGAAGGCCGAGGTCACACGCCTGCGTGAGTTCGCAGGGTCGGCCCGCAGCGTGTGAGGGGCTAAGCCGGGTGGAAGTTCACCTTTGAAGCAAGATTCCTTGTGCTAGCGTTTGGGCCGGTCTCCCGTGGCAAGTTGAGTTTCTCCTCGGCTGCTCTCGTGGCACCGGTTCTGCACATCCACGGTCTCTCGGGGAGGTCCCGACATGCGAAAGTTTCTTCTCACCAGCGGCGTCGGCCTGATCGTCGTCGGTGCGGCGATGTACGCCCTGGGACTCTGCGAAAATACAGAACCGACCGGAGGCGGTGCCAACATCGGAGCTGGATTCGTGGCGGTCCTCGGTAAGGCCCTCGGAATCATCGGCATCTGCGCCGTCGTCGCCTCAGCCATCACGGCGTTGATTGTCTGGCTGCGGAAGCGCTCCTCTGCGCGCGGATGAGTCGGGGTACGGTCTCAGCTGAGAGGCGAGACCACTGTGACGCCGAGATCTTCGAGCAGTTCGTCCAAAACGATGCATCCGGCTCCTTCGCCGATCGCTTCGACCGCTGTCAGTGAATGTGTGAGAGCCAGAGCATTGCGACCTTTTGGCCAACCGATCGGCGAAAACGATCAGGGCTTCGGAGTCGGTATGGTGGCTGAGCTCAGTCTGGCGAGAGTGCCAGGCGTTTCCCGCTAGATTTTGTTTGGACGCATGAATGGCCTTGGCCACGGCGCGGGTGCAGCGATAGTGCTCCTGCGCCGAGGACGAGATGGCGAACCGCGGGTCGTTCAGTCCGTCGCTGTTGCTCAGATGGCAGGCAAGGGAAGTGCCGCCTCGGCGAACACGTAGAATTGACCCTGTCGGCTCCGCGCCGGCACAGACCAAAGATTCGAAAGGACCGAAGTGACCGACATCTTCAGCGAACTCAAGGCCCGCGGGCTCGTCGCAGTTTCCACCGACGAGACCGCCCTGCAGAAAGCCCTGGCCGAGGAGTCGCTGACCTATTATGTCGGTTTCGATCCGACGGCTCCGAGCCTGCACATGGGCAACCTCGTCCAGCTGCTCACCGCCGCCCGCCTCCAGCAGGCCGGACACAACCCGCTGGCCCTTGTCGGCGGCGCCACCGGCCTCATCGGCGACCCCCGCATGTCGGGGGAGCGGACGCTCAACCCACGTGAGGTCGTCGAAGAATGGGTCGCGAAGATCCGCGCTCAGGTCGAGAAGTTCCTCGACTTCGACGGCCCCAACGCCGCGCAGATCGTCAACAACCTCGACTGGACCTCGCAGCTGTCGGCCATCGACTTCCTCCGCGACATCGGCAAGCACTTCCCGGTCAACCGGATGCTCGCGAAGGAATCCGTCTCCGCGCGCCTCAACAGCGAAGCCGGCATCTCTTTCACCGAGTTCTCGTACCAGATCCTCCAGGGCAACGACTACCTCGAACTCAACCGCCGCTACGGCTGCTCGCTGCAGACCGGCGGCTCCGACCAGTGGGGCAACCTCACCTCGGGCGTCGACCTTATCCGCCGCGTCGAGCAGAAGTCCGTCCATGCTCTGGCCACCCCGCTGATCACGAAGGCCGATGGCACGAAGTTCGGCAAGACCGAATCCGGCACCGTGTGGCTCGATTCGTCGCTGACCAGCCCGTACGCGTTCAGCCAGTTCTGGCTCAACGCGGACGACCGCGACGTGGTGAAGTACCTCAAGGTGTTCTCGCTGCGCCCGCTCGACGAGATCGAAGCCATCGAAGCCGAGTTCGCCGCTGCCCCGCACACCCGTGTGGCGCAGAAGGCCCTCGCCGAGGATGTCACCACCTTGGTCCACGGACGCCAGGCCTACGAACAGGCCATCGCCGCGGCCTCCGCCCTCTTCGGCGGGGGAGAGCTCGCCGGTCTCGACGCCTCGACACTGGGTGCGGCAACTTCCGAGCTGCCGCGGGGTGAGGTGTCGACGACCCAGCTGGCCGAGGGCCTGCCTGTTGCTGATGCGTTCGTCGCTTCCGGCATCGTCAAGTCCAAGGGTGAGGCTCGCCGTGCCATCAAGGACGGGGGAGCGTACGTCAACAACGTCAAGGTCGCCGACCAAGAGCAGACCCTGACTTCTGCGGATGTGCTCTCCACCGAATCTGGGGGAGTCGTCCTCCTGCGCCGAGGCAAGAAGACCCTCGGTGCTGTCGACATCGTCGGCTGAGCAAAGGCCGACCCTGACGATGCCGCGTCCTCCGCTTTCGGAGGGCGCGGCATCGTCGTATTCACGATGGTTGATTCCGTTCGACAACGGGAAACCTTGTCATCCGCGAATACAAAAGGCTGAGTTGTAGAGGCGGCTTCGGCGGCGGGAGCATGCGAACAAGGGAACGCGGTCGATCGGCGTGCGATCCGGCAGTCTGCGGTCAACCGGACCGGCGAAGTGGGGCCATCACCATGGAAATGCAAGCGGTCATCGAGCAGACTGGCAGATGACGGATAACCGAACGAATACCGACTGACGAACGCACGAGGAGATCATGCGCACCCTGCTCAACATCATCTGGTTCATCTTCTCCGGCCTCTGGCTGGCACTCGGATACTGGGCCGCCGGCATCATCGCCTGCATCTTCATCGTCACCATCCCGTGGGGCATCGCGTCATTCCGCATCGGCAACTACGCACTCTGGCCCTTCGGCCGCGAGGTCATCGAAACCCGCCCGGCCGGAGTGGCGACCACCTTGGGCAACATCATCTGGCTCATCGTCGCCGGCGTCTGGCTCGCCATCGGACACGTCGTCACCTCGATCCCGCTGTTCATCTCGATCATCGGCGTCCCGCTCGGCTGGGCGAACATCAAACTCATCCCCATCTCGCTCATGCCGCTCGGCAAACAGATCGTCGACAGCGACCGGCTGATGCCCGGCTACCGCGGAGCCTGAGTCAACGGTTTAGAAGCTCTGCTCTTCGAGTTCCTCGAGAGAGATGCGGCCTTGGCGCACTGCCCACAGCACGCGCCGGGTGCGCACAACCCGGGGCAGGGTGATGATCAGCAGACCACCGAGCATGTTGAACGGGATCACGATTGCGAACCACTGCAGGAAATCGAGGATCGAAATGTCCGCCCCCGTCATCATGGCGGCAAAGATGACGATCGCATTGATGGCTCCGTGCAACATGCTGACGCCGATCACCAACAGCCCGGTGATCATACAGACGATCGCCTTGACGACATCATTCGACGTTCCCTGCTGCATACGGGTCGACAAAGTGATCGTCGCGCCGGCCAGTAGCGAGAGGGCGAGCATGACGATGAGCGACGACTGGTTGATATAGCCGAGCGCCATATCCGCAATCGTCTTGTGGTAATCCGGGAGGGCGATGACGATCAACCAGGCGAAGACCGCGCCCCCGATCAGGTTCGTCACGAGAGTGGTCAGCCAGAGACGGAGCACCTGGATCCAATTCGCCTGGCCTGCGATGACGGCGTTGATCGGCAGAAGGAACTCTTCGGTGAACAGCTCCGAATGCGCCAGCTTCAACGCCAGAAGGCCGATGCCGAATGCCATCCCGGCGAGGATCGTCGACCCGGTCGCTTGCTTGACGAGCACCATGGCCAAGATGCCGAGCCCGACATCGATGCCGCCGAAGAGCCCGGTGACGATGAGTTCTGGCCACTTCCGGTTGAGCCGCTTGGCACCTTCTGAGACTGTATTGGCCGCCTCGTCGATGAGGGCGTCTTCGAGGTCGAGGTCGTTGCGGCCGAGACGTTCGCGCTGCTCCTTCTGAGTCATTCCGTCAGTGTAGGGGTCGGAACACGCTCAAACGCTGGGAATCATCTGCACAATGAGGGCAACCTGCTGCCGCCAGCAAGAGTATGGCGGGGTTCCGCGGCCGTGCGCTTGTGCCTGTGGAACTAGGCGCGAAACCGGTCCTCTAGAGCCGGTGACGGGTGTCACAGGTGAATTTCCGGTTTCGAGTTGCATGGTGCCTCTGGGGTGGTCTAGAGTTATATCTCGTTGCCCCGCCGGAAACACGGTCACTGAGACAGAGTTTCCACCGGGTCTGACCAGGACAAACACGGTTTGATCCCAGGGTCAGGCGATCGGGTGGGTAACACAAAATGAAACTGATACCCCCAGTGAACACACGCGTTTTGTGTGGTGTGGTGATGGGTGTGTGTTTGTGGTTTGAGAATCCAATAGCGTGTTTGTTTGAACAAGTTGTGATGCC
>NZ_JABSSX010000012.1 GCF_013280495.1 Brevibacterium permense
AGGCGACTCGGACGACGTCGTCGCGGAACTCTTTCGGATAGGGCTGTGGCATGGTGTCAATCCTTCCAGGCTTGCCTGTGAACAAGCCAGATCAGATGTCCCCAAACCCTGCATCAGTCCCCTCGTGTGTCCTGTTCGCTGTCGAGTAGTTAACCGTGCAGGAAGATCGACTCTTCGGAGTAGCCAGTATCGCGAACCTCTCCCGGCTTCAGTTCCGGGCGATGGTCGTAGCTCGCAATTTGGATGCTGTGTTTCTGGTCAGCAGAAGCGACTACTGCGAATACTTCGACTAGCCGAGGCTCAGGATTCTGTCCGCGCTTCGCCCAGGCGATCACCTCGTCGAGTGTTGCAACTGCAGTTTCGTATACGGCAACCGAAGTGAGGTCCTGTGGGTCGTTTTCGTCGCCATGCCAGAACGAAACGCGAAAAGTGTCAGCAACAGCCTCACTATCAACATCTCGCTCGTCAACCAGGTGAAATGCTTCGTCGTCCATGGGTCCTCGCAGTTCAATTCGCCTGTCTGTCTTCGATTTGCTTAGCGGACTGCAGTCTAGATCTTTTTCCAGACGGTCTTCGAGCTTGATGCTGTTCGCTTTCCTGAGAGAGAAGGATGACTGTTGATGATCAGAGTGCTGGTGGCGTTCCAATATCCGGTGCCGCGTCCACCGTTGTAACCAGTCTTGGGCGTGTAGTAGGGGTTGGAGAACCCGGTGTTGGCCTTGACCGTAATGTTTGCGTCGCTTCTGGCCTGGCTCTGTGCCTTGCCGGCTTCCCGCCGTTCTTCGAAGCTGGGTACAGGCTAAGGAGACCGCGGACTCGTAGCTTCACAGTCGTGCTGACTCCTTTCGATTCGCACTTATAGCGTGACTTGTAAATCGCGCCACCTGCGCCTTTGGAATAGTGGGGGTTGTCCACACGCGCAGTCCACCTGACGTACCGTGAGTTCACCTCTTCAGCAGCTTCGGCGGACCTCGAGGCGACTGGATCGCCGATCATCACTGTAGTGTCCACGTACTCGGCGGTACTCGCTGCCTGTGTTTGCAGGAAGTCGTCCGATAGTGTCAACCCGTTCGTCTCGACCGTCTGTGCCCAAGCCTCGTACTGCGCCATGACAACACTGTGGACCTCCGACTCTTCCTCCTCGGCGGCCACAGGCGATGCCGCGACGGCCGCGAGGACTAGTGAGAGGGCAATCGCCAGGATCTTGGAAGTATGCTTCAGTGCATTTCCCGTTCTGCTAGCTCTGCGTGGCATGCGTTAGTGCAGCCGATCGTCGGAGTGGGTAACGTGATAGTAACCGCAGAACGCAAACTTTGGACGAAGTATCGAGTGAGGCTTGATCTTGGTGTCCAAACTGTGACCTTCGATGCGCTGCACGGTGCTGCGGCTGGATAGTCATTAGTCGATTCCGGATATGGTTGGCGCCCCGCTTCGTGAGCTTTCTTCATTCTGTTTGTCTCTGAGGAAAGGGCAGGTGTGCACACGGGCGCTCACGAGCACGACTGCCCGAGCGCGCACCTAGCAGAGAACCGGAGGCGTCCATAGACTCTATTCACGAGCCCTGAAGGAGGCGAACATGACCACCTACGAAGAGGCCATCGCCCGGGCGGCGAAACCACTAGCGGAGGCATTCTTCCGCATTCAGGAAGGCACAGCACGTGAAGCCGCGGAGCGTGCATACACGCCCGGTGGGCCGGGGCTCGACGAGCTGGAGGAGCGCATCCAGGCCTGGCGGGACGAGTTCATGGTGCAGGAATAGACGATAGCGACGATAGGTCCGGAAGCGCCTGCCGATTGGGAGGGGATGCGTTTACGATGCGCTTTGCGGCGAAGTCGGTGTATCCGTTGACGATGCGGGAATCGCGCACAATGCGTTCATCGCCCCAGGTCAAGCGGTCATCTGATCAACTTTCATACGCTTTCATATCCGCCCGGGTCCACGGGTCGTCAGAATGAATAGGTCGCGGGTTCGATTCCCGCAGGCGGCTCGGCAGCAGCCCCTCTGATCAGCACAAATGATGATCAGAGGGGCTTTTTGATTAGTTCAGCAGAGGGTCACCTCGGCACAAAAATCGGCACAGTGGCCGAATACCTCGAGACGTTTCGGATTGGTCGGTGCTCCTGCTGAGCAGGTGTCGCAGTATTCGGAGGCACAACGTTCGCTAAGAAGCACTTCAGGCGTCCGCTTCGTCCGAAGGTACGCTGTCCTGGGCGAGATGGTACGCCTGCGCGAGGACTGCGATCTGTGCTGAGTTGTAGAGATCGGGCAGCGACTGGTAGAGGGCATGAATCGCCTCGCGTTTGCGCGCTGTCGTCGGCTGGGGCGGAGTCCGTGTGTCGGGGTAGCTTTCGTGGATCCTGCGGAGCACCGGCGCCAGCTGCAGGGCAACAGCATGAATAGCCTCGGCGCTGGCATCGGCCGTCAGTTCGTTGAAGGCGATGTCGGTGTCCTGGTGGTGTTCGGCCATTTCGTGCAGGTGCTGCATGCCCTGTTCGTCATAGACCAGTGTGCTGATCGCTATGACCGCCCTGTCCGCCCCGGTGAGGCCGTCGGCAATGTCCTCGAAGCCGACGAGAACATCAGGTCCGGTGCGGTGGGCGAGGAGCTCGGCGAGGTCGGCTCGGATCTTCTGTTCACGTTCGATGGAGGCGGCGAGTCGTGCATCGAGCGCGCGGACGGTGTCGAAGAACATGTCCTCCGAGTCGCCTGCTGATCGGATCTCTGCCGTCGACATCCCCAGCTCCCGAAGCTGTTTGATCTGCAGCAGCCGCACCAGGTGGGCTGTGCCGTACTGCTTGTAGCCGTTGGCCGCGCGTGCGGGCTCTTCGAACACATCGGTCGCGTGGTAGTGCCGGATCGCTTTCACCGTGGTGCCGGCGAGGTCCGCGAGCTGGCGCATGCTCCAAGCCATCAATAGGCACCAGGGCGAACAGACATACGTCCATACTCATGGATGGGGGAGGGAATTGGAAGCACAGTCTTGACTGTGCCCCCGGGGCACGGGTTCCGATGGTGTTGAACAAACCCACCTACGCATAGGAGCCCTCACATGGCCAACTCCGGACAGAATTCCGATCAGCACGAGTTCGAGAAGCAGATCGCCCTCTTCGGAGGAACGGCCTTGACGCAGTGAGACCAGGCAGGACAGTCGGACAGAAGGATGGGGGAGGGCCAAGGATGAAGATCGACTGGAACGAATACGGAAACCCAACGATCACCGCGGAGCACGATCGAGAGGCCTGCGCCGAGGAGGTTTCCCGTGGTGGCTATCGCCGTGAGGCGCTGCCGGCGACTCTGCCACGGCGTGACCCTCATCGGCTTTCCGCGGCAGTCCTTCGCCGTCACCCCGGACGAAGGCCCCGACTCGTCCAACTCGCACCGTCCTAAGGAGGACCATCGTGACTGCCTCGCCTGACTCGACCCTTAACGAACCTTCGAGCGCCTCCCCCTCCGTCGACGTAACACGTCCTTTCGGTGCGCATCTGTCGATGAGGAGGTGGGTCCCCTTGGTCTTGACGATCGTCGTCGTCGCAGCGGTTTACGGCCTCCAGCTGATATTGGGAGGCATCGTCGCCCTCGTCGAGATCGGTCTGCTCGACAAAGCTCCCGATGACGCCTCGCTGACACCTTTGACCTTCCTGGCGATCAATCTCTCGACCATCCTCGTCGCCCCGCTGGCGCTCCTCGTTCTCACGAAGGCAGGGCAGTTTTCGTGGCGATCCGCGTTGAGCGTGGGACGGGCTTTCCGGTGGCGTCAGCTGGGGGTGTACGCTGGCCTGTTCGCCGTGCTCATGATCCTCGCCAATGCGGCGGTCCAGCTGATCCACCCCTCACCGCTCTCGCTTTTCGCTGTCTCCGGCACGACCATCGCGCTGCTGGTGGTGCTGGTGCTGACCACGCCATTGCAGGCTGCGGCTGAGGAAGTCGCCTTCCGTGGCGTCCTCACCGCCTCCTACGCGTCCTGGGTCCGTGCCGCGCGTCCGGCGCTCATGATCGGAATCACCGGTTCGAGTGTGCTTTTCGCCGTCGTCCACACCAGCCTGGATCCGTGGATGATCCTGAACTACCTGGGCCTCGGGGCGAGCACCGCGGTCATGGCTGTGCTGAGCCGTGGTCTCGAAGCGCCGATCGCCTTCCACGTTATGAACAATGTGTTCGCCTACGGCATCGGTGCCCTGTTCGCCGAAGGCGGCGGCATCGGCCAGGACCGCAGCGCCGGCGCTGGAGGACCCTATATGCTGGTCCTTCTCCTCGCACAGGCCATCGCGATTGTTACTGTCTGGCAGGTGGAAAAGCGCCGCAGGCTTCAGCGCCGAACATCCTGCCTGCGGTAGATCTCTGGCGAATCCTTCAGAAGCGACGGACCCACGAGTTGGCGCATTGCACACCGGACAGAATCGCGGGCGGACAAGCGATAGCCTCCCGATCCAACGTACATGCTGGATCGAGAGGGGCTGATACATCTCTACTTGCGTCCTCGGACTGTAGGCGAATCGTCAGCCGTCAGCGCTTCTTCACCGGTTTGAACGACGTCGAGCACTTCCACGTCGTCTTGCCCTTCTTTGCCGTCACGGTCACCTTGACAGCCTTACCGAGGGTAGCGCCGGAGATGTAGTACTTCAGAGAGGCCTTGCCTTTCTTCGATGCGGTGGCCTTCTTCTTCGTCTTCGTCGTCTTGTAGTGGGCAAGGGTCTCGACCTTGGCCTTCGACCCGACCTTCGAGACGTTGACGTTGGTGTACGAGTACTGGCGAGGCTTCGAGATCGACATCTTCGCCGAGCACTTCTTCGTTGCCGCTTCGGCCGGCTGTGCATCGACGGCGATGGGGCCGGCGAGGAGGCCGACTGCAAGGGTCAGTGCCACGAGCTTCGAACCCGTCTTCGTGCGGGCAGGGGTGGTCAAGGACATGATTCTCCAGGGGGTCAGAAATGATGAGTCGAGCCATCTTAACCACCCCTGCTGTATTCCGGTGTTATCGAAATGACTCGGCCGGAGAACTGTTATCAGTTCGAGAGATCAGAGGAGACTGTCGGCTCAATCCGCCCCTCTCCCATCCGTCGTCGCGCCATGCTGCGAGCGGGACCAGCGTGTGTTGCTCGTCACCCGAAACCGGGGCACAATGGGACGTGCGAATGTTACTGAACGATCGATCAGATCTTATGGTCGATCTTCCATCCAGACTGTGAGGAACACATGAGCGAAGCGTTCATCTATGACGCAGTGCGCACCCCACGCGGTAAGAACCGCGGCGGGGCGCTGCACAGCGTCAAGCCCATCGATCTCGTCACCGGCCTCATCGACGCCGTACGCGAGCGCAATCCGGACCTCGACGACTCCCAGATCGACGACATCGTCCTCGGTGTCGTCTCTCCAGTCGGCGAACAGGGCAGCGACATCGCCCGTGTCGCCGCGATCGCCGCCGGCCTCGACGAGTCCGTCGCCGGCGTTCAGGTCAACCGCTTCTGCGCCTCCGGGCTCGAAGCCGTCAACATCGCCGCCCAGAAGGTCGGCTCCGGATTCGAGAACCTCGTCCTCGCCGGTGGCGTCGAATCGATGTCCCGTGTGCCGCTGGGATCCGACGGCGGAGCCTGGGCGCAGGATCCGACGACGAACTATGACACGTACTTCGTGCCCCAGGGAATCGGTGCCGACCTCATCGCCACCACCGAGGGCTTCAGCCGTGCAGACGTGGACGCCTTCGCCGCCGAATCGCAGAAGCGCGCCGCCGCGGCCTGGGAGAACAGCCTCTTCGAAAATTCGATCATCCCGGTCAAGGACATCAACGGCATCACCGTGCTCGACCGCGATGAGCACATGCGTCCCGGATCGACCGTCGAATCGCTGTCGCAGCTGCCACCGGCCTTCGCCAAGCTCGCCGCTCAGACCGGGTTCGACGAGGTGGCTCTGCAGAAGTACCACTGGATCGAAGCCATCGACCACGTCCACACCGCCGCGAACTCCTCCGGAATCGTCGACGGAGCTGCGCTCGTCATCCTCGGCGACGAGGAAGTCGGTCAGAAGATGGGGATGAAGCCCCGCGCCCGGATCGTCTCCACCGCAGTCACTGGGTCCGAACCCACCATCATGCTCACCGGTCCGACTCCGGCGACGAAGAAGGCCCTTGACAAAGCCGGCATGACCGTCGATGACATCGATCTGTTCGAACTCAACGAGGCATTCGCCGCCGTCGTGCTCAAGTGGATGAAGGATCTCAACATCCCCCACGAGAAGGTCAACGTCAACGGCGGAGCCATCGCCATGGGCCACCCGCTGGGAGCCACCGGCGCCATGATTCTGGGCACTGTCCTCGACGAACTCGAGCGCCGCGACCTTAAGCGTGGACTCGTCACCCTGTGCATCGGCGCAGGCATGGGCATCGCGACGATCATCGAAAGGGTCTGACATGACGAACACTGAAACCACAGCTGCCGACTACCAGCGCAACACCGATGCCGATGGCATCGTCACCGTCGTCATCGACGAGCCCGGCGCCAAGGTCAACACCATGAACGACTACTTCGCGGCCGCCCTCGAGGCGACCGTGGAATGGCTCGAAGCCAATGTCGACGACATCACCGGTGTCGTCCTCACCTCCCCGAAAAAGACCTTCTTCGCCGGCGGAAACCTCAACAAGCTGCGCGAGGCGGACCCGGCCAATGCGGCAGAGGAATTCGAGGCTGTCGAACACCTCAAGAAGGTGCTGCGCCGCCTCGAGACCTTCGGCAAGCCGGTCGTCGCCGCCCTCGGAGGTGCGGCACTGGGCGGCGGACTCGAACTCGCCCTGGCCGCTCATCACCGAATCGCCGCCGATGACAACCCGAGCGCCCGCTTCGGCTTCCCCGAGGTCTCACTCGGCCTGCTGCCCGGCGGCGGCGGAGTCGCCCGGTCGGTGCGCATGCTCGGCATCCAGACCGCGCTGCAGAAGGCCATCCTGCCGTCGACGAAGTTCAAGGCTGCCGACGCCCAGGCGCTCGGCCTCATAGACGAACTCGCTCCCGCGGCCGAACTCGAATCCAAGGCCAAGGCCTGGATCAAGGCCAACCCCGAGGCTGTGCAGCCGTGGGACGTCAAGGGCTTCAAGATCCCCGGCGGCTCCCCGTCCTCGCCGAAGATCGGCGCGATGCTTCCCGCGCTGCCGTCCCTGCTGCGCAAGCAGGGCAAGGGTGCGCCGATGCCGGCTCCCCGGGCCGTGGTAGCCGCTGCGGTCGAGGGCGCACTGGTCGACATCGACACCGCGCTGACGGTCGAGTCTCGCTACTTCGTCAACGTCACCCATACTCCGGTGGCGAAGAACATGATCAAGGCGTTCTTCTTCGACCTCGGCCACATCAACTCCGGCGGCTCGCGCCCTGACGGTGTCACACCCCGCCAGGTGAAGAAGCTCGGCGTGATCGGTGCCGGAATGATGGGTGCCGCTATCGCCTACAGCGCTGCGAAGTCGGGCATCGAGGTCGTGCTCAAAGACGTCGAGCTCGCCAATGCGGAGAAGGGCAAGGCCTACGCCGCCAAGCGTGAGGAATCGGCCCTGGCCAAGGGCAAGACCACCGAGGTGAAATCGCAGGCTGTCCTTGATCGGATCACCCCGAGTGCCTCGGCTGAGGATTTCGCCGGTGTCGACTTCGTCATCGAGGCGGTCTTCGAGTCCGTCGATCTCAAGCAGAAGGTGTTCCAGGAGATCCAGGACATCGTCGAGCCTGATGCGGTCCTCGGTTCGAACACCTCGACCCTGCCGATCACCGACCTGGCCAAGGGCGTCACCCGCGACAAGGACTTCATCGGCGTCCACTTCTTCTCGCCGGCCGACAAGATGCCGCTGGTCGAGATCATCTGCGGTGAGAACACCTCCGACGAGGTCCTTGCCCGCACCTTCGACCTCGTGCAGCAGATCCGGAAGACTCCGATCGTCGTCAACGACTCCCGCGGATTCTTCACCTCCCGTGTCATCGGCACCTTCATCGCCGAGGCGGTCGCCGCCGTCGGCGAAGGCGTGGAGCCGGCCAGCGTGGAACAGGCGGCACTGCAGGCCGGGTACCCCACCGGCGCCCTGCAGCTGCTCGACGAACTGACGCTGACCCTGTCGCAGAAGATCAACAAGGAGACCCGCGACGCGGTCGAGGCCGCAGGCGGCACCTGGATCGCCCACCCCTCCGAAGCCGTCTTCGACTGGATGGTCGAGCAGGGACGGACCGGACGCAAGGACGGCGCCGGCTTCTACGACTACGACGAGAACGGCAAACGCACCACGCTGTGGCAGGGTGTGCGCGAGAAGTACGAATCCGGGTCGAATGATCAGCCCTTCGCCGATCTGCAGGAGCGGATGCTCTTCGCCGAGGCGATCGAGACGATCAAATGCCTCGACGAGGGTGTGCTCACCTCGGTGCCGGACGCGAACATCGGTTCGATCTTCGGCATCGGATTCCCCGCGTGGACCGGCGGCGTGCTCCAGTACGTCAACCAGTACGAAGGCGGACTGGCCGGCTTCGTCGACCGGGCGAATGATCTGGCTGCGAAGTACGGCGAGCACTTCACACCGCCGGCCTCACTGGTCGAGCGCGCGAAGACCGGGGAAACCTACGAGTAAGAGGAGACCCCTGGAATAGCCTGTTGGCCTTCCGGTGTTGTCCAGTCACACTGAGACTTCAGTGTCACTGACATCTACCGGAAGGCCATTGCTATGCGCGCCGCCGTCTATGACGCCTACACCGAGAACTTCGACGACATCACCGTCCGCGAGCTGCCCGATCCGAAGCTGCCGCCGGCCTCCGTGCTCATCGAAGTCAGGGCCGCCGGAGTCAACCCGGTCGACTGGGCACTCGTCGGCGGGCACCTCGACCCGGTCATGCCCACGCAGTTCCCCGTCACCCCGGGCTGGGACGTCGCCGGTGTCGTCATCGACCTCGGCTTCGACACCCCGGAATTCTCCATCGGCGATGAAGTCGTCGCCTATGCACGCAAGGACGTGCTCGGCGACGGAACCTTCGCAGAGAAGGTCGCCGTCCCCGTGCGTGCGGTCGCCCCGAAGCCGAAGAGCCTGAGCTGGGAACAGGCGGGCGGACTGCCGTTGGCCGGCGGCACCGCTCTGCGCACCCTCGAGTCCCTCGGCGACCTGGAAGGCAGGACCGTACTCATCCACGGTGCATCCGGGGGAGTCGGCAGCTTCGCCGTGCAGATCGCCCGGGCCGCCGGAGCACGCGTCATCGGCACCGCCTCTGAAGCCAACCACGAGTACCTGCGCGGGCTCGGCGCCGAACCCGTGACCTACGGCAACGGTCTGGTCGAGCGCGTCCTCGAGGCCGCCGACGGCAAGGTCGACGGGGTCGCGGACTTCGTCGGGGGAGTCCTCGAGGACACCCTGGCCGTGCTCGCCGAGGGAGGGGCGCACGCCTCGGTGGCCGATCCCAGCGTCGCCGAGCACGGCGGCCGCTACATCTGGGTACGTCCCGACGGCTCCGAGACCGCACGCCTCGGTCTCCTCGTCGACGAAGGAAAACTCACCGTCACCGTCGCCGGCACCTACGGCCTCGACGATGTTCCCCAGGCCTTCAAGGACAGCGCCACCGGACACGTCCGCGGCAAGCTCGTCATCGTGCCCTGAACATCAGCTATACCGTACTCGGTGATCGAAATATCGCCGAGGCGGGACTCGGCTGATCCGGTGATCAGCTGAGTCCCAGCGCCGCAGCTGCAGCGGCGCGCAATTCGACCCCGACCACCTCGGCGCTGGAGCGACGAGCCTGGTGCGGGGTCGAATTCATCATCCCGAACGCCGCATGCACGCGCACAGTGGCCGACTCCAGAGTCCACGCCGGATGGGCGGCCTCGACGACCTCCGCCCACCGACTGACATAGGCACGCTGGAGACGGCGCACGGTTCGTCGCGATTCGTCCGGCAGCGCCTCGAGGTCACGGTCCTGGATGCGGATGAGCTCGGGCTCGCTCATGGCGAAGTCGACATGGAAGTCGATGAGACGCCGCAGGGTTGAGGCCGCCTCGGCGGGGGAGATCCCCGACGCGGTGTCCCACGCCGTGGACACGATCTCCTCGCCTCCGGACTGGAGATAGGCGGAGATGCCGACGAGGAGCTCTTCGAGCACGGCCTCTTTCGACGAGAAATGCCGGTAGACCGCCGGCGCCGAGATCCCCGCGCCCTTGCCCAGGTCGTCGAGGCGCACCCCATGGAAGCCGTGCCGGGCATAGAGCGTCTTCGCGACCTCGAGCAGCTGCTCGCGCCTGGCCGCCTTCGCCGCTGCTCGCGCCGTCGGCTTGGCCTCGTCCGAGATCGACATCCGGCCTCCTTCCCTGAGCCTGATGCCCACCGTTGCGGACGACGTCGGTGCGGTCTGGCTCGTGCGTTGTCAGTTCTGCCTGTGAGCAGTATCATAGCAGTCAGTTAAGAATCATTAACTGAAATGAGGATGGAATGAGAGCAGTGGGAACTGCGGTCAGTCCGGCGACGGGGCAGGTCAACTCCGAGGCCCACGCCGAACTCATCGCTGAACTCCGGGAGCGCATTGCGGCCACAGCCCGCGGCGGTTCCGAGAAGTCCAGGCAGCGCCATATCGATCGCGGAAAGCTGCTGCCCCGTGATCGCGTCGAGCAGCTCCTCGACCCCGGCACTCCCTTCCTCGAGCTCTCTCCGCTGGCTGCGAACGGCATGTACGACGACGCCAGCCCAGGTGCCGGAATCATCACCGGAATCGGGCGGGTCGCCGGCCGCGAATGCGTGATTGTGGCCAACGACGCCACCGTCAAGGGCGGAACCTACTACCCGGTAACCGTGAAGAAGCACCTCCGGGCTCAGGAAGTCGCCAAAGAGAACAGCATTCCGTGCATCTACCTCGTCGACTCCGGTGGCGCGAACCTGCCGAATCAGGACGACGTCTTCCCCGACCGGGAGCACTTCGGCCGCATCTTCTTCAACCAGGCCACCCTCTCCGCTGCCGGCATCCCGCAGCTGGCTGCCGTCATGGGTTCCTGCACCGCAGGCGGCGCCTACGTCCCGGCGATGGCCGACGAATCGATCATCGTCTCCGAGCAGGGCACGATCTTCCTCGGGGGGCCACCTCTGGTCAAGGCCGCCACCGGCGAGGAAGTCACCGCCGAAGAGCTCGGCGGCGGAGCCCTGCACTCCCGGGTCTCCGGCGTCACCGACCACCTCGCGGCCAACGACCCCCATGCGCTGGAGATCATGCGGGACATCGTCTCGACTCTCGGGCCGAAGAGCACCCCGAACTGGGACGTCATCGAATCCCGCCTGCCGGCACACTCGCCGGAGGAGCTGACCTCCGTCGTACCCGTGGACTCGCGCACACCGTATGACGTCCGCGAGGTCATCGCCCGCCTCGTCGACGGATCCGAGTTCCACGAGTTCAAAGCCGAATACGGCACGAGCCTCGTCACCGGATTCGCTCACCTCGACGGACACCCCGTCGGCATCATCGCCAACAACGGCATCCTCTTCGGCGAATCCGCGCAGAAGGGCGCCCACTTCATCGAACTCTGCGACCAGCGCAGCGTGCCTTTGGTGTTCCTGCAGAACATCTCCGGATTCATGGTCGGCCGCGACTACGAAGCCGGCGGCATCGCCAAACACGGCGCGAAGATGGTCAACGCAGTCGCCACCGCCCGCGTCCCGAAGTTCACCGTCGTCATCGGCGGCTCCTTCGGTGCCGGCAACTACTCGATGTGCGGCCGCGCGTATTCCCCGCGCTTCCTGTGGATGTGGCCCAATGCCCGCATCTCCGTGATGGGCGGCGAGCAGGCAGCCAGCGTGCTCTCGACCGTCAGGCGCGACCAGCTCGAGGCCCGCGGCGAGGAGTGGAGCGCTGCCGACGAAGACGCCTTCAAACAGCCCATCCGCGACCAGTACGAAGCCCAGGGAAACCCGTACTACTCGACGGCTCGCCTGTGGGATGACGGAATCATCGAGCCCGGTGACACCCGCCAGGTACTGGCGCTGGCCCTCGAACTCGCCCGCTTCGGACCGATGGAACGCCCGCTGAATGCCAGCGGCTACGGCGTCTTCAGAATGTGAGCCTCACCATGACGAAAATGTTCACAACAGTCCTCATCGCCAACCGCGGCGAGATCGCCCTGCGCGTCATCCGCACCTGCCGCCGTCTCGGCATCCGCACCGTCGCCGTCTACTCCGACGCCGACGCCCATGCGGCCCACGTCAAGGCCGCCGACACCGCGGTCCACCTGGGGCCCGCCGCCGCCTCAGAGTCCTACCTGCGCATCGACAAGGTCATTGCCGCAGCACAGGCCACCGGAGCCGAAGCCATCCACCCCGGCTACGGATTCCTGTCGGAGAACGCCGAATTCTCCGCAGCCTGCGCCGAGGCGGGAATCGTCTTCCTCGGCCCCGGAGCCGAGGCGATTCGGACGATGGGCGACAAGATCACGGCGAAGCAGGCCGTCTCCTCCCGCGGGGTGCCGCTCGTTCCCGGCACGAAGGACGCCGCGATGAGCGACGAAGCCCTCATTGCGGCCTCGACGGACATCGGCTTCCCCGTGCTCATCAAGCCCTCCGCCGGTGGCGGAGGAAAAGGCATGCACGCGGTCTTCGAGGCCGGTAAGCTCGCCGAGGCGCTGCGGACCGCCCGCCGCGAAGCCGCGAGCTCCTTCGGCGACGACACCCTGTTCCTCGAACGCCTCGTCGCCACCCCGCGCCATATCGAAGTCCAGATCATGGCCGACTCTCACGGCAATGTCATCCACCTCGGCGAACGCGAATGCTCTCTGCAGCGCCGTCACCAGAAGGTCATCGAGGAAGCACCGTCGGCGCTGCTGGACGAAGAGACCCGCGCCCGAATCGGCCAGGCCGCCTGCGAGACCGCGAAGTCCGTCGGCTACGTCGGAGCCGGCACCGTCGAATTCATCGTCGGGGCCGACCGTCCCGATCAGTTCTTCTTCATGGAGATGAACACTCGACTGCAGGTCGAACACCCAGTCACCGAGGAGGTCACCGGAGTCGACCTCGTCGAACTCCAGCTGCGCGTCGGCGCGGGCGAAGAGCTGCCGCTGACGCAGGATGAAATCACGCTGACCGGGCACTCGATCGAAGCGAGAATCTACGCCGAGGACCCCTCGCGCGGATTCCTGCCCACCGGCGGTCGCGCCCTCGACGTCGTCTTCCCGGAAGGAGAGGGCATCCGCGTCGACGCCGGGCTCGAAGCCGGGCAGACCATCGCCTCGGACTACGACCCGATGATCGCCAAGCTCATCGTCCGCGCCGATGACCGCGCCCAGGCCATCGCCCGCCTCGATTCCGCGCTCGCCGCCTCGGCGGTTCCGGGAATCGTGACGAACATCGACTTCCTGCGCACCCTCATGAGCCTGCCCGAGGTGGTCGCCGGCGAGCTCGACACCTCACTCATCGACAACCTCGGCGAGGATCAGCTGGCGCACAGCGCCGGTGAGACCCACGCGCAGCTGGCGGCCGCCGCCGTCACGGTCACCGGGGGAGCGGCAGGCACGACCCTGACTGGACCGGTCACGGACGCCGAGCTGACCGCGAATCGGTCGGCCGCCTCGGCGTGGGCAGGACCCAGCGCCTGGCGCACTTCACGTCCGGACTTCCACGCCACGGTCACCCTGGCCACGGGCGGAGAGACGGTCGACGTCGAGGCTCGCGCGGGAGCCGTCGAGGTCGATGCCGACGGACTGTGGCATGTCACCCTCGACGGCATCCAGCACACGGCGCGGATCTTCTCCGATGCGCGGGACCGCACCATCTGGGTGAGCACCGGCACCGGAATTCACGTCTTCACCAGACCCCTGGCCGATTCGTCGCTGACACCGGGGTTGGAAGGCGCAGAGGTGCTCGCACCGATGCCCGGCTCCGTCGTCGACATCAAGGTCGAGACCGGCGTCAAGGTCGAACAGGGAGATCCGATCGTCGTCGTCGAGGCGATGAAGATGGAACACGTGCTCACCGCACCCGCAGCCGGAATCGTCACCGTCACTGCCGTCGAAGGCGCCCAAGTCGCCCTCGACGAAGTGCTCGCCACAGTCGTCGACGAAGCCGCCGCCGAAGCCGCCGAATAGTCACCAGCCACTCACACCACAACCACGCCACAAGCGGGGAGGAAACAATGGAAACCTTTGTTCCGGGAATGCTGCCCGAAGAATACGAAGACCTGCGCCAAGGTGTCGCGAAGTTCGCCGACGAAGAGGTCGCACCCGTGTCAGCCGAACTCGACGCCAAGCACGAGTTCCCCTACGACCTCGTTGCGAAGATGGGCGAGATGGGACTCTTCGGCCTGCCCTTCGACGAAGAGTACGGCGGAATGGGCGGCGACTACTTCGCCCTGTGCCTGGCCATCGAAGAACTCGGCCGGGTCAACCAGTCCCTGGCCATCACGCTCGAGGCCGGGGTCTCGCTCGGGGCGATGCCGATCTACCGCTTCGGCACCGAAGAGCAGAAGAAGGAATGGCTGCCGAAGCTCACCGATGCCTCGGGCCTGGCCGCCTTCGGCCTGACCGAACCCGAGGCCGGATCGGATGCCGGCGGCACTCGGACCAAGGCCACGCTGGAGGGCGGGACTTGGACGATCAACGGCAGCAAGTGCTTCATCACGAACTCCGGCACCGACATCACCCGCCTGGTCACCGCTACCGCTGTGACCGGAACCCGAACCACTGGTTCGGGCCGCGAAGTGCCTGAGATCTCGACGATCATGATCCGGACCGGCACCCCCGGCTTCACCGCCGAACCGGCCTATGACAAGGTCGGCTGGAACTCCTCGGACACGCACCCGCTCACCTTCGACAACGTGCAGGTGCCCGAAGCGAACCTCCTCGGCGAACGCGGCCGCGGCTACGCGAACTTCCTGCGCATCCTCGACGAGGGCCGCATCGCCGTCGGCGCCCTGTCCGTCGGCGCCGCCCAGGGCTGTGTCGACGAATCCGTGAAGTACGCGAAGGAGCGCCAAGCCTTCGGCAAGCCGATTGCCGACTTCCAGGGCATCTCCTTCAAGATCGCCCGTATGGAGGCCCGCGTCGTCGCCGCCCGGTCGGCGTACTACCTCGCGGCTTCGCGGATGCTCGCCGGACTGCCGTTCAAGAAGGAAGCCGCCATTGCGAAGATGATCGCCGGCGAAGCAGCCATGGACAATGCTCGCGACGCCACCCAGATCCACGGCGGCTACGGCTTCATGAACGAATACCTCGTCGCCCGCCACTACCGCGACTCGAAGATCCTCGAGGTCGGCGAAGGCACCACCGAGGTCCAGCTCATGCTCATCGCCCGCGAGCTCGGACTCTGAGTTCCTGCTCCTGATCTGAGAGCAGGTGCCGACCTTCCGTCGGTCACCCATGCCGAATCGCCCGCCGAGGCGGCGCCGCACATCCGTCCGGACGTGCAGGTCCGCCTCGGCGGGCGATATTCTGGTCCGATAACACCGTGAGGTGAGACGGCGACCGAAGGGGAAGTGGGAGCACATGGATCTCAGCATGGTGGCATCGGTGGCAACGACGACGTGGATCGTCATCGAATACATCGTGAAGATCATCGCGGTCGGTGTGGTGCCGGAGAACCGTCGCCCGTCATCGTCATCGGCATGGCTGCTGCTCATCCTGTTCGTACCGATCGTCGGAATTCCCGCATTCCTGCTGCTCGGCAGCCCGTATATCGATCAGCGCCGCGCCCGGATCCAGGCCGAAGCGAACGAACTCATGCACGAAGGTGCCGACGACCTGCCCGATGTGCCGCCGTCGCTGGTCGCAAAGCCCGAATTCGTCTCCGTCGCCCAGCTGGGACGGGCACTGACCGCGCTGCCGATGGTCACCGGCGACAGCCATGGGGTGATCTCGGACTACGAGGACTCGATCGCGCGGATGGCCGAACTCGTCGACGGGGCACACGAATACGTCCACGTCGAGATCTACATCATGGCGTGGGATTCGACGACGGACGTCTTCTTCCAGGCGCTCGAGCGAGCGTCGGCACGCGGGGTCGAAGTCCGTGTCCTCTTCGACCACATCGGGTCTCGGAAGTATCCGGGATTCCACCGGCTCGGCAAGCGACTGAATGCGGCCGGCATCGAATGGCACCTGATGCTGCCGTTCATTCCGTGGCGCGGCAAGGCTCGCCGCATCGACCTGCGCAACCACCGCAAGCTGCTCGTCATCGACGGCAAGCGGGCGATGATGGGTTCGCAGAACATGATCGATTCGAGCTACCTCAACAGGAAGAACTCCCAGATCGGCCGGAACTGGCACGACATCATGGTCGAGCTCTCCGGGCCCATCGTCGCCGGAATCGAAGCGGTGTTCTCCACCGACTGGTATTCCGAATCGGGGCAGGCTCTGGGCATCCGCCCGTACGAGCGCGACGGCAACGAGCCCGAAGTGGGCGGGGCGACGAGCGCGATGCAGCTGGTTCCTTCGGGCCCCGGGTTCACGACCGCTCCGAACCTCAAGGTCTTCACCTCGATGATGTACCTGTCGCAGAAGCGTCTGGCCATCGTCAGCCCCTACTTCGTGCCCGACGAATCGCTGCAGGCTGCCGTGGAGACCGCGGCTAGGCGCGGGGTCGACGTCGAGCTCTACGTCAGTGAACAGGCGGACCAGTACATGGTCGACCGGGCACAGTCGTCCTACTACCGGTCGCTGCTCGAAGCGGGGGTGCGGATCTTCCTGTACCCGAAACCCGCCGTGCTGCACACGAAGTGCTTCATCGTCGACGACCTCTATGCCGTGATGGGCTCATCGAACATGGACATGCGCTCGTTCGGTCTCAACTACGAGATCAGCCTGCTGACCACCGGCGGCGACCTGATCGACGATATCGTCGACGTCGTCGCCGACTACCAGGACGTCAGCCGCGAACTCACCCTGGAGGAATGGGAGAAGCGGCCGTGGCCCCGCCGCTATATGGAGTCCGTCATGCGCCTGACCTCTTCGCTGCAGTAGGTGGGAGCCCGGAGCCTCTTGTGCAGCAGGTGGGGTGCTGTGCAGGTGCGGGCGATCGCATCGCGTGCTGTGGTGCAGAATTGTGGTCACTTTCGGATAGCTGCGTCCAAATCCAGGTCACTATCGGATACTTTACGCGGCCAGAAATATCCGTTAGCGACCTAAGTCTTCGGGGGAGTTGAGTTCATCGCCGGGAAGTGCGGCTGGCCGGCCTGTTTCAGGCGGAACCTGTGGGGTCGGGGCCGAGGTCGCCGCGGCTCTCCAGCGGCACGTCCAGCAGGTTGTGGACGCCGTCGACGATCTCGTTGGGTCGGAACGGGAAGCGGCGGACATCCTCGGCGGTGGAGATCCCCGACAACACGAGCACGGTGTGCATGCCCGCTTCCATGCCCGCGATGATGTCGGTGTCCATGCGGTCGCCGATCATTGCGGTGCTCATCGAATGGGCGCCGATCCTATTCAGGGCCGAGCGGAACATCATCGGGTTGGGCTTGCCCACGACGTAGGGTTCGCGGTTCGTCGCCTTCGTGATGAGGGCGGCGATGGCACCGGTGGCAGGCAGGACACCCTCGGGGGACGGGCCGGTGGCGTCGGGGTTCGTGACGATGAAGCGGGAGCCGGCATCGATGAGTCGGATCGCCTTCGTGATCGCCTCGAACGAATAAGAATGGGTCTCGCCGACGACGACGAAGTCCGGGTCGTGCTCGGTCATGACGAACCCGGCCTCGTGGACCGCCGTGGTCAGCCCCGCCTCGCCGACGACATAGGCCGTGCCGTGCTCGACCTGATTGGACAGGAAATCCGCGGTGGCCATCGCCGAGGTCCAGATGTTCGACTCGGGGACGTCGAGCCCGTTCGAGCGCAGCCGAGCGGAGAGGTCGCGAGCGGTGTAGATGGAGTTGTTCGTCAGCACCAGGTAGGGGATATCGGCCTGACGCCACTGGGCCAGCAGCTCTGCGGCTCCCGGCAGAGGGTTGTTCTCCTTGACCAGGACGCCGTCCATATCGGTCAGCCAGCAGTCGATCGAATCGCGATCCATGTCTCTCCTCGAGCTCGGGGTGGGCCGAAGCGGCTGCTTCCAGCCTAGTCGGGTTGGGCGCAAGTGTGCTGAGAAGTCCGATCCGAGGTGGTGCCGTACCTCTTTGCGGATCGTCCCAGAGCCCCCTTGACGGGACGGTCGAGGAGTGTATTGTAGTAATCACTTAATTAAGGGGATGCTTAAATGAGTATGGATCACGTCTTCGCGGCGCTTGCCGATCCGACGCGTCGGGCGATCATCGATCGTCTGCGCGGGGGAGACAAGACCGCCGGTGAGCTCGCGGAACCGCTGCCGATCAGTCGTTCCGCGGTCTCCCAACACCTCAAGGTGCTCGAGACGGCAGGGCTGATCACCCGATCGAAATCCGCGCAGCAGCGCATCGTCGCACTCAATCCCGATTCCCTCACCGAGGCGGCTGACTGGCTGCAGGCGGCCCGCGACGAATGGCAGCAGCGCTTCGACAGCCTCGACCGCATCCTCGCCGAGGAGGTGCCCACCGATACATCGACGACCGACCCGTCGACCGCAGATCGAACTGCGGACTGACCATCGAGATCAACCACGTACCGAACGACGCAGACATCATGTACGACGCAGACATCATGCACGACTCAAGGAGGAGAACAGCGATGAACGCCGAGAACACAGCCAACACAGACACCTCAGCCAACACAGCCAACACAGCCAACACAGACACCTCAGCCAACACAGGCACCACAGTGACCGATCCGAACAGCGCACAGGCGGGAGAGCCCGGATTCACCATCGTCCGCGAATTCGCCGCCCCGCGCGCCCGCGTCTGGGAAGCCTGGACGAACCCGGACGTCATGGCCCGCTGGTTCCACCCCGAAACGCTGGTCACCCCACGCGAATCCGTATCCGTCGACCTGCGGGTCGGCGGCGAATACACCTATACGATGCGCATACCCGACACGGGACAGGAGTTCCCGACCGCCGGGAAGTACCTTCACATCGACGAGCCCGTCCGCCTCGACTTCACTTGGGGAAGTCCCGGCGAGATCGACGATGCCCTGCGCGTCAGCGTCGCACTTGAGGAGATCGACGCCGACCGCACTCGCATGACGTTCACGCTGACCGGCCTGCCCGACGATTCGGGTGAAGACGCCAGTGCCTACGACGGATGGTCATCGGCTTTCAACGAACTCGGCGCAGAGCTCGGTTCCTGACTGCAGCCACGTCGAGGCGGCTCACGCGGATTCCGTCCGGGTGGGCCGCCTCAGCGTGCCATCGTGTAACCCCCGGGTCGCAGGGGTCCGGTGAATGGCGATAAACTCAAATCACGACGAGTGAGGAGCGTTACATGAGTGACAAGGTCATTGCACAACGAGGTCTGTGGCTGGACGAGATGGAAGTCGGCGCCACCTATAAGCACGCGCCGGGCCGCACCGTCACCGAGGCGGACAACACCCTGTTCACGGCCGTGACGATGAATACTCAGGCTCTGCACCTCGACGCGGCATGGTCGGCCGCCGAACCCTTCGGCGAGCGCCTCGTCAACTCGATGTTCACCCTGGCTACCCTCATCGGTCTGTCCGTGTCCCAGCTGACGCAGGGCACGACAGTCGGAAACCTCGGCTTCTCCGAGGTCAGCTTCCCGGCCCCGATGTTCCACGGCGACACCCTCTACGCGGAGACGACGATCCTCGACAAACGCAATTCGAAGTCCCGTCCGGGCCAGGGAATCGTCACCTTCGAACATCGCGGCTACAACCAGGACGGCAAGCTCGTCGCAAAGGCCGTGCGCCAGGCGATGATGTTCGACTCCAGCCACGAGTCCTCGGCTGCGACGTCCGTCGCCGGCACCGCCGATCAGACCGACACCGGAAAGTGAGCCCCCATATGTCCCTCGAGTTCAAACCCGCCTGGCTCTTCGTCCCCGGCGACCGCCCCGACCGGTATACGAAAGCGGCCGAACGCTCGGATATCGTCATCCTCGACCTCGAGGACGCCGTCAACGAAGCCGACAAAGCAGCAGCACGGGAGTCCGTCGTCGACTTCCCGCTCGACCCCACCCGCACGGTCGTGCGGGTGAACTCCCACGATTCGGGCCACCTCGGCGAGGATCTCAAGATGCTCGCGCGCACCGACTACACGGCCGTGATGCTGCCGAAGGCAGAGCTTGCATCCGATGTGTCGATTCTATCCGGATTCCAGGTCATCGCGCTCATCGAAACCGCGCTCGGGGCCCTCAACGTCGCCGAGATCGCCGCCGCTCCGAATGTCTATGCGCTGATGTGGGGATCGGAGGATCTCATCGCCGACCTCGGCGGAGGCTCCTCCCGCAAGGCCGATGGTGGCTACCGTGACGTGGCCAAACACGTGCGCAGCCAGACCCTGCTCGCCGCCCGCGCCCACCGAAAGTTCGCGCTCGACTCGATCTGGGCGGACATTCCGAACCTCGAAGGACTGGCAGCCGAAGCCGAAGACGCCGTGCAGTCGGGGTTCTCCGGCAAGGTCTCCATCCACCCCAACCATGTGCCCGTCGTCCGCGACGCCTTCCGCCCCAGCGAGGAACAGCTGACCTGGGCGCGGTCCGTGCTCGACCTGGCGAAGACGGAGAAGGGCGCATTCTCCTTCGAGGGCAAGATGATCGACGCCCCGCTGCTCAAGCACGCCGAACTCATCGTCGCCCGCGCGAGCTGAGGAAACCACCTCGTGCACGCAGCCGATGCGCTGATCGCCGACCAGATCCGTGCCGTCCTCACCGCCGCCGAGGCAGGGGATGGGACCGCGCCCATCGTCGAGGCCGGAGACCCCGTCCTCCGGTCCCAGACCCGCCCTTTCGACGGGCAGGTCGACGATGCCGAGCTCGAGCAGCTCGCCGAGGTGATGCGAGCGACCATGCTCGCCGCCCCGGGAGTCGGCCTCGCCGCCCCGCAGGTGGGCATCGGTTTGTCGATGTTCGTCGCCGAAGATCCCGGCGCCCGCGATCCCGAAGTCGCGAAGGTTCGGCAGCGGGAGCCGATGCCGCTGCGGGTGGTCCTCAACGCGGGCTATGAACGCGCCGGAGGTGAGGACGTCGCCTTCTATGAAGGGTGCCTGTCGATCCCCGGCTACCAAGCCGTCGTCGCCCGCCCCCGCAACATCGCGCTGACGGGCATCGACCTGCAGGGTGACCCCATCGCCGAGGAGGTCTCCGGCTGGTCGGCGCGCATCGTCGCCCACGAGACCGACCACCTGTCCGGGATCCTCTTCCTCGACAGAGCCGAGATGCGATCCCTGGCGACGAACGAATCCGTGGCGAAGTTCTGGCACCAGCCCTCGACCCAGAAGGCCGCCGCCGAACTCGGCTTCTCCTTGCCTTCGGGCATGGTGATGTGAACCTCCGCCGCGGTCGCCGATCCGGATACCGCCGAGACTGTTGACCGCTCTCATCTGCGTCACAGGCGGGCATGTTTCGATGAGGACATGCGACTTCCCGACATCCCCCTTCGCCATCACCGAACCGTCCGCACCGCTGCCGCGCTCGGCACCGGCGCCCTCGCGCTGGTGCGCCGCCGCGACGTCCCTGCCGAACGCCGGACCGGCCTGAGAGCGGCAACCGCCCTGGCCAATGCGGGCCTGACCTGGCTGACCGGGTCCCGGGCCTTCCTCGGCAGAGTGGGCGGCTCCAGCGGCATCGACGAATTCCTCGGAGCCATCTCCGCCAAAGGGCGCGGTCCCATCCGATATGCTTCCTCTCCTGCCCACATCTCTGACGTCGGAGCACTCGACGGCGATGCCGACGCGGATACCTGGTGGGACCAGCACGCGAGAGTGACCTCCCCGGCGTTCCTCAATCTTGTCACCGCAGCTGGAGTAGGAGCGGCTTCCTGGGCGGTCTGGCCGCTGACGGAACGGCTGGCGGAGAAAGTCGATGAGAAACTTCCGAGCGGAGTCGGCCGTGGTCTCAATGCCGTCGTCAACGGCGGGCTCGTCGCGCTGACAGCCGTCCTCATCGACAAGGTCGAGAACTGGGCCGACGACGTCGAGGACCTCGACTACGCACCGGTCGAGATCGAGCTGCCCTCCCGCATCCGGGAGTCGCTGAACCTGCTGCTGTCGCAGCCGCATCCGGTCGCACAAGCCACCGCCGAGGCAGTGGCCGAGCAGCTCGGGACCGCGCGCTTCTTCGTCTGGGTCACCTACCCGAGAGCTGAGTATCCGGGGAACGAGCCGATCATTCTGGACCCCGACCGGCTGGCCGCGATCGTCAGAGACGAAGACATCGAGAGCATCGACGTCTACCCCGCAGCATCATCCCCGCGGGTGGTTCCGGGAACGCAGACGTACCCGGTCGTCGGGATCAGACAGAGCACGGGCCAAGATGGGGGAGAGACGGCTGAGATGGAACTGAGCCTGAGCATCGTCAACGGCTATGTCGACGCCATCTCGTTCAGCGCGCCTGATTCAGAGATCAGCGTCTCCGACGATCTTCCGCAAGGTTCGGTGCCGGGAACGCTGCATCCCGAGGGGCTCGAACAGGAGTCAGACGACGCGGGATATTCGAGCAGCTTCGAGATCCTCGACGAGGACGAACACATGAGCGTGCTGGCGACGTGGCCCGCCCCCGACCAGCTGACCTTCCGTGCCGATGGCAGCTGATCGTACCGCTGGGCCCGGGAATAACCTGCTCGCGTCATCGTTATACCTTACATGAGCGATCTTCGTACCCTCACCCTCGGCGCCGGCTGCTTCTGGTGCCTCGACGCCGTCTACCAGCGGACCACCGGCGTGAGAGAAGTGATCTCCGGCTACACCGGCGGACACACTGACAACCCCGGATACCGTGAGGTCTGCTCCGGGATGACCGGCCATGCCGAAGCCCTTCAGGTGACCTTCGACGCCGACATCGTCCCCGAAGACGTCATCCTCGGCCTGTTCTTCACCGGCCACGACCCCACGAGCCTCAACCGCCAGGGCTACGACGTCGGCACCCAGTACCGGTCGGCCATGTTCTATCGCGACGAGACCGAGAAGCAGCACTTCGCCGCGGCCATCGAATCCGCGCAGAGCCTCTTCGACGATCCGATCGTGACCACCCTCGAACCGCTGGGCACCTTCTATCCCGCCGAGGCGGTCCACCAGGACTTCTACACCGCGAACCCGGACAACGGCTACTGCCGTGTCATCATCGACCCGAAACTCAGCAAGGCCCGCACCGCCTTCGCCGAATGGGTGAGCTGATGGGCAGTCGCAAAAAAGACAGATGCAAGAAGTCCAAACACAAGAAGCACAAACGGTCGGGGGACGCGGGCGAGGCCTGGGAAGCGACCAAAGACCGCGTGCGTGCCCACTTCCTCGACGGCAACACCGGCCCGTGGGCGAAGAGCCTTGCCGCGCAGGATGCGCAGAGCCCCCGTTCGGCGCAGAATGAAAACGGCGCAGACCCCGCCGAGGATGCCGCAGCCTCGGCGCAGGGCGGCACCGCAACCATCGCGGCCACCCGTCGCGGACCCGACTACTCGGTGCCGTCATCGATCGACATCGTCGCCGATCCCGTTCTCCACGCCCTGAGCATCCGACGGTCGATCTCGAAGGTCGACCCGGAGACCCCGAACGACTCCGACCTGCTCGAGATCATCCGATCGATCTCCTCGGTCGCCGATCACAAGGCCCTGCGCCCCTGGCGCTTCCTCATCATCCGAGGAGACGACCGGCACCGCCTCGGTGACGCCCTCGACGACGCCGCCGGAGTGGTCCGCAAACCCGGCGAGACCAATACGAAGCCGCTGCGGGCCGAACTGCTGCTCGCCCTCGTCTCCTCACCCGTCGAACACGACAAAGTTCCCGAATGGGAGCAGCACGCCACCGCCGCCGGGGCCGGGCACCTGCTCGAACTCGCCCTGTGGCAGGCCGGTTGGGGTGTCATGTGGCGCTCAGGCAACCTGACGAACACCGAACCGGTCCGCCGCCTCCATCGACTGGACGATCACGAACTGCTCATGGGCTGGTTCTACATCGGAGCCGTGCCCGAACGCTACCGACAGCGTCTGACCACGAGCACCCGCCCCCTGCCGAAGCCCGAGCAGTTCCTCGATACCCTGTGAGCACGCCCGACACCGACGCACCGGAGACACGCCGCCTGCCCAAGGAGATCTATGTCCTCGTGGCAGCGGCCTTCATCGTGGCCCTGGGCTACGGAATCATCGCCCCCGTCCTGCCGCAGTTCGCGGCGAGCTTCGACTTCGGGGTCACCGCCGCAACCATCGTCGTCTCCTCGTTCGCGTTCTTCCGGTTCGTGTTCTCACCCTCGTCCGGCCGCCTCGTCGATGCCTTCGGCGAACGTCGTATCTACATCACCGGTCTCCTCATCGTCGCTGGCTCCACCGCGGCCGTCGCCTTCGCACAGAACTACTGGCAGCTGCTGATCTTCCGCGGACTCGGCGGCATCGGCTCAACGATGTTCAGCGTCTCCGCGATGGCGCTCATTGTCCGGCTCGCCCCGATCGATGCCCGGGCGAAAGCATCCTCGACGTACGCGACGGCGTTCCTCGTCGGCAATATCGCCGGACCCGTCCTCGGCGGTGCCATGGCCGGATGGGGGATGCGCATCCCGTTCGTCATCTACGCCGTCGGTCTGCTCCTCGCCGCCATCGTCGTCCGCGTCTTCCTCGCCTCCACCGCGTCCTTCGGCTCCTCGACGAAGTCCGGACGTGCCCGGCTGGAAGCGGAGAAGGACAAGGAGCAGCAGGAAGTCATGTCCTTCCGGGACGCCTGGAGGGATTCGGCCTACCGGTCGGCGCTCATCTCCGCCTTCGTCCAAGGCTGGTCGGCGATGGGCATCCGCGTGGCCATCTACCCGCTCTTCGCCATCCAGGCTCTCAGAGCCGATACCGCGGTGGCCGGACTGGCCCTGACCATGTTCGCCATCGGCAACGCCTCGGCCGTGACGGTGGTCGGGCGCTTCGCCGACACCGTCGGGCGCAAACCCTTCATCCAATGGGGTCTGTTCGTCCTCGGTGTGACCACCGCGGCGCTGGCCTTCATCGACTCGATCTGGCTGTTCTTCGCCTTCTCCATCATCGCCGGGATCGGTTCCGGCCTGGCCAACCCCGCTCAGCAGGCCACCGTCGCCGACGTCATCGGCCGCGACCGCAAGGGCGGCCGAGTGCTCGCCCGCTACCAGATGGCCCTCGACGGCGGAGCCATCCTCGGCCCGATCATCGCCGGAGCCGTCGTCGACCACTTCGACTACTCGTGGGCGTTCCTGCTCACCGGGCTTCTCGGCATCGTCGCCGCAGGCCTGTGGTTCTTCGGCCGCGAGACCCGACCCCGCACAGCCACTCCGGCTGAGTGACGCGCCCAAACGCACCCGCACATGCGCTGCAGCTTGGTGAAACTGCACCAGCTCGGTGCAGGGACCAAGCGGCTGCAGTTTCACCGAGCTGGTGGTCGGGGCGCGGCGTGCTCAGCCGTTGATCAGAGAAGTCAGGTTTTCCTCATGTGCGGTTCAGGGGACACTCACTAGGATGGTTGGTTGAGTCGGCGTTCTGCGTCGTCGCCCTGCCTACGACAAAGAAAGTCCCCCTCGTGAGTTTCCTGACCCGGCTGAGCCTGAAGAACCGGGCGCTCATCGCGCTCATCTCCGTCGTCGCCATCGTCTTCGGCATCATCGGTGCCGGCGCCCTCAAGCAAGAGCTCTTCCCGTCCCTCGACAACCCACAGGCCACGGTCACCGCCTCCTATGAGGGAGCCACCCCCGAGGCCGTCGAATCCGAAGTCACCGACCCACTCGAAGGGGCGCTGACCGCACTGCCCGAGGTCGAGGACATGACCTCGACCTCCTCGGCGGGCAGTTCGCAGATCACCGTGAGCACGAAGTACGGCGATGACTCCGATGACGTCGTCCGCGCCCTGCAGCGCGCAGTCTCCCAGGTGCAGCCGACCCTGCCGGACGGTGTCGAACCGAACGTCATGATGATGGGCACCGATGATATTCCGGTGCTCGCCCTGTCCGTGACCTCGGATGCCGATGAAGACAAGCTGGCGGCGAATCTCGAAGACTTAGTCGAACCTGAGCTGAAGAAAGTCGACGGCGTCTCCCAGGTCCAGATCGCCGGAGCGAAGACCAAACAGGTCGAGATCAGCATCCGCCGAGACGACCTCGAGGACGAAGGAGCCAACCTCGACGAGGTGGCCGGAATCCTCCAGTCCAACGGTGTGCCCACCTCGGCGGGTGAGCTCAAGGGCGACGACGGCTCGGCCCCGGTCGAGGTCGGCACCCGCATCCGCTCGATCGATGCGATCAAGGACCTCGTCATCTCCGGCAAGGACGGACCGATCCAGATCTCCGACGTCGCCGACGTCAAACTCGTCGATGAGCCGATCGAGTCGATCTCGCGCACCAACGGCGAACCCTCGCTGTCCGTGTCGGTGATGAAGGAGTCCGACGCGAACACCGTCGACGTCTCTCACGCGGTGGCCGACAAGCTGCCCGAACTCGAGAAGATGATGGGTGACAACACGGAGTTCGTCTCCGCGTTCGACCAGGCTCCGTTCATCGAACAGTCCATCCATGACCTGCTCAACGAGGGTGGGCTGGGCCTGATCTTCGCGGTCCTCGTCATCCTCGTATTCCTGCTGTCGGTGCGGGCGACGATCATCACCGCCATCTCCATCCCGCTCTCCCTCCTCATCGCCATGATCGGGCTGTGGATGGGCGGAGAGACCCTCAACATGCTCACCCTCGGTGCGCTGACGATCTCCGTCGGCCGCGTCGTCGACGACTCCATCGTCGTCATCGAGGCGATCCGCAGACGGCACGCCTCCGGCGGCGACAAGTTCTCGAACATCCTCGCCGCCGTCTCCGAGGTGGCCGGTGCCATCACCGCATCGACCCTGACCACGGTGGCCGTGTTCCTGCCGCTGGCATTCGTGACCGGGCAGACCGGTGAGATGTTCCGGCCCTTCGCCCTGACCGCTACCATCGCCCTGCTCTCGTCCCTGTTCGTGGCACTGACGATCGTGCCCGTCCTCGCGTACTGGTTCCTGCGTCAGCGCGAGGCGAAGGTCAAGCTCACCCGTGCGGAGAAGGCGGAGATCCGTCGCAGCCGCAAGTCGATGCTGTCGCAGTGGCGGGCAGAGAAGAAGGAAGCGAAGAAGGCCGACAAGAAGCGCGACCTCGTCGCCGCCGGTGCCGAAGCCGAGGACACCGGTCCTCGAGACAGCGTCGAATCGTCCCAGCGGGCTGATGCTCCCATGCTGGCCGGCGCCACGACTCGAACCGATGCGACCGGAGCGGCCGCGGGCGGACCGCGCTACGGCGAAACCGAGGACGGCACGGAAGCGGTCGACGAGCTCGCCGGAATGCATTCTCCGGTGACGCGACTGCAGAAGACCTATATGCCGGCCATCGGGTTCTCGACGAAGCACCCGATCATCATGATCCTCATCGCCGTGCTCGTGCTCGCAGGCACCGGAGCGATGATCCCGCAGCTGAAGACCGAGCTCTTCGGCGACACCGGTCAGGATTCCCTGCAGATCTCGCAGACCTTCGACCCGGGCACCGACCTCGATGAGGCCTCGGAGCAGGCGAAGAAGGTCGAGGACATCCTCGCCGACGAATCCGATGTCGACAACTACCAGCTGTCGCTCGGCGGCACGTCGTTCGGCTTCACCGACGATTCGTCGCTGACGGGCACCTATATCGTCAACACAAAGTCCGGAGTCTCTGCCCAGTCGATCTCCGCGGATCTGCAGAAGCAGTTCGACGGCCTCAAGGGTGCCGGCGACGTCGAGGTGGCAAGCCAGAGCTCGACCCCGGGTGCGCAGACCATCGACGTCACACTCACGGCAACCGACCCCCAGGAACTCGAGGACGCGACGAACAAGGTCAGCGACAAGCTCGAGGGCGTATCGTCGGCGCAGTCGGTGACGAGCGATACCGCCGCGGTCCAGCCCGTGATCGAAGTCAAGGTCGATCATGAGAAGGCCGCAGAGGAGAACCTCACCGAGGCGGCCATCGGCCAGTATGTGCAGCGTGCCATGCACGGTCAGCAGATCGGTGAGATCGTCATCGACGATGTCTCCCATTCGGTGCTGCTCTTCGATCGCAATGCCGACACCGTGGAGAAGCTGCGCGAACTCAAGATCCCGGGCAAGGCGGAAGAGACGACTCCCGCTGGCGGAGCCGGCGCAGGTGCGGCAGGCGGCGCCGGTGGAGCAGCCGGAGGTGCCGGCGGCTCAGGTGACGCCAGCGCGGCCGGGGGAGCCGCCAGTGGTGCCGGAGGTTCGGGTGACGCCGGTGCAGCCGGAGGCGCAGGCGGTGCTGGTGGCGCCGGAGGCGCAGGCGGTGCTGGTGGTGCGGCCGGTGGTGTCGGTGCGACGGGCGGCGATCCGAACGCGGGCGCTCCTGTGACCTCGGAGCCGCGCTTCATCGAACTCGATGAGGTCGCCGACGTCAAGGAGGTCAAGACCGCCCCGACGATCCGCCACACGGATTCGCAGCGTTCGACCACCGTGTCCGTGACTCCGGAAGGCGATGACCTCGGAGCCGTGTCTACCGAGGTCCAGTCCGCCCTCGACGAGGTGGACCTGCCCGATACGGTGTCCGTCGACACCGGCGGTGCCACCCAGGAGCAGAATGAAGCGTTCTCGCAGCTGGGGCTGGCGATGCTCGCGGCGATCCTCATCGTGTTCGTCATCATGGTCGCCACGTTCAAGTCGCTGCTGCAGCCACTGATCCTGCTGGTCTCGATTCCGTTCGCGGCCACCGGTTCGGTTGCGCTCTCGCTCATCACCGACACTCCGCTGGGGCTGACGTCGATGATCGGTCTGCTCATGCTCATCGGCATCGTGGTGACGAATGCGATCGTGCTCATCGACCTCATCAACCACTTCCGAGTCCGCGGGGTCGATCTGCGTACGGCCATCGTCCACGGCGCCCGACTGCGTTACCGTCCGATCCTCATGACCGCGGCCGCCACGATCTTCGCTCTGCTGCCGATGGCCCTCGGACTCACCGGCGGGGGAGTGTTCATCTCGAAGCCGCTGGCGATCGTCGTCATCGGCGGACTGGTCAGCTCGACGCTGCTCACGCTCATCCTCGTGCCCGTGCTCTACCTGCTGCTCGAAGGGGTCAAGGAACGCCGAGCCGAGAAGAAGTACGTGAAGAACATGGCTCGCGGTGAGGTCCTCGACGCCGCCGAGGCACGGGCGCATGAGCGGGAGACCGCCTCGGCGTCGGACGAATCGACGGATGCCGACCACCTCGGTGACAGCCGCGATGACGAACCGACCGGCAGCGACGAACGAGACGACGACGGGATCCGGGGCGAGGGGCAGGGAACGGACTTCACCCTGCGCAGCCAGCAGCCGCGTCGTGATGACGGGGACGGCGAACCCAAACACTGAGCCGTCCCGGCTAGAGTTGAGTCCATGACGACCGAGCTCGAACCACAGGAGAGAAAGCGCCTGTGGTTCGAGCTCGGTCTCATTGCGGCCCTGTCCCTGGGCCAGGCATCCGTCTATGCAATCGTGCGTCTGGCAGACATCGCCACGCGCGGACCGATCAGCGACGCCCAGGCCAAACTCAACACCTCGATCTCGCCTCGGCCGGGCTTCGACCTGATCTACCAGCTTCTCGACATCGGCTTCAGCCTCGTGCCCGTCGTCCTCGCGATCTACCTGCTCACTCGAGACCGACCGGCCCGGCCGCTGCCGATCAGGCTCGGAGTCGACGGGCACCGACTCCGTGACCTCGGCCACGGCGCTCTCATCTTCCTCGTGATCGGCATCGGCACCCTCGGGGTGTATGCGGGCGGCAGGGCACTGGGGATCACTGCCGAGATCCAGCCGTCCAACCTCGGTGATCATTGGTGGACGGTTCCCGTGCTGCTGCTCTCGGCGGCGAAGAACGGAATCCTCGAAGAGGTGCTCATCTTCGGCTTCGGGGCGCTGCGACTGCGGCAGCTGGGCTTCGGACCCTGGCCGATCATCATCTCCTTGGCGCTCTTCCGCGCCAGCTACCACCTCTACCAGGGCATCGGCCCGTTCATCGGCAACGTCGCCATGGGCATCATCTTCGGCTGGTACTTCCTGCGCAAGGGCAGGCTCATGCCGCTGGTGTGGGCGCATGTCATCATCGACGCCGTCGGATTCCTCGCCCCGGGAGTGCTCGCCCTCGTCGACTTCGGCTGAGTGCTGCAGGTGAGGTCGGGACAGGCTAACGGGACACTCATTCCTCCCTCCGGGTTCACCTCTGATTCACCGACGGGTAGTTCCAGGGCCGCTTGCCGGTGACAGTCTCGATCGGGTGAGTCCTTCCGGCTCCGCCCTCTGTACCGGGCGGGTCCCGGACTGGGAAGATACCCGATACAAGGAGAGAACCGATGCGAACCTTTCTGCCGATGGCCGACCATGTGCGTGGCAAGCGCAGCCCCGTCACGTGCGCACTGAAGTGCGACAACGCCTGCCTCAAGTCCACCTGCAACACATCGGCAAATGGGTATTTCCGCGATATCGTCAATGCGAAGCTCAGCCGTCGCGCGGTTCTCGGTGCCTCGGCTGCAGGTGCCTTGGCCATCGCAGTGACCACCGCTCCCAGCCCGACCGCACGCTCTGCCGCCGCAGCCACCGCAGGCAGTCTGGCCTTCACCGCCATCGACCCGGTCCAGCACGAGGTCGACGAATTCGTCGTCCCTGAAGGCTACTCCTGGCATCCGATCGTCCGCTGGGGAGACCCCTTGTTCCCCGACTCCCCGAGGTTCGACCCGGAGAATCAGAGCCCAGAGGCGCAGCGCCGCCAGTTCGGCTACAACAACGACTTCCTGTCCATCCAGATCGACCCCGACGACTCCAACCGGGCCGTGCTCTTCGCCAACCAGGAATACACGAACGACGCCATCATGTACCCCGAGGACATGGACGGAGCCGATCAGCGGGCGATCAGCCGCGAAGCCCACGGACTGACCGTTGCCGAACTCATCCGCACGGACGAGAAGTCAACGTGGACGATCGATGTCAACGGAAAGAAGAACCGCCGGTTCCTCATCGACACCGAGTACGAGTTCACCGGTCCCGCTGCCGGTTCCGATCTGCTGCGGACGAAGGACTACCCGAACGGTGACAAGGCGCAGGGCACTCTCGGCAACTGCTCGGGCGGGCTCACCCCCTGGGGCACTCTGGTGTCCGGTGAGGAGAACTTCAACTCGTACTTCAAGGCGCAGGGCACATCGGCGGCCGATAAGCGCTACGGTCTCGACAGCGAAGATTCGGCCAACGGGTGGGAAGCCGATGTCGACAGATTCGATACGAACAACCCGGGATACGCGAACGAAGCGAATCGATTCGGCTGGATCGTCGAAGTCGACCCCTGGGACCCGAACTCCACCCCTCATAAGCACACGAACATGGGCCGCTTCAAACACGAAGGGGCGAACATCACGATCTCCGATTCGGGCCACGCCGTGGCCTATATGGGAGATGATGAGAAGTTCGACTACCTCTACAAGTTCGTCTCGAAGGACACCTACGTCGAGGGCGATCGCGAACACAACAAGACGCTGCTGACCGACGGCGACCTCTACGTCGCGAAGTTCACCGGCAACTCACCGAAGTCCGAGATCGACGGCAGCGGTGAGGTGCCCGCCGACGGCGAGTTCGACGGCAGCGGACAGTGGCTCCCGCTGGTCAAAGACGGCAAGTCGCAGGTGTCAGGATTCTCCGTCGAAGAGGTCCTCGTCAACACCCGTCTGGCCGCCGACAAGGTCGGACCGACGAAGATGGACCGCTGCGAAGACGTCGAACCCAACCCGGTCAACGGCCGCATCTACGTCGCCTGCACCAACAATTCCGACCGCGGCACCGGCGGGAAGGCCGCCGCAGATGAGGCCAATCCGCGCACGGAGAACCGCGACGGGCACATCGTCGAGATCACCGAGCGCTCCGGCGACCATACGGGCACCGATTTCGATTGGACCCTGCTGTTGGTCTGCGGAGACCCGAAGCAGGGCGACGCCACCTACTTCTCCGGCTTCCCCGCCGATCAGGTCTCACCGATCTCCTGCCCGGACAATGTCGCCTTCGACACCGCTGGAAACCTGTGGATCTCCACCGACGGTGCTCCCGATGGCATCGGCTACTGCGACGGGCTGTTCAAGGTCACGATCGACGGCGATCAGCGCGGCCGGGTCGAACAGTTCCTGTCCGTGCCTCGCGAAGCCGAGGTCTGCGGACCACTCGTCCACGATGAGTATGAGTCAGCTTTCGTTGCGGTCCAGCACCCAGGTGAGGACGGCTCCTACGCCGATCAGCACTCGCAGTTCCCCGATTTTGTCGACGCGACCGATGTCGACAAGGGAGTGGCCGCGATGCCGCGGCCCACGGTCGTGCAGGTCATCAAGGGCGACGGCGGATCGGCACCGGACCCGACTGAACCGCCGAAAGACCAGGACTCCGACGCCGACGGCACAGATGAAGGGGCGAAGGACTCGGATGAGAACGGCAGCTCAGACGGTGCCGGAACGGGTGAGGACACCGATGCCAAGGGCGACAGGACCGGAACGGACGCCGACAGCTCCGGATCGACTGCCGGGTCGCAGGACGGCGCTAAGGATGCCGCGGCAGCTGGTGCGGCAGCGAGTGCCGGAAGCGACGGCGGATCCGGTTCGGGCGGCTCCGGCAGCTCCGGTTCGGGCGGCGGTTCTTCGAACGGCGGCTCGGGTTCAGGCGGGTCCGGTTCAGGTGGTTCCGGCTCGGACGGCGGTGAACTGCCGTGGACCGGTTCGGACAGCACTCTGCCGCTGCTCGGCGGCGGAGCAGGTCTCCTCGCCGTCGGCGGTGCGATGGCGACGGCCGCTCATCTGCGTCGGAAGAACGCAGACGGGACGGAAAGCGAGCAGGGCCTACCGACTGAGTTCCAGGGCGACTGATGACTCCAGGACCATAAGCTGAAGAAGGCCAGAGGCGACACTGCCTCTGGCCTTCTTCGACTCCGCAGTGCGTGCGGATTCTGATGTGCTCAGATGGTGACTGGGCCGTTCTCCGTGTTGAAGCTCACCGACATGATGCCCGGCGTCCCGTGGGGAGCTGACCAGTCGATGTTGATCTCCGAGATCGGCTTGGCATCCTGAGTGCCCAGCCAGTCGCGCAGACGATCGCGGTCCCCGGCGATCTGCAGGGTGTCGATGTCGACGCCCTCATTCGTCTTGTACGTCGATGGGTGCTGCGAGGAGTCGGCGGACCACTTGATGAAGAACGGCAGCTGGGGATCGGCAATGAGCCCCTTGACACCGATCTGCAGCCACCGAAGTTCCAAACCGGACTCCGGCGTGCGGTTTCCATCGACAGCCTTGCGCTCGAGGCGGGTTTCGACGGCTGTGAGATCGTCGACCGAGACGCACCAGCCCATCCAGCCACCGCCGAGCTCGGAACGAGCCCGGACCGCCTGACCGAAGGGGGTCGAGAGAGCGGCCGGATGCTCCAAAGCTTCCACGACTTCGAGGTAATGGCCGTTCGCTAGGGGGAAGATGAGGTTTCTGGTGCCGAATCGAGGATGCACACCGCCATCGTAGGGAGCCGCTCCGAGCTTCTCCGCGATCCGCTCGGCGGTCGCACGATAGCCGTCAGGTTCACTGGCGTATGACACATGATCGAGTTTCATGACTCGACAATCGCATAACCTGGCTCACACTGCCCCTTAGGCTTACCTAACAAATCGTGATGGTCATCACACTGCGGCCTGGTCGGGGGCCAAAACGAGACCGCCCGGATGTCATCATCCGGGCGGTCGCACACCAGCGCTGAGTTCTCAGCACAGTGAGAGGGGAAGGCTCAGTGGCCCTCGGCCTTGAAACGCTCGATCGAGGCGTTGATCTCGGCCTCGGCGGCTTCGCGGCCGGCCCAGCTCGAACCCTTGACGTACTTGCCGGGCTCGAGGTCCTTGTAGCGGGAGAAGAAGTGTTCGATCGAGTCGAGCATGAACTTGTCCACATCCGAGATGTCGGTGTAGGAGTCCCAGCGAGGATCTCCGGCTGGCACGGCGAGGACCTTGTCGTCGCCGCCGGCCTCGTCTTCCATCTGGAACATGCCGATGGGGCGGATGTCGATGAGCACACCGGGGAACAGCGGCTCGGGCAGCAGCACGAGCACATCAAGAGGGTCGCCGTCGTTTCCGAGCGTGTCCTCGATATAGCCGTAATCGGCGGGGTACTGCATCGAGGTGTAGAGGTAGCGATCGAGCTTGACCCGACCGGTCTCATGATCGACTTCGTACTTGTTGCGGGACCCCTGGGGGATCTCGATTGTGGCCAGCAGTTCCATAGTGCTCCTTCACGTTAGGGGTGCATCACTAGAATAGATGGTACAAGTCCCCATCACCGCCCACCGACGGCGACCGCCTCACGGTCGTCGAGGAATGAGAGCCTGCGTTTGAACGACACCGATGCGCCGCAGAACCCGTCGGACTCCGGCTCCCCGCGTCGCGACCGCAGAGAGGCGACCTCGCGGCGGAAGAAGGGCGGTGCGATCACCGCCGGGACCATCGTCCTCGTGCTCGGGGCCTATGCCGCCGTCGACGCCTACGACCTCGTGCCCGGCCTGCCCAGCGTGCTGACCACCGAACCCCAGGTCGAGGTCCAGACCGTGCCCGCTCCGCAGGCCCACGCCCAGCAGGTGCCCGCCCCCGCCTCGGCGGTCGACGATTCCGCTCCTGTGCCCACACAGATCCCGAAGACGATCGACGCCGTGCTCAAGGATTCGAAGGTCAAGGGCTTCGGCCTTGAGGTCCGCGACGGGATCAGCGACGACGTCCTCTACGCGAAGGACGAGACGAAGCCGCGCACTCCCGCCTCTGTGACGAAGGTGCTCACCGCGGCCGCCTCCCTGTCCGCGATCGGCGGGGAGACGCGCCTGGCGACGACAACGGACTTCGACGCGGACACGAACACCCTGACGCTGACCGGCGGCGGCGATGTGCTCCTGTCGGCCGGAGATTCCGATGCCGGTTCGGTCAACGGGCACGGGGGACTGCGGACCCTGGCCGAAGACACCGCGGCCGCACTCGAAGAGCAGAACATCACCGAGGTGGCCCTCGACCTGGACACCAGCCGCTACGTCGGCGAGGACTTCGACTCCGGCTGGTCCCGGTCCGATATCGCCAAGGGCGTGATCACCCCGATCCAGCCGATCATGGTCGACACCGCCTACGTCGGGTCGAAGGACGCCGAATGGCGGGGCCGGACCGAACACCCGGCGAAGGACGCGTTCTCGATCTTCGAAAAAGAGCTGAAGAAGGCGGGGATCACCGTCACCGAGGCGACCGACCGGTCCGAATCCGAGACGCCGTCCGAGTCCGAGAGCCCGAAGGAACTCGCCCGGGTGGAATCGGCGACGATCTCCGAGATCGTCGAATACGCGCTCGTGCACAGCGACAACGTCGTCGCCGAGATGCTCGGCAACGAGGTCGCCATCGCCCAGGGGCAGGACGGCAGCCTCGAGAACGGTCCAAAGGCGGTCCTGGAGGCCCTCGGCGAATCCGTCGATCTCGGGCGCACCCACCTCGTCGACACCTCGGGGCTGTCCTATGACAACCGGATCGCCCCGCACGATCTCACGACCGTCCTGCAGGCCTCGGTCGTCGCCGATGACTCTTTGGCCGGGCTCGTCAGCTACTTCCCCGTCGGCGGACTGACCGGCACCCTGCACGACCGATTCCTCGACGAGAGGAACGCCTCAGGGGTGGTGCACGCGAAGACGGGGACGCTGTCGACTGTGACCTCCCTGGCCGGGGGAGTGCTCGATGCGGAAGGCCGCTACCTCGTATTCTCCATCCAGATCGACGACGTGGATAAGGACAAGATCTTGGAAGCCAGAAAGACCGTGGACGATATCGTCACAGCCCTCGCGAACTGCGGCTGCCGATGATCATCGACGAGAACTTCGCCGCCCGCACCGCCCGTGAGCTCGTCTCCGCGGCGAAGGTCCCCGGACCGGGTGTGCTCGACGGACTCGTCGAGGGGATGAAGGACAATGCGCTGACCGCCCAGGACCTCGTGCTCGACTCGTTCCTGCTGCCGCCGGAGCACGCCGATGATGTGCGCGGACGGCTCGCCGCCGGTTCCGTGCTCGTCCTCGACCAGGTCAGCTGGGTCAAAGCCAACGCGCAGTCCGTCAATGGAATGCTCGACGAAGCGGCCCTGCCCGCCCCGGTCAGCCCCGCCACCGCGAAGGCCGGCGCCGTCGAGGTCGCCGGGGTGCTCTCACTCCTGTCGACTCGCGTGCTCGGCCAGTTCGACCCCTTCGCCGTGGAGACGGGACGGCTGATGTTCGTCGCCCCCGCCGTGCTCATCGCCGAGAGGGCCATGGACGTCGATCCGCGTGACTTCCGCATGTGGGTGGCCCTCCACGAAGCCACCCACCAAGTGCAGTTCGCGACCGCGCCGTGGCTGCGCGAACATATGCGCACCCTGCTCTCCGGGGCCGTGTCGACCCGACTGACGATGCCGGGAGTCGGCGGGATCGTCGACCTCTTCGCCACCCTCGGCCGCATCGTCAAGGGCGAGGCCAGCATCATCGACCTCATCCGTGACGAGAACATGCGCACCGCACTCGACGAGGCCACCGCGATCCTGTCCCTGCTCGAAGGCCACGCCGATGTCGTCATGGACGAAGTGGGCGCCGGTGTCATCCCGAGCGTGCGCCGGCTGCGCCGCAAGTTCGAGGCCCGCCGCGATGCCGCCCAAGGCGGGTTCCTGACGAATCTGCTCGGGATGGACCTCAAACTCGCCCAATATCGCGACGGAGCGAAGTTCGTCCGAGCCGTCCGCCGCGAGGTCGGACAGAAGGGCTTCTCCCGCATCTATGCCGAACCCGCGAACCTGCCGCGCACGGCCGAAATCCACGAACCGCAGCTCTGGCTCGACCGTGTCCACGGCTGAGGGGCCGCGCAGCGCATCGTCGCCGAGGCGGCCGACCCTCGACCCGGCCAGCGCAGCCATCCGCAATGCCGTGCGCGCAGCGCTCGCGGTAGCAGAATCGTCTGTCCCGGGCCTCATCGTCGCAGTGTCCGGGGGAGCGGATTCGATGGCGCTGCTCCACGCGACTGCGTTCCTGCACCGGCGCGGTGAGATCCGAGCCCGTGCCGTCACCGTCGACCACAGCCTGCAGACCGTCACCGCCGAAGTGGCCGACCGGGTCTCCGCCACCGCCGAATCCTGGGGCGTGCCCGCCGAGGTGATGCGGGTGAGCATCGATGCCGGCGAGAAAGGCCTCGAGGCCGCGGCGCGCACCGCCCGCTATGCGGCCCTCGAAACCGCTCGGGCCGCGGCCGGAGCCGACTGGATTCTCACCGCCCATACCCGCAGCGACCAGGCAGAGACCGTTCTGCTGGGCCTCATGCGCGGATCGGGCACCCGCTCCCTGGCCGGGATGAGCCCGCTGGCCGGTCGCCTCATGCGTCCCCTGCTCGGCCTCGACCGAGACCGGACCGAAGAGTCCTGTCAGGCACAGGGCATCGAGATCTGGAACGATCCGATGAACGCCGACACCGCGTTCACCCGAGTCCGGGCCCGGCAGCTGCTGGCCGGACTCGAAGCCGATCTCGGCCAACCGATCACCCCGAACCTCGCCCGCACCGCCGACCTCTGCCGAGCCGACGCCGATTTCATCGATGCCCACGCCGAGGCGGCAGGGCAGACGATCCGCGGAGCCGCCTCGGTGCCGGTGGAGGTCTTCACCGCACTCGACGATGCCGTGCTCAGCCGAGTCGTGCGCGACTGGGTGATCTCACTCGGCGTGCCCGGGCAGAACCTCGGAGCGGTGCGGGTCGCCGAACTCTGCGCCCTCATGCGTGACCGCAGGCGCGGTCGACTGTCCCTGCCTGGAGACACGGAAGTCGTCGTCTCCGACGGTCGGGCCGTGTTCCAGCCCGCCGCGAAGGCGCGCTGAGACTCAGCTCAGCCGCGGCCCGCCTGCCAATTCGCCGCCGGAGGCGATGAGCCGACCGCCCTTGAACACATCTCTGTCCAGTGGGCAGTCCATGATCGCTGAGGTGACCGTGTCGGCGTCGATGAGCACGAAGTCGGCGGGAGCGCCCACCGCCAGACCGAACCGGGAATCGTCGACCAGAGCCGAACCGTCGGGACGAGCACCGGCCATGACCTGCGCTCCTCCGCGTGAGGCGATGTCGAGACAGCCTTCGACATCTGCGTCTGCACGGAAACCGTTCGTGAACGCCAGCTGCCAGGTCCGGCGCAGCAGATCGCCGTCACCATAGGGACTCCAGTAGTCCCGCTGACCGTCCTCGCCGAGCCCCAGAGCCATTCGGCGCTCACGGATGAGTCCCTGCGGCAGCGCACCTTTGGCCGGGGCAACCGTCGTCAGGGCCACTCCCGCCTCCGCGAGGACATCGAGGATCCGAGCGACCTCGGGTTCCGGGTTTGTGTTGAGCGCGAAGGCATGGGAGACCGTGACCTGCCCGGCCATGCCCGCGGCTCGAGTACGCGCAGCGATCTCCTCGAGCGTGAAGAGTCCCGCGGTGCCCGCCTCGTGGAGGTGGATGTCGATGCCCTTGCCGTGCGTCTCAGCCAGGCCGAAGACGACATCGAGGTGGTAGACCGGATCCCGGTCGTAGAGCAGCGGGTCGAGTCCGCCGACGAGGTCCGCGCCCTCGCTCAGAGCCGCATCGAGCAGCTCTTCGACGCCCTGTTCGTGCACGATTCCGGCCTGCGGGAACGCGACGATCTGGAAGTCGAGGACATCGGCATGAGCCTCGAGCGCGGCTCTGACCCCGTGGAAGCGCTCGAGACCGCAGTCGGCATCGACCTGTGCGTGTGAGCGGATGCGCGTGCCTCCGGACGCGATGATCTTCGCAATTGCGTACGCGGCCTGATCGGCGACGCTGCGCTCGCCGCCTCGCCAGTTCTCGCGATCGTTCATGATGTACCCGTGCAGAGTGCCGTCGGCGGTGTGCGGACGGAACGTCTGGCCCATCCGATTCGAATCCAGATGAGCGTGCACATCGCCGAGGCCAGGCAGCAGGATCCGCCCCGCCCCGTCGATGACCTCGGTCCCGGTCGATGTCGTCTCGGTCGCCGGTGGCGCGGAATCGGGGGCGGCATCCTCGGCGGGGGAGAGACGAGAGAACCGTCCCTCGGTGATCTCGACGTCGACGGCGGGAGCATCGGGGGTGCGTGGGAACAGGCGCAGATTCTTCACAACGATCATGTGCTCAGCCTACGACCAACGGTATACCATCGGAAGCTGTGCCCGTCTGCGTGCCTCTATGAGGCCGCGGCTCGCGCGCACGACGACTGCAGCGGTCTGAAAGGATGAGGCCATGACGACTTCGCCCGTGCAGGGATTCCGACGCAACCGCGGCCTCGACGTTCTGGCCCTGGCCTGCCTCGTCCTCATCGCCGCCTCGCTGCGCCCAGCCGCCTCCTCCCTGGGGCCTGTGCTCTTTGAAGTCAGCGACGGATTCTCCCTGGCCGAATGGCAGACCGGTCTGCTCACGGCTCTGCCGGGACTCGTGTTCGCCGTCTGTGGCATCATCGCCGTACCCCTGCTCAAGCGCCTCGGTCTGTTCTCCGCTCTGGCCCTGAGCGCCGCCCTCATCGTGGCAGGCATCGGTCTGCGCGCCATCGTCACCGAATGGGTGGCCTTCGCTCTGCTCACGGTCCTCGCCCTGGCGGGAATGTCGGTCGGCAACGTCATCCTGCCGGTCTACGTCAAGTCCCGCTTCCCGCACCGGCCCACCCTGGGCGCGACGACGTTCACGGTCTCGCTCGGTCTCGGTTCGATGCTGCCCTCGCTGCTGACTGCGCCCCTGGCCGAGCAGTTCGGCGGGTGGCGCTTCGGTCTCGGCTTCTGGCTGGTCCTGCCCTTGTCCGCGCTCGTCACCTGGACGGTGCTGCGGACACTGAAGTCCGTGCCCGTCCTCTCCGGACAGGCTGCGGAGCACGGTGGGCAGAAGGAGGAGGCGCCGCCCCGGCGAGCTGTCTTCTCCTCGCCCAAGGCGCGGTATATGGCGATGTTCTTCGGTCTCCAATCGGCCAACGCCTACCTCCAGTTCGGGTGGCTGCCGCAGATCTATCGCGACGCCGGACTCGACCCCTTCGGCGCCGGGATCATGCTCACGATCGTCACCTTCGGCGGTCTGCCCGGCGGATTCCTCGCCCCGCAGATCATTGTCCGAAACATCGCTCCGCGTGCCTTCCTCGTCTCCTTCGGTGCCAGTGCCGTTGCCGGCTATACGGGGCTGCTGCTCGGCCCGGCCACCGTGCCCTGGCTGTGGGCGATTCTGCTCGGCTACGGCGGATTCGCGTTCCCCGCCGCGCTGGCGCTCATCACCTCTCGCACCCGCGATGTCTCGGTCACGGCCTCGACCTCGGCCTTCGTCCAGTCGTCGGGCTATGTGCTCGCCGCACTGTGCCCGCTGGCCGTGGGCGGACTGCTCGGCATCAGCGGCGGCTGGCAGGTGCCGCTGTGGTTCATGGTCATCATCTCCGCACTTATGGCGATCACCGGTTGGCTGTCGGCCGGTCCGGGAGCTGTCGATGACGAACTGGCACCGACATCGGGGCCCACTGGCACCGGTGAGGCAAAGTGACCCATAATGGAATCTCCAGGACCCGCATCTGAGGAGAATCGACACTCGTGGACATCAACGATCTCGGCAATGACATCGAAAAAGTACTCGTCTCGGAAGAGCAGATAGCCGCACGACTCGTTGAACTGGCCGCCGCCATCGATGCAGACTACAAAGACAAGGACATCCTCCTCGTCGGCGTCCTCAAAGGCGCCGTCATGGTCATGGCCGACCTCGCCCGCGCCCTGCACTCGCCTGTGACGATGGACTGGATGGCCGTGTCCTCCTACGGTTCGGGCACCAAGTCCTCCGGCGTCGTGCGGATCCTCAAGGACCTCGACACCGACCTCACCGATCGGCACGTCCTCATCGTCGAAGACATCATCGACTCCGGCCTCACTCTGTCCTGGCTGGTCCAGAACCTGCGCAGCCGCGGAGCTGCCACCGTCGAGATCTGCACTATGCTGCGCAAACCCGAAGCCGTCAAGGTCGACATCGACGTCAAGTACGTCGGCTTCGACGTGCCCAATGAATTCGTCATCGGCTACGGCCTCGACTATGCGGAGAAGTACCGCAATGTGCCGTTCGTGGCGACCCTGGCCCAGCACGTCTACAGCTGAGTCCGCCGGCACTGCTTTTTACGCCCGCGGCGAACCCGGGCCTAGTCCGGGGTCTGTGACGGAACAGATTCGGCACGCATTCGGGCTATAGGGGTGCGAAGTACTAGGCTGTGGGGGATGTTCCCAGGCAGCCTCGGTAGCCTGAAACGGTTGCCCACATCTTTTTCCTGAGAGGACTTATGGCCGAGTCGAACAAACGTCGCCCCCTGCTGAACAAGGCGACGAAGGGCCCATTGGTCTGGATCGTCCTGGCGCTGCTCGTCGTATCGATCGGTGCTCTGCTGTTCAGTCAGTCCGGGTTCAACCAGATCGACACCGAACAGGGTCTGCAGTTACTCAAGGACGACAAGGTCGAACAGGCCAAGATCGTCGACAATGACCAGCGCGTCGACCTCACTCTCAAGGACGACTACAAGGTCGACGGCAAGGACTTCGGCAAAAAGGTCCAGTTCTTCTACGTCGAACAGCGCGGAGAGCAGGTCGTCAAGGCCGTCGACTCCGCCGGCCCGGACAAGGGCTTCACCGACGAGGTGCCCAAACAGAGCTGGCTGATGTCGCTGCTGGGCACGCTCATCCCGTTCGTCATCATCTTCGTCGTCTTCTGGTTCCTCATCTCGCAGATGTCGGGCGGGAAGATGATGAACTTCGGCAAGTCGAAGGCGAAGCTCGTCAACAAGGAGAACCCGGACGTCACCTTCAAGGACGTCGCCGGCGTCGACGAGGCGCTCGAAGAGCTCGAAGAGATCAAGGAGTTCCTCGCCGAGCCGGAGAAGTTCAAGGCCGTGGGAGCGAAGATCCCCAAGGGCGTGCTCCTCTACGGACAGCCCGGTACGGGCAAGACCCTGCTGGCCAAAGCCGTCGCCGGTGAGGCCGGAGTCCCGTTCTACTCGATCTCCGGTTCCGACTTCGTCGAGATGTACGTCGGCGTCGGTGCCTCCCGAGTTCGTGACCTGTTCGAACAGGCGAAGTCGAACGCCCCCTGCATCATCTTCATCGACGAGATCGACGCCGTCGGCCGCCAGCGCGGCGCCGGAATGGGCGGCGGACACGACGAGCGCGAACAGACTCTCAACCAGCTGCTCGTCGAGATGGACGGATTCGACGTCAAGACGAACGTCATCCTCATCGCCGCGACCAACCGTCCCGACGTCCTTGATCCGGCGCTGCTGCGTCCCGGCCGCTTCGACCGGCAGATCCCCGTCGAAGCCCCTGATATGAAGGGCCGCAAGCACATCCTCGAGGTCCACGCCGCCGACAAGCCGCTGGCCGACGAGGTCGACCTCGGGCAGGTGGCGAAGCGGACCCCCGGATTCTCCGGTGCGGACCTGGCCAATGTCCTCAACGAGGCGGCCCTGCTCACCGCACGTGAGAATGCGAAGGTCATCGACAACCGGATCCTGGATGAGGCCATCGATCGTGTCATCGCCGGCCCGCAGAAGCGGACGCGACTGATGAACGACAAGGAACGCCTCGTCACCGCCTACCACGAGGGCGGGCACGCACTGGTCGCCGCGGCCATGAATCAGACCGACCCGGTGACGAAGGTGACGATCCTCCCGCGCGGACGCGCACTCGGCTACACGATGGTGTTGCCCAGCGAGGACAAATACTCGACGACCCGCAACGAGCTGCTCGACCAGCTCGCCTACGCCATGGGCGGGCGTGTGGCCGAGGAGATCGTCTTCCACGACCCGACCACAGGTGCCAGCAATGACATCGAGAAGGCGACGAACATCGCCCGGAAGATGGTCACCCAGTACGGAATGAGCGAGAAACTGGGCATGGTCAAGATCGGCGACGACCAGTCCGAACCCTTCGCCGGCCGCGGTTACGGCGGCGGCGACGAATACGGGGATTCGACCCTGTCCTCGATCGATCGCGAGGTCCGCGGTCTCATCGACTCCGCGCACGCCGACGCCTACTGGGCGCTGACGCACAACCGCGATGTGCTCGACAACCTCGCCTACCAGCTGCTCGAACGCGAAACGCTGGACCAGGCCGCCCTCGAAGAGATCTTCGCCCCCGTCGTCAAACGCGCCACCCGCGAAGTGTGGCTGGCCCACGACGATCGCCCCGTGTCCGAACGCGGCCCCATCGTTCCGCCCGCACCGCAGAGCGAACGCAAAGACGGTGAAGGATCGACCGGCGCCGAGGTGGACACCACCGACATCCCCGGAGCCGGACCCACGGGCGTCAGCGGACCCCACGTCCCGCACAACCCGCAGGGACCCGAGAACCCGAACGGCCCCACCGGCCCGACGGGCGGCCCCACCGGGGGACCGACCGGAGGACCAGGCACAAGCGGTCCGGGAACCGGGGGACCGGCGACGAACGACACGAACGAAGACAGAGGGAACCAGGACTGATGGCCGATATCGAAGCGGTCTCCGCCGGTCTCGGCCCCGCCCCCGCCGGGCAGGAGAACAGGGTCGATCAGGAGCGCATCGCCGCTGCCGTGCGTGAGATCCTCATCGCCGTGGGTGAAGACCCTGACAGGGAGGGTCTGCTCGAGACCCCGGACCGAGTGGCCCGGGCCTATGAGGAGATCTTCGCCGGACTCCACCGCGACCCGGCCGAAGTCCTCGGCGTCACCTTCGACATCAGCCACGAGGAACTCGTCCTCGTCCGCGATATCGACCTCTACTCGACCTGCGAACACCACCTCGTGCCCTTCCACGGAGTCGCCCACATCGGCTACATCCCGAGCAAGAACGGCAAGATCACGGGACTGTCGAAACTGGCCCGCCTCGTCGAGATCTATGCGCGGCGCCCCCAGGTGCAGGAACGCCTGACCTCACAGATCGCCGACGCGCTCGTCGATCATCTCGAACCGCAGGGCGTCATCGTCGTCGTCGAAGCCGAACACCTGTGCATGACCATGCGCGGAGTGCGCAAGCCCGGAGCCTCGACCATCACCTCGGCCGTGCGCGGGCAGCTGCGCGAAAGCGCCTCCCGAGCAGAAGCGATGAGTCTCATCCTCGGTCGCTGAGGCAGAACACGGATCACACAGCGATGGACGAAACAGCCGCGAAGACGACGCAGATCATGGGCGTCCTCAATGTCACCCCCGACTCCTTCTCCGACGGCGGGCTGTGGTTCGACCATGACCGGGCCGTCGCCCACGGACTCGAACTCATGGCAGCCGGTGCCGACATCATCGACGTCGGCGGCGAATCGACGCGTCCGGGATCGGCCCGCGTCGACGAAGCCGAAGAGCTGCGCCGAGTCGTCCCGGTCGTCCGTGAGCTCGCCGCAGCCGGAGCTGTCATCAGCGTCGACACGATGCGTGCCCGCGTCGCCGCAGAATCCCTGGCAGCCGGAGCTCATATCATCAACGACGTCTCTGCCGGACAGTCGGACCCCACCATGCTCAGCGTCGCCGCCGAGTCCGGAGCTCCCATCGTGCTCATGCACTGGCGCGGCTACCTCGATCAGGCTTCCGCGACGTTCCACTACGACGATGTCGTCGCCGAGGTGATCTCCGAGCTGCGCACCCGCATCGACGAAGCCATCGCGGTCGGCGTCGAACCTGCGAATATCATCGTCGACCCCGGCCTCGGGTTCTCGAAGAACGCCGAACACAACTGGCAGCTGCTCTCCGCGCTCGACGAATTCGCCGCCCTCGACCACCGACTCCTCGTCGCCGCCAGCCGGAAGCGCTTCATCGCCTCCCTGCTCAGCCCCGACGACCCGATACAGGCCGAACAGGCGGCGAAGGATCAGGCCACGGCCACGATCTCCGCGATCTCCGCGCAGGCCGGTGCCTGGGCGGTCCGCGTCCACGATCCGGCCACCTCGGCGGTCGCCTGCAAGGTCATCGCCGCGGTCAGGGAACACTCCGCAGCAGCGGCACACTCGGCAGCGGACTCCGGGACTGAGGGAGCCGGGCGATGACCGGCGCAGAGGCGGCCCCCGACCGCATCGAACTGCGCGGACTGACGGTGCGCGGAAACCACGGCGTCTGCGACTTCGAGAAACGAGACGGCCAGGACTTCGTCATCGACGTCACCCTCCACACCTCCGTCGCACGTGCCGCGGCCACCGACGACCTCGCCGAGACGATCCACTACGGCGAACTCGCCGAAGACGTCGCCGGAATCGTCGAGAACAACACCTTCGACCTCATCGAAACGCTGGCCGAACGCATCGCCGACCACTGCCTGAGCCTGTGCGAACACGTCGAGGTCGTCGTCCACAAACCCTCGGCACCGATCCAACGGACCTTCGACGATGTGCGCATCCGCGTCGAACGCACACGCGCTGACTCTGCCGCCGCCTCGGTGGGGGAGCCTGCAACGGCCGCGGACGCCACGCCCGGTTCGGGCGGCGAGAACGAGGGCGAAACCGAAGCCTATCTCAACCTCGGGGCGAACCTCGGCGATGCCGTGGACACGCTCGACCAGGCGGTTGCCGCCCTCGACCGGCACCCGGACATCACCGTCATCCGCCGGTCCTCACTCTTCCGCACTTCACCCTGGGGCGGAGTCGAACAGAACGACTTCCTCAACCTCGGAGTGCTCGTGACGACCACGCTGTCGGCTCTCGAGCTGCTCTCGGTGGCACAGGGCATCGAAGTCGCCTGCGGTCGGACACGCGAACTCCGGTGGGGACCTCGCACCCTCGACATCGACCTCATCCGCTTCGGAGACGAGGGCGGAGAGCTGCACAGTCGCACGCCCCGACTGACGCTGCCGCACCCACACGCTCACGAACGCGCCTTCGTCCTCGCCCCCTGGGCCGAACTCGTCGGAGACGCACTCATCGACACTCCGCAGGGGCGACGGCCCATCAGCGCGGTTCTGGGCGAACTCGACGACCAGGACATCGCCCGGATCACCTCTGGATAACCGCCCGCGATCTGAGAGACTGGGAATCATGCAGAGAACCTCCTCGTCCACCCTCGCCGTCTGGGCCGTGATCGGCACGGTTCTCGCGATCGTGGTCGACGTGGTGCTCGAAAGCCAAGGGTTCTCACTGCCGGGACTGCCGTGGTTCGCCGTCATCGGCATGCTCGTCCTCGCAGCCATCCTGTTCCTGCTCGGCTGGCCCATCAAGAAATGGAACGACGGAGACCGGACGAAGGAGATCGACCCGATCCAAGCGGCGAGAGTGGCGATCATGGCCAAGGCCAGCGCCCTGACCGGGGCCGGACTCTCCGGCTGGTACCTCGGCAACGCAGGGTACTACTTCCTGTCGGCACCGGGGATCCGCAACGATCTGGCCGCAGGTATGCTTGTCGCAATGATCTCTGCCGCCGTGCTCATGATCGTCGGTATGATCGTCGAAGGATTCTGCGAGATCCCACCCCAAGACCCGCCGGGAGCTGAAACAGCATGAACCGCGACCTCTCCTTCTCCATCGGAGCCGATGTGCCCTTCAACCGGGTGAGCCCGAAGTACGGTCTGAAAGAGGTCCTCGCCTCGATGACTCTGCTCGTCCCGCTGCTCATCGCCGGCATGGTCTTCGCCATCATCTTCAACTCCGAGGTGCCCTGGCTGCACCTCATCTGGATCGCCGTCCTCGCCTACGGCATCATCTCGACGATCATCATCCTCCGTCAGGCCCGCGCCATCGGCTATGCCGAACGGGAGGACGACCTGCTCGTCCGCCGCGGCATCATGTTCCACCGCGCCACCGTCGTGCCCTACGGCCGGCTCCAGTTCGTCGACGTCGACGCCGGCCCCATCGACCGCATGTTCGGTCTGGCCACCGTCAAACTGCACACCGCGTCGGCAGCCACCGATGCGACGATCCCCGGACTGCCCCGCGCCGAAGCCGATCGCCTGCGCGACAGCCTCGCCGGACTCGGCCAGGCGAATCTCGCCGGGCTGTGACCATGAGCGACGCATCTTCACCCGAAACCCCGAACCCCGGCACCGAGGCGGCCGCACCGGAGGTCTGGCACCGCGTCCATCCGCTGACGCCGATCCTCGAGAGCCTCGGTGTCCTCGTCGGTATCTTCATCGCCGCGGCCTACGGTCTGCAGAACTTCTTCCAGAGCGCTGTCGAAGACCTCGCTTCCGGCCGGTCCGTCAACCTCACCTTCGCCGAATGGCTGGGCGCCCACCCGCTGGTGATCCTCGCCGTCGTCGGCGGAATCATTCTGATCCTGGTCCTCACCGCCTTCTTCAGCTGGCTGGCGTGGCGAGTCATGGGGTATCGGGTCGACGCCGAGGCGATCTACTATCGTCGGGGACTGCTGTCGAAGAAGCTGCGCAAGGCCCGTCTGGACCGTGTCCAGTCGATCGATCTGCAGCAGAAGCTGCTGCCGCGCATGCTCGGCATGGCCGAACTCGTCTTCGACGTCGCCGGCGGCACTGACTCGAACATCTCCCTGAAGTACCTGTCGAAGAAACGTGCCGAAGAGCTGCGCGATGAGCTTCTCGCAGCGGTGAAGGCGAAGAAGAGCGCATCTGCGACGTCCGCTGCTGCGGAGTCCGGAGCGGCACCCGGCCGCGGTGGTGCCGAGCCCGATACAGGCACAGGTGCTGCGGCAGGAGCCGGTGCAGCCCGCTTCGGCGCCGGTGACCACGGCAGCCCGGGCCCAGGTGCGGACGGAGCACAGCCGGGCATCGACCGCTCAGTGCCCGAACGCAGCGCCGACAGCATCGGAGTGCGACTGAGCAAGCGCCTGGGCGTCCTGGCCGACGACGTCTCCCACGAAGCGGAACGGAGCCTCAACGATCTGCTGGCTCCCTACAACCTCTCGGCCGATGTCGGCGAAGAGGGAGAGATCATCCGTGTGCCCGCCCACCGAGTTATCGTGTCCTCCCTGCTCAGCACGGGAACATTGATCTCCGTCGGAGTGATCATCGCCCTCGTCGTGATCGCCGTCGTGTTCCTCCTCGTCGGAATCGAGGAGGCCTTCCTCCCGATCCTCATCGGTGGACTGCCCGGCATCTTCGCCGCGTTCGCCGGTTTCAAGAAGAACCTCGACAATGCCAACTTCGTCGTCCGCATCAGCGAAGACGGATTGGCCGTCAGCCACGGGCTCTTCTCCACGTCCCGCAAAGTCATTCCGCTCGATCGGCTCCAGGCTGTCTGCCTCCACCAGCCGCTGCTGTGGCGCTGGGCCGGTTGGTGGAGAGCCGAATACAACATCGCCAGCGACGGCGGAAAGAACGACGAGAATCTGCTCCTGCCGGTCGGCGATATTGACCAGGCACTGCTCATGGTGGGTCTCGCCCTGCCCGACCCGCAGCTGCCTGAGGGCATCTCGGCCGACGGCCTCGTCCGGTCGGCCATGTACGACAGGAAATCCACACACCTGGACGCTGCGGCAGCGGAGGAGCTGTTCCACGCGCAGCCGCGGTCCTCACGGATCCTCGACCCCCTCGTCTGGAAACGACGGGCCTATGCCCTCACCGAATCTCTGCTCGTGCTGCGCCTGGGACTCCTCGATCGCCGGGTCGACTTTGTGCCCCACGTCAGGGTCCAGTCCCTGCGCTACTACCAAGGGCCGCTGATGAGGGCGCTCAAACTGGGCACCGTGGCCGTGCACTCGACCGCCGGACCCATCACCCCACTCGTGAAGCATCAGGACGTCGAGGACGCCAAACGCTTCTTCACCGAACATGCCGAACGCACTCGGATCGCCCGCCAACGCTTCGACGCCGCCGCGAAGACGGCCCACAACGGCCCCATCGAGACCCACGAGGAAGACAACGGATGAGCCAGGACGACGCACCACGGCTGGGCATCGGAATCATCGGCTGCGGCCGAGTCGGAGCCAGCATCGGAGCCGCCTGGCGGCAGGCCGGTCACGCGATCATCGGAGTCAGCGCCACCTCGACGGCCAGCCTCGAACGCGCCGAGGACATGCTGCCCGGAGTGCCGGTCCTCGACCCCGATGCGATAGCCGAACGCGCCGAACTCGTGCTCATCGCCGTCCCCGATGACGAGATCGCTCCCTTGGTCACGGGCCTGGCCGACCTCGGCCGCATCCATGCCGGGCAGATCCTCATACACTGCTCCGGCCGATACGGAACGGACGTCCTCGAGGCCGGGACCCGCCTCGGCGCTCTGCCCATCGCTCTGCACCCATCCCTGACATTCACCGGTACCGAGGTCGATCTCAGCCGTCTGCGGCAGGCGACGATCGCGGTCACCGCGCCCGCGCCGATCCGCCCGGTGGGCGAGGCGCTTGTCGTCGAACTCGGTGCCGAACCGATCGACATCGCCGAGGCGGACCGTCCCCTCTACCACGCGGCCATCACCCATGCGTCGAACCATTCGATCACGATCCTCGCCGAGGCCATGGAGCTGCTCACCGAGGCAGGGGTCGCCGATCCGTCGGCCGTCCTCCACACCCTCGTCGACGCCAGCGTCGCCAACACCATGCAGAACGGACCGAAGGCACTGACCGGACCGATCAGCCGCGGTGACGTCGGAACCATCGAAGCGCACCTGGCGGCGCTGAGCGAGTTCAGCCTCAGCCGATCGAACCCGGCCGTGCGCAACAGCTACATCGCACTCGCCCGATCGACGGCCGCGAAAGCGCTGGCGATGGGACGCATCACAGAAGCTCAGGCACAGCAGATTCTGAGCGCTCTGGACTGACCGCCGAATTCCCCCGTACGGCCCGTCCACGGTAGCCTTGAAGCATGGCGAATACCGACTCGAAGACACCTGAGAACGCAGACCTTTCACCCGAACACCTCGATCCGGAACAGATCCGGATTCGAAAGGACAAGCGCCAGCGTCTCCTCGACGACGGGACCGATGCCTACCCGGTGACGGTGCCCCGCACCCACAGCCTCGCGGAGGTCCACGCCGCCCACGACGGACTCGAGGCGGGGGAGGAGACCGAGGCCATCGTCGGCGTCATCGGCCGAGTCGTCTTCGTCCGCACCACCGGCAAACTCTGCTTCGTCACACTGCAGTCCGGTGACGGCACCCGCCTGCAGGGCATGCTCTCGCTGCGCGAAGTCGGCCAGGAGCGCCTCGATGACTTCAAGACCGGCGTCGACCTCGGTGACTTCCTGTTCCTTCACGGCAAGGTCATCAAGTCCAAACGCGGTGAGCTCTCCGTGCTCGCGGACTCCTGGACCATGGCGTCGAAGGCCCTTCGTCCGCTGCCCGGACTGCACACCGAACTCGCCGAGGACACCCGCGTCCGCCAGCGCTACCTCGACCTCATCACCCGCGAGCAGGCTCGGGAGACGATGCTCACTCGCACCAAGGTGATGTCGTCGCTGCGGAAGACCTTCGCGGACCAGGACTTCGTGGAGATCGAGACGCCGATGCTGCAGACCATGCACGGCGGTGCCTCGGCGCGCCCGTTCAAGACGCATATGAACGCCTACGACATCGACATGTACCTGCGCATCGCCCCGGAGCTGTTCCTCAAGCGGGCGATCGTCGGCGGAATCGAGAACGTCTTCGAGATCAACCGCAACTTCCGCAACGAGGGTGCTGACTCCACTCACTCCCCGGAATTCGCGATGCTCGAGGCCTACCAGTCCTTCGGCGATTACCATTCGATCGCCGATCTCACGAAGACGCTCATCCAGAATGCCGCCCAGGAAGCCACCGGATCGCTCGTCGTGACTCTCGACGACGGCACGGACTACGACTTCGGCGGAGATTGGCCGGTCGTGAGCATGTACGACTCCCTGTCCGAGCTGTCCGGCGTCGAGGTGACCCCGGAGACCGGGCTTGACGTCCTCGACAAGATCGCCGCCGACAACGGCGTCGACATGGGCGGAGTCTTCCGCTCACACGGAAAGTACGTCGAAGAGCTGTGGGAGCACTTCTACCAGGACAAGCTCTGGGCTCCGACCTTCGTCACCGACTTCCCGGTCGACACCTCACCTCTGGTGCGTGAGCACCGGACGAAGAAGGGCGTCGTGGAGAAGTGGGATCTGTACGTGCGCGGCTTCGAGCTGGCCACCGGCTATTCGGAGCTCGTCGACCCGATCATCCAGCGTCAGCGTTTCGAGGCTCAGGCCGCGGACGCCGCTCGCGGTGATGACGAGGCGATGGGCCTCGACGAAGACTTCCTCATGGCGATGGAGCACGGAATGCCGCCGACCGGCGGAATGGGCATGGGACTCGACCGTCTGCTCATGGCACTGACCGGTTTGGGAATTCGTGAAACCATTCTGTTCCCATTCACCAAGCCTTTGGCTTCTTCGCAGGAGGACTCGGCTCAGGAGGGCTGATCTGATTATGTTGGATATCCTCAAAGCACTGCTCCCGTCGATCTGTGTGGGATTGCTGTTCTGGTATGTGTTCCGGAATATCGTCCGTGCAGATCGCAATGAACGCGAACAGGTAGATAAATACTATTCAGAGATTGAAGTTAGCGAAGTCGACGATAATCCCCGACCGGATGTTAAGATGACAACGACAAAATCCTCTGATTACGAAAAGAGTGAACATGGCAAGGGAAATGCGCCTCGTTCTCACGGATGATTTCGACGGAAGCGAAGCGGCGGAAACCGTTCGTTTCAGCCTCGACCAGGCAACGTACGAACTCGAGCTCTCAACCGAGAATGCCGACAAGCTCCGTGAGACGTTCGCCCCATTCATCGCCAAAGCACGTCGTGTAGCCAACACCGGCGGCCGTGGCCGACGTGCGGGCTCGTCGGGTCCCAAGCGGGACACGGCGAAGATCCGCGAGTGGGCTCAGAACAACGGGTACCAGCTCGGTGATCGTGGACGGATCCCGCTGGAGATCGTCGAAGCATACGAAGCAGCGGAGAAGTGAGAGGCTCATCCGAAAGCCGATAACTTCCGATTAGGCCCGAGGGGCCAGCGAATTGATTCGCTGGCCCCTCGGGCTTTTTGTGCTCGGCCTCGGTAATATGAATTGCCCTCTTCCGGCGATGCGGCAACACAGCAGTGATGAAACATCACAGACAATTGCCAGGTGGAGAGTAGTTGAAAATCATATCGATTGGTGGCGCAGCCAAATGATTCGATGAAGTGGCTCACGAATCAAGGGAGCCTGCACTGTGGCCGAGGAAATGCCCGTGCTCATCTCACGGCAATTGAAGTCGGTTCAGTTCTGCGGGTTCAATTGAATTCGCGCCGCACTCATATGCTCCGGGTCTCCGGTCTGCAGAGCGTACAGTCCCAATTCGACGGGCGAGGTCGAGTAGAGCTCGCCGCAGTGCTCGGCGAACCGGGGCCAGGTCCGACCGCCGGCTTCCACGTATCGCGCGCTCGTGTTCTCGAACGCTGAGGCCGAGACACTGGCGTGATGGAACATGAAATCCCTTGCCGGATCGCCGATTGCTGCGGTCGTCCAATCGAGGATGCTGAGATTGACGGGTCCGTCCATGAGCTGATGCGCCGGATACACCTCGCCATGAGTCACGGTTGAGAACGACGGCCAATAGCTGTCATCGTCGAGCCACGCGGTCCACCGCCGGAGCAGGTCCGGCGCCACCTCGAACTCAGCGGCGACATTCTCGATGTCTTCGCGCTTGCGCTGTCGGACCTCAGTGGGAGAGAACTCCGGAATGCCTGTGTCCCGAACGGCAGCCGGGTCGACCGTGTGAAGTTCGGCGAGGACTGATCCGAGCGATGCGGCGTACTCGGGGGATTCGACATCGAAATGCCACTGCGGGGCTCCAGAGTCATCGATTGTCAGTCCGGGTGTTCCCGGCAGCAGAGGGTAGGCGATGAGGTCCTTCGAGTGGAACTGCCAATCGGGGACCGCGACGCTCAGATGCGGTGCGACGGCGCCCAGGAACCGGCCCTCGACGGCGGCGCGGGCGGAGACATCCGGACGTCGGGGAATCCGGAGCACCCAGGAACGACCGTCAACCGCCTCGGCGATGGCGACCTGGAAGTCGAGGCCGAGCTCGTTGATGACGATGGAATCGGTGATGATGTCGAGACCGTGGGCCCGGGCCAGGTCCCGGATGATCGTGGGATCGGTGGGCATGTCTGCATCCTCTCTGACGTTGCTGTGCAGGTCTCGAGTCTAGAGAATTTCGCCCACGGCCAAACGGTTTCGGCTGATGGCGAAACCTGCAATAGAACCGCGGTCGTGGTGGTTAGGCTCAGAAGAATCAGAAGACCGAGGAGGATGAATATGTTCGAGCGGTTCACCGACCGAGCACGACGCGTCGTGGTGCTCGCGCAGGAAGAAGCGAAACTTCTCAAACACAACTACATCGGCACCGAGCACATTCTGCTCGGCCTCATCCACGAGGGTGAAGGTCTGGCAGCCAAGGCACTCGAGGGCATGGACATCTCCCTCGAGCAGGTGCGCGACCAGGTCCAGGAGATCATCGGTCAGGGACAGCAGGCTCCGAGCGGCCATATCCCCTTCACCCCGCGGGCGAAGAAGGTCCTCGAGCTCAGCCTCCGTGAAGCACTGCAGCTGGGGCACAGCTACATCGGCACCGAGCACATTCTGCTCGGCCTCATCCGTGAGGGCGAAGGCGTTGCCGCGCAGGTGCTCGTCAAGCTCGGCGCGGACCTCGGACGCGTCCGCCAGGAAGTCATCAAGCTGCTGTCGGGCTACCAGGGCAAGGAGCCCGTGTCCGCCGGCGGCCGCGAAGAGGGAACGCCCTCGGGATCGCTCGTGCTCGACCAGTTCGGCACCAACCTCACCGCTGCGGCCCGCGAGGCCAACCTCGACCCGGTCATCGGCCGGCACGAGCAGATGCAGCGCGTGATGCAGATCCTCTCGCGCCGGACGAAGAACAACCCGGTCCTCATCGGCGAACCCGGTGTCGGCAAGACGGCTGTCGTCGAAGGACTCGCACAGGCCATCGTCAACGGCGATGTCCCCGAGATCCTCGCCGACAAGCAGCTCTACACACTCGACCTCGGTTCGCTGGTCGCAGGCTCCCGCTACCGCGGTGACTTCGAGGAGCGTCTGAAGAAGGTGCTCAAGGAGATCCGCACCCGCGGCGACATCATCCTCTTCATCGACGAGATCCACACCCTGGTGGGTGCCGGAGCCGCCGAAGGTGCGATCGATGCCGCTTCGATCCTCAAGCCCATGCTGGCTCGCGGAGAGCTGCAGACCATCGGTGCGACCACGCTGGACGAGTACCGCAAGCACATCGAGAAGGATGCCGCTCTCGAGCGCCGGTTCCAGCCGATCCAGGTTCCCGAACCGTCGCTGGCGCATTCGATCGAGATCCTCAAGGGTCTGCGTGACAAGTACGAAGCGCACCATAAGGTCACTGTCACCGACGGTGCCCTGGCAGCCGCTGTCAACATGTCCGATCGCTACATCAACGACCGGTACCTGCCGGACAAGGCGATCGATCTCATCGACGAAGCCGGTGCCAAACTGCGCATCTCGCGTCTGTCGGTTCCCCAGGAGGTGCGTGACCTGGAGGAGAAGATTCTCGAGGCCCGCCACCGCAAGGAAGCCGCCATCGACGCTCAGGACTTCGAACTGGCAGCCTCGGAGCGGGATTCCGAGATGAAGCTGCAGAAGGAGAAGGAAGAGCAGACCGAGGCGTGGCGCAAGTCCGGCACCGACACCTCCAAGGTCGTCGATGCCGATCTCATCGCCGAAGTGCTCGCCTCTGCCACCGGCATTCCGATCTTCAAGCTCACCGAGGAAGAGTCCTCGCGTCTGCTGCGGATGGAAGACGAGCTGCACAAGCGCGTCATCGGTCAGGACGACGCGGTCAAGGCGATCTCGCGGGCGATCCGTCGTACCCGCGCCGGGCTGAAGGACCCGAAGCGCCCCTCCGGCTCGTTCATCTTCGCCGGCCCCACGGGCGTCGGCAAGACCGAGCTGGCCAAGGCTCTCTCGGAGTTCCTCTTCGGCGATGAGGACTCGCTCATCAGCCTCGACATGTCCGAATACTCGGAGAAGCACACAGTTTCGCGACTGTTCGGCTCACCTCCGGGATATGTCGGATACGAAGAGGGCGGTCAGCTCACGGAGAAGGTCCGCCGGAAGCCGTTCTCGGTCGTCCTCTTCGACGAGGTGGAGAAGGCCCACTCGGACATCTTCAACTCGCTGCTGCAGATCCTCGAGGATGGTCGCCTGACCGACTCGCAGGGTCGTGAGGTGGACTTCAAGAACACGATCATCATCATGACGACCAACCTGGGCACGCGTGATGTCTCGAGCGGACTCCAGCTCGGATTCCAGGTCGAGGGTGACACGAAGACCAACTACGACCGGATGAAGCAGCGGGTCAACGAAGAGCTCAAACAGCACTTCCGTCCCGAGTTCCTCAACCGTGTCGATGACACGATCGTGTTCCCGCAGCTGAGCATGGTCGAGATCATCAAGATCGTCGATCTCTTCCTCGAACGTCTCGACGTCCGCCTGGCCGATCAGGGTATGAAGGTCGACGTCACGGCCAAGGCGAAGGATCTGCTCGCCGAGCGCGGCTACGATCCCGTCCTGGGTGCCCGACCGCTGCGTCGGACGATCCAGCTCGAGATCGAGGACACTCTGTCGGAGAAGATCCTGTTCAAGGAGATCGGACGCGGCCAGACCATCAAGGTCGACGTCAAGGGCGAAGGAAAGGACGCTGAGTTCACCTTCGAAGGCATCGAGACCGAGAGTCTGAAGCCCGCTGAGGATGACGAAGGCGAACTCGTAGGGCTGGGTTCGTCCGGTTCGAGCGGATCCTCGGAGACCTCCGCTTGATCGTTCATCACCTTCTCGGATAACGCATAAGAGTCCGGGGAGTCGGCAGCAGCCGGCTCCCCGGACTCTTTCGTGTTCGCCTCCGGTGATGGTGTTGAATGTCGGTATGAGCTCACATGCAGGCGACTTCGATCACGGACGGATCTCCGAGAACCACCATTCCAAGCACGAACTCCCCGGAGGTCTGTACCTGCGACGGGCGAGGACCGGCGACGTCAAAGGCATCGAAGCTCTGGTCGCCCCGCTGGCCGGTGAGCGGATCCTGCTCGCCAAGGACACGGTGACCTACTTCGAGTCGCTGCAGGAGTTCTGGCTGGTCGTCGACCCACAGCCCGATGGTTCCGAGATCCTCGCCGGCTGCGGCGCCCTGCACATCATCTGGGCGGATCTCGCCGAGGCGCGCACGGTCGCCACTTCACCGGACTATCGGGGCAGGGGAGTGGGCAAGGCGATCATCAAGCAGCTGCTCGCCGATGCTCGTGAGATCGGAGTCGACCGGGTGTTCTGCTTGACCTTCGAGACCGGTTTCTTCGGTTCGCTCGGCTTCGAACCGATCAAGGGCATCCCCGTCTCGCCCGAGGTCTACGTCGAGCTGCTCCACTCCACCGATGAGGGCGTCGCAGAGTTTCTCGACTTGGCCAGGGTCAAACCGAACACCCTGGGCAACTCACGGATGATCAAATACCTCTGAGCCAGACCCTGATCGTGCCCGTCACCGGCGGGCGTCGGTCTTGGCCACGCTCTGACCGGCCGGCGTAGGCGACTGCCGCATACGCACCGTCCAGTGGCGGCGTCTGCCACGTTCGGGTCCTGATTCAGCTGTTCGGCAGTGCCAATCGCCCGTCGACCTGTTGTGCCAGACCGTCGTCGACGAGGTCGGTGATTAGCCGAGTGATCCTGTCCTGGTCGGCACTGAGTTCACGCACTCGAGCCACCGCCGTGGCCGTCGATTCGGCCAGTGAGTCGAGAAGCGCCGGGTCGAAGTCGGTCACCGCGGCGGTGAAGACGTCGAGCCGGACACCGTGTCGGTCGTCCCCGGCGACGTGCGCTGTCTTGAGGACATCCATGATCGCGCCGCGCAGCTGTCGATCGGTGCCTGCCCACTTCTGAGTCTCCGGCTTTGTCGCCGAGGCGGGTCTTCCCAATCGGTTCCATGTGCAGATGTCCTGGAGCGGGCAGGCTTGGCAGTCGGGATTGCGTGCCGTGCAGACGAGGGCCCCGAACTCCATGACTCCGGCGTTCCACTCAACGTGCCAATCCTCGGGTACGAGGGCCGCCGCCCAGGCGGTCTCCTTCCGGCCGGGTGAGGTGGTGGGGCGTTCTCGGCCCGCGAAGAGGCGGATGAGGACCCGACGCACGTTCGTGTCGAGCACGGTCGTCTTCCTGCCGAAAGCGAAGGAGGAGACCGCGGCGGCGGTATAGGACCCGATGCCCGGCAGTCGTTCGAGCTCTTCGGTCGTTTCGGGAACGCGGTTGTCCAGGTCCGCGGCGATGACTTCGGCGGCTTCCTGCAGTCGCAGCGCTCTGCGTGGGTATCCCAGCCGGTCCCAGGCGTGGAGGACTTCGGCGGTCGGGGCGGCGGCGAGGTCGGCCGGTGTCGGCCACTTGTCCATCCACGCACGCCATCGCGGTTCGACTCGGGCGACAGGGGTCTGTTGGGACATGATCTCACTGACGAGGATTGCCCAGGCGCTCGTGTTCGGGTGCCTCCACGGCAGGTCCCGGGCGGTGTCCTCGAACCAGGCGATGATGGTGTCCTGGACTCGTCTGAGCACAGGTTCGGACACCTCGGGGAAGGCGGAGGTCGACCCGGAGGGATTCGATTCGGGACCGGCTCGGTGTGTCATTTGGATGCTCAATCGCTTCGGCCTAGGCTCAAAGCGATGACTCCTTCCAATCGTGGTTCGCAGCCGAACAGAGCTGCCGGGCAGCCTCGCCAGTCTAGCGGGAAGCTGCCTGCTCACGTGTACCGTCGGCGCCGCATCACGCTTGCTGTGGTCAGCCTCCTCGTCCTGGGGCTTCTCGTCCTCGGAATCGTCGGAATCGTCAAAGCCATCGGCGGCCGCAACGACGGATCGGACAAGGTCGCTGCCGAGGAGACTGCCCCGGCCGAATCGACGACCGCGGCACCTGTGCCGGATAAGAAGGCAGCGAGCGGAAAGTGCCCGGAGGACAAGGTCTCGCTGAAGGCGAAGGTCGATCCGAAATCCGTGAAGGACGGGAAAGAACCCGAATTCGGCATGGTCATCGAGAACGGCCACACCGCCACATGCCTCATCGAGGTCGGTACCGATAAGCAGGAATTCATCGTCGAGAAGAACGGTGATGTCGTGTGGTCGTCGGAGTACTGCGCGGCGGCGAAAGACGAGAATGCCGAAGCTTCCACGGAGTTCGCGCCGCAGTCGGAGAAGACTGCGAAGCTCAAGTGGAACCGGATCAAGGTCGACAAGAACTGCAACCGCGAAGACGATGACTTCGCACCCGGTGACTATGAGCTCATCGTGAAGCTCGATGACAAGAAGAGCGAACCGACGCCGTTCGAGCTCGAGAAGAGCGCCGCCGAAAAGGCCGAGGAGAAGAAGGCCGCGGAGGAGAAGAAGAAAGCCGACGAGGAGAAGAAGTCGGAAAAGGAATCCGGCGAGAAGGACTCCTCGGATGAGAAGCAGTCAGAGGAACCGCAGGACTGAGTCCTCAGGCACCGCGGTAGGAGCCGACTCCCCACGAGTTTCCATCGTGGTCACGGAAGTCGAATTCGCGGCCGCCGTGAACCTGAGTCGCCACGGGTCGCACGATCGCATGCCCCATATCGACGATCTCCTGGTAGAGCCGGTCGACTTCGCGTTCGGTGTCGACGACGACGTACATCGAGCTGCCGCCCACCGAATCGAGGGCCGACCCGTCGTTGCGAACCGAACCGAACATGATCCCGCCGTTGTCGTCGAGCGCGAATTCGGCATGCTCGACGAGCGCCGGATCGTGTTCATTGCGTACGATCAGTCTTTCGGTGAACCCGAGCGTGACCAGCAGGTCGATCGTCGCTGCGGCATCGGTGGTCCGGAAGGCTGGAAAAACTGTCGTGGTCATGACACCAGGATGCTCTAAAACCGTGCGAAAGTCCCGGACTTTCTCACTTCTGCTCCCGAAGAGCCTTCTTCGTCAGCATCAGTTCGACCGCTCCGGCGATGTGTTCGCACTCCTCGACCTCCATCTTGTCCGGCGCCGCCACATTGGTCATCGCGCCCTTGGCGACGACAGCGTGAGTGATGCCCAGCCGTTTGGCTTCATTGAGTCGTTGGCCGAGATTGGGGACGTTGCGGATCTCCCCTGACAAGCTGACCTCGCCGATCGCGACGAGGTGGCGAGCCAGCGGCTTGCCGAGCAGCGCGGAGGCCAGGGACATGCAGATCGCGAGGTCGCTGGCCGGCTCGGAGAGCTTCGCTCCGCCGACGGTGGCGGTGAAGACATCGCTCTTGGCGAGGTTCGCCTGCGCTACGTTCTGGCTGAGCACCGCCAGCATCATCGCCACCCGGGAGGAATCGACTCCGGAGACCGAACGACGGGACTGGCCGCCAGCGGATTCTGTGATGAGCGATTGGACTTCGACGAGGAGCGGGCGCTTGCCCTCCTGCGTCACTGTCAAGCAAGTGCCGGGCGGGTTCTCACCGCTGCGCGAGAGGAACAGCCCCGAAGGGTCCTCGAGGCTCTTGATCCCGTTCTCCTCCATATCGAAGCAGCCCACGTCGTCGGTGGGGCCGAAGCGATTCTTCACCGCTCGCAGCATGCGCAGACGCGAATGCCTCTCACCTTCGAAGGTGCACACGACATCGACGAGGTGCTCGAGAAGGCGAGGACCGGCGATGGTGCCGTCCTTCGTGATGTGGCCGACGAGCACAGTCGGCAGAGACCGGGCCTTGGCTTCCCTGATGAGGGCGGAGGCGACTTCACGGACCTGGGTGACCCCTCCGGGGATGCCTTCGACCTCGGATGATGCCAGAGTTTGGATCGAGTCGACGACGAGCAGCTCCGGCTGTTCGGACTCGATCATTCCCAGGACCGAACCCAGATCGGTCTCAGCAGCGAGGAGAAGTGAGTCGGCCAGGGCATTGATCCGTTCGGCGCGCAGTCGCACCTGACCGGCGGATTCCTCACCGGTGACATAGAGGACCTTGACCCCGAACATGGCGATCTTCGCGGCGACGTCGAGCAGCAGTGTCGACTTGCCGACTCCCGGCTCGCCGGAGAGCAGGACAACGGCGCCGGGCACGATGCCACCGCCGAGCACCCGATCGAATTCGGGGACGAACGTCGATCTCGCCTGCGCGAGCGTCGAGTCGATCTCGCTGATCGGCTTCGCCACATTGGATTTCTTGACCTTCGTCTTCACCTTCGACGAGTTCGCGCCCTTTTCTTCAAGGGTGCCCCAAGCCTGGCATTCGGGGCAGCGTCCCAACCATTTGACCGTCGAATAGCCGCATTCCGAGCATGTGAAAGACATACCGCAATTCTGGCACGGGCCGCTGACACGAGATTCCTTGCTCGAGAGACCGTCTTCAACAACAGGGAGCCGGCCGGTGTGCGCTGCAGCGGGGGAGTCCGGCGAACGCAGAGGGGCGCCCGACGATGAGTTCGTCGGGCGCCCCTTGCCGGCAGAGTGCGGCAGCCAGGTCAGTCGAGCGTGGTGAGGATTCGGGGACCATCCTCGGTGATGGCGATCGTGTTCTCCGAATGGGCACCATTCGAACCATCGGCCAGCCGCAGGGTCCAACCGTCTTTGTCGACGGAGAGCTTCTTCGAGGTGAACGACCACCAGGGTTCGATCGCCAGGGTCAGGCCCGGTTTGAGGACCAGCCCGCGACCGCCCTTGCCGCGGTTGGGCACGTGCGGATCCTCGTGCATCGTGTGGCCGAGGCCGTGGCCGCCGAAGTCGAGGTTGACGGGGATGCGGTGGGCATCGGCGACGTCACCGATGGCCTTCGAGATATCGCCGAGGCGGTTGCCTGCTTGGGCGGCGCCGATTCCGGCTTCGAGGCCGGCCCAGGTGGTGTCGATGAGGCGCTGGTCCTCGTCGCTGCCGTTGCCGACGACGACGGAGCGGGCGGCGTCGGCGACCCAGCCGTCGATGGAGACGGCGAAGTCGAGGGTGAGCAGGTCGCCGTCCTTGAGGACGTAGCTGTGCGGTTTGCCGTGGAGGACGCCGTCATTGACGGACAGGCAGATAACATTGCGGAAGGGGCCGGAGCCGAAGGACGGGGCGTAGTCCCAGTAGCAGGACTTCGCTCCGGCATCCTCGATCATCTTCCGCGCGGTCTTCTCCAGGTGCATGATGTCCATGCCCGGTTCTGCGATCGAGGTCAGCTCGGCCAAGGTCTTCGCGACGAAACGGCCGGTCACCGCCATCTTGTCGATCTCGGCGGGCGTCTTCAGCTCAATCACAGGGGTCTCCTTAGGCGGGGTGCAGGGTTTCGTCGGCGTTCACTGGTCCAGACTCGATTTTAGTCCTCGGCGGTTGTGAAGTCGCGGCCGCACCCGGATCTGTGGGCAAGCAGACAGGCCCGAGCCGAGCTCAACGTCACTCGGTTCGGTATGCCGGACAGCCGACTTCCGCCCGAAACCTGCTCGTTCAAGGGTTTTCTCGAATATCGCCCCGTTTACGTCGTGTGATTCGAGCGAGCCTTTGATCGATGCGCGAGGGCGAGCGTCAAGCGGTCGGGGACCTCTCAGAGGTGGGGTCGTGAACGAGGCAGCAGTTTCGACTTCGTGCAAGGATGCTTGTGTCTTGATTTCCCGGTGCGTAGGGTGCGGAGCATGAGGAACATCATCACAGCGTTCAGTGTGGGCATCGCCTTGGCAACCTCGGTGCTGTCGGGGGAACAGGACCTCCGTTCGGGTGGCCCCTGGATCCTCACGCTCATCATCTTTCCCGCCTGCTCGCTGCTCTGCCTCGCCTTGCTTCTCCGTGACCAGCGGCGAAGAGAGCGTGCGGACGGCCGGCGTGAGCATGATTCTGCATCCTCGACTGCAGAGACAGGCGAGAGCGTGAGCAGAGATCGCTGAGGACGCAGTCCCGCACGAGAGTTGTTCAATCAACGAGCAGCGCGGATATCGCGTCGTGTACCACGTGATATCAGCGCTGGCCCTTGAGTGACGTGAAGAGGCGCCGGTCGGACAGTCTGCGCTTCGACCAGCCCACCAGCACACCAACCCACCAGCCCACCGGACGAGGAACTCAGCTCGTTCAGAGGACGCACCTCGCTCAGAGGACCCAGCTCCCTCAGAGGAACTCGACTCCCTGCGCCAGCGGCAGCTCACCGGAGTAGTTGATCGTATTCGTGGCCGGACGCATATAGGCCTTCCACGAATCCGAACCCGACTCGCGTCCGCCGCCGGTCTCCTTCTCACCACCGAAGGCACCGCCGATCTCCGCACCGGAGGTGCCGATGTTGACGTTGGCGATTCCGCAGTCGGATCGGGACAGGAACTTCTCGGATTCGGCGAGTTCGGCAGTGAAGATCGCCGAAGACAGCCCCTGCGGCACCCCGTTGTGGATCTCGAGCGCCTCATCGAGATCCGAATACGTGACGACGTAGAGGATCGGGGCGAAGGTCTCCTCCTTGACCACTGCGGTCTGACTGGGCATCCGTACGACGGCTGGTTCGACATAGTGAGCATCCGGACGTTCATCGGCGAGTACCCGGCCACCGCCGCAGAGGATCTCGCCGCCCTCTGCCTCTGCCTGTTTGAGGGCCGCCTGCATCGCATCGAACGAACCCGAATTGATGAGCGGTCCCACAAGCACCCCGTCATCGGTCGGCGAGCCGATGCTCAGCGTCTTGTACGCGGCGACGACCTTCTCGACGAAGTCGTCGGCGATGGACTCGTGGACGATGAGCCTCCGCAGCGTCGTGCACCTCTGACCGGCGGTCCCGGCGGCTGCGAAGACCACTCCGCGCAAGGCCAGGTCGATATCGGCACTCGGGGCGACGATGGCGGCGTTGTTGCCGCCGAGCTCAAGCAGGATCTTGCCGAAGCGCTCGGCCACGACGGGCCCGACCTCGCGACCCATCCGCACCGATCCCGTCGCCGAGACCAAGGCCACGCGTTCATCCCGGACCATCACATCACCGATGTCCCGGCCGCCGATGATCACCGGCGCGAGGTTCTCCGGTGCCCCCACCTCGGCGGCGGCCCGGGCCAGCAGAGACTGTGCCCCGAGGGCCGCGAGCACGGCGTTCTCCGAGGGCTTCCACACGACCGCGTCACCGGCGACCAGGGCCAAGGCGGTGTTCCAGGAATACACGGCCACGGGGAAGTTGAATGCGGAGATGACACCGACGACACCGAGGGGATGCCACGTCTCCATGAGCCGGTGACCCGGCCGTTCGCTGGGCATGGTCTTGCCCCACAGCTGCCGGGACTGACCGAGTGCGAACTCGCAGATGTCGATCATCTCCTGGACTTCACCAGCCGCCTCGGAGGGGGTCTTGCCGGCTTCGACGGTGATGATCTTGGCCAGATCCTCCTTGTGCTCGCCGAGCAGCTGTCCCCACCGCTGCACCAGCTGACCGCGGACCGGAGCGGGCACATCCCGCCAGGTCTCGAACGCGGTCTGGGCTGCGGCGATCTTGTCCGCCGCCGTCTGCGCGGTGTCCGCGGCGATCGTGCCGAGGTCTTGTCCCGTGATGGGGGAGCGGGCCGTAAGGCTCGCCGAGGCGGCCGATCCCTCAAGCACGGATGCGTCCACTCCGCAGGTGGTCAGCCCGGAGGTGAGGAGGTCGGTGATGGTCTGATCGGTGGGCAGTGCTGTCATTGCTGTCCTTTCGTCATCTGCTGTGTCGATCGGCGGCTTGGCCGGTGGGCGGTGTTCTGTCGTTGTAGGGAGGCGGGGTGTGAGGGGCGGGTGTGCGAGGACTCAGATCACATTGAGCTCCTTACGCAGTCCGGTGGTGGAGAAGCGTCGTTTGTCCATGGGGGCCACGTCGACGAAGGGAGTGCGGCCGGTCATGAGGTCGGCGACGACCTCTCCGACGGCCGGGCCCATGAGGAAGCCGTGGCCGGAGAACCCGCAGGCGTAGAAGAATCCCGGCCTCTCCTCGGCCTCGCCGATGAGGGCATTGTGGTCGGGCGTCATCGCATACAGTCCCGCCCACCCGTGTTTCGCTTCGACATCGCCGAGCTCCGGGGTGCGGGCTTCGATGTGCTCGGCCAGGGTGGCCAGCCAGTTCGGGTCGCGTTTGTCGTTGAAGGACCAGTCATCGACCTCATCGGGGCAGCCGAACAGCAGCCCGGCTCCTTCCGGGTGGACGTAGTAGCTGGTGGAGAAGTCAATCGTGAAGGGCATCCGCGAAGTGTCGAAATCGACGGGCTCGGAGACCATGATCTCCCGCCGCAGCGGCTTCACGGGCAGGTCGACCCCGGCCATGTCCCCGATGGGGCCGGACCAGGCTCCCGCCGCGACGACGACCTGTTCGCAGCTGATCGTGCCCTGATTCGTGATCACCGAGGTGGCTCTGCGGTCCGTCCCTTCGTCGGTGTCGAATCCGGTGACCTCGCAGTTCTTGACCACCGTGACCCCGCGCTCGCGGGCGGCGGTGACGAAGCCTGCGACGACGGCCTCGGGGGTGCAGTGACCGTCGCCGGGATTGAACGCCCCGGCGATCAGCCCTTCGGTGTTGACGAACGGGGCCAGCTCGGCCACCTCGGCGATGGTGAGCATCCGCGAATCCAGCCCCATCCGCTGTTGCAGGGCCACGTTGTCGGTGAACGCGCGCACGTCGTCATCGTTGTCGAGGAGGAACAGATAGCCGTTGCTGACCAGTTCGATGTCGACGCCGAAATCGGTCTCGAAGTTCCGCAGCACTTCGAGCCCGCGGGCGGCCAAGGCGATGTTGACCTCGTCGGAGAATTGGCAGCGCACACCTCCGGCGGCCTTCGACGTCGATCCGGCTCCGGGGGTGTCGCGTTCGACGATGACGATGTCGCGGACTCCGCGTTCGGCCAGGTGGTAGGCGATGGCCGCTCCCATGACGCCGGCGCCGATGATGACGACGGAGGCTTCGGCGGGCAGGGCTCTCGACGTGTCGGGGACCCCGTCGGTGTTCGGGGCGGTGGTCGATGCGGTGGGGGATTCCACGGTTCACCTCGCTGTCTGCTGCCGGGGCGACCGTCGTTGGTCGCCCCGGAAACGGAGAGTGCCGAAGGCGATGTCGGCGTTTGTGTCTTGACTTCATTGTGGTTGCCATCACACTTAAGAACAAGGGAGAGTTTGTGAACACTGCGTTCAAGAAACCTAAAGACAAGGGGGTGCTGCCATGACATGGACGCTCGGACAGCTGCGCACGTTCGTCGCTGTGGCCGAACTCGGGTCGATGACGCGGGCGGCCGACCACCTCGGCTACAGCGTCGGTGCGGTGTCCCAGCACATCTCGGCGCTGCGCCGGGTCGTCGCTTCCGACCAGTTCCGACGTCGCGGTCGCGGGCTCGTCCTCGCTGAAGCCGGGCGCACTCTGCTGCCCAGGGCACGGAACATCCTCGCCGCTCAGCAGCAGGCGGAGATGGCGATGCTCGGCCGGGACTTCCGCAGCGAGGCCATCGTCACCCTCGGCGTCTTCGGATCGGCATCGACGACGGCGCTGCCGAAGGTGGTGCGGGCGCTGGCCGAGCGCCATCCGCATATCGAAGTCCGGGCGCGGGAGATCAATGTTGAGACCATGTCGGCGGCCGTCATCGACGGGGTCATCGATCTGGGGATCGGGATCAACTACCCGGCCGCGCCGCTGCCGCCGATGCGCGGGCTGCGCTGGGAGGCCGTGGCGAAGGAGGACTTCGGCATCGTCGTCCCAGCGGGGACGACGCGGCCGAGCGATGACGATCTGGCCGAGGCCGACTGGATCCTCCCACCGGCCGAGGAGCTCTTCGGCCGCGCGATGCGGTTGGCCACCTCGGCGCTGGGAATCAACGCGAAGGAGACCCACATCGTCACGGACACCGCGGTCGCGTTGGCGCTCGCCGGAACCGGACTCGGCCTGACCCTGGCGACGCCGATCATGATGTCGTTGGGTGGGACAGACGTCGACCTCCGTCCCGTCGCCGAGGCGGGCGGACGCGAGATCATCGTGCTGACTTCTCCGGATCCCAGCGATCCGGTCCGGGCCGTCGCCAAGGTGGTCACCGAAGTCTTCGCCTGAGGATCCGGCCTAGGATGAGGTCATGAGCTTCGACCATCAGTGGAACAAGGTACGCAGGGCCAACCCCGACCATTCGGCAAACTACGCGCAGCGGTGGCGCGATCTTGCGGCCGCCGGGCATGACATCGGCGGTGAGGCCAGGTTCGTCAACGCCATGGCCCCGCGGGGATCGCGCATCCTCGATGCCGGCTGCGGAACCGGACGGGCCGGCGGACTGCTCATCGACGAAGGGCACACCGTCTTCGGCGTCGACCTCGACGAATTCCTCATCTCCGTCGCCGAGGAGGACTTCCCCAGCGGGGAATGGCACACCGGCGACCTCGCCGACTTCGATTTCGCCGGTGCCGGGATCACCGAGATCGACGTGGCCTTCTGCGCCGGAAACGTCCTGTCCTTCCTCGATCCCGCCTCGCGCCGGCAGACCCTCGGCAACATCAAGTCGACCCTCAAGCACGGCGGTCGGTTCGTGTCCGGGTTCGGCGCAGGGCGCGGGTACGACTTCGACGACTTCATCGAGGACGTGAAGGCCACGGGGATGTTCGTCGACCAGAAGTTCTCCACCTGGGAGCTCCGCCCCTTCGAAGCTGACAGCGACTTCCTCGTCCTCATCGCCGAAAGGCTGTGAGCCGGTCGATTCCCAAGAGCGGCAGAACTAGGCAGGGATCGACCCGTACTGCTGATCAGTTGAAGGAGAATAACCATGATCTTCATCGTCGTGAAATATGACGTCAAACCCGAAAGCGTCGAGAAGTTCCCCGAGGCGGCGCGGGCCTTCACCGAGGCCGTGCGGGAAGAGCCCGGCAACCTGTGGTTCGAATGGTCGAAGAGCCTGGAGAACCCGAACGAGTTCGTGCTCGTCGAAGCGTTCACCGACGAAGGTGCCGAACCTCATGTCAAGAGCGACCATTTCGCCGCCGGTCTCGAAGCGATGCGCCCGCACCTGGCCACGACGCCGAAGATCATCTCCCGCAAGATCGACGGCGAAGGCTGGGACGAGATGGGCGAACTCAAGATCGACTGATCGCCTTCCACGCCTTCATCCCGGGTCGATCGAGCACATAGACTTCTGCCATGGCGACCAAAGCGCAGAAAATCGGATCGATCGAAAAGGCCCTCGGCGAACCATGGGCCGACACCCGTGCTCGCTTGGAAGCGGCCGGAGGAGCGTCGGCGAGTCACAAAGAACTCGCCGACGCTCTCTATCCCCAATTCGACGGCAGAGTCGACAACCACGGCTGGTGGGTCCAAGGCGCCGTCGTCGCCTATGAGCAGGAGATCGGACGTCGCGTCCCCGGCCAGCGCGCCGACGGCACCTTCGACGTCGCCGTCTCCCGCACCATCCCCGGAGATCGTTCCGCACTCATCGAAAAATTCGCGTCCCTCGTCGACGACACCCTCAACGAGGTGGCCCTCGACGGTGATCCCCGCACCTCGGAGACGGCGAAGCGCTCCTTTTGGCGAGCCAACCTCGACGGCGGCGTCAAGGTCGAAGCCGCCGCTGAGACGAAGAGCGAAGACAAGACCCTTTTCGTCCTCACCACGTCGAAGCTTCCCAGCCCCGAAGCTCTGGAGCAATGGCGGGCCTTCGGCAAGGAATTCCTCAAACAGCTCTGAGCTCTGACCGTCCGGCAGCTCTGATCGACCGGCAGCGGAACGGCTCCGCCGGCCTCGCTTCGCCTCAGCCGATGATCGGGTTCCAGACTCCGAGCATGTGAGCCGCACCGATCGCGACCGCGCAGACAGCCAGACTGATCAGCACCGCCACGACATCTCGGACCGCGAAACTCGACCGCCTGCGCCACGTGCGGCCCGGACGACCGAATGCCCGGCCCTCCATCGCCATCGCCAAGGTCGTCGCCCGGCGAATCGAGACCACGAGCAGGACGAACACTCCGCTGAAGAGGCTGCCCGTGCGCCGCAGAAGCGAACCGCCCGCGACGCCTCTGGCCCGCCTGGCCATCGCCAGTGCCTGCCACTCACTGACGAGCAGTCCGAGCAGTCGCGAGGCCGCGAGTACCGAGACCACAACGACCTCTGGCAGCCGCAGATGCTGAATGAGCGCATCGGCGAGATCACGCGGATCGATCGTCGACGCGAGCACGATGAGCGGGATCGCCAACGCCAGGGCACGGACGAAGATCGCCGCGGCCGCGGCCAGTGACCCCGTGGTGAACAGAATCGGACCGAAGTCGACGACCACATCCCCGGTCTTCTCCGCCAACAGTGCCGTGCCCCAAGCGGCGAGCAGAGCTCCGGCGGGGAGGAACCACAACCGCTTGGCCGCGGCCACCAGCTCGAGTCCCGTCGCAGGCAGAGCCAGCACTGCTGCCAGCAGCACCAGCCCGGCAGAGACGAGATCAATGCTCAGCAGCGCCCCGACCATGAGGATGAGAGCCACTGCGATCTTCGTCAGCGGATTGCACCGACCCAAAGCGGTGGAACGCACCACGGGGATGAGCTGGCCAGGATCCTGGGCGGCGACCTCGGGGGAGGGGCGAGAATGCATGTCGAGACTGTCACTCACCGCGCTCACCCGCCCTGACATGCGAATCCGACTCACTGTCGCCGAATCGTTCTGCGCTGCTGTGGTCGCCGAGCTCGAGGAGATCGGCCCCTATGGCCTCGAGGAACGCCTGATCGTGGCTGACCGCGACCACTGCAGAACCGTGCTCCAAGGCATCGAGGAACATCTCCACCAACCCCGCCCACGTCAGCGCATCCTGACCGAAGGTCGGCTCATCGACGATGAGCACCCGGGGCCGGGGCGCCAGCATCGCCGCCACCGACAGGCGACGCTTCTCCCCACCTGAGAGACTCTGCGGATGAGCCTGCGCCAACCCGGTCAGGCCGAGGACCTCAAGAAGCTCATCCACCCGAGCCTGCGACTCGGCGGCAGACCACCCGGCCAGTCGGGGACCCAGCTCGAGTTCGGTCGCCACGCTCGAGGTGAGGAACTGGTGCGCCGGTTCCTGGAAGACCATGCCGATGCGCGTCGCCAACTGCTTCGACGGCCAGGCGAAAGGCCGGGCCCGTTTGGCTCCTTCCCGCAGGGCCGCCTCGGCGAGGACCTGCCCGGAGAATTCGGGCAGCAGCCCCGCCAAGGTCAGGGCCGTCGTCGATTTGCCTGCCCCGTTCGCACCGACGATTCCGAGCGCCTGACCGGCACGCAGGCTCAGCTTCAGGCCGGCCGCGGTGGGGGCGGCCATGCGCGGTCGAGCAACGCTGAGCCGATGGGTGCGCAGCAGAACCTCGCCGAGGCGGCCCGACGTTCCGCCGATTCGGTCGGTCCCGCCTCGGCGCGGGGCGGGGGAGCGCCGCGGCATCCAGATTCCGCAGTCGATGAGCGTCTCCGTGAGGTCCGGATCGGAGAAGATCTGCGGGGGCGGACCTTGGGCGACGATTCCGTCACGGCCGAGCACGATGACCCGGTCGACGTGATCGATCCACAGCTCCACCCGGTGTTCGACGACGAGCATGGTCGCCTGTGTCTCGGCCTGCACTGTGAGCACGGCATCGCGGACCCCAGCCGCCGAGGCGGGATCGATATTGGCTGTCGGTTCATCGAGGACGATGACCTCCGGGGCCATCGCGTGGATCCCGGCCAGAGCCAGCCGCTGCTTCTGCCCGCCGGACAGCGCAGCACTCGGATGCTCCGGCGGCAGATCGAGCCCCAACGCCCGCAGAGACCTGGGCACCTGAGCCTCGATGGTCTCGGCCGGGAGTCCGAGGTTCTCCATCCCGAACGCCACGTCATCGCCGATGCGGGAGAAGATCACCTGCGAATCGGGATCTTGGAGGACCAGCCCGGTGCTGCCTCGGCGAGGATCCGGTCTTTCGCCGCCGACGAGGAGTTCACCGGTGGCCTCACCCGATTCCTCGGGCAGGACACCGGCGACAGCGTGGAGGAACGTCGATTTGCCGGCCCCGGAGGCACCGAGCAGCAGCACCTTCTCTCCGGCCGTGATCTGCAGATCGAACGGTCCGACTGCCGGCCGGTCACGGTCGGTGTGTGTCCATGAGAAGCCGGCGGCCGTGATCGGCAGCGCCATCAGCGCAGTCGGCCTGAGGCGAAGGAGCTGAGCGCTCCGGTAGCCGCGATCGCACGGTAGGCGAACCAGGCGCCGATCCCGGAGATGACGAGGCCGGAGACGATCGCGCAGACGGCGTAGATCGCCTGGAAGCCGAACTGCCATTCGGCGTTGTACATGATGTTCTCGCTCACTGCCATGAACGCAGCCGCCAGCATGCCCGAAGCGGCGGTGACCCACAGGGTGAAGCGCTTGTAGCCGAAGGCGGCGAAGACGAGTTCGGCGCCGAGGCCCTGCAGCAGACCCGAGAGCAGAACTGTCGCTCCGAAGTGGGAGCCGAGGACGGCTTCGACGATGGCGGCGATGAGTTCGCACAGGAGCGCGGCACCGGGTTTGCGGATGATGGCACCGGCGAGCGGTCCGGCCAGCACCCAGAGTCCTGCGATGAGACCGATCGACGGCGGGAATGCCTGGAAGGCGAGTTCGAGGACCTTCCAGCTCAGCGCTAACACCCAGAACACAAGCCCCACGGCAATGCCGAGAACGGCGGTGGTGACATAGTCGACCACCCGCCACTGTTTGGATTTCGGCGCCGCGGTGAAGGCGCGTGAAGAGGTGGGGGTGGTGCTGGGCGTGGTGGTGTTCGGCATTGTGCCTCCTCATTTCAAGGAGGGGTGAAGAGTCTCGACTTCCTTCGGCGGTGCTAACCGCATCAGGTTCGAGGGTCTGCAGCTTCTTCTGCACTCTCAGCGCCCCTGACGGCGCTCCCCTGTCGTAGCCACCACTGTACAACAGGGGAGCGGAGCAGCGACCGGTATCCGTGGCGACGCGGAGGCCGGGGGCGGTCATCGAGGATTCACTTCCCGTTTCCCTTCCCGTCGATGGGCCTCGAACAACCGGACACTACTGGTCAGTAGGAATGGGCGGGTGAATACGCATCGACTGAAGAGACCGCTCAGTGCCCTGTCCGCCGCTACCCTGCTCGCCGCTCTGGTCGCGGCCCCGGTTCCCGTGCGTGCCGAGCCATCTCTCGGTTCCGGAGGGTCGACCGCGACCCAGGGCGCGAATGCCGACTCTGCTCAGACTCCGAGCCCTGACCGGACGGATTCGCCCGCCGGGGCGGATGCTGGGAGCGAGGCGATCACCGATACCGTGTTGCAGGTCGGGGCCGACTCCACGGCGCGCAACCTCTCATGGATGAGCGAGAGTGCCGGCGGGGGGAGAGGTTCGGTGGGTGCCGGCGAGTGAGCTCGATGGCGGAAAGCTTCCGGCCGACGCGGCAACAGCTGAGACCACGGACTCCGGACTCGCGACCGACCTCAAACGTCACTTCAACCAAGCGAGCATGACCGACCTGGAACCTGGCACTGACTACGCCTACCAGGTCGGCAGCGACGAGGACGGCTTCACTGAGGTGCAGCAGTTCACCACAGGGTCGTCCGGAGGAGATGACGAATTCCTCGTCTTCGGCGACCCCCAGGTCGGCGCCGGAGGCGGGGACCCCGACGACGCGGCCGGTTGGGACCGGACCCTGTCTTCGGCAGCGGCCACCGCCGACGACCCGAGCTTCTTCTACTCGCTGGGAGACCAGGTCAACTCCGCCGGCAACCAGGAGCAGTACGCTCAGTACCTGGAACCGGAAGCGACCCGGACGATCCCGCAGGCGACGACGATCGGCAACCACGATGTGTCATCGAAAGCCTACGAGCAGCACTTCAACCGACCCAACGTCAGCCAGGATCACGGCGGTGGCGGCGTCATCACCTCTGGCGGCGACTACTGGTTCATCGAAGATGGAGTCCTGTTCCTCAACATCAACTCGAACAGCCCGGACATGGATGCCCACGCCGAGTTCATCGACGAGGTCGTCGCCGAGCACGGTGACCAGGCACGGTGGACTGTGCTCGGATTCCATCACTCGATCTATTCGACGGCCACACACTGGGATGACCTCGATGTGAAGCGGCTGCGGAAGGCGATCCCTCCGGTCGCGGCCCGCAATGACATCGACCTCGTAGTCTCCGGCCACGACCACATCTATAACCGCACCTTCCTCATGGACGGCGAAGGCAAGCCCGTTGAGGGCTCCGAAGCAGGAGCCGAGGAGGAGAAGGAAGACGGGCAGACGCTCTACCTCACGCTGACCTCGTCATCGGGGTCGAAGTTCTATGACTACGTTCCCGGCCTCGAATGGGAAGGCAAGAGCGTCCACAACGACGTGCCCGCCTTCACCCGAGTCCGGGTCAGCGACGAGGCGCTGCGGGCGACGACCTATGAGGTGCCGGCAGGTGGGGCACCGGCCGACGGTCAACGCGCGGAAGCGCAGGCCGCAGCCGAGCAGATCGACGATGTCGAACTCAGGCGCGCCGAGGCGGAAGAACCAGCCCCGGATGACGACGCCGGCGCTGACGCCGGTTCCGGAGCCGGCGCCGAAGCCGATGCAGGTACCGACTCCGGGGCAGGCGCTGATGGTGCAGGTGCGAATGATGACGCCGACGGTGCTGGAACGGGAGACGACGCAGACGCAGGTGCCGACGGTGCGGGTGCAGATGCCGACCCTGGTACTGGTGGCGCCGACTCCGGCGCCGAGGCAGATGCGACCGAGGCGAACGCCGCAGGAACGGGTGATGATTCGGATTCATCCGGGACCGTCTCGGCGAGTGGGGGCGGAGACCTGCCCCGCACCGGCGGTGGGCTCGCACTGCCCTTGGCCGTCGGCGCGGGGGCGCTGGCACTCGGCGCGGCCCTCCTCTTGGTGAGCCGTCGCCGTCGAGGTGCCGAACTCAGCTGATCAGCACAGCCTTGCTGATCAGCACAGCGACGCCGATCAGCTCGGAACCACCATGACTGGGCCTTCGGCATGGTTGAGGACTCCACGCGAGACGGATCCCAGCAGAGCGCTGCGGATCCGTCCGCGCCCACGGGTGCCCATCACCGTCAGCTGTGCGCGCGAGCTGATCTCGACGAGGGTCTCAGTCGGATCGCCGACCGGCACCGAGGTGGTCACCGTCAGATCTGGGAACTGTTCCGACAGCGTCGCGGCTTCCTTCTCAAGTGAGTCGGTCAGCTGCCTCTGCCGGCGCGCGGTGACCTCGGAGCTGAGTTCGAGGTCGGGGTACCAGTAGAGCCATTCCTCTCCAGCTGGAAGCACGGCGACGAGTTCGAGTTCCGTGCCGCGTAAGGCGGCCTCGGCGGCGGCAGTGACCATCGCGACCCGAGCAGGCTCCGAACCGTCGACGGCCACGGCCACCGGTCCATGCGACTCAGCCGACGTGGCGTGGTGAGGGATGACGATCGTCGGACAGTGGGCGTGAGCCGGCACAGCGGTTGACACCGAACCGAGGGCCCGGCCCACGAACCCGCCGCGACCGCGCGCACCGACGATGATGATCTCGGCATCGGCGCTCAACGTGGTGATGACCCCCGCGGCATCGCCCGGAGCAGTGCGGAAGCTCTTCTCCCCGGGATGGTCACGGACGAGCTCGACCGCCTCGGCGAGGGTCTTCTCCGCTTGCTTCCTCGCCTTCTCGTCTTCCGGCTCGCTGGGAATCGACGCCATGTTCGGATAGATCATCGTCGGCAGCGGATAGGCGGTCACGACGGTCAGTGCGGTCTTCCGGCGGGCGGCCTCCGCAGCGCCGAAGCGTACTGCGAGTGCCGCGAGTTCGGAGCCGTCGAAGCCGACGAGGACGCCGAACTCCCGATCGCGACCGGACTCGGACGCTTTGCGCCCGGCCGATCGTGCTTCGGCGGTGGTGGACTCGGGCATGGGGGACTGAGCAGACATCTCGCACCTCTCGATCGGGGCCTGTCCAACCCAGACGCCGACGACGGCCCCGACTGGCGGTATCGTCCGCGTCGCTTTCAGTCTACCAAGACAGTTCTACAAGATGTAGAAAAAACGTGGGGTGAGAGGGTTCGTCTCACCTGGGCGTGCATCTGGCTCAGACGCGGAAGCCCAGATGGGCCAGTGCGATGCGCAGGATATGGTCCTGGCCGTAGCAGAGCTCGCCGACGATATCGGGACGCAGGGTCTCCTCGGGGGTGAGCCAATCGAGGCTGAGGGCATCGGCCCGCGGGGTGCATTCGCCGCGGACCTCCATGATGAAGCACATGGCAATCGCATGCTGGCGCGGATCGTGGAGGAGGGCCGAACCCTCGGTGGGGAAGTACTCGGCGATGTGGAACGGGCTGATCGCAGGCGGAATGACCGGCAGCGCCATCGGGCCGAGGTCGTTCTCGGCGTGACGCACCAATGCGGTTCGGATGGTCTCGTGGAAGCGGATCCGCCCGCCTACGAGCTCTCGTCCGAGGGTGCCGTCCTCGAGGCTGCGCAGCAGCAGGCCGATGCGTTCGACGTTGCCGGTCTCGCCCACCCGTACCGGGATGGCGTTGACATAGGGGATCGGCATGCGTCTGCGCAGGCGCGCGTATTCCGCGTCGTCGAACCAGTTCTCGTCGAAGTCCAGGGCAGTCCGAGTCATGACCCAATATTCCCACAACCATCCCTCGTTGCAGAAGAGCATGGTGACCTCGTTGGTGAACTGGGACACGCTTCGGGTAAAATATCTTGATGTCGAGATAAATTTCCGACCGGCAGGGACCTGTCGAGTGACGTGGCCTACAGTTGTGTCAGCACTATGTGACCATTTCCGGTCAAGGACTATGAAGGGGTATCCATGATCAATCATGAAGTCCGCACGTACAAGAGCTCAGAGAACCTGGCTCGCGAAGATCAGCTCGCATGGAAGATCGCCGAGGTCGCATCCGACCCGACGCCGGTCGATTCCGAAGTCACCGAAATGGTCATCAACCGCGTCATCGACAACGCTTCCGTCGCTGCCGCATCCGTGCGCCGCTCCGCTCCCACCCACGCTCGCGAGCAGGCCCAGGCCCACCCGTTCAATCCCGGTTCCAACATCTTCGGCCTGCCGGTGAGCGACCGCTTCTCACCGGAATGGGCCGCTTGGGCCAACGGTGTGGCCGTGCGCGAGCTCGATTTCCACGACACCTTCCTCGCCGCAGAGTACTCGCACCCCGGTGACAACATTCCGGCCGTGCTCGCAGTCGCCCAGCACAAGGGCATCGGCGGCAAGGACCTCATCAACGGCATCGCCACCGGCTACGAGATCCAGGTCGACCTCGTCAAGGGAATGTGCCTGCACGAGCACAAGATCGACCACGTCGCCCACCTCGGCCCCTCGGCCGCAGCCGGCATCGGCGCCCTGCTCCACCTGCCCACCGAGGTCACCTTCCAGGCCGTCCAGCAGGCACTGCACGTGACCACCGCGACCCGTCAGTCGCGCAAGGGCGAGATCTCGTCCTGGAAGGCCCACGCTCCCGCGTTCGCCGGCAAGATGGCCGTCGAATCCGTCGACCGTGCGATGCGCGGCGAAGGTGCCCCGAACCCGATCTACGAAGGTGAGGACGGCTTCATCGCCTGGATCCTCTCCGGACCCGAAGCCCGCTACACCATCCCGCTGCCGGGCAAGGGCGAAGCGAAGCGCGCGATCCTCGACACCTACACCAAGGAGCACTCGGCCGAGTACCAGGCTCAGGCGCTCATCGACCTCGCCCGCAAGCTCGGCGGACAGATCGAGGACCTGACGAAGATCAAGCGCATCGTCATCCACACCTCGCACCACACCCACAACGTCATCGGCACCGGTGCGAACGATCCGCAGAAGATGGATCCGAAGGCCAGCCGCGAGACCCTCGACCACTCGATCATGTACATCTTCGCCGTGGCCATGCAGGACCAGGGCTGGCACCACGAACACTCGTATGCTCCCGAGCGCGCCGGCCGTCCTGACACCGTCGAGCTGTGGCACAAGATCGAGACCACCGAGGATCCCGAGTGGACCCGCCGCTACCACTCGATCGACCCGAACGAGAAGGCCTTCGGCGGACGCGTGGAGATCGAATTCGAAGACGGCTCGACGCTGACCGACGAGATCGCCGTCGCCGACGCCCACCCCTTCGGTGCCCGTCCCTTCGCCCGTGCGAACTACATCGAGAAGTTCAAGACCCTGGCCGAGGGCATCGTCTCCGACTCGGAGCAGACTCGCTTCCTCGATCTAGCCGAGAACCTCGAGAGCCTCGACGCCAAGGGCGTTGCGGAACTGAGCTTCACGGTCAACGGACTCGAGCACAGCGGATCGAAGGGCATCTTCTGATGCTCGGCGCACAGGCAACCCCCGCCGAGCGCCGCGCCAAGTTCCGCGAGCTGCTGGCAGGCGACGAGATCGTCCAGTTCCCCGGCGCCATCAACCCGATCAACGCTCAGATCATCGAGCAGACCGGCTTCGAAGGCGTCTACATCTCCGGTGGCGCGTTCTCCGCGGCCATGGGTCTGCCCGATATCGGGCTGACCACGCTGACCGAGGTGGCCGACCACGGACGCAGTATCGCGCGGGTGACGAACCTGCCGACCTTCATCGACGCCGACACCGGATGGGGCGAAGCCATGAACGTGGCCCGCACCGTCCAGGAGTTCGAGGACGCCGGAATCTCGGGCATGCACCTGGAGGACCAGGTCAACCCGAAGCGCTGCGGCCACCTCGACGGCAAGGAGGTCGTGACCGCGGCCGAGATGTCCAAGCGCATCAAGGCCGCCGTCAAGGGGCGCCGAGACGAGAACTTCGTCATCTGCGCCCGCACCGACTCCCGCGCCGGTGAAGGCCTCGACGCCGCCATCGACCGGGCGAAGGCCTACGCCGATGCGGGAGCGGACATGATCTTCCCCGAAGCGATGCGAGACTTGGGCGAATTCGAGAGATTCGCCTCGGCCGTCGATGTGCCGATCCTGGCGAACATGACGGAATTCGGAAAGAGTGAACTGTTCACCACCGAACAGTTGGCGAATGTCGGAGTCAAGCTTGTGATCTACCCGGTCACGACTCTGCGCATCGCCATGGGTGCGATCAAATCGGGCCTGCAGACCATTCGGGACAAGGGCACTCAGGTGGACCTGCTCGAGGGCATGCAGACCCGTGCGGACCTGTATGACACGATCGACTACGCGGCGTACAACGAGTTCGATGCCGCAGTCTTCAACTTCTCACAGGAGGGTCACCAGTGACCGAAGAAATCAAGAAGGGCCTCGCCGGTGTCGTGGTCGACACCACCGCAGTGTCCAAAGTGGTCCAGGAGACCAACTCGCTGACCTACCGCGGCTACCCCGTGCAGGAGCTCGCCGCCAAGCGCAGCTTCGAGGACGTCGCCTACCTCATCTGGAACGGTGAACTGCCCACCGAGGCGCAGCTGGCAGAGTTCCAGGAACGCGAACGCTCCCAGCGTGAGATCGATGACAAGCTCGTCGACCTCATCCTCGGCCTGCCCAAGGACTGCCACCCGATGCACGTCGTGCAGACGGCCGTGGCCTATCTGGGCGCAGTCGATCCCGAGGCCGACACCGAGGGAGCCGAGGCGAACCTCGCGAAGGCCGAGCGCCTCTACGCCCAGCTGCCGACGATCGTGGCCATCGACCACCGTCGCCGTCACGGCCTCGACCCCGTCGCCCCGACGAAGGACCTCGGCTACGCCGCGAACTTCTTCAAGATGGTCTTCGACGAAGTTCCCGCCGAGGAGGTCGTGCGCTGCTTCGACGTGTCGATGATCCTCTACGCCGAGCACTCGTTCAACGCCTCGACCTTCACCGGTCGCGTCATCACCTCGACCACATCGGACCTGTACTCGGCAGTCGCCGGTGCCGTCGGGGCGCTCAAGGGCCCGCTGCACGGCGGAGCGAACGAAGCCGTCATGGCGATGCTCGAAGAGGTCGGCACCGCCGACAGGGCTTCGGCCTGGATCGACGAGGCACTGGCCAAGAAGGCGAAGATCATGGGCTTCGGCCACCGCGTGTACAAGAACGGCGATTCGCGCGTACCCACCATGCGCAAGGCCTTCGAGGACATGGTCGCCGTCAAGGGTGCGAACGACCTGCTGGATCTGTACAACACCTTCGAAGAGGAGTTCGTCGGGCGCAAGGGCATCTACCCGAACCTCGACTACCCCTCGGGCCCGGCCTACCACCTCATGGGCTTCGACACCGAGCAGTTCACCCCGATCTTCGTGATGGCCCGCATCACCGGCTGGACCGCTCATATCTTCGAACAGCAGGCGAACAACGCCCTCATCCGTCCCCTGAGCGCCTACGACGGTGAGGACCAGCGCGAGGTTCCCGACAACCGGGGCTGACCTCTCGAAAGGCAGAACACACATATGAGACCAGACGGCTCCTACCGTCCGGTCGATCTCGAGGGTTTCGACTTCACCGTCTCCGGTGGGGTCGGAACCCTCGTCATCGATCGGACCGAAAAACGCAATGCGATCTCCCGGCCCATGTGGCGGGCGCTGCCGCAGATCATCGCGAACGTCGATGCCGACGATTCGATCGGCGCGCTGGTGATCACCGGGGCCGGCGGGCACTTCTCCGCCGGTTCGGACATCGCCGACCTCAACGTCGCACTCGCGGACTTCTGGGAACTCAACTCCACCGCCGAGGCGGCCCTGGCGAACTCGCGGACACCGACGATCGCCGCCATCACCGGCAACTGCGTGGGCGGAGGGACGGAGATCGCCGCGGCCTGCGACATCCGCATCGCCGCCCCCGGATCGATCTTCGGCGTCACCGCAGCCAAACTCGGACTCGTGTACCCGGCCGGACCCACGAAGCGGCTGGCTGAGATCCTCGGCGACGCCTGGGCGCGGTACCTGCTCATCACGGCCTCGATCGTGAAGTTCGAGAAGATGGCCGAACTCGGGTTCTTCCACGAAGTCTCCGACACCCCGCTCGAGACGGCACAGGCCCTGGGGGAGCGGATCGTGGGACTGTCCCGGCTCAGCCAGGTCGGTGCCAAGGCGATCCTCGACGGTGAACTGACGGAGGACACGGAGCCGCCTCGGTGGCTCGATGACGCCTACCGGGACGAGATCATCCGCGGTCAGGAAGCCTTCTTCGCCAAGGAGCCGCCGGAATTCGGCTTCGCCAAATCCGCATGGCAGAACGGTCCCCAGGTTCGTTCTCACGGAGGCCCACGGAGAGGATAAACTGGCCGAATGCGCCTAGCAGTCCTCGATATCGGCTCCAACAGCGTCCACCTCCTGGTCGTCGACGCCCACGTCGGAGCACCGCCCCTGCCGGCCACCTCGCACAAGGAGGTGCTCAGACTCGCCGAATTCCTCAGTGACGACGGAACGATCGACTCCGAAGGGCAGGAACGGCTGCGCTCCTTCATCGCCGATGCCGTCGAGATCGCCGAAGACCAAGGCGCGGAGCAGATCCTCGCCTTCGCCACCTCGGCGGTCAGGGAAGCTCCGAACGGGATCGGACTCATCGAATCCATCAACGCTCAGCTCGGGGTCACCCTCAACGTGATGTCGGGACGGGACGAGGCCCGCGTGACCTTCCTCGCCGCCCGCCGCTGGTTCGGGTGGTCGGCCGGGAAGATCCTGCTGCTCGACATCGGCGGCGGCTCGCTCGAGATCGCGGCGGGTCAGGACGAATACCCGCAGGCGGCCGTGTCGATTCCGCTCGGCGCCGGACGCACCTATTCCGAGTTCCTCCCGGACCCGATGCCCACTGAAGAGGACATCCACCGCCTGCGCAAACATGCCCGAGCACAGATCGGACGCATCGCCGGCGACATCAACAGGGTCGGAGTGCCCGACCAGGTCGTCGGGTCGTCGAAGACCTTCCGCTCCCTGGCCCGCATCGCCGGCGCCGCCCCGAGCGGAGACGGAATCTATGCTCCGCGGAAGCTCTTCCGCCGCGACCTCGAAGGCATCATCGACACCCTCGCCTCCCGCACCCCAGCGGAACGTGCGACGCTGCCCGGAGTCTCCGAAGCCCGAGCCGGACAGGTGCTGGCCGGAGCAATAGTCGCCGAGGCGGCCTTCACGATCTTCGACATCGGCGTCATGAACATCTCCCCCTGGGCGCTGCGTGAAGGCATCATTATGCGCAAACTCGACCTCCTCGACTCGGCCGAACAGTCATCGGCGATGCGCGTCGAGCCCGTCGCCGCCCTCGACTGAGCCTTCGGCAGGTCGTACGCCGGTGTTACCGGACGCAGCTGAGCCGCCTGTGAGCCTGCCGTTCGGTATCGGAATTCAGGTTCGCCTGCTAGTTTTTGATTAGTCGCCGAGGAGGCACCCGCACTGATCTGCCCGTGCCGACATCGGTGAAAGCCCGAATCTTCTGACGGAAAGCACGAATCTGCTGATGCGAAATGGTGAACTGTCCCCGAACTTCCGCGACCAGGCGCTGGAGACTCTGAAGAAGACGAGCGCGGCCGACCCGCTGGACGTCTTCGTCGTCGGCGGGGGAGTGACCGGAGCAGGATCGGCCTTCGACGCAGCCACCCGCGGACTCAAGGTCGGCGTCGTCGATGCCAAGGACTGGGCCTCGGGAACCTCGTCCCGATCCTCGAAGCTCATGCACGGCGGACTTCGGTACCTCGAGATGCTCGACTTCAAGCTTGTCGCTGAGGCGCTCAAGGAACGCGACCTGCTGCTCCAGCACACCGCGCCGCACCTCGTCGAACCTGTCGCTTTCGTCTTCCCCTTCGAACACCGCCTCATCGACCGAGCCTTCATCGGCTCCGGTGTGCTCCTCTACGACACCATGGCCACCCGGCCGGGCCGCAAACGAGCTGTGCCGATGCACCGCCACCTGGGGAAGAAGGCACTGAGCGCCCACTTCCCGGGCTTGGCCGACGACGCTGCCGTCGGAGCCCTCGAATACTATGACGCGAAGGTCGACGACGCCCGCTTCGTCATGACCCTGGTCCGCTCGGCCGTGAGCTACGGGGCCGCCGCCGCCAACCACGTCTCCGTCATCGGCTACCTCCACGACGGCGATCAGGTCACCGGCGTCCACGCCCGGGACGAGATCACCGGTGAAGAGTTCGACATCCACGCCCGCCGCACCATCCTCGCCGGAGGCGTCTGGACCGAAGAGCAGCAGGATCTGGCGAAGGCCGATGCCGGGCTCAAGGTGCTCGCCTCCAAGGGCGTGCACATCACCGTGGCCGAAGACAAGATCAAGGCCGACCCGAACACCGGAATCATCTCGAAGACAGAGAAGTCCGTCCTCTTCGTCATCCCGTGGGAAGGCTACTGGGTCATCGGCACCACCGATACTCCGTGGAACGAAGACGTCGACGCACCGGTGGCGACCTCGCAGGACATCGACTACCTGCTCGAACATGCCAACGCCATCCTCGCCGACAAACTCACCCGCGAGGATGTCATCGGCGTCTACTCGGGACTGCGGCCGCTGCTTCAGCCGGTCGTCAAGGAAGGACAGGCCTCGACGAAGGTCTCCCGCGAACACACAGTGATGGAGGTCGAACCGGCCCTCGCCGCGATCGCCGGCGGCAAGTTCACCACCTACCGAGTGATGGCCGAAGACGCCGTGGACTTCGTCCTCGGCGACGACGCGAAGGACCGCAGGTCACTCACCGAATCCGTGCCGCTGCTCGGTGCCCAGGGGGTCGGTGCACTGAGACGCGGTCAATCCGGAATCGCGGAGAAGTACGGATGGGACGAGGACCGCGTCAAACGACTCGTCCGCCGCTATGGCACCCTCATCGAGGATCTGCTCGACCTCGTCGATGAGGACCCGGAGCTCGGTCAGCCTTTGGACGGCGCCGAACGCTACCTGCGCGTCGAAGCCCACTACGCGGCCGCCGCGGAGGGGGCCGTCCACCTCGGCGACATCCTCGAGCGGCGGATGCGGCTGAACTACGAGACTCCGGACCGGGGGAAGAACGCCGCCGAGGCGGTCGCGGTCATCGTCGCACCCGTCCTCGGGTGGGACGACGACCGGCAGACGGCCGAGGTCGAGGCGTTCAACGCCCACGTCGACGCCCAAGTCGCGGCCGAGTCCACCGACGATGACGCCTCGGCGGCGGCCCTGGTCGGTGTGACCCTCCACTGAACCGTTCACAGAGAAGTGCGGGACCACAACCGAATACCGACAACCGAATACCGACAACCGAATATCGACCGACCTCGGAGCACCGTTCGGGCCGACCATCGAGCGGGACACCCTCCGGAAAGACAAACAATAGGAGTTTGTGAGATATGGGCACGATCTTTCTCTATGAGATCGCCGGTACGGCGGTGCTCATGCTGCTCGGTGTCGGCGTCGTCGCCAACGTCGTCCTCGGCAAGACCAAAGGCAACGGCGGCGGCTGGCTGCTGATCTCCTTCGGCTGGGGCCTTGCGGTCTTCGCCGGTGTCTTCGTCGCCTACAAGACCGGCGCACACCTCAACCCCGCCGTGACCTTCGGCATCTGGGCCAGCGGTGCCGACGAATACGCACCCGGCATCGCCGTGACCTTCGGCCACACGATCGCCTATCTGGCTGCCGAGATGATCGGAGCGATGCTCGGTGCGTTCCTCGCGTGGGCCGTGTACAAGAAGCACTATGACGAGGAGAAGGACGCAGGAAACATCCTCGGCACCTTCTCCACCGGTCCGGAGCTGCGCTCTTACGGCTGGAACTTCGTCACCGAGGTCGTCGCCACCTTCGTCCTCGTGTTCGTCATCCTGCTCTTCGGCAAGACCCCACACGAGCTCGGGCCCTTGGCCGTCGGCCTCCTCGTCGTCGCCATCGGCGCTTCGCTGGGCGGTCCCACCGGCTACGCCATCAACCCGGCGCGTGACCTCGGTCCGCGCGTCATCCACGCCCTGCTGCCGATCCCGAACAAGGGCGGCTCCGACTGGGCGTACTCGTGGGTGCCGATCGCCGGACCGCTGGTCGGCGGCGTCGTTGCCGGTCTGGCCTCCCAGGCATTCGTCTGAGTACGATCGCAGACAACTGAGCACGCTCACAGTCAAACCACTTCGACACAGGAGTCAGTATGAGTCAGGAAAAGTTCATCCTCGCCATCGACCAGGGCACCACCTCATCGCGGGCGATCGTCTTCAACCATGACGGGCAGATCGTGTCCTCCGGCCAGCTCGAGCATGAGCAGATCTTCCCCCGCGCCGGCTGGGTCGAGCACGACCCGATCGAGATCATCAAGAACACCAACGAGGCGATCGGTCAGGCCCTGGCCCGGGCGAACATCAACCGCCACCAGCTCGAGGGTGTGGGCATCACTAACCAGCGTGAGACCACCGTCATCTGGAACAAGAACACCGGCGAACCCGTCTACAACGCCATCGTGTGGCAGGACGCGCGCACCCAGAAGGTCTGCGACGAACTCGCCGGGGACGAAGGACCCGATAAGTACAAGGACCGGGTGGGTCTGCCCCTGGCGACCTATTTCGCCGGTCCGAAGGCCAAGTGGATCTTCGACAACGTCGACGGGGTCAAGGAAGCCGCCGCGGCCGGGGACCTGCTCTTCGGCACCATGGACACCTGGGTGATCTGGAACCTCACCGGCGGGGTCAACGGCGGAATCCACGTCACCGATGTCACGAACGCCTCGCGGACGATGCTGATGAACATCGACACCCTCGACTGGAACCCCGACATCGCGGCGGATATGGGCATCCCGGTCGAGATGCTGCCCGAGATCAAGTCCTGCTCGGAGATCTACGGCTACGGCGCGAAGAACGGGCTCATCATCGACACCCCGATCTGCGGCATCCTCGGTGACCAGCAGGCCGCGACCTTCGGCCAGGCCTGCTTCGAGAAGGGGCAGGCGAAGAACACCTACGGTACCGGCAACTTCATGCTCATCAACACCGGCAATGAGCCGGTGGCCAGCAAGAACGGCCTGCTCACCACGGTCGCGTACAAGATCGGCGAGGACGAAGCCGTCTACGCACTCGAGGGATCGGTGGCCGTGACCGGTTCGCTCGTGCAATGGCTGCGTGACAACTTCGGCATCATCAAGGACGCCCCTGAGGTCGAGACCCTGGCCAAGCAGGTCGAGGACAACGGCGGCTGCTATATCGTGCCCGCGTTCTCCGGACTCTTCGCCCCGCACTGGGAGTCGGATGCCCGCGGCGTGATGGTGGGTCTGACACGGTATGTGAACAAGAACCACATCGCTCGGGCAGCTCTGGAGTCCGTGGCGTTCCAGTCGCGCGAGGTGCTCGACTCGATGAACCTCGACTCCGGTGTCGAACTCACCGAACTCAAGGTTGACGGGGGCATGGTTGCCAATGAAACGCTCATGCAGTTCCAGGCCGACCTCCTCGGCGTGCCCGTCATCCGTCCCGAGGTCATTGAGACCACGGCGCTGGGTGCGGCCTATGCGGCCGGCATCGCCGTGAAGTTCTGGAACGGCGAGGACGACGTGAAGGGCAACTGGCGCGAGGACAAGCGCTGGAACCCGTCGATGGACGACGAGACGGTGGACCGCCTCTACCGCCTCTGGAACAAGGCGGTAGAGAAGTCGAAGAAATGGGTCGACGACGACACCGAAGCCCTCTACGCCTGATTTACTACCTGACGGCGGCCCAGCCACCGCGCGCGAGGTTGCTGGGCCGCCGGCCGGTAGTTGTGGGGGGGGGGCGCCGCCTGAGTAGGGAAGGGGATGGGCAGAACGAG
>NZ_JABSSX010000013.1 GCF_013280495.1 Brevibacterium permense
CCGCTCTAGGTAGTCTCGACGACCACGATATGGACCGGAAGAGACTCGCCTATTAATCCTTCTCGACTTGAGCCGCCATCTCAGTCTGTAAAACAACCGCCATTCATCGCTGAAGCTCACACATCGGGGTGCACGTAGATCGAGTGTTCGACGACGCCTCTATAGACCTCGCGAGACGATACCGGCCCAGCGCCCACCCATCCTAGAATTTTCCCATCGGCATCCACGGCGACTCGACACAGATCCAGCCGCCTGGTTGCACCAAAGTCCTCCCAGGCGGCTGGTGGAGCAGACTCGAAGGTGGCGTGGCCGGTCTCGATTCCAGTGCGGTACACGTCCTTGACCTCGGACCAGTCAGAGCCGACCATCCCTCGAACATGAAGGTCACTCATGACATCAGGCGCGAATGAAGCTTCTCGACACGCCTGCGGATGTCGTCGCGCACGAGGCGCATGCGTTCGATGCCCTCGATTCCTCGCTCAGACGGCTCGTCGGTATCCCAGTTCTCCAATTCTGTGCCCGCAGGCACCTCCACGGTCGCTTCACGTCCCAAAGTGATGACGATATCGGCCGCTTCGAGCTCAGCGTCGTTGACAGGCTTTGGAGTGCCGTGACTGATATCGATGCCCAGCTCGTCCAACGACTGCACCGAGAGTTGGTTCAGTGATGTGCCGGGCTGTGTGCCAGCAGAGACCACATCGATCGTGTCACCGGCGAGATCGCTCATGAGCCCCGCGGCCATTTGGGACTTTCCGCCGTTTTTCACACAGACGAAGAGGACGCGTGGTGGAGTTGTCATCGTGTCTCCTGGTATGCACTGCGTCCGTGCTCCAAGCCGGTGGGGATGCCAATCGAGACCGGCTCAGCGGGCGCACCGCAGCACGAATCAGCCTCGACAGTATCGGCAACAGGTGCGTCACAGGAGGACCCGATGTCGGCTGAACATACGCCGGTTTCGGGTAGAACCAGCTCGACTCTGTCTGCGCTGGCCTGGTCGCCTGCCAGGGCTGCGACGATGGAGCGGATCTGCTCGTATCCGGTGAACATGAGGAATGTGGGCGCGCGACCGTAGGACTTCATGCCCGCGATATAGAAGTCCTTCTCCGGATGCGCCAGCAGGTTGGCTCCGTGGGGCGGGACGGTTCCACAGCTGTGATATTCGGGATCAATGAGCGGCCCCAGCTTTGTCGGTGCTTCAACGACCGGATCGAGTTCGAGGCGGATCTCGCGCAAGAAGTCGAGGTTTGGCCGGAATCCGGTGGTCGGGACGACGCGGTCGACGTTGAGTGAGACTGGCCCGTCGGGTGTGGTCCCTGAGACGGTGAGTCCATCCGTGGTGTTGAGCTCCGTAATGGTCACTGACGTGTGGACGTCAATGCGTCCGGTCTCGACGAGGTGGCGCAGACGGGTGCCCAGTGCCCCACGAGCCGGGAGCCCGTCCTGGTCGCCGCCACCGTAGACGCTGGCGGGGTCGGCTCCGCGAATTGCCCAGCTGATACGTGTGGTCGGTTCTGCTTCGTTGAGTTCGCCCAGGGCCAGCAGCGTATTTGCGGCCGAGTGCCCGGCACCGACGACGAGGACGTGGCGGCCAGCGAACTCGTCCCGGTCTCGTCCAAGGACGTCGGGCAGTGGCGAGGTGACCAGTCCGGCTTCCCTTGCCGCGGTCTCACCGATGGCGGGAAGGCCTGCTTGGCCGAGAGGGTTCGGGGTTGCCCATGTGCCGGAAGCATCGATGACGGCGCGGGCGTGATGATCTTCGATCACTCCGTCGGCGCTCTGGGTGCGGACGAGGAAAGCCGTGGCATCGCGATCTGGTGTGCGTGTCCGGTCCATACCAAGACGGCTCACCGCGATGACGCGGGTCTGTGTGCGGATTGCCTCGCGCAGCTGTGGAGTCGCGGCCAAGGGGGCGAGGTAGTCGTTGACGAGTTCAGTTCCGGTCGGCAGATAGTCACTGTCGGGTTCTTGCCAGTCAGTGCCTTCGAGGAGAGTGCGAGCGGCGTGATCAATGTTGTACTTCCATGGGGAGAACAGCCCGATATGGCCCCATTCGCTGACGGCTGCTGCCGGTGTAGCGCCGGCTTCGAAGACCAGTGGTTTCATCCCACGCGTGACCAGATGGGCGGCAGCAGCTAAGCCAACGGGGCCAGTGCCGATGACGACGACCGGAAGATCAGCGAGGGTCGAGTTCTCAGGCATAATGAATCTCCTTCTTAGCAGTGGCAAATTGATCGATGAAAACCGGGCGAGTAACCACTCTTCCGCGGAGACCGTATCCACGAAGTCTCAAACTCCCACCGTCAAACATCGATGTGTGTCGATATGTATTCAAGCACCACGTATTGACAAATGTCAATGTCTTGGCATAATGGAGATGTGATGATTGAACAGACTCTCCCGGCCGCAGTGTCGCGCTCGTGCTGCCCGTCGCTGACGATGAGACCTTTGGGCCAGGACGACGCGGTGGAATTTGCTCGGCTCCTCAAGGCTGTGGCAGATCCGACCCGACTACGGCTGGTGTCGCTGGTGGCGGCGAACGTGAGCAATGAGGCGTGCGTATGTGACCTCACCGAACCCGTCGGGTTGGGCCAGCCAACCGTGTCCCATCACTTGAAGATCCTTGTCGATGCCGGAGTACTCGACCGCGAAAAGCGCGGCGTTTGGTCGTACTATTCGATCAAGGCGAGTACTTTGGAAAAGCTGGCTGCTTTCCTCTCTCCCGCGTGACCAATCCGGTGACTGGGCGACCGCGAGGTGGTCTTGCCGCGCTGTCTGCCGCGCAGATCACCAGCTGGGGGTTACTGTACTATTCGCTTCCAGTCGCGGTAACGCCGATCTCCCAGGACACAGGGTGGAGCCCCACAGCGATCACTGCTGCTCTCTCGGCTGGTCTCATCGTCTCAGCTGTGGCAGGTATTCGAGTCGGGCGCATCCTCGATGCCAACGGCCCGCGAACAGTCATGACAGCGGGTTCAGTCATCGGTGTCGTGGCGTTGCTGCTAGTGGCGTGGTCGCCGTCGCTTCCCGTGTTTTTCACCGCGTGGATCATTGCCGGATTTGCCCAGTCCGCGGTTCTCTATCCTCCAGCATTTGCTGTCATCACCCGGTGGTATGGGACCGATCGAGTCGGACCGTTGACGACGCTGACGCTGGTTGGAGGACTAGCATCGACGGTGTTCGCGCCCTTGGTGGTCGCCCTCATCGATGGTCTCGGTTGGCGCGGCGGCTACGTGGTGATGGCCGGTATCCTGGCTGCAATCACAGTGCCATTGCATGCGCTTTTTCTTAATGGGCGCTGGTCTGATGATGCTGGATCGCAGTCTGCAGCGGTATCCAAGGCCGAGGTGAGGCAGGTGACTCGCACACCGAAGTTCATCATCTTGCAAATCGCCATGGCCATGGCCACGTTCACGTTGTTCGCGGTCACGATCAACATCATTCCGCTGTTTCTTCAACGCGGCATGGACTATTCACTCGCCGCTGTGGCCCTCGGACTCATTGGGGCCGGGCAGGTTGTCGGTCGAATCGGATACCCCCAGTTCGCACGAGCGACCTCGGCACGCACACGCACGGTCACCATCTTTGCTATTGGTGCAGTGAGCCTGTTGACGCTGGCTCTCGTGCCGGGGCCAGCGTGGTTGCTGATCGTGGTTGCGGTCCTTGCCGGTGCTGTGCGGGGCTGTCACACGCTGCTTCAGGCCACAGCGGTCTCGGACAGATGGGGGACGAAGAACTTCGGGACGATCAACGCAGTCTTCACCGCACCAATGACGTTCGTCGGTGCCTTTGCCCCTGTGGCCGGACCCGCTTTAGCAGGTCTGCTGGGCGGATATCCTGCTATGGCAATGGTGATGGCGGTATTGCTCATTGGTGCTGTCGGGCTGACGACTCGATCCTGATGCCAGGTTCCAGGGTTCTCTCGTCCACGGTGTTGCCAGCCGCGGTAGTACTCGATCCGTATTGGTATCGCGGTAGCTACTGTGCTTGAGTGCTTCGCACGTATTCGTTCACGTCCGCGACAGCAGACTTCGCTGTGCGGGCGGCACCGATGATGGTCGCGGAGGCAAACCCTGTCCAGTCGCCATACCCCAACAGGTGCAATCCAGAAGCATCGATGCTTCGAGTGCCCACTGTGACTGGATGCCCGTTCTTCCAGGTCAATTCGAGCCCATTGAGATGGTTGAGGTGTGGTTTGAAGCCGGTGCACCAGATGATGGCATCACAGCTGTACTCACTACCGTCGGCCCACGAGACCCCAGCCGAGGTCAATCGCTCGAACATCGGCGAAGCGTTCAGGTCACCACGATCGCGTGCAGCCCGCACGGGCGGGACCATGACGATATCGCCGAGGCCCGACACACCATCGTGGTCGCGACCGGCCCGCTGTGCCGCCTCGCGGGCGGTGGCAGCATCGAAGAGGACTCGTCCATCGACGTCATCAGGCATGAACCGTGGTCGGCGCTGCGTCACCCACAGTGTCTGCGCCACGGTCGAGACTTCCGCGACGATCTGCGCGGCGGAGTTCCCACCGCCGACGATGACGACCCGCTGATCGGTGAAGTCCTCGGGCGAATCGTAATCAACAGTGTGCAGCTGTCGTCCCGTGAAATCCTCACAGCCCGGATAGTGAGGGACATAGGGGCGTTGCCATGTTCCGGTGGCGCTGATGACCGCCGTGGTCTTCAAGGGGCCGGTATCAGTATCGACGAACAGTTGTCCCCCGTCTTGGTAGACATTGCTGACGTGGACCGGTCGGTGAACGGGCAGGTCATAGCGGTGTTCGTATCGAGTCAGATAGTCCAGCACATGGCCCGCTGTCGGAAACGACTCGCCCCTCTGCGCAGGCATCGGCCAGCCCGGCAACGGACTGTAACCGGCCGGTGAAAACAGACGCAACGACTGCCACCCGTGCTGCCAGGCTCCTCCGGGGTGGGTGTGGTCGTCGAGGATGACGAACTCGAGACCCGTCCTGCGAAGAAAGTATCCAGCGGCGAGACCTGCCTGCCCACCACCGATGACCACGACATCAGTCACGCGGTGCACTCACTCTTGACCGAGTAAGTCGGTCACAAGCGCCTGAATGCGGGTCTTGATCTCGTCGCGGATCGGGCGAACGGCTTCGATGCCCTGGCCTGCCGGGTCATCGAGTTCCCAGTCCTCGTAGCGCTTTCCCGGGAAGAAGGGGCATGCGTCGCCACAGCCCATGGTGATAACCACGTCTGAGTCCTGCACAGCCTCGTTCGTCAGCACCTTCGGCTGCTCGCCGGTGATATCGATGCCGTCTTCGCCCATCGCCTCGACAGCGATCGGATTGATGTGCTCTGCCGGGACCGATCCAGCCGAGCGGACTTCGATGCGGTCGCCCGCAAAATGGCGCAGATAGCCGGCAGCCATCTGCGAACGGCCAGCATTGTGGACGCACACGAACAAGACAGAGGGTTTCTGGTCAGCCATAGGGGTGGTCTCTCTTTCAATCAGTTGGTGAGGGAATCAAGAAGGGCCTGGACGCGGTCAGCAAGGTCGTCGCGGATGAGTGCCACGCCCTCGGGGGAAGCCAATGCCGGATCAGCGACTGACCAATCCTCGTACCGGAGGCCGGGCACGATGGGGCAGACATCGCCACAACCCATCGTGATCACGACATCGGCCGCACGGATCGCGTCATCGGTCAGTGGCTTCGGGAACAACTCCTCGACACTCTCCCCGTCAATATCGCGGATGAGTTCGGCGACATTCGAGTTGAGACCAGCCGCCGGAGTCGAACCAGCGGATCGGGCGATTACGCGGCCTCCTGAGAGTTGGCGTGTTAGGGCCGCGGCGAGTTGGGATCGGCCGGCGTTGGCGACACAGATGAAGAGCACCTGCGGAGGCGCGCTGGCTGTGTCCCGGGTGATGTCAGCCAAGCGTTGCTTTGCGAAGCGCTCGGTCAAGGGGACGAGGTACCGAGTGATTTTCGCCGATCGAGCCAGCGCCGTGTACGAATCGCGGACGATGCCGGTGACAATTTCTGGCGACACACCAGCTGACGTTGCCGACAGGTCTGTGATCAAACGGTTGATGTGGGCCTCCACGTCGAAGGCACTGACAGCCACTGGCGCCTCAGGCTGCGGGTTTGGTGCGATGACGGCAGGGGCGAAACCTTCCAGTAGAGCGCTCACAGCGGCCTGGCGACCGGCAGCGATGGAATACCAGACCCAGGTGCCGCGACGTTGAGACTCGAGCAACCCCACTGCCTTCAGCACTTTCAAGTGATGAGAGACAGTGGGCTGGGAAACGTCGGCAAGCTCTGCAAGATCGCAGACACATGATTCCCCACGAGGGTCGGTGCTGATCGCTGAGAGCATCCGTAACCGCAGAGGGTCAGCGAGTGCTTTGAGTGTTCCGGCAAGCGTCGTCGCGACGTCGACAGCAATGGCGTGGGACGGATCTGGGGCACACGTTTCATCGTCAGTGGGGATCATAGTGGCTTCAGTCATGACGATCTCGCCTCCACAGCGTAGGGGTCAGTGCGGAACCATGCCTTCGCGGCCCAGAGCGAGACATAGACGAGGCCGACCAGGACAGGCACCTCGATGAGAGGGCCAACGACCCCAGCCAGTGCCTGCCCGCTGGTGGCACCGAAGGTACCGATGGCGACGGCAATCGCGAGTTCGAAGTTATTGCCAGCCGCGGTGAAAGCCAATGTTGTGGAGCGGGCGTAGCCAAGACCGAGGCTCTTGCCGAGCAGGAGCCCGGCAAACCACATCAGCGAGAAGTAGACCAGCAATGGCAACGCGATTCGAACGACGTCCAACGGTTGACTGGTGATCTGCTCGCCCTGGAGTGCAAAGAGTAAAACGATCGTGAACAGCAGACCGTAGAGCGCCCACGGGCCCACACGGGGAATGAACTTCTCCTCGTACCACTGACGGCCGCGACGTTTCTCGCCGATCCACCGGGAGGCGAATCCGGCGATTAGCGGGACGCCGAGGAAGACGAGCACGTTGAGAGCGATCTGGCCCATGGACACTTCCAGGCCCTGAGTATCAAGACCCAACCAAGTGGGCAGGACAGTGAGGTAGAACCAGCCGAGGACTGAGAACATGACGACCTGGAAGACTGAGTTGATCGCGACCAGCACGGCGGTTGCTTCTCGGTCACCGCAGGCGAGGTCGTTCCAGATCACGACCATGGCAATACAGCGGGCCAGACCAACGATGATCAACCCCGTGCGATATTCGGGTAAGTCTGGCAGGAACACCCAGGCCAGAGCGAACATCACTGCGGGCCCGGCAAGCCAATTGAGCACCAAAGATGAGATCAGCAGCTTCTTATCGCCGGTGACGGCGGCGACCTTGTCATAACGGACTTTGGCGAGGACGGGGTACATCATGACCAGCAAGCCGAGGGCGATGGGTACTGAGATGCCGCCGATTTCCAAATGCGAAAGCAGCTCAGAGACCCCCGGAATCAACCGACCAAGAAGGAGACCTGCGATCATGGCCAAACCGATCCAGGCCGGCAGCCACTTATCCAGCGTCGACAGGCGCGCAGGGGCCGCCTGCTGTGTGGTGGTGTCTCTCGTCATACCAGCAGCTCCTCGATCTTGGTCACGATATCTGGGCGCGGGTGCGCGCCGATGAGAACGTCTTGTCGTTGGCCGTCACGGTAGAAGCCGAGCGTGGGAATAGATGTCACTCCGGCTGCTGTGACCGCTTCGGGATTGGTATCGGCATCGATCTTGACGACCTTGACTCGTCCTTCGTATTCGTCGGAGAGCTGGTCGAGTATCGGTGCGATCTGTTTGCACGGTCCACACCAAGTCGCCCAGATGTCGACGACCACGGGTATATCGGAATCGATGACCTCGGTGGTGAATGTGGCGTCTGTGACTGTCGTCGTACTCATGCGGGGACCTCCATCAGTATTTCGGTGTGAGATGCGGTGGGTGTTGTGGGCGCGGTGGAGAGGAAGTGTTGGGCATCTATGGCTGCCGAGCACCCTGTGCCAGCCGCAGTGATCGCTTGCCGGTACCGGCTATCGACGAGATCACCGGCGGCAAACACTCCGTCTTGGTTCGTGGCTGTCGACGGGTGGGTGACCTGGACGTATCCATCGGGGTTGAGGGCGACCTGTCCGGTCAGGAGCTCTGAGCGCGGATCATGGCCAATCGCTACAAATACCCCCGACACCGGCAGGGTCCGCTCGGCCCCGGATACGGTATCGCGCAGTCGCAGCCCCTCGACGTGGGATTGACCGATAATCTCGGAGACCTCGCTGTTCCAAGCGACCTCGATCTTCTCGTCGGCCAGGACTCGGTCGGCCATGACCTTCGAAGCGCGAAACTCTTCGCGCCGATGCACGATTGTCACTTTGGAGGCGAAACGAGTCAGAAACAACGCCTCTGCCATGGCAGAGTCACCACCGCCGATGACAGCGATCTCTTGCTCTCGGAAGAAGAAGCCGTCGCAAGTTGCGCACCAGGACAGGCCGTGGCCGGTCAATCGATCCTCTTCGGGCAGACTGAGCTTGCGGTAGGCCGATCCTGTAGCAAGGATGACCGCGCGGGCGTGGAATGTTTCACCCAGGCCGGTTTCAACGGGCTTGACCTCCCCAGTCAGATCGAGACGGATGGCGTCATCAAAGATGATGCGTGCACCGAACCGTTCGGCCTGCGCACGCATTGCCTCCATCAGTTCTGGGCCCTGGACTCCATCGATGAAGCCAGGGAAGTTCTCTACTTCGGTCGTGGTCATCAGTGATCCGCCAGCGGTGACGGAACCAGCGAGAACCACCGGCGACAAACCGGCCCGGGCTGCGTAAACAGCAGCGGTGTAGCCGGCAGGGCCAGACCCGACAATCACTAACTCTTGAATCGACATGCTTCTATATTGACCTATATCAATATAGAGCGCAACCGCTAGGTCGTCCACTAACTCTCATACCCTTTGCCAATGCATGGCACCGGGCAGCGCTCACTCCCCGCGATCACCTGGCTCATCTTCAGCGCCAATGCTTACCGAGGGAGCGCCTCATGTGCGGGGACTGCTTCAGAAAATGCCGCGTGACAGGTTGAGCAACAGATCTCCCGCCCGTCCGGCAGCAGCCTCGAGGGGGCGCCGGTACCATTTCGATGAATTCGCACTTCTTCGCAGATCGTTGCGTGTTCTAGACACAGGCCGACACCGCAATGGACACACACCGCGACTGCCCTCGCCATGATTTGCTCGCTGGCCGCATGCTCCCAGCAATTCATAGTCATCCTCCCTGATTTGAGAACTATCGATATAGAGCCTAATTAGCGTATCGATAACCGTCAATGTAGAGCGCTGATGCGATTGAGCCACCCGGCTCGCTAGTGCCGCGGAGGCAGCCGCTCGCACAATTGCATTCTCGTCGGTGGCACTGTGGGAAGTTTGAGATCTCAGCCCAATCGGCTCGGGTTTGAGACCCCGCATCCGGCAAGGTTACTGCCAGAATGTGAGCGGAACGCGGTAGCTGCCTGAAGCTGGCCCTAGGGAAGTGCATGCAGTCGACATCTGAAAAGCGTGCAGCCGCCTTTTGAATCTGACAACGGGACGGGCGGATCGCGCCGCCCGTCCCTGTGCCGAAATGTGTGTCCCGATTGATCTGTGCCGAATTCCCGTCTGCGGTCCCATTTTCGGGACATGAGGCGTAGAGTGGTCACGACCAGCCGCCGTCGACGGTTGTGAGTCGCAGCGGTAAGTGGCGTGGTTCTCGCGTCGGTAATTGTCGGCTACGTCGTTTGCGCTTTAGTGGCGAACCAGTTACATCCGTGTGAGCGGGTGACGGGGCCCTCAGAGTCCGAATGCTCCGCCGCTGATCAGGATGAAGATACCGAGGCCGATGAGGACAATGGGGAACAGGATGTGTTCCCAGCGTTCAAGGACTTCGGCGATCGGTGGGCGGGTGGCGACGAACTTGGCCAGCATTACCAGCACCGCGACCAGCGCGAGGAACACGATGCAGTAGGCCACCACCCCGGCCGGGCCCACGTTGAGGAAGACCGGGACGTAGACGCCGATGTTGTCTCCGCCGTTGGCGAACGTGACCCCGGCCACAGTCCAGACTGCGACGTTCTTGCCTTCGATCTCGGCGTCATCGTCATCGCCTCCGCACCAGGCCTGCCAGGCAGCCCACAGCCCCAGCCCCAGGGGGATGAGGCCGAAGTACGGGATGACCGCTGGAGGCAGGAATACTCCGGCCCCCAAGGAGACGAGCACGGCCGCACCCAGGATGCCCACGAACCCCAGGTACTGGCCGGCAAGAATTCGTGCGGTGGTTCCGCGCTGCCCGGCGCCGCGGGCGAAGAACAGGGAGAGCACGATGATGTCGTCAATATTCGTGGCGATGAACAGGCCGATCGCCTGTAGGGCCGAGGTCAGGATCACGTGCCCACCTTTGCTATACCGCATCCGGGAACCGAGCAGGCGGGATCAATGCACGGGGCGTTCTCGTCCACCGCGAGAGTGACGTCGACCAGTGCGGTGAGCGCCCGCGCCAGGTGCGGATCGGCGATCTTATAGCGCGTCTTGCGCCCCTCGGGCTCGGCGACCACGATGCCGCAGTCGCGCAAGCATGCCAAATGGTTGGATACGTTCGAGCGGGTCAGCTCCAGATCGCTGGCTAATTCTGCCGGGTAGGCCGGTCGATCTAGCAGCGTCAGGATAAGTCGTGACCTGGTTGGGTCGGCCATCGCCCGGCCCAACCGGTTCATCACGTCTAAGCGAGAAGTAATAGTCAGCACTTAGTGAACTATACAGTGGTGGCTGAACCACCGTCAATCCTTGCCCACTTTCCGGTCGTCCCAGTTCCTTGGTAGTGGGACACCGAAGACGAGCAACCTCATCGATCGGGCCAGAACCTGATTTTCCATCCCATAAGTAAGGCCCAGAACAACGTCCCATACATTCCGTACAGACACGAAGATTGGTACGCTGGGCGCATGGAATTGGGGTACGCGCGGGTTTCGACGGTCAAACAAGACTTGGATCGACAGATCGATGCTCTGACCCAGACCGGAATCGCGGCCGAACGGATCTATGTGGACAAAAAGTCCGGGTCCACGGTCGACCGCCCCGGGCTGCGTGCAGTCATGGAATATGCCCGCGACGGTGACGTCATCGTCGTCCACACTCTCGATCGGCTTGGGCGAACGGTGCGCGATACTCTGAACCTGATTCATGACCTCTCCGAACGCAACATCGGTGTGCGCAACCTCGCCGACCCGATCAGAGTGGACTCGTCGAACCCGGATGATCCGATGGCGCAGCTATCGGTCGTGCTACTGGCGTTGTTCGGACAGATGGAACGCACATACACCCTGGAGCGTGCCGCCCACGCTCGAGCGGTAGCGACCGCGAAGGGCCGACGCATCGGACGGCCATCAGTGGTGGATCCGGACAAACTGGCCTACGCCGAGCACCTGCGCACGACCGGACACACTATCGCCGAGATCGTGGCCAAAACCGGGATTACCCGTACCAGCCTGTATCGGCACCTGCCACCGCGTCCTCCCGAAGCGGTGACAGTCGCGCCGGAGACTGCCGCCGATCCCGGTCCCGAGACCTAATCCTGGACCGGTGATCGTCATGGCGCAGAGGACCCCAGAGGAGAGGCTGGCTCTGCTGCGCCAGCACGATGACGGTGTCCCTTGGACACGGATCGCGGCCGAATCAGGAGTACCGGTGCGAACGTTGTCACGCTGGGCCGCGAAGTATGGTGCTTTCCCGACGTCCAATGGCCTGCAGCGCCTCCGGCGAGCTGACAACGGCACGAGGCGAATACTGCCCGAGATTGTGGAGATGATCGAAGCTCTGGCGCTTCGTTGCCCCGAGCCCTCAGTCGCGTTTGTTCATCGCCGAGTCAGCGGCATAGCTGCCGATCGGGGACTGCCCGCGCCAAGCTACTCCAGCGTCCGGGGGATCATTGGTGCCATCGACCCGGGCCTGCGCACACTCGCCCAGCACGGCGATGCCGCCTACCGGGACCAGTTCGAATTGGTTTTCCGCCGCACCACATTGAACCCGAACGAACAGTGGCAAGCCGACCACACGCTCTTAGACGTTGCAGTACTCGACCAAGCTGGCGTGCCGGTTCGGCCGTGGTTGACGGTGCTGCTGGATGACTACTCCCGCGCAGTCGCCGGCTACACCCTCTTCCTGGGTGCCCCATCAGCCGAACAGACAGCGCTGGCACTACACCAAGCGGTCAATCAGAAGACGAATCCTGCCTGGCCGGTCTGCGGCCTGCCAGATGTGCTCTATTCCGATCACGGCTCGGACTTCACCTCCGTCCGCCTCGAACGGGTTTGCCTGGACACGCAGATACAGCTCATCCACTCACGCATCGGCGTTCCGCAGGGGCGAGGGAAGATCGAGCGGTTCTATGGCTCCATCACCACCGAGCTCTTGCCGCACCTACCCGGGTATATCCCGCACGGAACGAACGGAGAACCTCTCACGGACCCGGCGCTCAGTCTTGAGCAACTCGACGCGATCCTGGAAAGATTCATTGTCACCGAATACAACCAGCGCCCACACTCCGAAACCCACCAAGCCCCCGTCCACCGCTGGGCAGCTTCCGGCTTCATACCGCGAGCCCCAGTACGGCCGGAGGATTTGGACCTACTTCTGCTGACTGCGGCGACTACAAGGAAGGTCCAACGCGACGGGATTCAGTTCTCCTCCACCCGGTATGTGTCCCCGGTGCTGGCCGCCTACGTCGGTGAACAGGTAACTATCCGGTTCGACCCGCGCGATGTCGGCGAGATCCGCGTCTATTTCAATGATGATTACCTCTGCCGCGCGATCGCTCCCGAGCTCGCCGCCGAGTCCGTCTCGCTACGAGAGCTGCAGGTTGCCCGGTCACAACGTCGCCGTGACCTCAAGCGACAGCTGCGCCACCGCCGCAGCCTCGCCGACGCGCTGCCGATTGACAACCGTTATGTCCCGCCTGAACCAACCGAAGCGGAACCGGTCGGCGTCGACGAAGTCCCACCACGACACGGATTGCGTCTCTATGCCACCGACTGACCCGAAACACAGTCTCCTCAGCAAGGACGATGATGGAAGCCGATTTCTTTTCGGCGATTTCGGGGAGATCAATTCCAGCGCCCCGCCACGGCCCGATTTGCCACCGTTCCAGACGACTCATGAGCATCGCCGCTTCGCAGAGTTCGCTGACGCGGTGCGCACTCATCGCTATATTGGCCTGTGCTGGGGGCCACCGGGGGTCGGCAAGACACTCTCCGCCCGGCACTATTCCGGAGTCGATGACTGGGAACAATGGGAATCCTTTTTCTCCGACACCCTCGGCCCTGTGCCGGAACGTGTTCTCGAGGCCCGCACTGTGTTTTTCACTCCCACGGTCGTGGCCACCCCGAAACAAATAGACCAGGGCCTGCCCCGAGCATGTCAACGCATCTCCTACGCCGTCGATTTCGCCGAGCACGGCATCGTCGACCCCTACGTCCATACCGAGTCCCGTTCCAGCGGACGCACCGAGCTGCTCATCATTGACGAAGCCGACCGTCTTAAGGCCACCGGCTTTGAGCAAGTCCGTGACTACTTCGACCATCACCATATGGGCGTCATCCTCATTGGTATGCCGGGCATCGAGAAACGCCTCGCCCGCTACCCGCAGCTCTACAGCCGTATCGGCTTCGCTCACGAGTACCGCCAGTTGAGCGCGGACGAACTCACCGCAGTCCTGGCCAGACGACTTCCAGCTGAGGGCGAGGCAACCGATGGTGGCGTCGCCCACGCAACCGCGATCGCGACTATCGTCCGGATCACCGCAGGCAACTTCCGCCTCGTCGACCGTTTACTCACCCAGATCGAGCGCGTGCAGACCGTGAACGACCTCAACGAGTTGACGCCCGAGGTTGTCGAGGCAGCTCGGCAGGCTCTCCTCATCGGTCACTAAACGCTGTGAAAACCATGCCATTTACCGCTGCGACTCACAGCGATGAGCAGAGCGGCGCCGATGACCGGAATGACGCCGTGGTTGAACCAGTTGGGAGTCTCGCTGCCCTGCTTCTTCACGAGGAAGTATCCGACCACCGAAGCCTGAAGGAAGATGAACGCCGTCAGCGCCCCGACGTTGACGATCGAGGTCAGCTGGTCGAGACCGTCGGCACGGGTCGCCGCCCACCCGGCCACGATGACATTGCCGCCGGCGGCCACGAGGATTCCCTTCCACGGCACACCGGTCTTCGGGGCCACCTCGGCGAGGAATTTCGGCACCTGACGGGACCGTCCCATGTCCATGAGGATGCGGGAGCCGGCGGCCTGACCGATCATCGCGGAGAACGCCGCGCCCACGGCCTTGGCCAAGGCGAGCAGCCAGTGCAGCCACGGGCCGAGAGTCGAATCGACGGCGTCGTAGTAGGCGGCACCCTCAAGTGAGGGGTCGGCCTGCAGGTCCGCCGGAGTCAGCGGTGAGAGCAGACTGCCCACCCAGGTCTGCGCGACGAAGAAGACACCTGCGAGCACGAGACAGATGAGCGTGGCACGGCCGACGATCCGCGGCCCGCCCTTGGCCTCCTCGGAGAATGTCGCGAGCGAGTCGAAGCCGAGATACGACAGGACGGCCACGGACACGGCAGCGAGCACCGCGGTCACGGAGAACGCATCCACTCCGGTCAGCGGGGTCAGCCATCCCCGCGTCGGGCCGTGCTGGACGAGGTAGGCGATGCCGAGGACGAGGACCAGAGCAAGGACGGCCACCTCGGCGAGGACGACCCCGGTGATCACGCGGGAGGCGACCTTGACCCCGGCGAGATTGAGCCCGGTGGTGAGGATGACGGCGACCGCCACGAACACCCAGACGGGCAGTGCGGGGAAGATCGAGTTCAGGGCGATCCCGGTGAACAGATAGGCGACCGACGGGATGAAGAGATAGTCGAGGAGGATCATCCAGCCGGCGACGAAGCCGGCCGGTTTTCCGATTCCCGCCGAGGCGTAGGCGAACACCGTGCCTGCGCGGGGGACCTCCCGTGACATGCGCATATAGCTGACTGCGGTGAAGGCCATGACGATCGTCGCGACGATGTAGACGAGTGCCACGGCCCCGCCCGAGCGGGCATCGAGGGTGCCGAACACGCCGACTGCGGCCGCGGGACCGATGAAGACGAGTCCGAAGAAGACGAGCTCGCTCAGACCGATCGTGCGTTTGAGCGTCCCACCTCGCGCCGAGGCGGCCGTGCCCTCGGGTGCGGAAGTCTGAGATTCGCTGTCGGACCGGTTGGACCGATCGTCGGAGGTCATATCGTCCATCGTGGTGCCCGTCTTTCGAAGTATGTGCTTCAACTCTACGCGCAGGTCATGGCGTGGTTTCGAGTCCCCGATAGGATCGGGGGAGAGGAAGGAGGCCCGGATGACGCGTCACCCGCAGATGATCCAGCCCGGAGGGGTCCCGCCGCAAGGCGTGCCTGCGAAGAAACCGTCGGTGGTGTGGGGAATCCTCCTCATCATCGCCGGAGTTCTCGGCCTCGGGGTGGGGTTGTGCATCCTCGTCATCCCGATGTTCCTGTTCCTCCTCGGCGGCGGTGGCAACGTCGACGCCTTCGACGATGTCGCCTCCGGCTTCTTCATCACCGGTTTCGTTGTGGCCGTGGTTTCCGTTCTGGTGCTCATCGCCGGGATCGTCCTCACCACCGTCGTCGCGCGGAAGCGGCGTCGAATGCGACCGCAGGTCCGGATGGTCAGGCCTCCTGGTGGGCCGCCGTTTCAGCAGACGCCCGGAGGACCTCCAACGCCGAGGCGATGATCGGCTGAGCGCCCGAACCGCGGCGGATGCCCGAGAGGATCTTCCGTGACGGCACCGGATCACCGCGCAGCGGCACGCGCACCACATCGAAGCCGTCCGGCAGGCGCGCCAGGCGAGGAATGAGGGCGACCCCGAGTCCCGCCGAGACCAACGCCGCACCCGTCTCCCACTCCCGAGACTGATGGGCCTGTTCCGGTTGGAAGCCGGCAGCCGCACACGCGGTGCGCACCAGACGGTGATACGGCGAGCCCGCCCGGTCGAGGATCCAGGACTCCTCGGCGGCCTCGCTCAACGCCACAGCTGACTTCGCTGCCAGGCGGTGTCCGACGGGAACCAGCAGATCGAGGCGATCGCTGAACAGGGCCGACTGCTCGAAGCGGGGATCGCTGCGCGGCGGCAGCGGGTCGGTGGCCACGACCACGGCGACGTCGGCATGGTCGGAGATGAGTAGGTCGAAGCACTCCTCGGGGTCGGCTTCGATGATCGTGACCTCGGCACCCGGGAATCGCTCCATCACCGTCAGAGCTGTCGGTGGAAGCAGGGCGGCCGCGGCAGTGGAGAAGCCGCACAGTCGCAGCCGTCTGGTGCGCGTATCTCGGCTGGTGCCGAGGCCGTCGAGCTCGCCTCGGATCTCCTCCCACCTGGTGAAGAGCTCCTGAGAGCGTTCGAGGAGAAGCTGACCGGCGCGAGTGAGGACGAGTCCGCGACCGCGCGGTTCGACGATGCGCACGCCGAGATCCTTCGACAGGCCTCTGAGCTGGTGCGATACGGCTGAAGGGGTGTATCCGAGGCGGTGTGCCGCCTCGGTGAGAGTGCCGACTTCGGCAAGGACCCGAAGGACGTGGAGACGCGGATCGATCATGCAATAGTATTGCACGTTTCGGATGAAGAAGATTCGCTTTTCTTCAGCAAACCTCTGGCGGACACTGGGGGCAGGAGCACGAACTCCACGGTCGCGGTCGGCGAAGGGGCCGACAGCAGGCGCGGCCGAGACACGACGAGGTGGTGGGCGAATTGACTCTGGCGCCAGAGCAGAAGCGGACCGATTCCAGCACGAGCGGTCTCGCTGGGTCGGGTGCGGCTGCCGGATCGGGCGGGCACGACAGGACCGATATCGACCGACTCATCGACGAACGTGTGCCCGGCTATTCGCTGGCGGCGCCGTTCTACATCAGCCCGGAGTTCTTCTCCCGCGATATCGAGGCGATCTTCACCTCGACCTGGATCTTCGTCGCCTCTGCTGCCGAAGTGCCCGAGCCCGGTGACTATCTCACGGTCGACATCGGCGCCTACTCCGTCATCGTCATCCGCGATGACGACGGAGAGATCCGGGCGCACCACAATGTGTGCCGTCACCGGGGGACTCGCTTGCTCAATGACCTGTCCGGCTCGGTGGGCAACATCGTGTGCGGCTACCACCAGTGGACCTACACCCCTGCCGGAGAGCTCATCTCTGCAGGCGTTCAAGCTCCCGGCTTCGACCGGAGCTGCTTCTCCCTGCGTTCGGTGAACCTCCGCGTCATCGGCGGGCTCATCTTCATCTGTCTCAGCCCGACTCCGCCCGATGATATCGATGAGGTGGCCGGGGTCATCGAGCCCTACCTGACCGGGCATGACATCGCCGGGACGAAGGTGGCTGCGCAGAGTGACCTCATCGAGGACTCGAACTGGAAGCTCGTCATGGAGAACAACCGTGAGTGCTACCACTGCGAAGCCGGCCACCCGGAGCTGACGTGCACGTTCTTCCCCACCTACGGCTACGAACCCGACGAGATTCCCAAACGCCTGCAGCCGGCGTACCAGCGGTACCTCGACGCCGAGGATCAGCTTCATGTCGACTGCGACCGCAACGGCCTGCCATATGCCCTCGTCGAGGAGCTGAGCGGTCGGCCCACCGGATTCCGGATCGAACGGGCAGCTCTCGACGGGAAGGGCGAGTCGTACACGATGGACGGATCGGCCGCCTCGGCGAAATTATTGGGCAACCTCGACACCTTCGTTCTGGGCCGGGCCTCGCTGCACGTGCAGCCGAATATGTGGTTCCACGCGATGGGTGACCACGTGGTGACGTTCAGCCTGCTGCCGTTGGCCGAGGACAAGACGCTGGTGCGCACGACCTGGCTCGTCCACGCCGATGCGGAAGAAGGCGTCGACTACGACCTCGACAACCTCACGACGGTGTGGCTCAAGACGAACGAACAGGACGCGACCTTCTGCGAACGCGGGCACCTGGGAATCTCGTCGCCGGCGTACGTGCCGGGCCCCTACGCACCCACAGAATCCCAGGTCGATGACTTCGTCAACTGGTACATCGAACGTCTCAAGGCCCACCGAGAACAGCGGACCGTGCAATTGGAAGGAGCTGAACGACGATGAGGTACCGCCATTCGACGATTGCATCCAGGCTCGTCGACGCTGCAGCCGCCGCGGCGGGCGCGGGCTCTGCGAAGCCGCTGAGCAAGGCGACCTTCCGTGTGCCCGCGAAGACCGGGCGGATGTGGGCCGACTGGCCCGCACGACTGGCCCCGGTCGCCCCTGCAGCGTCCACCCCCGTGCCCGTTCACCCGGCCGCGACCGCATCGGTCGAACCGCCTGCTCAGACCGGCCCCCTGGCCGTGGCGGCGGAAACGCCGCTCGACCCGGAATTGCTCACCGGTCCCGTCGAGGTCACCGGAATCACTCAGGTGACTCACGATGTCAAGACCTTCGAGCTGCGGGCGGGATGGATGACCGCCGTCGATTTCGCGCCAGGCCAGTACGTGGCGATGCGCATCCCCGAGCTCGGACTCGAGCGCTGCTATTCGATCTCCTCGGCGCCCTTCGGCACGAACATCTTCACCATCACGGTCAAGCGCGTAGCCGGGGGAGCGGTATCGGCCCATCTTCATGACGATGTGCGGGTCGGCGATCAGCTGCACGTGGACGGGCCGTACGGGCTGTTCAGCACGAGCTTCCATCAGGCCGAACGTCACCTCTTCCTCTCCGCCGGCTCCGGAATCACTCCGATCATGTCGATGGTGCGCAGCCTGCTGGCCAGACAGGGAGGGTTCGGCACGGACATCGTCTTCGTCCACAGCGCCTCGTCGCCGATCGACATCATCTTCCGTGCCGAGCTCGAACAGCTCGCCGAGGTCGCCGGAGTCAGCGTCACCATCTTGTGCTCTAGGGATTCCGAGGCCGAGGCCTGGGCCGGTCGGCGGGGTCGGATCGATGCGTCCACCCTCGCCGAGGTGGTCCCTGACGCGGCCGACCGCGAAACCTTCGTGTGCGGGCCGGGTCCGTATATGGAAGCGGTACGACCCCTGCTCGCCGAAGCGGGGGTGGAATCGGCGCGAATGCATGAGGAGTCGTTCGTCTTCGCCACGTCACCTGCCGACCGTTTGGCCAAGGCAGGTGCGAGAGCCAAAGCTGCCGGAGCCGCCGTCGTCGGCGGCACTGGAGTGAGCCACGTCGTCGAGTTCGCTGTCTCCGGGCGCGTGGTCGACTGCGGTGAGTCCACGACCGTCCTCGATTCTGCTCTGGACGCCGGGCTGTCGGTGCCCTCATCCTGCTCGGAAGGCGCGTGCGGAACCTGCAAGTCCGTGCTCATCAGCGGCGAAGTCGAGATGAAGCATGCGGGAGGCATCCGGCCGAAGGAGATCGCTGCGGGTAAGTTCCTGCCCTGCTGCTCGACTCCGCTGACCGACATCGTCGTCGACAGGTGAGCTGCCTGCTCAGTGCTTGAGCTTCGTCTCCTTCAGCCCGTAGGTGCCAAGCACATAGGGTTCGAAGCCGACGACATCCCGGCTCATTCCGTACAGTGCTCGCTGGTAGGCGATCGGTACGATCGGGGCCTCGTCGGCGACCTGCTGCTGGATCTGGGCGTAGAGCTCGTTCTGCTTCTCCGTATCCTCTTCGGCCACGGCCTCCTCCGCCCATTTCTCCACGTCGGGGTTGGCATAGCCCGAACGAACCCCGGAGTCGTCGGTGACGGCGAGGAAGTTGATCATCTGCGACGTGTCGGAGACATCGGACGTCGCATAGCTGACCTGAACTTGGAAGTTGCCGTTCGTGCGGTTCGTCGTCAGAGTCGCATCGTCGAGCTTTTGGACGTGAACGGTCAGGCCGATGTCCTGCCACGCCTGCTGGGCGATCTGCGCCAGCAGCTCACGATCGGCGACTCCCGAGGGAATCTGAATGGTGATGTCGATCCCGTCTGGATGATCAGACTCCTTGACCAGCTGTTCGGCCTTCTCCACGTCGAACTGGCTGCTGTCGACCTTGTCCGCATGACCGGCGAGGCCCGGTGAGACGAACGAGGTCGCGGGCTCGGCATAACCGGCGTAGACCACCTCGACGATGGACTTGCGGTCGACCGCATAAGACATGGCGCGGCGCAGCTTGGGATCGTCGAGTCCCTTCTCCTTGTTGTTGATGTTGAAGTAGAGGATCTTCGTCGAGGTGAACGCCTGGGCATTGATGTCCTGTGAGCGCGAGAGCTGACTCATGCTCAGCGGTGCCGGTTCCTGGTTGATATCGGCCTGGCCGCCCTGCAGCTGCAGGCGACGAGTGTTGTCATCGGCGACGACGTTGAAGGTCACGGAATCCAGTGAGGGGACGCCGTCCTCCCAGTAGTCCGGATTCTTCACCAGTTCCAGGCTCTGTCCCTTATTCCAATTGCCGACCTTGAACGGCCCAGTGCCGTCTGCGTGCGCTGCCATGTACTCGGCGTCGTGTCCGCCGAAGTCGTCGGGGTAGATCGATGCGGCGAACAGCGCCATATAGCTGGGCAGGGGACCCCACGGCTGCTTCAGGTCGATGCGCACCGTGTGGTCATCGACTTTCTTCACGTCTTTGATCGGGTCGAATTCGGCTGCCCAGAGATTGTTCTCATCCTCCTGATCCCGCGCATAGTTCAGGGAGAAGACGACATCGTCGGCGTCGAAGGTCTTGCCGCTGTGGAATTTCACTCCCTCGCGCAGGTGGAAGGTCCAGGACATCTTGTCCTTCGATTTCTCCCAATCGGTTGCCAGCCCCGGTTCGACCCCGGACCCGTCGGATTTGTTGAGCGTGAGAGTCTCGTAGACCTGCTGGAGCGTCCAGATGTCTTCATTCTGGGTCGTCGTGGGTGGCAGCAGAGTTGTGGCATCGGCGGCGCGAGCGAAGACGAGGTCGCCTCCGGGCCGGGCAGTCTTCTTTCCAGATGAACTGCACCCTGCGAGGACCAGGAGGCAGGCGCAGAGCGCGGCAGTTACTGCTGCGAATCTCTTGGCCATCACCCTTCCTCTCTTCGGATCCGATCGAGGTAGGCGCTGTCGAAGGTGGGTATCGCCTTCAGCAGTGTCTTCGTGTAGTCGTCGCGCGGTGACGTGAAGATCTCCTCGGTGGTGTTCTCTTCGACGAGACGTCCGTTGTGGATGACGTAGATCCGCTCGCACAGCTTCTTGACGACCGCCAGGTCATGGGAGATGAAGAGGATCGACAGGTCGAGTTCCTCGCGCAGTCGGGCGAAGAGTGCGACGATCTCAGCTTGAACACTGACGTCGAGGGCGGAGACGGCCTCATCGGCGACGATGATCCTGGGCTCGACGGCAAGCGCTCGGGCGATCGCCACCCTCTGCCTCTGGCCTCCCGACATGGCGGTCGGGGTGCGGTCGAGGAACTCCTCGGGCAGCCGCACCATCTCCATGAGCTCCGCACACCTGGCCCGCAGAGCGGCACCGGAGGCGAGACGATGATGGCGGATCACCTCGGCGAGGGTGGCCCGCACTGTATAACGGGGGTCGAGGGAGGCGAAGGGGTCCTGGAAGACCATCTGCACGATCCGCCACTGAGCGCTCGTGCGCTTCTGTGCGAACTCCCGACCGTCGACGCTCACCGTGCCGTCGTAGTCACGCTGGAGTCCGCAGATGACTCGGGACAGCGTCGACTTCCCCGAACCCGATTCGCCGACGAGCCCGACGATCTCGCCCGGGAGGACCTGCAGGTCGGCGGAATCGACCGCGGTGAAGGCGCGGTCACCACGTCCGAAGGTGACGGTGACGTTCTCGGCGCGCAGACCGCGAGCCGGTGCCGGCTGAGTCTCGGTCATCGTGTCTCCTCGGCAAGGCCCACATCGTCAACGCCCTCATCGATTCGCGGAGTCGCTGTCAGCAGTCGACGCGTGTACTCCTCCTGAGGATCGTCGAAGACTTCCTGCAGCACACCGTGTTCGACGATCTGCCCGTCCTTCATCACACTGATCGACGAGCACAGCTGAGCGACGACCGCGAGGTCATGGGTGACATAGAGCAGACCGAGGCCCTCGTCCTGATGCATGGTGCGGAAGAGATCGAGCACCTGCGCCTGGATCGTCACGTCGAGCGCCGTCGTCGGTTCGTCACAGAGCAGCACCCGCGGCTCCTGCGCCAACGCCGCCGCGATCATCACACGCTGACGCATTCCACCCGAGAGTTGGAACGGGTAGTGCCTGGCTCGGCGGTCGGGATCGGTGATTCCGACACTGTCCATGAGCTCGACGGCGAGGTCGTGAGCCTGCTTCTTCGACAGTCCTCTGCGCTCGGCGATGGCATCGGTGATCTGCCGGCCGACCTTCATCACCGGGTTGAGTGCGATGGCCGGTTCTTGGAACACCATCGAGATGCCGGTGCCGCGGATGCGCTGGTCGAATCGTCCGCCCGGCCCGGAGGTGAGGATATTGCGACCGTCGAATCGGATCTCCCCGCCGACGACGGAGGCGCCGGGCGGGAGCATTCCGAGGATGCTGCGCAGCGTCATCGACTTGCCCGATCCCGATTCGCCGACGAGACCCATCGGCTCACCGGCCTCGAGGCTGATCGACACGTCGTCGAGGATCCGACGCCGTCCGGCTTCTCCGTCGATGTCGACGGTGAGGGAGTCCACTTCGAGGATGGGCATGGTCACCTCTTCGGCTTCAGTGTGTTCGTCAGTCCGTCGCCGATGAGCGCCAGCGCGAATGACACGATGACGACGGCGAATCCCGGCCACAGGATGAGTCCGTAGTTGCCGGTGCCCATGTACTGCTGGCCGTCGTTCATCATCTGACCCCAGTCGGCGGTCGGTGGGACGATGCCCATGCCGAAGTAGCTGAGGGTGACGACGACGCCGATGTTGAGCACGATGTCGCTCATCGCATAGATGACGCCCTGACTGACGGTGTTCGGAATGATGTGGCGGGTGAGGATCCGGGGAGTGCTCAGTCCGGAGGCGCGGCAGGCGGAGATGAATTCCTGCTCTCTGAGCACGAGCACCTCGCCGCGGACGATGCGGGCGTAGGCCACCCAGGAGACGGCGCTGATGGCGACGAAGATGCTGCCCATTCCGTTGCCCATGACGAAGACGAGCACGATGACCAGGACGTAGAACGGGAAGGCCGAGACGATATCGGCCAGGCGCATGATGACGATGTCGACCCAGCGGCCGAAGTATCCGGCCAGCGAACCGAGGATCGTGCCGAGGATGAAGGGCACGATGACGGCGACGACGGCGACGATGAGATCGACGCGACCGCCGTGAAGGAAGCGGGAGAGGACGTCTCGCCCGAGCTGATCGGTGCCCAGTGGGTGCGCGATCGACGACGGGGCGAAGGTGTTGAGCAGGTCCTGCCGATTGGGGTCGTCGGTGACGAAGAGCGGTCCGATGGCGAGCAGCAGCACCATCGCACCGAGGATGACCGCGCCGATCCACAGCTGAAGATTGTGCCGTCGCAGGAACGCCGGCAGGGGAAGCGTGAATCGTGCGGTCGGCGTCGCCCGGGACGCGGTGCCGCCGCGAGTCCGCGGCGGCTTTCCGCCGGGGCCGGTGGCGCCGGTCGCCGTGGGGGAGGTCGTCGGTTCGCTCATCATGCCCCCAGCCGCACGCGTGGATCGACGATGCTGTAGACGACGTCGGTGAGCAGATAGACGAGGACGACGAGGACACCGAAGATCACTGTCAGCGCCTGCACGACGTCGTAGTCGCGGGCGAGGACGGCTTCCATGAGGAGTGAGCCGACGCCGGGGATCGCGAAGACGTTCTCAACGACGAGCGCACCGCCGACGAGGTGGCCGACCTGGATGCCGAGGATCGAAACACCTGTGATTCCAGCGTTGCGGAAGGCATAGTCGATGACCGTCCGCTTCCGGCTCAGACCCTTCGACAGGGCGAAGTTCGTGTACTCGGCCGACATCGAATCGTTCAGTGCCGCGGTGAGGCTGCGGATGAGCACGGGGCAGGTCGTCAGCGCGACAGCGAGTCCGGGCAGGACGAGGGAGTAGAGGTGCTCACCGAAGTTGCTGCCGTAGCCGCCGACCGGGAAGATGCCCAGGTTCACCCCGAGGAGGAGGATGAGCAGTGTGCCGACGAAGAACGCCGGCATGCCTTGGACGGTGGCGGCGAAGACCCTCGACACGATCGCCGAGGCGGCTGATCTCTTTGCGGCCACTCACAGTGACAGCGGGACGGAGATGACGACGGCGAACACCAGAGACACGAGCATGAGCAGCAAGGTGGCCGGCATCCGCAGCTTCAGCAGTTCGAGGACGGAGGTCTGGAAGATGAACGACTGCCCGAAGTCACCGACGAGGAGGCCTGCAAGGAACTGAAGATACTGGATGATCATCGGTTCGTCGAGACCCCAGGCCTGACGAAGCTGAGCGACGTTCTCCGGAGTGGCTTTATCGCCGAGATACGCGGCGGCGGGATCGCCGGGTGCCAGCTTCATGAGGATGAAGGACAGCGTGGCGACACCGAGCACGATCGGAATCATCAGCAGCACACGCCGGAGGATGTACTTGCCCACACCCACCCCTTAGCAATGTGACCTGGATTACACTTGCGATTCTATTCGCAACAGCTATTGTCGTCGCGATGCGGGAGTCGGCGTGTCGACTGCGTTGATCCCTCTCATCGTCGAAGGAGGGGACTCACCGCAGCACGAACCCGGGCACGAGATCATCGAGCGGGTCGACCTCGAACGTCGTGGTGGCCACCCGGTGGGCGCTGCCGGTGACGACCGGGATGACGCCGTCGGCGGTCTCTTCGAGCACTCGAGCCGGGAATCGAGTGCCGACGATCGACTCATGGGCGAGCGTCTGCCCCGGGCAAAGCTCACCGGCGGCATGGAGAGCTGCGACTCGAGCCGCCGTGCCAGACCCGCACGGCGATCGGTCGACCTGACCGTCGGCGAAGACCGTGACATTGCGCTGATGCAGTTCGCCGCCGGGCAGAGTGCCGAGCCGGTCGACGAAGATCGTGCCGTACACCCCGGAAAGGCGGTCATCCTCGGGGTGGACGGTGTCCGGATGATCAGCGAGACCCGCCTTGACCTCGCGGCCCAAGGCTATGAGCGCGGTGAGATTCTCAGGCACGACTTCGCAGCTCACTTCACCGAGGCGGTTCTTCTTGTCGAACTGGGTAGCGTCGTCCTGGGAGGAACCGGCGGCAGCACCCAACTGAGCGACGTCGACGAGAGCATAGATCGCCCCGCCCCACGCGAGGTCGACCGTCACCGGACCCAGGCTCGTATCCACTGTGAGTCCCGAGGCGATGAGCCGGCTGGGCACGTTGACGAAGTCCACCGAGGTGGCCCGCCCCTCGGCGTCCGTGTGCACCTGCGCGCGCACTCGGCCTGAGGGCACGTCGATCGTGACCTCCGTGGTCCCGGACGGATCGACGGCGACGATCCCGGCTGACACCGCCCATGCGCCGAGCGCCATCGTTCCGTGACCGCAGGCCGTGGAGAAGCCGTCCTTGTGCCAGAACAGCACCCCGAAGTCAGCCCCATCGTCATCGGGTTCGGTGATGAAACCGCCGTACATGTCCGCATGACCGCGCGGTTCGAAGCACAGCAGCCTGCGCAGATCATCGACTTCCGAGCCCGGCACGGCCAGCTCCCGACGCTGCGCCACGCTCGCGCCGGGGGTCTCGACCGGGGGTTCGGCGACGATCCGGAACGGTTCGCCGGCGGTATGGAAGTCCACACTCGTGCAGATCGTGCTCACAGCCCCATTCCCACTCTCAGCCCTTCAAGAACCGCCGCATGCACATTGCGGGAGGCGACGGCGTCACCGATCCGATACAGCGTGAACGGGTGCCCCGTCGCGGCGGAGGTGGTGGCGGACGTGGTCGTCGGTTCCGCGACTGCCGTCGCACCAGGGTGAGTGGTCGTCACACCGGCGGAATCCGGCTGCGGGCGTCCGTGGACCCACGCTTCGAGATCTGTCGCCCCGTGGTTCGTCGACCGCGACTTGAGCTCGAAATAGACCTCGTCATTGGGCGTCGTCCCGAAATCGACGACCACGGCATCGGTGACGACCTCTGCCTCCCGATCCGAATAGTCGTTGCGCAGCATCGCCACGATCTCCTTCCCCTCGATCCGCGGCTTCTTCGCGAAACGCTCGCCGAGGCGGACCTCGACTCCGAATTCGGAGAACACCTGAAGATAGGCGGGGGAGTTCATCGACCCCACGTCGATGCCGATCGTGCGTTCGGGACTGACGTAGGTGACCTGCTGGCCGGCTCGGGCCAGGCGTTCGACGGCGTCGAGCGCCGGGTAGAACCCGTGGTCGTCGAAGACGAGCACCCGCTGCTTCGACTTCAGCCGGTCATCCATAACGTCCCAGACGTCGAAGCTCGGGCCCTGCTCGCGGAAGGGATACCCGGCGTCGGGGACGCCTCCGGTGGCGACGATGACGACGTCGGGGTCGAGTGCGAGGATCTCGTCCGCCTCGGCGAAGGTGTTCAGTCGCAGGTCGACGCCGTGCTTCCTGCACTGCTGGACGCGCCAGTCGATGATGCCGATGAGCTCGCGGCGGCGCTGCGAGCGGGCGGCGATGCGGACCTGCCCGCCGGGGGCGTCCTCGGCCTCGAGCAGGGTCACCCGGTGACCGCGCACGGCCGCGACACGGGCGGCTTCGAGCCCTGCCGGTCCGGCGCCGATGATGACGACGTGCTTGGGTCCGGTCGTGATGTCGTGGGGAACCTCCTGCGGCAGATCGGCCTCCCGGCCGGTAGCGGGATTGTGGATGCAGGTGGCCGAGCCGGAGGTGTAGATGGAGTCGAGGCACATATTGGCTCCGACGCAGGGGCGGATATCGTCCTCACGTCCTTCGGCCACCTTGCGCGCCAGGTGAGGGTCGGCCAGCTGCGCCCGGGTCATCCCGACGAGGTCGAGGCAGCCATCGGCGATCACGAACCGGGCGGTCGCGGCGTCGGAGATGCGCGCGGCGTGGAGGACGGGGATGTCGATGGCCTCGCGGATGCGACGGCAGGTCTCGAGCCAGGGGGCCGAGGGGGTGCCCATGCCGGGGATCGCCTCGGCGAGCTGACGGTCCGAGTTGATCATCCCGACGTTGAGGTTGAGGAAATCGATGCCGTGATCGGTGTAGGTTCGGAGGATCTCGGTGGCCCTCGCTTCGTCCATGCCGTCTTCGCGGCGCTCGTCGACGGCCATGCGGATGCCGAGGACGAAGTCGTCGGGAACGGCCGCGCGTACGGCGTCGATGATGCGCATCGGGAACGTGATGAGATTCTCCAGTTCGCCGGAGAATTCGTCGTCGCGGTCGTTGAGCCACGGGGCGAGGAAGGAATCGAGCAGGTGACCGGCGTGCATGACCTCGAGTCCGTCGAATCCGGCGGCGGCGACGCGTTCGGCGGCGGACGCGAAATCCGCGACGACGCGATCCATATCGAAGTCCTCGAGCGCCTTGGTGAACGACCGGTGCGCAGCCTCCCGGGTCCGAGAGGCCGAGACCAGCGGCAGCCAGTCGCCGGCGAAGTTCGAGGATCGGTGGCCCAAATGAGTCGCCTGGATCATGATCGCCGCGCCCTCGTCGTGGCAGTCGTCAGCGATCGCGGACAGCCACGGAACCACCTCGTCGGTGGAGAGGTCGATATTGCCGAACGCGGCGGGGGAGTCCTTCGACACGATGGCCGAACCGCCGATCATCGTCAGCCCGACACCGCCGCGGGCCTTCTCCCGGTGATAGAGGCGGTAGCGGTCCTTCGGCATGCCGAGCTCGGTGTACGCGGGCTCGTGCGAGGTCGAGACGATGCGGTTGCGCAGCGTGAGTCTGCCGAGTTCGAAGGGCTGGAGCAGTGGATCGGCGGACGCGTCGGTCGCAGACGTGGTCGGTGCGGGTGTGCTGGTTGCGGGTTCGGCGGTCATGGGTTCCTCCTTCATTGCAGGAACGTCACTGTGGATACGACTCCGCGGGGAAGTCCGGTTGGGTAATCGGTTACCGACTACTTAGTTCAATGGTGCGATCTCGCGGTTATGCTGTCAATAGTCGGCGACCACGATTCGAAGGGGAGTGTGCGATGGAGCGAGTGAGACCGCAGGCCGAATCGCTGCGCGAGCAGGCATTGGGCATCATCCGCGATGCCATCACCTCAGGTGAGCTCGCCGAGGATCGCATCTATTCGGCCGCGGGCCTGGCCAAGCAGCTCGGCATCTCACTCAGCCCGGTGCGCGAGGCGATGATGGCGCTCGTGACCGAGGGGACCGTCGAAGCCGTGCCCAATCGCGGCTTCCGTCTGGTCACCATCACCGAGGCGGACCTCGAGGAGATCATCGCCATCCGCGTTCTCCTCGCTGTCCCCGCTGCCCGCAGTCTGGCAGAGGCCGGCAGCGATGACATCGTCGGTCATGTCCTGAATGCTGACGGCGTACAGGCGGTGACGGACGGGTCGGTGACGGACGGGTCGGTGACGGACGGGTCGGTGACCGAGACCGGCGAGGCAACGACCAAATCCGAGGCGATCGTCCGACTGCGCGAACTCGCCGAGGCGACCGTGGACGCGGCCGAGGCCGGCGACTTCGCCGAGTTCTATACGCAGGACCGCAGGTTCCATGAGGCTCTGCTCGAGCACGGCCTCGGCGGGCGCGCCGCGGCGATCAGCCTGCGCCTGCGCGATCAGTCGCGCCTCTACCGACGCCAGGATCAGATCGGGGCTATCGCGGTCGAGTCCGCTCGCGAGCTGCCGAGGATCGTCGACCTCATCGAGTCCGGGGACGCCGCCGAGGCGGCCGACCTCGTCACGGCGAACCTCTACTTCTTCAAACGCGTCCCGGCCAAAGCCGACGGCTGAAGCCCGCTGCGGCGAATCGGTACACCTTTTTCTCAACTGCACCCGGAGGAACGTGAGCAGTTCAGAGATGACAGTGCCAAAAGACCCTTGGCTGCCTGCCCACGCCCACGAACCGCACCGAGAAACGACGAAACGGCGCTGGGGCGCACCGAAACGGGACGGCCCAGCGTCGTTGCACTCGATCAGGCATCGCAGCCGATCAGGTTCTCACCTCGATCAGGCGGGTGCCTTGTCGGGGTCGATGTCGACGATCGGCATGGACTCGATGTCCATGTCCGGGTTGTCGGCCTGGGTGCGAGCCAGTTCCTCGGCCTCCTCGTGGGTGTTCACCGTCGGGAACGAGCCCGGCAGCGGCCGGTGCGCCGATTCCTTCATGAGCAGCACGGCGACGAGTGCGACCACCGAGAAGAACATGATGTAGAACGCGGGCATGTACGAGTTGCCGGTGACATCGATGAGCGCCTGGGCGAACAGCGGCGTGGTGCCGCCGAACAGAGAGACCCCGAGGTTGAACGTCAGGCCCATCGCACCGTAGCGCGAGGCGGTCGGGAACAGCGCCGGCAGCGTCGAGGCCAGGCAGGCGATGTAGAAGCCGGCGGGCAGGGCGATCATGAACAGAGCCACGATCACTGCCCACATCTCGCCGATCTGCATGACGGCGAACGCGGGAACAATGAGGACGATCGTCATGATGGCTGCTGCCAGGAAGACGAACTTGCGGCCCATCTTGTCGGAGAGCTTGCCGATGAGCGGCAGGCACAGCGACATGATGACGAGAACCGGGATCGTGGCCACGGCCGCCTGGACGTTTGAGACCTTGACGGTCTCCTCCAGGTAGGTGGGCATGAAGCTCGTCAGCGCGTAGCCGACCGTCTGCGAGCCTGCGACGACGGCGATGCCGATGAGGATCTCTTTCCAGAAGTGGCGGATGACGCCGATGAGGCCGTGGCGGGCGTACTTGTCGTCTTTGACCTTGACGTCGCGGCCGGCTTCCTCGCTCGATTCGAAGCTCGGGGTCTCCGGGATCTTCAGACGGAACCAGATGGCGACGGCGCCGAGCGGGATGGCGATGAGGAACGGGATCCTCCAGCCGCCGTCGAGCATGGCGTTCTCGCCGTTGATGGACGTAGTGATCACGGTCGTGAGAGCCACGGTTCCGGCACCGGCGGCGAAGCCCAGGTACGAGCCGACATCGAGCCACGAGGCCCAGTAGCCGCGGGACTTGTCCGGAGCGAACTCCGAGACATACGTGGTGGCACCGGCGTACTCGCCGCCGGTGGAGAAGCCCTGGATCATCTTGAGCAGGTAGAGGGGGACGATCACCCACAGGCCGACCTGGGCCGCGGTGGGCAGGACGCCGATGAGGGCGGTGGCGGTGGCCATCGTGGCCATCGTGAAGAACAGGACCTTCTGGCGGCCGATCTTGTCACCCAGCGGTCCGAGCACCATGCCGCCGAGCGGGCGGACGAGGAAGGACACGGCAAAGCCGAGGAGGGTCACGAGCAGACCCATCTGTCGGTCCATGCCTTCGGTGAAGACGGAGGTCATCGTCACGGCCAGGTACCCGTAGACGCCGAAGTCGAACCATTCCATGAAGTTGCCGACCGTGGTGCCGCCGATGGCGGTGCGGATCGATTTGGTTTCGACGACGATGCAGTCATCGGCCTCGAACCGCTTCTGCTTCTTTATTGCACGCCGTTCTTTGCGGGTCGGCTTCTTGTCTTTCTGCGCGGGTCTGTCGTGGCCTTCTGACATCAGTGGTTCCTCGTTTCAGCTGCTGCTGGGCAAGTTGCAGGGCCGAGTCGCCGGAATGGTGCGAACTCTGCGCGGCAGTTGCTGTCGGATTTCGACAATGCCGAATATCCTTGCTTGGTACTCAGGGAGTGTCAATAAAAAGTGTGACACAGTTCACGCCGAACGCGCCCGAGGGCAGTTGCCTTCGTTGAAAATCATCCAGTGGTCCAGAAAATACGCAAGAAAGAAGTTGCCTAATTCGCAGTGTCACTTGTCCAATGGCGTTGTCAGCTGAGACCGGCGGACATGGAGCGGACGGTGACTGCGGAGATCAGTTCCTGACGACCCGATAGGTCTCGAGGCCGGGATCGACGGCGCCGCGGACGTGGCCGGACGGGCTCGCTGCCACGGCCTGGAGGAAGTCGACGGTGTCGGCGGTGACCTCCTCGCCGGGCAGGACATTGGGGATCCCGGGCGGGTACGCTGCCAGCGAGCTCACGCTCACTCGTCCGACCGCCTCGGCGGCGGTGACGAGTTCGGAATCGGCGAAATACGCCTCACGCGGGGTCATGGCCAACCGGCCGGCCGTCGGCAGCGGCGGGAGGGCGGCTGCAGGGCGCGTCGCCGTGTCGGAGTCCGCGGTCTCGAGGCGCATGGTCTCCAAGGCGTCGATGAGGCGGCCGATGTCCGGGGACTTTCCGATGCCGATGAGGGCGACGAGGGTGGTCGCTGTCGACATCTCGGGGAAGATGTCGAACTCCTCGGCGAGGCGTTTGCGCACCGTGTGGCCGTCGAGTCCGGTGGCTGTGATGTCGATGGGCAGGCGGAACGGGTCGATGTCGACGACGTCGGCATGACCGAGAAACTCGCCGGACAGCAGGTGGTAGCGGTCGGTGGCTTCGATCTGCGCACGGATGTGGCGGATGTTCTCCAGCGAATCCGTGATCGCCTCGGTCGAGGTCATGAGTGCGCGGCGCGCAAGGTCGATCGAAGCCATGAGATGGGCGTTCTCGCTCGTCGAAGCGGTCATCATAAAGGCCCGGGCCAGCGCCGGTTCGAGGCGATCGGCGAATTCGGTGTCGCCGAGGTGGAGGAGCGCGGACTGGGTGAGCGAGCCTGCGAGTTTGTGCGTGCTCATGATGACGATGTCGGCGCCCTGGGTGACGGGGGAGGCCGGCAGGTCAGGGTGGAAGCCGAAGTGGGCACCCCAGGCGGCGTCGACGATCAGTGCCGCGCCTGCTTCGTGGGCCGCCTCGGCGAGGGCTTCGACGTCGGCCACAGCACCGAAGTAGCTCGGGGTCACGAGGTAGACGGCGGTCACCGGCTCGGGGTGATTGCGGATGGCCAGGCGCAGGGCGTCGGGGGTGACGCCGTGGGCGATGCCGTTGACTTCGTCGACGTTGGGGTAGACGAAGCCGGGGTTGAGCCCGGCCAGCACGATGCCGTCGATGAAGCTCGAATGCGCGCTGCGCTGGGCGACGACTCCGGACCCGAGGGTGCCGATTGCCAGGGCGGCCATGCGGTTGCCCTGCGAGGAGCCGTTGGTGAGGAACCAGGTGCGGCGGGCGCCCCAGGCCTCGGCCGCTAATTGCAGGGCTTCGTCCTTCGGGGTGTCGACGCCGAGGTCGATTCCGTCGAAGAGCGGGGGGATGTCCAGGGAGAGGGTGTGCTCGCCGAAGAATTCGGCTTGACCTGCGGAGATGCCCTCGGTCGTGCCTCCGTGTCCGGGGGTGGACAGGAACAGCGAATTGCGGTCGGCGGCGTGCGCCAGAGCTTCGGCATAGGGCGCGCGTGACTGCGTGAGGGCAGGATGCATCGGCGACCCCGAGGAGGAGTGCGGGGCCGGGGGCATGGGGGAGTCCTGGTGCACGGTCATGCGTCCAGATTAAGGAGGCGAGCAGGTACGTGAGAATAGCAACTTTCCTCTGTTGCTCTATAGTCAGTATAGAACTCAATGGGGGAGATCAATGGAACCTCTGGACACCCGCGGCCTCACCGCTCTGCGCGCCGTGGCCGACACCGGATCCGTCGCCGCGGCCGCTGCCGCGCTGCAGTGGAGCCAGCCGACGGTCAATCATCATCTGCGCAATCTCGAGCGGGTCCTCGGCGCTACTCTGCTCGATCGCACACCGCGCGGATCACAGCCGACGACCGTGGGCAGCCTCGTAGTGACCCGAGCCGTGGAGATCCTCGGACTGTGCCAGCGCCTCGGCGCCGAGGTGGCTCTCTGGCGGGAATCTCAGGCCGTGCCGGTGCGCATCGGGGCCGTGCCCACCGTCGGTGCTCGCGTCATCCCGCGCCTCCACGATCAGCTGCAGGCTCGCCCGAGGTGGCAGACCCGTGACGAGGCGGTCGCCGGTGACCGGACCGACGTACTCACCGCGGCCCTGGATGTGACGATGGACGAGCACGCGAAGCTCGTCTCCCGGCTCGAGTCCGGTGACCTCGACCTCGCGCTGCTCGTGTCGACCGATCTCGACCGCACGTGGATCCCGGCGACGCTGACCGCCGCCCACTTGTATTCGGAGAGGCTGTTCCTGTGCGTGCCGCGCTCGATCGGGCCGATCGGCGTGGACGACCATGGCCGACCGGACCTCACGGCGTTGGTGTCCCAGACCTGGGCATTCAGCATCGACCCCGGTGACGCCATCGACGAGGTGGTCCGCTCCTTCTGTCTGTCCGCGGGCTTCGAGCCGCGGGTGGGGATGCGGATGGACGACTATGCGGCCATCAACCGGATGATCTCGGCCGGTTTGGCGGTGGCGATGATTCCCGAATCATCGCTGTCGACCGACCCGGACATCACCGTCATCCCGATGCCGCTCAGCGACTGCCGTCGTGACGTTCTGCTCGTCTCCCGGTCCTCGCGACCGCAGGGGCTTGCCCGTCACGATCCGATCGTCGATGCGCACAATTCCGCCATCGCCGAGGTGGTCGCCGACGTCCGTACCGTCACCCGGCAGTGGCGGTGAGCCGGCCTTTCACAGCGCGAGGATCGCGGGCACGGTGAGCACAGCGACGTAGTAGCCCATGAACTGGACGCCGGCGTGCATGCCGATCATTCGGTTGAACAGTCCCCCGACGAGTCCGACGGTGATCGTCACTCCGAGCGCGAGCAGTCCGCCTTCATAGAGGCAGATGACGCAGATTAGCGCGGCGAAGCCGGCGATGATCGCTTCGTGGGAGACCGACTTCATCACCCAGGTCGCCGCTCGGTGAGCGTTCGTCATCACGAAGGGGTAGGCGATGGCGACGGCGATGATCGCCGCGATGACGGCGAAGAGAGCGAACTGACCAGTCGTGAGCAGGTCGTGGAGATTGTTCGTCGTTCCCGCTTCGGCATCGAGGGTGTAGACGGGGGGAGCGTTGAACAGCGGCCCTGCAGGACCGGCCGCCATCGGTGACAGGGGCAAGCCGATCGCGATGAGCGGGATGAGAGTCTCGGCGATATAGGTCGACTCTGTGGTTCCGTTGCGGACAGTGATGACGGTGGTGAGTCGTTCATACCCGTTCTTGACCCGGCTTCCGACGATCTCGCCCATGAGCACCGCCATGGCCACGGGGGAGAAGACAAAGGTCGCGCTGGTGATCGCCGCAGAACCGCTGGTATACGCCAGTTGCTTTCCGGTCAGCACCTTGAAGGGGTTCGGTATCCTCGATCCCCCTGCGGGCCGGACGTCGGGAGCAAGATTGAACTCCCGCTTGCCCGACTGCTGCATCGAGCGGCGTCCGGCGGGGGAGAGCGCAGCGAACAGGTCGAAGATGAGCGGCCCGGTGGCGATGCCGAGGAAGAACGAAGTGGTGAAGGTCGCTTCCTTCTGCTCCATGATGAAGGCCTGCAGGCCGACGATGAGCAGGACGAACGGGACGAGCCCCGCAACCGCAGCGAGTCTGCCCTTCGAGGTGTAGGCGACGAGGACGGCCGCGGCGATGAAGATCCAGGGAGCGGCAGCGCCGATCGCCTCGGCGAAAGGAGTGAGTACGAGGGCGAACACGATCGACAGCGGAATGGCAATGGCAACTGAGACGACTCCACCGGAGATCGCCTTCTGCAGTGCGACATGCGGGATTCCGAGCGACCTCAGCAGCTGCGCCTCACGCAGCATCGGCACCGCTGTGGTGTCACCGGGGATTCCGAGGAGAGTCGTCGGTACGGCGTGGGAGATGTGTTTGGCAATGATCGCGGCGAGGAAGAACGCGAGCACCCCGGCGGGAGGCACCCCGATGAGGATGACAAGCAGCGCCAGCGGTGCCACGATCGCCGTCTCGTCCGTGCCCGAGATCAGTCCGATTCCGGTGAAGAGCACCCCGGAGAGAAGCGCCATCCCGACGGCCCACAGGACTGGTTCGATGAGTTCCGCGGTCACTGGTGCCCACCGTTCTCTTGGGCGCGTGCCTCATGGTTGTCGACGAGGGCGTCGAAGAGACCGAGGGCTCGGACTTCTGCCTGAACCGCCGGGCCGAGGTCGCGGGGGTCGCCGAGATCCCCGTATTCCTCGACGACCTCGTCGATGATCTCCTGCCGGTTGCGCGTGTCGGCCGCCGAGGTGGTGATCACTCTCTTGGGTTTGAACAGAAACCCGGAGATCACGGCCCCGACGATGCAGCCGACGATGCCGACGAGAAGAGCATAGGAGTGACCCAGCGCTTCATCGCCTCCGGCGGCGAAGAGATGATCGGCGATGAGGTAGGCCGGGACTGCTGTCCCGACGGCTATGGCGATACCGCCGATGAGATGTCTGGGGTCGACGGTGTCATTCCACACCTCGAGCAATTGCGGCATCATTGCCTGCCTTCTGTCGGCCGACGGCTGTCGGGAACGTGAACGATGGAACTACCGGCCGAGGACGGCCGATGATGTTGCGGATGGAAGCGGAATGCCGAGCTGTTCGCCCAGCCACTGGCTGACCGTCGCCACGGCGTCGATGTCGACGCCGGTGGAGATGCCCAGACCCTGGAGCATCCAGAGGAGATCTTCGGTGGCCAGGTTTCCCGTGGCGGTGCGGGCGAAGGGGCAGCCACCGATCCCTCCTGCCGATGCGTCGAACTGACTGACACCTGCTTGAAGCGCGGAGTAGACATTCGCAAGCGCCTGGCCATAGGTGTTGTGGGTGTGCAGGGCGATCCGATCGATCGGAATCCCGGCGCCGACCAGGCTATCAAGAACAGCGGTCACATGACCGGGAGTCGCGGTTCCGATGGTATCGCCGAGCGAGATCGTCAGGCAGCCGGCATCGACGAGGCGACGCGCAGCCGTGGCGACGCGCTCAGGATCGACCGCGCCTTCCCAGGGGTCCCCGAAGACCATCGACAGATAGCCCCGCACCCGCATCCCCGCCGCTGTTGCTGCGCGTGCCACCTCGATGCAGCGGTCTGTGGTGTGATTGAGGGAACCGCCGAGGTTGGCCTGGGCGAACGATTCGGTGACGCTGATGAAGACCGAGGCGTCTTTCGTTCCCGCTGCAACGGCATCATCGAGACCCCTTCGATTCGGGACGAGGACGGGGAACGCGATTTCGGAGTTCAGGTCGAGGCCTGCGAGCACCGATCGTGTGTCGGCCATCTGGGGAACGGCCCGCGGAGAGACGAAGCTTCCGGCTTCGATGGTCTTCAGGCCGGCATCGGAGAGCCGCCGGATCAGTTCGAGCCGGGTTGAGACAGGAAGCGTGCGTGCTTGCGACTGCAGACCATCTCGAGCGCTGACCTCGCAGACACTGACCTCAGTCGGCAGATTCGATGGCGCGAACCGCTGTGGAAGCTGTGCCGTCATTGCGCCACACCGGAGCGGAGTTCGTCGAGGATTGACTGGACCCTGTCGAACCGAAATGCCTTCTCTTCGACCAGGCGGTCCACGATGATCGCGGTCTCCTCGGCGTTCGCTCCGGCAGAGGCCGCGAGGTTCTTCGCATGCAGTGACATGTGTCCGCGCTGCACACCCTCGGTGGCGAGAACTCGCAGCGCCGCGAGGTTCTGCGCCAAGCCGGCCGCGACGATCATCTCGGCGAGATCCTGTGCGCTCGCCACTTCGGCGATCTGCAGTGCTGTGCGCGCGGCGGGATGGACCTTGGTGGCGCCCCCGACGAGGCCGACCGGCATGGGCATCTCGAGGGTGCCGACGAGGTCGCCGTCGGCATTCCTCTCGAACGCCGAGAGGGAAGAATAGCGGCCGTCGACGAGCGCATGGGAGTGCGCTCCGGCCTCGACCGCACGCGTATCGTTCCCGGTGGCTAGGACAACCGCGGAGATGCCGTTCATGATGCCCTTGTTGTGAGTGGCCGCTCGATAGGGATCGGCTGCGGCGAGTTCGTAGGCATGGAGGATGTTGTCGATGACCTGGTCTCCGCCGAGCAGCTCCCTGTCGAAGACGGCCCGAGCCCGAGACAGTCGACGGTCCGCCTTGTTGGTGAGGATGCGCAGCAGTGCGTCTCCTCCGGCGATCGCCGCCACGGTTCCGGAGACCGCCTCAGCCATCGTGTTGACCGCATTCGCCCCCATTGCGTCTCGGACATCGACGAGCAGGTGGACGAGAACATACGTCGTCGTCCTCGCCTCGACGAGGCGGACCTCGAGGCCCTTGACTCCGCCACCGACCTCGACGAGCTTGGGGTCCTGCGCATTGGCCAGGTCGATGATCTCTGCTTGGCGTTCGAGGACACGTGCGCGCGTGGCCTGCGGGTCCGCCACGTTGATGAGCTGGATCTGTGCCTGCATGACGGGCTCGGTCGAGCTTGTGAAGAAACCGCCGTGCGGACGTGCCATTCGTGCTGCGTTGCTGGCGGCGGCGATGACCGAGGCCTCTTCGGTCGCCATGGGTACGAGCACGTCGGTGCCGTTGATCGTGAAGTTGGTGGCTGCGCCGAGAGGAAGCGAGAACACGCCGAAGATGTTCTCGCTGAGGTTGGCGGCGTCTTCGGGACCGAAGGCATCCGCATCGAGCTGGCTGAACAGTTGGGCGTCGAGCCCAGTCGAGGCTGCGACGGCTTTCCTGCGATCACCGACCGACATGTTTCGGAAGTCGGCAATTCGGCTGTTCACTGCCATCGTCTATCTCCAGTCAGGTCGTCATTGGCCGACATAGGCTGTCGGTCGGAGTTTCTCCGCAGAGATCAGTTAAACAATGCACGCGTGAATCTGCCATGTCCTTTTCGGATGTGAATATCGCGCAGCTTTGGCTATTCCAGACATAGAGGCTTAGAAGGATGACTTCAACTTGTCGAGGCGGAGCGCGACCTGGAGGCGGAACGCCCGCTCCGGTGTCCTCCACTCCTGACCGAGCACGAGATCGGCTCTCTCCAGTCGTTGCTTGACGGTGTTGACATGCACTGACATCTGAGTCGCGGTTCGGCGGATGCTCATGCCGGACTCGAAATACTCCCGCAGAGTCGAGATCAGCTCGGCTGAATGGGTTCGGTCCCATCGGCGCAGCGGCTCGAGCATCCGTTGCATGAATATCTCCGTCTGCTCCGGCGCGGTGCCGAACATTGCGGTGTAAGGCGCGAAATCCTCCGGGGGAAAGATTCCTTCGCTGATGCCGAGGGAATTGAGGATGCGGATGCACGACCACATTTCGTCCTCGGCAGTGCGCAGCTGCTTCCTGTCGTAATCGGTGTCGGAGATGATCACCAGCGAACTTTCGAGGGCGCCCGACTCTTCGAACAGGGTGTCCAGGGTGGGCCTGTCGCGGATCACGGCGCTGGGCAGGAGCACCGTGATCCCGGGGGATCGCTGCGTCATGAGAATGCGCGGCTCGACCCGGACCAGGCGAGCGGCGATGCGGTCATCGTTTTCGATGTCGCCCTGAATCGTCATGAGTCTCCAGGGTCCGGAGAGGCTGAAGCTGCCGGTTCGGGAACGGGCTTCGAGCTCACTGAGATCACGAGTGCCGGCAATGATGTCGACTGCGAGTTCTCCACGGACTCGGTTCTCGGCATCAGCCCGGGCTTGTTCGTTCATTCGGATGAGCGCGAGCGTCTGCGCCGCCTGGGCGACGATGTTCGCGTCGCCGTCCGCCGGTTCGTCGTTGAAACGCACGAACAGTGCGCTGTGCTGTCGGCGGTGGGACGCCACCGAGGCGACGTACATGTGCTGTGCACCAGCGACCTGCGCGCTTCGGCCTGTCGACCGACTGTGACTCAGTGCCGTTCGGACGTCCGCATCGTCCACCGTGATGCCGTCGAAGAACGCCTCATCGGCGGGGAAGCTCGAAGAGCCGAGACGTCCGCTGTCGACGACGATCGCGTCGGCCTCGAGCAATTCGGAGATGGCGTCGAGAACTGCGGGGACTCCTTGTCCCTGCAGGACGAGTTGCGTCAGCTGCTCCTCGACTTCGACGAGCCGTTGGAGGGTGCTGGCCTGCGCGGCTGCCGTCTCCTCGGCCTCCGCGGAGGCTTGGGCCGCCTCTGCGAGGTCTCCCATCAGCTGCGCCGTCTTCAGCACCACGGAAGCGTGGTCCGCGAGAGCCGACAGCAGGGTGATCTCGTCGGTGGTGAAGTCATGTGGGTAGCGGTTGGCCGCGAAGAGGGCGCCGAGGACTTCGCCGTCGACGACCATCGGCACTCCGAGGAGTGATTCCATGCGCTCGGCCTTCACCGCGGAGTCGACGCGTCTTTCGTGAGGCAGTCGGGTCAGATCGTAGTTTGACGTCCACTGTGCGGCGCGATCACGCACGACCTGTCCTGCCAGTCCGACGCCGGGAGGCACTCGCAGTTCTTTGAGATTCGCCGAGATCGCTCCGCGACTTGCCTGAACACGCAGGTCGTCGGTCTCTGGATAGTACTGGGAGAGGTAGGCGATATCGCATCCGATGAGTGTTCGGGCACGGTCGACGAGCTTCTGCAACAGCTTCTCGGTGTCTCGCACACGGATGAGCTCCGAGGCGCTCTCCAGAAGGGCCGAACGCTCGCGATCTTTCTGCTTCCACCGGGTCATGGTCGCCGACAGATCGGAAAAGGAGTCGATGAGGTCGGGGTGGTCCTCGAGGCCGTCGGATAGGGCCGACCGGTTGAGATCTATCCCGCGGGAGAGGTCTCTGACGATGTCGGCCACGGCGGTGGCGGACACGGTCCCCGACTCATCATCGATCCCTGTCATGAGACCAGTGTCGCAGGGGCTCGGTGCCTCCGCCGCACCCGGCATCGGGCGGGTGCTTCGCCTGAGCGGTCGTGGCCGTCAGCCGGCTGCAGGTGCTCCCGCATGCTCGGTTTCGCGCACCACGGGCAGCTCGCACGTCGTCGGAGCGACCTGCCGGTAGCCGGAGAGGAACGTGTCGAGGCGTTCGATCGCCTCGGTGAGCACCTCGACGGAGGGCAGGGTGACGAGTCGGAAGTGGTCGGGCTTGGGCCAGTTGAAGGCCGTGCCGTGGGAGACGAGGATCTTCTGTTCGCGCAGCAGGTCGAGGGCGAACTGCTCGTCATCGGTGATGCCGAACTTCTCGACATCGAGCTTCGCGAACATGTACAGCGCACCGTCGGCCCGGTGAGCCGAGACGCCGTCGATCGAATTGAGCCCCTCGTAGGCGACCTGCATCTGCGCGCCGAGGCGGCCGGTCGGCAGAACGAGGTCGTCGATCGACTGCTTCCCGCCCAGGGCCGCTTGGATCGCGTGCTGGGCCGGGACGTTCGAGCACATGCGCATATTCGCGAGCAGCTTGATGCCCTCGAGGTAGCTGTGCGCCTCGTCGAGCGGTCCGGTGATCGCCAGCCAGCCGGATCGGTAGCCGGCGACCCGGTAGGCCTTCGAGAGTCCGGAGAAGGTCAGGCACAGAACGTCGTCGCCGGTGAGGGTGGCCATGTTGACCAGTTCGACGCCGTTGTAGGTGATCTTCTCGTAGATCTCGTCGGAGAAGACGATGAGGCCGTGGCGGCGTGCGATTTCCGCGATCTTCTGCAGCGTCTCCTTCGAGTACACCGCACCGGTCGGGTTGTTCGGGTTGATGACGACGATTCCGCGGGTGCGTTCGGTGATCCGGGACTCGAGGTCGTCCAGGTCCGGCTGCCAGGCGGCTTCTTCCGCGCAGCGGTAGTGGACGGGGGTGCCGCCGGACAGTGCCACCGAGGCGGTCCACAGCGGGTAGTCGGGCCCGGGTACGAGGATCTCGTCGTTGGGATTGCACAGGGCCTGCAGGCTCAACGTGATGAGTTCGCTGACCCCGTTGCCGAGGAAGACCTCGTCGGTGCCGAGATTGTGGATGCCGCGGGTCTCGTAGTACTGGACGACGGCGCGGCGGGCGGAGAGGATTCCCCGGGAGTCGGAATAGCCCTGCGTCACGGGCAGGTTCGCGGCGATGTCCTGGACGATCGCTTCGGGGGCTTCGAATCCGAAGGGGGCAGGGTTGCCGATGTTGAGCTTGAGGATCGTGTGCCCGGCGGCTTCCATCGCCTGGGCCTCTTCGAGGACGGGTCCTCGAATGTCATAGAGGACATTGGCCAACTTCGACGACTGCCTGAACATGTGAACCGAAAAACCTTTCATACGACTGCTGCTACATCCACGCTAGGACCCCCGCCGAGGTGGTTCTGACCAAACAGAGGCCCGTTTCCCAGACCTTTGCTCGGTTCGGAGGACCGTTGTGCAGACCTTTTGCAGCTGGGCCTCACGATACTCTGGGGAGCATGGCGGATGTGAAGCCGGGGCCCCGCCGGAGGGGGCGCCCACCTAAGGAAAGCGGCAGTGACGCTCGCCGGCCTCTTCGCGGAAGTCGTCAAGCTTCCCGTGCGGCCGGACCGCATCATCCGCTCGGCTTTGGACGTCCCGGACGATGGCGGGTGCGCTCATGTTTCGCCATGTCCTCGAACTCGAACCGCTGGCATCGATGCCGGTCGACGATCTTACTGCGCGCTTGGCGCCGGCGGTGCAGGACCATCTCGGTGGAGTCGGCGACTCGATGTGAGCCCGAACGTCGGCCGCACAGGCACCGCTCATCGGTGACTGGACGACAGTCATGAAATCTCGCCGTGAGAACCCTTGACCAGAGCCCCCTCGAATGTCATATTCAGCACTTGATGAATAAGTCGGTGGCAGCACGAGGGCGGTCGATCCGGAGGGGTCGACGGACCGTCGGCCGATCAGTTGGCCAGGACGCTCTCGGGCGGTCAGGCCAATCGGGTGCCCTTAGCGGCGGCGGTGCTCGGATCTCCGGACCTGCGCATCTTCGACGAATCGACCGAGGGACTCGACTCCGTGCTGCGCAATGATCTGTGGAGCGTCTTCCGGGGGCGGGCGCTCGCCGAGGAGGGGACGACCCTGCTCGTCTCGAGCCACGTCATGGATGAGGCCACGCGCTGTCACCGGCTGCTGCTGATGCGGGAGGGCGCGATCATCGCGGACACGACACCACACGATCTGCTCTCCCGGAACGCGAACGGCAACGGTAGACCAAACCGTCGCCGGAGGCCGTGAGAAGTGGCGGCGGTACCGACACGAACTGAGATATCAGTTCGTTCGGAACCTCAGGGGTTCGGTGCGGTCACTGAGTTCGTGGGGTCGGCGTCCTTCGCCGCGGACGAAGGCGAGATAGCACAGCCACAGCGCTGCGACCCAGAGCAGACCGACCCACAGGGCCGGCCGCGAATCGGGGACGATGCCGACCATGACGACGACGAAGATGATGAACGCCACCGTGATCCATGAACCCACCGGCCACAGCGGGACGGGGAATTCGCTGGGAGGACGAGCCTCCTCGGCGATCACACGTTTCATCCGCAGATGAGCGGCGAGGACGATCAGCCACACCAGCAGCGTCGCGAAGGTGGCCAAGGCACCGAGGAGGAACAGGGCCTGGTCGGGGTAGAGGTAGTTGAGGACGACGCCTGCCAGCAGCGCGACGATCATCGTGATCACGGTCATCACCGGCACGCCGTTGCGGGAGGTGCGGGCGAAGGACCGTGGGGCCTGACCCTGTTCGGCGAGACCGTGGAGCATCCGTCCGGCACCGAAGATATCGGCGTTCATGGCCGACAGGGCCGCTGTGACGAGGACGACCTGGAGGACGGCGGCGGCCGCGGTGAAGCCGACGGAGTCGAAGATCGCGACGAAGGGGCTGATCTCGGAGGTGATCTGATTCCACGGCAGGATGCACATGATGACGCCGAGGGTGAGGACGTAGAAGAGGAGGATGCGCAACGGCACCGAGTTGATGGCGGCCGGGATCACTTTCTTCGGGTTCTGGGCCTCACCAGCGGTGACGCCGATGATTTCGACGCCGCCGAAGGCGAACATGACGATGGTGAACGACGACAGCAGACCCCAGATTCCGTTGGGGAAGAAGCCGCCGTTGTCGAACAGCGACTGCGGTCCCATCTGGTCATGGTCGGCGATACCGAAGCCGAAGACGATGATGGCCACACCTGCGACGATGAGGGCGACTATCGCGGCGATTTTAATGAGCGCAAACCAGAATTCGAGCTCACCGAAGACTTTGACTCCCAGCATGTTGATCGCGGCGATGAAGAACACGACGGCGAGCACCCAGATCCACCGGGGCACATCCGGGAACCAGAAGCCCATGTAGACGCCGATCGCGGTGGCGTCGAAGACGGCGACAAGGACCATTTCGAAGGCGAAGGTCCAACCGACGAGAAACCCGGCGAAGGGGTGGATATAGCTGGAGGCGAACTGTCCGAAGGACCCGGAGACGGGGTGGCGGACGACGAGTTCGCCAAGTGCTCGCATGACCATGAACACAGCTGCGCCGCCGATGATGTAGGCGAGCAGGACCGCAGGTCCGGCGGCTTGGATTGATTCCGATGACCCCATGAAGAGGCCAGTGCCGATAGCCGAGCCGAGGGCCATGAATCGGATATGGCGGGCGGTCAGGCCGCGCCGCAGGCCTGCGTTCTCCCCGTTGTCGTCAGCGCGTTCGTCGGCGCGATCGTTCGCGGGGAGCGCCTCGTTGCCGTTCCTGTCGGCTGGAGCCATCGGTGTCCTCGGTCCTCTTCTCTCGACTGCACGAGGCCACACTTCGAACTCGTACTCTGTCTCGGCCCCCAACGCACGTCTCAGAATCTCATACCGGTCGGATGGCATTCTCTGCGGGTTGGGGCAATGAGTCAGAGATCACTCAGGCTGTCTGGCGGTCGCTTGCGAGCATCCCGAAGATGAGGGTGTCGGTCCATTCGCCCTTCGACCACCAGTCCTTGCGCAGGTGGGCTTCCTGACGCATGGCGATCCTCTGAGCCAGCTTCGCCGAGGCGGTGTTCCGGGCATCCATCTGCGCGAACACCCGATGGAGACCGTAATGGTCGAAGGCGACGTTGAGCACGGCGATGGCCGCCTCCGTGGCGAAGCCGTGGCCACCGGCTGCCGGATCGAGGATCCACCCGATCTCCGCCTTCTCTTCACTGCCGTCTTCGAGCCAGAGCGCGATGTCACCGATGACCCGTGATCCCTCAAGCGAATCGAGTCCGTCGGCAGTCTCGATGACCAGCGCCAGGGCACGGGACTCGGTCTCGAGGCCTGTCCGCGGAATGCGTTTGGCGATCTGGGTCTCGGCCACCTCGGCGGTCCAGGGATCCTGGAGGAGGAACCGGGAGACGTCCTCGCGGGAGAGAATCCGCAGCTGTGCCTCGGCGTCGGATTCGACATAGGGGCGCAGACGCAAACGGTCGGTGGTCAGAGGCAGATCCACGGGGTCCATGGACTCACTCTGCCACGGGAACCTGTGCGCAGCACGAACGACGCCGGACGCTTCCCTGGAAGCATCCGGCATCGTTCGCGCTCACACGCAGTGACTCAGATGGCGCGGTGGAGCTGAGGTGGAGCAGTGAGGCGGTGGAGCCTCACCCACGGCTCAGGCGGGGAGGAACCCGCGGCGCTTGGCCATGCGGACCAGGGCCGATCCGCCGATGATCGCGGCCACGCCGAAGAATATCGCGGCACCGATCTCGACGCCGGTGCGCGGCAGGGTCCCGCCGCCACCGCCGGCCAGCCCCGGACCTTCGTTTCCGCCGCCGGAGGAGGCATTTCCTTCGCCTCCCTCGGAACCGCCGTTCGCGCCGGAACCGCCGTTCGCGCCGGAACCGCCGCCCGCGGCATCGGAGGAGCCGTCGGAGTCGTCGGATCCGTTCGAGTCCTGGGCACCTGCGGAACCGTCATTGCCGCCGGCATCGGAGGAGCCGTTGGAGCCGTTCGCATCGTCCGAGCCGTTTGTGTCATCGGTTCCGGCTGCATCGTCGTTGCCGTTCGCGTCGTCGCCCGGGTCACCGGGAACCTCTGCGTCGGGATCGAGTCCCAGGCCGTCGGCGATCGTGTGGTGCATGTCCGTCTGGTCGGTCAGTCCGACGACGTTGGCCGCACCCGGGCCGTAGGCGGCGATGCGGATCTGTGTGCCGGTGTGACCCTGCGACTCCTCTTCGTCTGCGGTCGCGTAGTTCATGGTCATGTCGGTGCCGTCGGCGGTGGTCAGCGTTCGAGTGAGTCCCGGAGTGTCCATGCCGGTGGATACGATCTGGCTCGTGTGAGCGTGATCGGCGGTGGTGATGACGAGGGTCTCGCCGTCCTTCTTGGCGAAGTCGAGGGCTGTCTTGACCGCCTCGTCGAGGTCGACGGTCTCACCGATCTGACCGCACGGGTTGGCTGCGTGATCCTGCTTGTCGATGCTTGCTCCCTCGACCTGGAGGAAGAAGCCTTTGTCGTTGTCGAGCAGGTCGACGGCCTTATTCGTCAGCTGATCGAGCTTCGGAACCTCTGAGGTGCGCTCCGGGTTGTTCGTGCACTTCACTGCGGGTTCGGTGGCGCCTCCGTGAGTGGCCTTCGGTCCCTCCCAGCGAACGGGGAAATTGCCCTCCGTGAAGAGACCGAGCACCGGCGAATCCTGGTTCGCCTCGGTGACGGATTCGAGTGAGCCGGAATCGTCGACGAGCTGGTAGCCGCGGTCCTCCGCCTGCTCACGCAGCGTCTTGTCCTTCCAGTCACCGGCTTTGGCCTTCTGCTCGAAGGAGGTCGAACCGCCGCCGAGCGTGACATCGGCGCGAGCGTTGAGGATCTGCTCGCTGATCGACCCGAGGCCGCCGTTCTCCAGCGCCTCACCGGAGCAGTCCTTGCTCGTCTCCTCGGGCCCGTAGCAGCCGCGGAGGCTGATGTGGGAGAGCTGCGCGGCAGGAGTAGCGTCCTGGATCTCCGCAGTGGAGACGTCGCCGGTCTTCATGCCCTTCGCGCGAGCCATTTCGATGAGGGTCTTGTGCGGGTTGCCCTTGCGGTCGACGCCCAGCGCACCGTTGTAGGTCTTCGTGCCCGAGGACCAGCCGGTCGCGCTCGCCGCGGAGTCGGTGACGTAGTCCGGCTTGCCGGTGTCCTTGTCCACCGCGTACGTCGTGTACTGCCCGGTCAGAGGCAGCTCATCGAGACCGTCGAAGCGTCCGTGGGCGCCCTTCGCGTAGTTGCGGGCGGCGGTGATCTCCGAATCGCCCATGCCGTCGCCGATGAGGAGGATGACGTTCTTCGCGCTCGAATCCTCGACGGCATCGCGGATGACGTCAGTGTTGTCTCCGTCGAGTTGACGGGCGCCGCCGGGTTCATCGATTCCCGCAGCCTGGGCGGGGCCGGCGTATCCGAAGAGTGCGAGGCTGAGTGCGCCGGTCGCCGCAGCGAGACGCAGTGTTCTCTTGGCCATGTGCTGTCCTTTCGTAGAGAGGCACAGGCGCTCACTGGGGGCGTGAATCCGCCGTGGTCAGAGAGATGGCGGCGGCAGTTCACGAACGGGCGTGTGAGCGACGAGTGCGAGCAATCGCCACCCAACTTACTCAGCATTTTCACAAGTTGAGTGGAGGGAATGTGAAGCCTGAGTTAACTCGATGAATTCTCGTCGTTACGTGTCGCGCCCACCGCAGGAACCAGTGACAAATGGCACCCCTGCCTCGGTGAGAAATGGCATCTGTGCAGGTGACTGCGGATTTCTAGTCTGTGAACATGACTTCATCGACAGCGCTCAACACAGTCCCTCACCCGCAGACTCATACCCCTCACCCGCAGACGGCGACCGACATACAGCCTGCGGTCAATCTCACCCATCTGACCAAGAGCTTCGGCGACCTGCGGGCCGTCGACGGCCTCGATCTCTCCATCCGTCCCGGCAAAGTCAGCTCCGTCCTGCAGACCGGCGGTCTGCCCGATGACCTCACCGTCCGTGAAACCGTCGACTACACGTCCGCGATCTTCGCTTCCTCCCTCGACACCGACGTTGTCCTCGAACGCGCCGGGATCGCCGATATCGCAGGCTCGGTGGTCAAGAAGTGCTCGGGCGGACAGAAGCAGCGACTGCGGTTCGCCATGGCACTGCTGCCGGACCCGGCCCTCACAGGAGCACGAACGCCGCGCTCTACATCTCGGTGTCCCTGGCCACATACGGGGCGATGATCGCCACGGCCACCGGCGGCGCTCAGGTCGCGATCGAACGGGCGCTGGGCTGGAGCCGACAGCTGGCACTGACTCCCTTGCACCCGGCGGCCTACATCCTCATCGAGGTGATCGTGTCCATGGCCCTCGGCGCGGTGTCCGTCATCGTCGTCTTCGTCCTTGCGTCGCTCACCGGCGTCCACGCACCGCTGGGCACCCTCATCGCCTCGGGGCTGCTCGTCATCCTCACCTCAGGAGTGTTCGCGGCCTTCGGCGTCATGCTCGGCTACCTGCTGCCGGCGGAGAACGCGATTCAGGTCGCCAGCATGGTCCTCGGCATCCTCTCCCTCATCGGCGGACTCTTCGTCCCGCTGGCGATCTGGCCGGACACCCTGCAGACGATCGCCCCCTTCACCCCGGCCTACGGAACGATGCACGGGGCGTCACCGCTGCCTGCGAGGGAGACCGATGTGCTGCGCGCGGCCGCCGACGGGGCGAGCGTCGACGAGGTGGGCGCCCAGCTCTATCTGTCAGCCGGCACCGTGCGGAACCGCCTGTCGTCGGCGATCGGGAAGACGAACGCCCGCAACCGTGCCGATGCCGCACGGATCGCGTCCGAGAACGGCTGGCTGTAAGCCTTTGCAGGTCGCAGCGCTCAGACGGTCACTTCTTGAGCGCCTGACCCCACGTCAGCTTCGGTCCCGACTTGAGGATCGAGCGCTCGAAGATCCTCGTGGCCAGCAGCAGCGCGAGCAGGGTGGTGACGATGAGGATGAGCAGAGATACCAGCGGCTCCCACCAGGCGATGGTGCCGAGGAAGACTCGCATCGGCACTGCCACCGCCGCGGGGAACGGAATGTAGGGCAGCACCGCCATCACCGTTTCGTTCGACGAGAAGATGATGACTCCCATATAGGGCAGAAAGATGAGCATCATGATCGGCGTGCTCGTCGACGGCAGATCCTCGGTGCGCGAGACCATCGATGCCGCGGCCGCGTAGAGGGCGGCGACCATGACGAAGCCGATGACGAAGAGCGGAATGAACCAGGCGATCGGTTCGGCGACCTTGCCCAGTACCAGGTCGTTTCCGCTGGCGGCGGCCCCGGCGAGGACCGCGATCGCGGTGAGTCCGATCTGTGCGAAGGCGAGGATCGTGCACGCGATGACCTTGCCGAACATGAGCACCCGCGCCGAGGTGGACGCGAGCAGGATCTCGACGATCCGCGACTGCTTCTCCTCCACCACGGACGAGGCGATCGTGTTCCCGAATGTCATCGCGGCCATGAAGAACACCAGCCCGAGCCCGAGTCCGATGAAGTAGGTGAGAGCCGGGTCCGGGGCGTCGGGGTCGAGGAGTTCGACCTCAGGAGGGACAGCACCGCCACCCCGGTCGGCGAATCCTCCGATTCGACGACGGCGGATTCGACCTCCTCGGAGGTGATCAGGGCTTTTGCCTCGTTCGATGACGAGTCCGATCGCGGTGGTGAATTCGGCTCGGCTGCTGCCGGCGCGGGCTGCTTGAGTGCCGTCGGCGGCGGTGGTCGTTTCGGTGGTGCTCATGCCTGCGTGACCTCCTGGAAGAGACGGTTGAGGGCAACGTCGTGCGGAGCGAAGGACGCCACCGAGGAGACGGTGAGCGCTTTGCGCAGGACCGCCTCGGCGGCATCGGCATTCGGGGCCGTGAACCGGACCCAATTGCCGTCGAGCTCGACGACGGAGATATCGGGCAGACCACGCACCCAGCCGAGGTCGGCATCGGTCTGCAGCGTCCACTCGGGCAGACTGCGCTGCCGGCGCAGTTCCGCGGTGGTGCCTGCTGCGACGAGGCGGCCGTCGTTGATGATGACGAGATCGTCGACGAGGCGTTCGACGAGGTCGAGCTGGTGGCTGGAGCACTGGGGCGCCGGAGGAGGCGAAGGCGGTGAGGACGCCGAGGGTGCGTTCGACGGCTGCAGGATCGAGGCCGGAGAACGGTTCGTCGAGGACGAGGGCTTGCGGGTCGTGGATTAGCGCCGCAGCGATCTGGACCTTCTGCTGATTGCCGAGGCTGACCGATTCGAGAGTATCGGTGGGTTCGCCCTTGAGGTCGAGCTGCTCGAGAAGGTCGAGGCCGCGCTTCATCGCCGCTTGGCGGGTGAGGCTGTGGAAGCGGGCGAGGTAGACGAGCTGATCGATGATCGGCATCTTCGGGTAGAGACCTCGCTCCTCGGGCATGTAGCCGATCGCACTGCGGTGATGTGCGGTGATCGGATCACCGTCGACGAGGATGCGGCCGGAGTCCGTGGCGAGAACGCCGAGGAGGATCCGCATAGTCGTGGTCTTGCCCGAGCCGTTCGAGCCGACGAAACCGGTCATCCGGCTGTCGCCGATGTCGAAGCTGAGGTCGTGCAGCACCTGCTTGTCGCCGAAGCTGCGGTTGATGTTCTCCAAGGTGATCATGCTTCAACGCTATGTGGAGACCGGCGTGAGCGGATCAGCCGAACGGGTGAATTCGTGCTTCTACCTGCGGGGGATGGGCGTCAGGCAGATGCTTCGGTAATTGAAATTCGAACTACTGAGTAGTCGAAACCGAAACTACTCAGATGGACGTGGACTACCCGACTATTGCTGAAGCCCGGGGCCTGAGCAATGTCAATGACTGCTCAACTACATAAGTTAAAAGAGTTCGACCAGCTCCTCTCTCCCCATCCCCTGACCTGATCGCACTCTGACGTGCGCAGCCAGGGACTCGAAGCGAGCTGAAACACCATGCTCGACTTCGAAATGAGGAATGTATGACCCGGTTAGGTCTGCGCGTGCGCGCCTGGTGGGCTGCACTCACAGCTGTGCTCATGGTCGCCGCCGGTGGTGCCGTGATGTTGCCGGCTGCACCGGCCCAGGCTGCACCTGTTTCGATCAGCTGTGAGCCTGATGTGGTCTACTCCGTTTCGGGAAAGGGACAGCTGCGGAAGGCCGCAGGGGGTGTATCAAGCGACGTCGGCAACCCCGCGAGTGGCGTCGGCAAGTTCAATGGTTTGGGGATCGGTAAGACGGGGTCGGCCGTCTACGCTTACAACCGCTCAAGTAATGGCTCGGGTGGTGAGACAGTCGAGATCTATCGGTTTGATACGTCAACTGGTCAGTGGTCTTCGACGCAAAAGAAGAAGTCGAGCGACGTTGCGTTCATCGGCGGGGCGGTGAACCTCAAAAGCGGGTTGTTCTACTTCGGGGGTTATACCGCAGACGGAAAGAAGTTTCGACTGTTCGTGTACGACCCGGATTCAGGCAACATTGCTTCGAAAGGGTGGATCAACACAAGCGCGAGTGCAAGCAATGCATCAAACGGCGATATCGCCTTCGACTCGTCGGGAAACCTCTTTGTCGTCCGGGGTGTTGGGCAAAAGACCACCATCTTCTCCGTGACTTCCACGAGCTTGGAGGCGGGCAGTGGCGAGAGTAATGAAATCATTGCAGGAGACTCCAAGGAGCGCACTACCACAAGCAATGTGAACGGCGTTGCCTTCGACGAAAACGGCGCAGGATACCTGGGTGCCGAGTCCACTGTTTCCGCTTGGGACACTCCAGATTGGTCCAACGAGAGTCAGTTCTTCGCAGGGACTCACAGAGAAGGGCTCCTTGGCTGGAGAGTGGTCTGGGACTGGGTCGGTGACACCGGCAGCACAGATCTCGCGTCGTGTTCCTCTCCTGCAACTATCACTTTGCAGAAGAATATTCAGGACGGGCGAGCGAAAGCCGGAGACCAGTTCACGCTGAACCTTGAGCAAAATGGATCACCGCTGGCAACTGGTACAACTACGGGTACTGGCACTGGCCCGCAGCAGGTCGGTACTGTAGGCCCGCTCCCTGCCAAGCGCGGTGTCACAATCGACTTCTCAGAGACGGCGGGTACGTCCGATACAAATCTTGACGACTACTACAGCGAATATTCCTGCGCTGTTGAAGGGAGCCAGAAAGTCTTGGCTTCGGGCAAAGCCACGTCAGGATCTGTGAAGATTCCGGCTGTGGGTCAGGGTGATGCCGTGATCTGCACAATCAAGAATGCTCCGCTGACTGCCAACGTCTCGATCCACAAGGACGTCGTTGACGAGAACGGTGAGAACAAGAAGCCGGGTAAGGACTGGACAGTCGGTGCGAAAGCCACCGCCACCACCGACTCGGTGACCTCGACGCCCACGGCCGCCACGCAGAAGACCGACGCGAACGGCAATGCGAAGTGGGGACTGAAGTTCTCGAAGACCACCGGCCGGGCCACGGTTGCGATCTCCGAAACCCAACAGGACGGCTTCGAGTTCAAGAGCGGCTCCTGCGAAATCACCCATCTCGACGGGTCGAAGGACACGAAGAAGCTCACCAGCGACAAGAGCACCGATCTCACCGGAATCAAGCCGGGCGACAACGTCGACTGCGCCTACGTCAACAAGGTCAGCGACACCGCGCTGACCCTGGTGAAGAAGGTCGACAACAAGGCCGCCGCCGGCACCGCCAAGGACACCGACTGGACACTCAAGGCAGCTGGTGACACCGCTTCAGGAAACAAGACGATCGAAGGCAAGACCGGATCGACCGAAGTCACGAAGGCTAAGGTCAAGGCCGGCAAGTACTCACTGTCCGAGGCGGGTACTCCGAAGGGCTACGAGGCCTCCGACTGGGTGTGCAAGCCGACCTCCGGCTCCGGAGTCGTCACCTCTGACAAGAGCTCCGTGACCCTGAAGTCCGGCGACGACGTCACCTGCACCATCACGAACACCGCGAAAACCGGTGCCGTGACCTGGGGCAAGACCGACGAATCCGGAACAGCTCTCAAGGGATCGGTATGGACCCTGACCGGACCGGACGGATCCGCAGTCGACGTCGAGGACTGCGTGGCCGCCTCGGCGAGTGACTGCTCCGGAGCTGACAAGGATCCGGCAGCGGGCAAGTTCTCGGTTGCCGACCTCAAGTGGGGCGACTACACGCTGACGGAGAAGAAGGCCCCGGCCGGATACATCCTCGACGACACACCCCACACGTTCACGGTCTCCGGATCCGATCTCGACAAGAAGCTCGGGTCGTACACCAACGAGCAGAAGCCCCGAGTGGCGCTGCCGCTCACGGGTGGAACCGGAAGCCAGATCTACCTCATCGGCGGAGCAGCTCTGCTCGTCGCCGCCGGTGCCATCGCACTTCTCAAGGGCCTGCGCCGCAGGAACCGGAAGCACTGAAAGGGAAACAATGAAAGTTAAGAAACTGGGTCTCCTGCGGCGTCTGACCGCCGTGGCCGCGATCGCCTCGCTGAGCGTGCTCGGCATGGCCGGCACGGCGCAGGCCGACAGCAATGTGGGCAACATCGACACCGGTCGCACCGGGTCGATCATCGTCCACAAGTACGACGGCGCCTACGGCACCGACGGCGGTGACGGTTCGGTGAAGACCGACACCTCGAACCTCGGCACTCCGCTCGACGGCGCGGAATTCACGGTCAAACAGGTCACGGCCAAGGGCGGCCGAGCCATCGACCTGAAGACCCCCGAGGGCTGGGACCTCATCGACGGTCTCAAGGCTTCCGAGGTCACCACCGGCGGATTCTCGCTGGGCAATGGGGTCTCGAAGACCACCGCCAATGGCGGACTCGCAACCTTCGGCGGACTGCCAGCGGGCCTCTACCTCGTCACCGAGTCCAAGGCTCCGGCGAACGCCACTTCGACGACGGACCCGTTCCTCGTCACGTTGCCGCTGTCCCAGTCGAACGGCAAGTGGCTCTACGACGTCAACGTCTACCCGAAGAGCTCGGTGAACAAGACGCAGCCGACCAAAGAAGTCTCGAACCCTTCGGCATCCGTGCGCGGCGAGACCGTCGACTGGACGATCACCGCCCCGGTTCCGGCCGCGAACAACGGGTACAAGAAGTTCGTCGTCACTGATCAGCTGGACTCGCGACTGAGCTACGTTTCGGTCAAGGTCGCAGGCTTCACCGAAGGCACTGACTACAGCATCGTCAAGAATGGTCAGTCCGTGTCGATCGACTTCACCTCGACCGGTCTGGGCAAGCTCAAGTCTGTGAACACTGTCGTCGCCACCATCACCACGAAGGTCACCGAGCAGGGCGATGGAATCATCAAGAACAAGGCGATCGTCAACGTCAACGACACCACCAAGGACACCAACGATCCCAGCACCAACTGGGGCTCGCTGAAGGTCATCAAGCACGTTTCCGGCGATCAGTCCCACACCCTCGGCGGAGCCGAGTTCGACATCTTCTCCGATGCCGCAGGCAAGAACAAGGTCGCCTCGGTCAAGACCGCTGCCGACGGCACCATCTCCACCACCCTGTGGGTCGGAAACAACGACGACACCACTCAGAAGTACTGGATCAAGGAGACCAAGGCTCCGACCGGCTACATACTCGACGGCTCGCTCAATGAAGTGACCGTCACCGCAGGCGAAGTCGCGAATGCCTTCCAGTACAAGTTCCCCAACACCCAGCAGGGACACCCCGAGCTTCCGCTGACGGGTGCTGACGGCAAGCTCCTGGCCATGATCGCCGGCATCGGCCTTATGCTCATCGCCGGCGGCGCAGGAATCATCGCAGCCAACCGCCGCAAGAACCAGGCGTGACCGAGTCGCCTGCCGGCAGGCAGTCCGCCGAAGCTGCCGTGCCGGGAACGTCCACGCGGCGTCCGTCCACCGACGGGCGCCGCTGGCGCGTGCCCACCCTCTCCCTCGTCATTGCGTTCATCGCTCTGACAGGCTTGGGCATCTGGACCTACCCGAGCGCGGCTGCGTGGTTCTCCCAGCTCGACCAGGCGAAGATCATCGACAACTCCGCCACCGTGACCGAAGGCGGCAAAGCCGAGAACGCCCGCCAGATCGCCCTCGCGCACAAGTACAACGTGGCGCTGGAGTCCGGCGCCCAGCTCGAGTCGAATCACCGACTCCCGTCGGGCAGCGGCACCTCGGCGAAGCGGGCGCCGGCTTATGACGACGTGCTCGTCGATGGCGGACCCGGAGTCATGACCCGCCTGCGGATCCCTTCGATCGACGTCGACCTGCCCGTCTACCACGGCACCGACGACGCGACCTTGCTCAAAGGGCTCGGCCACCTCGAAGGCACCAGCCTGCCCGTGGGCGGCAAGGGCACGCATTCGGTCATCACCGGCCATCGTGGACTCGCCGATGCGACGATGTTCACGAACCTCGACAAGGTGGGCAAGGGTGACCGGTTCACGTTGACGACGTTCGGCCAGGTGCTCAGCTACCAGGTCATCAAGACCCAGGTCGTCGACCCGGATGAGACCGAATCTCTCGGAACGATCTCTGACCGGGACCTCGTCACCCTCGTGACGTGCACTCCGCTGGGCATCAACTCGCAGCGCATCCTCGTCACCGCCGAGCGGGTCTATCCGACGCCGGCGGCCGATCAGGAATCAGGACTCGCCGAATCCGATCTGCCCGGGTTCCCGTGGTGGATCGTCATCATGGCCGCAGGCCTCGTAGCCGCCGGAATCTACGTCTGGTGGTCGGGGCGTCCCGTGCGCCCGAAGGGCGAGAAGCCGAAACCTGATACCCCCGCCGAGGTGGCCGAGCAGTCCCGTACGAAGACAGCTAGGACCGCGCGCGGCCCTCGGCACTGATTCGGCCGGTGTCGCGCAGCTTGAGCATGAGTTTTGGAATGTCCCGACGTCGTTCGGCCCCGAGCTTGGCCCGAGCCTGCAGCACATGCGATTCGACGGTGCGCACGGACAGGACGAGGCGCTGACTGATCTGCACATTCGTCAGCCCTTCGGCGACGAGACGGCACACCTCGAGTTCACGTTCGGTCAAAGTCACTGCCGGAGCCGCCGCAGGCTCGGACACGGACGTGTCCTCGCGCGGCTGCAAATCCTCCGGAGGCGTCACCGCTCTCTGCCGCAGAGCATCCAGAGCCTCTCCGGCCACCCGTGCTCGGGCGCTCAGCCTGTGTGAGAGGAACAGGGCCCTGGCCTGGGCGAAGGCATGGCGGGCGGCACCGCGGTAGCCGACGCTCTGCAGTTCCCGACCTGCCGTCAGGAGCGCCTCGGCGTCTTCGTCGGCTGAGGCGTCGATGTGCCTGCGTGCGGCCCGGGGACCCGGCAGGCTCAGGTCGTCGGCTTCGTCCGGAAGGGTCTCACGCGCCTCGGCGGCGGTGATGGTGCCGTCGAGGACACGCGCGTGGGCGAAGACGGTGTGCATCCACGCCGGCAGCGGCTCGGGATTCGTCGCGCCCGGTCCCAGCAGGAACGCGGCCAGACCATCGTGGAAGCGATAGCCCTGTGAAGGAGAGGGATCTCCGGTCGATGACGGGTGAAAGTAGGGCGCAGTGCTGCGCTGCCATCGACCGAGGGTATCGCGCAGGCCCCAGCCGACCGCCAACAGCGCTGGGGTGACAGTGGCGGCGACGGCCTCATAGTCACGGGCAGCCAGTTCGGTCTCCCCATCGAGCAGACGTTGGATGCCGATGCACCAGGAAGCAGTCGCCTTCAGCTGCCAGCCGTTGTGTACGGAGGCTCCGCTGGCCACAGCCAGCAGTTTACGGGTGATGAGTTCCGAGCGTTGGGGTTCGATCCCGGCCAGGAGGCAGTTCACGGTCGCTCCGACCATGTAGAACCAGGCCATGGTGAAGGTGAACCCCTCCAGGGAGCGGGGCTGGACGGTTGAGAGTTCGACGTAGAGTTCGTACCCGGTCTTTGCGGAGACGATCAGTGCCTCGGCGTTGTCGGTCTTGAGGTGATACTGGCACAGGGCTGCATACGCGGCGAACCGCAGGGCCGGTGAGGCCAGGCGGTTGTCGACCACTGCCCGCACATCCTCGACGCGGGTCATGCCGCCACCGGTGAATGAGGACACGAGGTTCGCGATTCCCGGAATGACCGGGTCGACATCGTCCCGGAGGAAGTCCGTCCACCACTGAGGCAGCTCGGTTTCGCCCGCCAGCGCAGCGGCCGCGGTGAACAGCAGCTCGAGAACGATCGGGTCGCGCTCACGGCCCAGAAGCCCGTGCGCGATTCCGGTCCTGATGAGGTCGATCACGCCCGCACGGTCGCCGCCCAGCAGCCGAGCCGTGAGCGTCTGCAGCTCCCATTCGAGCAGCATCGACGGATCGTCCTGGACCGAATCCTCGACCATGTGGAGCATGATCGTCGCCTCCATCGGATCGCCGAGGCGGTTGAGCGAGCGTGCCGCCCTGAGCAGAAGCGAGGCATGTGACCGATCGATGTCGCTGCCGTCGTTGATGAGGTCCCGCGCCAGACCGATCTCCGCGGCCTCACCGACGGGGTAGCCAGCCTTCCACAGAATCACCAGACGGCGATCGAACTTCTCCTCATCTGCGGGATCCGCCTCGCCGAGGAGCTGATTGGCCAGGGCGTCGACGTGCAGCGGAGAGACCGCCACGGACGGCTGACCGCTGACGTCGAATTCACGAGCCAGACGCAGATCGATGAGCCGGGCGATGACCGTGTCACCGAAGAGCTGCTTAGCTGTGCGGATCGGCATCGGGCTGAGATCACCGAGGCGGCGAGCAGCGACGAGCGTGGAAGGATTCAGCTGCGGAAACCGGGCGGATAACCGCGACAGTACCCGATTGCCGAAGAAGGGGGTGTCGAAGCTGGCATGCGGATAGTGACGCGGAACCCGGTGCGGATCCTCTTCGGCCCAGGCGACGAGGTCGGCAGCGACCAGCGGTCTGCCCGCAGACAGGGCGGCCAGGGTACGCAGCTGCAAGTCGTCGAGCGGAATCGTCGCGGCCAGGCCTGTCACCAGGGCAAGCGATTCGCTGCCGGTCAGTCGTGCCAAGTCGATCCGGTCGATTTCCCCGGAATTCCACCCGTCGGCGATCTGCTTGAGGACGCCGTTGTCGCCGCAGTGGACGGACCGCAGGATGTCCCCGTCGACGAGGTAGGCGATCGGCACTCGAGAGGTGTGCAGGGCCTGATCGATGACGGGCCCTGCGGTGGCCGTGAGCAGGTGAGCACCGCTCAGGATCCGCGGTCCGCCGGTGAGCCGGCGGGCATCGACGAACTCCGCGACCTCCTCGGCGGTGGTGTGGGCATTGGCCCGTAGGAGAGCCTGATCGGGGTGACCGAGCGCAGCGGCCAGTGACCGGGCGAAGTCCAGGGCTCCGTCACCGGAGAGGCAGACCACGATGACGGAGCGGCCGGATCGGAGGAGGTCGAGGATCTGGGTCGACTCTCTGCTGCGTGTCGGAGCCAGGTGCACGAGCCTGTCGTAGGCGGGATCGACGGGAGTGAAGCCGTCCACACTATGCATAGAAATGCAGCCTTTCCGGTCTGCGAGTCGGCGCAGTCCAGTCGGCTGCGGTGCCGTTCGCCGGGGGCGACCGTGAAGAAGAGGTTCGGGTATCGGTGGGGGGAGAAGTGGGGTGCTTGTCAGAGATTTGAACACGATCATGTTACTCCCGTTGTGGCACCGTTAGTGTCCGTCGTCCGAAACGGTCATCCGGAACCCTCGCCGAGGCGGCTCTCCTCCTCACTGAGGCAACCGTTCGCGCCGCGATCATCCGGTCCGGTCCTGCTGTCCGATCGACACGACGCCGTTCTCATACGCCCAGATCACCGCATGGATGCGGTCGCGGATGCCCAACTTCGACAGCAGGTTCGACACATGGGTCTTCACGGTCGCCTCACCGACGAAGAGGTCCCCGGCGATCTCGGAATTGCTCGCCCCGGTCGCCACCAGCCGGAGCACTTCGAGCTCCCGTTCGGTGAGCTGCTCGAGCTCGGGTGCCGCGGGAGTGGTCGGTGCCGGAGTCGACACCGAGCGTTCGATGACACGCCGGGTCACCTCAGGAGAGAGGAGACCGTCGCCGGCGGACACTGCCGTGACCGCGTCGATGAGCTGCTCCGGCTCGGCGGTCTTGGGGAGGAATCCACTGGCCCCGGCAGCCAGCACTCGGAAGAGGAAGTTGTCCGGGTCGAAGGTGGTGAGCATGAGCACGGCTCCGGCGGCACCTGCCCGTTTTCGGCCTCACCGACGACGGTGATGCCGTCCTCGCTTTCGAGGATCGTGCGGAAGCCGGTGCGAACCATCGACCGGTCGTCGGCGAGGAGGACTCGGATCATGTGGATGCCTTCGCTGGAGGTGAGCCCACTCCCACACCCGCTAGAGGTCGATGGCGACTATCGGATCCGTGGTCGGCTGCTTCGAGCCGCCCTCGGGTTCGACGGTGATGCCGAAGACACTGCCGCCGGAGAACTTCTCACCGGTGATGGTCACAGGACTGTCCGACATCAGACCGGCGCTTTCCGGACCGTCGGCACCGATGACCCACATCTGCATCGACTTTCCGGCCGGTGGCCGCCCGATGTCTTTCGGACTGAGCCGGATGAGCTGCTCGCTCTCGGAGGAGAGCACAGTTACGCTTCCGCCCTCCGGCATGTCTGCGGTGCTCGTCTTCAGGTCGCTGGCTTCCATGAGGCGAGCCGAGTCATCGAGCTGCTGCTGGGTTGCGGCCAAGTCCTCTTCCAAGGAATTCTGCCGCTGATTCTGCTGCCAGACGGTGGCACCGAGTCCTGCGGCCACGACGATCGCCGCCGCAGCTGCGGCCCAGGGCAGCCAGGAACCGCGGCCGACCTGCGGCTCACCTCGGACCTCATCGCGGTTAACGGATCGGCGTGTATTCCGATGTTCGGTGAGCGATGTCGGTGCAGGCGGTGCATCGGTGGCGGCAGGCGCGACCGACGAGCCTTCCGCCTCGGCGGCCGATGACGTCGCCGGAGCCGGTTCCTGTGCATTGTTCTCGGGGATCGACAGAATCGCCTCTCGAGTCGCCGAGCTGACGTCAACCGGTTCATCGGATTCGGCCGCGTCGGCCATGACGTCGGCATAGGCGGCGACTTCGGCACGGAATTCGGGGTCGGCATCGGCCAGTGCCTGAGCCTCGGCGAGTTCTGAGTCGCTGAGCCCGCCGAGGGCCAGCCCGGCAGCCAGATAGTCACGATCTGCGCTCATCGGCTTGCCTCCAACTCTTCTCGCAGCTTCTTCATTCCGTCCCTGATCCGTGACTTGATGGTACCCAGGGGCACCTGGAGATTCTCCGAGATCTGGGTGTGGGTCATGCCCTGGTAGAAGGCCATGACGATCGGTTCGGACTGCTCATGCGGGAGGATCCGCAGGGCCGAGACAGTCCGGTCCGACTCTGCACGGGCGATGACGGTCTGCTCCACCTGGTCGCCTGCTTCGGCGGTGGTGCGGAGCCCGTCCGCATAGTCTCTGTCTTGTTGAGCCTGGACGCTGCGCACACAGTCGATGGCTCGCCTGCGGCACAGGGTGATCAGCCATGCCCGTCCGCTGCCGCGCCCCGGGTCGAAGCCCGAACACCGGGTCCACACCTCGGTGAAGCAGTCCTGGAGGACCTCCTCGGCCAGTGTTCGGCTCTTGACGATTCGCAGGATGACGGCCATGAGGATGCGGGAGTGAGTGGTGAACAGCTCTTCGAATGCGGACCGGTCACCGTCGGCGATGCGGATCAGCAGGGCACCGCCGGGATCGGCGGAATCCGCCGGCTGGTGATCAGAACTCATTGCCCAATCATGCCATGCATGCAGAAGCCGATCGCACCTTTCCCAGGTGAGCGAGTCGAGCGGGGTGGGTGCAGCGGTGGGAGCGTGTGCTGCCGAGACGGTCAGCCGGCGTTCGTACGAAGCCGCTGGGACCGGCGAGGATGCGAAGGCGGCCGGGAGCCGATCCTGTTGCTGCTGATCGGTTCCCGGCCACTGCATCGTGGTGTTCTCTCGCTGCGGACTCTCCGGTCACTTCTTCGGCATCATCACGGCGTCGACCATGTAGACCGTGGCGTTGGCAGTCTTGACTCCGCCGCAGACCAAGCCGGCATCGTCGAACTTCATGTCCTCGCCCTCACCGGAGATCTTGACCTTCGAACCTTCGACGGTCTCGTGCTCACCGGCGATCTCATCGGGAGAGAGCTGACCGGGGATGACGTGGTAGGTCAGCACCTTCGTCAGCTGGTCCGAGTCCTTGGCCAGGGCGTCGAGGTCGTCCTTGGGCACATCGGCGAAGGCGTCGTCGACCGGGGCGATGACCGTGAACTCGTCGCCGTTGAGAGTGTCGACGAGGTCGACATCGGGATTGAGTTCGCCCGAGACAGCCTTGGTCAGGGTTTTGAGCATCGGGTTGTTCGAGGCGGCAGTGGCCACTGGGTCCTGGCCCATGCCCTCGACAGAACCGGCCCCGTCCGGGTTCGCCTCCGCGTAGGCCGAGCAGCCCTTACCGACGAGGTCGGAATCGGCCATGGAGGAGTCGCTGGACTCGTCGGGCATCTCGGACTCGCCCGAGTCAGCGGGCTGAGATTCGGAGCTGCCCGATTCCGAACCGGACTCCTCCCCGCCGGAACCGGAATCCATTCCGCAGCCGCTCAGAGCCAACAGGCCGATGGCGCCGGCCGAGAGGATGGTGGCGGTGCGTGTGCGAAGCAGTGTCTTCATTGTTCTTCTCCTAATCAACAGTGATGCGTATTCGCGCACAGCTGTGAAGTGATCTCCAGTGCTCGCTGTGTACTGGGTATTCGGTGCGGTGCCCGGTTCGGATGGGTGGATGGGGAAGAAATCTTGAGGATTTCTTCGCCGAGGCGGCTGCGGGCTCATTCGACGCGGAATTGGATGTGGTGGTGCCCGGTGGCCGAGTTCGGGATCGAATCCCGACGTTTCGCTGTCTGCACTGTGCCGTCCTTGTCCGTGGCACGCACGGTGAGGGTATGTGACCCCGCGGCCACCTCGGCGAATTCGGCCCGCCACTGTCGCCAGGTGTCGATCGTGACCTCCTCGGCCAGATCCGCCTGCGTCCATTCGCCGTCGTCGAGCTTGACCTCGACACGCTCGATCCCCGAACGCTGTGCCCAGGCGGTGCCGCCGACCCGGATGTCCCCGGCAGGGACCTTGGCCAACGGTCCCGGCACCTCGATGCGGGAAGCGACGAGTATGGGGGCCTTGGCATCCCACCCGCGGTCGGTCCAGTAGGCGGTCTTCTCATCGAAGCGGGTGACCTCGAGTTCGGTCACCCATTTCGTTGCGGAGACGAATCCGTAGAGTCCGGGGACGACGAGGCGGGCGGGGAAGCCGTGGATCGGGGTAAGCGGTTGGCCGTTCATTCCCACCGCCAAGAGGGCGGCTCGGTCATCGGTCAGTGCACCGAGCGGGGTCGAAGCGGTGAATCCGTCGAAGGAGTGGGAGAGAACCATATCGGCTTGCGAGTTCGGGCGTGCTCGGGCGAGGAGCTCGCGCACAGGATAGCCGAGCCAGGTCGCATTGCCGACGAGATCCCCGCCGACGGGATTGGACACGCAGGTTAGCGTGATGTGGTGTTCTTCCAGCGGCAGGTCGAGGACGTCGTCCATCGTCAGGGTGACCTCCTCCTCGACCATGCCGTGGATGCGCAGGGACCACTGTTCCGAGTCGATGACCGGCGGTGAGAGCACAGTGTCGATGCGGTAGAAGTCCTTCGCCTCGGTGACGAAGGGGACGGTGCCGTCGATGTCGGTGTTCGCGGCGGCGGGGATTGCGACCGCCTTCTTCGCGGGGTTGGGCAGTACCAGCTTGGCCACCGCTGCTCCGGCTTCCTGTGTGAGGGAAACGAGGGTCTGGCCGGCGGCGATGGTGACGGCCCCGATGGCACCGACGGCACCGGCCAGGCCGAAGAAACGGCGGCGGCTGAAGGGTTCCGAGGTTGGTGCAGGTTCTGATGTCTGTGAACCGGGCGCGATACTGCGCGCGACATCGGGATTGTTGGTCGCCTCGGCGAAGGTTGCCGGTACCCCGAAGCGCAGCAGAAGCAGGAAGACTGCGACACCCGCCGCAATGCCGATGAGCGTGGGAATGATGTCGAGGGCACCCGCCTCGGGGCGGATGAAGATGACGATGACTGGGATGAGCCCAGCGACGACCAGCAGTGTCGTGGCCAGACGCCGGCGGGAAACCGCCAGTGCTCCGATGATGCCGGCGAGGATGATCGCACCGAGGCCGGTGGAGAGGACGAGGACGAGTTTGTCGTTGTCGCCGAACAGGGCGATGACGGGTTTGATCGCCGCCGGGGGAGCCAGGGGGATGATCGCCTGACCGAGGGTGAGCAGAGGTGCGGCGCTCGGGGTGAAGGCACGCGCGATGAGGTCTGCGAGACCGAACATCATGACAGTGGCGGCGATGCCTGCCACGACGCCGCGGAAACGGTGGGCTGCACGGGTTTTCCGATTCATAGTGATCATTCGGAGCCGCCGGGACGGCGGATGGGTCTGCGGGTTTTGTTACTGACCATTCACTGAAACGCCAGTGACCTTGTTGCGTGCCTGTCGTAGCATGGTGCAATGACTGAGAAACCCGGATACGCCCAGCCGCAGACTCCGACCGGAGATGCGGATGAGCCGAAGAGCCCGAGTGCGCCGATCTACACCGCGAAGGTCGAGAACCTCGGCGGCACCTCGGGCGAGGTGCGAGTCGAAGACGGCCAGACCCTGTCCACCGCCCCGACTTCACGGGTCGAAGAGGGCAACAACCCGGAACAGTTCCTCGCCATGGCCTGGTCGACCTGCCTCGGCGAGACGCTCAAGGTCGTCCTCGCGGTCAATGAGATCGAGGCGCTCTCACGCGTGCGCGTCGAAGTCGAGCTGCACAACGAACCCTCCGGCAACGGCTTCTACTTCGCTCCGAAGGCGTTCATCTCCATCGAAGGGGTCTCGGACACCGACGCCGAGAAGTACGCTGCCCGCGCCCACGCTCGTTGCCCCATCTCCAAACTGCTCATGGGCAAGGGCAATCCGGTCGTCGAGATCGAACCCTACAAGAACCCGGACAACTTCCAGCTCAGCTGAATCGGCTGAGCAGAGAACGAGAGGCCCCGACTGTCACGGTCGGGGCCTCTTCCGTCGGCACCTGCGCTTTACCTGTCGGACTCCGCGGCAACGTCGGCGGCGATCTGCGCCATCTGCATGGCCGCCTCGGCGGGGCGGATCAGCCATCCCACGTGGGACGACGTGAGCGTGCGCACCCGGTAGGGATTGTGCGGGGTGAGCGCATCACCTTCGCGGATGAGGCGATCCTGCATCGCGGTCGGCTGGCTCCGATCCTCGCCGAGGCGGACGAACGTACGCGGAATCGTCCCCCACGTGCCCGCCTGCGCCCGGTGTTCGGGCCCTCCCGCGTCGAGGTTCTCATCCGGCTGCAGTGAGTTCAGGAAGATGCGGAACTCGTCATCGCTGACGTCGGCGCAGAAGAGTGCTTTCAGGCCGGCGAGGACCTCCAGGTCGGCCTGGCGGAAATTGCAGCGCAGCAGTCCCAACTGCCCGGGATCACCGGCCAGGGCCCGAGCGAGAGCCGCATTGTCGACGGTCTTCATTTCGGGTTCGGCATTGTATTCGGCGGCCGGGAGGTCCACCGGTGCCCATGCGGAGACATAGACCATGTGGTCGATGAGCTCCGGATGCGCATTCGCCAGCGCGGTCAATGTGGCCCCGCCGCGGCTGTGGGCGACGATGACCACCGGTCCGTGCTCCTTGGCACGGGCCGCCGCCTCGGTGAGAGCCCGGACATTGTCGTCGACGGTCACACCCCTGATCGATCCCGGCTCCGAGGTGAACCGGGCAAGGTCCTGAGGCGCCTGATACCCGAGCGGGAAGGTGGCGGCGAAACCGTGACCCGGCAGGTCAACCGCAGCCGAGCGCACTCCGTGGAAGGCGAGTTCGGCCTGCAACGGGGCGAAAGAGAAGGAAGTGGCGAAAGCGCCGTGGACGAGGATGAGCGTCGGCTGCGTCATCTCCTCAGCCTAGCGGCCGCCTCGGCGATGGGGAACGGAACATCAGACAAATGGCTCACTGGATGTCGAAGCGGATTACAGTGGCTGGTAGGACGCTCGGCACCGGACCGGGCACGGAGCGACGAGAGGAGCCGAGGTGGAGATGAACTTGCAGGAGTTCCTCTTCCTCGCCCTCGACCTCACCGGCACTTTCGTCTTCGCAGTCTCCGGAGTGCTGCTGGCCGCGCGACGCGATTTCGACATCACGGGCGGGTTGGTGCTGGGTACGATGACGGGCATCGGAGGAGGCATGATCCGCGATGTGCTCCTTGACCGGGTGCCCAACGCCATCGGCCAACCGATCTACCTCGCCCCGCCGGTGATTGCGACCCTGCTCATCTACATCATCGGCTCCCACATCTCCCGCGCACGGATCTGGATCGTCGCCTTCGACGCGATGGGCCTCGGCCTCTTCAGCGTCACCGGAACGACGATTGCGCTGTCCGCCGGGACGAACTATCCGGCGGCGCTGCTCATGGGTGCGCTGACCGCGTGCGGCGGCGGACTCATGCGCGATGCCGTGGCCAGTGAGGATCCGGCGATCTTCCGCGGCACCGACCTCTACCTCATCCCCGCCCTGTTCGGATCGGGGCTGACGATCATCGCCGAGGTGACCGGACTGTTGGGTGCCATCGCCTCCCTCATCATCGCGGCCGCCGCCTTCGGCTTCCGCATGCTCGCCTGGAAGCTGCAGTGGCGGGTGCCGCAGCCGATGCGGCAATGGTCGTACCGAGACACCGGACGGCGTGTGAAGAAAAAGCTGCCGTCGGTGTTCCGGAAACCGGACTGAGGGTGTGGCTTGTGGGATGGTGCTTGACCGGTTGAGGTCCGCGGTGTCGGATCTGAAACATCGATACCGGCATCAACTGCCCGTGCTTGTGCGAGGATGAAATCATGAGCGACACACCGATCGGACCGCCCCCACCAGGGCCGCTTCCGTTGTACGAGGAGGAACCGGTCCCGACGTGGACACGCGACTTTCTGCGCGTCCTCGGCTTCACCCTCTTCGGTGCGCTCTTCTTCACCTTCATCATCTGGCTCGCCTCGACGGGGCTGATGTACCAGCGGAACATGGCCGACAGAATTGAGGCAGACGGCCTCTGGGCAGGAATCATTGCTGGTGTAATTGCGCTTCTCTTTCCCTTCCTGTTCATGGAGCACAAGCGCAAGGACGACGGGTTCCGGCGTGAGGGTCTCGTCCCGCTGATTCTTCTCAGCGTCGTCGCTTCCGCAGTGATCGTCACGTTGGTGGCGCTGGTCTGGCCGTTCTTCCTCGGCGTGCGGGCCGTTCCCGGAACAGTAGCGGCGGAACTCAACAGCGATCCGGCGAGCTTCTTCCTCGTCCTGCTCTTCTTCATCGGCGGAATGGCGTGGAGCATGTGTGTGGTGATGCCGATGATGATCGGCGGCTTCAAGGTCGCGCTGTGGCTCCTGCTGCCGTTTCTCGGATTCGTCTTCCTCATCGGCTTCGCCGGTGTGAGAGTCTTCGAGAATCCGCCGAGCCTGCTCACCACGATGATCTGGGTGGCCGTGACGCTGACCGGCCTGGCGGTGCTGACCGTTCTGGCGATGCTGCGCAATGTCATCGACAAGTCCACGCCGCAGATGACCGCCGCCGAACGCGAAGCGGACTACCAAAGGTACCTGGAGGACAGGCGTCGGCGTGGACTGACGAACGAGAACCCGCTGCCGGGCGTCGACGGACCTCAGCCGCCTCGGCGGTGAGTTGTCGGTATAGACGCGGCCATTCCCACCTGGAAAGATGAACGCATGAGTGAGCCGAGAAGCAACTGGACGACCGATCCCGCCCCACTTCTTCGCGCTGGGGAGGGATTCCGCCTCGGCGAGGTCGATCCCGAATCCACTCCCGCCTACGACGGGGACAAGAAGAGCGGGAAGAAGGACCTCGAGGCGCTAGCCGCTGAACTGGGCGACCTGCAGGAGCGCCTCTTCGCTGCTCACCATGACGAGGACTCCGGCCCCGCTGTCCTCCTCGTCCTGCAAGGCATGGACACCGCGGGCAAGGGCGGAATCGTCCGACACGTCGTCGGCGCCGTCGATCCGCAGGGAGTCGCACTCGCCGCCTTCAAGAAACCCACCGAGGAGGAACTCGCCCACGACTTCCTCTGGCGCATCCGACCGCGCGTGCCCGGGCCAGGCATGATCGGAGTCTTCGACCGCTCACACTACGAGGATGTGCTCATCGGCCGCGTCCGTGAACTCGCCGACGCCGCCGAGATCGAGCGCCGCTACACAGCGATCAACGACTTCGAAGCCGAACTGGTCGCGGCGGGAGTGCGGATCGTCAAGGTCATGCTCCATATCTCCCCGGACGAGCAGAAGGAGCGCCTGGCCGAACGCCTCGACCGGCCGGACAAGTACTGGAAGTACAACCCCGGAGACGTCGACGAACGACTCCTGTGGCCGGATTACATGGACGCCTACCAGGTCGTCTTCGACCGCACTTCCACCGAGGCGGCGCCGTGGTTCGTCGTACCCGCGAACCGGAAATGGTACGCCAGGCTGGCCGTGCAGCGGCTGCTGCTCGATGCCCTGGTCGACATCGACCCGCAGTGGCCGGCCGCCGATTTCGACGTCGAGATCGAGAAGAAGCGGCTCGCCGACAGCTGACGATCACGTCTGCATGGAACGGCGGGCCGCCTCGGCGAAGGATCTGCCGCGCGGAATCGGGACGTCAGTCGCGACGGATGCTGAAGTCGACCTTCGTGGGGTGTTCGACGGTGCGCGAGACCGTGCAGTACTTGTCATGGGAGAGCCCGACGAGGCGTTCGACGCGGGCATCGGCCTTCCGGCCCTCCTCGTCGTCGGGGAACGCGAGGTCGAAATCGAGGTGGACGTTGTCCACCCTGGAAGCGCCGTCTTCGTCGATCTTGTCCGCGGTCGCGGAGACGTCGAACTTCGTGGGTTCGGTGTGACGGCTGGTCACGGTGTCGACGTCGATCGACGAGCAGCCGGCGACGGCGGCCAGGAGCAGTTCGACGGGGGTCATGAGGCCCTCGCCGCGGCCGAATTCGATGCTTGCTCCGCTCGGGGCGGTGGCGCGGTAGTGGTTCTCGGCGATGCGGGTCAGTTCGATGCTGCGGATGTCTTCACTCATGCCCTAATGATGGCAGACTCCGGGGTTGGGAGCGGGGGTGGTCAGGGTTTGGGGTCGGGAACGCGAACGATCAAGGTTTGGTGAAGTCGACCTCGCTCGATTCCTGAACGCGAGCCTGCCGGCCGGGACCGGATTCGAACTGCCAATACAGGTTCGTGTGGGACACGACCTGCTCCGGCGGGGGCGCACCCCATTCGGTGAGGTCTTCGGTGGTGTGCGCGTCGGAGACCAGCGTGACATCGTAGCCGCGGGCGAAACCGCCGTGGATCGTCGAGCGCACGCAGGCATCCGATTGGGCACCGGTGACGACGAGGTGGCCGACGTCCTTTCCGGCGAGCACCTCCTCGAAGTCCGTGTCCTCGAATGTATTGCCGTGGGTCTTCTCGATGATCGCTTCGCCCTCAGCGGGGGAGAGCGTGTCGACGATCTGCCATTGCGGGGAATCGATCGGCAGTTCACCGGAGCTATGCCGGACCCAGACCACCTCGGTGCCGGTGTTCCGGGCACGGTCGACGAGATCGGAGATCGTGGAGATGACCGATTCGGAGTTCCAACTGGCTTGCATGACGCCGTTTTGGACGTCGATGACGACAAGGGCGGAGTTCGTGCGGGTGGACGTCGGCGGTTGAGCTGTGGACATAATTTCCTCCTTGATCAAGGATCATTGTTCTCGCCTAGCCCCCAGCAGACAAGAGGTCGGTGCCGGTGCGTTCCGCGGGTGTGAGAATGGGGGAGTGAGCGATTTCTCCGAGGACAACGGCGGTGCCGCCGGTCCGCGCCGTTTCAGCGTGCTTCGCAGCTGGAAGACTGCGCCCTATCTGATCGGATCGGGAACGGCGATGATGGGCGACAATATCGAGCACGTCATCACCTATTGGGTGCTGTGGCAGAAGTTCGAATCCCCGGCGCTCGTCGGATTCCAGCTCATCAGCCACTGGCTGCCCTTCCTGCTCCTGTCCGTCTATGCCGGGTCTCTGGCCGAACGCTTCGACTGCCGCCGCCTCATCCAGATCGGACAGATCATGTTCATGTTCGTGTCCCTGTGCTGGGGGATCCTCTTCCTCACCGATTCCCTGCAGCTGTGGCAGGCCTGCGTGCTGCTCGTCATCCATGGCCTGGCCGGATGTCTGTGGGGTCCGGCCGAGCAGATGATGCTCCATGACTTCGTCGACCGAAAAGAACTGCCGAGCGCGGTCCGGCTCAATGCGACGTTCCGCAGCCTCGGCATCCTCTTCGGTCCCGTCGTCGGTTCCGCTCTGCTGCTCGGGGTCGGTGCCACGTGGGGTATCTTCGTCAACATCGTCTTCTATCTGCCGTTGACGATCTTCCTCATCCGCACCCCCTTCACCGGCCATCTGCGCAGCGGAGGAGTGCGCACCGCGCGGACGACTCTCATTCAGTCGCTTCGGGTGCTCATCGACGTCCGCCACAATCGCGCGATCGTCGGCATGCTGCTGCTGGCCGCGCTCGCCTCGACGACGATCGGGGCGGTGCTGCAGACGGCTATGCCGGTGTTCGGCGACATTTTCAACCCGGTCGGCGGGGACAGCGACTTCACCTATGGCGTGCTGCTCTTCGCCATGGGTGCAGGCGGAGTACTCGGGGGCTTTGGGCTCGAGGCGACCGGGTGGATCAAGGCCGTCCCGGCTGCCGCGGCACTGGCCGCCGCGGCGATGGGCATCAGCTCGCTGTTCTTCGCGCTGACCTCGCACCTGTGGCTGGCGGTCATCATGCTCGTCATCGCCGGAGTCTCGAAGATCACCGCCGAGTCGACCGAGATGGCGATCATCCAACTCGAGGCGCCGCCGGAGATCCGCGGCCGCGTCATCGGCTCCTATGCGACATTCGGGCCGGGGATGCAGACCTTCTCCGGAGTCACCGTGGGAGTGCTCGGCACGATCGCCACGATCCCCGGGGCCGTCATCATCGGCGGCACGGTCCTGGCCATCGGAGCTGTGGCCATCGGCACCTATGCCATCACAGGAAGGCGAAACTCCCATGCCCCAATTGCTACCTGACCGGGGCGCAGCAACCTGGCGCCAGGTATCTGGGCCGCCGTCACCTGCTTCTGCGCGGGAATTCGGTGTGCCATCGCTCGGGTTCGCGCACGTCAAAGGCGCACGACATGAGGCCCGACCGGGAGCTGTCGTCGACGCTTGCGGCCCGATCGGCGATCGTGAGTTCTGCTTCGTGGATGTCGAGCGTCGGCAGGTGCTCAAGACCGTGCAGAATCCTCGGCTCATCCGAATGACCACGTCATTCGTCGACGGCATGCTGACGATCACCCTGCCCGACGGGCGCTCTGCTTCTGGGGTGCCAGTCGGCTCGGGTGAGCGCTTGACCTGCAATTACTGGAAGCGACCGGTCGATCTCGAACTCACTGACGGCCCGCATTCAGCGCTCGCCTCCGAGTGGCTGGGAAAGCCGGTCCGGCTGGCCCGCGCACGTCGTGGAGACGTGATCTACGGAGCTGGCCTGTCGATCGTCACGACTGCGTCGTTGAGGGAACTCGCCGATCGATCCGGTCACCATGAGCTGCTTGATGAGGCCGCCCGATTTCGTGCCACTCTCGTCCTCGACACGTACCAACCCTTCATCGAAGAGACCTGGCGGGGCCGGGATGTGACGGTGAACCTGCCAGACGTCAACGCGCTGCGTGTGCGAATCGGGGATCCGATTGCGCGGTGTGCTGTCCTCGATCTCGACCCGATCACTGGGGAGCGGGGCAGCAATCTGCTCAAGACGCTTGTTGCCAGCCGTCCGCGAAATGAGGCGGGTGAACCGTACTTCGGCGTCAACGCCGAGATCATCGAATCTTCTGCTGCCCCGGACACCTGAGCAGCCACGTCCCAACGCAGGTGACGGCGGCCCAGATACCTGGCGCCAGGTTGCTGCGCCGCCGTCGGGTAGCAATTAGGTGACGGCGCCGCGGACCTTGTGCGCCGGGGTGTCCCAAAGTCGGTTGTCGAGGATATCGCGCAGGGCCTCGACGGTGTCCCACACCTCGGTGAACCCGATGTAGAGCGGGGTCAATCCGAACCGCAGCACCTCCGGCTCGCGGTAGTCGCCGATGATTCCGCGTTCGATGAGCGCGCTCATCACCGCGAATCCCTCGGGGTGCCGGATCGAGACCTGGGACCCGCGATGGGCGTGCTCACGTGGGGTGACGACCTCGACCGGGTGGTCGGCCAAAAGCTCATCGACGAGGTCGATGAATAGGTCCGACAAGGCCAGGGACTTCTCCCGGAGCTGTTCCATGTCCGCCCGCGTGTGGATGTCGAGGCCGAGCTCTGCCACGGACATCGACAGGATTCCCTGCGTTCCGGTGAGGTAGCGGCGGATGCCGTCGGCGGGCCGGTAGTCCGGGGCCATATCGAAAGGCTGCGCATGCGACCACCACCCCGACAGAGGTTGGCTGAATCGGTTCTGCAGCGCCTCGGCGACCCAGATGAACGCGGGAGAGCCGGGTCCGCCGTTGAGGAACTTGTACGTGCAGCCGATCGCCATGTCCGCACCGGTTCCGGCCAGATCGATCGGCAGAGCACCGGCCGAATGGCACAGATCCCAGATGACCATGGCTCCGCCGGAATGGATCGCCGAGGTGGTCGTGCCCATATCGAAGAGCCGACCGGTCCGGTAGTTGACATGGGTGAGGACGACGAGGGCAACCTCGTCGGAGATCGTGGTCGGGAACCCTGCGGTGACTTCCTCATCGTCGACGAGGCGGACCTCGTATCCGTCGCCGAGCTGCTCCGCCAATCCTTCGAGCATGTAGATATCGGAGGGAAAGTTCTCCCGCTGGGTGAGGATGATCCGCCGGTTCGGGGAGTCCTCGGCTTGCATCTTCAGCGCAGCCGAGGCGGCCTTGAACAGATTGATCGACGTGGTGTCGGTGACGACGGTGGACCCGGCCCCGCCGCCGACGAGCCCGGCGATCTTCTCACCCAACTTTGCCGGCAGGTCCCACCAGCCGGCGGTGTTCCATGAACCGATGAGGCCGGTGCCCCATTCGTCGGTGATGACTTCCTGGGCGCGGTCTGCGGCTCCTTTTGTCCGCGGGCCGAGCGAATTCCCGTCGAGGTAGATCGTGCTTTCTGGTAGCAGGAACTCTTCGCGGAAGCCGAGCATGGGATCGTTCGCATCGCGTTGTTCGCAGTCGGCGCGGGTGATTGAACTTGGGGAGCCAGTTGAGTTCGCTGAGGTGGCTGTCCGGTCAGAGGTCGTCATCGTCGCCTTCCGCGTGGTGGGGGAGCCGGTGGGTTCGTCTGCCTTCCAGGCTATCGCTTCAAACCTACCCGACGGCGGCCCAGCAACCTGGCGCCAGGTTGCTGGGCCGCCGTCGGGTAGCAAATGGGGAGTTTGAGGGGCCCGAGGCGGTTCAGCCTGCGTGGGCGGCGAGCACCTCGAGCACGGAATCGCCATAGCGGTCGAGCTTCTTCAGACCCACTCCGCTGACCTGACCGAGTTCGCCGATCGTCGTCGGCTTGACCTCGACGATGCCGTAGAGCGTGGCATCGGGGAACACGACGTAGGCGGGCACGCCCTGCTCCTTCGCCTGCTCTCCTCGCCAGGAGCGCAGTGCCTCGAACAGGGAGGCATCGGCGGGGTCGAGCTCGACCTCGGGGCCGCCTCGGCGACTTGATCCGGCCTTCTTCGCTCCGGCTTTCTTCACCGGGTCGACACGCAGTGAGATCTCCTCTTCTCCGCGCAGCACGGGGCCGGCGTTCTCGCCGACCACAAGCACACCGTAGTCACCGTGGGATTCGAGGAGGCCGCGAGCGAGCACCTGCCGGATGACGGTCTTCCACTGGCTCTCGGACAGGTCCTCGCCGACGCCCCAGACGCTCAAGCTCTCATGGTCCGAGGCCCGGGATCGGTCATTGTCGTTGCCGCGCAGCACATCGATGACTTGGCCCGAACCGAAACGCTGCCCGCGTTCCCTATCGAGTCGGATGACGGCCGACAGAAGCTTCTGCACGGCCACGGTCGCGTCCCAGGTCACTGGGGGTGTCATGCAGGTGTCGCAGTTGCCGCACGGTGCGGATTCCTCATCGAAGTACCGCAGCAGCTGCACACGTCGGCAGTCGACGGTCTCGCACAGGGCGAGCATCGAATCGAGGTGGCTCATCTGGCGGCGTTTGAACACCTGGTCGCCCTCGCCGGATTCGATGAGTCGGCGTTGGGAGACGACATCGCCGAGGCCGTAGACCATCCACGCATCCGCGGGCAGTCCGTCACGGCCGGCTCGACCGGTCTCCTGGTAGTAGCCCTCGACCGAGCGGGGCAGATCGAGGTGGGCGACGAAGCGGACATCGGGTTTGTCGATGCCCATACCGAAGGCGATCGTGGCGACCATGACGATGCCGTCCTCGCGGAGGAACCTCGCCTGATTCTCCGCCCGCACCTCGGAGGGCAGCCCTGCGTGGTACGGCAGGGCTGTGAGGCCGCGGGCGACGAGTGCTTCGGCCAGCTGATCGACCCCGCGCCGGGACAGACAGTAGACGATGCCCGAATCCCCGGGGTGTTCGGTGGTGATGAAGTTCAGCAGCTGCGATCTCGCCGAGGCCTTCGGTTCGATCCGGTAGGTGATGTTGGGTCGGTCGAAGCTCGCGACGAAGTGCTCGGCATCTTGGAGGTGGAGTCGTTCGGTGAGTTCGGCGTGGGTGGCCCGTGTGGCTGTGGCCGTCAGGGCGATGCGCGGGACGTCCGGGAACCGTTCGGCCAGGACACCGAGTCCCAGATAGTCGCTGCGGAAGTCATGGCCCCATTGGGACACGCAGTGGGCTTCGTCGATGGCGAACAGGGAGATCTGCGCCTGCTCGAGCAGTCGCATCGTCCGCGGCAGGACGAGACGTTCGGGCGCGAGGTAGAGCAGGTCGATCTCTCCGGCGAGCAGCTGCTGTTCGACCTGCTGGGCGGTCTCGAAATCGAGGGACGAGTTGAGATAGGCCGCCCGCACGCCGAGGTTCTCCAGCGCCGCGACCTGATCGGCCATGAGAGCGATAAGCGGAGAGATGACGACACCTGTACCGGGCCTGACCAGGGCAGGAATCTGATAGCACAGGGATTTTCCGCCGCCGGTGGGCATGAGCACGACCGCATCCCCACCGCCGACGACCTGGTCGACGATGGCCGCCTGCTGGCCCCGGAACTCCTCATAGCCGAAGACATCGTGGAGGACATCGAGGGCGGAGGTCGTGGCTGCGGAGGTCATGGCACCCACCCTAGTTCACCCACCTGACTCGAATCTTCAGCGGAGACGGGACTACGGAGAAGGGGTTTGAGACCTCGGAGGAAATAAACCGAGGTCCCGGTGCGACAAGTCGAAGTGTGGGAGAGAGTGGAGATGGGGCCAGGCGAGAAATATGGGTCACCATCGGATACTTCGAAGCGGGCGGTTTCTATCTTCTAGTGCAACACCCGGCCTGACCAGCACGGTCGGGTCGGGACAGCACTTGAGAAGGAGCCCATCATGCGACCAGTGCCTTTCGACCACCTCGACGCGTTCTTCGTC
>NZ_JABSSX010000014.1 GCF_013280495.1 Brevibacterium permense
CGATCCGATACTCGGGGGTGTAAGAGCGACGCTGTCGCTTCTGATCTGACATATTGAACATCCTTCCAGCAGGACTGCGAATCCCGCTAACTTGGGTGTCCACTATTCGAGGGTAGCCTCACCGGTGCATTCGCGTGTGGGTGCGATGTGTGTGCTTGTTACTACCTGACGGGGGTATTGCTACCTGGCGCGGGGTTGCTGGGCCGCCGTCAGGTAGTAATTGTGAGGAAGGTTCGGAAGGCGTCGGCGCCGGTGACTTGGAGGTCGCGGCCCGTGTGGACATAGTCCTCGGTGTGGTGCGCCATGTGGTGTTCGGTCAGGACTGTGCCGTTCTGTCCGACGACGCTGCGATCGCCATTAACTGTCCTCGTCAGTGGAAACCGATGCCCGTTCACACCCTGAACTCCGAGGGCCCTGCATTGGCTGCTGCGCATCGGATTGGCGATCGCGCTCTTGCCCTACGCCTGGACGAAGATCTTCCACGTTCAGATGGGCTATGCCGACTACGCCGACGCAATAGTCCAGTACGGCGAGATGAGCCCCATGGGTCTGCTGTGGCGGTTCATGGCATTCTCCCCGACCGTTCAAGTCCTGGCGGGTCTGGCCGAGCTTCTCGCCGTCATCCTGCTGCTCTTCCGTCGTTCTGCCTGGCTCGGCGCACTCATCACGGCTCTGGACATGAGCGTGGTCTTCCTGCTCAATCTGACGTTCGACGTGCCGGTGAAGCAGCTCTCAGGAGCGATGGCCCTGGTCGGTCTGATCCTTGTCATCCCCAACGTGCCCCGAATCGCGAGATTCGCACTCGGGCGCAGCGTCGGGCCAGCGGTCAGCGGGCTCATCTGGCAGAACCGGATCTTCGTTCGCATCACCCGCTGGGTCTCCCCGATACTCGCTGTAGTCATCATCGTCGGCAGTGGGCTGGCAACCGGAATCAGTCTCAATTGGGGCCGCCCTGGGACTCCTGAGGAGATCTCAGGTGTCTATACCGTCACCACGTCAGGCAAACCGACCCCGATCGAGGGCACCGACCATACAACCGCAGACATCACTCAGATCGCTTTCGGGCAGATAGGCTCGGGCAAGGGAAAGAGAATGAGCGTGCGGTACTCCGACGGAGACTTCCAGGACGGTATCTACACAGTCGATGGCCAGTCGATCACAGCGAAGCTCTACCCTGTCCGCAAAGGCGCTCAGACTCTTATCCGCGTTCCCTCCGGCACGGTTGAGTTCCGGTACTCGAAGGTCGGAGAGGGGGAGTTCTCTCTTCAAGCAGCGGACTCGGCACTGACGCTGCGCAATGATGATGAGCGAAGGTTCCTCTTCGACCGAGGTTTTCGCTGGGGACCCGAGACGCCCGTCAACCGATGAGAGCCGATGAATGGTCTGGGGCCCCGCCGATCGGCGGGGCCCCAAGCATCCTTCAGGGATCCAACAGCTCAGCGGCGCATCAGCGTCCGAACAGCTTGGAGAACAGGCCCTTCTTCTTCGGCTTGGCGTCCTTGCTCGGTTCTTCCTCGATCGGAGTCTCCGTCTCGGCGGGTTCGACAGACCCGTCTCCGACCAGCCGCTCGTCTTCCGGCTGCTGCTGCTGTCCGCGTGCGGCGTCCGAAGCCTCCGCCGCAGGCTCTGCAGCTTCCTTGGCCTGAGCCTCGGGCGCCGGGGCCGCTTCCGCTGCCGGCTTCTCGTCTGGCACGGACTCCGTGGGTGCAGCTTCCTCTGTCTGCACAGGCGTCGGTGTCGTGGGGGTCGACGCAGGTGGTGCGGCAACATCCTTCGCGGCGGGAGCGGAAGTCGAATCGGTCGCGCGAGAGGCGGCGGCCGCCTCGGTGGGGGTGCTTGTGGGTTCCGCGGCGGCGTACTGCTCGGCGGCCTCGCCCTCCAGCGGCGCATTCAGGTCGCAGTTGGAGATGCGACGCTGATCGTCGAAGGACAGGTCAGCCGAGCCGTCGGCGAACAGCATCCGCAGCCCGCCCTCGGGGAGCTCAGCCGTCGGAATGCCGCGTCTGGCGACGTACGCTTCGATGGCCGCGCGGTGGTCGGTCACCGTCGTCTGCGTCAGTCCCTGCATGAGCGCCCGCACAGAGACCTTGACCTGCGGTGCGGGCAGGGCGATCTCGGCGGCATCGACGAGGAGCCAGACCGTGGTCCCGGCTCCGGCGGCGGCAGGATAGTGGGCCCATTTGTCGGTGGCCTCCTTCGACGCCAGGGTCAGCCGCAGTGCGAGCTCCTCATCGAGGGAGAACTCGGGTGTCGTGAGCTCGCTGACGTCCTCAGCGGCCCCGAACTTGCGCACCTCGTGGGAGAGCCCGACGACGGCATCGGGGAAGTCATTGACATTCTCCCAACCCCACAGCCACGTCTTCTCCCTGCCTGACTCCGAACCGAGCAGATGCGGCCGGGTACGCAGGACGGCGCCCTCGGCAGACGTGAACGTCAGGTGCGGGTCGGAGCTGAAGTCGACTTCCCACTCGGCGTCGGCGATGAGCGCACCGAAATGCGTCTGCACCTCCGTCGAATAGAAGACGGCACGATTGACCAGGTCCTGCAGAGTTGAGCTCATGCTTTCAAGCGTATGCGGGAGCGCCCGAGAATCGAGGAGGCACGCGGTGCGAAGGCCGTGTCAGTGCCTCATGGTGAAGTAGCGATCGAGGCAGAACGCCCCGATCTGCCGCCGGATCGTCTATCTCAGAGCGGAGAATCCATGTAAGGTAGTGTGTCGCGCTTCGCAACTCTCACGACTCAATTGTCAGCCGCTCTTCACTCAGGACGTTCAACGTGGCACTACTCAGCCTGTCCCTGAAATTCGCCAAAAACTACTGGCCGTTCATCATTCTCGTCGTCATCCTGCAGCTGGCTTCGACAATAGCAGCGCTGTACCTTCCCAGCCTCAATGCTCGGATCATCGATGAAGGTGTCGCCAAGGGCGATACCGACTTCATCTGGTCGACGGGTATGACGATGCTGCTCGTCTGCCTCGTGCAGGTCGTCACCGCGATCACCGCGATCTACTTCGGTGCCCGCACGGGAATGGGCGTCGGCCGTGACCTCCGCAGAGCCATTTACCAGCAGGTCGACGACCTCTCGATGCTCGAGGTCGGAAAATTCGGATCCGCCACCCTCATCACCCGCAACACCAACGACGTCCAACAGGTTCAGATGCTCGTGCTCATGACCCTGAACTTCATGGTCTCGACCCCGATCATGTGCATCGGCGGCATCATCATGGCCCTGCGGGAAGACGCCGGGCTGTCCTGGCTGGTGTGGGTGTCCGTGCCCGTCCTGTTCATCGTCGTCGCCATTCTCGTCTACCTCCTCATGCCGCTGTTCCGCCGCATGCAGGACCAGGTCGACGACATCAACGGAGTTCTGCGCGAACAGATCACCGGCATCCGCGTCATCCGCGCTTTCGTCCGCGAACCCTTCGAAACCGACCGCTACGCCGATGCCAACCGTGCCCTGACCGCAACCTCGGTCAAGGTCGGCAACCTGTTCGTGCTCATGTTCCCCGCCATCATGATGATCCTCCATCTCGCGACCGCCGCCGTCCTGTGGTTCGGCGGCCACCGCGTCGACGCCGGGCAGATGGAAGTGGGATCGCTGACCGCGTTCCTGCAGTACCTGCTGCAGATCCTCGTGGCCGTGATGATGGGCGTATTCATGATGATGATGATTCCACGCGCCGTCGTCTGCGCCGAACGCATCGCAGAGATCCTCGACACCCGCAGCACGATGACCATCCCGGCCGGTGTCACGGAGCTGCCCGGTCGCGGCGAGCTCGAATTCCGCAATGTCACCTTCGGATATCCCGGCGCCGAGGTGCCTGTGCTCGAGGGACTGAACTTCACAGCCCAGCCCGGAACGACGACCGCGATCATCGGATCGACCGGTTCCGGCAAGTCGACGATCGTCAACCTCATCCCCAGACTCATCGACCCGCAGGTCGGCGAGATCCTCATCGACGGCACCCCCGTCACCGAGTTCAACCGCCACCAGCTGGCCCAGCTCATCGGTCTGGTGCCGCAGAAGCCGTACCTGTTCTCGGGCACGATCGCCTCGAACCTGCGCTTCGGCAATGAGGACGCCACCGATGAAGAGCTGTGGGAGGCCCTGCGCATCGCTCAGGCCGACGACTTCGTGGCCGAGAAAGAAGACAAACTCTCAGAACGCGTCGCCCAGGGAGGCACGAACTACTCCGGTGGGCAGCGGCAGCGTCTGTGCATCGCCAGAGCCCTGACGGTGAAGCCGCAGATCTACGTCTTCGACGATTCGTTCTCCGCCCTCGACGTCGCCACCGATGCCCGCTTGCGAGCCGCCCTCGACGAATCCACGGGGAACGCCACCGTCATCGTCGTCGCCCAGCGCGTATCGACTATCCGGGACGCCGATCAGATCATCGTCCTCGAGGCCGGGAAGATCGTCGGCCGCGGCACCCATGAGGAACTCGCGGAGGCGAACCCGACCTACCGCGAGATCATCGAATCCCAGCTGACCACGGAAGAGGTGAACTGACATGGCCGACAACACCTCTACCGAAACTGTGGTGGCTGGGGAAGACGAATACATCCCCAGCGGCGAGGAACTGGAGATGAGCGGAGGCACACCTCCGCGCAAGGCCAAGCACTTCTGGCCATCGGTCAAACGTCTGTTCGGACTCATGGCCACGGAGAAGAAGGGCATGTTCTACGTGGTCGCCCTCGTCGTCGGCTCCGTCGTGCTCACCGTCATCGCGCCCAAGGTCCTCGGCAAGGCGATGGACGTCGTCTACTCCGGAGTCATCGGCGCTCAGCTGCCCGCGGGCGCGAACATCGACGACATCATCGCCGGGGCCCGCGCCGAGGGCCGGGACGACTTCGCCGATATGCTCGCCACCGCCGAGGTGGTGCCCGGGCAGGGAATCGACTTCACGGCGCTCGGTCAGATCATCATCGCCGTCCTGCTCATGTACCTCGTGGCCTCGATGCTCATGTGGGCGCAGGGATATATCCTCAATGCCCTGGTCATGCGCGTGGTCTACCGACTGCGTGAGGACATCGAACGCAAGATCAACCGGCTGCCGCTGCGCTACTTCGACACCCGTCAGCGCGGCGACGTGATGTCGCGAGTGACCAACGACGTCGACAACATCCAGCAGGCCCTGCAACAGGCATTCTCTCAGCTCGTGCAGTCAGCGCTGACGATCATCGGCATCGGCGTGATGATGTTCATCGTGTCCTGGCAGCTCGCACTGCTGGCTCTCATCGCTCTGCCGCTGTCGGCGATCATCGCCGGCGTCATCGGTACCCGGTCGCAGAAGCTGTTCAAGGCACAGTGGAAGCACACCGGTGAGGTCAATGGACACGTCGAAGAGTCATTCTCCGGCCTCGACATCGTCAGGGCCTTCGGCCGTGACGAGGTTATGCTCGAGGAGTTCGACCGTCGCAACGAATCGCTGTACAAGGCTTCGGCAGGAGCACAGTTCGTCTCCGGCATGATCATGCCCTCGATGCAGTTCGTGTCCTACCTCAGCTATGTCCTCATCGCCGTCGCCGGCGGCCTCAAGGTGGCGACGGGACAGATGACGCTCGGTGATGCGACAGCGTTCATCCAATACTCGCGCGAGTTCTCGCAGCCGATCTCCGAAATGGCCGGTGTGGCGAATATGCTCCAGTCCGGTGTCGCCTCGGCGGAGCGGACCTTCGAACTGCTCGACGCCGAGGAGGAGGACCCCGACGAGGTGCAGAGGGAGCTGCCCGCGCGCACTCCGGGCAAGGTCGAATTCTCCGAAGTGAGCTTCCGGTATGCTCCGGAGACGCCTCTCATCGAGAAGGTGTCCTTCACCGCCGAACCGGGACATACGGTGGCAATCGTCGGCCCGACTGGCGCCGGCAAGACCACCTTGGTCAACCTCGTGATGCGCTTCTACGAGATCACGGGCGGAACGATCTACCTCGACGGCATCGACACCCGCGACCTCAGCCGGGCCGACCTCCGCTCACATGTGGGCATGGTGCTCCAGGATGCGTGGCTGTTCGAAGGCACGATCGCCGACAACATCCGCTACGGTCGGCTGGGCGCCACCGATGAGGAAGTCGTCGCAGCCGCCAAGGCGACGATGGTCGACAGGTTCGTACGCCAGCTGCCCGACGGCTATGACACCGCCATCGATTCCGACGGCGGCAGCGTCTCGGCCGGCGAACGGCAGCTCATCACCATCGCCCGAGCGTTCCTCGCCGATCCCTCACTGCTCATCCTCGACGAGGCGACCTCGTCGGTCGACACCCGCACCGAGGTGCTCGTCCAGCAGGCGATGGCGGCGCTGCGGACCGATCGGACGTCGTTCGTCATCGCCCACCGGCTGTCGACGATCCGTGACGCGCACACCATTCTCGTGATGGAGGACGGAGCGATCGTCGAACACGGCAACCACGATCAGCTGCTCGCGGCAGAAGGCGCTTATTTCCGCCTGTACATGTCGCAGTTCCGCGGAGAGGATGCCGAGGAGCAGTTCACCGCCGAGGTGCTCGCCGAGGCCGAGGCCGGCGCGCCGGTCGACGAGGCTGCGGCTTCCGACAGCGACAGCGCGGACGGACCGGATGCCGAAAGTGAAAGCCCCGAGGCGCCGGCAGAGGACGGTCCCACTCAGCAGGCCTGATGGTTCCGAACAGCGGCAGGGTCCTCGAGCTCGGGGACCCTGCATCGCATTTACCGCAGAAATCAGATGGTGAACGAAGATCCGGCATAACGTTTTTCAGGGCGTGAATGCCGAAGTCGATCCAAATGTGACACAACTCTGGCCGCTCTGCCGTGCGGCTCACTTGCCACAATTAGAGATTGCTGTGCAGGTGAGAGCGCAGCCTGTGGGACGAACACGTGGTGCGCCATAATCAGGCTGAGCAAACAATATTGCGAAGTGATAAACATTCGGCAAAACACCTCTATCACTTCTGTCATGACCTAAATGAACAAAAGTCGTGCGCTCTCCTCTGCCTGCGTATGGTCCAAGCCATAACTGAAGACGGCAACCGACCAGAACTCTGGAAGGACCATCATGAAACGGTTGGCAATGGCGGCAACGTTCGCTCTGGCACTCTCCCTCGGAGGATGGGGTCAGGCGGCCGCACAAGCAGATGAGCGCACAACTGCGCAGGCGGTCGACGTCCAAGCCGCAGGAGAAGCAGGAAACGGCGACGCAGAATCTCCGGGAACGGAGGACCCGCCCACAGACCCTGGTGGCGACGACGCTGATCCCGGCGCACCCACCGAACCCGGTGACGGGGAGGAATCGACCGATCCAGGAGGCGACGAGAACGCAGCCGATCCCAGCGACGGTGAAGAGGCGGCCGACCCTGGCGAAGGCTCGGACGAACCGACCGAGGACTCGACCCCGATCGAAGCCTCGTTCTCACTCGACCAGTCGTCGATGCCCGTCGACGAGGCAGCCGAGGCCATCCCGTATACCATCACCGGGCTGAAGGCCGGAGACACCGTCACCGCAGGACCCGGCGAGAACGGCTCCATCACCGTCGACAGTGACGGAACGTTCAACGGAGAGCTCCGTGGCAACACCGAGCTCAAAGTCGGCGACGTCGTCGATGTCACCGTGACCGTGGCCCGCGACGGCGAGGAGTCGAAGACATTCAGCGGCAGTGTGGAGATCACCGACAGCCAAGATGACTCGGATGCGGCCGTCAGCGTCGACCCGCAGAGCCAGGGGATCGACTCGTATCTCGACAACGGTGTCGACATCACCGTGAGCAATTGCGAGGCGGGCGAGGAAGTGACCGTCACCATCGTCCGCAAGGGCGAAGATACGAACATCTGGGAAGAGGCGAAGACCGCCGGCGATGATGGTTCGGTCTCCGCATCATTCATGCCCGGCACCGGCGGTGACGAATGGATCGGTGACTTCGTGGTCAGCGCAGAATGCGGTGACACGAGCGCAGAGACGACGTATTCCGTCACTGAAGACGACGATGGCTCCGATGCGGATCTCAGAGTCACCCCGGAGAGCCAGAAGCTCGCCGACTTCCTCGAGAACGGTGTCAACATCACCTTCGTCGACTGCCATGTCGACTCCGAGGTGAAGTTCCAGGTGAGCTCAGCGAAGGACCCCGACACCGTGATCTGGGACGAGTCCCAGGAAGCCGGTGAGGACGCAGCCGGGTCCGTCCAGTTCCTCCCTGACGGTGACGGCGGCAAGGGCTGGGTCGGTGAATTCATCGTCATGGCCTCCTGCGGCGACAAGAGTGCAGAGACTACGTTCACGGTCACCGATGACGGCAGCGTCGTCGACCCCCAGCTCTCGATCAACCCGGAAAAGATCTCGGGAAAGGACTTCATCGACCGAGACCAAGGTGTGCAGCTGATGGTCAACGAATGCGTACCGGATGCTGAAGTCCACTTCGAGGTCTACTCCGGGGACAAGAGCGAGAAACTCTACGAACAAACCGCGACGACCAATGAAGAAGGAACGGCCGGAATCCACGTCTACGGTCTCGGGGATGATCCCGCGTACTACGTCGGGACTTACCAGGTCTTCGCCGAATGCATGGACGTCAGCAGGTCAGGAGAGTTCGAAGTCACCGGCGGCGAGTCCGGTGGCGGCAACGGAGGAGACTCCGGCGAAGCCGGCGGATCCGGGGGCGGTTCGTCGATGCCTCGCACCGGTGCCGAACTCACCGGTCTGACCGCAGGTGCTCTGCTCATCCTCGGCGGTGGAGCAGCCATCGGCCTGGCACGCCGGAAGAACAAGAGCTGACAGTGACCGGTGACCCGTCGGGTTGGTGACTCCACCCGGCCCGACGGCGAGAAGCGGTCCTGGCGGAAGCGATCGGCCCCGGTTCCTCGACTCCTGGTCGAGGAACCGGGGCCGATCTGTGCTGTCCTCACAGGCAGTGCCGACCAGTTCGCGTGCACGCCCGTTGAGTCTCGTCGGAGCCTTGCCGGTGCAGGAACAACGGGCATTAGCTTGGTCGTCGTGGAGGCAAGGAAGCTTCCGCGAAACCGATGAACGAGGAGCACAATCATGTCCAATCCCGGTCAGCCCGAAATCAAACGCGGCGATAAGGGCACCGCGGTCCTTCGCGCCCAGCGAGCTCTGCGGAGAACTCCCGATCTCAGCGTCGCAGTCGACGGTGATTTCGGACCGGACACCGAAGCGGGGGTCAAACGGTTTCAGGAGAGCGCCGAACTGACGGTCGATGGCATCGTCGGAAAGGACACCTGGGAAGCACTTCCGAACGGTGGTCCGATGCCTCTGCTGAAGACGGGGTCGAAAGGCGACGTCGTTCGCGACCTGCAGAAGGTGCTCATCTCTGGTGCAGGCAGCGGCGATTGGCCGTCGCCGGGCGAAGCCGACGGAGACTTCGGGGCCGGCACGAAGGAGTCTGTGGAGGGCTTTCAGAAGTGGGGTGCCGTCGACTCAGACGGCATCGTCGGGGACAGAACCTGGGCTGTCCCACTGCACGCCACGAACAGCACTCTCGAGACCGCCGTCGGACTCGACTGGGCCGAAGACTGAGTCCGGCCAGGTTGCTGCTGACAGTTCTGGTCCCCTGCTTCCGAAGTCGCGAGCAGGCGACCGCGGCCTGAAATCTCCGAAATCGGCAATAACAATTCAGCCTGCCGAACTCTGCGGAGTGATGACGATGTGATCGACAGTCTGATCGCGGCCTGTGCAGCCGTATCAGCTTGCCTCAACCGGAGCAGCCAGCTCCGAACCAACCTCGCTGGAACAACGGAGATGACCAGGAACGACAGCGCCGCCTCGGCGAGAGTGCCGCTGTGGGCGGTGCGTGATTCTGAACGGCGGCTCGGCGTTCGAATCGGCAGGTCACGTTGACGTCACGGAACAGGTCGGATTGCTGTTTCGAAGTTGTCATGACCACAATGTTCAGAACTCCACAGATCCCTTTCGTCGTGACTACGGTCGCACCATAACCGAATACGGCCGTTCAACCCGGCGCCGCTTTCAAAGCGTCACCGGCAAGGATGAAAGAAGGATGATCACAATGAAGAAGCTCGCACTCGCCGTGACCGCAGCCCTCGGCATCTCTGCCCTCGCAGCCGGACCGGCGGCGGCTCTGAGTCTCGACGCCGCACCTTCGGGCTCTGTGCCAACCGACGAAAGTCACTCGAGCGAATCTGGGGCAGCAGAGGAGGAAGGCTCGGAGGATGACCCCAAGTCTCACGATGAAGATCTGGCGCTGAGGTACGCGACGATGACACTGTACGAGGTCGCGCACGGCAAGGGAATCGAATACACCGTCGACGGGCTCAAAGCAGGGGACGTCGTCACCACCAGTCTCAACGACAAAAAGTCCGTTGTGAAGAAGGACGGGCCGTTCGACGGCTCGGTTGTCGTGGATGAGGAACCGGACGTCCCGACAGCCCTTCCGTTCATGGTCTATGTTGAACGCGACGGCGAGAGAGTGAGGGAGATGTCCACCAGTGTCGACCTCATGGCGGAGGGCGATCGAGGTGAATACGACGATGGCACTCTGTTGATGAACCCAGAGGAGGACACGAACGACACGGCTCTCGGCACCGACGGAGTCAATCTCACAATGGTCAACTGCTCGGCCGAAGACGAGGTCGTGTTCCGCGTGTTCAAGAAGAACACGGATGGTCAGACGAAGGTCTGGGAAAAGCGCCAACTCGCCGGTGAAGATGAGTCCGCATCGGTCCGATACATAGCGGATTCAAGCAAGGACCTGTGGGGCAATTACGTCATCACTGCAGAATGCGGCGGCCTCGAAGACTCGGCGCCGTTGCAGGTGTACATCGACGAATAGAGGTCCGTGATCACTCAACCCGCAAATAGAATGCAAACGACGCCAGGTCCTCAACTCAGAACAGTGCCTCTGAGTTAAAGCCCTGGCGTCGTTCGTCTGTCGGTGTCGCAGGGACCGCCGGCCGGCTCAGCCCTTGGCGACGAGCGTGCGCACGGCCGAGGAGAAGAACCCCTGACCGTCGATTCCGCCGCCGGACTCGGGCCCGAAGCCGGCCTCGACGGCGTGTTCGGGGTGCGGCATGAGACCGACGACGTTACCTGCTTCGTTCGTGATTCCGGCGATGTCGCGCAGAGACCCGTTCGGGTTGAAGCCCTGGTAGCGGAAGACCACGCGTCCGGTGGACTCGAGTTCGTCGAGCACCTCGTCGGTGGCGACGTACCCGCCCTCACCGTTCTTCAGCGGAATGCGGATCGTCTGACCCTGCTCATAGTCGCTCGTCCACGCGGTGTTCGCGTTCTCCACAACCAGGTCCTGATCACGGCAGATGAAATGCTGGTGATCGTTGCGGATGAGCGCACCCGGCAACAGATGGGATTCGCAGAGGATCTGGAAGCCGTTGCAGATGCCGAGCACCGGCATACCGGCATTCGCCGCAGCCACGACGGACTCCATGATCGGAGCGAATCCGGCGATTGCGCCGCAGCGCAGGTAGTCACCGTAGGAGAAACCGCCGGGCAGGATGACGGCGTCGACTCCGGACAGAGTCGAATCCGCATGCCACAGGTTCACCGGGTTCGCACCGGCCAGACGAACGGCGCGAGCGGCATCGCGGTCATCGAGAGTTCCGGGGAACGTGACGACTCCGACGGAGACACCGGACTCAGGCGTCGCCTCGGCGGTGGGATCAGCCGCGACAGCGGTCACGATGCGTCCTCGGCCACGCGGACTGCCACCACGTTTTCGATCACGGGGTTCGACAGAAGCTTCTCTGCGGCTTCGCGTGCCTGGGCGAGGACCTCCTCGGTGGCTTCGCCGTCAACCTCGAGTTCGAACCTCTTGCCCTGACGAACCTCACCGAACCCGGTGAAGCCCAGACGGGTCAGTCCGCCGGAGATCGCCTTGCCCTGGGGGTCAAGGATCTCGGGTTTGGGCATCACCTCAACGACGACACGTGCCATGCGTGTACTGCTCCTTTGTGAAAGTGTTCGGGAGTTCCTCCCGCGCTCACCCAGAGTCTACCAACCACGGCCGAATTCCCCGCCCGCGGTCCGGGCGTCGGACAGGCCGGAGCCCTCAGGAATCGAAGCCCATGCCCACTGCATCGAGGACCTTGAGCAGAGGACCGCGACGGCCCTCGTTCTCATCGGCCTTGATCAGCGCATTCGTCGTCATCTTGATGCCCAGCCACGCCACCGGCTCGGGCGGGAACGGCAGGGGCAGCTTGCGCACCATCTCGAGCTCGGTCAGTTCGGTGGCCTCACCGGAGAGCAGATCGAGCATGACCGTTCCAGCGAACCGAGACGCACCCACTCCGAGCCCGGTGAACCCCGCAGCCATGGCGACCTTCTTCCCATAGGCGCTGGTGAAGAACGAGAAGAACCGTGAACAGGTGTCGATCGGTCCGCCCCATTTATGGGTGAACTTCAGCCCGACCAGCTGCGGGAAGGTCTCGAAGAAGTGCTCGGCGAGGGTCTCGAACGTCTCGGGCCGCTGATCGTATCTCCACGACACCTGCCGCCCGAAGTGGTAGACGGCGTCCCAACCGCCGAAGAGGATCCGGTTGTCAGCGCTCAGCCGGTAGTAGTGGAATCTGTTTGCACAGTCGCCGATGCCCTGACGGCCCTCCCACCCGATCGCAGCCATCTGCTCGTCGTTCAGCGGCTCGGTCATCAGCGCATAGTCGTAGACGGGAACCGTATGCAGACTCATTCGCTTGAGCAGCGAGGGGAACACATTCGTCGCCAAGGCCACGCGCTGCGCGGTGATCGTCGACGATGCCCGCGACGAGGCAGCCGCCCCCGTTCCGCCGCCCGTCGTACGTGCGGCCTCGCCGGTGGGCTCGGTGGTGACTTCGACGGTGGTCTTCCGATCACTGACATCGGTGACCTTCGTGCCCTCATAGACCTCGACACCGAGTTCGCGGATGACCCGCAGCAGCTCCCAGCACAGCTTCGCCGGATGGACCAGCGCAACCTCGCGGGAATCCCACAGCGCACCCTTGTACGTCGGCGACTTGACGATCCCCGCGAGCTCCTGCTGGTCGAGGAAGATGAAACCGGAATCGGGATCGTGGGCCTCACGCAGCTCGGCGACCTGGTAGTCCTCGGTGGCGACATCGAGTTCGCCCGTGCGTTCGAACTCGACGTCCATCCCGTACTTCGCCACCGCTGCTTCGATGGCGTCGAGGTTCTCCCGGCCCAGCTGCGCGAGCCGATCGTTCTCCTCCGGCAGGTGGGCTTCCCCGTTGTCGTAGCCGTGAGTGAGGCTGGCCGCGCAGAATCCGCCATTGCGCCCCGAGGCGGCCCACCCGATCGAGTTCGCCTCGACGAGCACGACCCGACGGTTCGGGTCCCGCTCCTTGGCCTGCAGAGCAGTCCACAGACCCGTGAACCCGCCGCCGACGACGAGGAGGTCGGTCTCGCGGTTCTCCTGCAGCGGCGGCAGCGGCTCCGGACGGAGATCGGTGTCGAGCCAGAACGGAACGGTCGAGGCGTCGGCCAATGCGGCATTGACGTCCATGTCACTTCACTTTCTTCGCAGTGCGGTCGGTGGGCACTCTGCCGGATAGGCAGGTGCGGGGTGGTGCGGAACGGCGGGCCGGCGCGAGCCGGCGAACTTCGGGGCCGCCTCGGTGATGGAGTGCCTCATGCGGCCATCGTCTTGATGATCTCCGTGGCGTTGCCGCCGGCCTTGCGCAGGACGAAGCCGACGAAGCCGAGTGCGGCGAGGGTGAGCACGAACATCACCGTCGACATCGCCGCGACCTCGGGGCGCAGGGCCACGCGGACGGCGGAGAAGATGTAGACCGGCCACGGAGTATAGCCCGGCTGTTGGACGAAGCTCGAGAGGATCGTGTTGTCGAGGCTGACGGTGAACGACATCAGAGCACCGGCGAGGATGCCGGGTGCCGCGATCGGCAGGGTGATGTCCTTGAACCGGTTCCACGGGGTGGCACCGAGATCGGCGGCGGCATCCTCGAGCTGGGTGTCCATTCCGGCGAGCCGGGCCCTGACGATGAACGTCACGATCGCCATGGAGAACATCGCGTGCGAGATGATGAGCCTGACCAAGCCGTTGTTGAGCGGGGTGATGCCCCAATCGACGCCGACGGTGACGAACCACGGCAGGAACGAGATGCCGTCGACGATCTCGGGGGTGACAAGCGTCAGTCCGAGGATCGCGGTCAGTCCGAGTGCCCACCAAGCGCCCCTTCGGGCCCGAGCCAGAGCGACTCCGCCGAGGGTGCCGAATACCGTCGAGACGATGGCGGTGCCGACAGCGGCCTGCAGGCTCGTGACGATTGAGGAGACGATGATGTCGTTGTTGATGCCGCTGATGTAGGCGTGCAGGCCGAAGCCGCGGAAGTTCGCGAGCACCTTGCCGTTGTTGAACGAATAGGCGATGATCACCGCGATCGGCACGAACAGGTACACGAAGACGAGGATGCCCCAGACGTGCAGGGCGATATCGGTCGGTGTCCGACGTGCGAACGTGTTCTTCTTCGGCATCTCAGGCCCTCCCGTCATGCAGCGGAACACTGTTGAGTCTGGCCGTGATCGCCTGCCCGAGCTTGAGCAGTGCGAAGCCGACCCCGACGACGGCCAAGGTGGAGATGATGAGGATCATCGCCATGGCCGCTCCGACCGCCCAGTTCTGTGCGGTGTTGAACTGATTGGCGATGAGCTGACCGACCATGGAGCCGCTCGCTCCGCCGAGGACGGTCGCGGTGACGTAGTCGCCGTTGAGCGGGATGAACACGAGCAGGCAGCCGGAGACGACTCCGGGCATCGCCATCGGCAGCGTGACCCGCATGAAGGTCTTCACCTTCCCCGCGCCGAGATCGTAGCTGGCTTCGCGCAGCTTCTTGCCCGAGGCGTCGATTGCGACGAACAGCGGCAGGATCATCAGCGGCAGATAGTTGTAGACGACGCCGATCTGCACTGCCGTCCGCGTGTAGAGGATGTCGAGGGGGCCGTCGAGCAGCCCGAGTCCCTGCAGCCAATTCGACAGGAACCCGTCGGGGGAGAGCATGATCTGCCAGCCGAGGGTGCGGACGAGGAAGTTCGTCCAGAACGGCACCATCACCAGGGCCAGAGCCAGGGACCTGCGGGCGGGTGCAACCTTGATCGCCAGCCAGTACGCGAACGGCAGGGCGATGATCAGGCACAGCAGGGTGCCGAGCAGCGAGATGCGCAAGGTCGCTGCGAAGGTCGAGACGAAGCTTGCGCTCATCGCCTCCGGGTACCGCCCGAACGACAGGCGATCGGTGGCGATGGCCGTGAACTGGTCGGGCTTGTATCCGAAGCTGTAGAAGACGATGAGGGCGAAAGGAATGATGAAGAAGAACAGCGCATAGGCCCATGTCGGAAACGACATGGCCGCCGGGCCGAAGAACTTCGTCGCCGGTTTCTTCGGTCGTGACTGCTGCGGTCGGGTCTGAGTGCTCATGCTCCGCTCCTGGCCTGGGCGTCGGTGAGGATCTTCGTCCGGATCTGATCGGCCGGAGTCTGCTTGCTCGGTTCGAGACGGTCGAGGACCTTCTGCGCCGGGAAGATGAGGTCCTGTTGGTCGAGGTCGGCCTTCTTCGCCTGTTCGGCCAGGCCCTTCGTTCCGATCGGGTAGCCGATGTAGTCGAGCTGGTCGACCGCGGTGTCCGGCGAGAGCATATGGTTGATGAAGGCGTGCGCGGAATCCGGATGCGGGGCGCCGGTGGCGATCGCCCAGCAGTCCATCCACAGATTCGCCGAGGGGGTCGGAAAGACGAACTTCCAATTCTCCGGGTCCTTGACCTCGGTCAGGCCCTGCCGGGCGTCGCCGTTGAAGGCGTGCAGAAGGGTGAAGCTGCCCTGAATCATGCTCGTTGCGGCATTGCCGACATAGGCCTTCACGTTCGGAGCCAGATCGTCGACGATGATCTTCCGAGCCTTGTCGAGCTCTCCTTCGTCCTGGGTGTTGAGGCTGTAGCCGCGTGCGGCCAGGGCGATCGCCGAGACCTCCCACGGGTCCTCGAGCAGGGCGGTCGTGCCAGCCGCTTCCTTCTGTGCGGCATCGAGGAAGTCCTGCCAGCTGGTCAGCTCCCGGTCGATCTTCTTCGTGTTGTAGACGAACCCGGTGGTGCCCCACGCCTTGCAGATCGAGTACGTGTTGTCCGGGTCGAAGTACTGATGAGTGAAGTTCGGGTCCATGTGCTCGAAGTTCGGGATCAGGCTGAGGTCGAGCTCCTGGAGCAGGTCATGTTCGAGCATCTGCGGAATGTTCGATCCCGTCGGCACGACTACGTCGTAACCGGACGTCCCGCGCGAGGTCGAGAGCTTCGCCACGAGCTCCTCGTTCGATCCGTAGGCGTCGACCTGGACGAGGATATCGTTCTGGGACTTGAAGGCGTCGAGAAGTTCGGGATTGTCGTAGTCGCCCCACGAGTAGAGGTTGAGCTTCGATTCGAGCTTTCCGTCGGTCGGCGGCGATGCCGCCATCTTCGTGTTCTTGCCGCACGCGCTCAGTGCCCCGAGCCCGACGACACCGAATCCGGCCAGCAGCGCTCGCCGGCTCAACCTCGCCGAGGCGGCCCGCGGGGCCAGGAATGTCACATCGGGTCTCTGCCGGACCATTTCAGGCACCGCTTTCGAGGAGGGACGTGACCGCGCTCGGCTCACGGTCGTACACGGCGACGGCGTCGGCGTCCCAGCTCAGCTCCACCTCGGTGCCGGCGCTGATCGGCTCCCGCCCGGCGGCAGGCACGCGGGCGAGGATCTCGTCGTTGTCACCGACGACGATCATGTACTGGATGACGTCGCCGAGGAACGAATACGAGATCACGGAACCGCGCGCCGTGTTCGCCTCCCCGGAACTCTCGCCTGCGGGGGCGACGTGCATCCGTTCGGGACGGATGGCTGCACGCACTCGGTCACCGACCTCGAGATTCCGGGGCTCACCCGCGGCGGTGGCCGGTTTGAGTGTCAGCGTCGGGGCTGTGAGCACAGCGTTGGCCGTGCGCAGGGTCGCGGTCGTCGAATCGGTGGACGCCACCTCGGCGGAGATGAAGTTCTGCTTGCCGATGAAGCCGGCGACGAAGCCGTTGTGAGGGTTCGCGTAGATGTCCTCACCGGAGCCGATCTGCTGGATGACGCCGTCGTACATGACGACGATGCGATCACTCATCGCCAGCGCCTCATCCTGATCGTGGGTGACGAAGACGAAGGTCGTGTCGAGCTTCGTGTGGAGTCGTTTGAGCTCGAGCTGCATCTCCTCTCGCAGCTTCCTGTCGAGCGCCGACATCGGCTCGTCGAGAAGGAGGACCTGCGGCCGGTTGACCAGCGCCCGGGCCAGGGCGATGCGCTGCTGCTGACCGCCGGAGAGCTGCTCGGGTTTGCGTCCGGCGAAGTCCTCCATCTGCACAAGTGCGAGGGCCTCGCGGACGCGCTGCGCGATCTCCGGTTTCGGGACCTTCGCCTGCTTGAGTCCGTAGGCGATGTTGTCGGCGATGTTCATATGCGGGAACAGCAGGTAGGACTGGAACACCGTGTTGACCGGCCGGCGGTGCGGCGGCAGGGACACGATGTCGTTGCCGGCGAGCAGGATCGCACCGTCGGTGGGGGTCTCGAATCCGGCGATCATCCGCAGCAGAGTGGTCTTTCCGCAGCCGGAAGGGCCGAGCAGGGAGAGGAATTCGCCCTTGCGGACGTGCAGATCGAGGCGTTCGATGGCGGTATTGTCGCCGAAGACCTTCTTCACACCTTGGATCTCGAGGTGGTCGAGTCCGGTCTGCGCAGAGGGCGCCGAGGTGGCTGTTCTGGTCATGATGGCCTTTCGTCTTCAGCTGGCTGAGCCGGTGGTGGTCGGGGCGGACGGCGGGGTCGGTGCCGGTGTGTGAGGCGGCAGGGCGTCGTGGACGATGCGCCCGTCGCAGATCGTCAGTTCGTTGCTGATCTCCGCGATATCGGTCGGCGGCAGTTTGAAGGGGTTGGCGCTGGCCAAGGCGAGGTTGGCCGGCTGACCGGGGCGGATGTGGCCGTTGTCGGTCGAGCGCAGCAGGCGTGCCGAACCTGCGGTGTAGGCACGCAGCGCGGTCGTCAGGTCGATCGCCTCGTCGGGCAGCAGCGGCGACTCATCCGCGGCGGTCGGGTGCGAGCGGTTGAGCGCGACATGGATCGCGTCCCACGGGTTCGCCGTCGATACCGGCCAGTCCGAACCCATCGCCAGATGGGTGCCGGAGCGGTTGAGCGAGCCGAAGGGATAGAGCCAGCCGCTGCGCTCGGCGCCGAGGAACGGCAGGTTGAGGTCGATCATCTGCTCGTCATAGCAGGCCCACAGCGCCTGCAGGTTCGCGGTGACGCCGAGTTCGGCGAAGCGGGGGACATCGGCGGGATCGACGACCTGGACATGGGCGATATGGTGACGGCGTTCGCCGGTGTCAGCTGCGCCGGTCGTCCCGGTGCCGGCCGTGCCCCGGCTGCGAACGGCCTCGAAGGCGTCGAGGGCGGATTTGACCGCGGCGTCGCCGATCGCATGGCAGTGGATGTCGAAACCGGCCGCGTCGAGGGCCGCGAACGAGGCCTCGAGGTGGGCTTTCGTGAAATAGCTCGTTCCGAAGCCGCCGCAGGTGCACGTGTATTCGGTCGTCATCGCAGCGGTCCGGGACTCGACGATCCCGTCGAGCATGAACTTCACCGAGGTGGCGCGGAAGCGTCCGTCGGAACGTGCGAGATCGGTCAGTCGGGCCACCTCGGCGTCGATGTCCTCGACTCCGCGCGGCCACCACAGGCTGCCGACGACCTCGGACCGGAGTACGCCCGATTCCGCCGCCCCGACGTAGGTGTCGTACGGGTCGCGGTGGCCGCCGTAGTCGCCGACGATGGCGTCGATCCATGCGGTCACGCCGAGGGAGTTGAGGTAGCGCTGACCTTCGCACAGACCGGCGAGGACCTCCTCATCGGAGGCGGCGGGAACGTGGGTTGAGACGAGGTCGATGGCCGATTCGTGCAGGCACCCGGTGGGGCGGCCTGCGGAATCGGCGACGATGACGCCGCCGGCAGGTGCCGTGGACGTCTCGTCGAGTCCGGCCGTTGTCATCGCCTGCGTGTTCACCCATGCCGAATGGTGGTCGGCGCTGAGCAGGATCGCCGGCCGATCGGGGCAGGCCTCGTCGAGGATGTCGGCGGTCGGGTCTCCTCCGGGGAAGTGGGCCATCGACCAGCCGCCGCCGATGACCCAGCCGTTCGCGGGGTCGGTCGCGCCATGATTACGGGTCGTCTCGGCGACATAGTTGCGGATCATCTGCAATGCCGCTTCGAGGCTGTCCGCTCCGCTGATATCGCAGGCCAGGGCCTCCTGACCGCCGAAGGTCGTGTGCACATGGGCATCGACGAAGCCGGGAGTGAGCAGCTTGCCGTCGGCGTTGATCGTGCGCGACGCGGGCACAGCCGCGGATCCGATCCCGACCTCGGTGATGATCCCGTCGCGGATGCTCACGCGATCCTCGGGGCGCAGAGCCTCACCGTCGAAGATCGCGACGTCGAGGATATCGAGGTCCAATGCTGCCTCCCGAGTGCAGTGTGGTGGCAGAGGCGGATTGCCGAGGCCGCTCTCTGAGTGTGTTGTGGATCACTGTGAAGTCACCTTAGCTGAACTTCCCCCGTGATTCCACTGATTCCGTTGCAGAAATATGCGTCGAGTGAGGGAAACTGCAACACGGATTGCCAGTAGCGCTGATTCAGCGTCTCACACTGCGATATTCGCAGGGAAAGCGTTTCTGGCAAAGGTGAAGCCGCGGGGCACCGACTTGTCGTCAATGCCCCGCGGCTTCTGTGGGGTTGAGAACTGAGCGCTTCAGCCGGGGAAGGTCTCCCCGGTGAGCTTCTCGAAAGCCTCGATATAGCGGGCACGGGTCTTCTCGACCACCTCGGCGGGCAGCGCCGGGGGAGGAGTGTCCGATGCCTTGTCCCAGCCGGATTCTTCGGTCAGCCAATCGCGGACGAACTGCTTGTCGAAGCTCGACTGAGCCTTGCCTGCCTCATAGCCCTCGGCGTCCCAGAAGCGGGAGGAGTCCGGGGTGAGCACTTCATCGCCGAGGACGATCGTGCCGTCAGGCAGGGTGCCGAACTCGAACTTCGTGTCGGCGAGGATGATCCCGCGTTCCCGGGCGATCTGCTCGGCACGCTGGTAGATCTCCACGGTCAGGCCACGCAGCTTCTGCGCGGTCTCGGTCCCGACGGTCTCGGCGACGGCCTCGAAGCTGACGTTCTCGTCGTGCTCGCCGAGCTCGGCCTTCGTCGCCGGAGTGAAGATCGGAGGCTCGAGGCGATCGGCCTCGACGAGTCCGGCCGGCAGCTGGATGCCGCACACGGACCCGGTGGCCCGGTAGTCCGACATTCCCGACCCGGTGAGGTAGCCGCGGGCCACGCACTCTACGGGAAACATGGAGAGGTTCTTAACGATCAGCCCGCGACCGGCCACAGCCTCTGGCACGTCCGAGCTGATGACGTGGTTGCCGATGACCTCGGCGAGCTGATCGAACCACCACAGGCTCAGTCCCGTGAGCACCTTGCCCTTGTCCGGGATCTCCGAGTCGAGCACCCAGTCATAGGCGGAGATGCGGTCCGAGGCGACCATGAGCAGCTGCTGCGCGCTCGCGGCATCGGCGGCGTCGGCGGGAATGTAGAGGTCGCGGACCTTCCCCGAGTACACGTGCTTCCAGCCCGGCAGCACCGGGGCGACCGGTGCGGGGGCGGCGTATCCGGGGGCGAGCTCGATGTGACCGGCGGCCGCTGCCTCGGCGATATCGGTGCGGTGCTGCTCACCGTCCCACTTGATCTGGTCGACCGCGGCATAGGCCTTTGCCCGCGCATTGTAGAGGTCGTCACCGAGCGAGACGACGGAGAGCACGCGGCCGCCGGAGGTGACGATGTCACCGGTCTCGGCGATGTCCTTCGTGATCACGGCATCTTCGGGGGCGAATCCGCCGCTGGGACCGGTCGCGAGCTTCGTGCCGGCGTGCAGGACGCTGACGTCGGACAAGGACGCGGCGGTGTCGAGCCCGCGGATGATGTCTCCGGTGCTCGGAGTGCCCGGATAGTTCTCGGCGGCCATGACCACGGTCACCGAGGAGCGTGGATCCCATTCGAGGGGTGCGGTCTCGTTCAGGCGGCCTTCGGCGGCGGCGAGCAGCGTCTGGCCCAGGGGGCTGGACAGGCGGGCGAGCACCGACTGGGTCTCCGGATCGCCGTAGCGGACGTTGAACTCGATGACGCGCAGACCCTTGCGTGTCAGCGCGAGTCCGCAGTAGAGGAGTCCGGTGAACGGAGTGCCGCGGCGGGCCATCTCATCGACGACGGGCTGGGCGACGGTGTCGATGATCTCGTCAACGGTGCCGGCAGGCAGCCATGGCAGCGGCGAATACGCGCCCATTCCGCCCGTGTTCGGGCCGGTGTCACCGTCTCCGATGCGTTTGAAGTCCTGCGCCGGGGCCAGGGGGACGGTGGTCTTGCCGTCGCAGAGGACGAACAGGGAGACCTCGGGGCCGTCGAGATAGTCCTCGATGACGACCCGGTCGGAGACTTCGAGGCAGGAGCTCGCATGCGTCATCGCGGCGTCGAAGTCATCGGTGACGACGACTCCCTTGCCGGCGGCCAGACCGTCGGCCTTGACCACGTGCGGGGCGCCGAATTCGCGCAGCGCGGCCGCCGCCTCGTCGGTCGAATAGGCGACGACGGTGCGTGCAGTCGGCACGTTCGCGGACTCCATGACCTCCTTCGCGAACGCCTTCGAGCCTTCGAGGTGCGCGGCTTCCGCGCTGGGGCCGAAGACGGGGAAGGAGGCTTCGCGCAGAGCATCCGCAACTCCGGCGACCAGCGGGGCTTCGGGCCCGATGACGACGAGATCGACGTCGAGGGCCTCAGCCAGCGCGGTCACGGCGGCGGCATCCGAGGCATCGACTTCCTCGGTGTGGGCGATCTGCGCGATACCGGGATTGCCGGGAGCGGCGATGACGGCGTCGACCTGCGGGTCGCGCGAGAGAGCGAGGACAAGGGCGTGTTCACGGGCGCCCGAACCGATGACAAGAACCTTCACGCAACCAGCCTAAAGGGTCGTAGGCTTGAGTGCGTGACCTTCTCGACTTTCACCCCCGCGCAGGCCGCCGAGCTCGCCGTCGTCGAGCGCTCCGGCTTCATCGAATCCCGGCACATCGGGTCCGCCGTCGTCCTCGACCCGGACGGATCACCGCTGATCAGTCTGGGCGCCCCCGAGGCTGCAGTGTTCACACGTTCGAGTCTCAAACCGCTGCAGGCGATCGCCGCGATGAGCCTCGGAGCGCAGCTGACCGGACCCGCGGCGGCCCTGGCCGCCGCCTCGCACAAGTCCGAAGCCGGGCATGTGGCGGTCGTATCCGCGATGCTCGAGAATGCCGGGCTGAGCGTGTCCGACCTGCAGTGCCCGTCCGCCCATCCCGCCGACGGAGCCTTCCGCCGCGAACTGCAGGAACGCGCACGGGCACAGGGGGACGAGAACGCCGACCCGCGCTCGCCCCTGTATTTCAACTGCTCCGGCAAGCACGCTGCGTTCCTCGCCGCCGCTCGCGCCATCGGCGCCGACACCTCCACCTATCTGTCCCCGGACCACCCCGTGCAGCAGAAGGTCGCCGAGGTGGTCGCCGACTTCGCCTCAGAGGAACCGTCCGCGGTCGGCATCGACGGCTGCGGAGCCCCCGTGTTCGCGCTCAGCCTCACCGGTCTGGCCCGCGCCGTCGGCCGTGTCATCCGGATGGGCAGCGCCGACGGCGCGGTCGAGGAGACGGCCGGACCATGGACTGCCTATGAGCGTGAGGCCCGCACCCTCACCGAGGCGGTCTTCGCCGACCCGTGGACGATCGAGGGGCACGGCCGACCGAATTCGACCGTCATCGACCGACTCGGCGTCTTCGCCAAGGGCGGGGCCGAGGGCGTCATCGTCATGGCCACGAAGTCCGGGTACTCGGTGGCGCTGAAATGCCTCGACGGATCGTCGCGGCCGACCAGTTGGGTGGCGCTCAATCTGCTTGAGAAGGCGGGTGCCTTCGAGGAGGCCTACCGACGTTCGGCGATGTACGAGGACCAGCTCGAGGACCTGTTCGACGTCATCGTCGATCCGATCACCGGGGGCACGGATTCCGAGGGGCGGACAAGGGTTGTCGGCATGCTCTGCTTGGGTGAAGATGTAGCGAGGATTCGGGAGAGGGAACAGGACTGATGGCGATTCGCAGAAGGATCGACCCCGATCAGGGACGCAGTGCACTCGAGATGTGGCTGACGCAGGCGAGGCTCGACGCGGCCCCGGCCGACCGATCGACCACCGCCACCGCAGTGCGCTTCACCCTCGAAGAGCTCGCCTCCCGCGCCGAAGGCAACAGCGTCGAAGTCCGGGTCCCTCCGTTCGGCGTCACCCAGTGCATCGCCGGTCCCCGGCACACCCGCGGCACCCCGCCGAACGTCGTCGAAACCTCCGCCGAGGTGTGGCTGGGTCTGGTCACCGGACGCACCGACTTCCAGGCCGCGCTCGCCGCCGGGGACATCGACGCCTCGGGAACCCGAGCCGACCTCGGCGATTTCCTGCCCCTCTTCACTCCTGCAGAACTCGAGGCCTGAGCATGAGCGCACAGATCACGCAGACGACGTCGTTCATCGGCGGGCGGCATGTGCCGTCCCTGCTCACCTACGCCAATATCGATCCGGCCACCGGCGGTCAGCTCGGCGATATCGCCCGCGCCGGGGCCGATGAGGTCGATCGGGCGGTGCAGGCTGCGGCGAGGGCACAGCAGGAATGGAAGCGCTCGAGCCCCGAACAGCGCTCCCGCCTGCTCATCGCCACTGCGGCCGTCATCACCGCCAACCGCGACGATCTGGCCCGCATCGAATCTGAGGACACGGGCAAACCGCTTACCCAGGCCTATGCCGACGTCGACGTATGCGCCCGTTACTTCGAGTTCTACGGGCACACCATCGAGTCCTACTACGGTCACGCGATCCCGCTGGCCGAGGACATGCACGTCTACACGCGCCGAGAGCCCTTCGGCGTCACCGGGCACATCGTGGCGTGGAACTATCCGCTCCAGCTCATCGGCCGCGCCGCCGCCACCTCCCTGGCTACCGGCAACTGCGCCGTCGCCAAACCCGCGGACGAGACCCCTCGGTCGACCGTAAGGCTGGCCGAACTCATCCACTCCGTCGGCTTCCCGGCCGGAGCCTTCAACGTCGTCACCGGTCTCGGCGCCGAGGCGGGAGCGGCACTGAGCGCCCACCCCGGTGTGGCGCATCTGGGATTCGTCGGGTCGACGCAGACCGGCTCGGCCATCGCCCACGCCGCTGCCGATCGGGTCGTGCCCACGGTCCTCGAACTCGGTGGGAAGTCCGCGAACATCGTCTTCCCCGACGCCGATATCGATGCGGCGATCCCGTCGCTGGTGCGCTCCATCATCCAGAACGCCGGGCAGACCTGCTCGGCCGGGTCCCGGCTCATCGTCCACCGTGACATCCACGCCGAGGTCGTCGAGAAGATGGCCGCCGCCATGGCGCAGGTGACCATCGGCTACGGCCTCGACGACCCGATGCTCGGGCCCCTGATCTCGGCCAAGCAGCACGAGCGGGTGGACGGGTTCCTCTCCGAGGTCGATTCCGGGCAGATCGTCACCGGAGGCACTCGGCCGGGCGAGCTCGCCGACGACCTTGCAGTCGGGGCGTTCATCACCCCGACCATCGTCGACTCCGTCGACCCGCAGGCGCGGATCGCCCAGGAGGAGGTCTTCGGTCCCGTCGTCGTGACCCTGCCGTTCGCCGACGACGATGAGGCCGTGGCGCTGGCCAACGGCACCGACTACGGTCTGGTCTCGGCCCTGTGGACGCAGAACATCTCCCGTGCCCACCGTCTGGCCGCCGAGGTCGACGCCGGTCAGATCTTCGTCAACACCTACGGTGCCGGCGGGGGAGTCGAACTGCCCTTCGGCGGGTTCAAGAAGTCCGGCTACGGACGCGAGAAATCCATCGAAGCCCTCGACGAATACACCCAGACGAAGACCATCGCCATCAAACTGTGACTGTGCCGAAGAGGGCGGTGCTGAGGTGACCTTCCCGGTCCTCGCGCTCGTCCTCATCGCCTCTGTGGCCCACGCCGTATGGAACCTCGCCGCGAAGTCCGTCACCGGCAAGGGGTACGCCTTTGTGCTCGCCTACCACGGGCTCTCGGCGATCATGCTCGCCCCGATCGCGATCGTCATCATCGCCACCGGAACGCAGTCGCTGAATTGGGGTCTGGTCGGTGCGGCGGCGCTGAGCGCGGTCTTCCACATCGCCTACTCCGTGGCCCTGCAGTCCGGCTACGACCACGCCCCGCTCGGCGTCGTCTACCCGACGGCGCGCGGCACCGGGCCCGTGGTCACGATCATCATCGCAGTGGCGTTCCTCGGTGAACGTCCCACCCTCGCCGAGGCGGCCGGAGCCTTCACCGTCATCGCCGGAATCGCTGTCGTCACGATCCGTCCCCGCGGCGGGAACGGCCGCACCAGCAACCACGGATTGCGCCGCGGGCTCGCTTGGGGCGGGCTGATCGGATCGTTCATCGCCTCATACACGCTGTGGGACGACTTCGCCGTCAACCATGTCAGCGACTCCCCGCTGCTCTACTTCGCCGTCTCCGAAGCCTGCGTCGGGCTGATCATGACCGCGGGAGCCTTCGCGCTTCCCGGCGGGCGGGAGAAGCGCGCCGATCTCAGAGAGATCCTGACGAGCCACAAACGCGCGCTGGTGACCGTGGCGATCCTCTCACCCCTGGCGTATGTGCTCGTCCTCTATGCGATGCAGCAGGCACCGGTGGCGCTCGTGGCCCCCGTCCGAGAGACCTCGATCATCGTCGGCACTCTGCTGGCCTGGTGGTTCTTCGGAGAGAGGAACGTGGTGCTCAAGCTCGCCGGTGCCCTCATCGTGGTCGCAGGCATCGGGCTCATCGCCCTCGGGTGAGAGGGGCGCGACTCAGCGGCGGCGCCCGGGCTGACGGCGGTTGACCCGCACCACCCGCACCGGGCACACGGCATGCGAGAGCACACCCTGCGATGTCGACCCGAGGACGGTGGCGACGAACCCGCCGCGGCCGCGGGAGCCGATGACCATGAGCTCGGCGGTGTATGTGGCGGACACGAGCACCTCGGTGGCGGGAGCATCGAAGACCGAGTACCGCACCTCGAGATCGGGGAAGTCGCCCTTGAGGGAGTCGGCGGCGGCAGTGAAGGACTTCGCAGCTTCGTCGTACATCCGGATGAGGTGCTCCTCGCTGGGCATCCACTCGGGCGAGAGGATATGCGTGGCGGTGACCCCGACGAGGCGCAGCGGAACACCGTAGATCGCGGCCTGTGAAGCCGCGGCACGCAGCACCGGGGTGTCGGTCTCGAAGGGATCGACGGCGGCGACGACCTCCCCGGAGAAGTCGGGTCGGGTTCGTCGGTCTTCCTCGGCGGTGGGGTCATCCGTCGTGCGGACGGGATCGTCGACGGGCAGGGGAGTCGTCGGCATGACCCGGGTCGGCCACGTGCTCGGGACGACGACGGTGGGGCACTGCGAGTGCGCGGGCATCGCCAGGGCCACGGATCCGAGGAGACGACCGGCGAACCCGCCGCGACCGCGGGCGCCGACGACGGCGAGGGCGGCGTTCTTCGAATGCTCGACCATGACTCCGGAGGCGTCACCGGGCGCGATTGTCGTCGATACGGGAACGCCGGCCTTGGTGACGGTGGCGGCGGCCGCCTCGGCGATGTCTTCGACGGTCTTCTTCACGGCGCTGTCGAAGTCGGCGGGGTAGACGATGTCGGCCTGGCTCATATTGACGCCGGGGACGGTGTAGGCGGAGACGATGCGGATCTGGGAGGAGGTCTTCTGTGCATGCGTGATCGCCCACTGCAGGGCGCATTCGGCGTTGTCGGAGCCGTCGATGCCGACGATGATCGTGTGGGACATATCGCAAACCTCTGTCTTCAGTGACCGTCAATCTGGTTGAGTCCAGCTTAGTTGTATCCAGTTTATGGGAACTGGCCTGAGACTGCCTGGGAGGAACCTCAGGCTGACTCGACTAGACTGTTCGCGACCTGTTGTTCCGGGGCCATCCCGGCGATCCATCGGCCTCAAGGCCACGTGTCCAAGGAGATCATGAAGGACCAGATCGACGTCTCCGTCCGTCGCAGCCCCAAGTACTCGGTGTTCATGGGCATCGGCGCGGTGCTCGGCGTCGTCGCCGCGGGAATCCTCGCGGTCTTCGTCGACCCGGCCGATATGCCGATGGGCTACACGGTGGCCAAGGGACTGGGCCTGCTGCTGCTCGTTCTCGGGATCGGCGGACTGTTCCTCGGCGGACTCGTCGCGCTCGTCCTCGACTGGAGGGGGCGGAAGAAGTCGAAGGAGTTCCGGGTCGGTGCGCAGATCGACATGGTCGACGACCCGAAGGAGATCGCGCGCCGTCGCATCGCCGAAGCCCGCGGGGAGGACCCGGATGCCGGCGCTGCCGAGGGCGGGACCGTCTCGGTGAGCCAGGATGCCGCACCAGCGGCAGACGATGTTGAGCCCACTGCCGACGATGCAGACGAGGCGGGAACGGGCCGGGATACGGCCCCCGGTTCCACAGTCTGATCACCGGGTCAGAGCGCCGTTGCGGGTATGAGACAATTTCACTCGTGGCAAGAGGAGACGGGCAGCTGACGCACGAAATCGACCCCCAGGACCGCGGACCGCAGGACGAATGCGGTGTGTTCGGAGTCTGGGCCCCCGGCGAGGAAACCGCCAAACTCACCTACTTCGGGCTCTACGCCCTGCAGCACCGCGGACAGGAGTCCGCGGGAATCGCTGCCAGCAACGGCAAGCAGATCCTCATCTACCGCGACATGGGCCTGGTCTCCCAGGTGTTCCACGAACGCGATCTCGAGCTTCTGCAGGGCCATATCGCCGTCGGGCACACGCGGTATTCGACGACCGGATCACCGTCGTTCGAGAACGCTCAACCCACCCTGGGGCCGACTCCGTTCGGCACCGTGGCACTGGCGCACAACGGCAATCTGACGAACTTCGACGCGCTCGAGGCCATGGCCGATTCCCGTCGCGACCACGCGACGAAGGTCGTCGAAGAGGCGACGAAGAAGACGTCCCGCACCCGGCCCTTCCGTGATTCGTCGAACGACACCTCCCTGGTCACCGAGCTGTTTGCGACTGAAGAGGGTGAGAACCTCACCGAGGCGGCGCTCAACCTGCTGCCCCACGTCGAGGGTGCGTTCTCGCTGGTCTACATGGACGAGCACACCCTCTACGCCGCCCGGGACCGGCACGGTGTTCGGCCCCTGTCGCTGGGCCGGTTGGAGAACGGCTGGGTCGTGGCCTCGGAGACGGCGGCACTCGACATCGTCGGTGCGAAGTTCGTCCGTGACGTCGAGCCCGGAGAGCTCATCGCCATCGACGAGGACGGTCTGCGTTCGCACCGCTTCGCCGAACCGGACCAGGCCCGCTGCGTCTTCGAATACGTCTACCTCGCCCGTCCCGACAGCATGCTCGCCGGCAAGAACGTCCACGTCGCGCGCACCCAGATGGGCCGACAGCTGGCCGAGGAGTACCCGGTCGACGCCGACCTCGTCATCGCCACTCCCGAATCCGGAACCCCGGCGGCCGTCGGCTATGCCGAAGCTTCGGGCATCCCGTTCGGCCAGGGGCTGATGAAGAACGCCTATGTCGGACGCACGTTCATCCAGCCGTCACAGACTCTGCGGCAGCTGGGCATCCGCCTCAAGCTCAATCCGATCCGGGAGAACATCGAAGGCCGACGCCTCGTCGTCGTCGACGATTCGATCGTGCGCGGAAATACCCAGCGGGCGCTGGTGCGCATGCTGCGGGAGGCCGGAGCGGCAGAGGTCCATGTGCGCATCTCCTCCCCGCCGGTGAAGTGGCCGTGCTTCTACGGAATCGACTTCGCCACCCGGGCCGAGCTCATCGCCAACGGACTGACGACGAATGAGATCTGCGAGAACCTCGGCGCGGATTCTCTGGGCTATATCTCTCTGGACGGCATGATCGCCGCCACCCAGCAGGAGCGCAGCCAGCTGTGCACCGCCTGCTTCTCGGGCGAATACCCGATTCCCGTCAACGACACCCCCGCCGACAAAGGATGCTGAGTTGAGTTCCGACGCGAGCCCGAAGTCCACCACCTACGCCGCCGCAGGCGTCGACGTCGAGGCCGGAGACCGCGCCGTCGAACTCATGAAGGCCGCGGTCTCGGCCACTCACAACTCCTCGGTCGTCGGTGGAATGGGCGGATTCGCCGGACTCTTCGACGTCTCCGTGCTCAAGGACTTCGAACGTCCGCTGCTCGCTTCGTCGACCGACGGAGTGGGCACGAAGGTCGCCATCGCTCAAGCCATGGATAAGCACGACACCATCGGCTACGACCTCGTCGGCATGGTCGTCGACGACATCATCGTCTGCGGTGCCCGCCCCCTTTTCATGACCGACTACATCGCCTGCGGCAAGGTCGTGGCCGAACGCATCGCCGATATCGTGCGCGGAATCGCAGACGCCTGCGCCTCGGCCGGTGTCGCACTGGTCGGTGGGGAGACCGCCGAACACCCGGGTCTGCTCGGGGTTGATGAGTACGATGTCGCCGGTGCCGCCACCGGAGTCGTTGAGGCCTCGAAGCTGCTCGGACCGGAGAAGGTCCGTGCCGGGGACGTGCTCATCGGTCTGCCGTCCTCGGGCATCCACTCCAACGGATACTCGCTGGTCCGCCACATCATCGCCGAGGCGGGATGGGGCCTGGATACGCATGTCTCGGAATTCGGGCGCACCCTCGGTGAGGAGCTGCTCGTTCCCACTCATGTCTACACCGGCGAGCTCGCCGCTCTCTTCGACGCACTGCCCGACGCGGTGCACTCGGTCTCGCACGTCACCGGCGGGGGACTCTCAGCCAATGTGGCCAGGGTGCTTCCGCAGGGCCTGGTCGCGAAGATGTCGCGCGCCTCATGGGAGATCCCGGCGGTGTTCTCCGTGCTCGGCGACCTCGGCGGAGTGCCGCAGAACGACCGCGAACGCACGTGGAACCTCGGCGTCGGCATGGTTCTCGTCGTCGACGCAGCGTCGGTCGATGGTGTGCTCAAGTCGAGCCCCGGAGCCTGGGTGCTCGGCGAAGTCGCTGCCGATGACGGCTCCCTGGCGACCGATCCCTACTACGTGCAGGGCGCCAAGGGCGTCGACGGCGGCGCCGCGATCCTGCAGTAGCTCTCGAGCGGCTGGAGCGGCTGGCCTGGTCGTGGTGCATCCCTCACCGTTAGTCTCACACACTCGTGTTCCTGCACGGGGGTGTGCTGCTTGCGGTGCGTGATGGCCAGGTAGGCGGAGGAATTGCACGTAACGGAGCGTGATGCGCGTGAGGGCACGGCCGCCTCGGCGAGGGATGCCCGGGCGCACGACTGAGGGCGGGGACCGAAGTCCCCGCCCTCAGTGCGTGTCAGATCAACCGTGTGCGGCTGGACTCATCCCAGTTCAGCGCTCGAACTCGTCGTCATCGTCGACGTTGTACTTGTCGGCGTAATCCGAGTAGTCGGGTTCATCGTCGTACGGATCGGACGGACCGGACTTGCTCGCGTCGGCGCCCAGCTCCTGCTGGAGTCTATTAAGGTCGGTATCCGGGCTGTAATACTTCAGCTTCCGAGCTACCTTGATCTGTTTTGCCTTTGCGCGGCCGCGACCCACTGGCGTGACCCCCTCCGTCGTCTATGGGGCGAATAGCCCCGGACTAGATCTCTGCTATGCGCTTAAATCCTACCTGTTCATACTGGGAAGTTCCATTTTGTGAGTGGACCTTGGATAGGCTGAACCCATGGCCTACCGTCGCGATTATGTCGTCACCCTGCGGATCTTCGAACCTCTTGTGGTGCATTCCGAATTGCAAGACAGGCAGGTGGAGGACAACCGGTCACGCATCGAGGAGCAGATTTCCCACGACGCTGACAAGCGCTTGATCTCCCTGCCGCCTTCGCCCGTAGCTGATTCCTTTCGGCGCACTCCGATCTACCTTCCGGCGTCTCAGACCGCGGACGGGGTGGACCGTTTCTGCCCTGCTCAGGAGGACATCCGCGGGTGGGAGGCGCTCGATTCGCTGGCCGAGCACACCTCGAAGGCGACCTTGGACATCGTCGCTCCGAAGTCTGCTCGCCGGCGTGCCGCCAGCCGTCGTGCTGAGTGGCTGCAGGACGCCAAGGACACGCGGATCTTCACCCGCGTCTCTGCCTGGGACGTGCCGCCCTCGTGGTGGCTGTTCTTCTCCCTGACCGAGGACCAGATCATCACCGAGGAGACCGACGAGGGGCTCCGCGTACTCATCCGCACGGACATCCTGGCCGCCTCGGCGCGCATGGAATGGGCCTCGGAGACGATCGCGGACACCTCGAAGGTCGTCGATATGGTCGAGCAGACCTCGGTACTGGCCGAGTGGATCGACACCTTCGACATGAACTCGGTCCTCGAACTCGACCTCGGCGGGATGTCCGATGTGCTGTGGCCGAGCGAAGCCGCGGAACTCGTCGACTCGTGGGTCACGGCACTGAGCAACAACGATTCCGAGTCCGCGGTCGCCGCCTTCCAGAAGTATGCGGCCGGCTGGGAACAGCTCAACCTCTACGCCCGCAGCTCCTGACCCTAATTGCTACCTGACGGGGGCTGAGCAACCTGGCGCCAGGTTGCTCAGCCCCCGTCAGGTAGCAAGAAGGGCGGATAGGATTGTCTGCGAACGAGCCGCACCCGAGAGGACGAGTCCCGCAAGCGTATGGAAGAGAAGAAGCGCCGTCTCCTGACGAGCCAGGATCCCGCCGCTCAGGGGCCTGATCCCGCCCCATCGTCCGCCTCACGCACGGGCGAGCCCGGCTCGGATAAGTCCGGCTCCGATCGCCCCGGCACCGGGCCGTCCGCCCGGTCGAAACTCTCGACCCCGGTGAAACCGCTGTCGAAGGTCTCCATCGGCTGGCGCATCGTCGTTCCCGCCGTCGCGTTCGTCATCCTCACCTGCGGACAGTTCCTCAACACGAACGACTTCTTCCCGCTCGGATCGCTCACCCAGTACGCCACCGCCAAAGACCTCAACGGGACCGTCAACTCCACGTGCATCGAAGCCCAGTTCCCCGGCGAAGACGAACCGCGCCGCCTCGGGTTCAACGCCGCGACCGTCGGCATCGAACGCGGTGACGTCGAATCCCAGCTCGACCGGGTCATCGCCCACCCCGAACTCCTGCAGTCGATGGCCGACTCGTACATCCGGCTGCACCCGGACGAACCGAAACCCGAAACGATGGTCCTCTGCCGCACCACCACACAGCTGAAGAACGGCCTGGCCGTCGGCGAACCCGAACAGACGACGCTGGCGAAGTGGGAGGTCCGATGAGCGGCATCCCGACCCTGAGGTCGACCCCCACCGAGGCGGCCCCCACGAATCCGTTCCTCCGCTGGTTCATGCCCGAGGTCCCCCTCGCTCGGGTGGCCGTGTTCCGAGTCTTCATCTACCTCTTCATCATCATCGATGTGCTCACGATCTCCGGCGACGTCATCGCCCACGGCTGGACGCCCGAGTTCTATCAGCCGCTGTGGCTGGCCCGGTTCCTCCACATCCCGGCCGTCAGCGTCCTCGGCGCGCAGATCCTGCTCACCTTCATCATCGTCTTCTCTCTCCTCGCCGCCGCCGGAATCCTCCAGCGCCTCAGCGGCTGGGCCGTGGCGCTCAGTTTCGGCGCGTGGATGTTCTACACGCAGGGCTACGGTTACGTCGCCCACGATCATATGGCGCTCGTCATCGCCGCCTTCGTCCTGCCGACGGTCGGAACGGCGCGCTTTCGGGACGTCGGCACCGCCTCGGCGCGGGCCGGCTGGGCACTGCGCGTCGTGCAGATCGCGGTAGTGCTCACCTACTTCTACTCGGTGGTGATGAAGTGGATCGCCTCGGGCAACATCACCCACTGGGCCAATGGTGCGGTCATCATCTGGGCGCTCATGCGCCGCGGTGCCGAATGGTCGAAACCGTTCCTCGAGATGCCCGGCCTCCTCATCGCCGCGCAATGGGCGACACTCGTCTTCGAGTTCCTCTCGCCGGTTGCGCTGTTCCTCAAGGGCAAGTGGCTGTACGGGGCCGTGGCATTCTTCTTCGTCTTCCACCTCATGACGTATCTCGCGCTGGGCATCCACTTCCTGCCGACCGTCATCTGCTGGGCGGCGTTCCTGCCCCTGGAGAAGCTCGTGCCCAAGCGCTTCACCAGCATGGGCACCGCCTAAACCGCGGCGTCGTCGACCCGGCTGAGCGCGCTGATCACAGCACGTACTGCGACACGTTCGGCCGTGTCCGGACGCATCACGGCTACGATCCAGCGTGTCGTCGTCACCCCCGTCAGCGGCACCAGCGACAGTCCCGCATCGCGCGGCGTCGTGAACCGGGGGAGGAGCGCGACCTGGTCCGAGGAGGCGACGATCGCTTCGATGAGCCGGTTGTCCCGGATGCGTTGGACGACGTCGAGGTCGCGACCGGTGAGATGCTCGATCGAGGTGAGGATCGTGTCGAAGGGGTATCCGCGGGGCACTCCCACCCAGCGACAATCGACGACATCGTCCGGGGTCAGCTCGGCGCGATCGGCGAGCCGATGGTCGATGGCGAGGGCCACGTCGATGGGTTCGCGGGCGAGCGGGACGACGGTGAGTCCGTCGGTGCCCAGGGGTCGTTCGGCGACGAGGCTGTGTGCGACGACGATATTGACATCTCGGGTCAGTCCCGCGAATTCGTGCTCGGCGAGGTCGACATCGTCCATGCGCAGATCGATGTGCGGGTGATCTTCCCGCAGCCTGCGCAGCGCATCGGGGAGGAGGTGGGTGAGCGCGCTCGGCAGCCCGGCCAGGGTGATCTCTCCGACAGCTTCGCCGAGGTGGCCCTCCCATTGGGCCTGCACCCGGGCGAGCGTGCGGGCCACGTCCCGACCACCGTGGGCGAGCAGCCGTCCCGCGGCTGTGAGCGTGAGTCCGCGGCCGGCGGGCTCGACGAGAGCGTGGCCGATCTCGCTCCCGGCCTGCCTCAGCTGCTGAGAGACGGCCGACGGGGAGCGGTGGGTGACATCGGCGACGGCGGTGACGCTGCCGTATTCGTCGAACAGGCGCAGCAGCTCGAGATGTTTCGGATCAATGACCATGAAGGCATGCTACAGAGTCGATGAAGCACTCTGCGATTGCGCTTCATAGTTGTTGCGGTTGAGAATGGGGCCATGTCGTTCAAGCACTGTCTGCTCGCCGCCTCGGTAGCGGTGATGTGGGGACTGAATTTCCTCGCCATCGATCTCTCCCTGGCCCAGTTCCCGCCCTTCTTCCTCGTGGCTCTGCGCTTCGCCCTGCTCGCGGTCCCCGCGTTGCTCTTCGTACCGAAGCCCGACGTCAAAGCGCGGTGGATCATCGGCTACGGACTCGGCTTCGGACTGCTGCAGTTCCTCTTCCTCTACTGGGCGATGGCCGCCGGCATGCCCGCAGGCCTCGCCTCCCTCGTCCTCCAAGCTTCGGGCCCCTTCACGGTGCTGCTGGGCATGACGTTCCTGCGCGAGAGGGTCCGCGGTTCGCAGATGGCCTTTCTGCTCGTCGCGATGGCAGGGCTCGCCGTCGTAGGCTGGCAGCGATTCGACTCGAACGCGAGCTTCGTGCCCTTCCTCCTCACCCTCGCCGGGGCTTTCGGCTGGGCGATCGGCAATATCTGCAACCGGCAGGCTCACACCACTGAGCCGATCAAGCTGACGATGTGGATGTCCGTCGTCCCACCCCTGCCGATGCTGGCGCTCTCCCTCGCAGTGGAAGGACCTGAGAGGGTCGGGGCGTCGTTCGCGGGGCTGACTACCCCGACCGGACTTCTTGCCATCGCTGGCCTGATCTACACCACGGTCGTCGCGACGATCATCGGGTCGGGGGTGTGGTCGTGGCTGATGTCGCGCAACCCGGCCGGCGTCGTCGCACCGTTCTCGATGCTCGTTCCTGTGGTCGGGATGAGCGCGGCGTTCGTCTTCCTCGGCGAGCGAGTCAGCCTCGGGGAGCTGTGCGGAGCCGTCCTCGTCATCATCGGGGTCCTCGGAGCGGGCCTCAAGGCTGCGAAGGGGGCCCGAATTCTCGCCGCCGCCGAGGTTGCCGTGCCGGTGAGCGCGCAAGCGGAGGATTCCGACGCCAGCGATTCCATCAGGACCAGTTGACGGGCATTCGCGTAGCCTGAGGTCATGACCGCCGATGATGCGCCTCCGACTCTTCATGACGACCGCCTGTCCGTCGAAGATCTGCTCGCGTCCCCGCGGGGACGCTCGCTCGTGTTCGGGCTGGCTGTCGAGCAGGTCGAGAGTCTTCCGTGGACTCGCGATGAAGAAGCCCCAGGTGTGGAGGCGGTGGTGCGCAATCTGAGGTGCCTGTGCCCGGTTGCGCCGACTTGGAGTGTTGTTAAGGAAGCCATATCTGACGTAGTCGACGCTGCAGTGTATTGGCAGCCTCCTGATGATGACGATTGGGGGACCGCGGAAATCGGCGAGGTTCGTGAGATTCTGCGCCCCTTCGCCGAGACGCTCGTTTCCACGGGCGTGCTAGATGCCTGGTCGAAGCCACTCGATCCCGATGATCAATGGGCGCTGGCCTGGGACGACAAAGATCTCAATGAAGTCAATGGACGCCACACAGAACTGCCCGCGGTCTTCGACCTCGAGACGGGCCCGACGGATGCGAGCATAGAAATCACGCTGACCGATCTCTATCCTCCTCTCGACGGGCACGGAACGAGGCTTGCCTGGGGTTTGAGCGAGTGGCTCGCAGATGTCCTCACTACTGAAACTGAGTACCGTCACGATTTCGCCAAGAACCCGCATATGGAGCTCTCCGGCGAATGGTGGTCGACTCCGCCAGACGGGCTCTGGTCGTCGACGGGGACCTGGCCGGACGGAACCCTGATCGGCGTCGAACTCGTCGAGGACGATTTCGGTCTCGAAGGTGCCCGAGCCTGCCGTCTGAAACTGCGCCCGGATGCCCGCATCGCCGAGATTCGCGGACCTGAGGATTGGGCGGATCTGTGCCGGCGCTATCCGCTCGACGTCACCGCGCAGCGCCGCCACGTGTGGTTCGAGACCACAGGGCGCAAGGGTCGGTGGGTCATTCCCGATTGGTCACGGGCGGCCGAGGAATTCGACGGTGTACACGTGGGTCTGGCCGGCTATCTGCGCGCGGCCGGTGCGGTCATCGATGTGGCGGAGGGCCGCCTCGGCGAGGAACCGGAGACCGTCCCCACGGCAGGTAACACGGACGATCGGACAGCGAGTGTCCTGGCGGGCTGGCACCCGGATACGACGTTCTGGCTGAACAACGTCATCGAGGCCGTCATCGAGGTGGCCGAATGGCGCTATGACGGCGACGCTGATTGGTGGGTGCGGGGCTGAGTCAGCTGAATGAAAGTCAGTCGCCCGGGGACAGGCTGGGTGTCTCGTCGATGCCGAACCGGGTTTTGAGTGCCCGGCGGGCGGCGAACCAGCCGTTCATTCCGTGCACGCCCGGTGCCGGTGGGGTCGCCGCCGAGCACAGGAAGGCACCGGCCACGCCGAGGCTGTAGTTGTCCCAGCTCGTGCGCGGCCTGGCCATCATCCGGTAGAACGACACAACACCGGTGGCGATGTCCCCGCCGATGTAGTTCTGGTTGTGCCCGGCCATCTCGGAGGCGGGGATCGCGTTGTGCGCGACGATGCGGTCGCGGAAGCCCGGGGCGAAGCGTTCGATCTGCCGGGTGATGTACTCGGTCGGGTCGATCGGGCAGTCGAATGGGACGTGACAATACGTCCACAGCGGCCGCAGGCCGTTCACCTCGCGTGATGGGTCGAACACGGTGGGGTCGGAGACGAGGCACACGGGATCGGCCGGCATGCGTCCGTTCGTCACCTGCGCCTCGGCGGCGGCCATCTGCGCCCGTGAGCCGCCGACATGGATGGTTCCGGCGCGGCCCACCTCAGGGTCGGACCAGGGGACCGGCCCATTGAGGACGAAATCGACCTTCGCCGCGGCATTGCCCTGTTTGAACCCCCGCAGGCTCTTGTCGACCTGGTCCGGCAGCAGGCCGGAGAAGATCTGCGCCGCACCCAACGCAGAGGTGTCGAGCAGATAGGCGCGGGCCTTGGGCAGGTCTGTGACGTGGGTGATCGGGGAGTTTGCGTGCAAAGTTCCGCCGTGGGCTTCGAGATCGGCGACGAGGTGGTTGATGATCGCCTGGGATCCGCCGACGGGACCCGGCCAGCCTCCGGCGTGGGCGACCGTGGAGAGCATCGTGGCCGTGGCCGCGGTGCCCATGGCAGGCAGCCCGCCGATCGCGTGCGCGGCGACACCGGTGAACAGGGCCTGGGAGGATTCGTGGGAGAGCGGAATGTTCCATGCGGGGCTCGCCTGGCTCAGCAGTCGGAGACCGAATTTCACGATGTTCGCGATGCCCGGAACGTCGCGCAGGGTCTCGGGCACGGAGCGTTTGTCACCGAGGGAGAGCCAGATCGCGTCATCGACACGTTCGAGGAGCGGTGCGAAGAATCGCCGCCATTCGGGTCCTGCCTCGCCGAGGCGGTCGACCGTCTCATCGAGATCGTGGAAGGCCAGCGCGGCGGGCTTGTTATCCAGCGGTTGGGCATAGGAGATATCGGGAGTCGTCAGCTCCATGCCGCGAGCGCGCAGGTCGAAGTCGACGAAGAAGGGACTGGCGATGGCCAGCGGGTGGACGGCCGAGCAGATGTCGTGAGTGATGCCTGGGGCCAGCCCGAGGTCGAGGGTGCGGGCACCGCCGCCGATCGTCGGCTGAGCTTCGAACACTTCGACGCTCAGCCCAGCGCGGGCCAGGGTGACGGCGGCGGCCATGCCGTTGGGACCACTTCCGACGACGACTGCATCAACACCAGTGCTCATGTGGCCAGTCTAGGTCAGTGAGGTGGACGGCTGCGGAGTGCAGACCCTGGAAGCTCAGTTGTCGTACACGTTGTCGAAGAAGGCGCATTCGAGATCGACGGCGCGGCGCCAGATGCGGTTGAGGTTCTCGGCTTCTGAGCTCTGGTCTTCTTCCTCCGGGAACACGCGCTCGAGTTCGTCGACGAGGAACTGCACCCACCCGCGGAAAGCCTCGCCTCGGTGGAGGTCGATCCATCCTCGGTGAACCTGTCGCTGCGGCATTTCCTCACCGGACTCGGCCCAGTCGAGATAGAGCCATTCGGCGACGACGAGGACGACGAGCAGCTGCGGATACGGCGCCGAAGCGACGGAGTCGTCCATGAGATCGCGGAACCCAACCGTCGGGGCGGTTAGTTCCGGGTGGAGGTAATCGGCTGGATCGATTCCCAATTCGGCGAATGAGTCGACGAAATAGGTGTCCTCATCGGCGACGAGCATTCCCAGTTGTCGAGCGAACCGCAGCTTCGCCTCGAGTTCATCGGCGTGGGCGACGCACGCGCCGAGCATGGACAGAAATGACTCGAAGAACTGATAGTCCTGCACCAGATAGTCGCGCATCACGGCGTCGTCGATGCTGCCTGCGAAGAGCTCCCGGACGAATCTGTGGTCGACCGCCGCCGCCCATTGTCTGCTCGTCGAACTCATCAGGTCGGACACCGCTCCGTCAGCGGCCACCTCGATCGATGCACCGATGCCTGTGGTTGTCATCGTTGTTCCACTCCCTCCGCCGGTACTCACCGGATCAGGTTCAAAGGGTCTGCTCTCGCACTCTCAGCGCCTGTTGATCGGCGCTCCCCTGCAGCGGTTCGAGACTATCACCAAGGTAAGGAGAGTTGTCAGTAGGACCGGATCAGGTTCGGCCGGTACAGGTCTCGATTGTCGAATACCCATGTCGCCTTCTCCCGCGGAGACGCCTCAGAGAAGTACAGTCGTTGACCGCGGACATAGCGATGATTCGATGTGGCCTCGGGATCGGCATCGAAGACTCCGGCAAACCGCTCGTTCCCTCGTGGGACCGAGACTTCAAACGGAACATCGACCCACACGCTCGCATCCCAGAGATCCACAAGCTCGGGACGGTGGAGGAAGATTCCCTCGATGAGGAGGACACAGTCGTTCGGCAGAATCAGAGGCTCCGGAGCAATCGGCTGATCCTTGTCGACGTCCCACACAGCTGGAACGATCGAGCCGCCTCGTCGAAATGGTTCGACGACGGACTCGACGAATGCTCCGTAGTCATAGGAACGGCGATAGAAGGTGTCTGGCCCCGTGCCTTGGGCGTAGCGGATCGCCCGAGCGTGGTGGAAGCCATCGATGCTGATGGCGGTGACCCGGCGGCCGGAAACATATCCAGGTACGTCCGCAGCGGTTTTGGCCAAACTCACGAGCTCGTGAGCGAGCATCGTCTTCCCAGCCCCATCGACCCCATCGAGGGCAATGAGCGCACGTTGCCCCGGCCGGACTGCGCGGAGCTCAGCCAACAGGTTTCGTAGGGCCGTGCCCCGGGAACTCACCACGCTGCGGACCCGGCGGGGGATGCCGACTGTGGGGCCGCCTCGGCGAGGGTGTCCGCCACGTACTCCGCGATACGGTCAGCGGCAGACTGACGACCCGACGTCTGTTCGGCGGACTCGACCGACGGGTTGTAGTTCGTGTTCGTGTTGATGTCGTAGACGACCTGACGGCCGTCGGCGGTCTCGATGAACTCGACGCCGGCGATCTCGATGCCGAGGTCGGCCAACAGCGTCTCGAGCCGAGCGATGAGCGGTGTTCCGGCCGTGATCTCCTCACGGCGGTCGAACTGGGGGACCGCCTCGACGTCGGGATCAGCCCCGGCGCCCGGAATCGTGCAGGCATCGGCCGGGCACAGCTCGAACGACCCACCTGAGACGTCGACGCGCACCGCATAGTGGAAGCGTCCGCCGATGAACTCGGCACGGGTGATGAACGGCTGGGCAGGCTGCACATACTCCTGGACGAGGGTGATGCCGTCGATCGGCGCGTTCGCACCACCGGGCGCGAACTCGTCGGCGACCGCCTCGAGCTCGGCGTGGGAGTCGAAGCGACGCACACCGAGGCCCTTGCCGCCCTGATTGTGCTTCGTGATGAACGGGGGAGTGAAGCCGGCCGCGGCGTCGACGAGCGCCCGCGGTCCGAACGCGGCCGCTGTGCGCGGAACGTCGAAGCCCCGGCCGGCCAGCTCGCGATGCTGACGGACCTTGCTCACCTCGAGCTCGTAGACGTCGCGACCGTTGATGACTCGGCGGTCGGCGGCGGCGAGCCAGTCGAGGACGGCACGCCCGTACTCCTTCACATGCGGATCGGTCCGGGTGTGCGACGACGCAGACAGCCGCGACCAGAACACCCCCTGTGGGGGCTCGGCGGCGAGATCGATCGATGCGTCGGGCAGGAGCCATTCGACATGGGCAACAGCGAGGCGGTCGAGCGCCTCCGTGAACGGGGTGATCCATTCCGGATTGTCGTGGATGATGTGCACCGCCGCTGCATTGCCGACGGGCAACTTGTGAGAACTCATGGCGCACCTTTGCTCGGGGTGCCGGCGCGATCGCTCGCCCGGCGGATCTGCTCAACGATCCTACGCCACCCCGACTGTCGTTGGCCCCTTCGTCATGTCCGTGCTGCGGCGTAGACTCAGGTCATGGCTATCGCAAAGCAACCTGTGGTCGTACTCGATGCTCCCGACGCCGCCGAACTCGCAGAGTTCTACGGGCAGCTCCTCGATTGGAAGGTCGCGGTCGAGGAGGACGGCACCTGGGCGGAAGTCACCTCCGATTCCTGGCCCCCGCTGTGCATTCAGCAGGTCGAGGACTACCACGCGCCCAGCTGGCCCGGTCAGGCCCACCCGCAGCAGATGCACCTCGACGTCATCGTCGACGACCTCGATGTTGCTGAGGAGTCCGTGCTCGAGATCGGTGCGGGCAAAGCCCCCGAACAGCCGGGAGAGACGTTTCGCGTGTTCCTCGACCCGGCCGGTCACCCGTTCTGCCTGTGCAAAGGATGACCACACCATCACCGAGGCGGCCCCACCCGTCCGTGGTGTGCTGAGTTATGCGCGCGCTCGCCTCGTTTGCTGACCGTAATCCTGTCCTGTGGGCCAATGGTGCCGGTCAGACCACTGAGCTCGTCTCCCTGGCTGACTCCGCGCAGCTGACTCCGGGGCTGCGTCCTTGGCGGTTGAGCATCGCTCGACTCGAACATGTGGGCCCGTTCTCAGCGCTGCCCGGAATGGCGCGCACCTTCCTCCCCACCGCCGAGGTGGTCCTGGAGATCGACGGAACCGTGCACCCGGTGCCGGCGTTGCGCCCGGAACATTTCCACGGAAGTCAGGACGTGAACCTGGTCGAGCTGACAGCACCCTGTTTCGCCGTCAACCTCATGGTCGCCGACGACGGTATGGACGACTCCGCTCACGACACCGGCACGGGCACGGGCAGCGAAACCGAATGTGCCTGCGGCGAGCTGCAGATGGGCATCGGTGAGCAGTTCCCGGCCAGCAGATTCCGGTTTGTGCTCACTCTCGAAGCGGGGTTGGATCTCCCGCGTTTTCAGCTGCTCGAACTCGAGCCGGACGAGGATGCACCAGAGGAGGTCTCGGTGGCCGTCCTCCAGTCCGAAAGTGGCGACGCGCGCATCTGAGAGATCGGTGAGAACCGACTGTCCCGGGCGTCACATTCCTGCGTATCGCCCCAGGTGAAGGTGCCGTTTCCGAGCATTTCCATCAGGGCTTTCTCAGCTTCGGACGGGTAGTGTCAGGATCCCCGAACGTGCATGTTCGAGAATGGTTTCCCACCGGAAATTGGAGGAACTTTGACGGTCGGCGACAGCGGCAAGAACAGACAGCACGAACACAACGACGAAACTCGTCCGCCGGGGCATTCCCAGACCCTGCCGCTGATCACCGAAGAGATCGTCAGTTCCCACCCGGCCCCCGCGGCCGAACCCAGCGAGCACGTCGTCACCAAGGTGATGCCGCCCAACCCGATCCGCCACGACAACCAGGACGCACAGCGGCCGACGAAGACGCTGCCGGACACAGCCGCTGGCTCACAGACGACTGCTGCGGCCACAGCTGCCTCCCCGATCGCCGTCGCCGAAGCGGCAGAGACAGCCGAGGACAAGAAAGAGGAGAAATCCTCAGAGGGCCGGATCTCGGCCACTCAGCTGCTGGCGGGCGCCGGCGCCGCGGCGACCTCCTCGGTCATCGGTGGTCAGCTCGGGGTCGCGGGCACGGTCGTCGGTGCCGGAGTCGCCAGCATCGTCACCGCCCTGGCCGTCACTCTCTACGGTCGCAGCCTCGACAAAGGCAAGGAGAAGATCCAGGAAGTCGGGTCCAAACTCGCCCCGGCAGTCAAGGCGAAGATCGCGAAGAATCCCAACGAGAAGACCACTGCAGTCGATCCCTCACTCGCCGAGGATTCGGCTTTCGCTCCACCGGAACCCGCCGGCGGCACTGCGACCCAAGCCGCCGCCTCGGCGCCGGATGACAGAACAGCCGAGGACGGCGACGGCAGTGAAACCGAGAGCGAGCGCCGCTCCTGGTGGCAGAAGCTGCGTCGCAAACGGGTCCTCTACCCGTTGACGATCGGCGTCGCTGCCTTCGGAATCGGACTCGGTGCGGTCGTGATGGCCGAGAACTTCACCGAAGCCGATATCTCACCAGGCACCTCGCAGATCTCACGATCGGTGACCGGGCAGTCGACGCACGACGAACCCGTCACCGACGACGGGACCTCGGACTCCGGAACCAGCGGGGACGAATCGTCGAGCGGATCCGGGTCGGGCACCGACGGCAGTCAGAGCTCATCGAACAGCGGATCGAGCACGCAGAACGGTCAGTCCTCCTCGGCGGGGGAGACCGGCGCCGAAGGTGCCGCCGAGGGGCAGAGCTCACAGGGCACGGACACGACGACCGGCACGAGCGATTCCACAGGCAGTTCGACGAGCACCGACGGCACCGATGCGAGCAGCGGTTCCACCTCGACCGATGGCGCCGGCAGCTCCGGGGACACCAGCGGTGGGACAAGCAGCAGCACAGGCTCCGGATCCGGCTCGGATGGTTCGGGCAGCGGTTCCGGCAGCGGCTCGTCGGGTTCGGGCGGATCCGGAACCGGCGGTTCGACCGGCGGTTCGGGTGGTGGGTCGGCCGCCTCGGCGGAGGGGTGAGCCGGACGATGTCGAGGACGGGAATTTAGACAGCCCGCCCTAGGTTGTATGAAGCGGAGAACATCGCTAGGTTGAAACTAAGTCCGACAGTGTTCTGCCGAAGTCGGGATATCGAGACTGGGCGAACGGCGCTCAGCCGATCGATCAGCTGCACCGGCGGGAACCGCATCTCACCGGTGGCCGTGATCGCGGGCTGAGTGGCGCCGCCTCAAATCAAACGGTTGAAGGAGATGTTATGACGCAACATACAGATCATGAATATGCTGGCCACGACAGTACGAAGGCAACGACCACCGAGTCCGGTGCGCCGCGGGAATCCGATGCTCACTCGCTGAGCGTGGGCGCGAACGGGCCGTTGATGCTCCACGACGTGGCTCTGGTCGAGAAGCTTGCTCGCTTCGACCGTGAGCGAGTTCCCGAGCGCAGCCCCCACGCAAAGGGATCCGGCGCATTCGGCGAGCTCGAAGTCACCGAAGACGTCTCCAAGTACACGAAGGCCGACTTCCTGCAGCCGGGCAAGAAGACCCCGATGCTCGCCCGCTTCTCCACCGTCGCCGGTGAACTAGGCTCGCCCGACTCCTGGCGCGACGTGCGCGGATTCGCGCTGAAGTTCTACACCGAAGAGGGCAACTTCGACATGGTGGGCAACAACACCCCCGTGTTCTTCGTCCGCGATCCCATGAAGTTCCCCGACTTCATTCACTCGCAGAAGCGCCTGCCCGACTCCGGTCTGCGCAGCAACAACATGCAGTGGGACTTCTGGTCGCTCTCGCCCGAGTCGGCTCACCAGGTCTCCTACCTCATGGGACCCCGCGGCCTGCCCAAGAGCTGGCGCCATATGAACGGCTACTCCTCGCACACCTACATGTGGGTCAACGCCGAGGGTGAGAAGTTCTGGGTCCAGTACCACTTCCACACCGACCAGGGCGTGGAGAACATGAGCAACGAGGAAGCCGGTCGGATGGCGGGCGAGGATGCGGACATGCATCGCCGCGACCTGTTCGATGCCATCGAGCGTGGCGACTACCCGTCCTGGACGTTCAGCGTGCAGATCATGCCCTTCGAAGAAGCCAAGGACTACCGCTTCAACCCCTTCGACCTGACCAAGATCTGGTCGAAGAAGGACTACCCGCTCATCAAGGTCGGCAAGTTCACCCTCAACGAGAACCCCTCGAACCACTTCGCACAGATCGAGCAGGCTGCCTTCAGCCCTTCGAACACCGTGCCGGGAACCGGGCTCTCGCCGGACAAGATGCTGTTGGGCCGCGTGTTCTCCTACCCGGATGCACAGCGCAACCGCATCGGCACGAACTTCAACCAGCTGCCGGTCAACGCCCCTGTCACGAAGACGAATTCGTACGACAAGGAAGGCCAGATGCAGTACCACCACTCGGGTAATGCACCGGTCTACGCCCCGAACTCGTACGGACGTTCCTTCCGAGACGAGCAGGGTCCGGTCGACAACGGCTGGGAGGCCGATGGTGAGCTGGTTCGCAGCGCCTACAGCCTGCACGCCGAGGACGACGACTTCGGCCAGGCACACACCCTGGTCCGCGAGGTCTACAGCGAGGAAGAGCGCCAGGGTCTCATCGAGACCGTGGCCGGCGCTCTCTCCGACGGAGTCGAGGAACCGGTGCTGTCGAACGCGATCCAGTACTGGAAGAACATCGACGCCGAGGTCGGCGCGGCCATCGAAGCCAAGGTCAAGGGCTGACAGGCTCTGAGATCCTGAGCGCCTGACCGCTTGAGAGTTCGGCACGAGACGGCGGCCCGGAACTTCCACACCGCGGGAGTGTCCGGGCCGCCTTCTCTTTTCCACCAACTACCTGACGGGGCGACAGGCCATGGCGGAATTCGAACTTTCGGTTGGCCGCCTCGGCGGTGATCGTCGTCCCTTCGCCGAGCTCATCGCGCAGACCACGGAACTCAAGCACATCACCCTGGGACAGGGATTCGTAGTCGGAATCGTCCGTGAACTCGAGGGCGAGGACGCCGAAGTTCGCAAGGTTCTGCCAATGGATCCGCGCCAACGACTTCGCCACCACTACCCGCAGTCCGAGATAGCGCGGAGCGATGACCGCATGCTCGCGAGAGGACCCCTGACCGTAGTTCTCCCCACCAACGATCGCGTGTCCACCGTCGTGGTCGGCGGCACGGGTGGCATAGGTGCCATCGACCTGGATATAGACGAACTCAGAGATCTTCGGGATGTTCGACCGGTACGGCAGAACGCGAGATCCGGCGGGCATGATCTCGTCGGTGGAGACGTTGTCGCCGACCTTGAGCAGGATCTCCAGGTCGATGTCGTCGGGCAGCGGGTCGAAGTCCGGCAAGGTCGAAATATTCGTTCCCTTGACGAGCTCGACCGATCGGGCTTCCTGCGGTTCCGGAGGTGGAACGAGCATTTTGCGGTTCGCAGAGTACTTCTCCGGCAGCCGCACCTCGGGATAGTCCCTGTCGAGGTCGCGGGGATCGGTGATCTTCCCGGTCAGCGCGGCGGCCGCGGCAGTCTCCGGAGAACACAGCCACACGGCGTCCTCGTCGGTGCCGGAGCGACCGGGGAAGTTGCGCGGCATGGTGCGCAGACTGTTACGCCCGACCGCAGGAGCCTGGCCCATGCCGATGCAGCCCATGCAGCCGGATTGGTGAATCCGGGCCCCGGAAGCCACCAGTGAGGTCAGCCATCCCCCGGCTATGAGGTCGGCAAGGACCTCACGTGAGGTGGGGTTGATGTCGAGCGAGATCTGCTGATGAATCTGGCGGTCGGCAAGTGTTTCGGCGACGACGGCGAAGTCCCGCAGCCCTGGGTTCGCCGAGGAGCCGACGACGACCTGGAAGACGTCCTCACCGGCGACCTCGCGCACCGGAGTGACGTTGCCCGGAGACGACGGTGCGGCGATGAGCGGTTCGAGCTGCGAGAGATCGATGCTGTCGGTGAGATCGTATTCGGCACCTTTGTCGGCCTCGATGCGGGTGAAGTCCTCGCCTCGGTCAACGGCTTCCAAGTAGTCGCGGACGGCATCATCGGCGGGGAAGACCGTGGCGGTGGCGCCGAGTTCGGCCCCCATATTCGCAATCACGTGACGGTCCATGGCCGTGAGGTTCCGCAACCCGTCCCCGTGATATTCGATGATCTTCCCGACTCCGCCTTTGACCCCGTGACGACGCAGCATTTCGAGGATGACGTCCTTGGCTGAGACCCAGTCGGGCAAGGTGCCTGTGAGTTCGACGCCCATGATCTGCGGGGCGCTGATGAAGAGGGGTTCACCGGCCATGGCCATGGCGATCTCAAGTCCGCCGACGCCGATGGCGAGCATTCCCAAAGCGCCGGCGGCGCAGGTGTGCGAGTCCGAGCCGATGAGAGTCGTCCCGGGCTTGCCGAAACGGGACTGGTGGACAGGGTGGGAGACGCCGTTGCCGGCAGGGGAGAACCACAGACCGAACCGTGCCGCGGCAGAGCGGAGGAACTCGTGGTCCTCCGGGTTCTTCTCATCGGTCTGCAGCAAGTTGTGATCGATGTACTGCACGGACAGATCCGTGCGGATCCGGTCGAGGCCGAGCGCCTCGAGTTCGAGCATGACCAGGGTGCCCGTCGCATCCTGGGTAAGCGTCTGGTCGATCCGGATCCCCAGTTCGTTTCCGGGAGCGAGCTCCCCGGACTCCAGATGCGATCGGATGAGCTTCTGAGCAACGTTCTCAGCCATTGTCCGCCTCCTTCGGCAGTTCACGGATCCACCGAAACCACTCGGCTTCCGGTGGTCAATCCACGCTAGTCCTCGATCGATGGGTTCTCAAGGTTGGTCAACTCCTGTGACCGGGTTTGCACGTCTCAGAACTACCTGACGGCGGCTCAGCAACCCCGCGCGAGGTTGCTGAGCCGCCGTCGGGTAGCAATTGGGGGTGTTGGGATTGGGAGGTGAGGAGGATAATGGGGTTATGCCGGAGCTGCCCGAGGTCGATGCGCTGGTCGACTTCCTGCGTCCGCGGCTGGTCGGCGATTTCGTCACCCGCGCGGACATTGCCGAGCTCAGCCTGCTCAAGACCGTCGACCCGAGCATCGATGCGCTCGCCGGACTTGCTATCACCGAGGTGGCCCGCCGTGGGCGAGCCCTCGTCATCCGTTTCGACGGACTCAGTCTCGTCTGCCGGTTCGCCCGAATGGGCTGGCTGAACTGGCATGACACCGCACCGAGTGGTCCGACCCGAATGGGCAAGGGGCCGTTGGGAATGCGCGTAACCCTGGCATCGGGGGCCGCCTTCGACCTCATCGAACCCGGGTCGAAGAAGAACGCCGCCGTGTCCCTCGTCCGCGACCCCTCCGAGGTGCCCGCCCTCGCATCGCTCGGCACCGACGCCCTGAGCCTCACCGTCGACGAACTCGCCGCGGCGCTGTCCGAGTCGACCTCCCGGATCAAAACGGTCCTCGAAGATCAGAGAATCATCGCAGGCCTCGGCAATGCCTATACCGATGAGATCCTCCACTCAGCGAAGCTCTCCCCGTTCGCAACCGCGAAGACCGTCGACCCGCAGGCGCTGCACACCGCCATCCACGAGGTGCTCGACACCGCACGCAGCAGGCTCATCGGCTTGCCGCCGGGCAAGATCAAAACCGCGAAGAAGCGCGGATTCTCCGTTCACGGCCGCACAGGTGAGACCTGTCATGTCTGCGGGGAGACCATCGCCGAGGTGTCCTTTGCCGACAAATCCTTCCAGTACTGCCCCGGCTGTCAGACCGGCGGAAGGAAGCTCTCCGACCGTCGAATGGACCGCCTCCTTAAGTGACGCCTGACCGCCGGCATGGATGGCACCATCGACAGGATCTGTACCGCGCTCGCCGTACCCTCACGCTGGGCGGAGGCGGAGATGGCGGTCGGCGATGCTATGGGCACGCAGGGCCACCTCGGTGATAACGGTGAGGAACTCACCCCGGGATGACCGCTCATCGGCGGGAGCGTGGATGCGCTGCACGAGCGCCTCGGTGATTCCGCCGACGAGGACGATGCTCGTGAGGTCATTCGACGCAGCCGGCGCGATCGCGGCCCCGTCGATGTGCTCGTCCACAATGCCGGCATCATGTGGGTCGGTTCCTTCGACGAGGAACCGGGTGCGGCGGCTCGCGCTCAGCTCGGGGTCGACCTCCTCGGCGTCATCAACGGAATCAAGACCGCAGCACCTGCCATGCGCGAGGCCGGGCACGGTCACCTGATCACGGTCGCTTCGGCGGCATCGATCCTGCCCACCCCGGGCGAGGCGACCTACGCGGCAACCAAACACGGAGTGCTCGGCTACTTCAAGGCTGTGCGCACGGAGATGCGCGGTACCGGGGTGCACTTCACCGCCGTCATGCCCGCCGTCGTCGACACCGTCCTGGCCGCGGGGACCGGCACCGGTGCGGGCCCACTGCTGCGTCCCGACGATGTCGCGGCCGCCGTCGTCCGTGCGGTCGCCCGGCCCCGTTTTGAGATCACCGTGCCCGGCTTCATCGGTCCCGTGACGCGCCTGGCCGATCTCCTGCCGCAACCGGTCCGGGACCGCATCTTCGGGGCCGTGGTGCCCGACCAGGTCGCCCAGGTGCGGGCCGATGCTCGCGCCGGCTACGAGGAGGCGGCGTTCACGACCTCCCGCGCGGGGCGCGGTCAGGGGTGGGCCGCGTCGGCGGAATAGTTCTCCAGATCTATCCGTTGTGCGGAAGTGTGGGCCATCTGAGGCCCGGACATTCGACGAATGGAGGAAAGCTTGACCACGCGGAAGCAGATTCCCGGCACCGACCTGTCCATCTTCCCGATCAATCTCGGCACGAACACCTTCGGGTGGACGGCCGATGAGGCGCAGTCCCATGCCGTCCTCGACGCTTTCGTGGCCGGCGGCGGCAATTTCCTCGACACCGCCGAGTCCTACCCTGCGTGGGTGCCCGGCAACACCGGTCGCGAATCTGAGACCATCATCGGCACCTGGTTGGCCTCGCGGGGCAACCGCGATGACGTCGTCATCGCCACGAAGGTCGGCGACCATCCCGAGCACAAGACGCAGGATCCCGAATACATCCGAACCGCCATCGACGCCTCCCTGGAGCGTCTGCAGACCGATCACGTCGACCTCTACTACGCCCACCGCGACGATGAGGTGACCCCCATCGCCGAGGTGGCCCGCGTCTTCGATGAGATCGTCCGTTCCGGTAAGGCCAAGCACATCGCGGTGTCGAACTATTCGCCGGCGCGTCTGGCCGGGTGGTTCGCAGCGGCTGAAGACGAAAGCCTGGTCAAGCCGGTCGCGATCCAACCGCAGTACAGCCTCGTCTATCGGCGGGAGTTCGAGACCGACCTGCGCCCAATCGCCGAGCGGCGGGATCTCGCGGTGTTCTCGTACTTCAGCCTTGCCGCCGGCTTCCTTACCGGCAAATACCGCACCGAAGCCGACCTCGAAGGGGCCGACCGAGGTGGCATGGTGCAGGGATATTTCAATGCCGAGGGGCTCAAGGTCGTCGACGATCTCGTCGCGATCGCTGATTCGCACAATGTTGCACCTGCGACGGTGGCACTGTCCTGGCTGCTGGCCAAGGGAGTGACGGCGCCGATCGCCTCGGCTCGCACACCTGAGCAGCTCGAGGCGGTCATGGCCGCACCCGGGCTCGAGCTCAGCGCCGACGAGGTCGACCGACTCGACCGGGCTTCGACACCGTTCGCTGTAGAAGAACCGTCCTGACTTCCCTCCCAATTACTACCTGACGGCGGCCCAGCAACCTCGCGCGAGGTAGCTGAGCCGCCGTCAGGTAGCTCTAGGGGTGTCTCAGGCGACGATTTCGTCCTTGGGCTCGACGGAGTGGGCGATGGCGGCGCCGATGACCGTGCCGATGGCGATGGTGAAGAACGTGGTCGCAGCCGCCAGCATGCTGCCGGCAACCCCAGCGCCGCCACCGAATTCGATCTGCGAGGCATTGAGGAGCCCGAACGACCCGGGAGCGACGACGAGGAACGCGGGCACGAAGCTGATCCGCCAGATCGGGCCTTTCGGCAGGCGCGAGAGCACGACGGCCACCACCGAAGCGGTCAAAGCGCCGGCCAGACCGCCGATGGCCGCACCGAATTCGGCACCGATGCCCAGTTGTGCCAGTGCGGCCGCAGCGATAGTGAGGACGATCGGCACGGTGTGCTCGAGAGGGGTGTGCAGATAGATGATGAGGCCCAGCGTCGCGGCGGCGACGCCGAGGGCGGAGAGCCACCATGTCGAGGCGGTGAGCTGGGAGTTCGCAAGCGCCTCGACGCCGGTGCCAGTGATCACCGCGGCACCGGCGACTCCGGCGATGAACATCGCCAACTGGACGGTGGCCGAGACGAGCCGGGAACTGCCTGCCGAGAGCGCGCCGGCTGAGATCTCGGTCAGACCGGTGACCACGGCGCTGCCGGGCAGCAGAAGCGCCAGGGTGGCGACGATTGTGCGCAGGGGACTGTCCAGCCAGTCGAGGCGGAAGCCGATGAGGATGAGCACCGCGACGATGAACGCCGAGGCGACTGGCAGCAGCGGTCCGAGGCTGGGGTGGCGGGCGTTGACGGCGAGCACACCCGCGACGATGAGCGAACCGAGAGCGGCGAAGGCGAGGTTGACCAGTCCCGGTTCGAGCAGCAGGCACAGCCCGACGCCGACGGGCACCGCACCGAGGCAGGTCACCCATCCGGGCCAGCGCGGGGGAGTGCCGTAGACTTCGGCCTCGATCATGCGGCGAGCGGCGTCGATGCCGAGCCGACGCGACCGCACGGCGTCGACGATGTCGAGCAGCTTCGCTGTCTGGTCGAACCGCAGGTCAGGACCGATGCGTTCGAACCGGGTGGGACTGCCGGGGCCGATGGTGAGAAACAGGCCCTTGGGAAGAGCTGCGACGTTGATGGACTTCAGGCCGACCGCAGGTGCCAGCCCGGTCAGTGCGTCTTCGACATCGACCGAAGAGATCCCACTGGCGAGCAGCCCGGTCCCGATCGTCACCAGCAGCTCCTGTGCGGGGACGGTCTTGTCGCTTGCCTCGTGCACTCCCAATCCCTCTCGTCTGCAGATCGGCCGACGAAGTAGAAGATACCAGCCTCGTGCTACCCGACGGCGGCCCAGCAACCTGGCGCCAGGTTGCTGGGCCTCCGTCAGGTAGTAATTGGGGAGGGGAAGAGTCCGCGGACGATGTCGAGTACCCTCGCCAGCGCCTCGGACGGGTTGTTCCGGCGCCAGCCGAGGGCGAGAGTGAACGAATCCCCGCCCTCGGCAAGGCGAACATAGCGCACTCCGTCGATGCGGATGTGATCCGAGGACTCGACGACGACGGCCATGCCGACTTGCGCGCCGACGAGCGCCAGAAGGCTGTAGGGATCCGGTGCCTCCTGGACGACCTGCGGCAGGAAACCGGCGTCATCGGCCAGCCGCATCATCACCTCTCTGACCTGAGATCCGTGCGACGGGGCATAGGAGATGAACGGCTGACCGGCGAGCTCACCCATCCTCACCGACTCACGCTCGGCCAGCTCATGCCTCGAGGGCATGGCGATCATCACGCTCTCCTGCCGGATGACGTGGACATCGACACCCGCCGGCACCGGCGGGCTGATGATCGCGAGATCCGTCTCCCCGTCGCGCAGCGCGATCGCGGCCTCCCCGCAGTACATCTGCGGCTGCAGGTCGAGGCTGATGCCCGGGTGCCGTTCGCCGACCTCGCGGGCCAGTCTGGAGAGGATGGAGTAGCCGCTCGTGCCGCCGAATCCGATGCGCACCCGGCCCGCCAGACCCTGCTGTGCGGCCCGGGCGATGCGCCGGGCACCGTCCACCTGAGTCCCGATCGCGGCAGCGGGCTCGAGCAGCGCCTCGCCTGCCGGAGTCAGTCGGACCCGCCGGGTCGTCCGCTCGAACAGATCGACGTCGAGGTCGCGTTCGAGCACGCGGATCATCTGGCTGAGCGCGGGCTGCGCGATGTGCAGACGTTCCGCGGCCCGCCCGAAATGCAGCTCCTCGGCGACGGCGAGGAACGCTGTGACCTGCCTGAACTCCATGTCATGTCCCCGTTGCCCAGATTGATAAGAATTTGCGCTTAATCACCATGATATTACCTCTTGGACTCTGAGTAATTCCGATGGCACTGTTGAAGACGAACTCAATGCCCAAGGAGACGCCATGACTGCCGAAACCACAGACACCACCGACACCACCGCCGACCCCTCCGACCTGCTCGATCTCGCCGGACTCCTCACCGACGACGAGCTGGCCCTGCGCGAAAAGGTCCGGACCTTCGTCGACGAACGGATCCGCCCGAACATCGCCGAGTGGTACGAGGGAGCGATCTTCCCGCGCGAGATCGTGCGTGAGATGGGTGCTCTCGGCCTCCTCGGCATGCATCTGCAGGGGTACGGCTGCCCGGGGCGTTCCGCCGTCGAATATGGTCTCGCCGCGCTCGAACTCGAAGCCGGCGATTCGGGACTGCGCACCTTCGTCTCCGTCCAGGGATCGCTGGCGATGTCGGCCATCCACAAGTTCGGCTCCGAGGAGCAGAAGAACCGCTACCTGCCCGGAATGGCCGCCGGAGAGATCATCGGCTGCTTCGGACTGACCGAACCCACCGCCGGATCCGACCCCGCCTCGATGGCCACCACCGCCACCCGCAACGCCGACGGCTCCTGGACGCTCAACGGCGCCAAGCGTTGGATCGGTCTGGCCTCGATCGCCGATATCGCCGTCATCTGGGCCGCCACCGACGACGGCATCCGCGGCTTCCTCGTGCCCACCGATACCCCCGGATTCAACGCCACCCCGATCACGCAGAAGCTGTCGATGCGGGCCTCTATCCAGTGCGATATCGACCTTGAGGACGTGAAATTGCCCGCCGAGGCGGTCCTGCCCGAGGTCACTGGACTGAAGGGGCCGTTCTCCTGCCTCAATGAGGCCCGGTACGGAATCATGTGGGGCGCCATGGGGGCCGCCCGCGACTCCTTCGAAGTCGCCCTCGACTACGCACAGAATCGCCTCCAGTTCGACAAGCCGCTCACCGCCTACCAGCTCACTCAGGAGAAGCTGGTGAACATGGCCCTCGAGATCCAGAAGGGCACTCTCCTGGCCATCCAGACAGGACGACTCAAAGACGCCGGGACTCTCGACCCCGTGCAGATCTCCGTCGGCAAGCTGAACAACTGCCGCGAAGCCATCGCCATCTGCAGGGAGGCGCGGACCATGCTCGGCGGCAACGGCATCACCCTCGAATACTCGCCGTTGCGGCACGCGAACAACCTCGAATCCGTGCGCACCTACGAGGGCACCGACGAGGTCCACACCCTCATCCTCGGCCGCCACATCACCGGCCAGCAGGCCTTCCGGTGAGCTGATCCGAGCCGCGGTCGGCCGGTACCCCAGGTCAGCTGCTGACCTGCACCCCGCCGACCCACACCTCGGCGGGGGTGCGCAGACCGTCCAGGTCAGCCAGCGGATCGGTCCCGAGGACCAGCAGATCCGCACGGCCGCCTTCGACGATCCGCCCCCGGTCACTCAGCTCGAGCGCATCGGCTGCGCCCGAGGTGGCCGACCGGACCGCCTCGGCGGCAGTCATCCCGGCGTCGATCAGATAGCCGAGTTCATCGTGCAGCGACGCCCCGTGGGGCACGGGCGCGAACGGCGTCTCGTTCGCATCGGTGCCCGCAATGATCCGCACCCCCGCGGCATGTAGGACGCGCACATTCGACAGGGCGAGAGCGAACGCGGAATCGGCATGATCGCCGAGGCGGGTATCGGCAATCGCACGCATCATCACCAAAGTGGGGGAGACGATGGTGCCCGTTTCGATGATCCGAGAGATCGTCGCCTCGCTCAGCCGTGCCCCGAAAGGGACATGCGTGAGCACATCGACACCGGCCTCGAGGCCGCGATCGAACGCCCTGGGAGTGACCGCATGGGCGACGGTGAGCAGCCCCCGGTCGTGGGCTCCGTCGACGAGCGCCCGCAGCGTCGGAATATCGAGGGCGGGCACCTCGGTGGCGTCTGGATCCTCGATGATGATCTTGATGAGATCGGCCCCGCCGGCCTCCCGCCAGTCGAGGAACCGGTCAGCATCGTCGGGCCCGGTGACACCGGATCCGACGGGGAATCCCATCACCTCGATCTGTGAGCTCCCCGGCGCCGAGGCGGCCGATCCGGCGCTGACGATCCCCGGGATTCCGCGGTCGGACCGGAGATCGTCGACAAACGAGTCCGGATGTGCCCCGAGATCGACGAGCGTCGTCAGCCCCGAGCGAAGAGCACCGACGAGCGGCTCCCGTGATTTCAGGTGCACATGGGTGGCGATGAGTCCCGGCAGAACGAATCCGTTCGACTCCGCGGACGGGTCCTCGGCAGGGTGGATCGTCGTGATCGTGTCGGTGAAGCCGATGTCGACGGCATCGCCGATGGCAGCGGTGTCGACATCGATGATGTGCACATTGCGCAGAGTCGTCATGGACCCACCCTAGTCACCGCAGTAAACTGCAATCCTCACAGTTCCGGGAACGTGGCCCCGGTCAGCTCTTCGGAGACCGCCCACAGTCGGCGAGCCACCTCGGTGTCGGTGGACTTCGACGAACGGGATGCGAATCCCGGCTTTCCGCGGATCTCGAACGGACCGGTCGGCCCGATGTAGCTGCCACCGGGCAGATCGGCGACGGCGGCGCAGAGGATCGGCCGTGCCCCGTTCTGCTCGCTCTGAGCGACCACTCGGGTGAATGCACGGCTGACTCGCGCCTCCGATGAGTTGTCGTCGCTGGAGCAGAAGAGATTCGTCGCCGCCATCCCCGGATGGGCGGCCGTCGCAATCACCGAGGATGACCGTTCGGACAGCCGGCGCTGGAGTTCCGAGGTGAAGAGCAGGTTCGCCAGCTTCGACTGACCATAGGCGGCCATCGGCCGATACGATCGTACGGTCCACTGGAGGTCGTCGAATTCGATCGTGCCGAACCGGTGGGCGATAGAGGCGACGGTGACGATGCGTTCGCGCACCTGCGGGAGCAGCAGATTCGTCAGGGCGAAATGGCCGAGGTGGTTCGTCCCGAACTGCGATTCGAACCCGTCGACGGTCCGGTACAGGGGCGGGATCATGATCCCTGCATTGTTGATAAGAAGATCGACCGGATCAGTGAAGTCCGCAGCGAAGTCTCGCACCGAGGACAGATCGGCGAGGTCGAGGTCGCGCACCTCCGTACTGCCGGGCATCGTCCTCGCGGCGGCTTCACCCTTCGCGCGGTTGCGGACGGCCAGGATGACGTGGGCACCGCGGCCCGCGAGAACCCGAGCAGTCACCCGGCCGAGTCCGCTGTTCGCGCCGGTGATGAGGACCGTGCGCCCTGTGAGATCGGGAATGCCGAAGTCGATCGGAGAAGTCATGAGGCCATCCTAGATTTCCGCCCTGGCAGTCAGCTGTCCAACCGAGCCGCCACCGCACCACCGAATTTGTTAACCTTCGTGCCGAAGACCCCTGAACCCGGTGCGCAGATTCTGCGCCGAGCCGCCCGTCGGCGCATCCATCCCCTGCTCGGTGGAGCAGGGGCCCTGTCGATCTGGCAGGTCTGCGAAGCGCTCGTGCCGGTGGCGATCGGCATCATCGTCGACCGGGCGATCATCCCGCTGTCGATCCCGGCTCTCGTCATCTCCATCATCGGCCTCGGCCTCCTCTTCACCGTGCTCAGCCTCGGCTACCGTTTCGGTGCACGTCTGTGCAACTCCGCCCGCGAGCACGAAGCCCACGCCCTGCGAGTTGAGATCACACATGCGGCACTGACCGCCCCGAGCCTTCCGGCCGACCGCACCTCGGGCGAGGTTCTGTCGATCGCGTCTGCGGATGCCGACACCGCGGCCACCGCCTTCCAACAGGCCGGCCGCGGCATCGCCTCGGTGCTGAGCATGATCACCGCTGCGGTCTTCCTCCTCATCGCCGACCCCGTGCCCACGGGCAGGTCATCGAGGAAGGCACCCACGCCGAACTCGTCGCTGCAGGCGGCAGCTACGCCGAACTGTGGGAGGCATGGTCGGGCTGAGGCCGCTGTCCTACAGCGTCATCAGGTCAGGCCGAGCACCGTCGTGGCGATCGTGAAGTAGATGATGAGGCCCGTCGCATCGCAGAATGTGGAGATGAACGGGTTGGAGAACACCGCAGGGTCTGCTCCTACCTTCTTCGCGATGATCGGCATCAGCCCTCCCACCGTCGCGGCCATGATGCACACCGACAGCAGCGTCAGCCCGATGACCAGGCCGATCGCCCAAGAGTAGACGAGCCCGGCGACGACGAAGCCCAATGTGCCGAGCACAGAACCGAGTACCGCGCCCACGCGCAGCTCTCTCCAGATGACTCGGCCGAGGTCGCGGACGCGCACCTCACCGACGGCCAGGGCGCGGGTGACGGTGGTGGCCGCCTGGTTGCCGGTGTTTCCGCCCGTGCCGGTGAGCAGCGGAATGAAGAGGGCGAGGACGACGACCTGATCAAGCCGGTCCTCATAGACTTCGAGGACCTGGACTGTGAGGATCGCGGAGACCGCGAGGACGAGCAGCCATACGATGCGGCTCTTGACCAGCCGGATGATGGTCGAAGACAGATAGGAGCGATCCAACGGTTCGGTACCTGAACCGCGAGCAAAGTCCTCCGCATCTTCCTCGTCGATGATGTCGAGGACGTCATCTATGGTGAGGATGCCGACGAGTCGTTCCTCCTGGTCGGTCACCGGCATCGCGATGAGCCGGTGGGAGAGGAACTCACGGGCCGCCTCCTCCCGGTCGCTGAGCGCATGGGTGCTGATCGAGTCGCGGACCATGTCTTCGACGATCGTGTCCTCATCGGCGGCGAGGAGGTTGCGCAGTGAAATCACGCCCCGCAGCACCCGGCCGGCTCCGACCACGGGCAACAGGTAGACGGTCTCGGGCCCATCGATGCGGGCACGGACGACCTCCAGCGCCTGGGCCGCCGTCCAATCCTCGTGGATGCCGAGGACCTCCGGAGACATGTACCGGCCGATCGCGGACTTCGGGTAGCCCAGCACTGCCGAGGTCATCTCACGCTCGTCGGCGGTCAGCCCCTTCATCAGCCGACTGGCCACACTCGCGGGCAGTTCGCCGAGCAGCTCGGCTCGGTCATCGGGGTCGAGGCCCTCGACGATGTCGGCGACCTCGGGTTCGCGGAGATTGCCGATGAGTTCGGCCTGATACGCCGGCGGCAGGTCCTCGAAGACGTCGAGGGCCTCGGCCTTGGTCAGCACCCGGAAGAGCATGGCCGACTGCAGAGGCGTCGAGGTGTGAACGAGGCGCCCGATCTCAGCGCGCGGCACCTGCCGGGCCAAAGCGGAGATCTCGTCGAGAGTGTGGGGATCGATTCTGCCGGTGAGTGCGGATTCGAGTCGGTCGGCCGCCTCGGTGCCCTCTGTTGTATCGGCCACGCATGCCCCCTCACCTCGGACGGAAGTTCCGTCCTCAAGCCTAAGCCATGGATGAGCGGCGACGGGCCCCGCGGCGACACCTGCGCCGTGGCACGAGTCTGCCGAGTCAGCGCCCGTCCTGCCGGACGGTGAGCACAGGAACGGGGGAGCGCAGGATGAGCCGCTGCGCGACCGACCCGAGGATCATCTTGCCCACGCGTGACCGGGCACGGACGCCGAGGACGAGGCGATCGACCTCCGCGTGATCGTCCAGTTCGTCGATGACGGCGGTGACCGGGTCGCGATCCCCGCGTCCGGACCGATTGATGACGGTGACCTCGAGTCCGGGAGGGACCTCATCCTCGGTGAAGTCATGGAGGGTGAGGTTGATGAGCAGCAGACCGGTGCCGAGGTTCTGCGCCTCGGCGACGGCCGATTCGAGGGCAAGTCGGCCCTCGGGACTGTCGGTGACGGCGACGGCGACTGACATGGAGGCTCCTTATCTGCGTCCGTACTCGGCTTTGAATTCGCGTTCGAACTCCGCGAGGTCCTTGTCCTTCGTCTCCGGCAGCATCAGTGCCAGGAAGACGAAGGCGATCACGGCGAGGCCGGCGAACATGCCGAAGGTCGCCGTCATGCCCAAGGCCTCGATGAGCGGCGGGAAGAACTGCGCGACGATGGCGTTCATGATCCATAGCACGAACACGCAGATGCCCATTGCGAAGCTGCGGATCTTCATCGGGAAGATCTCCGAGAGCATCAGCCAGGTCAGCGGGCCGACCGTTCCCTGCATGGAGAAGACGAAGAGGACGAGGAACGCGAGCACCGTCCACGCCTGTGCCGGTCCGGGCGGAACGATGACCGCGGTCAGGGCGATGAGCGTGTGGAAGACTGCGATGAGGGCGTAGCCGGTGAGGAACATGACCCGGCGCGGCTGCTTGTTGAGCAGGTACATGCCCAAGGTGATGCCGGCCAGCGAGAAGACGCCGTTGGCGATGTTGCCGATGATTGCGACACCGGAATCCAGGCCCGCGCTCGTGAGCAGCTGAGTGCCGTAGTACATGACCGAGTTGATTCCGGTCAGCTGCTGGAAGAAGCCGAGTCCGGCGCCGATGAGGACCAGACGCAGCACCCACCGAGTGCCGAGGTCGGAGAGTCCGCCTGTGGCTTCCTTCGCATCCTCGGCGGCGAGGTGGGTGACCTCGGCGATCTCGGCCTCGGCGCGTTCGGGGGAGCGGACCTGCTTGAGCACGGCCAGTGCTTCCTCGGCGCGTCCCTGCGAGATCAGCCAGCGCGGGCTCTCGGGCTGGAAGATCATGCCCACGAGGAGGGCGATCGCAGGTGCCAGGGCCACGAGCAGCATCCAGCGCCAGATCGAGTCGATGTGTCCGAAGAAGTTGAAGATCGCGGCGTTGATGATGAAGGCGGCGAGCTGTCCGCCGACGATCATCACCTCGTTGCGGGTGACGTAGCTGCCGCGCTTCTCCGACGGAGCAATCTCACCGAGGTAGACCGGCACTGTCGCGGAGGCGCCGCCGACGGCGAGTCCGAGGACGAAGCGGGCGCCGATGAGGAACGCGGCAGCGGGCGCGAGCACACAGCCGAGAGTGCCGAGGATGAAGACTCCGGCCAGGGCCAGGATCGTCTTGCGACGACCCCAGGCATCAGCGACACGACCGCCGAAGACCGCTCCGAAGGCGGCACCGACCATGAGGGAGGCGACGACGAGGCCTTCGCTCAGCGCGGTCAGGCCGAAGTCCTCGCTCAGAGGCTCGAGGGCTCCGTTGACGACTCCGGTGTCATAGCCGAAGAGCAGACCGCCGAAGGTGGCGACCGTGGCGATGACACCGAGGCGATGGACGGGGCGACCTGTGCCGACGTGGGGGAGCTCGAAGTTCGTGCTCGCGGTGGACGTCGACGGGCGACGCGGGGATCCGGGTGGCATGGGCGACTCCTTTCCCCTTCAGTCCTCACACATGGGAGCCTGCCACGGACGGAGGGGGTGGAGCTCAGTCCTCCTGATATGAGTCATCGATGACTTCGGGCATGCCGTCGATGACCGAGACCTGCTCGGTCCCGTCATCGGCCAGGGCATCGACATCGAGGTCATCCCCGTCGAGCTCGGCGACCTCGAAGTCGTCATCGCCGTCGGAGACCATCTCGTCGCCGACGCGGTTTCCCTGTTCCGCTGCGGGCGACTGATCGGTGTTGAACTCGTCCGAGAGGTCGGGGGCCTCGTTCTCGTCTTCCCAGCCGGCGTCGTCGACGAGCACATCGTCGGCGCCTTCGATGCCGGTCCCTTCGGGCCCCTCCGCACCGGGTTCGACGGGGGCTTCGCCGGGTTCGTCATCGATGTCTGAATCGATGTCGGAGTCGGCGTCGACCTGGTCGGCCTCGGCCTCGGCGGCGCTGAGTTCGGGATCATCCAACTCATCGGCCGTCGGTTCGTCGAGCTCGGGATCATCGAGGATGGGGTCGTCTTCCAGCCGGTCTGCTGCATCCGCGTCGAACTCGCTCATGATCTCTCCTTCACTCGCAATCAGGGTCGGGCCCTCATTCTGACACGTCGTTCGGTCGCAGGCCATGGGGGTCAGGATCATTTCCGGTCAAAACGGTCCTTCCACTCCTGCCAGTCCCACTGGGCCAGAAACTTCTCTCCGGCCATTCGGCCCGACGAGATGAGGTCGAGCTTGTCATCGTCAGTGAGAGCGAAGTCCGTGCTGCTATGGCCGGTCGTGTCGACGAACACCGTCCGCTCGGTCACCGAGGGGTCATCGATGTGTCGCCGGTCGTGCGCATTGAGCATCGTCGACACCAGGGACTTCGCGTACTGGAAGGTTGTCGCGTTGGGCCGCCATTCGGCGGCCGCTGTCTGCCGGGCGGAGAGCATGACACCGAAGGTCGGCCACCGTGCAGGCTTTGCGTCTTTGCGGTCGAAGACGTCGACGGGGAAGTTCGAGAGCAGTCCGCCGTCGGCGCCGAGCACGGAGTCTCCACCGGCGATGTCCGGCCGGGCAGGCAGGGCCCGCGGACGGAAGAAGAACGGACTGGCCGCTGAGGCGCACACCGCCTCGGCGACGGACTGGCTGTCCGCATCGACACCGAGGGCCTCTTCGTAGTCCCAGGGCAGGCGGAGCATGCGGCCGCGGGAGACATCGGAGACGATGACGACGAGCCGATATGACCGCTCAGGTGGGATCGCGCTGCCCGGATCGTCGAGTTTGAGGTCACCCCACGTGCGCACCCCCTGATCGGCCAATGCCGAGGCGAGGAAGTCATGGAGCGCCTCTCCCACATACATTCCCTTGTGCAGCAGCAGTCCCTGTACTCGCCCCAGCCAGGGGACGAGGTGGAAGACAGGAGGAAGGTCCTCGAACTCGGTGAAATCCTGTTCGAGGACCTTCTGCTCAAGTGTCTGCGGGGCGATCCCCGCCGCGGTCAGCGCACCGACGATGGCTCCGGCCGAGGTGCCGGCGATCCGGTGGAAGTCGTAGCCTGCGTCGGCGAGGGACTCGACCGCGCCGACCAGGCCCGGCAGCTTCGCCCCTCCGCCTTCGAGGACGAGATCGGTCATCGCCATGCCAACTCCTTCCCGTGGTTCCCTGATTCCATTGTGGACCCGGAACGCGGGAGAGGCAGGGACACCAGAGCCTGAGTCAGACTCCTGCCGGCTGGCGCCTGCGTGCCGCACGACGGCTGCGGGGGCTGTCGCCGCCGGTTCGGCCGGTGAAGTGGTCCATGGTCTGGTTGACGCCGAGGAAGTCCATCACTGCGTCGAACGCGCGGGTCGGCAGGAGGCGGACACCCGGAACCAGGCGCACGAGTGAGGGCATGACCAGCTGCTCACGACCGGATTCGATCGAGTCGATGACCTGAGTGGACACGTTGTTCTCTTCGAGGATCGGCAGCAGGCGGGGGAACTTCGTCCGGACGCCGGCGAACATCCCCGTGTTGATGTAGAACGGGCAGACGACGAGGGTGTTGACTCGGCTGCCTTCTGCGCGCAGCTCGCCCCGCAGGGATTCGGTGAAGCCGACGGCGGCCCACTTGCTCGCCGAGTAGTCGGTCTGCTTGGCCACACCGGTCAGACCCGCTGCGCTGGCGATATTGACGATCGAACCGTGGTTGCGTTCCCGGATGCCGGGCAGGAACGCCTTCGTCGTCCAGTACAGGGCCATGGTGTTGACGTCGAAGGTGCGTCGGATCGCGGCCTCGTCGGCGTCGAGGAGCTTTTTTCCGGTGACGACGCCGGCGCAGTTGACGAGGATGTCGATGTCGCCGACGTCCTGCGCGGTGGAGGCGACCTGGGCGGAATCTCCAACATTGACGGAGAAGGTGCGGGCGCGAACTCCCTCGGCTTCGATCTCCTGACGGACAGCCTCGCCGGTCTCGGCCGAGAGGTCCCAGATGATGACTTCGGCGGCTTCGCGGTCAGCGGCTTCGAGGGCCATGAGCCGTCCGATTCCGCTGCCGGCTCCCGTGATGAGGATGCGGCTTCCGGCGATCTTCGTTCCACGCGTCATGTCTATGCGTCCTTGCAGTTAGGCTTCAGTGCGGTCCGTCTCGTACAGAACCCGCCCTTGCGGGTCGCACGAGATGTTACTCAACAGTACATCAGTGTGTCGTGGGTCACGCAAGGGCGGGTTCGAAAATCGCCCGTCGGCCGGGGGATCAGCTCTCCTTCATGCCCTTCTGGATGAGGTCCATCACCGAGGAGTCCGCGAGAGTCGTGACATCGCCGACCTCGCGGTTCTCGGCCACGTCCTTGAGCAGCCGCCGCATGATCTTGCCCGACCGGGTCTTCGGCAGATCGGGCACGATCATGATCGAGCGCGGAGTCGCGATCGGACCGATCGAGGAGCGCACATGAGACCGCAGATCGTTCACGACATCGTCCCCGCCGTCGTCTGCACTCTCCCTCAGGATGACGAATGCCTCGATCGCCTGGCCGGTCATCTCGTCTTTCGCACCGACCACGGCCGCCTCGGCGACCTTCGGATGAGCGACGAGGGCGGATTCGATCTCCGCGGTCGACATCCGGTGCCCGGAGACGTTGAGGACGTCGTCGACACGGCCGAGGACCCAGAAATCGCCGTCGCGGTCGATCTTCGCACCGTCCCCGGCGAAGTACACCTCCGGGTACTGCGACCAGTAGGTCTTCTTGAACCGCTCCTCATCGCCCCACAGGGTGCGCAACATCGACGGCCATGGTTCCTTGACGACGAGGTATCCGCCGTTTCCGGGTTCGACCGAATTGCCCTCGTCGTCGAAGACGTCGGCGACGATCCCGGGCAGCGGGCGCATCGCCGAGCCCGGCTTCGTCTCGGTCACGCCCGGCAGGGGGCTGATGAGGATGCTGCCGTTCTCCGTCTGCCACCAGGTGTCGACGACGGGGCAGCGGTTGCCGCCGATGTGCTCGCGGTACCACATCCATGCTTCGGGGTTGATCGGTTCGCCGACGCTGCCGAGCAGGCGCAGGCTGGACAGGTCGTACTGAGCGGGGATGTCGCGGCCCCATTTCATGAACGACCGGATGGCCGTGGGTGCGCAGTAGAGAATGGAGACCTTGTACTTCTGCACGATCTCCCACCACCGGCCTCGGTGCGGGGTGTCCGGTGTTCCCTCATAGAGCACCGAGGTGGCCCCATTGGCCAGGGGACCGTAGACGATGTACGAATGGCCGGTCACCCAGCCGATGTCCGCGGCCGTCCAAAAGACGTCCTTGTCAGGTTTGATGTCGAAGACCGCCCAGTGGGTGAAGGAGGTCCCGACGAGGTAGCCGCCCGTGGTGTGCATGATGCCCTTGGGCTTTCCGGTCGTGCCCGAGGAGTACATGATGTAGAGCGGATGCTCGGAATCGAAGGCCTCCGGAGTGTGGATCTCCGGCTGTCGATCGACGACCTCGTGCCACCACAGATCACGGTCGTCATTCCAGTCCACGTCCTGGCCGGTGCGGCGGACGACGAGGACGTTGCGCACCTCGGGGCAGTCCTCCATCGCCTCGTCGACGACGGATTTGAGGGCCGAGGGCTTGCCCTTGCGATAGCCGCCGTCGGCGGTGATGACGAACTCGACTCCGCAGTCCTTGACGCGGTCGGCGATCGCCGAGGCGGAGAAGCCGCCGAAGATGACGGTGTGCGGGGCGCCGAGGCGGGCGCAGGCGAGCATGGCGAACACCGTCTCCGGGATCATCGGCATGTAGATCGCAACGCGGTCGCCGGTCTTGACTCCGAGTTCGGTGAGCGCATTCGCGGCCTTCGAGACCTCGCGCAGAAGATCGGAGTACGTGATGGTGCGGGTGTCTCCGGATTCGCCTTCGAAGTAGTAGGCCACGCGATCGCCGAGGCCGTTCTCGACATGGCGATCGACGCAGTTGTATGCGGCATTGAGCCGTCCGCCCACGAACCACTTCGCAAAGGGCCTGTCCGACCAGTCGAGGACCGTGTCGAAGGGAGTCTCCCAGCTGATGCGCTGTGCCTGTTCCTCCCAATAGCCGATGCGGTCGGCGGCCGCCTTCTCGTATTCGACAGCTTGGGCATTGGCTGCGGCGGCGAAGTCCGCTGGGGGTGGGAAAGACCTGTCCTCGTGGCTGAGTTCCTGAATCGTCGGATTGTTCGTCATCGTGCTCTCCTTTCACCCTGCACCACCACGACGTGGGCGGGTCATCGAACTCACTTTCAACCTACTCCAGTTGATTCGGATTTCAAGAGGTGCCCGCAGATGCGAAGAAGCCCCGCTTCCCAGTCCAGGACTGGGAAGCGGGGCTTCCGTGTGGTGGCTCCGACCGGCGTCGATCCGGTGACCTTTCGATTTTCAGTTTAGATGTATTCGTAGGTAGTCGAAGGGATGAGTAACGCAAAACATCCAAAAAACATCCATTGCTAAAAGAATGGGATGTGCGCCTCTTGTCACTCGGGCATTGAGAGGGCGTTCGCCATCGCCGTGGCGACCGCTGCCTGTTCGCTCGGGAACAGACCCGCGTAGGTATCGAGGGTGACCTTCGCTGAGGAGTGCCCCAGCATGGCTTGGACCGCCTTCACCGATGCCCCAGAACGGATCGCAACAGACGCCGCCGTATGGCGCATGTCATGCGGGGTCGGCGTCGGGAAGTCGATGTCACCCTCCCGAAGGTCAACGATCTTCACGGTCTCACCCAGAACGGAGAGCGCGGCATCGAACTGCTGCTCACCGATCCCAGCAACACCGAAGCTCGAAATCTTCTGCGCCCGCTCGACTGCAGCGGCAGTCTTTGGCCCAAACCACGCGCGCGGACCCTTGTGCTCCTTCACACCAAGATTCCCCTGGAGCCTGGCAACGGCAGTCGAAGCCGCCTTCGCCGCCTTCCCAAACTTGCGATCCGCCCAGTTATCCCTGTTGATCGGGCGCCCTGTCAGCGTCGTAAAGAGGAGATCATCGGGCATCAATGCTGACGCTCGATCAGCGAGGAGAGTCAGGACGTTGCCGGCGACCATGACGGTCCGCTCCTCATGAGACTTCGTTCGGGCGATATAAAGCTTGCCGCGATCCATTGCGTAGGCGCGGTGGACACGTATCTCTCCGGTGTCGGGGTCGAGATCACCGGCAGTCAATGCCGCGACCTCTCCAAAGCGAAGTCCGGTAGTTGCCATTGTCAGTATGATGTTGCGGGTAGTCTCGTCCGGCGCGTGCGCTGCGAGACGCCACACCTGCCGATTGTCGAGGTAGATGTGCTGCTTCTTCTTCCGAACCTTCGCACGCGGGGCCGGCGCCCCGGATCGAGTCTTGGCCGGATTATCAGAGATGTATTCCTGGTCCTGACACCACGCGAGGAGACGGGCGAGCTGGGCGTCCGCCGCGCCGCGCTGACGCGGCGACGGCTCCATGCCGTTGGCCGAAACCATTGTCATCCGCCAGTCGTCCACCGTCTCCCGGTCGAGCTTCGCTAACGGAATCTCGCCGAGCGTCGACGCGATCCACTGAGCGTGGATCGACTCATAGCCTGACCTCGTTGACGGGGAGATCCCGTCGTTAGATCTCCCGCCATGGATCGAAAGGTACTTCATCCACTTCTCGAAGGCATCATTGACTATTGTCCGCTCGGACCTCTTACTGGCCCGCACGCCGCCGAGGTTCAGCTTGATCTTGGCTTCAAACTCAAGAGCTTCCCGCTTAGTCGGGAAGCGTTCATACCGGCGCCTCCCGGAGGAGTCGCGGTAGTTGATCTCATGAACTTTGCCGCTCCTCGGTGCGCGGCCAATCTTGCGCAGGTCCACATATGCCATGCGAACATCCTAGCAATCGAAAGGTCAGGCGTTGGGAGCGCACAATTCCTGCGAGGCAAGTTCCAAGCATCCCGTGGACCTAGCTCAGGCGAGACCTTTATCGCCTACCCCGGATGAAGTTGCGGTATGAAGTGATAGCTCATTCCGCTCGGGCTCCATGAGCCGACAATTAACAACGAGACGAAGAAGGGCGCTATTAATAGATATACGAGGCCAGGGGAATGGTCCTGCGAAGGGGCGTTTCCCCGCCTGGAATCTAGGCAAGCGAGGATCCATGAAAGGGGCGCCGAATTAAATGACCGCATCATCGCCATCTAGAAGGCGAGGTCGCCCAGCTGGGACCGCCAAGCAGTCGCAGCCGTGCGACGAATGCCAACGAGAGGCTGGTCGTCGGTACCGCGTCGGCGAACTCCGCGTGTGCTCGACCTGCAAATCTCGGCACGATCGCCGATCCAAGAATATCTGCGATGTCCCCGGGTGCTCAGGCACAGTCAGGCTTGGGAAGAATCGGGACAAGAGTTACTGCCGGTCCCACGAGGACCGGTATCTTACCGACAACTCAAAAGGGACTGCCTCGGCACTGGCGTACCTCAGGCAAGCAATCATCGACCTCGGAAATGGCTGCTGGGAATACGTCGGGGCAGACAATCGCGATCACGGTACCGACCGACCGCAGGTTTGGTGTGACGGCCTTCGGTGGTACGTTGCTCGGTTCCTGTACGTCCGATTCTTCGGTCCCCACAAGGGTGGGCTCGAACTGCATCACCTATGCGGACGCGGTACGTGCGTCAACCCTGCGCACCTCCGACCCATAGGGCCGGTTACCAACAAGGGCATTGAATCGAAGGCGTGGAAGTGGGCATGGCAACGGACCGTGACGAAGTGGCGCATCGCCCACGAGCCACGAATCCCATCCGACCCGGAGCGGGCCGTCGAATTCTCCGAGTTCACGGCAGGTATCCCAGTTCACTCGATCCTTCGCCGGGATCGGACCGGAACATCCGGTCCACCCACCTTTACTCTCGCCCAGCTTCTCAAATCTGGACGAGCACGGATGCGCCTCTTGCCCTGATGGCAGTGGTCTCGTCCTGCTGAAATCCTCATGCGGTCGGTGGGCTTCTCCGGGATCCGTGCAGAGCCAACGGCCTCCACCCGGTTGTCGGCCTCCGCGATGAAGTCCCACACGAATCGACTGAAGGGTAAGGACACTTGTGGTTGGCCTTTACGGCAGGTAGCGTAGCCGAGAGCACTACAACGAGTAGAGAATAGCGAGAGGACATCTGCGCTTATGGACGGTAATAGTAATCACCGTCAAGTTAATGACCGAAGGCGAAATCTTTGGAGTTTCTTACGCGCCAAGTATTTAATTCTATTGGTTGCCTACGCGGTGAGCGTGGTAGTTGCGGCGCTGGTGTTCGCTCCGTGGGCGCCAATTATGGCGTGGTTCGGTTTCATATACATAGTGGCCGCTTGTCTCGCCCTCACCGGGCTTGCCTTTCTCGTTGCTCGAAAGACCGCAGTCGAAGGCATATGGAAGTCAATGCTCTGGTTGACTGCGGCTAGTCTTGCCGCGCTGATCCTGACGGTCATATATGCGGCGACAATTGTGCCCCTATATAGCGGAACTCGAATCGATTTGGTGATCGAGACTCAACTTTTCCATTCAGTATTCTCGACGTTAGCGATACTTGTTGTTGGCATTTTCTGGCACGCTTGGCAATGGTATAAAGCGTTTAGAGAAAGTCGTGTGTCCGGCTTGGCTGCGTGAACTGTGAACTTCTGAAGTGGGAGTATCCGGTTCTGCTATGTACCACCGGTACTGTTGCACCGGGGGCGGGAGGGGTCCCGCCCATGTTGTTATGACCTACTCCACTTGAAAGCCAGCCTGCTCCTGCCAGTCTTCTAGCGCGGTCAGGCCGACCATTGCGGCAGTCATGGTCTTCGCGATGATCATTCCGACGTCGGCCTCCCTTCGCACTTCAAGGCTATTAGGGTCATCGTTGCTGGATAGCGGATCGGAAAATCGATGCTGCCAGCCGCCGCCGTGGCAATCTGCCGAGTGAGTTCGCCACTGTGCCCTCAGTGTTTCTCCAAGCTGTTCTGCGTCGTCGTTAGCGAAGAATCTATGTGCAGGAAGCGCCAATGCCAGTTCTCGGAACACCCGAGTTAAGGAAATGGGGTTGCCGCCTAGCTGGCGAGAGAGCGCCGACCGCCGTCTCTCTAGATCGTCAAGCTCGCTCTGCCGGACTCGTCGGTCGTCTTGAAAGATATGTTGCATAGACGCGATATCAGTCTTGCTATCCAGTTCGTCGTTCGTCATTGTCAAAGCAACACTATGAACGCGTCTCAAGCGCTCATCGCGGCCGTCGGCCCCGAGGATCCAGGCCGCTTGGCATGCCCCAATGAGGGCGGGGCGGTGCGCAAAGCCGAATGCTGTCGAACGGCTGAGTACTTCACTGCCCAGCCAGAGTGCAGCGAAAGCTTGCAGTCCCTCTACGCAAAGTGACATTGACTTCCATATGACTGCACTCGCTAGGCCCTCAAGCTGAGTTAGCTGATCATCTTCACTCAGGCTGGTCCCCGGCGCAGCCTCGCGAGGCTGGGCGACTGCTGCTGCAATTCGGTCCGTCACCTGCCAGATTTGCCTGAGCGCTGCGGCGTCTTCACCGTCCACTTCGATCACCATGCACCAAGATTAAGCGCAAGTCCAGCATTTCACCAGCACTCCGAGTCCAGCAAAGTACACCTCAGTTAGACACATGCGAGGCAACCGCGATCCGCTAAATCTAGCGTGTGAGCTTCAGCGATAATTGGCGGTGTTCTGTCAACACTTCGTGGCGGTACTGAGTTCACGATTTCCGCATTCTTTTATGGACTACCCGACAAGAATTGAATGTCGAGCTCCCTCCCGCGCTGCGCGACTAGCCCGCATCAATCGTGAAAGTCTTCAGGCTCCCTTGGGATGCGCCTGGCCATGAGACAGAATTTATTGCCTTCCGGATCCGCGAGGACGTACCAGCTACCTGACGGCACTACGTCAGTTGGCTTCGCACCTAGAGACAAGAGCCTCTCGAGCTCGTCTTCTTGACTCCGGTCGGTAGGACACAGATCGAGATGCAGAGTTCCATCCGCGAAAGTATCGTCCGAGCGCTCGAAGAGAATCGCCGGGGCATTCGACGCTCCGGAGATCGCGACTCCAGTTTCGTCCTTGGCTGAAACCTCGTATCCGAGCGCTTCGCACCAGAATCGGCTCAGCCGATCTGGGTCTTGGGCCTTGACAACGAGGTCCCCAACTCGACTCGTCATGGGCCCACCCTACTTCCGACCTAAGGCAACAATGCGGCACTAACTCGCGTGTATCCCAGAATGACTTACAAAGCCCGAGGTGTCGCGACTCTGAGACAGTTTTCTGCGAGACGAGTTGTCGAGACAATTCCAAGACCGCAATTTCGAGCCTTCATGATGGTGCCGGTCCTTCGATTCGACCGTCTTATAAAATTAAAGGTTTTCGAGAGATATCTGCGCTCACTCTTCAGACTTGAATCCATGTGTCAGTGAACGGTCATTTCAGACCACGGTGGAAAATCCACCGATAAGCCCCTGCAGTCCGTTGACCCATTGAGTCCATACTCCAGTGATCAGCAGTATTCCGATTCCGATGAGAACGGCCCCTCCCGCACGGGTAATTGCTGCATGATGATCTTTGACCCACCTCATGCGACCGCCGCCTCTGATGAGTAGCAAAGAGACAAGCAGGAAGGGAATGCCAAGACCCAGGCAATAACTGAGGGTCAATATGGTCCCGCGAAGCAAGGCACCGGATCCTGTCGGCCCGAAACTGGTCGTCAAAGCAAGTACTGCCGCTAATGTCGGCCCCATGCACGGGGCCCAGCTGAACGCGAACGTTCCGCCGAGAAGCGGTGCTCCCCACAATCCCGCCTGAGGGCGGCTCTTGATACGCCACTCCCGCTGGAGGAGACTCAATCCGCCCATGAAGATGATCCCTGCCACGATGACGATCGCACCCATGATGCGATTGATCACGTCCGCCCAGGCGCTGAGAAGTATCCCTGTGAGAGAAAAGACGAGTCCAATTGAGACGAAGACTGCCGAAAAGCCGAGCATGAACAAGAACACACCAATGACCACGCGGAATGTCTTCTGATCTTCGAGTGACTTCCCGGCAAGTCCAGTGACATAGCCAAGATAGCCAGGCACCAGTGGTAACACGCATGGCGACAGGAACGAGATGATCCCGGCGATCACAGCAATCGGGATTGCCAGCAGCATCGGGCCCGAGCTTGCTATCTGTGAGAACTGTTCACCGATCGTTGCCACAGCGATCACGTGTCTTTGGCAAGTACGTCAGTGATGAGGCCATCAAGAGTCGAGCGATCGACGATCCCGACGACACGAGCAGCAGGACGGCCCTTGGAATCGAGAATCACCGTCGACGGTACGGCCTGCGGTGGAAGAAGACCGCTCAAGGCCGCCACTGCCCGCCCTTCTTTGTCGAGCATGGAGGGGTAGGTGATGCCGAATTGTCGAGCAAATGCGTTTGCCGCAGCAGCTTCATCTCGGACATTGATTCCCAGGAAGGCCACTCCCTCCTCGCTAAACGATTCGTAGCTTTCCTGAAGGTCTGGTGCCTCTTCTCGACACGGTGGGCACGCTGCGTACCACAAGTTCAATACCACTGGGCTACCCTGCCATTCTTGTAGGTCGAAGGCATCCCCGTTCG
>NZ_JABSSX010000015.1 GCF_013280495.1 Brevibacterium permense
CGAACGGGGATGCCTTCGACCTACAAGAATGGCAGGGTAGCCCAGTGGTATTGAACTTGTGGTACGCAGCGTGCCCACCGTGTCGAGAAGAGGCACCAGACCTTCAGGAAAGCTACGAATCCTTCTGCAAGGAGGGAGTGCACTTCCTGGGCATCAATGTCCGAGATGAAGCTACCGCGGCCAACGCATTTGCTCGACAATTCGGCATCACTTACCCATCCATGCTCGATAAGGAAGGTCAGGCGGTGGCGGCGTTGAGCAGTCTTCTTCCACCGCAGGCTGTGCCTTCGACGGTGATTCTCGATTCCAAGGGTCGTCCTGCTGCTCGTGTCGTCGGGATCGTCGATCGCTCGACTCTTGCTGGCCTCATCACTGACGTACTTGCCACAGACGCGTGATTGCCATGGCAACGATCGGTGAACAGTTCTCACAGATAGCAACCTCGGGCCCGATGCTGCTGGCAATCCCGATTGCTGTGGCCGCCGGGATCATCTCGTTCCTGTCGCCCTGCGTGTTACCGCTGGTGCCTGGCTATCTTGGCTATGTCACTGGACTTGCTGGGAAGTCACTCGAAGATCAGAAGACATTCCGCGTGGTCATTGGTGTGTTCTTGTTCATGTTCGGCTTTTCGGCTGTCTTCGTCTCAATTGGACTCGTCTTTTCTCTCACGGGAATACTTCTCAGCGCCTGGGCGGACGTGATCAATCGCATCATGGGTGCAATCGTCATCGTGGCGGGGATCATTTTCATGGGAGGGTTGAGTCTTCTCCAGCGGGAGTGGCATATCAAGAGTCGCCCCCAGGCGGGACTGTGGGGAGCACCGCTTCTCGGCGGAACATTCGCGTTCAGCTGGGCCCCGTGCATGGGGCCGACATTAGCAGCAGTGCTTGCGTTGACGACCAGTTTCGGGCCGACAGGATCCGGTGCCTTGCTTCGCGGAACTATATTGACCCTCAGCTATTGCCTAGGTCTTGGCATGCCCTTCCTGCTTGTCTCTTTGCTGCTCATCAGAGGCGGCGGTCGCTTGAGGTGGGTCAAAAATCACCATGCAGGAATTACCCGTGCCGGAGGGGCCGTTCTCATCGGAATCGGAATACTGCTAATCACTGGAGTATGGACTCAATGGGTCAATGGACTGCAGGGTCTCATTGGCGGCTTTTCCACCGTGGTCTGAGACGACCAGTCACAGACACATCTGAACCGGGCTGAAGGGTCGCAGTCGACAATCGGCCGCGTCAGGTGCGGTGCAGTGTGCGGCAACGACTACGACGTTTGTTCTTCGCAGGAGTAGATGCGCTTCATCATGGTAAACCGCTTTATTTGATCAGAGGAAGGCATCGGGTAAGGACCGGCTGGTGTCTGTAGCACCGGTGGAAGTTGAGCTGGATTTGTACGAAATGAACCTGGCGAGCACTACTGCCAGAGGCGCAACCCCGATCAGGAGAACTGCTGTGCCTGCATGCTGCTGGTCGACGGCGATTGCCGGCCCCCATGTCCGGTCGAGGCTGCTGAACCAGTCCACTTCGAGAACGGGACTCACACCGAAGGCGAGCATGTTGGCCCAGAGCAGGAAGATACCTGCGACCCCAGCAATGGTAAGGATCTGCCGGAGACGTGTTCGCGGCTTGACTCGAGTCCGCATGACCGTGGCCATGAACCAGAATCCGATGATCAGGAAGTACAGATTGGTGACTTGGTGGGCGATCCAGAACTCTAATGACAGTCGCAACAACGAAGTGTAGTAAAGCAGAGTGAGCGACAGTACTAAAACTGCACCGCTGAACAGCGGATTCCTGACCACGGAACTGACTATCGGGGTGCGTGCCTCGATCCATTCCCTCGGTCCTCGGCTACCATCGGTACGCCGGGGCACGCCCAGGCGCAGCAAGTCCAGGGGTGAGCCGAACGCCAGGAGAAGTGGAATGAGCACAGCGATGGCCAGCAGCATGACGGTGTGGGCGCTGATGAGGACCATGCCGTAGATCGTTGGGGCACCACACGTGACATAAACCAGCAGGACAATGCCGGTGAACCAGCTGACGGTGCGTTTCCGTGGCCATCTTTCTCCGGTTATGCGAGTCCTGCGAACCCCAAGGAGATAGACGGCGGCAGCAGTGAGTATGAAAGCTAAACAGAGCCAGTCCCACCGCCACTCGCTGAGCCACCGGTACCAGGTCAGGGACGGTGGCACGGGATAGCCGGTGAGGACTTCGGCGGGGGTGATCGCTGGCTCGAGTTCAAGGGGGACGGGTGGGGCCGTTCGTCCCAGTGCCGCGGTGACGCCGATGACTGCGCCCATGATGAGGACTTCGACAATGACCAGGCGCCAAGCGAGTAGTGTGCCGGATCTGCTTCCGACTTGAGTAATGGACCATCGGCGATGAGTGAATCCGATGGCTCCGAGCAGCAGGGTTGCGGAGAACTTGATGACGATCAGCTGACCGTAGCGGCTCAGCAACCCGTCCCATTCGCCGAGTCGGAGGGCAGCGTTGATCACACCCGAGCCAAGAACGAGGAAGAACGCCACGCCGGCCAGTGCAGAGAAGCGGGCGATCACCGATTTTGTCACAAGCGTGGTACCCATTGTGGCCAGCACGGGGATGGTGACGGCAAGTGCTGCAACGCCACCAACCCAGACAAGGACTCCGAGCCAGTGCACAGCCAGCGCACCGACACCGGCATAATGGTCGTCGCTGCCTGCAGCATGACCGATCAGTGAAATGGGGACGATGGCAGTCAACGCGAGCAGGGCTGTGCATGCCAGGCCGGTGGTGGAGCGAAAGAAAAAGGCTAAGTTGCAAACGAAGAAGGCAATGACGGTGATTGCACCCCAGGCTTGACCGACTATGAGGTCAGTGAGGAAGTAGGTCAGCTGACTAAGGAAGGCCGCACTACCCGACACTGGCTGGCCCACGAGATTGGCATAGGTCAGCACCGTCACCACCACCACTGAACCCAGCCACACGAACGATGCGGCGACGGCAACGGTTCGCACGCGAGTGAATGCAGGATGGGCAGCCGAATCCTCTTCTGCCGTGTCAGTGCCTTTGGACGGAACGAGTGTTGCCGCGAAGATCAGGCAGCCAACGACCACCCCCAACACCAGATGATGCACGGTCAAGGCGATCGGTAGCGCCCAACGCACAAATGCCCCGGGGTCCAACGCCTCACGTTCTGCTGCCGCACCGGAGAAGGCCGCGCTTGCTATGACAGCAGCGACGGAAACAGCCAGAGTAGCCAGAAGCCACACAAGAGATTGCCAGCGCCCGCTCATGACCGGACGACCGGGAGTCGCACTATTCATCAGTGTGACCTCGCCGATCAAAGTGCTGTTTCATTGCCTTTTATGCTTTTGTTGCAGGACGAGCGTGACGATAACGAGCACCGCTGCGACAAAGAGAAGGACCCAAACGACGATGAAGCTCGCTGGGAACTTCACGTCCTCTTCGTCAGTAGCCTGCGCGGTTTCCGTTTGCGAGGGTTCTGGGGCCGCGGACTCGTTCTCTGTTTGTTTGGGGCTAGGGGCCGAGGAATCGTGGGTACCGTTCGTCGCGGTGAAGGAGAACGTGCCGTCGATCGGATGAGAATCGGACGAAACCACTCGCCAGGTCACTGTGTATTCTCCGGCAGGTGCCCCTGCCTTGATGGGTTGAACAGCGGCGTCGCCATCGATTTCGACATCTCCTTTGGCCCAGTTCGTGCCTGAAGAGTCGGTGATTTGGATCTTCGATCCCATCGACAGTGGAGTATCACTAAACGAAATTTCGATGGCCTCGGGGGCGGTACTGAGATTCTGCCCATCTTCGGGGTTTGTCGCGGTCACGGTTTCGTGTGCAGAGACTGGTGCGACAGGCAGCAGGAAAGCTACCAACACCAGTGCGAGAACGGTTAACATCCGGTTCGTGGGTCGGGGGATCGCTGTGAGAACCAATTTCTACCTCCTGTAGACAACGGGATTAGAGTATCAGTGCTGGGTCTGGGGTTATCCATGACTGCTCGTCTTGGCCGCCTCTGTGGTTGCTTAGGATCGTCCCGTTGTGTCCATGCTGCCCAAGAGCGGTAGGAAAGGTAGGAGCCGCCACCGATCAGGGTCACAGCTTCGCTAGAAGCTTCGTCACGTTCAACCGCATGAGGCCGAGGTCAGCCACTACGGCGCGGCAGGAGACCGGTCGGTTCTTTACAGCGACACAAAGGGCTATAGTCAGCATTCGCTGACTATACAGTGCATGCTGACTGTGCGAAGGATGCAGGAACGCGTTGACTGGAAAATAGAACTGAGCTGTACCAAGTTTTACTCTTTATGGGAGTGCGTTTGGGCGTTCAGATCGTGACCTCGCCGCGGTTTAGTGCTTTGAGGTATTCGTTGTAGGCATCAAGGTCTTTGTCTCCGTGACGTGCGACTTCGCGATCACGGACTGCATTGTTCTTCGACTCCTGACGAGACCAAGTAATGAGTACGACGAGGAGAATCGCTACCGCTGGCCCCTCGCCGTAGGCCCAAGCAATACCGCCCGCAAGCTTCTGGTCCTCCATCACGTCTATGCCCCAGCTTGCTGGCATCTGGGTGAATCGGTCGACTAAAGGCAGGGATGCCATCATGACAATTACACCGAAGAACGCGTGAAGTCCGGCTTCGAGAAAAGAATGAAAAATCCGTACAACGTGAGACTCGGGCACAGGAAGCGGGTCTGCCGGAATGAGCGTCGCATTGAAGATGATTCCAGTGAAGAGGAAGACGAGTTCAAGGCCGATATGGCCACCAATGCCTGAGCCCAGCACGAAATTCGCAGCATTCGAGAGGTAGAGGCCATAGAAGAGGACGAGGAATAGAGGAATCGAGAACAGTGGATGGACAACGACCTTGCCCACCCACGAGCGTAGACCGAAAATTGCGAGCTTGAGGACGATTCGCCCGGGTAGATTCCGCGGTGACGAACGGAGAAGAAGGGACCCTGGAGCACCAAGGAGTAGAAGAGGTGGTACAGCCATCATGAGCGTCATCTGTTGGAACATGAAGACTGAGAACATTACTTGCCCGTATCCTTCGATGGCCAGCCCCATGACTGCAGCTAGCAGCAGGCAACCGAGGAGGAATAACACTCCCCGCCAGGCCGGCCAGCGGCGTCCCTGGATTGCGAGTCGAATCCATCCGATGATGTAGAACAGGGCAAGAATCCCGGCGAGGAGCGGGATGACCGGGATTGGTTGCAACTCGAAGCCAAGGAAGGTCTGAATTGAGGGGGCTTTGGTGGGAACCCAGGTGAAATCTGCCATTGAACGTCCTTCCTCGGCGTCTTAGGCACGGACGCGCTTCTCACCAAAGACTACGCGCCGACCCTAGGCAGTCGAAAACAAGACCTGCTGGCTGACAGTCGGTCACTCGTCAGGACTTTTGTCGAGGCTAAATGGGGGTCATTGGTGTGTGCTGTGTAACGATACGCGGAATCACCTTGACGTAGACAACCATTCCGACAAGCTCCACTAGTGTCTGAGTGACCACTACGAGGGCCACCAAAGTGAACGGAGCCGGTAGCTCCAATGTTAGCGGCAGCACGACCAGTGAGTTGCGGGTGGCACCACTGAAAACGGCCGCCCGCGTACTTCCGGTATCAAGCCTGAAGATCTTGGGACTGCTGAAGGTTGAGTTGACTCCGGGGTTTATGCCGCCAGAGCGACGGCCTTGTGGTGAACAAGCTCGTATTCAACCGGGGTCAGTTGATCCAGTCTCCTCTGTCTGCGCTTCCGGTGATAGGTTCGCTCGACGCAGTGCACGATCGCTGTGCGCAACCTCGCTCGTGTGTCCCAACGGCCTCTAACGAGGACGTTCTTCTGCAGAACAGCGAAGAACGATTCCATCGCCGCGTTGTCGCCAGCAGCACCAACCCTTCCCATCGATCCGACGAGCCCATAGTGCCGTAAAGCGTGCTGGAATTTGCGGGAACGAAATTGCGACCCGCGGTCCGAATACACCACGCAACCGGCCACAACGCTAGCCCCGCCGCGGCGGCCTACAGCATCGTCAATCGCTGCTACGGCCAGGCGCGACTTCATTCTCGAGTCGATGGCATAGCCGACGATTCTGTTGCTGAACACGTCCTTGACCGCGCCCATGTACAGCTTGCCCTCACCGGTGTGATGCTCCGTGACGTCGGTCAGCCACAATTCGTTGATTGCCTTGGCCGTGAAGTCTCGTTTGACGAGGTCATCACACACTGGCGGGACGGGCTTCTTCCCATGTTTCCGAGCTCGTTTGATCGTGTTCGAGAACAGCTCTTGCTGCGAGCACAATCGCCACACACGACGCTCTGACGCTTGCAGACCTGCGGCGTGGAGTTCATCGGCGATGAAACCGTATCCGAACTTAAGGATCGTCCGTATGGACATCATGGGCGGCATTGATCAGGTGCGCCTCGTCCCAGTCCCGTGCTGAGACCGGATGAGCCCACCACTTGTAGAACTCCTGCTTGGTGAAGCCGAGCACCCGACAGGTCACTGCCACCGGCACCCGGTGGCAGCAAGGTCGAGGACCAGCGGGTACATCATTTTGGGTGATGGTCACCGAGCTTCAAGTTCGCTTGCGAGAGGTAGGCGGAGGCCTCGCGGAGGATCTTGTTCTCCCTCTCGAGCTCGGGAATGCGTTTGAGCGCTGCCGCCTGGGCGCGTGACTCCTCGACATCACGGGAGGGCTCGAGTCCGTGCTCGCGTAGCCGCGAGTCACGTACCCAGGCTTGTAGCGCTGACTTCGAGATGCCGAGGTCGGCACAGACCTGCTTCTGGGTCATCCCGTCGTTCAGGAGCTCAAGTGCTGATTGCTTGAACTCATGGGTGTAGATCTTTGGCATGACTTCTATCCTTCCTGGAATTTATCCAGTCGTGAAGTCAACCAAACCTTCAGCAGTCCCCTTCGACCATCACCACATGGGCGTCATCCTCATTGGTATGCCGGGCATCGAGAAACGCCTCGCCCGCTACCCGCAGCTCTACAGCCGTATCGGTTTCGCTCACGAGTACCGCCAGTTGTCCGCGGATGAACTCACCGCAGTCTTGGCCAGACGACTTCCAGCTGAGGGCGAGGCAACCGATGGTGGCGTCGCCCACGCAACCGCGATCGCGACTATCGTCCGGATCACCGCAGGCAACTTCCGCCTCGTCGACCGTTTACTCACCCAGATCGAGCGCGTGCAGACCGTGAACGACCTCAACGAGTTGACGCCCGAGGTTGTCGAGGCAGCTCGGCAGGCTCTCCTCATCGGTCACTAAACGCTGTGAAAACCATGCCATTTACCGATGCAATTCACAGCTCATCGCCGTGCTCGTCAGCGCGAATCCTCTGGCCCTGGTCATCGGCGCGATCTGGCTCGTCATCGGCATTGCGGTGTTCGCGGTGAACAACCGGCGGCGAATCCACGGATGAGCCGCTCAGGTGGCCCTTCGTCTATCCCTCCAGGCATGAGAAGGGCGGGCCGCCTCGGCGATGGAGTCATCGGTCATACTGGCGGGATCTCAGTCCTGCAGGCGGGTCGTTCCTTCGTGGCCGCCAGAGGTGTTGAGCTGTTTGGCGTAGCAGCTTTCGGGGCCGAGGCCATGCGATGAGCACCAGGACAGAGCATCATCGGGGTCGTCGTAGCCGATGCCGACGACGGTGACCCAGAAGTTGTCCTCTTTGAAGCTGCTGAAATCGCCGGACCAGATGAGCTTCACGCGGGGGAACTCTTCGCGCAGTCCTTCGAATTCTTCGAGGATCGCTTCTTCGTCCCAGGTCTTTCCCTCGGCCTCGAGGCCGACCTTCTTCGAACTCAGCTGCGGCACCCATTTGCCGTTGAGTTCGCTCTTCGCTGTCTGCCCGTCGGAGTCGGCGAGCTGTTCGAGTGCCTTCTTCGGGTCGTCGGGAAGCGCCGACTCGGTCTCGGTGGGTTCGGGTGAATTGCTGGCCGCAGCCGAACCGTCATCGCTGACGGCGTTCGTCGGCTCATCGGTGGAGGCGACATTGGCGGGGTCCTCGGAGTTCTTCGAGAAGAACGTCGCCGCGCCCCATCCGATGCCCCCTGCAAGGACGATGCCGACGATGACGAGGAGCGCGATCAGCCCGCCGCGCTTCTTCTGCGCCGGCGGTCCGGACTGCTGATACGGTCCCGGACCGTAGCCGTAGGGCTGCTGGTGCGCGGGCTGCGGAGGCATTCCTGCGGCCGGTGCTTGGCCGCCGGCCGGGAAGGCGTGGGTGCCCTGAGCCTGGGAGGGCCCGCTCTGCTGATGAGGAGGCTGACCGTTGCGATGAGGCGGGCCGCTCTGCGAGTGCGGGGTCTGGATATAGGGACGCTGCGGCTGAGGTGACTGAGAAGGCGGCGGAGGTGTGCCCCAACCATTGCCCGACTGAGGCCCTGACTGCGGACTCGGAGGGGGTCCCGGCTGCGATCCGGGCTGCGAGGACCATTGGCTTCCCGACCGGTCGTTGACGTCCCATTCGTTCTCATCCCCGCGCCCGGGAGGGTTCGTACTCATTCGTAACTCCAGATCGATCACGCCGTATTTCAGAAAAAGTCCCAATATAGAACTTCTCTTGCATTAACAGCCTAATATAAGTTGTGAACTACACATGCTTGATCTGCTCAGTTGATTGTTTCGATTTGAATGACATTGCGGAGCTGTCGGGCAACTGCACTGGAGGACCTTGAGGACTGGGTATGAACGACGAATCCGACGAGACGACACCGACCGCCGCCGAGGATCCGAAGGATCAGACCGCCGAGGACCAGGAGAGTCCCGAAGACGAGGCTCCGGACGCCGCCGCGACCTCGGATGCAAAGAGTTCCGAAACGACTGACTCAGCAGATTCTGCAGGCGTCGATGAACCCGATTCCAGCGAAGGGGATTCCACCGAGGAGACCGCTCGCTGGGCACCACCGGAAGACGGCACGCCCACCACCGAGCAGACAGTCGACCCGTATGAGAACGCAGCCGAGAGCGACTCTGCGAACAGGGACCCTCAGCCCCATGAGGCGAGCGCAGCCCCGCAAGGCTCGGGCCCGTATTCTCAGACCGCCGGTCCATATGCCCAATGGCCCGGGTCGAATCAGCCCGGTCCCCATCAACCCGATCCATACCAGCAGAGTGCCTACCCGCAAGGGGCCTATACGCAGGACTCTGGCCCCTCCCAGCAGGCGCCCTATCATCAGGTCCCTCACCAACAGGGACCCTACCCTCCCGGCCAATCCGGTCCTGTGCCCTACCCCGCGCCACGGGGCTACCCCGCGAATGCCCCGAAGTCGAAATTCGCCTCGGCGCTGGCTAAGGGAGCGACGTGGAAAACGGCCCTGATCCCGCCGGGGATCGCCCTCCTCGGCGGCATCATCGTCTCCATCATCCTCACCGTCATCCTCACGTCGATGTCGGAGTTCGACTCGCTGACCGAGGAGACCGGCCTCAACCTCGACAGCCTCAACTACGCCCTGCCGTTCATCCTCATGGCTCTGTCGCTGTTCGGTTCGGCGGCGCTGCGCCTGGACATCAACGCCCCTGACAGCTTCAACGCCCAACTGGGCATCTTCACCACCGGCGCACCTCTGGTGGTCACCATCGTCACCGTGGGCCTGCTGTGGTGGATGACGAAATTGAGCGAACGCCGCTCCCCCGCGCCCAACCGGGTGTCCACGTGGATCCGCATCGGGGTCGCGACCCTGGCGATGACGCTCGTGCTCTTCCTCCTCCAGGTCATCTTCGCCGCCCGCGCCTCCGCCTTCGAGGAGGAAGGATCGTTCACCTTCAGCTTCTCGGCGGTCACCGCCCGATCATTCTTCCTGCCGCTGCTCGTCATCCTCATCACGAGCATCGCCGGTCGTGTCGCCGGGCATTTCAAGGGCACCGAGGCGATCGGTGCACCATTCCTGCGCTGGGCTGTTCCGCCTCTGCTGGTGACCTGGATCCACCTCGCCCTCAACGTGGCCGTGTTCTCGATCGTCGCGCTCTTCGTCCTGCCACTGTCCGTCGAGATGCCGGGACAGCTGGTGCCGCTGACGTTCGTGAATATGGGCCTCATCCTCACGTCGCTGACCCACCTCGGCGGAATCAGCGCGACCGCCCAGGGCGACTTTGGCTTGTACTCGGACACCTTCTCCGAGAGCCTCACCCTGTTCAGCCGCGAGGCTCCCGGGCCGCTGTGGCTGGGTCTGCTCGTCGTCGTGGCCGCCGTACTGATCGCAACGATCGTCGCCACCGTCACCCGGCGTCCGGCCTGGACCGTGATCGAGCAGGACAAGCAGCAGTGGTCGAGCGCGTGGAAGCTGCCGGTGGCGTTCTGCTTCGTCTGGGGTCTGCTGTCGCTGCTGGCCATCCCCGCGAACCTGTCGATGTCCGGGTCCGCCGAGGCGGCCATGTTCTTCGGCGGTTCCGGTGCGGCCCGTGCGGGGATCGGCCCCTTGGCCTGGACGTTCCTCATCTTCGCCCTCTGGGGCGGGATCATCGAGGTGCTTTCACGCACCCTCGGCCCACGTCTGGCCCTCACCTTCCCGGCCGTGGCACGGATCGCCGCCGGACGGACCGTGCACCCGCACTGGGGTCCGTACCTGGGCATGAGCGAACCGCAGTTCGCGTTCGTCCATCCCGATCTGGCTCACGCGGCCACTCCGACGCCGCCGCCGGTCGCTCCAGGACCCGGCGAAGTCGGACCACACGGGGCCGGTGGGTTCGGACCGCAGGGGCCTGCCGGCCATCAGGGTCCGCCCGCATCGTCGACGGCGTTCGGCTCGCAGGGACAGACGGAGGGCCAGCCCGGCGGCCAACCAGCCGGTGCGCCGCATGGTCCACAGCAGTTCTCCGCGCCGGTCGGTCCGCAGCATCCGACCCCGTCCGACCAGCAGCTTTATGCCTATTCGCAGGGTGCCGCCGGACAGCAGTCGTACTCGGCTCCGCAGGGAATGTACGCCGCGCAGCCGTACGCAGGCCCGGCCCAACCCTTCGACAAGAAGAAGGCGAAGCTCGTCTCGGTCGTCGCCGGAGGCGCCGTCCTCCTCCTCGTGGCCGCGCTCATCGTCGTCACCCAGCTCAACGGGCACATGTTCGGCCCCGAGGCGACGGTGGAGAAGTACTTCGGGGAACTCTCCGACGGTGACGCCGAAGGCGCACTCAAGGTCGCCGACGTCGACGCCCCACAGGAGTCACGAACCCTGCTGACCAACGACGTCCTCGGCGGCTCCAAGGCACTGCCCGACGATGTCACCGTCGAGGATGCCGAGATCTCCGGAGACACAGCGACTGTCGCGGTCACCTACGATATCGGCGGTTCCAAAGGCAACAGCACGCTGACCCTGCACAAGGCGGGGAAGAAGGCGCTGTTCTTCGACGACTGGACGCTCAAGAGCCCCGACCTGCTCACTCTCACCGTCGACACTCCCGGCCTCAAGAAGGTCAAGGTCAACGGAATCGACGTCGACAGCGACGGGTCGACCCTGTCCCTGCCGGCCTTCCCCGGTCTCTACACGATCGACCTGGCCGAGAAGTCCGATCTCATCACCGCAGATGCGGTCGAGGTGCGGGCGTTCCTCGGCGATGACACGAACATGGAAGGTGAGGACACTCCGCTGCTCGCCGCCCAACCCTCGGACGCGTTCCGCACCGAGGTCGACAAGCAGGTCAAGACGCTCATCGACAGCTGCGCGAAGAAGTCCGTCGCGCAGCCCGACGGGTGCCCGTTCGGGTCGTCACTGGCCGAAAGCTATGACGCCTCGGGCCTGAAATGGTCGATCTCGTCGTATCCGACGGTGACCGTCGCCGATGACTCCATGGGTGCCGACCAGTATTCGAACCCCGAGCACGCGACCGGTCCGAACGGCGGTCCGGCGTGGCTGATCTCCTCGGATACCTCCGGTGAGGCTCTCGTGACAGGCACCTGCGACATGTTCGACGAGTCCGAACCCTTCGATGACACCGTGACCTTCGATTTCAACGGCACGGCCGAGATCGTCGACGGCAAGATCGTCATCACTGTCAACGACGACCCCTGGGACTGGTGACCGAGGCCGCGTGCCCCGGCCGCAGTCGGGGCACGTCGTTCAGTCGACGAAGATCGCCGAGGCGGGGCTGCTGATCCGTTCGACGAGCCCCAGTCCTTCCTCGACGTAGGCGGCGCGTTCATCGCCGGGGACCATCGCCCCACCGGTGAGCCATACGAGGTGGACACCGGTCTGGGACTGAGCCGCCGGGTCGCCCATCCGCCACGGAATGGTCAGCCCGGCGGTTGCGGAAGGTTCGACATCGATGCCTTCGGTCTCGTGGAGGACGCCGACGCCTGCCCGGATGACCTCGTCGGGGACCGCGGCGAAGCCGGAGATGAGCGGCCCGATCGTCGGTCCGATGAAGCGTGAGGGGCGGGCGACCGCGAGTCCGTCGGCAGCGGTGGCTCCGGACAGCCCGATGTCCTGAACGGAGATGCCGCCGTACCGACCGGTGCGCACGCCAAGGAACATCGCCGGCGCCTGGCTCGGTTCGACAAAGATACAGCGCACCGCAGCGCCGAAGACCCGCTTGAGCCCGAAGGTCACTCCCCCGGGCCCGCCTCCGATTCCGCACGGCAGATAGACGGTGAGCGGACGATGTTCGTCGATGGTCACTCCGGCGGCCGCGAACTGGCGCTCCAGCCGCAGAGCAGCCACCGAGTATCCGGCGAAGAGACTCACCGAGTCCTCGTCATCGACGAAGTGCGTGTTCGCGGCAGCCTCGGCCGAGGCGCGGCCGGCTTCGACGGCTTCGACGAAGTCGCCGGCATGTTCGATGACGTCGACCCCGTGGTCGCGCAGCATCGTCTTCTTCCATTCCCGGGCGTCGGCGGACATATGCACCGAGGCGGCGAAGCCGAGGCGAGCGCTCAGGATCCCGATCGACAGCCCGAGGTTGCCCGTCGAACCGACGACGATGCGGTGGTTCGCGGCGATCTCACGAAACTCACGAGTCGAATAGGCGGCGGGGTCAAGAGCGTCGAGTCCGTGCTCAGCGGCGACAGCCTCGGCGAATTCGAGCACCTCATGGAAGCCGCCGCGTGCCTTGATCGACCCGCTCACCGGCAGGGAGTCGTCGCGTTTGAGCCACAGCCGTCCGCCCAGCTCGGATCCGAACAGACCGTCGAGGCGATGCTGCGCCGCAGGCGCCGGAACCAGCGCCGATTCGATCAGTCCGCCGCTGACGTCTGGAAACGCCGATGCGAGCTCGGCCGGAACGGTCGCCGTCTCCGGGAAGGTCTCGGCGAACCATGGGGCGAAGCGGTCGAACCGGGCCGCCGCGGAATCCATCACGTCCCCGAGGTCGGGCAGGGCCGCCTCGGTGCCGGTGGAGCGGAGCCACGTGGTCGGGGCACCCGATGCCAGGGATCGGATGATCTCGTCGGTGCTGAGTTCGTCAGGCAGGTCGGTCATGCACCGATCGTAGCCCGGCGGAGTGCGGGCCCCAGCTCTTGACGATCGTCCTCGTGGGGACGGAATTGGTGTGCCTGTGATGACGGCGAGATCGTCGTGACATTATTTGGGAAGGCTAGCCTTACTCAATTAGGATAGGGTAGCGTTGCGGATGTTCCGCTATCCACGGCAGCTGCACATGCGAACAGAACGCGTCCCCCGCGGGGACGCCCTCACGGCCACATGGTCCTGGGGATGCGAAGGAGAATCAGTGTCACGAGCCCCCATCGGTGCCTTCGAAGCAGAGGTCCTCGCCGTCGAAGACCTCAGCCCGTCCTTCCGTCGGGTGACTTTCGGGGGTGCGGGACTCGAGGAATTCGGCCCGAACACCCACCCTCGTGATCTGCGGATCAAACTCGTCATCCCTCCTCAGCGTGCCGCCTCGCCGCAGTTCGATCTGCCGGCATTCCTCACCGAGCAGGAAGCCGCTGGAGTGTCCTGGTACCAGGCCTGGCTGCAGGTCAGCCCCGAGGTGCGCGGCGCGATGCGCACCTACACCGTGCGCGAATGGGACGATGCCGAGCGCAGACTCGTCATCGACATGGTCCTCCACACCGATGAGCATGGTCACTCGGGCCCGGCGGCCGAGTGGGCCGAAGCCGCCGAGGTGGGGCACCGCCTCCATATCATCGGCCCTTCCCGTGCCTCGGAGACTCCGTGCGCCGGGATCGAGTTCGCCCCGGGAGATGCCCACCAGATCCTGCTCGCCGGCGACGAGACCGCCGTACCCGCCATCGCCTCGATCCTCGATTCGCTCAAGGACAGCCAAGCCCGAGGCAAGGCCGTTCTCGAGGTCCCGAGCGCCGAGGACATCATCGACATGACCGCACCCACCGGCTTCGAGATCGAATGGCTGCCGCGCGGGAAGGCCGACTTCGGTCAGCTGCTCGAACCTGCCGTCCGCGAGGCGGTGCGTTCGGAGACCCGGATCCCCGTCGCAGCTGGAGCGGCAGAGTCGGCCGGCGGGCCGGATGTTCAGGTCCGGGAACTCGACGCTGTCAACATCGACGAAGAGATCCTCTGGGATGTTCCCGCGGCCCTCACCGAGGCGGCTCAGGGCAGTTCGAGTGCGACGGACAAGGACGACCGCCCCTTCTATGCCTGGATTGCCGGAGAGGCCGGACCGGTCAAGCGTCTGCGCCGCTACCTCGTCCAGGAAGTCGGGGTCGACCGCAAGCAGATCGCGTTCATGGGCTACTGGCGTCAGGGCAAGGCCGAGGGCTGAGTCCTCAGACCCGGTTCAGCTGAGCCTTCGCCGTCAGCACCCTCATCTGTGCCTTCGTCGTCGGCAGCATTGACTCCACCCCAAATCGAGCTTCGAGCACGAAAACAACGCGTGCGGGTCGGGTTCTGCCACTTGCCGACCGCCCGACTGCGCTCAGATCTCGGCGAGCATCTTGCCCGGGTTGAGGATGCCCAGCGGGTCGAGCGCGTTCTTCACGGCCAGCTGGATCCGTCGTGATCCTTCGTCGAGTTCGTTCGGCAGCCAAGCGCGTTTGAGGAACCCGACCCCGTGTTCGCCGGTGATCGTGCCGCCGAGTTCGAGGCCGATGCGCATGATCTCAGCGAACACCCCTTCGGCCTTCGCCGTCTCGGCGGCATCGCCGGAGTCGAAGAACACCGATGGGTGCATATTTCCGTCGCCGGCGTGCGCGACGAGGGCGATCTCGAGTCCGGACGATGACCGCAGCTCGGCCAGACGGTCACAGAATTCGGGCACGGCGGTGCGCGGCAGGCAGACATCGTCGAGCAGCTGCCCGCCGCCGTGGGCGTTGGCGAATTTCTCGTAGGCCGGCTGGATCATCCGCCGGGCGGTGATGAGAGCCGCGGAATCGCTCGGGTCGTCGGAGTACGCGACGTCGAGGGCACCGCAGCGTTGGGCCACCTCGGTGAAGGTCGACATCGCGGCCTCCGCATCGGTCGGGTTGTCGTCGACCTGCATGATGAGCATCGCCCCGGCATCGCCGTCGAGGCCGAAGTCGCCGTAGTCGTTGAGCATGCGCAGGCTGGCTCCGTCGAGGAATTCGAACAGGCTCGGCACTCCGCCGCCGGCCATGAAGTCGGCGACGGTCTGCAGTCCGCTGCGCTCATCCGGGAAGGTCGCGATCGCAGTGAATGGTTCGGGCAGGGCGGGCACGAGGCGCAGCGTCGCTTCGACGACGATGCCCAGGGTTCCTTCGGAGCCGATGAAGAGATGGCGCATATCGAGTCCGGCCACGCCTTTGGCCGTCTGCGGGCCGAGCGTGGTGATGGTCCCGTCGGCGAGGACGACTTTGAGTGAGCGCACGTAGTCCCTGGTCACACCGTATTTCACGCAGCAGAGTCCGCCGGCGTTCGTTGCGATGTTTCCACCGATCGATGACAGTGCCACCGATCCGGGGTCCGGCGGGTAGGACAGTCCGAACGGGGCGAGGTGGTCCTTGAGGTCCTGGTTGATGATGCCCGGTTGGACGGTGACGAGACGTTCTGCCTCGTTGACGGCCACGACGTCCTTCATCTTCGACACGTTGAGCAGGATCGCTCCCGGTGAGGCGTTCGCGCCTCCCGAGATCCCGGACCTCGCCCCCTGCGGGACGACCGGCACCCGATGTGCGCTGGCGAAGGCCATGACCTCTTGGACGTCTTCCGCCGAGGCGGCCCTGACCAGGGCGATCGCCCCCTCGCGAGGGCAGAACAGGGCTTCGTCGCTGGAGTGGGCGTCGATGACATCCGGGTCGGTTGTCAGCGCACCCGGGCTCAGTCGTGCGGCAAGATCATCGAGTGCCGCCGGGTCGAGGCTGGGGAAGTCGGGTGCGGTGGACGTCGGGGTCGTCAATTCTGCTCCTCGGATCTGTGGGGCGAAGGCGGCGTTGGACCGCCTCGGCGAGGTGAAGTGACCGCGAGGGCCGTCACTTCAGCTTCACGTCCAGGTTATCGGGGGCGGGTGCGGCCCGGAGGATGAGGGTGACGATGCCGGCGGCGACCATGGCCGCACCGACGACCCACATGCCGGCATTCTGGGTTCCGGTGAGGTCAGCCAGCCAGCCGGTGATGTAGGGGGCGAAGAAGCCCGCGGAGTTGCCGAGCGAGTTGATGAGCGCGAGTCCCGCGGCGGCACCGGCGCCGGCGAGGAAGGTCTGCGGCAGCGGCCAGAACGTCGGCAGGGCCGCGCAGATCGCCATGCAGGTGATCGTCACGGCAATCATCGTGGTGAACGGCGAGGACAGGTAGAGGGCGATGGGGATCGCCACACCGCCGACGAACAGCGGGATGGCCACGTGCCACACACGCTCACCCGTGCGGTCGCCGTGCCGGGACCAGAAGTACATGGCTAGGGCGCCGAAGACATAGGGAATGGCCGTGATGAGGCCGATCTCGACGATCGAGTACTCGACGCCGAAGGACTCCTGGAAGCCGGCGATGATCGTGGGCAAGAAGAAGCTCATGGCGTAGAGGCCGTAGACCATGCCGAAGTAGACGAAGGACAGGGCCCACACTCGGGGCTGCAGCAGGGACCGGCGGACCGGGTAGTGGAAGGTCTCTTCCTTGCTCTTCTCCTCGGCGTCCATCGTCGACTGCAGCCAGTTGCGCTCTTCGGCGCTCAGCCACTTCGCGTCCCGCGGGCGGTCGGTGAGGTAGAAGATGCACATGATGCCCAGGAGGACGGCGGGCACACCTTCGATGACGAACATGAAGCGCCAGCCGGCGAAGTTCTCGAAGATCGTGTTGCCGCTGGAGATCAGCCACGACGACAGGGGCGAACCGACGACGCTGGACAGCGGGATGGCGAGCATGAACAGAGCCGTGGCCCGCGCGCGCATCGAGGTCGGGAACCAGTACGTGAGGTAGAGGATGATTCCGGGGAAGAATCCCGCCTCGGCGACGCCGAGGAGGAACCGCAGCACGTAGAGCCAGCCGTGGTTGGGCACAAATGCCATGGCCGCGGCGACGATGCCCCAGCTGATGAGGATCCGGGCGAGCCAGATGCGGGCGCCGAACTTGTGCAGAGCAAGGTTCGAGGGCACTTCGAGGATGAGGTAGCCGAAGAAGAAGATGCCTGCAGCGAACCCGAACTGGGTCGCATTCATCGCGAGGTCTTCGTTCATGCCGCCCGGTCCGGCGATGCCGATGTTCGTCCGGTCGAGGTAGTTGATGAAGTACATCGCGATGACGAACGGGATGAGACGGATGAGGACCTTGCGCAGGGTCCTCTTCTCCAGTGCCGAATCGGCAGGGGTCTGTCCGCTCACAGGCGGGCTCACCTCGGATGACATGGGATCTCCTTCGATCAGGTCGGGCCACGGTGGTGGCGCGGGGATGCGCCGTGAACATGGTCGTCGGCGCGTGATGGCAACACATTACGACAGCGCGGGCGGCTGACCTAGCGTTCGCAGCAAAAGTACCGAATACCGGGACGGAGACTCCAATCGGCTCGTTCAAGCCGGTGCTCAGATGCCGAACCGTGCTCGACTCGACATCCGCGTTCAGCCTTGAACGACGTTTCGGTTGCCCGATCGCCGTCGGGCAGCTGGTCGGTACGATGAAGTCACTGAGGCGCGGATACCACTGCGAGGGGGCGACGTGCAGCCGATGACGGAACTCGAAACCGAGACTCTGCGCGACTACTACGGCAAGTTCGCCCGCCTCGAGGCGGCCGACACCTCCCCGATCTACGCCGCATGGGCCGAGGGAGTGGCCGCGGATGACGAGATCCTCTCGCGCCTGCTCGAACTTCCCCGACCGAAGCGCCAAGCCAATCTGCTTTTCGGCGCAGCCCGCCACCTCGGCGCTGGCGAAGGCTCCTATGCTGACCTGCGTACATGGCTGCTCGACGACTGGGCGAAGGTACGCGAGCTCATGCTCGCCCGGTCGACCCAGACGAATGAGGCGGGTCGTTGCGCGACGCTCCTTCCAGCACTCGCACGGGTTCCAGGACCGCTTGCGCTCATCGAGGTAGGCGCCTCAGCGGGGCTCTGCCTCTATCCCGACCGGTACAGTTACCGGTTCACAGTCACCGAGGCGGCCTGGTCGTCCGGTTCATCCGCGAAGTCGACGACGCTCGACCCTGCGGACGGTCCGAGCCCGGTCGTGCTCGAATGCGAACTGACGAACACTGCCGTGCCGAACCGTCTCCACGAGGTCGCGTGGCGGGCCGGAATCGATCTCAATCCTCTCGATATCACCGATGCTGACCAGCGGGAATGGCTGACTTCGTTGATCTGGCCGGAGCATGAGTCGAGACGGGAGCGCCTCCTCGCCGCTGCCTCGGTCGCGGCCGCCGATCCCCCGCACCTCGTCCCGCGGCGACCTGCTCGCCACCATCGAAACCCTGCTTGCCGAGGTGCCAGCCGGGAACCAACCGGTCGTCTTCCACAGTGCGGTGCTGGCCTATGTCGACGCCGAGGCGCGTGCCCGCTTCGCTTCGCTCATGCAATCGCGCGATGACATCGTGTGGATCAGCAATGAGGGAGCCGGCGTTCTGCCTGACACTCGCGCTCAGCTCGAGACACTCGGGATCGAGCCCGACGGGCGATTCGTGCTCAGCGTCGACGGCCAAGCTGTCGCTCTGACCGGACCGCACGGGCAGAGCTATGTCGGCATCGCGGTGATCCCCTGATGCGCCGACCCGCTCGGAATCGGGGCCGTGCTCAAGCAGTCGACGCCCCCAGGAGGCTCGTTCAAGGCAGAGCGCAGACGTCGAGCCGTGCGCCTTTCGAGGACTGAGTTGCGCCTTGATCGCGGCTGGGTCGAAGAGCGACGCCTTGAACGAAGCGTCGACAGCGAGGCAGCGAACAGCGGCGGACAGTTCCCACCGAGGGAGACGTCTAAGAGCTTGTTGGCGTCCACCCGAGCTTCGGGCCGATCTCAGTGGCAAGTTGGTGGAGGATGTGCTTCCAGTCATCGAGTTCGAACTCGAACGGAAGTTCGAAGAGATAGTCATCCGAAGCCTGGAAAGCCTGGTTGGACAGCAGGTAGTCGACGATCTCCTCGGTCGAGCCGAGCAGGTCCGGTGCGATGATCGTGTTCTTCCCGTGGACATGTTTGGTCCGCGGAGTCCGTGCCTCAGCGTACTTCCGATACTTGGCCGCCTGCACCGGACTCGCGCCATCGGTGGGGACGATCACGCGAGCCAGACTGACGCGTCCGTTCCCACCGGCGAGCGCCCTGCGGTACGTCTCTATCTGGTTGACCTGGTTGGCGGAGAAGTCCTCGATGCCGTCTTCGGCTGAGGTGATGTTGCTCATCAGCCAGTTCAATCCAGCCCCGCCCGACCAGGTGGCCGAGCGCAGCGATCCCCCTCCATACCAGAGGCGATCGCTCAGTCCGGGCGCATGCGGTTCCACCCGTTCGGAATCGATGTCCCCGCCGAAGCCCTTGTACTCGGGCTTCTCCCGTACAGTTCGATGCCCTCGGCCAGGCCGCGACCAGGATCATCGCGATCGAAAGGAACGAGGTGGATGAACCCGAGATGGCCGACTCGGTCATTTGTCGACGTGCTCACGGTGCCTCTCTTCTGATGCCTTGAAGGCATCTCCGACGATGGTTGAATGCTTGATTTCTATCAGCTCCGCCTGAGAACTCTAGCCAGGCTCGTCACACTCGGCCCTCGAGATGATCGCGGGGCGTCGTTCCAGCCGCACCGCGGATGTCGAACTGTGCACCTTTCGACAAGTGCTCGCCGCCTTGAACGACGGAGCTTGGTTTCGACAAGCGAGGGCCGCTATGAACGATTCGGCCGTGGTCGCCCGATGACTCCCACACCACGAAATCACGCCCAACCGACGACGAGGCGGGCCGCCTCGGCGGGGATCATCGGATCGACGCCCGTGAGGTCGGCAAAGCGGCGCAGACGATTCGCCACCGTATTGCGATGGCAGAACAGCTGCGCGGCAGACGCACCGATGCTCCCCGAAGCGAGGTAGACCTGCACCGCCTCGATGAGGCGCTCTCGCTCGACCGGACCGCAGGCGGCCAGCGCGGACTCGACATCGGCGAGGATCGGATTGCCGGCGGCATTGAGCGACCGTGCGGCCAACCGCGCCCACCCGCTGCGCCACGTCATCGCAGACGTCTCATCAGCGGCGATGACATCGGCGAGGTCACGAGCGGTCAGCGCCGACCGCCGCAGGGTGCCGATCCCTTCGGCGCGGACATACCCCACCCTGGCCTCGGCGATCTTGCCGGCGAGCGCCCCCAACGAATGACCGGTTCCGCCACCGACCGGAGTGGAAGCAGGGCCCGCACCTCCTGGAACCTGCGTGAACGCAATGAGCACCTCGCCGAGGTGGTGCGTGAACATGGTCCCGCCCGCGCGGGCATGATCGGAGATGATCACCCGCAGCGCCCGAACATCATCCCCGGTGGCAGCGATGACGAGCAGCGGAGAGTCGACATCGAGACCGAGCCCGGTCGCGATCCTCGACAGGCGCTCCGAGGTGGGATCGGGATCATCGAAGAGGCTTGCGATGAGGCCCGCATGCACCGAATCCTCTTCCGCGCGCATCCGAGTGCGCTCGGCGGTATAGGCCTGTTGGACCTGCGAGACGTATTCGTCGACGGTGGATAAGACGATTCCGGTGTGCCTGATGACGAGTTCCGCATCCTCCTGATTCGCCACTCGGGTGAGCACTTCCCAGAGCACGTTGAAATCGTGGCGGATCGCGGTCATGAGCGCCTCAAGCGGGATTCCTGCCCGCGCCCGGGAGACCCCGACATCGGTCGAAACCGACACTGGCCCGTCGAACCCACCGGATCGCAGTCCCTCGATGAGGGTGGAGAAGGAACGCCGACCGGTCCGCCGCAGCTCCGAGACCGGAATCGGTGCGGGATCGTAGCCGGAGACCGTGACGACGCGGGTCATGAACCGATCGGTCAGCTCACCGAGATCGAGAGCGTCGAGGAGCTCGAGCCAGCGGCGTTCGTCTCCAGGCTCAGGACGGTCCCGAAGCTGTCGTGTGCCCGCAATTCCATCCTGTTCATCCATCACAGCGTCCAGAATATGTGCATCTGCACAAGCACTGCACGCTTTTCGGCGACAAATGTGCCTGGAAAGAGACGTACGACACTCGGTAAGGTCGATATCTACCGGTCACACACCACCGAATGCGACCGGTGCGAACGACTCGACCGACACCGGACCCGCATGGGCCCACCGGCCCAGCCGCCGACCGGCGGAGCCGCGGACCGCGTCCCGATCCTCAACGGAGCACACTATGAGCGAGCAGAAAACCACGGCGTCCGCCGAGCTCAATGCCACAACGGAACTGAGCATCAAGGACGCAAACAAGGTCGCCGCCGGCGCCCTGATCGGCACCGCCCTCGAGTGGTACGACTTCTTCCTCTTCTCGGCAGCGGCAGCCCTGGTCTTCAACGTCCAGTACTTCACCAGCGAGAACGCCACGGCCGCCGCCATGGCCTCCTTCGCCACCTTCGGCGTCGGGCTGGCCGCTCGTCCCATCGGCGGTCTGATCTTCGGCCGCATGGGCGACAAGATCGGGCGCCGCAAGGTCCTGCTCATCACGATCATCGGCATCGGCGTCGTCACCGGCCTCATCGGCCTCCTGCCGACCTATACCGCGATCGGCTTCGCCGCCCCCGCCCTGCTCGTGCTCCTCCGCATCCTCCAGGGTCTCTTCGTCGGCGGCGAATGGTCGGGCGCGATGACGCTCGTCGTCGAAAACGCCCCGCTCCACCTGCGTGCCCGTTATGCGGCGATCCCGCAGATCGGCTCCCCGATCGGCACGATCCTCTCCTCCGGCGGCTTCTTCATTATGACCCTGGTGTTCTCACAGGAGAACTTCGACTCGTTCGGCTGGAGGATCCCGTTCCTTATCGCCCTGCCGCTGCTCGTCGTCGCCGTCTACCTCCGCTCCCGCCTCGAGGAGTCCCCGGTCTTCCGTCAGCTCGAAGAGTCCGGCGAGGTCGAGAAGAGCCCCATCCGCACCACCTTCCGTGACTCGTGGAAGCAGATCATCATCGGCATGGCCGCGGCCCTGCTCGGCGTCGGCGGCTTCTACCTCGTCACCGCGTTCTGCGTCTGGTACGGCGTCAACATCCTCGGGTACACGAACTCCCTCCTCCTGCTCGGCAGCATGGTCGCCGCCGCCGTCGAGATCCTCGCCCTGATCTGGGGCGGTGCCCTGGGCACGAAGTTCGGAGCCTCGAAGGTCATTCTCTGGGGTGGAATCGCCTCGGCGGTCGTCGCGGTTCCCGCGTTCTTCATGTTCGAGTCCGGCAACCCGGTCCTCGTCGTCATCGCCATGACCTTGGCCGTGTCCACTCTGTCCCTGCCCTATGCGGCATCGGGCACCGTGCTCACCGGACTGTTCCCCGCCACCACCCGCTACACGGGTGTGGGCATGGCGCAGAACGCCGCAGGCATGCTCTCCGGGTTCATCCCGCTGCTGGCCACGAGCTTCGTCGCCTCCGCCGGAGACCACTGGTGGCCGGCCGCCGCAATGCTCGTCTTCCTCTCCCTGTTCACGGCGTTCGCCGGCTTTGTCGCTCCTCGGATGAGCGTCGACCTGCCCGGCTTCAAACACTGAGAACCGGACAGCGCTGAGAACCCAGCCCAACACCCGGCTGGCAGCCCCGGACCCCTCACACCGTTCGATCCTCGAAAGGACACCCCCACCATGTCGCGTTCCGCCGGCCACCTCATCGTCGACACCCTGGAGAGCGCGGGCATCGAACGCGTCTACGCGGTCCCCGGTGAGTCCTACCTCGACGTCCTCGACGGACTGTACGACGCGAACATCGAGACCGTCGTGTGCCGGCAGGAGGGCGGTGCGGGGTTCATGGCGCTGGCCGAATCCCGGCTGACCGGCCGTCCCGGAATCGCCATGGTCACCCGCGGCCCAGGGGCGGCGAATGCGATGATCTCCGTCCATACCGCCTGGCAGGACGCAACCGCGCTCGTTCTGTTCGTCGGCCTCGTCCCCCTCAACGATCGCTCCCGCGAATCCTTCCAGGAGTTCAGCCTGTCCGAGTGGTTCTCCTCGACGGCGAAGCGCGTGCTCACCATCGATGACGAGGACCGTGCCGGTGAGATCACCGCCGACGCCCTGCGCATCGCCGCATCCGGTCGCCCCGGGCCCGTCGTCGTCGGCCTGCCCGAGGATGTCCTCGTCCGCCTCACCGAGGCCCCCACCCCGACACTCGCCGAGGTGGCCCCACCGACCCCTGCCCCCGCCGTCATCGATGGCTTGGCTTCGCGGATCGCGGCGGCGAAGCGTCCCGCATTCGTGCTCGGCGGGGATGGGTGGCACAACGGCTGCGGAGCCGAGCTGGCCGGTCTGGCCGCCTCGGCGGGGGTGCCGATCTTCTGCGATTGGCGCGCCTACGATGCGATTCCGCATTCCTCGCCGGCGTGGGCGGGTTGGCTCGGCTACGGTCGCGCCGATGCTGTGGCGGCCGGTTTCGCCGAGGCCGACCTCGTCGTCTTCATCGGCTGCACCCGCTCCGATGTCTTGAGCGACGGGTACACGATCGGCTTCGAAGCAGAGACCGTCCTCGTCTCCCTCGATATGGAGGCCACCCAGCATGCAGGGCGCATCGATGAGCACATCATCGCCTCCCCGGACTCCTTCACTTGCGCCCTGACCAGGACCGATGCCGGTGATGCACGGAATACGAGCCAGCTGCGCGGTGACCGGACGGATGAGTGGATGCAGGGACGCGCGGACGCGCAGTCCCGATTCGCCGCTCACCGCCCCGACGCCGAGGCGGCACCGGAGAATCCGAGCCGTGCCGGGGTCGATCTCGGGGTGGCATTCGGGATTCTCGATGACCGCCTCGGCGGGGAGGCGATCCTCACCTACGGGGCGGGCAATGCGACGATCTGGGGGCACCGGTTCATCCGGCATGAGCGCCCGTCCAGCCTCGTCGGAGCCCGCAACGGGGCGATGGGTCTCGCCGTTCCAGCTGCGGTGGCCGCTTCTCTGGCGTACCCGGAGCGGCGTGCGGTTGCGATCTGCGGCGATGGGGACTTCCTCATGAACGGCCAGGAGATCGCCACGGCCTTCGCCCACGGCGGATCACCGCTCATCATCGTCGTCGACAACGGCGTGTACGGCACGATCGTGTCTCACCAGGAGAATCATTATCCGGGACGGCCCTCGGGCACGCGCATGGTCAATCCGAACTTCGCGGCATGGATGTCGGCATTCGATCTCAGCAGTTCCGGGGCCGCCTCGGCGAGCAAAGCGTCCATGAACGGCGACGGGGCCTCCGTACCCGGGCCGACCGGGCACGGGGAGCGCGTGGAGACGACCGAGGAATTCGGGTCGGCGCTCGACAGAGCCCTTGACCACGACGGACCCGCGCTCATCCATGTGCTCATCGATCCGGCGACGATGCCACCGGCCGCCGACGAAACCTCCTGATCCATCCCGCGTGCCCACCGCTGTGGGCTCCTCCCACCTGACACCGGCACTGCCGGCGCCGCACCCCTCCCCCTCTCAGTCGTGGACCACCCGCCCACGACACCGTCTCGAAAGGACCCGCTATGACCGTTTCACCTTCTCTGATCAGCGCCGATCGCGAGGCCGAGTTCCTCGCCGATTGGGCCGTGCATTCGCGTTTCGGTGCCGTCGAGGGCACGAACGGGGTCGACCGGCAGGCGGCGAGCGCCGCCGATGGCCAGCAGCGGAAATGGTTCGAAGAGCTGCTCGTCAAGCATGGCTTCAGCGTCCACCGGGATGCGATCGGCAATCAGTTCGGGCTCCTCGAGCTCGTGCCCGGTGCCCCGTATGTCCTCACTGGTTCGCATATGGATTCGCAGCCGACGGCCGGCCGTTTCGACGGCGCCTATGGGGTGATGGCCTCGGCGCATGCGTGTTTCGCGATCGCCGATGAGCTGCGTGCGGATCCATCGAAGGCGAAGTTCAACCTCGCCGTGGTCAACTGGTTCAATGAAGAGGGCTCCCGGTTCAAACCGTCGATGATGGGGTCCAATGTCTTCACCGGCAAGGCCGAGCTGGAAGCGGCTCTGACCACGCGTGATGCTGCTGGAACCACCGTCGCCGAGGCGCTCGATGAGCTGGAAGAACGTGGAGACTTCACGGCCCCGGAGATCGCGTCCTACGCGGAGATCCACGTCCAGCAGGGCCGCAGCATGGAAGAGGACGGGGTCACGATCGGGCTGGTCAATGCCACGTGGGCGGCCCACAAGTACGAGTTCAAGGTCACCGGCGCACAGGCGCACAGCGGGTCGACGCTCATGGCCGATCGTCAGGATGCCCTGCTCGGTGCCGCACGCCTGGTCGTGGCCGCACGGGAGCTCGTCGACGATTTCGAGCCCGGTGCCCTGCATACTGCGTGCGGTCAGCTCACCGTCTACCCGAATTCTCCGGTCGTCGTCGCCAGCGAGGTCAGCCTGCTGCTCGATCTGCGCTCCCCCAGCGCCGAGGTGATCGCCGCGGCCCATGAGAAGCTCATGGACACGATCGGCCAGGTCAGCGCCGATGATCGTGTGGAGATCGAGATCGTCGCTGAGCACAGCTGGGATCAGAACCCGTATTCCGAGGACGGGGTCGAACTGGCCCGCACCGCGGCCGATGACTTGGGACTCACCTCGGCGAAGGTGATGACCGTGGCCGGGCACGATTCGACGAACATGAAGGACGAGGTGCCCACCGTCATGCTCTTCATTCCCAGCGTCGACGGGGTCTCGCACAGCCTGGCCGAGTTCACGAAGGACGAGGACCTCGTCTCGGGCCTCCAGCACCTTACCGAGGTGGTTCGCCGGCTCGCCGCCGGCGCGCTGGCAGAGTGACCGCGAAGGAGGTCAGCCCTCCCAGGGATTGAGCAGCCTGACTCCCGTATTCGCGAAGTCAGCGACGTTCCTCGTCACCAGGGTCAGAGAGTGTGCGAGTGCGGTGCCTGCAATCAGGCTGTCCATGTCGGGCATCGGGTCAGGGACGTGCAATTGCGATGCCTGCACAGCCACTTCGGCATCGACGGCAAGAATTCTGCTGTCGAAGACCTCAGAGACCTGTTCGTCGAACCACTGCCGAAGGACGGATCCAGCGCGTGCGTCCCGCCGCTCTTTCCGTCGGACTCCGACGTCGAGCTCGAGGACCGTAATAGCGCTGATGGCCAGATCGTCGATCCTCTGTGCGGCGATCCAGGATCCGACGGGAGTCCGGTTGCCGCGGCGAGCGTCACTGATGATGTTGGTGTCGAGCAGATATCTCACAGTTCGGGCACCCGCAGCGATCGCTGAGAACGGTGCGGCAGATCGAGGTCCGAATCATCGTCGTGGATGACGAGGGCATCTCCGACGAGGTCCGATCTGCCGCTGAGTTGATCGTACTCATCGGCAGTCAACAGAACGTGCGTGCGACGACCATGTTCGGTGATGGTGACCGGCCCGTGTCTGGCCGCACGTTTGGCCGCCGATACGTCCCGGTTGAATTCCCGACTCGACATCGTGGTCATCATTCACCTCCCGAAATGTCACTACTGTAGGTACATTCTATCTCGGGGGTTGTGGTCGAATCCATAGCCAGATGCCGAGTGGACAGGACTCTCGGACCCGCGGTCATCAGTCGATGGAGTCGACGTCCTGGTTTTCGTCGACGAGCTTCTCCGCCAGCGGCTCCCACTTGTCGTAGGCGTCGGGATATCCGGAGTGCTGCACTTCCTGTGCCGCGTCACCGGGTTCGATGCTCTCCCAGTTGTCGATCTGGGTCAGCCCCGGATTGTCGGTTCCGGAGTCGACGCCGTAGAAGGCTTTCGATGCGTACACGGTGTCGGTGACTTCCTCGGCCGATCCCCAGTTCATCGAGGGACGCTGCTGGAAGGCACCGGCGGAATCGCGGTCGCCTCCGTCGAGGTCATGGAGGCTCGATTCCTGCAGCGCGGTCATCACAGCGATCCTCTGTGCCTGCTCCGACAGGTCCGCGCCCTTGCCGACGCCGATGATGGTGCGCGCGTTGTCGATCTGCTCCTCGCTCAGCTCATCGGGGTCGTCGATCCCTCCGGTCGAGCCGGCGTCGGACTGGGCTGCTTCACCCTCCTGGCTGACGCCTCCGGAGATCGGGTCGGCCGAGGCCGAGGTCGCCGTTGCCAGGGAGACTCCCCCGGCGAGGACGGCTGCGGACAGTGCAGTCACCGCAAGTGTGCGCGCACGTTTCATCTGTTCTCACTTTCTCTTGATCGGGTCCTCGACCCGGTCGGCGATTCCTGGTGCGCGGCACACGTGGTGGGTTCTGCGGCATCTGCCCTGTGGTCGGCACAGGAACACCAATGCAGAAGGTGCCGTGGAATCGCCCCACACAACACTGACGGACCGATGGGCCCCGTTCAATGCAGAGAGACTTCGAGATGACTTACTCTCACCGCAACGAATCGTCACGGATCCATGTGCATGCGATCAGAGTTCGCTGAACGCCGCGCGGTCACCAGCAGTGCTCCCACCCGCCCGTGACCGGGGTCTCGATCCGCTCATCCGGCGGTTCGCAGGCGCGAGCCAGGGAAATTTCAGGCGCCGGCGGCGATCGGCGGGTGGGGGTCGATCCTCGGCGATCCTGCACACCGAGGTAGGCCCTGTGCACTCCGAGGTAGGCCATGTTCCCGAGGCGCCCTCCTCGTCACATGCATCGTCGCCGCGCCCCATGGGAGGGGCGCGGCGACGATGCGCTCAGGTGCGCGGAGTACGGTCGGCGGATCGGTGCCGCCGGATCGGCATCGGATCAGTGCCGGATCACGGGCCGATCAGATCACAGACCGTTCAGGCGGTAGGGGACGAAGCTGTCGTCCTGGTCGTACGGGTAGGAGACCTCGTGGGCGACCGAGCCGAGCGAACCGTTCTCCTCGAGGGCGTGGTAGGCGGTCTTGTCGTCGTTGGCCCAGCCGTTGAAGATCACGACGTGGCCGTTGGCGCCTTCGGTGCCGGGGCCGCCCTTCATCAAGACGTCGCCGGGCTTCAGTTCGTCCTTGTCGATCTTGTGGGAGACATCCGGCAGGGTCACGGTGTTGAGGCTGTCGTCGAGTCCCCAGGCCATCGAGACGAATCCCGAGCAGTCCATACGGTACTGCTTGCCCTGTGGATCCGGATGGGTGGTGTCCCAGTTGTAGGGCACTCCCTGGTCGACCCAGGTCTGCGCGCGGCTGATGATCTCATCGCGACGATCATCGGCCTGCGCCGAGGCGGTTCTGCCGGATTCGGCCTGCGCTGTGGTGGACTGTGCAGCCGAGGACTTAGCGGCGGGTGTTTGGTCGGCCTGTGCCGGCGCGGTGGCCATCATGGTTCCGCCGGCGAGGATTCCTGCGGTGAGAACGGTGGTCGTGAGTGTGCGCGAAATTGTCATCTTCTCTCCTGATGCTTCTCGTGTGTGCACCTATGTCGTGTGTGCACTCGTGACTTCGGAATGCACGATTTCGATTGCAGAAGTGACCCGGATCAGCTGATCGGGGCGACATCCTGATTGTCGTTGACGAGCTCGGTCGCCAATGGATCCCACTTGTCGTACTCGGCGGGGAAGGCGGAGCCCTGCACTGCTTGAGCTGCGGCTCCCGGAACCATCGTCTCCCATCCTTCGATCTGGATGAGGCCGAGGTTCGAGCCCTCGGGGTTGACGCCGTAGAACGACTTCGAGGCGTAGACCGGGTCGGTCACCTGAGCCAGAGTGCCCCAGCCCATGGACGGACGCTGCTGGAACAGTCCGGCGGAGTCGCGGTCGCCGCCGTCGAGGTTGTACAGGCTCGATTCCTGCAGGGCCGTCATCACGGCGATCTTCTGTGCCTGCGTCGACAGGTTCGCGCCCTTGCCGACGGCGATGATCGTGCGCGCATTGTCGATCTGCTCCTGAGTGAGCTGAGAGGCGTCCTGGGCGCTCGGAACCTTGCCGCCGTCGAGTGCTTTGCTGGTGAACGGAGCGGCCTCCTTTGAGACGGGCGCCGGCTCTGCGGACGCGGCGGTCGCCATGGAGACTCCGCCGGCGATGACCGCCGCGGAAAGGGCTGTCACAGCGAACTTGCGTACGAGTTTCATCAGTTCCCACTTTCCAGTTGTATCGGGCGTCGGGTCCTCTCGGCTTCCTTCCACCGAGTTCCACGTGACCCTGCTCTCATGCCCGCAATCCAGGCTGTCGCTTCAGCGGATCTTGCTCAACAAACAGACAGTCAACAGCCGATCAATGGGAATTCGACGCGACTTGAACTACAAGTTTCCCTGAGCTGACTGTTCGCTGGGCGTGAGCTCGGTTGGGTTCGCTACGCTGATCCCATGTCCGCGCCGCTGCCGCCAGACGCCGCAACCGCCATCAGGTCCTACCTGCGTGCCGCCGATCGGGTCCTGCCAGGCGGCATCATCGCCTGCGCCGTCACCGGATCGATCGCCCTCGGCGCCTATCGTCCGGGCCGCAGCGACATCGACCTCGTCGCGGTCATCGCCGATGAGTGGCTGGACCGTCCGGATCTCATTCGGCGACTGCGCCTGCTCCACCTCTCTCAGGGCCCCGCCTGACGGTAGGGGCGACGCGCGGGCGAGGTGTGAGTGCGTGCTCCAATACCGTCTTCATCGCCGAATCCGAGGTCAGTCGCCCCGTCACGCAGATCAGTCCGATCGCCTCCCATACGGGTGAGATCTTCGATTCGCACGGCGCGTTCGACGTCAATCCAGTGATCTGGAAGGAGCTCGTCGACGGCGGCATCACGGTGCGAGGACGATCGATCGCTGCATGGGATCTCGATGCGCAGCCGGAGGCTCTTCAACCGTGGATCCGTACGAATCTGCGCGAGTACTGGACTCCGTTGGCCTCACAGCTGCACGACCGACCGCAGAGAACTCCACGCGCGCTCGTCCATCGTCTCCTCACGTCCCCGCTGGGGCTGAGTGCCGGCACCGTTGCGTGGTGCGTGCTCGGTCCCGCGCGCATGCATCGCACGCTCGCGACCGGTGAGATCATCGGCAAGGAGGAAGCGGCACGTCACGCATTGGACGCATTTCCTCAGCACGCCCCCATCACCGAGGTGGCCCTGGCCAAGGTGCGCGGCGCGCGGATCTCCTCCGCACCGTCACGTGCGCAGTGGCGGGGATTGACCGCCTCGGCGATGGAGGACATGATCACCGGATCACTCGGCTGACCGACGACCGTAGTGGGTTGAGCCGCCGCCGGGAGCTCGACGACGGTTGCGGTGGTCTGGGGGTGAGCCGATCTGCCCTTATTTCGCGATGAAGTGGAGGCGCTTGTTGACGAACTCGCCCATCCCGATCGGCCCCATCTCACGACCGAAACCAGACCGCTTCACACCACCGAACGGCAACTCAGCAGCCTCCGCCGCAATCGTGTTCACATGCGTCATCCCCACCTCAAGACGAGACGCCACACGATCAGCACGGCCCTCATCAGACGAGAACACCGATCCACCCAAACCAAGGGCACAATCATTCGCCAATTCGAGAGCCTCCTCATCGCTGGACACCTTGAACACAGTGGCCACCGGTCCGAAGATCTCCTCACCATACGACTCAGAATCCCTCGGCACATCAACCAACACCGTCGGCGCATAATACGCAGCCGGGCCCTCACCCAACTCACCACCGACGAGCACACGAGCGCCTTCTGACACAGCCTTTCTCACTTGCGCGTCAACGGTCTCCGCAGCAGCACGCGACGACAGAGGCACATACTCACCCTCACCCAGATTCAGCTGATCCCCCGGCGTCAACCCGGTCCCCAACTTCACGAGCTCGGCAACGAAGTCGTCATAGATGTCGTCCATGACGATGAGGCGCTTATTCGAGTTGCACACCTGACCGGCGTTATACGTCCGAAACTCCCACGCCTCACGCGCCACCGCCGCAACATCGTCGGCATCGAGAACAACCATCGGATCGATCCCACCGAGCTCGAGCACAGCTTTCTTCAGGTTCTGACCCGCCTGGGCACCGATAATCGCACCCGCCCGCTCCGACCCGGTCAACGACACACCCTGCACCCGAGGGTCAGCAATGACCGAGGCGATCTGATCATGGCCCGCAAACAGGTGCGAGTACCCGCCGGCAGGGACACCAGCGGCGAGGAAGATCTCCTCGATCAACAGCGCCGACCGGCCACAGATGTCAGCATGTTTGAGCATGATCGTATTGCCCAACACCAGATTCGGGGCAGCGAACCGGGCCACCTGGTAGTAAGGGAAGTTCCACGGCATCACACCCAACAAAGCACCGACCGGCAGAGACTCGATCCGAGCGGTACCAGGGATGGTCGACGGGATCTGATAATCCGTGGCCAGACTCGGTCCATGGACGCCGTAGTAGTCGATGATGTCGGCAGCGAACTCGACCTCGTCAACAGACTCGGCATACGACTTGCCCATCTCCACCGAGATCGTCCTGGAGAGTTCGTCCTTGCGTTCATGGAAGATTTCCGCGGCCCTGCGCACAACCGACGCCCGCTCCTGAATATCGGTGTCCTTCCACGTCAGGTACGTGGAGTGGGCGGCAGTCACGGTGGACTCGATCTCGGCATTCGTTGCCTCGGGGAAGGTCTCGACGATTTCGCCAGTGGCGGGATTCTGAACACGATAGTTCGACATGGTTGCTCCTTCGGAAGTCTCGAGTCGGAATCGCATCTGCGCGACCGGAGACGGTCAATGGTGTGGATTTCTGGTGGGCGGTCAGTGCTGCGATCAGGGCAGCGCGCCCGGATATGGGGATCATGAGGCGATGAATGGCGTCGCTGCGGCCCCATCACCGCAGTCAGTTATCACCCATACCATCGACGGAAGCGCCCGGATCGGCGCGAACGATCATTCCGACTTGATCGTAATACAGGTCACTGAGTTTCGCCGAGGCGGCCGCCCACCGACCCGGAGATCGGTTCGTCGTCGTGGCCGCCCATCCGATAGTGCCGTAAGCGTCCTCAGCGCACCACTTCGCGGTGTGTGGTGTCGAGTCGGCGCGTCCAGCCTCGGCCGTCGAGATGTTCGAGGAGAGGGATGACGACGCGTCGGGTCGTCCCCAGCGCCTGCCTCGCCTGGCTCGTGGTGAAGGGCTGGTCGAGACCGGCGAGGATCCGCATCGCCTGCGCGGGAGTGCGCGGAGACACGATGATTCCGTCGCCGAGGCGCAGGATCCGTCCCGCCTTCTCGGCGACCGCGAGCTCCCGCGCTCCGACGCCGAGTTCTCGCAGATCATCGGCTTCTGGTGCGGCGAACGGGTCGGCTGCCAGTCGCCGTTCGATCTCGGCGATACCGGCTTCAGCGGCACCGAGTCCCGCGGTATGCCCGGGCGGGTGGACCATTCCGTCGCCGGCCTCGAGCCCGGCGCGGGAGATGACTTGGTTGAGCAGTCGGCGAGTCGCGGCGTCAGTGCCTTTGGGCAGGGGCAGAGTCGGCCCAGCGTGCGCTGCCGACGTGGCATCGCTCGTGGTCTTGCCACCAGGCCTTCGATTGGAGTCCGAAGCTCGGCGCAGTGTCTCGGCGACGGCCTTGACGGGCACTCCCGCGGCCATCGGCGAGGCGGCGAGCTCGCGGCTGACCAGGGATTTCGTCGCTTCGACCCAGGAGGTCAGCGTCGGCGAGTGGACGAGCCAGCCGCCCACATCCTCAACGCCGGCAGGCAAGGATTCGTCATCGGGCACCTGCAGACCGAACCGGGTGAGGACGGTGCGTTCGACGGCTCCGCGGCGGGCCACCTCGGCGAGGACATCGCCATTCACGGGACGTTCGGAGAGCTCCCGAGCCCGCCTGGCGCCGTCTCCTCGTCGGGACAGTTCGGGCGGATCGACATCGAGCACGAGGAGTCCTGCGAAGACGTTGCGGCTGCCCGGGGCGCGAAGCACGATCCGGTCGCTGACCTGCAGCGGAAGGGGCCGATCGAGGGTGAGCCGGGCGTGGTCGGCGTCGAAGGATCGCAGCCGGGCGGGCACGGCGGCGGTGCCGATATGGGCCATGAGTTCGTGGATGCCGGAGTCGAGGGCCTCGCCCATGGTGCGGCGCACGTCGATCGCATCGACGATCGGCCAGGCTCCGCTGGTGAGCAGGGCGTCGCCGCGGTGAAGGTCGTCGGCGGGGACGTCGCGGAGGTTGACGGCCACGCGGGCCTGCGGGACCACCTCGGTGGTGGTGGAATTCCGGGACTGCAGACCGCGCACGCCCACGGTCCGGTCGATGGTCTCTCCGCGCAGCTCGACTGTATCGCCCGTGGTCAGGGCGCCTGCCGTAAGCGTTCCGGTGACGACGGTGCCGGCGCCCTTGATGGTGAAGGCTCGGTCGATCCACAGTCGCACCCTCCCCGAGGTGGTCGGAGGCTCGGCCGTGGCCGTGACCTCGTCGAGGGCGCTGATGAGTTCGGGCAGGCCTTCCCCGGTTGTGGCCGAGACCGTGGCGATCGGCGCTGCTTCGAGTGGTGTTCCACGCAGCTGTGCTCTGACCTGAGCCTTTGTGGTCTCGACGGAGTCGGGGGCGAGGTCTGCCCGGGTGATGACGACAAGGCCGTGGGTGATGCCGAGCGCATTGATCGCGTCGCGATGGTCAGTCGATTGGGCTTGCCAGCCCTTGTCGGCGGCGATGACGAAACAGGCGATGGGGGCGGGTCCGAGCCCGGCGAGCATGTTCGCGAGGAACTTCTCGTGCCCCGGAACGTCGACGAAGGCGAGTTCGCGTCCCGAGGGCAGGGTCGTCCAGGCGAAACCGAGGTCGATGGTCAGTCCGCGCTTCTTCTCTTCGGCCCACCGGTCGGGTTCCATCCCGGTCAGGGCATTGACCAGCGTCGACTTCCCGTGGTCGACGTGCCCGGCGGTAGCGATGACGAAGGTGTCAGGCATTGTCAGCACGGACTCGTTTGATGGCGGCAGCGATGCGGTTGTCTTCGCTTTCGGACACGCAGCGCAGGTCGACGAGGCATCGTCCCTGGTGGACGCGAGCGACGATCGCGGGAGCGCCGAGGCGCAGCGGTTCGGCACAGTCTTCGGGCAGCTCGATGGCCCAGCCGGGCAGGGGCACCCCGGGGGCTCCCCCGCCGCCGACGCGGCCATCGTGTTCGACGACCGTGGCACCGACCGCCTCGGCGAGTTCTTCGGTGCGCTGGCGCAGATGGTTCGGATCCATGTGGAGGGCGTCGTGGATCGGGTTCGCCGTGTGCGTGATCGTGGCTTCGAGTGCGGCGAGGGTGAGTTTGTCCGTGCGTAGCGCTCTGGCCAAAGGGTGTTTGGCCAGTGTCTGCACTGCTTCGGTGCGGCCGAGGATGAGGCCGGCCTGCGGGCCGCCGAGGAGTTTGTCGCCGGAGACGATGACGAGGTCGGCGCCGGCGCGCAGGGCAGTGTCGATGTCGGGTTCGTCGGGCAAGGCAGGGTCGGGGGTGAAGAGTCCGGAGCCGAGGTCGACGATGAGCGGCAGGTTGTGCTCGTCGGCGAGTCCGCGCAGGTCGGTCACCTCGACGGATGAGGTGAATCCTTCGACGCGGAAGTTGCTCGTATGGACCTTGAGCAGGCAGGACGTGACGTCGCTGATGGCGTCGGCGTAGTCGGCCAGGTGCGTGCGGTTCGTCGTGCCGACTTCACGCAACCTGGCGCCGGTGGTGGTCATGAGGTCGGTGAGGCGGAAGCCGGCGCCGATTTCGATGAGTTCGCCGCGGCTGATGATGATCTCGCCGGAACCTGTGCTGCGACCGCGCATCGCAGTGACGGCCAGCAGCAGGGCGGCCGCACCGTTGTTGACCACGAGAACATCCTCGGCGGCCGGGCTGGCCTGCAGCAGGGCGGCCTTGACTCCGGTGCCCCGCTTGCTGCGTTTGCCGGTGCCGAGGTCCATTTCGACGTCGACATATCCGGCGGCTTCGGTGATGGCCTGGGATGCCGCAGGTGAGAGCGGCGCCCGGCCGAGGTTCGTGTGGACGAGGATGCCGGTGGCATTGAGCACTGGGGCCAGGGAGGAAGCCGAACGGGAACCAAGCTTGGAGGTGATGGCGGGGGCCACCTCGGCGACGGGGATCTCACCGGCCCGGGCGGCGTTCTGCACCTCGGAGATGATGGCCTTGATGGTCGCCTGGTTGAGGCGCTCACCTGCGGCGACGACCTCGGGAAGGGCGAGGAGATGATCCGTGCGCGGAATGGATCGACGCAGGTCGGACTCGACCATCTGACCTCCTCCTCTGTGCGGGGCCACGGCGGCGCCGCTTGGTCGGCGGGACCGCGAAACGGTTGGCGGAGGCGGACGGGAATCGAACCCGCCAGACCGAGATACTCGGTCTCACTGGTTTTGAAGACCAGGGCGCCCACCAGGACACGGACGCCTCCATCGGTCATCCTATCGCGGGCGTGGGCGAGTGCTCACAGCAGACAGCGGAGCAGGTCGCTCTTCTCGATGTGCACGCCCATCGGACTTCGTGACGGTCTCGTCACGTGAGTGTTAGTCTCCGGGTATGACTGCTATTCAGGACCGTCTGACCTCGTTCGCCCACGGCGGAGGATGCGCCTGCAAGATCCCGCCGGGTGAACTCGAGGACGCGGTGCGCGGCCTGATCGGCCAGCCCGGCCCGGATGTCCTCGTCGGCCTCGATGACGGCGATGATGCCTCGGCGGTGCGAGTCCGTGACGACCTTGCCGTGCTCTCGACGGCGGACTTCTTCACCCCCGTCGTCGACGATGCTTACGACTGGGGTCGGATCGCTGCGGCCAACGCGCTCTCCGACATCTACGCGATGGGCGGGACCCCGGTCACGGCGATCAACCTCGTCGGGTGGCCGCGGGAGAAGCTGCCGATGGAGCTGCTCACCGAGGTTCTGCGCGGCGGACTCGACGTGGCAGCGCAGGCGAACTGCCCCGTCGCCGGCGGACATTCGATCGACGACCCCGAACCGAAGTACGGCATGGCCGTGACCGGTGTGGCCCACCCGGATGAGCTCATGCGCAATGACGCCGCCGAGGCGGGGCTGCCCCTGACATTGACCAAGCCGATCGGCGTTGGGATCCTCAACAATCGCCACAAGGTCACTGGTGAGACCTTCGATGAGGCAATCGCCACGATGACCGCGCTCAATGCCGAAGCGTCACGGGCGGCCGTGGCTGCAGGCGTACGAGCGGCCACGGATGTCACCGGTTTCGGCCTGCTCGGGCACCTGTTCAAGATGGCCCGTGCCTCAGGAGTCGGAGCGGTCATCGATGCGACCGCGGTGCCCCGCCTCGACGGTGTCGATGAGTCTATCGCTGACGGGTACGTTTCGGGTGGAACCAGGCGAAACCTCGACTGGGTGCGGCCGCATCTCACCGCCGATGATTCCGTGACCGAGGACGACCTGCTTCTTCTGGCCGATGCACAGACCTCCGGCGGGCTGCTCGTCGTCGGCGAACTGCCCGGACACCCGATCATCGGCGAGATCGTCTCCGGCTCGGGCGTGCACGTGCGGTGAGGGCTAAGGCCGGAGCCGGGCCTAAACACCACGTGATTGCATTCCTAAACACCGTTCAGCCGAACAAGCTGGACTTGGAAACGCTGTCAAGCAACGGCATTGACTTCCATAGCCTCGCCGTAGTGCACGCTTATAAAAGCACTAGGATCCTCTGCATCGTCCAGTATTTACTCGGGTCCGGTGTTTTCAGGCCAGTTCTACACTCTCTGAGCCCGCAAAAGCCGTACTGGATGACGGTTTCAACTTCTAATCTCACCATTGCGAAACGTGGGCAAGTTCAGAGCTGAAGATTTGCCATCGCTTTGCGCCCATCTTCGACGGCCCGGCGGGAGGCCTCGAGACTTTTCATCGACGTAGCCAATCGCTCCAACCCTTTCTTCTCCACGCGCGATCCGCCGATCAACTGCTGAAGTCTTAGACCTCGAAGGCGAAGTCGGTCGCGTTGTTGGTCGAGCCCAGCTTCGAGATTCTCCAATTGCTGATTGAGACCCCGCAGATCCTCACGCAATTGCTGCACCATGCTGCCACCGGCTGTCCTGTCGACCAAGGCGCTGACACTACCCCCACTGAAATCACCAGTTTCGAGGGAAGCGTCAGGTCCTTGGCCTGGAGCGGGCCGTCTCGGTAGCTGGCCAGGGCCGGGGGTCGGCCGCGCCCGGAGTAAGCCGGGAACTCGAAGGTGGCGTCGGCCGGGCCGTGCCGTCCATCTCGGGGCTGCCCCCGCCCTGGTCGAAATCCAGCACTACATCACCCAGCCCTACGGTGACGACATGACCGGTTCCCGGGACTACTACGAGCATGGTCCACCTTAATCGCCGGCCCCCACGACCTGCCAGAAGGGCGGCAGATTCCCCGAACTCAGGCCGCCGAAGTAGCAGAGGTGCGTGCTTCTTTACCGGTTCATGCCTCGTTCTTGGTGCCGGGCCTAAGCGCAGCCTTCGTGACTGATCCGGAAGCCACGTCAGCGAGAGCGTCGTTGATCTCCTCCAGGGAGTAGACGGAGAGGATGGAGGCCAAGTCGTGGTTCTTGACGAGCTGGGGCAGCGACTTGACGTACTTAACGTAGTGGGCCGGAGCAAACCCCCACGATCCGAACACCTTCAGTTGCTTTTTGGTGATCAGATGCGGGTTGATGGGCGTGGGCCCATGGTCCGTGTATTGGCCCAGCACCAATAGCTGCCCATTTGGACGTGCCAAGTCGATGGACTCGGCTACAGCTGAGGGAACACCGGCACACTCGATGACCACGTCTGCCCCTCCGCCATGCGGGGTGAGCTGTCGGAACGCGTCCAGACGTTCCGGAGCGGTCGGGTAAGAGTCCATATCAACACCCGCGTCTGCAGCCCCTATTTGTAGCGCCATTTCAATGCGAGAGGTGGGCCCGCCAAGTATCACGACAAGTGCAGCACCCATGGCTTTGGCATACATGGCGGAGGCCAGGCCCACGGGTCCAGCGCCCTGAACGGCGACGACGGACCCCGGTTCAATCTTGAGGTTCTCGACCACCCCATGGATTGCCGTTGGACCGGCACACCCCAAGGTGATGACCTCCTCGAAACTCACCGAGTCAGGGATCTTGATGATCGTTGTTCCGGCCTCCAGGACTATCATCTCGGCCCAACCCCCCTGCAGGTGGGGGAAATCTGATGCACGACGATTAATGCCATAGATTTTCCGATTCAAGCACAGAGTCGGTTCCTTGAGCACTAGGCACTCGTGGCAGGAACCACAAGGGATATTGTTCGCCCATACCACCCGGTCGCCCACCGCAAGGGGTTGTCCTTCGACGTCTGTGGTGAGGCCATCGCCTAGCTTCCGAATCCAGCCGACGGCCTCGTGCCCCATCGCCAGGGGCAGCGGGACATTCAGGTGTCCAGTTCGAAGATGGACGTCCGTTCCGCAGATTCCTCCTAATGCCACCTCGACGAGGGCGCCTCCAGGAGAAGGTTGGGAATCCGGAAAGTCCTGCAAGGTGATGGGTCCATTGATTTCTTCGAGAACAGCAACTTTAGGCACAGGTTTCTCCATTTGATCGGGTACGGGTCTGGTCTGTCCTCGTGGACAGGTAGGACTTACGTGAGGGGCTTGGGATGATGCCGCGGGCCGGAGGTGCAGACGCTGCTAGCGTCCGCCGCTACCGCCAACCGCCGGCTCGGTAGACACCTGAGGGGTTGGCTCCTGGTGCTTTCGGCTCAATGCGATCGCCACGAACCCCACGAGTGCCGCGATGGAGACATAAAGAGCGATGGACATCGACGAGCCTGTGTTCTGAATCAAGGTCGCGGCGATCACAGGAGCCGGCGCCGAGGTCACGATGCCTCCGATCTGATAGGCCAGCGAGGAACCGGTGAAACGCACCTCCGGTTGGAAGAGTTCAGGGATGAAGCTGGCGACAACGGCATAGGCGGTGGCGTGAGCAATCGGTAATGCCAGAATCATCGCCACGAGGGCGCCCAGAGGCTGGCCGGTGTCCACCAACCAGAAGACGGGGAAAATGAAGAGCGCCACCATGACGGCGCCGGTCAGCATGATCTTCTTCTTACCTACCCGATCCGCAATGACGGCCACCAACGGAATCGTGAAGACCGCGAGGGACGACGCGACGATCAAGGCCACAAACACGGCATCCCGCGAGAGTCCAGCATGATCAGGCCCGTAGCTCAGCAGGTAGACCGAGGAAATATAGAAGATGATGTTCGGCGAGGCCAGCGTGAAGATACCGAGGAGCAGAGGCCACCAAGCTGTCCGCAGAAGTTCGAACAGGGGGATACGAACTTCTCGCTTGTCGGCCTTCATCTTCAAGAACTCAGGCGATTCTGTAATGCGCAAACGGATGAACAGGCCCACCACAATCAGCGCAGCCGAGATCCAGAACGGAACGCGCCAGCCCCAAGAGTGGAACGCAGGCTCATCCATCATTTGCATGAACAGGAAAATCGTCGAGGACAGGACGAGGGCCGCAGGCACACCTGACTGTGTCCAGGAAGCGTAGAAGGCTTTCTTGTTCTGGGGGGCATGTTCGAGGGCCATGAGGACAGCCCCGCCCCATTCGCCGCCCACTGCGAGGCCCTGAAGGAAGCGCAGGGCCACGAGAAGAATAGGTGCCCAAATACCGATGGCGGCATAGTTGGGCAGGAAGCCCACCAGGACCGTCGACACCCCCATCAACATTAGTGACCAGACGAGAATCGTCTTGCGACTGACCTTGTCGCCGAAGTGGCCGAAAATGATGCCACCGAAGGGACGGGCGATGAAGGCCACGGAGAATGTGGCCAGCGAGGCGAGAGTCCCCGCTGCAGGGGACAGGTCCGGGAAGAATTGGTCGTTGATGACCAGTACCGCCGCCGTGCCGAAGATGTAGTAGTCGTACCACTCAATAGTGGTGCCGATCATGGAGGAGCCGGCTACGCGCCTCACCCGAGCCCGATCGGATTGCTTAGTCGTTGTCATTGTTCTCTCCCCATCGCTAGCGCGAGGTCACTTCTTTGTAGGTTGGATTACAGCTATGATGACTTGCATGTAACGTGTAAGTCAACTTTCGAGCACTAAGTTCCTAGTGCCGGTTCATGTCACCGACATCCTGGAAGGATCCGTTCCTCATGAAGCCATCAAACTGGACAACCTTGTCCGCGCCCCACGGTCAGATCGATGTGCCGACCGGGCTTTTCATCGGCGGAGAATGGCGTTCTGCGTCGAACAGCAACACCTTCGATGTTCAGAACCCGGCCGATGAGACGGTCATCGCCGCAGTGGCAGACGCGTCACTGGAGGATGCGTTGGAGGCCCTTGAGGTCGCTACCAGGGTCCAGAACGAGTGGGGAACGACGACAACCCGTCACCGCTCGAACATCTTGCGTCGCGCCTATGATCTGCTGCTCGAGCGCAAGGAGGATATTGCCTGGGTCATGTCCTTGGAGATGGGTAAGCCCCTGGCTGAGGCCCGCGGTGAAGTACAGGTTTCTGCCGACTACATCCAGTGGTATTCCGAACAGGTCCCCCAGCAGCGGGGTGGATACAGTGACGCCCCCAACGGTGGCTACAAGATCATCACCACTCACCAGCCGGTGGGCCCGTCTTATCTCGTCACGCCGTGGAACTTCCCGCTGTCGATGGGCGCGCGCAAAGCCGGTGCTGCCCTCGCCGCCGGTTGCACTGTGCTCATCAAGCCCGCAGCACTCACGCCGCTTTCGACCCACATGTTTGTGCAGCTTCTCCATGACGCAGGAGTTCCCCAGGGAGCACTCAACCTCATTACGACCAGTTCTGCCTCGGGCCAGTCGAAGGCCCTCATGTCGAGGCCAACGTTGCGTAAAGTCAGCTTTACTGGATCGACCGCAGTCGGAACGACACTGCTCAAGCAGGCCGCAGATCACGTGATGACCTCCTCCATGGAGCTTGGAGGAAACGGGCCGTTCATCGTACTCTCCGATGCTGATCCAGTCGAGGCTGCAGCCGGCGCAGCGGTAGCGAAGTTCCGAAACGCAGGTCAGGTGTGCGTCGCCGCGAACCGGATCATCGTGGAGAAGTCGGTGGCACCCGCATTCCGAGAGGCTTTCTTGGCCAAGGTCGCCCAACTCAAAGTCGGCCCGGGCACCGAAGACGGCGTTGACGTGGGACCCCTTGTCGATGGGAACCAGCGCAACAATGTCCAGAAGTTGCTCGAGGATGCCATCGATCAGGGTGCAGTAGTCATAGCAGGCGGCGAGGCCGCACCCGGTGCCGGATACTTTTTCGCGCCGACCGTGGTCGCTAACGCCTCTTTGGATTCTGCCCTCGCCACCAAAGAAATCTTCGGGCCGATCGCGTCCATCTACGAAGCGGAAAGCGATGATCAGGCGATTGAGGCCGCGAACAACACGCCGTTCGGGCTGGTTTCCTACGTCTACACGCGCGATATCACCAAGGCAATTCAGGCAGCGGAACGCCTCGAAAGCGGAATGGTTGGCATTAATCGTCCCGTAGTCGCGGACCCAGCCGCGCCGTTCGGTGGCATTAAAGCCTCGGGGCTTGGGAAAGAAGGCGGTCACAGCGGCATCGAGGAGTACCAGATCGAAAAATATATCGCGGTGACCGTATGACCTGCGAGGCAACAAATGTGTCTACGGCGGGCGCCCATGGCGGGCGGAGTTGTACTCAGCATTGCTCCGTCAGCCAATTGATGGCTTCGTCGGCGTCGACCTCGCCGAATTCGGGACGATTCCGCGTTTCCTGGCGAATCAAGATTCGGACGGTATTGGCAATGTGTCGCGATAGGGCACGGCCGACGGCCACGGCGTCCCCTCGGCGGTATGCGGCGATGATGTCGGCGTGGTCATCAAAGCACTCCATCGCGGTGCGCGAGGTGGGGACCGTACCTACTCCGGTGCTGAGCACGAAGTCGCGCTCCTCCTGGAGCAGCTCCCGCGCCTTGTCGTTCCCGGCGCCGGCCATCAAAGCACCATGGAAGTCACGATCCGCGCGCAGGACGGCTCCGGGGTCGCCCGACTCCGCCGCGACACGAAACAGCTCCACGGCGGCCTCGAACTCCGCCACGGAACTGTCTGTCTTCAACTGTGTTGCACGCCGAGACATCGGAACCTCGAGCATCAACCGCACTTGGAACACCTCGATCAATGATTTGACTGAGGTATTGAGCACGCGCACCCCGCGGTTCTTCTCGATGATGACCATGCCGCGCCGCGAGAGGACCTGCAACGCCTCACGGATGGGCGTACGAGACACGCCCAGCTGGCGAGCCAGCTCTGAACCGGTGTACAGCCGGTCAGGGACCAAGTCGCCCTTGATGATGGCGCCCCTGATCGATTCAACAGCCTGATCGGTCAAGCTCACACCACGACTGACGGTATCCATTCCTCCAGTATCCCAAATCCAGCACCAGAGTCTATTTCAAAGGAGCAATCCAACAATGTCCACATATTCGTTCGGGGTGATCGGCGCAGGAATCATCGGCGCCGCCGTGGCCCGCGAGATCACCCATCGATTTCCGGGCGCAGAGGTCACCGTCCTTGACAAGGCAGATGCCGTGGCTGCCCACCAGACTGGACACAACTCAGGTGTCGTCCATGCCGGACTGTACTATCAGCCCGGTAGCCTCAAAGCGCGCCTGTGCCGCCGAGGCGTTGACCTATTGCACGACTACGCCGGCGAAAAGAACTTGCCGTTCGACAAATGCGGCAAGATCGTGGTGGCACTAACACCGGAGGAAGAGGTCCGACTGCGGGATATCAAGGAGAAGGCGCTAGCCAACGGTGTGCCCGACATCGAACTACTCGGTCCCGAAGGCATCCGAAGCGTTGAACCTAACGCAGTCGGCCGAATGGCACTGCACTCACCCCATACCGCGATTATCGATTACGCCGCGGTCACGCGCGCGCTCATTGATGACGTCCAGCGCGCTGGGGGGCGCGTGATTCTGGGGGCCGAGGTCGTCTCCATTGCCAATAGGGAACAGGGTTGTGCAGTAACCGTGGCGCGTGGCGGCGAGCAAAGCATCCACACCTTTGATCACCTCATCGCCTGCGCCGGACTGCAGTCCGACCGAGTCGCGCGTCTGGCAGGAGGGGCTGCCTATCCTAAGATCGTGCCGTTCTTTGGCCAGTACTCGCAGTTAGCCCCCGAACATCGAAACATCCTGAATGGCCTGGTGTATCCGGTGCCGGATCCGGCATACCCATTCTTAGGGGTTCACCTCACTAAGCGGGTAGACGGGGAGATGCTCGTCGGCCCCAACGCGTTCTTGTCTTTTGGTCGGGAGAACTACAACGGCTGGCGGATTGGGCTCAAGGACAGCATCGACGTGGCGGCCAGCCCGGGCTTCTGGAAGTTCGCCGGGCAAAATATGCACGCCGCGGTGCAGGAGTTCGGTGCGGTTCTTTCCCGTCAGAAGTTCCTGGCCGGTGCTGCAGCATATGTGCCCAGCCTGGAAGGAGCCGTATCCACACCCATTACCCGCGGCATCCGCGCACAGGCCATGGATCGACATGGCCGCCTCCTCGATGACTTCGTCATCGAGGACATCGGTAGCGCGACCCTAGTGCGCAATGCGCCCTCGCCCGGTGCAACTTCGTCACTTGCAATCGCAGAACACCTCGTCGAAACAATCGGCGACCATCCCCGCTTTACCAAGTATGGTTCCCGTGGAGAAGGGGGTCGTGGCTAGTAGTACTTGGTTAGGTCTTTTAATCTGTGTCGGGTCCTGTTAATCGCGCCGCATGCGTCAGGACGAGATTGAGTGGGTGCGGGGTGAGTTGGAGTCGTTCGTGGCCGAGGTGTTCGCCTCGCTGTCCCGGAAGGACCAGCGGGCCAAGGGCGGGTTGTACCTGCGGGGTTTGATGCTGGAGGGCCGGCGCAAGTCGATGCAGCCGATGGGCGAGCGGCTCGGGATCGACTACCAGTAGCTGCAGCAGTTCGTGTCGTCCTCGCCCTGGGCCGTGGAGCCGGTCCGCCGGCGCCTGGCGGCCAAAGCGATCGGGTTGGTCCAGCCTCAGGCGTGGGTGATCGATGACACCGGTTTCCCCAAGGACGGGCCGGCCTCCCCGGGGGTGGCTCGTCAGTACTCCGGGTCGCTGGGCAAGGTCGCCAACTGCCAGATCGGGGTGAGCGTGCACGCGGCGACCGATGCCGCGTCTTGCCCGCTGGGCTGGCGGCTGTTTTTGCCCGAGTCCTGGGACGATGTGTGCGCCGAGACCAACGAGGACGCCGAACACGCCGCGGCACGACGGGCGAAGGCCGCCATCCCGGACACGGTGCGGCACCGGCCCAACTGGGAACTGGCGTTGGAGATGCTCGACGAACTCGCCTGTTGGGCTGGCCCCGACGCCGGTAATCTGTGCCAACGCCGGATACGGGGCCCCGGCAATGCTCGAGGCTCTGACCAGAGCGAATGATGTACCCGATAAGGATCAGATCGAGCTCTATCGGCTCGCAGTTCCTGAAGGCGCCGAACCCGTGAGGGTGTCGGTGGGCCTCCTCACCAGGGAGGTTCGCGATCAAGTGGCTGTGCTCTTCCCCGACGGACTGAGCATCCTCGGTCGTGAGGCCCGGAAACAGAAGAACGTGAGTTTCCCGTCAAGGGCGCTCAAGTCCCGTTCTGGGGTATCCAGGCGGTCGATGTGCGCACCCTGCGGGACACTGAGACCGCGCTCATCGTCTCCGGCAACGACGGGTCGAGACCTTATCGGCTCGCCTACATCATCGCCGATTATGTCGAGGTCCAGTCCTTCGCCAAGGATCTCGAAGCGGCACGAGCGGCCGATGCGCAGCGGCGGTCCGGGTAGCCGAGCGCGAAGGTGACTTCATCGCTGCCACAGGAAGAACAGCCCGCGGCATTGCGCTAGATGCGCGAGATGACCGGAATGCCCGATGACGCCTACGAAGCGATGGTTCGACAGGTCAGAGAGGGCCGGACTGCTTCGGAGTGACGTCCTCGTCGCGGAACTGCCGGAAACTGGACGTGAAGAACCAGAAGACGGCGCCTTGGACGAGTCCGAAGAGCAGTGTCTGCCACCAATTGAATGAATCGTTGCCCCATCCGAGGAAACTCATCCCGAAGTAGACCAGTGGGAAGGCTACTGCCACAAACACACCGAGCTTGATGCTCTGGCGATCCCTGAGTAGCTTCTTCATAGATCTCTCACGCTACCCAACAATCCTCATTTCGCAAGTATGTTTGCTGAATATGCTGTCTCGTGAGGCACTTTTCGGCACCTATCGTCGTTCGCAGGGGAAGTTCGCGCAACGAGTTCGAGCGTCCCTTACCGGTCCTCGCACACCATCGCGTTGCGGAGGGTTGTTTCGACACGAACGGTGACTGATGCCTAGCGGACTGTAGGACGTGCCACCAGCGGGAGGGGATAGCACGAACGGTGAGAGCTGCTCACGGTGAGCGGCGCCCTGCAACTCGAGCTCCGAAGGATAACCTCCGCGCGTCTACCGCCCGGTGGTGATGGAGTCGTCGGTGATGCCGCGAGCCCGACGCTCTTCGAGGCGAGCGCGCTGCGGTTCGACCACGTGACGCGGGTCCTTCGTCGATTCGATTCCGGCTTCCAACACGCCGAAACGCGTGTACGCCGAGGCGGCAGCGAGCGCCGCACCGGAGACGACGGACAGCCCCCGCAGCACAGCCCGAGTCTTCCAACCGCCACCCAGCTTCTTCGCGAACACGCGCGCCCCCACCTCGACGGCGGCGGCACCGACGGCCCCGGCGATGAGCAGCTTCTCGGCCCGATGCAGCTTGTGCCCCGGTTCGCCGTCGTCCAGCGGATCGATCTCAGCCGGGTGCATGCGCTTCCTCATCGCCGACATCGCGTAGGCCTCACCAGCGGTCCCGGCGAGCGCGAGCAGTCGGGCAGGTCCGGTCTCGGCTACCGGTGCCAATGCCATCGCGGCACCTCCGGCGGCCATCGACGCCGAGGACACGAACACGTACGGCAGACCATTGCGGCCGGCGGCGTTCCAGGTCGGAACGGCCGTCGCCCCGAGAAGCACAGCGGTATATGCGGCCAGCGGAGTGGCGAAGAAGGCGGATTCGACGGCCGCCGGCGTCTCCATGGCATGGAGCACCTTGCGCAGCGGGCCCAGAGGCAACAGCTTCTCACCAGTGATCCGGTCGAGTTCGATCGCGAAGGTCACTCCCGATCCGACACCGAAGCCCGAGAGGATCCACGTGCCCAGGCTCATCGGCGACGACACTTTGACGACGCGCATCATATTGAGGAATCGTTCGGGCCTGCCTAGGTCGGCCACGAGAGCGGCACCGCCGATGCCAGTGGCCGCTATTGCAGTCATCCGGGAGGCGATGCGCAGACCCGGCCGGTCGGTCAGCTGCGCGCCAAAGCCGAGCAGAGACGAACCGCCGGCCAGACCGCCGAGGAACAGGTACGTCCCGATCTCATCGCCCCACGGCGGGGCCTTGACGATCGGTCGACCGTAGTAGGACGTGAACTCGACGTCCTCGACCATCGGCATCTCACGGTTGCCGTCGGCACCGCGGTTCTTCCACCCGCCGCCACGACCGTTGCCGCCGCGACCGCCCCGACGGCCACCGGAATCGTCAGGTCCGCTGGGACCTCCACGGCCGCCTCGGCGACGTTTTCTGCGTCCGCCTTCCGGCTCGGGTGGGCGGTAGGAATCGTATTCTGAAGTGCTCATGAACGGCGGCTCCCGAGGAACGCGAGTCCGGCCGCGGCGACCATGCCCAGCGCCGCGATCCCGGCGTTGGCGTACATCTTCGGCAGATCCTTCGTCGCGACCCGTGGGTCCGGCGGCAGGCCGTAGACCTCGGGTTCGTCGAGGAGGAGGAACACGGATCCGGTGCCGCCGACCCCGTCGTTCGGGTTCGCCCCGTAGAGGCGAGCTTCGGTCAGTCCCTTCGCGTGGAGTTCGGCCACGCGGTCGTGCGCCTGCTCGACCATGTCCTGACGGTCGCCGAACTTGATCGACTGAGTCGGGCAGGTCTGCGCGCAGGCCGGTTCCTGACCCTCGACGAGGCGGTCGTAGCAGAGGGTGCACTTGTTCGCGGTGCCCGCGTTCGGCACATCCATGTCCGCGGCCTTGCGATCATCCCGGTCGGTGGGGGTGTTGATCGTGCCGTCGTCGCGGCGTTCGATGACGCCGAAGGGGCAGCCGGCCACGCAGGTTCCGCAGCCGTTGCAGACATCGTTTTGGACGACGACGGTGTCGAATTCGGTGCGGAAGAGCGCGCCGGTCGGGCACACGTCGAGGCAGCCGGCGTGCGTGCAGTGTTTGCATACGTCGGAGGAGATCAGCCAGCGGAAGTCCGCGGTGTCCGGGGGTGTCGTGTCGACGTTCGACAGGTCGGTCGGCTCCAGGGCACCCGGTGCCAGCAGATCGACGTTGAGCTCAGGCGTCGTCGGCAGACCGGCGGAGGTCCGGCCCTCCGCCGCCGCACCCAGGGCCCCGTCCAGCGGCTGCGCCGCGGCAGACTCATCGGTGCGCGGGCGGATCGTGGGCATGCCGAGATTGACGAGCTTGCGCCCGGATTCCCTCGCCTTCTCGATGCGTTCGGAATCCTGTTCGATGAACGCGACGTGCCGCCACGTGTTCGCCCCGAGACTGCCCGTGTTGTCATACGAGGAACCGAGCAGTTCGAAGGTGCCGTCCTGCGGGTTGCGGTTCCACTCTTTGCACGCGACTTCGCAGGCCTTGCAGCCGATGCAGATCGAGGTGTCGGTGAAGAATCCCTTGCGGCTGTGCGCGGAATCGTGCCAGTGTCCGTCCGCCAACGTGCCGTCGTCGATCGTCGGTGTCGACATCAGTCGTCCTCCTCCTCGTTCTCCCGGCCTGTCTCATCAGCCTGGCCATCCCGAGCCGCGCGGGCGCGGGCTTCCGCTTCGGCCACCTCGGTTTCGGCGATCGCACTGCCGTCGGCGTGCCGGCCGTGGTCGGGATCGCCGTCGCTGGGGTCCCCGTCGTCGGCGCGGTTCGACACCGCCGTCTCGGCGGGTTCGGTGGGTTCGGCCGCCTCGGTGGGTTCGGCCGCCTCGGTGGGTTCGATGGTGATCCTACCGCTGCGATCATCGGCACTGTCGACCGTCGCCGAGGCGGTCGTGCCGTCACCGTCGGAGACGCCATCGCGTCCCCCGTCCAGGGTCCTGCCCGGGGTGACGCCGACGGCCGAGTCGCCGCCTCGGTGAGCGTGCCCACCGGCGCTGCGACCCTGTCCGGCGTGATGGGAGGCCGCGACATCCTCGGCGGAGACCGTGACCTGCTGGTTTCCGGATTCGGGGCTGAGCCCGGCCTCTCGCTGGTACTTCTCGACGAAGTCGACGAGTTCGGGCCCGCGGGGACGCCGACCCGGCACGATCGTGCCGGCCACGTATTTGCTGTTCTGGATGTAGACGTTGGGGTCCATCGTCACTCCGAGCAGGTCGTTGGCGGAATCGCCCTCGACGACGGCACCCTGACCGCCCACACCCCAGTGGTAGGGCAGACCGATCTGGTGGACGGTCTTCCCGCCGATGGTCAGCGGAGTCATCCGCTTCGTTACGAGCACGCGGGCCTCGATCGCCGCCCGCGGGGAGACCAGGGTGGCCCAACCGTAGGGTTCGAGCCCAACCTCGGCGGCGAGTTCAGGTGAGATCTCGCAGAACATCTCCGGCTGCAGCTCCGACAGGTACGGCAGCCACCGGGACATGCCTCCGGCGGTGTGGTGCTCGGTGAGTCGGTAGGTCGTGAACACATAGGGGAAGACCTCGGATCCCGGCACCCCGGCACCGGGCGCGGACAGGTTGTCTTCACGGCGCATGACCATCCGAGTCGGGCTGTTCTGCTGGGAGTACAGCGGGTTCGCGACCGTCGATTCCTGTGGTTCGTAGTGAGTGGGAATCGGTCCGTCGATCATGCCGCTGGGTGCGAACAGCCACCCCTTGCCGTCGGCCTGCATGATGAATGGATCGTCACCGTCGAGGTGTGCAGGGCCCCCGTAGGCCTGATCCGACTTGGCCGCCGGTGCGCGTTCGATCGGGAAGTCGGGCACGTCCTTGCCCGTCCACTTCCCGGTTTCCTCGTCCCACCACACGAACTTCTTCCGCTCCGACCAGGGAGTTCCGTCGGGTGCGGCCGAGGCACGGTTGTACAGGATCCGGCGGTTCGCCGGCCATGCCCACGCCCATTCGCCGGCGGTCTCATCCTGCTCATCCCGCGGTTTGCGGCGGGCGGCCATGTTCTGGCCTCCCGCGTAGACGCCGGCGTAGATCCAGCAGCCTCCGGCGGTGGCCCCGTCGTCGGTCATCTGGTTGAAGTTGTCCAAGGGCTCGCCGTCACGGTCGCCGCCGATGAAGTAGCCGTTGATCTCCTTGACGACCGCTTCGGCGTCGACTTCGCCCTCCTCGTCGACCGGGTAATCCCAGGTCATGTCGAGCAGCGGCCGATCGCGGGGGTCGTCGGAGTCTTTCAGCTTCTCGCGCACGGCTTGGCCGAGCTCATAGAAGAAGTCGAGTTCGCTCTGTGCGTCCCCGGGCGGGTTGACGGCCTTGTGGCGCCACTGCACGAGACGTTGGGTCTGCGTGAATGTGCCGGCCTTCTCCGTATGGTTGGCCGCGGGCAGGAAGAACATCTCGGTGTCGATGTCCTCGGTCTTCAGCTCCCCGGTCTCGATCTCGGGGCCGTCCTTCCACCAGGTGGCGGATTCGATGAGGCTGAAGTCGCGGACGACCATCCACTTCAGGTGGCTCATCGCCATGCGCTGCATGCGCCCGTTGGCCGAGCCCACGGCCGGGTTCTGCCCGAGCAGGAAGTATCCGTCGACTCCGTCGTTGAGCATCCGCACCGCGGTCTGATAGGTGCCGTGGGCGCCGTTGATGCGCGGCAGATAGTCGAAGGCGAAGTCGTTGTCCTTCGTGGCCGCATCGCCCCACCAAGCCTTGAGCAGACTGGTGGCGTAGGCGCGGCCGTTGGCCCAGTAGCCTTTGTGGGTCTCCGGCGTGCCGACGGCTGCGACGTAATCGTCGAAGGTGTCGTGGACTCCGGCGCTCGGCATCGGCAGGTAGCCGGGCAACAGGTTGAACAGGGTCGGGATATCGGTCGAGCCCTGGATCGTCGCGTGCCCGCGCAGCGCCATGATTCCACCGCCCGGTCGACCCATGTTGCCCAGCAGGAGCTGGAGGATCGAGGCGGTGCGGATGAATTGCGCGCCGAGGCTGTGCTGGGTCCACCCGACCGCGTAGGCGAAGCACGTGGTCCGTTCCCGGCCCGAGTTCTCGGTCACCGATTCGTAGAGGTAGTCGAAGTCTGCGGGTTTGATTCCGCAGTTCTCCTCGACCATCTCAGGCGTGTAGCGCGAGTAGTGGTGCCGCAGGATCTGGAAGACCGACTTCGGGTCTTTCAGGGTCGGGTCCTTGAGCGGCGCACCGTGCTCATCCGTCTGGTACGACCACGTCGAGTTCTCGTACGAGTTCGTGTCCGGGTCGAACCCGGAGAACAGTCCGTCGAGATCCTCGGTGTCGACATAGTCGTCGCTGATGAGGTTCGCGGCGTTCGTATAGGCGCGCACGTACTCGTCGAAGTAGCGGCCCTCGGTGAGCACACGGTTGATGAGCGCACCGAGCAACACGATGTCGGAACCGGCCCGGATGGGCACATGCTTATCGGCGATCGCGGTGGTGCGCGTGAAACGAGGATCGACGTGGATGATGCGGGCACCCCGGGCCTTGGCCTCGCTCACCCATTGGAAGCCCACGGGGTGGCACTCGGCCATATTGGAACCCTGGATGATGATGCAGTCAGCATTCGCCATATCCTGGACGGGTTGTGTGGCGCCGCCGCGCCCGAACGAAGTTCCCAAACTGGGAACGGTGGCGGAGTGTCAAATACGCGCCTGGTTCTCGATCTGTATCGCCCCGGCCGCGGTGTAGAGCTTCTTGGCGAAGTAGTTCTCCTCGTTGTCGATGGTCGCCCCGCCGAGGCTGGCGATGCCCATCGTCCGCCGCAGCGGGTGGCCTTTGTCGTCGAAGTCCTCCCAGTGGTTGCGGCGGGCTTCGATGAATCGGTCGGCGATCATGTCGATCGCGGTCGGCAGGTCGATCTTCGTCCAGTCCTTGGCCTTCGGGGCCCGGTAGAGGACGTCGGTGACACGACCGGGAGCGTTGACGAGCTGTTCGCTGGCTGCGCCCTTCGGGCACAGGCGGCCGCGAGAGATCGGTGAGTCCGGGTCGCCTTCGATCTGCACGACCTTGTCATCCTTGACGAAGATCTTCTGCCCACAGCCGACAGCGCAGTACGGGCACACGGATTGGACGACCTTGTCGGCCGTGACCGTGCGTGGAGTGGTGTCCCGAGTCTGCTGGGACACGACGGATTCGCCGCGTCCCGTCTTATCCGACGTGCGCAGCTGCCGGAGTACCGGCCACTCGAGGAAGCTGAACCGAGCCATGACACCACCTTAGCCCCTCACAGGGTGGAAATGCACCAGGTGAGACCGGGTTTTCGACCTCATCTCAGGGGGCTGGGGAATCGCCCGGTTCGCCGAGGCGGCTGCGCGGTCATGATCGACCGCGCAGCCGCCTCGGTGCCGGGTTCCGGGTCAGGGTCTCTGCGTTGGCTGAGTTCAGATCCGGCGGGCCAGGAGGATCGCGTCCTCGAGTTCGGCGGGTTCGCCCGACGGGGAGGTCACCTCTCGGGCGCGGGTGTCGGCGAGTTCGATCTCCCACCGGTGCGGGCTGGCGCCGATGAGGAGGGCGAAGTCTCCGTTCGGGCTGACCAGTTCATGGTGGTGGTCCATGCCGTGTTCGAACTTCTCGCTGTGTTCGGCGGCCCACGGCGGCATCGTCGCATGGGAGACGAGCAGGAGGGCGCCGCCCGGTGCCACGTGTGCGGCGACGCGGGTGAGCAGCTCTTCCCGGGTATCGGGCAACCGGGTGTGGAGGAAGGATCCGGTGACGAGGTCGAAGCCGCCTCGGCGGTCGGGGCCCTCCGGTTCCCAGGTGGAGACGTCGGCGACGGCGAATTCGGCGGAGATTCCGCGGGATTCGGCGGCCCGGCGGGCACGGTCGATGGCCGTGGTCGACAGGTCGATGCCGGTGGCGTCCCAGCCGTTCTCGGCCATCCAGACGACGTCGGCGCCTTCTCCGCAGCCGACGTCCAGGACGCGGCCGGGGGTCATTTCGGAGACGACGGCGACGAGGGATTCGTTCGGGTTTCCGGACCAGATGGCGTCGTCGGCCTCGGCGTAGCGCTCTTCCCAGGCGGCCACAGAATCGGGCACGCCGGCGCCGTCTGCGGCGGTGCTGTCTGAGTGGGTGTGGTCGTTGTGGCTGCTGGTCGCTGTCACTTGTCGACGCCCGGGTCGGCCGGGATCGAATCGGGGGCGGCACCGTCCGCGCCGTCGGTCTCTGCGGCAGCGGCGGCTTCCTGTTTGGCCAGTTCGGCACGGACCTCGTCCATGTCGAGTCCCTTGACGGCGGTGATGACCTGTTCGAGCTGCGGGGCGGCGAGCGCGCCGGGCTGGGCGAAGACGACGATGCCCTGGCGGAAGGCGACGAGGGTCGGGATCGAGGAGATCGCGAAGAGTCCGGCCAGCTGCTGCTGGGCTTCGGTGTCGATCTTGCCGAAGACGATGTCGGGGTTGGCCTCGGCGGCCTGCTCGAAGACCGGGGCGAACTGCTTGCAGGGGCCGCACCAATCGGCCCAGAAGTCGAGGAGGATGATCTCGTTGTCGTTGATGGTCGACTCGAAGTTGTCTTGCGTGATTTCGATCGTAGACATGCCGTCCAGTCTAGGAGCCGCGGATGAATATCGCCTGGACGGAGGTCATCGACGGCTCCCTGCCGGCTTCAGTCGGGGTCCGGGCAGGCTCAGCCGACGAGGTCCGCGATCGGTTCGTCGTCGATGATGGCGGTGAACACGGCGTCCGCCTCGGCGGATTTGACCACCCGGTTGGGATCTTCCGGTGCGGGTGTCCACGGCATGATCTCGACGGTGATGTCGTCCTCGGGCACGGAGGCAACTGTCGTGGCCAGGGAGGCGAGCGCTCGCATCGAGTCGAGTTCGTCGTCGACGCCGATCGTCGAGGTCACAGCGTCGAGGAGTCCGTAGAGGCGGTCGGGCCGGGAGAGAACCTGGCCGCTCTTGGCACGGTCGATGATGGCCTCCATGACCATCTGCTGGTTGCCCATCCGCGAGATGTCGCTGCCATCGCCCACGGCGTGCCGTGTCCGGGCCAGGGCGAGGGCGTCGTCTCCGCCGATCGTCTGGTGACCGGCGGGCAGGTCGAGGTTCGCCTTCGGGTCGTTGAGCGGTTCGTCGAGGTCGACGGTGATCCCGTCGAGTGCGTCGACGATCGCTGAGAATCCGTCGAAGTCGACGTTGATGAAGTGGTCGACGCGTACCGCGGTGAGTTCTTCCGCCGCTGATACGGAGCAGGCCGGCCCCGCATTGAGGGCCGAGTTGATCATCCCGTGCGTGGCCGCCGACGCGCCGTGGCCGGTGTCGTCGCAGGCGGGAATGTCCATGATCGTGTCACGTGGGATCTGCACGGCGTCGATGCGGTCGCCGTGGGCGGCGACGTGAGCGAGGATCATTGCATCGCTGCGAGCCCCCTCGGCGCTGCCGAAACCTTGTGCCGAGGAGGTTCCGGAGTTCGCGCCTTCACCTGTGCCCGAGTCATCGGAGGCCTCCTTCGCCGACTCGAGATCGCGAGTGTCGGATCCGATGATGAGGACGTTCGTCTCATCCGTGAGCTTCTCGGGAACGTCGCCGCCGTGGGCGCGCAGCGGGGAGGAGGAGATATTCGAGCTGAGGTTGTGCACCGCCGCCGCGATCGTCACGGGGGCACCGATGATGAGGACCGCAGCCACGGCGACGAAGGTGCGCCGGCGCCGGTACTTCGCGGCGAGGCGTCGCTGCCGGCGGGGTCCTGGCGGCGGTGATGATTCTTCGTTGTCCACGGTTCGGGTGCTCCTGCGTCCGGGGTCACGGCGGATTGCATACAAAATGGAATGTATACAATCCTAAATGCCTGTGCGGTCGAGTGCACATCGCTGTGTTCCATCTCTCGACTGAAATCATTCGACCGAAATCACCCGCAGAGCGATCACTCTGTTAAGCTGGAAACGTTCTCGCACAGAAATGTGCGGAGCAGATGGTGTCTGAAGAGCAGGTAGATTCGCTCGTCACCATGTGTTTGCCCGTCGGCGCGTGTCTGCCTTCCGCGCCCCTCATGATTTTTCCCAGTTCAGTCGTCTGACGACTTCCGTCCAGCACCTTCGAGTGCATGATCGAAACCGAGTATCCCCGCGATTTCGTCTGAAACAGAGACCTCACATCAGAGAACTCATCTTCGCCAGCGATTCCGAGTCCTCGGTTCACCCACAGTTTTTCGTTGGATCTGCGTCTGAAGATCCAGTCCAGCCAGCGGGAAAGCCGGATCCAGCAATGGGTTCGACCATCACGATCGCAGCAGCGGTCATCAGTTAAAAAATAAGGATACAAAGATTATGGCAACAGGTACCGTGAAATGGTTCAACGCGGAAAAGGGTTTCGGATTCATCCAGCCTGACGACGGTTCGGCTGACGTGTTCACTCACTTCTCCGCGATCGAAGCCTCCGGCTACCGCGAGCTCACCGAGGGTCAGAACGTCGAGTTCGACTCGGAAATGGGCTCCAAGGGCCTGCAGGCGACTCGCGTCCGCGGCCTCTGAGACTCTTTGAGAGTCTCACCTAGAGACTTCTGAGATTCACCAGCGACCCTGCGTTCACCCACTTGGTGTGAACGCAGGGTCGCTGTCATCTCCTCCCCAATTACTACCTGACGGGGGCCCAGCAACCTGGCGCCAGGTTGCTGGGCCGCCGTCAGGTAGCAACTAGTGGTGGGCTAGGAAAGTGCAGAAGTCATCGACTCCGCTGAGCTCGATGTCGTTCCGCCGTCTGGTTTCCCACGCCGAGCGGGTCAGGCGCCAGCGTTGGATGCGTCCCGGCTCGCCTCGGCGGATGTCCCAGTCGACGCCGTTGCGCTCGTACCCCAAGGCTTCAGACACCTTGTTCGATCCGATGTTGTCGACGAACGCATCGGAACCAGCTTCTCTCGCTCCGAGCCCCGCGAACGCGAGATGCAACAGAGCACTGCGCATCTCGGTACCGAGACCGCGACCGCGTACATCCGTCGACAGCCAGGAGAAGGTGGCGAAGGTGCCGCAGGTATCGAACTTCTCGGCAATGAGGTCCTGCATCCCCACGGGCTCACCGTCGACGATCACGGCGAACGCCAACCGGAAGTCAGAAGGAGAGAAGCGCCCCCGTCCACGCCATACGCTCTGGAGCCACCTGCTCACCCGCACGTCCGGGTCGGATTCGTAGAACGACATCGGATCGTCGTAGGGGGCGGGTTCCGCGAAGACCTTGCCGTCCCGCACGAGAGGGGCGAGCGCCGCGAGCATCTCATCGGCGGCACCGACGAGTTCGAGTCGGTGAGTCTTCACCCGGATCTGCAATGGCGGGTAGCCGATCATGCAACCAACCTAGGCCAGCCGGCCCGAATCCACAATGGTCCGGCAACTCCAGGTAGCGTGGGGTTCGACTCCAGGATGCCGATAGCAGGTGGTGGCCCATGACCGAACCCGATCGCACGACCCCGACGACCGTCGTCTTCGACCTCGGCAATGTGCTCATCGGCTGGGACCAGACAGGGCCTCTGGCCGATCGCATGAGTGCCGATGAATGGCATTCCTTCGCCGAGGCGGCCGACTTCCCCACGCTCAATACCGCAGCTGACTCCGGCGTTCCGATCACCGATATCGTCGCCCGAGCCGCCGAGGCGGACCCCCGCCATGGTGAGATCGTCGCCGGCTACTACGAGAACTTCGACAAGTCCCTGACCGGTCCGATCGACGGCATGGCCGAGATCGTCGCAGATCTCAAGACCGCCGGCATCCGCCTGGTCGGGCTGTCGAACTGGTCGGCCGAGACCATCCACCATGCCCCCGTCGTCGCGCCGGCGATCAGCGAACTCGAAGACATCGTCGTCTCGGGAAAGGTCGGCCTCGTCAAACCCGATCCGGCGATCTTCGAACTGACCCGGGACCGATTCGACCTCGACCCGGCCCGGACTGTCTTCGTCGATGATCTGCCCGCCAATGTGGAGGCAGCTGAACGCCTCGGCTTCATCGGCCACGTGTTCTCAGGAGCCGCCTCACTGCGCACGGACCTGTCCGAACGGGGTCTGCTCGCTCAATAGGGTGCTCAACTCGCGCCGCCCGGGCAACACCCCTGAACGGGCTCCTCACCCGCTGATCCTGTGAGAAATGTCCGCGTCGTCACCGTCGGTGCGTCGAACGCTGGGCCGAAGTCGAATATCATCCCTGATCGCGCCGAGCTGATGCTCAACGTCCGCACCTACGACACTGCGGTACGCAAGAGAGTCATCGCGTCGATCGAGCGGATCGTCCGCAGCGAATGCGATGCCGCTGGGACGCCGAAGGAACCGACCTTCGAGTACTTCGACCAGTTCCCGCTGACGGTCAACAGTGAGGCGGTCAATGACACCATCACCGAGGCGGTCCAGGAGGCGACACCTGCGACCGCGTCGGACCGCGGTCTTTCCTACGAGATCTTCCCGTGTGGTTCGGGCATTCGGTCTCGGTCATAGGTGATCGTCGTGTACCCGTGGGGAATCGGAGTGCCGTCTTCGTCGACTCCGACGAATACGATCTTGTCGATGCTGAGGATGGATCTGCGAGTGATCATATTGCGCACCCGGGCCCTCATCGTCAGTGAGGTGCGTCCGAAATGCGTGGCGAGGAGCCCCATCTCGATAAGATCGCCTTCCCTAGCCGAAGCCTGAAAGTCGATCTCGGAGATCAGCTTCGTCACAACTCGATGGTTGCCGAGCTGGATGATCGCGTAGATCGCGGCCTCCTCGTCGATCCACCTCAGAAGGCTGCCGCCGAAGAGGGAGCCGTTGGCGTTGAGGTCCTCAGGCCGCACCCATTTGCGGGTATAGAAGTTCATCCCCTCCACATCGTGGCGGGCGGAGCTCTCTGTGGGTTGTGCCGTCGCTGTCATGCGATCAGAGTAGCGAGGAGTTGTTTCGCCCTCGTTTCGTCCGTGTCACCGCTTTTCGACGTCATCCTTCATGGCGGTGAGGGTTTGCCGGATGTTCAATCGCTGGAAGTCCGCGAAGCTCCGGCCCCGTGTGACGATGTGGTCGAAGACCCAGGCCAGCCAGTCGGGCCAAGAGCGGCGATCGTCTGTCCACGACTCCGTCACTCGAGTCGCCTCGCCGAGGTCTTCGAACTCGTATGCCCAGCTCGCGTTCGGTCCTTCGATGCTGGGAGTTCGGGGCCCGATCCGGCGCACGGTGAAGGCGAACCGTTTGCCGGGCACAGATTCGGTGACGACGCATTCGGTCACCCACGTCGCCGGCCCGCGACGGTTCGTGCCTTCGAAGACATCGCCTGTCTGCAGCGGACCTGCAGTCGTGCGCGTGCTGGCTCCGGTGTTCTCCGGGCTCCATCGGGCCATCTGGGTCGGATCGGCGATCTGCTCCCAGAGCCCGGCGGCGTCGGCTTTGATCACCATACTGTCGCTGACCTGCATCGTTCGCGTCATCGTCGTCCCTTCTCGATGTGGTAGTGCACGCACCTGAAACCGGCCGTGCACATGGCCCCATTCAAACACGGGTCCTGAGCTAGCCTAGGCACATGGCCGACTCTGCGATGAACGACGAGATCATCGCCTTCCGCCTCCCCGCTCATCACCTCGGTGAGCGACTCAGCCACAACTCACTCCTTGACGCCGCGGGAGCCTCCGGCATCCAGAACAGCCCACCGGGATCCGCTCTGACCGCACTCCATGCGCGGGGCGCCGACCGCATCCGACGACAGCGAACGCGACCGGACCAGATCCGAACTGCTGCGCCGTTGACTGCACTGCTATCAACCGTCGACTAAGCATGACGATCGCAGCCTCCGGCACCGTCTCGACGTCGGTGAAGAGCGCAGTGATCGCTGAGGCAGAGGCGATCGGCGCACTGCGCGAGTCAGACGCCGTCGACATCGAATTCGCGTCAGTCTGAGATCATTCGGCGAGTTCGCTGATCAGCACGCGAGCAAGGGCTCCGAGTCGGAATCGCTCGGGGATCACGGTTCTGATGCCCTGTTCATGCAGCGGTGCTGCGGTGACGTCGCCGACTGCTGCGGCCACCACCGATTCGTTGAACGCCTCGATCACGGCCGACAACAGTCCCTGCTCCTCGGCCGCGGTGAGAAATGCTGCCGCCCCGGGTGCTGAGGTGAAGGCCACGGCATCGCACCTGCGCTCCGCGACGAGTCGGACCGCGTCGATCACGGCGGCCGGATCGGGCGCCGGACCCCAGCGGTAGATGACGAGGGAGCGGACATCGGCGCCAGCTGCGGCGAAGGCCTCATCAAGTCCGTCGGCGCCGGCACCGTGATGCTGTACGGCAATGCGCTCACCATCTACGCCTTCGCCGAGAAGGACCTGCTGGATCTCTGCGCTCGTCTCGGATTCCGCGACCCAGTGAGCGCTCAGTCCGGCCCCCTGAATCGCTCCGCGTGCCTTGGGGCCGCGGGCGTATATCCGTGCTCCGGCGAGCATCGAGTGCCATTCCTCGCGCAGACCCGCGGCTTCAGCCACGTCACCCCAGCCGGTGAATCCGACGCCGGTCGTGACCACGACGATGTCCGGCCTGTCCTCGATGAGTTCACGGGTGCGGGTGACGAGTTCAGGGTCGTCGATATGCGGGATGACGGACAGGGTCGGGGCGTGCACGATCTTGGCACCGTGACGCTCGAGGGCGGAGGCGAGCTGTTCCGCGCGCCGCTGAGCTGTGAGCACGATGCGACGTCCGACCAGCTCGTCGCCGATGTCAGTTTGGGGCTGGTTCATGCTCATATCCTGGTCGCGCAGTCTCACCGGGGCAACTTCCGGCCTTCGAGAGCAGCCTGGTGGGCGAGCATCTCGTCCTTGAGTCCCTGGACTACGGCGGCGATCGCCGGTCGCCGCATCGAATCGGGTCTGAGCACCATCCAGTAGGGCAGTCGCTCGGCCACCGAATCGGGGAAGAGTCGCACGAGGTCGGGGTGACGGTCGGCCATGAAACACGGGAGGAAGCCGATTCCGGCACCCGCACGCGTCGCTTCGACGTGAACGAAGACGTTCGTCGAGGTCAGTGCATCCTTCATCTCGGGAAACAGCCGCCTCGGCGCATCGAGGTCGTCGACCTGGAGCATGGAATCGACAAAATAGACGAGCCGGTGGTCGCTGACCTCCTCCACCGAGGCGGGGGTGCCGTTGGCCGCGAGATAGTCACGAGAGGCGTAGAGACCGAGTTCGTAGTCACCGAGCTCGATCGCCTCTGCCCGATGCACGCGCGGTTCGCCGACGACGACCTCGATATCGAGACCGGACCGCTGCTGCAGGGCCTGCCTGGTGACGGTGACGATCTCGACGCTCAGCCCGGGATGCCGACGACGCAGCTTCGCGACCGCCGTGGAGGCGACATAGGCGCTGAACCCATCCGTCGCGGTCATCCGCACCACTCCGGACACCGTCTCCGGGCCCTGGCCGGGACTCTCGAGTTCAGCGACCGCGATCTCCATCTGTTCGGCCACCGCAACGGCTCGTTCCCCGAGGTCGGTCAGCTCCCATCCGTCATCCGAGCGAGCCAGCACGCGTCCGCCCAAGGACTTCTCCAAGGCGGCGATGCGGCGGGAGACCGTCGAGTGGGTGAGACCGAGGTTGTGTGCCGCCGTCGTGAATTTGGCGGTGCGGGAGACGGCCAGCAGCACGAGCAGATCGTTGGGAGTGGTGTCCATGCCTGCCATAGTGGCACACCTGCAGCAAGCGCGGCCTCGTCAGCGCACGTGGTCCTGCGACGGCGAACGCGTCCATCTCAGAAGCACGACGATCAGACAGATGAGGAACACGATCCCCGAGGTGACCAGTCCGGTGACGAGGATGCCGATATCGGCAGGCAGATCCACGTCCTCGGCCGGTTTGGTCGGTGCCTTCCCCTCCGGATCGATGAGGACGGAGATCGTGTCGCCCTCATCGAAGTCGTCGTATCCGTCCTTGCCGCGGTAGATCAGCGGTTCGGCGACGGGAGTGCCGTCGAAGCGCTCGAGGCTGTAGGTATGAACATAGACCTGTCGCGACCTGGGCGGATTGGAACTGTGTACGGTCTTCTGTTCGACTTGATGATCGGCGACGACCACCTCGGTGAGTTCGCCGGCTTGCGACAAAGCGAGATCCTCGCCGAGCATCACAGTGCCGATGAGTGCAATGGCCACGAACGGTCCGGTGTACCAATACGCCGGCGTGTGTCCCATGAACCTGCGCACCGCCAGAGTGACGCCGAGGAACACGAAGCATCCGAGGATGATCGTGAACAGCAGTTGGTCCGGATACAGGTATCCGATCGTGAAGACCGCACCTGTGCCGACGAAGAAGACAGCACCGGTGATGATGATGGTCAGCGGATTCCGGCTGCCCTGGTTCCAGCGGCGCTCACTCTTCCCGCCGTCACCCCACTTGCCGCGCATCCAGTAGGCGTCCATTCAAGCCCCGCTCGTCACTGCGGCATGTTGACGAATCGGGACTTCGCGCCCTGGAACGCCACGGGGATGTCCATCGTCGGACCGGCACGGTGCTTGGCGACGATGATGTCGGCCTCACCGGCGCGTTCGTGTTCCTTGTCGTACATGTCCTCACGGTGGATGAGGAGGACCATATCCGCGTCCTGCTCGATCGAACCGGACTCACGCAGATCCGAAATCATCGGCCGCTTGTCCGTGCGCTGCTCGCTGCCTCGGTTGAGCTGGGACAAAGCGATGACCGGAACGTCGAGCTCCTTGGCCAGCAGCTTGAGCGAACGGGAGAACTCAGAGACCTCCTGCTGACGGGACTCGACGCGCTTGCCCGAGGACATCAGCTGCAGGTAGTCGACGCAGACCATCTGCAGATTGTGCTGCTGCTTGAGCCGGCGGCACTTCGCGCGGATCTCGGTCAGCGCCATGTTCGGCGAATCGTCGACGAACAGCGGCGCATTGTTGATCCGGGCCTCGGTCGCGGCCAGGGTCGTCCAGTCGTGCGGACTGAGCTCGCCGCGGCGCAGGTTCTGCAGCGGAATCTCGGATTCTGCCGAGAGCAGACGCATGACGAGTTCGTTCTTGCCCATCTCGAGCGAGAAGAACACAGCGGCCGCATCATTGTGGATCGCGGCCGAACGGATGAAGTCGAGCGCCAGAGTCGACTTGCCGACACCGGGACGCGCGGCGATGACGATCATCGTGCCCGGGTGCAGACCGTTGGTGAGGTTGTCGAACTCGGTGAAACCGGTAGGCACACCCGCGGTCTGCCCATCGGTGTTGCCGTTGCGTTCGATCTCCTGGGCCACCTCGCCGAGGATGTCGGAGAGGATGACGTAATCCTCTGTCGTATGGCGTTCGGTGACCTTGTAGATCTCCGCCTGAGCGGAGTTCACGACGTCATCGGTATCACCTTCGGCGTCGTAGCCCATCTGCACGATGCGGGTGCCGGCCTCGACGAGGCGGCGCAGCACGGCCTGTTCGCTGACGATCGCGGCATAGTAGCCGGCATTGGCGGCGGTCGGGACCGACGAGATGAGGGTGTGCAGGTAGGCGGCACCGCCGACGCGGGCGAGGTCGCCGGTCTTCGTCAGGTAGTTCGCCACCGTCACCGAGTCCGCGGGCTCGCCCCGGGAGTAGAGATCGAGGACTGCCTCGTAGATGGTTTCGTGAGCGGGCTTGTAGAAGTCGTCGCCCTTCATCGTCTCGACGCAGTCGGCGATGGCGTCCTTCGACAGAAGCATCGCACCGAGCACGCTCTGCTCGGCTTCGACGTCCTGCGGAGGGGTCCTCAGACCGTCGTAGCCCTGGTCGTTGCTCACTCGATTCCCACTTCCTCACAGCATCGGATCGCCCACCCTCATGTGGTGCGCTCCAACTGTACCCGGAGACCCGGGGAGGGTCCCATCGGCTCGACACCTGCCATCGTAGGATGCGGCACTGACACCGAATCTCAGTCCCGAGTCCTCCCGAATCTCAGTCCCGAGACCTCCCGGCCGTGGCCACGGAGTGCAGAATCGGCTTCGTCAGCTGCAGTCCGGCGCGGATGATGCCGATGCCGACGACCACTGTGAGCAGGATCGTGAGGAAGGTGACCGGCTTGAACACGAGCGCGGCTCCGGCCAGGGGCAGGACGAGCAGCAGCCCGAGCCCTCCGGCCAGCAGGGACACCCAGACCGCCGGGGCCATGACGGCCCGCCCCAGTGCCCGGTGCAGCAGCTGAGTATCGGCGGCGGCGTAGAGGTCGGAGAAGGTGTCGGTTCGGTCGTAGATATCGGCGACCTGGTTGATCACTGCGGAGACACTGATGAGCACGATCGCGATCCCCATGACGAGCAGGACCCCGGTGAACATGTCGTGGAAGAGGTTGATATCGGATGCGGCCATGCCGGAGTCCGAGTCCTCGGCGGCGTCGAGTCCGAGCTGCATCAGCGCCACCCCCGACCCGCAGACGGCCGCGGTGAACGAGGCCATCGCGAGTCCGGAAACGCGTCGCCAGAACCGTTTGGGTTCGTCGGAGACCAGGCGAGCCGCGATGAGGCGCTCCGGGGTGGCGGCCCGCCGACCGGACAGGTGAGCGAACCAGCGGACGAGGAGCCCGCCGAGGAGGTCGACGACGACCAGCCCGAGAGCGAAGAATCCGACCACCGCGCCGAGCACGATCCCTACGCCGAGACCGCCGCTCTGAGTGAGCGCGTACACGACCGGCAGCATGCAGATCACGAGCACCGTGATGATGACCTTGGCCACGGGGAACTTCCGCTCCAGACTCTTCGTCCGCACGCCCAACGGAGAGACCGCGACCTTGCGCAGACCCAGCAGGGCCGAGCCCGCGCAGACCAGGGCGAGGAAGACGACCACGACGAGGATGAGCCACGCGGGCATGAGCATGTTCGCGTACCCGATGGGTTCGCCCATGAAGTGGATGAAACTGACCACCGTCCGATGGTCTCGTATTGCCGGCCGGGGTTTTGATCGGCGCTGCTGACTCGCACGTAGCCGAGGGTCTGTCCGAACAGGGCATCTGAGGGGTTCTCGGAGCCGGTAGGCATATGTGTCCAATCGTTGGAATCGCAACCCGGTTGACAGCGTTTTTCCGGCCGAGATCTCGATTGTCAAAGGGGTATACCCAGTAGACACACCTGCTGCCGTGCGACCAGATATCGTTAGATCATGGAGCTTTCAAGAGGCGCACGCATTGATTTCATCCGGAAGATTCGGGACTCACTGGAGGCACAGTCCTGGGAAGACCGGGATCTCATACTCACCCAGCACGGGATTGAAAAGGACTGGCAGGAGTCGGTTCAGAGTGCACTCACGCAGTCGTCGTCAGAGATTTTGACTGAGCTCGCTCAATACCTCCGACTAGGGCGTGTCTCCTTTATTGACCATTCCAGCACTGACACGGTGGTGTTGTGACTACGAAGCAACGACTGAGGCTACCCTCGAATAGTGGACACCCAAGTTAGCGGGATTCGCAGTCCTGCTGGAAGGATGTTCAATATGTCAGATCAGAAGCGACAGCGTCGCTCTTACACCCCCGAGTATCGGATC
>NZ_JABSSX010000016.1 GCF_013280495.1 Brevibacterium permense
CGCCCCTTCGCACTCCACCCCCCCCTCCCCCCCAACCGCCCTCCCGCCCGGCCCCCCCCCCCCCGGGCGCGTGGTTGCGGGGCCGCCGTCAGGTAGCAATAGGGGTTAGCCGATGGGTTTGAGGGCGTGGGCGTTGACTCCGGCGACATCGGCGCCGGACAGCGCGCGGGCCACCCACAGGGAGCGGGCAGCATCGGCCAGGCTCGAATTCGACCCGCCGGAGGCCGCGCGCAGATACCAGAACATGTTCGTGATCTCCCTGGCCACGGTCGCCCCCATCCCGTACTGCGGATCGACCCCGGCGCACAGCGCCAGGTCCGTGGCGAAACCACGCAGCCACGCGGCCTGCGCCTGCGGATGATCCGAGGGGATCTCGGCCAACCGGTTCCATAGGATCGGGGCCAAGGTGTACGCGGTCGGACCGGCCAAGGGCTGCGGGTCGATGGCCTTCCACGTCGAGATCCCCGTCGGGTCGGGATTGCCGGCGAGGATGTTGTAGTAGTGCAGGTCGGCGTGGATGAGCCAGTTCTCCTCTGACGACGCCAGAGTCTGCATCCAATTGCGGGCGAACGACAACAGCAGGGAATCGTGCGGGCCCGCCTCCGACCATCCGGTCAACAGCGCGGCATCGGCATCGAACGAGTTCAGCCACCCGGCCACGACATCCTGGACCCGCAGGAACTCGGAGGTCGCCGGAATCTCCAAGGACCGCTGCAGCGCACCCCACACCGGAGGCACATCGGCCAGGGGCAGCACGGACAGATTGTCCTTCGTACGCAGTCGCTCCTGCAGAGTGACCCGGAAGCTGCGATCATCCCGGATGACCCGCACCGCCCCGTGCCCGTTCCACATCTTCAGTGCCCGCAGCACCTGCGCATGCGCGGCCGTATGTGCCGAGGTGGGAGCCGCGAACCGCAGCACCCCCTGATAGTTCTCCTGAGTGAGCACCGGAATCACCAAGGACTCGCACCCGGCCCACGGTGCCCCCGGCACATCGTCGAAGCGCAGCTTCCACCGGTCGAGGAGCTCATTGGCCATATAGTCGAGCGCGGCAACCCACGAATCGGTGCGATACTCGCCGATGATCTCGCGCGTCGCCCGGTAGAGAACCGTTGGGACCTTCACTACTGCACCTCCGCCTGCCCGGGTTCGTCATAGGTGAAACGCAGCGGCTGCGGAGCGGCGAAGACCATCCGGTTCCGGGCCGATTCCCAGAGCCGGAGAATCGCCGAGGCGTCCGCCTCCAACCAGGGCAGAAGCGCGGAAGCGACGCCGTCTTCCAACGACAACGCCAACTCCTTCGCGGAGTCCGCATCAGTCGGGGTGGGATCGAGCTTCCACGCCGAGGCGGCCGGATCGGCTGCGTCCTCACCGAGGCGTTCCAACATCTCCCCGGACAAAGCACCCAAGGATTCGAGCCTGGCCAGGGCGGCCTTGCGTTCGCGCGACTTCGAATCGAAGTTCACGGCCAGCCGTTCATAGCCGTAGGCGGCCGCCCGCGACTGGTTGAGGATCGCGTTGAACATCTCCGCCCGGCCCTTCGGAACCTGACTTCCGGAGTCGTTCGTGCCGGCATCCGCGTCGGCCCCACCGGTGGCACTGGGTGACGCCGTCGCGTCATCGCCGCCGTCCCTGCTCTGGTCGAGTTCCTCGCGGCCGGCGCGGATGAGTTCGTCGGCGGTGGTGATGATCTCCGGCTTCTTCGTCCCAGCCACCAGAGCCAAGCCGGTGGCCACATCGGCCAGGACGGGGATGAGGCCCGAACCCAGGGACGCCGCGGCCTCGAACACGGCACGGGAAGCCACCTCGGCGGCCTGGACGAACGTGCGGTCCTCCTCGGTCGGAGGCGCCTCGGTGGCGAATTCGGTCGGTGGATTCCATTCGGGGCCGATCGCCGCAACGAAGTCAGCAAGATTCTCACCAGCGGTTTCGGGATCACCGGCGCCGGGAGAGGCGGAGTCTAAGATGCGGGCCAGACGATTGCGCAGCTGCTGGGTCGCATCAAGTGTGGGGATCTCGGGATCCTGATCGAGTCGCAGGCCGCAGGCGGTGAGCAGGCCCAGACTCAACCCGCCGACACCGGCAGTTAACAGGCCGCGGCGACTGACGGGAAAATGCATACGGCAATCCTATCGGATGCCCCGCCATCGCCGAGGGACACCCGCCAGCGCCGAGGGGCACCGACCGTCGCCCGCCCGACCGCAGAATGAGACTCGACACCCAGCTGAACCGCGACGAAGGCTTAACCTCGACGGCGGCTGTCGCTTAGGGTGGGTGAGAACACGGCGGTCGCACAGGTGCACGGTGCGCCGGCCCCCTCGCCCCGCCTCGGCGAAGGGGACTCACAAGGATATGGAGGAGAAATGGACGAAGACGTCGAGCGGATCAAGGGCCTGCTCGCCCCGCCCCTGCAGGATGCGGGATTCCACCTCGAGACCGTCAAAGCGGTGGCGGCCGGTCCGCGGCGCACGCTCACCGTCGTCGTCGACCTCGACGAATCGAGCACCGATCCGATGTCGATGGAGAAGATCGCCGAATCGACGAAGATCGTCGGCGACGCCCTCGACGAGGTCGAAATCTTCCGGGACAAGCCGTACCAGCTCGAGGTCACCAGCCCCGGTGCCACCCGAAAACTCGAGACCCCACGCCACTTCCGACGCGTCATCGGCCGTCGGCTGGAGATCACGACGAAGAAGGACACCTTCAAGCTCGACCTCGCCGAGGTGGGGGAGAGTTCGATCACGGGCACGGACCCCCAGCGCAAGGAGACGAAGACGATCGACCTCGGCGAGATCCGCAAGGCCCAGGTGGAATTGAAGTTCCGCTGAGGCGAACCTCACGTTCCGCCGGCGGTGAGGCGGCCCCTTCGCAGACAGAGTGCGGGCGCGGACTGGGATAGACTGTTACGCCTGCATAAGTGAACACAGACAATTCAATGCTCGGTTGAGCGAGAGAGGACTTAGACATGGACATCGACCTCAATGTTCTGCGCGTCATCGAACGAGAGCGTGAGATTCCGCTGGAAACCCTCATCGAACTCATCGAACAGGCGCTCTTCCTCGCCTACCAGAAGACCGAAGGGGCCTGGCCCGACGCCCGCGCCGAACTCGACAAGTCCACCGGCGAGGTGCGCATCCTCGCCGTGGAATTCGACAACGACGACAACCCGATCGGCGAATTCGACGACACTCCCACCGGCTTCGGCCGCATCGCCGCTCAGACCGCCCGACAGGTCATCCACCAGCGGCTGCGCGATGTCGAAGACGAGACGCTGCTCGGCACGTTCAAAGGCCGTGAGGGCGAGATCGTCTCGGGCATCATCCAGCAGGGCCGCGACCCGCAGATGGTCCAGGTCGACATCGGAGACGTCGAAGCCGTGCTGCCCCCGCACGAACAGGTCCCCGGCGAGAGCTACGCCCACGGCACCCGACTGCGCGTCTACATCGCCGACGTGCACAAGGGCACGAAGGGCACCTCGGTCACCGTCTCCCGCACCCACCCGAACCTCGTGCGCCGACTCTTCGCCCATGAAGCTCCGGAGATCGCCGACGGCACCGTCGAGATCGTGTCGCTGGCCCGCGAAGCCGGCCACCGCACGAAGCTCGCCGTGCGCGCCACGAAGCCGGGAGTCAATGCGAAGGGATCGTGTATCGGCGAACTCGGCTCCCGTGTGCGTGCGGTGATGAACGAACTCGGCCAGGAGAAGATCGACATCGTCGACTACTCCGACGACCCGGCGAAATTCATCGCCCACGCGCTGTCCCCGGCCAAGGCCAAGAGCGTCGAGATCCTCGACGCCGCCGCTCAGGAATCCCGCGCCGTCGTCCCCACTGACCAGCTGTCCCTGGCCATCGGCAAGGAAGGGCAGAACGCCCGCCTGGCAGCCAAGCTCACCGGCTGGAAGATCGACATCGTCGCAGGCGAATAGCCTCGTGCAGTGATTCGCACCACTGGCCCCCTTGGCGCGAGCGGGGGTGCCGGTGCTGTAGAATCATTCATTGTGAATGTTGGTGATGGACCCGTAAGGACGTGCATCGCCTGTAGGCAGAAGGCCGGTCGGGACGAGCTGACACGCTTCGTGTTCCGCCCCGATCAGCACCCCGCCGTCGTCCGCGATGTGTCAGCGACACTGCCGGGACGTGGTGCGTGGGTGCATCCTGATGTGAAGTGCCTGGACAAGGCCCTGACCACTGCCGCCTTCGCTCGATCCTTTCGAACGAAGATCACCGCCTCGGACCTCCCGAGGCCGGACACCGAACCCAAAGAGAACGGGTAGCCGAATGGATGACAAGTTGTGAGTGTCGCACGATGACACCCAAACGGAATTCGAGAGAGCAGTGAAATGAGTACTGCTCTTCATTGATGAGGTTCTTTCCTGACCGGGAAAGAACCCGGACAGGAGAACTGTGGCAAAGCCCCGTGTCCATGAGCTCGCGAAAGAGCTCGGCACAACAAGTAAGAACGTCCTCGAAAAGCTCCAGGACATGGGCGAATTCGTTCGCTCCGCCTCTTCGACGCTCGAAGCGCCCGTCGTGCGCCGCGTGAAGGAGGCATTCGCCGATTCCTCTTCCGCCGATGGTGAGAAGTCCACCGGCGCGAAGAAGGCCGCCAAGCCGGCCGCGAAACCCGGAGCCCCGAAACCCGGTGCGAAGCCCGCACCCAAGCCCGCTGCGAAGTCGGCTGCCAAGCCGGGTGCTGCGAAGCCCGCCGGCGCGGCGAAATCGGCCCCCGCCGAGGATGCCGCCCCCGCTGCGCAGTCCGCACCGAAGTCTGCCGCCAAGCCGGCGACCCCGGCTGCTCCGAAGGCAACCGAATCGTCCGAGGCGCCCGCAGCCAAGCCGGCTGCCTCCTCGGCGCCGAAGCCCGGAGCCCCGAAGCCGGCGGCCGCGCCCAAGCCCGGAGCCCCGAAACCCGGAGCTCCCAAGCCAGGTGCTGCCGGAAAGCCCGGCGGTCGCGGTGCCGCGCGTCCCGGAAACAACCCCTTCGCGTCCTCGCAGGGAATGCCGAAGCCCGGTCGCGGTCCCAAGCCCGGCGGTCGTTCCGGCGGTCAAGGCGGTCAGGGTGGCCAGGGCGGACGCCCCGGCAACAACCCGTTCGCGCCTTCGCAGGGAATGCCGAAGCCCGGCCAGAAGCAACGCGGATCCGGTGAGGAATCCTCGGGCGGTCCCCGTCCGGCACCTCGCCCGGGCGCACCACGCCCGAACCCGTCGATGCTGAAGAACTCGGCACTGAACAAGCCCGCCCCCGGCCGCGGTCGCGGCGGCGGACGCGGAAACGCCCCAGGCGGCGGCGCACCCGGTGCCCCGGGCGGCGCTCCCGGCGGTCCTCGTCGTGGACCCGGCGGCGGTCCCGGCGGCCGCGGTTCAGGTCGCGGTCGCGGCAGCACGCAGGGTGCATTCGGTCGCGGCGGCGGTCCCCGTCAGAAGGGACGCAAGTCGAAGCGGGCGAAGCGCGCAGAGCTCGAGCAGATGCAGGCTCCCTCGGTCGGTGGCGTCACCGTTCCGCGCGGAGACGGCAACACGCCGCTGCGCCTGCGTCGCGGCTCCTCGCTGGCCGACTTCGCCGAGAAGATCAACACCGATCCGACGAACCTCGTGACCGTGCTCTTCCACCTCGGTGAGATGGCCACGATCACCCAGTCCCTCGACGAGGCGACCTTCGAGGTCCTCGGCGAAGAGCTCGGTTACAAGATCGAGATCGTCTCGCCCGAAGACGAAGACCGTGAGCTGCTGGAGACCTTCGACATCGACCTCGATGCCGAAGCCGCAGAAGAGGACGACGAGGACCTGCAGGCACGTCCGCCGGTCGTCACCGTCATGGGTCACGTCGACCACGGTAAGACCAAGCTGCTCGACGCGATCCGCTCGGCCAATGTCGCTTCCCGCGAAGCCGGCGGAATCACCCAGCACATCGGTGCCTACCAGGCCGAGGTCGAGCACGAGGGAGAAGACCGCAAGATCACCTTCCTCGACACCCCGGGTCACGAGGCGTTCACCGCCATGCGTGCCCGTGGTGCGAAGTCGACGGACCTCGCGATCCTCGTGGTCGCCGCCGACGACGGCGTCATGCCGCAGACGATCGAAGCTCTCAACCACGCTCAGGCGGCCGATGTGCCGATCGTCGTGGCCGTGAACAAGATCGACAAGGAAGGCGCCAACCCCGCCAAGGTCATGCAGCAGCTGACCGAATACAACCTCGTGGCCGAAGAATACGGCGGCGAGACCATGTTCGTGCCGATCTCCGCGCTCAAGCGCGAGGGCATCGACCAGCTGCTCGAGTCCGTTCTGCTGACCACCGATGCGGCCCTGGACCTGCGGGCGAACCCAAACAAGTCCGCTCGCGGCATCGCGATCGAAGCCAAGCTCGACAAGGGCCGCGGTGCGGTTGCCACCGTGCTCGTCGAGTCCGGCACCCTGCGTCAGGGCGACGCCATCGTCTGCGGCACCGCCTACGGACGTGTGCGTGCGATGTTCGACGAGAACGGAAACGTCGTCGAGGAGGCCGGACCCTCCCGCCCCGTGCAGGTGCTCGGTCTGTCGTCCGTCCCGCGTGCCGGTGACTCGTTCATCTCCACCGATGACGATCGCACGGCCCGTCAGATCGCTGAGAAGCGTGACGCCATCGAGCGCAACGCCGCTCAGGCCCGCGGTCGCAAGCGCATCAGCCTCGAGGACTTCACGAAGGCTCTGGCTGAGGGCAAGGTCGACATGCTCAACCTCATCCTCAAGGGTGACGTCTCCGGTGCTGTCGAAGCGCTCGAGGATTCGCTGCTCAAGATCGATGTGGGCGACGACGTCGACCTGCGGATCATCCACCGCGGCGTCGGTGCGATCACGGAGAACGACATCAACCTGGCCACGGTCGACAACGCGATCGTCCTCGGCTTCAACGTCCGTCCGGAAGCGAAGGCTCGCGACCTGGCAGACCGCGAAGGCGTCGACGTCCGCTACTACTCGGTCATCTACCAGGCGATCGACGACATCGAGTCCTCGCTCAAGGGCATGCTCAAGCCCGAGTACGAAGAGGTCCAGACCGGTACCGCGGAGATCCGCGAGGTCTTCCGCTCCTCGAAGTTCGGCAACATCGCCGGTTCGATCGTCCGCGACGGCATCATCAAGCGGAACTCGACCGCTCGCGTCACCCGCGACGGAATCGTCATCGGCGACAATGTCCACATCGAATCGCTGCGTCGGTTCAAGGACGATGCGACCGAGGTCCGCGAGGGCTACGAGTGCGGTATCGGACTCGGCAAGTTCAACGACCTGCGCGTCGGCGACATCATCGAGACCTTCGAGATGCAGGAAAAGCCGCGCGACTGATCGGTCGCACAGTGAGTTGCACCCGCTGATCCGACAGCGCAGCAGCGCAGCCGAGGAGGATGGGACTCACACCGTGAGTCGACGGCTCCGGTCGGCCCCCGTGTGGGGGGACCGGCCGGAGCCGGTTCGATTGCACAGCTAACATAGGACCGGAAGAGTTGTTCCGGCCCCGAACAGAAGGACACGCACCATGGCAGACTCGACACGGGCCCGCAAGATCGCCGACCAGATCAAGGTCATCGTCGCCAGCACCATCGAGCGCAAGCTCAAGGATCCCCGCCTCGGCTTCGTCACCGTCACCGATGTGCGCGTGACCGGCGATCTGCAGCACGCCACCATCTTCTATACCGTCTACGGCGACGACCAGGATCTCGTCGGCACCGGTCATGCCCTCGAATCGGCCAAGGGCTTCATCCGCTCCGAGGTAGGGAAGGGGCTGACGATCCGTCTGACCCCGAGCCTCGAATTCATCGCCGACGCCGTCCCCGAGGCGGCCGCCCGTCTCGACGGACTGCTCGCTCAGGCTGCCGCCGACGATGCTCGAGTGGCGGGGTTGGCCAAGGACGCGCAGCATGCAGGTGAATCCGACCCGTACAAGAAGGCCGACGACGCCGACGAGGAGTGATCGTCGCTTCCCAGCGGACAGAGTGCATCGCGCCTGGTCATCGGGTGGGGAGCGGCGGAATGGCCGTTCCGGGCCCGATTTGAGCTTCGTCACGCCGCGAAAAAAAGTTCTCGTAACAGTTTTGTTATCTTTCCGAGATGTCGTAGACTTTTTGCGGTAACGAAATGATTACGACTCTGTTAAGGGATTTCTGCATTGGGTAAGCACTCCTCACCGAAGCCGTCGTTCGCGAAGCAGCTGATCCGGGACCTGACTCCCGGCAAGCGTCCCGCGGGCCGACGCGCAGCGAATGCGCCGTCCTCGGCGACTTCCGTGCTGGCGACCGTCAAGCAGCGTCCCGTCGTCGCCGCGATCGCCGTTCCAGCAGCCGCGACCGCCGCAGTCGTCGGTTCGACCGTCGTCATGGGACCGCCCGAGTCCGGCAACGTCACCACCGAAGCCGCATCGACGACACCCGAGGAGTCGACCACCGCCTCGACCCCGAGCCAGAAAGAGCTCGACGCCGAACGCAAGAAGGCCGGCGAAGAGTACCTGGAGAAGGTCAAGGACGACCCGAAGTACAAGAACAAGACTTCGAAGACCGATCTCGAGGTCAAGGCTCCGCCGAAGCCCAAGCCGACCGCAGAATCCGCGGCAGCTGAGGAGAAGAGCGACGATTCGTCCTCCGGTGAGAAGTCTTCCGATGAGAAGTCTTCCGATGAGAAGTCCTCCGATGAGAAGTCCTCCGGCGAAGGCACTTCTTCGGATACCTCCGCGCCGCCGTGCAGCGTGTCCTCGTCGATCGAATCCGGTCTGCTGCCGAACGCCGTCAACGGCTACCGTGCTGTCTGCGCGAAGTTCCCCGAGGTCAAGACCTTCGGCGGACGCCGCCCCGGCACCGGCTCCGATCACAACACCGGTGAAGCCGTCGACATCATGATCAGCGGCGCCACCGGCGACCGCATCGCCGAGTACCTCATCCAGAACCAGGGCAGCCTCAACGTCAAGTACGTCATCTGGAAGCAGCGCATCTGGATGCCCGGACAGGGCTGGAAGGGCATGGAGGACCGCGGTGACGCAACCGCCAACCACTTCGACCACGTGCACGCGTCCTTCAACTGATCCCTGCCTTCGTGAGCGATTCTTCCCCGCAGGGCATCCTCGTCTGCGATAAGCCGCAGGGCCTGAGCTCCCACGGCGTGGTCTCCCGCATCCGCCGCTGGTTCGGCACCAAGAAGGTCGGCCACGCCGGGACCCTCGATCCCATGGCCACGGGTGTCCTTGTGCTCGGTCTCGGCCGCGGCACCAAGCTGCTCACCTATATCACCGGGGTTTCGAAGACGTACTTCGCGACGATCCGTCTGGGCTCGTCGACCCCGACCGACGACGCCGATTCCGAGCCTGATCGCTTCGCCGACCCGTCCGATCTCGCTCGTGTCGACGCTGCGACCATCGAAGCCGCCGTGGCCAAGCTGCGCGGCCCCATCGATCAGGTCCCCAGTGCCGTCTCGGCGATCAAGGTCGACGGCAAGCGCTCCTACGCTCGCGTCCGCGCCGGCGAAGACGTCGAACTCAAGGCCCGACGCGTCGAAGTCTCGGAGTTCCAGATCATCGACATCCGCTTCTCCTCCGCGGACGGGCATATCGACTTCGATGTCGAAGTCGACTGCTCCTCGGGCACCTATGTGCGTGCCCTGGCACGCGATATCGGCACCGACCTCGGCATCTTCGGCCACCTCACCGCGCTGCGGAGGACGCGAGTCGGCGAATTCCACATCGACCAGGCCGTGACCCTGCCCGAGGACCTCGGTGTTGCCGCGCCCACCCTCATCTCGCTCGCCGAGGCGGCCCGCACGCTCCTGCCCGTCGTCACCGTCGATGCCGATCGGGCCCGCGCACTCATGCAGGGCAAGACCGTCGCCGTTGGTGAGTGGGATGCAGGCCCCGGTGCCGACGACACAGGGAACCGAGAGGTCGCCGTCGTCTGCGATGATGCCCTCGTCTCCGTGGCCGAAGTGCGTCGGAACGGCGGTCTGAAGTCGCTGACCGCCTTTGCCATCGACCTCGCCTGAAGGGGCCAGCCCCACGCTCGAAACAACGAAATAAGTTGTATCCATTAAATACTACCGAAACTCTTGTATCTGCTGCACTTATCTGGTCTACTTGCCCTATGTTCGTCTTGACCATCGACCAGCAGGATTCGCGGTCGAACGCCGACGCGGTGCCCCGGATCCTCGATGCTCTCTCTCCGATCGACACGGTCGTTCCCTTCGCCCGCACCATCGGTGACGAGGTCCAAGGGGTCCTCGACGATCCCGACGCCGTCGCCGAGGCGGTGCGCCGTATCGGCATCGACTCCGGTTGGCATATCGGCCTCGGAATCGGCGAGGTCGAACGGCCGCTGCCCGAGACGACCACCGAGGGCAGGGGGGAGGCATTCTACTCCGCCCGCCAGGCGGTCGAAGCGGCCAAATCCGCTCCCGCCCACCTTGTCGTCAGCGCCGATGCGGACAGTGACCATCGTGGGCTGGCGGAGGCGGCTCTGCGGCTCCTCATCAGCACGCTGACAGAGCTGCGCGGTCACTCCCGCGGTTACGTCGGATACCGACTCGACCACCCTGATGCCACTCAGGCCGAGATCGCCGCAGAATTCGACGTCTCCCAACAGGCGGTCTCCCGGGTGCTGGCGGCCGGCCCCGCCGAGATCATCGCCGGAGCCGAGCACCTGGCCCGACATCACCTCGACCGGCTCCAGCGAGCCCTGTCGGAAGGAGACGCACATGTGGACTGACGTGCTCGTCGCCATCGCCGCCGCCATCATCGCAGCCCTCATCGGCTGGCCACTCGTCCCGCTCCTCCTCCGCCTCACCCATGCCGGCCCGGGCTCCAAACCCGAACGCACAGGAACGGAGGACGTCGAAGTCTTGCGCGGCGGACTGTGGATCGGCATCGTCGAACGCGCACTCATCGCCGGAGCGATCGTGCTCGGCCGACCCGAACTCATGGCCGTGGTCATCGCGGTCAAAGGGCTCGGACGCTTCGCGGAGATCAAATCCTCGGCGGCCGCGGGGGAGCGATTCATCATCGGCACCTTCGTCTCCATCGCCCTGGCCTCCCTCCTCGGCGTCATCGGCTGGGCGATCATCGCCTGAACCTGTCCTTCCGTTTCGGTGGGGTCCGGGTTAGGAGGCGGAAGATCTCTGCGATAATCTGAATCGGTGCACGGAAGGAGCGAATGTCTGGTGGAGCTGTATCACGGACTCGGTGAGGTCGAGGTCGACGCTGTCGGCACCGTCGTCACCCTCGGCAACTTCGACGGCGTGCACCGCGGACACGAAACGGTCCTGACCACCGTCGCCGCTCTGGCCAGGCAAGAGGGCCTGCGCTCGATCGCAATGACCTTCGATCCCCACCCGCGCACGGTCCACCGACCCGAAGAGCCGACCGTGATGATCAACTCGACCCGGCAGCGTGCCGAACTCATCGCCGCCACCGGTATCGACGGCCTCCTCGTCCAGCCCTACGACCTCGACTTCGCCGCCCAGTCGGCCGAGGAATTCGTGCGCCGGTACTTCGTCGAAGCCCTGCGCGCGAAGATCGTCGTCGTCGGCGATGATGTCCGGTTCGGCAAGGACAACGAGGGTACGATCGAGACTCTGCGCCGCCTCGGCGAGAAATTCGGGTTCCGTGTCGAAACGATCGACGAAGTCGGGCGCGGGGGTCGGTATTCGTCCTCCCGGATCCGGGAGCAGCTCACTGCCGGTGATGTCGCCGAGGCGGCCGACCAGCTCGGGCGCTACCATGCACTCCACGGCACCGTCGTCCATGGCGATGCTCGCGGACGAGACCTGGGATTCCCGACGGCGAACCTGTCGGAGAATCCCGACGGACTCGTCCCCGCCGACGGCGTCTACGCCGGCTGGGCGACGTTCTCCGGTGAGGATCAGGCGTACCCGGCCGCGATCTCTGTAGGCACGAACCCGACCTTCCAAGGACAGGTCCGACGGGTCGAGGCGTACGTGCTCGACAAGGAATTCGGCGAATTCGACGTCTACGACCGTGAGATGACTCTCGAATTCGTCTCCCGCATCCGCGGGCAGGTCGCGTTCACCGGGATGGACGACCTCATCGTGCAGATGCATGAGGACATCGCCGATGTGCGCGAGGTCCTGCACACCTGATAAGCTGATCTCTGCCGTTTTCACCGGCCGCGGTCCCATAGGGCAGAGACTTCAGGTCCCTGCGCCGCGCAACGACACGAAGGAGAACTCCATGGCTCTCGATACCGCTGTGAAGCAAGAGATCATCAAGGAATATGCAACTCATGAGGGCGACACCGGTTCTCCCGAGGTCCAGGTTGCACTGCTGACCCGCCGGATCACCGACCTGACCGAGCACTTCAAGGATCACAAGCATGACCACCACTCGCGTCGTGGCCTGCTGCTCCTCGTCGGCCAGCGTCGCCGCATGCTCAAGTACCTCGCGAAGGTCGACATCGAGCGTTACCGTTCGCTCATCAAGCGCCTCGGCCTGCGCCGCTGATTCGAGTCTGCTGATCAGCACCGTCTGATCAGCACCGTTTCGAACTGTTCGGAAGCGTCCCACCTCTTGGTGGGGCGCTTTCGTGCTTCTGCGGTAGACTCATGCGTGGACGCACATGCCATGGACGTTTCGGTCTTCGGTAGTGGCCTCCGGAGGAACGCGCGCTGACACAGGCTTGCAGATGCAAGTGGTTGCCGGCACCGGTTCCGTGGGCCCCGATCGATGACCGGCGTGGATCCATGCATCGTCCACTGCAAATATCCCGCCGGAAGGGCGCGGGGCCTCGCACTGTGCAATGCAGAGCGCTGCCTCTTCGCGCCGAGGGGCCTCCCTCGAGCGTTGCAGGTCTTGCGATGACCGCCGCGCACCGGCACAAACTAGGAGACTACGTGGGACTCAACCCTGAATCCGCCGTTGCCCATATCGACAACGGCAGCTTCGGCAAACACACCATTCGCTTCGAAACCGGACGACTTGCCCAGCAGGCCGCCGGCTCCGCCGTCGCCTACCTCGACGACGACACCATGCTGTTCTCGGCCACCTCGGCCGGAAAGAACCCCCGTGAAGGCTTCGACTTCTTCCCCCTGACCGTCGACGTCGAAGAGCGCATGTACGCCGCCGGACGCATCCCCGGCTCGTTCTTCCGCCGCGAGGGACGCCCCTCGACCGACGCGATCCTCACCTGCCGTCTCATCGACCGCCCGCTGCGCCCGTCCTTCGTCAAGGGCCTGCGCAACGAGGTCCAGGTCGTCGTCACCGTGATGTCGGTCAACCCCGACCACATCTACGACGCCCTGGCCATCAACGCCGCATCGATGTCGACCCAGCTCTCGGGCCTGCCGTTCTCCGGCCCCATCGGCGGTGTGCGCATAGCGCTCATCGACGGCCAGTGGGTCGCCTTCCCGAACTACTCACAGCTCAAGGACGCCGTGTTCAACATGGTCGTCGCCGGTCGCGTGGTCGGTGACGACGTCGCCATCATGATGGTCGAGGCCGAAGCCACCGACAACGCCATCGACAAGATCAAGACCGGCGCTCAGGCCCCCACCGAGGAGGTCGTGTCCGAAGGTCTCGAAGCCGCGAAGCCGTTCATCGCCGAGCTCTGCCGTGCGCAGTCCGAACTCGCCTATCGCGCCGCGAAGCCGACCGTCGAATTCCCAGTCTTCCGCGACTACGAGGATGACGTCTTCGAAGCCGTCAAGGAGCTCGCCGAGGCGAAGCAGACCGAGAACTTCAAGATCGCCGACAAGCAGGAGCGCGAAGCCGCCGGTGCCGCTCTCCTCGACGAGCTCTTGGAGAAGCTCGGTGAGCGCTTCGAGGGCCGTGAGAAGGAGATCGCGAACGCTCTCAACGCTCTGACGAAGCAGGTTGTGCGCAAGCGCATCCTCACCGAGCAGGTCCGCATCGACGGTCGCGGGCTCAAGGACATCCGTCCGCTCACCGCCGAGACGAACGTCATCCCGCGCGTGCACGGTTCGGCGATCTTCGAACGCGGTGAGACCCAGATCTTGGGTGTCACCACGCTCAACATGCTCAAGCTCGAGCAGACCATCGACTCGCTCTCACCCGAGACGTCGAAGCGCTACATGCACCACTACAACTTCCCGCCCTACTCGGTCGGTGAGACCGGCCGCGTGGGCAGCCCGAAGCGCCGCGAGATCGGTCACGGTGCACTGGCCGAACGTGCCCTCGTGCCCGTTCTGCCCAAGCGTGAGGACTTCCCGTACGCGATCCGTGAGGTCTCCGAGGCCCTCGGTTCGAACGGTTCGACCTCGATGGGTTCGGTCTGCGCCTCGACGCTGGCCATGCTCTCGGCCGGTGTGCCGTTGCAGGCGCCCGTCGCCGGCATCGCCATGGGTCTGGTCTCCGACGTCATCTCCACCGATCAGGGTGAGCAGACCGCCTACGCGGCTCTGACCGACATCCTCGGTGCCGAAGATGCCTTCGGCGATATGGATTTCAAGGTCGCCGGTACGCGTGACTTCATCACCGCGATCCAGCTCGACACCAAGCTCGACGGCCTTCCCGCCTCGGTGCTCGGTGCCGCCCTCAAGCAGGCCCGCGAAGCACGCATGGTCATCCTCGACGTCATCGCTGAGGCCATCGACGCCCCGGCCGAGATGGCACCGACGGCACCGCGGATCATCTCCGTGAACATCCCCGTCGACAAGATCGGTGAGGTCATCGGGCCCAAGGGCAAGATGATCAACCAGATCCAGGAGGACACGGGCGCGGACATCAGCATCGAAGACGACGGAACCGTCCTCATCGGTGCCACGGACGGACCGGCCGCCGAGGCTGCACGTTCGATGATCAACGCGATCGCGAACCCGCAGGTTCCCGAGGTCGGCGAACGCTACCTGGGCACCGTGGTCAAGACGATGAGCTTCGGCGCATTCGTCTCCCTGACCCCGGGCAAGGACGGCCTGCTGCACATCTCCGAGCTGCGTAAGCTCAACGACGGCAAGCGCGTCGAGGACGTCGAGGACGTCGTCGGTGTGGGCCAGAAGGTCCAGGTCGAGATCACGAAGATCGATGACCGCGGCAAGCTCTCGCTGGCTCCGGTCACCGACGAGGACGAGAAGTCGGACGAAGAGGGATCAGACAACTGATACTGAGCAGTTCGCACACCGGGGAGGGCAGCCGAATCGATCGGTCTGTCCTCCCCGGTGGTTTGACGCTGACCACCGAACACATGCCGGGTCTGGCCTCGGAGACGATCGGAATCTGGGTTGCAGCCGGATCCCGTGACGAATCCGCAGAGACCGCCGGCTCGACGCATTTCCTCGAACACATGCTGTTCAAGGGCACCGGGTCGAGGGATGCGAAGTCCATCGCCGCGGCCTTCGACCGCACCGGCGGGGATTCGAATGCGATCACCGCCAAGGAGCTCACCTGCTACTACTCCCGGTGCCTCGTGACGGATCTGCCGAACATCACCGGCCTCCTCGTCGATATGGTCTCGAACTCCCAGCTCGATATCGAGGAGTTCGAACGCGAGCGCGGAGTCATCATCGAAGAGCTCGCCATGTCCGCCGACGATCCCGGAGACGTCCTCTTCGACGACTTCGATTCCCTGGTCTTCGGTTCGCATTCGCTGGCCCGGCCCGTGGGTGCGACGAAGGATCAGATCCGCGTGCTCGGCCATCACACGGTCATCGACCACTATCAGTCGACGTATATTCCGCCTCGTCTGGTCATCGCTGCCGCAGGCGGTGCGACGCATGAGGAGGTCCTCGCGATGGTTGAGGATGCCCTCGCCGAGGCGGGGCTCGGGTCCCGAGCTGACGTCTGGTCGGGCGCGGGGACCGGTGTTGACGGTGCGGGCACGATGGACACGGGGGATGCCGACGGTGGGGCCGCCTCGGTGGACACGGGTGGCGCCGACGGCGGGGCCGCATCGGTGGCGAAAGGCTCGCACCTCGGTGGGGCCGCACGGGTGCGTCCGGAGTTCCACTCCGGGAAGTCGCACACCGTCAAAGACATCGAACAGCTGGGCATCATGCTCGGCTGTGAGGGCCTGCCTGAAGGCGACGACGACCGGTTCATCTACTCGGTGATGCTGACGATGCTCGGCGGCGGAATGTCGTCGCGGCTGTTTCAGAGCGTGCGTGAGGAGCGCGGGCTGGCCTATGCGGTGAACTGCGTGGCCAGCCAGTTCACGGATACCGGCACCTTCGGCATCTATGCCGGATGCACGGGCGAGAACGCTCAGGCCGTCGTCGACCTGGCCATGAGCGAATGGGATCGGCTGGCGCAGGAGACACCGAGCCAGTTCGAGCTCGACGAGATCGTGTCCCAGCTCTCAGGCTCGATGGTGCTCGGACTCGAGTCCTCTGCGGCGCGGATGAACCGTCTCGCGCGGTCGGAGATCTTCGGGTTGCCGCTCGAATCGCCGATGGACCTCATCGAACGCGTCCGCTCGGTCACGGCCGAGGACGTCAGCGAGATGGCCGGGCGGCTGCTGTCGCGTCCCAAGGCCCTGGCGTTGGTCGGACCGGCCGCCGAGGTCGAACTGCCCTGAGTGCGTCGCCGCGTTCGGGGCTTCGGCCCTCGGGCGCGGGTTGCCGGCCGGCAGGAAAGTGAAGGGAGACAGGCGAGATGGCGAGGAAGAGCGCAGCGGTCCGCCGGGAGGAGATCCTGGCGGCCACGGTCGAGGAGATCGAGGCGACGGGTCTGCGCGCGCTGCGCGTCTCCGACGTCGCCGCGCGTCTGGGCTTGAGCGCCAGTCTCGTCATCTACCACTTCGAGACGAAGGAAGCCCTCGTGGCTGAGGCCTTCGACTTCGCCGGACGCCAGGACATCGACCATGCCCGCGTGCTCGCCGCCGGGACGCCCCCGGCGCGTGAGCGACCGGAAGACGGCGGCGCAGATGCCACGGCGGCGACCGCCTCGGCGCGGGGACGATCATCGGCGAGGCAGCGACTGCGGGACGTCATCGGCTGGTACATGCCCAGCGGGTCCTCGCGCAGTTGGAAGATCTGGATCGACGCGTGGTCTGCCGGACTCTTCGATGCTGGTCTCAGAGCAGCATTCGCCGCGCTCGACCGGGAGTGGAAGTCGATTCTCGTGCATCTCATGGACGAGGCCATCGCGGCAGGGGAGTGCACGGCACCTGATGGCGGCACCGCGGCGGGCGCGACCCGGATCCTCGCCTTCCTCGACGGCCTGGCTATCCAGGTGATGGTCAATTCGGAGACCGTTGACGCTGAGGCGCTGAGCACCTGGGTCGATGACTTCCTCACCCGCGAACTCGGCTGAGGGTGATTGTTGGGTCGATCCGCGGTGTTCTGGACGTCAGAAACACCGTGGATCGACCCAACAATGCCTCCATGCGGTCATGTGGTCGACTGCCGTGTGCTCCCATCAGTAGCGAGCGGAGAATCCGCCGTCGGCAGAGAGCAGCTGACCGCTGATCCACCGGCCCTCAGCAGAGAGCAGAAAGGCCGTGACTCCGGCGATATCGCGAGGAGTGCCCATGCGGCCGAGCGGCTGATAGGGAATCAGCCCGGTTCTCGTCTCGTCATCCATCCAGCCCGTATCGATCGGCCCAGGATTGACGACGTTCGCAGAGATCCCCTTCGGCCCGAGTTCCCGCGCAGACGAGATGACGATTCGATCGAGCGCGCCCTTCGACGCCCCGTAGGGCAGATTGCCCGTGGCGTGGTCACTGGTGAAGGCGACGATCGCGCCTCCCGACCCGCCGATCTGCCTCGCGAACGCCGCGATGAGGAGCAACGACGCGCGTGCGTTGACAGCCATGTGGCGGTCGAAGCTGTCGGCGGTGGTGTCCAAGATCCCGGACTCTTCGCCGTGCGCATGGCTGAGCACCAACCCGTCGATGGTGCCGTGCTCCCTGCTCACCCGACCGACCAGCTCCTGCGCCTCGTGAGCGGATGACAAGTCGCACGGGTAGTCTCCGCGATCGATATCGGTCGTGCACACGGTCCAGCCGTCGGACGCCAGCCGTGCGGCCACTTCGGCGGCGATGCTGTTCTCTCGTCCGGCTCCGGTGATGAGTGCTGTCGGCATGCTTCGATCCTAACCGCCTTGACTCGATGACCCCGTCCCGACAGACTGGAGTCACACGTTCTACTGAATAGCGGTTCAGTAAGAGTTCTGACTCATTGACCTTTGGGAGCCCTATGTTCATGGACATCACTTGGCAGGATCCGGACACCGGTGCACTCGGGTATGTCGTCATCGACACCCTTGTGCGCGGCACCGCTTCGGGGGGTCTGCGCATGCGCAAAGGCTGCACCCTCGAGGAGGTGCGCGGACTCGCCCAGGGGATGACCCGCAAGGAAGCGATCCATCTGCGCGAGGGCCGACACTATGTGCCCGTCGGCGGAGCCAAGGGCGGAATCGACTTCGACCCCCGCGCACCCGGAGCCAAGGACGTCCTCGAACGCTTCCTCGTCGACATCAACCCGATCATGCACGCCTACTGGGCTCTCGGCGAAGACCTCGGCGTCCGCCAGGACGACATCGACGAGATCCTCGCCCGCCGCGAACTCGGCTCGGGACTCTCCGCTGTCAACAAGCTCGTCGACGATCCGGCCGCAGTCGAGGCCCGCGCGACCAAGGCCTTCTCCGCCATCGTCGACGGCGTCGCCCAAGACGAACTCGTCGGCGGCCTCGGTGTGGCCACCTCGGTGATCGCGGCCCTGTACGACGCCGGCCGCGACCCGAGAGAATCCACCGCCGTCATCCAAGGATTCGGCTCCATGGGCGGTGCCACCGCCCGCTACCTCGCCGAGGCGGGACTGCGCATCGTCGGCATCGCCGACGCCGACGGATTCGTGTCCAACCCTGCCGGGCTCGACGTCGAAGCGCTGCTGGCGACCCGCGACCAGTTCGGCGGTATCGACCGCGGAGCACTGCGCCACGAGGACCAAGTCGGCGATCGCGACGACTGGCTCGCTGCCGACGCCGATGTCCTCGTCCCCGCGGCAGTGAGCTACTCGATCACCCCGGACAACTGCGACCGCATCGTCGCTTCACTCATCGTCGAGGCCGCGAACATGCCCGTCCTGCCCGCAGCCGAAGAGACCCTGCTGGCCCACGGCGTCACCGTCATCCCGGACTTCCTCGCGAACTCGGCGACGAACGCCTGGTGGTGGTGGGTGACCTTCGGCGACGTCGACGGCAGCTGGGAGGACAGCCGCACCATCGTCACGACGACCCTGCGCGAGCTCACCACCGAGGTCCTCGCCGCCGCTCGCGACCAGGGCATCAGCCCGCGTGCGGCCGCGCAGGCGAAGGTCGATGCGAATCTCGCAGCGCTCCACGCCAGCGATCACTGAGCACCGGCGCCACCACTCCAACCGAGACCACTCAAGCTAAGGAACTTCCATGGTCGAACTCACCGGCGGCGCCCAACTGGCCAGAGCGCTCAAAGCCGAAGGAATCACGCGCGTCTTCGGCATCCCCGGCACCCACAATCTCGAGATCTTCGCCCAACTGAGCGCACACGGCATCGACATCATCTCGCCACGACACGAACAGGGCGCCGGCTACATGGCCGACGGCGCAGCCCGGACTACCGGCGAGGTCAACGTCGTCGTCACGACCACGGGCCCCGCCGTGCTCAACGCACTCACCGCCCTGCTCCAGGCCTTCACCGACTCGGTGCCCGTGCTCCTCATCTGCCCCGGAATGCCGCTGACCCACCCCGGCCGCGGCAACGGACTCCTCCACGAAGTCCGCGACCAGGCGGCCGCACTGCGGGCCGTCCTCACCGAGGTCCACCGCGTCACCAGCCCCGGCGAAGTGTCCCTGGCCGTCGGACAGACCCTGACGGCCATGCGCGCCGGACGCACCCGACCCGCCGCCATCGAGATCCCCCTCGACCTCATCGAGGCCACCGGACCCGGCAGCCTCCACCCCTCGATCGCTCGACCCCTTCCGACCGCCGATCCGCACGCCGTGGACACCGCCGCCGAGGCAGTCGCAGAGTCCCAGCGGCCGCTCATCATCGCCGGTGCCGGAGCCCGATCTGCCGGGCCCGCGCTCCTTGATCTGGCTGAGACACTGGGTGCAGGGATCATCCTGTCCTCGAATGCGAAGGGCATCATCGACGACAGCGAACCGCTGTGCCTCGGGGCCGTCGGCGTCCTCGATTCTCTGCCCGAACTGCTCGACGATGCCGACGCCGTCATCGCCATCGGCACCGAACTGGCACCGAGCGACTTCTGGCCCGAACCGCTGCCTTTGCCGGAGACGGTCGTGCGCATCGACATCGACGAAGTCCAGATGCTTACGAACGCCGAGGTCGCCCATCCGATCCTCGCCGACGCGGCATCGGCGACGACCCAGCTGGTCAATGCGCTCAGGTCGCGCAGGTCCGATGCGACCACCCGGGCAGCCGCGGACTGGGCGGAGCAGAAGAAGGCGGCGGCCACCTCGGCGGCCGAAGCAGCGGGGCGCCCTTGGGCGGACCTGTGCGCGGCACTCAACTCCTTCACCGCCTCGGCGGACTCGCCCGTGATCGTCGCGGCGGATTCGACGATGGCCTGTTACTACGGAGTGCAGACCGGATGGTCGGCCAGGGCGGGGGACAGGTTCCTCTACCCGGCTGGGGCCGGGACCCTCGGCTACGGGCTGCCGGCGGGGATCGGCGCGAAGCTCGCGACCGCCTCGGCGCGGGTGATTGCGATTGAAGGCGACGGCGGATCGATGTTCACGATCGCCGAACTCGCGGCAGCCGTCCAGGCACAGGTGCAGGTCACCCTCGTCATCGTCGACAACGGCGGCTACGGGGAGATCCGCAACGAAATGGCCGACCGCGGCGACGAACCCTCCGGAGTCGTCCTCGCCGGTCCGGATTTCCCGACCCTGGCACGGGCGATGGGTGCCCGCGGGGTCCACATCGACGGTGAGGACGCGCTGCTGGCGGCCCTTCACGAGGCGGACGACAATGCGGGACCGACACTCATCCACATCACCGAACGATCGCGGGCAGGGGAGGCCATGCTTCCACGGTGAAAGCTCCGTTCGGCGTCTCAGGATTCGGGACACCGGGACAGTGGAATCCTCGGATCGGGCGCGTGAGGCCAGGTTTGCGGTTCTTTTCACGTGTTTTGGAATAGGACCCGAGGGGCTCTTGTTGTTCGAGATGAGACCCTGGGATAGGGTCGAAATGAAGCCACCGATGTGGTGGTCATCAAATCTGATCAGGAGGAATCTCATGGCTGAGCAGTACACACTTCCGGAACTGCCCTACGACTACTCCGCTCTTGAGCCGCACATCTCGGCTCGCATCATGGAGCTGCACCACGACAAGCACCACGCCACCTACGTCAAGGGCGCCAACACCGCCGTTGAGCAGCTGGCCGAAGCCCGCGAATCCGGCAACCTCGCCAATGTGCCGAAGCTGACGCGCGACCTCGCATTCAACCTGGGCGGTCACGTCAACCACTCGATCTTCTGGAACAACATGTCCCCGGACGGTGGAGACAAGCCGGTCGGTGAACTCGCCGCAGCCATCGACGACCAGTTCGGTTCGTTCGACAAGTTCCGCGAGCACTTCACCACTGCAGCCACCACGATCCAGGGCTCCGGCTGGGCCGTCCTCGTCTACGACCAGCTCGGCGGAAACCTCTTCATCGAGCAGCTCAAGGATCAGCAGTCCGACATCCAGCTCGGCGGCACCCCCGTTCTGCAGCTCGACATGTGGGAGCACGCCTTCTACCTCGACTACCAGAACGTCAAGCCCGACTACGTCAAGGCTTGGTGGAACATCGTCAACTGGGCCGACGCTGGCGCACGTTTCGACCGTGCAGTCGCTCAGACCAAGGGCCTCCTCCTCGGCTGAGACCCAATTGCTACCTGACGGCGGCCCAGCAACCTCGCGCGAGGTTGCTGGGCCGCCGTCAGGTTGTTTGAGAGTCTAGAACGAGCGCTGGCGGACCGGCGGCTGAACCCCCAACAGCGAATAAGGCGGCCGGATGAACGCAATTCTCAGACCGTGGCAGGCAGGTGCCTCGGGCGACGCCGAAGCGTTGGCTGAGGTGTACAAGCGGGCCGACGAAGCACTGCTGAGCAACATCCCCGACGACCGTACGATCGCTGGTGCTCGGACATGGCTGGAGACCATCACCGACGCCGAGGATGCCGGTGACCTGTGCGCTCGGGCGATCGTTGGCGAGGCTGACCGTTCAGGCCGACGAATCCTTGGAAACGTCATGGCCTCCGGGACCGAACGCCGCCACTCGAGCGCGTGCATCTCCTATTGGTCGGTGACCGAGGCCCGCGGCCATGGCGTGGTGTCGGCGGCGCTGCGCAGCCTCGTCGATCTCCTCCACGACGAACTCGGGATCCACCGACTCGAACTCGGCTGCCGGGTGAGCAACCCGGCTTCGGCCGCAGTCGCCAGGAATGCGGGCTTCATCGTCGAAGGCCGCGAACGAGAGAAACTCCTTTACGACGGCATCCGCTACGACGCCGAGGTCTGCGCTCGGCTGAGTGGAGACCCGCGGCACAGCGGACCGCGCGTACCGTTCACCCCACCTCGCTGACCCCGCTCCCGCCCTCCACAACTACCTGACGGGGGCCCAGATACCTGGCGCCAGGTTGCTGCGCCGCCGTCAGGTAGCAATTGGGAGTGTTCGGATGGTCACCGGATGTGAAGAGAACTGCCGAGGGTCGCTAGACTGACTGGCGGAGATCGTTCCGGTCGCTTCGCCTCGGCCAGACCGGCACACCTCGCAGGGATCATCGCACAAGGAGTCACAGCATATGAGCATTCGCGTAGCCGTCATCGGAGCCAAGGGTCGGATGGGATCCCACGCCGTCGATGCGATCAACGACGCCGAAGGACTCGAACTCGTCGCCGCACTCGGCAGCAGCGATTCGCTGGAGACCCTGATCGAGAAGAACATCGACGTCGCCGTCGAACTGACCGTGCCCAAATCCACCGAGGACAATGTCACCTACCTCGTCGAGAACGGCATCGACACCGTCGTCGGCACCACCGGCTGGGACAACGACCGTCTGGCCCGCCTCGAAGCCACACTCAAGAACCACCCGGAGACTGCGGTGCTCATCGCACCGAACTTCTCGATCGGTGCCGTCTTGGCCATGCGCTTCGCCGAACTCGCGGCCCCCTACTTCGACTCGGCCGAAGTCGTCGAAATCCACCACACCCGTAAACTCGACGCCCCGTCCGGCACAGCGAACCACACGGCTCAGCGCATCGCCGCGGCACGCAACGCCGCTGGACTGCCAGCCGTTCCCGACTCCACCGAATCCGATCCGCAGGGTGCACGCGGTGCCGTCATCGACGGAATCCACGTCCACGCCATCCGTCAGCAGGGCATGAACGCCCACGAGGAGATCCTCTTCGGCTCCGACGGCGAAGCCCTGACTATCCGCACTGACTCGCACTCCACCTCGGCGTTCATGCCCGGGATCGTCACCGCCGTGCGATCGATTGCCGATTACACGGGGCTCCTCCACGGCCTCGAGAACATGCTCGACCTCTGATGTCGAAGGCCAAGATCGGAGCGATCATCGTCTCCGTCGTCCTCGTCTTCTACTTCGTCCTCATGGGACAGCGGGCATGGATCCTCGTCCGCGAACCCGCGATGATCCCCAAGATCATGGGCATCGCCCTGTTCGTCCTACCCGTCATCGGCGCGTGGACGCTCATCGTCGAACTCGTCTTCGGCGCTCGTACGGAGAAGCTCGCCCGCATTCTCGGGGAGGAGGGCGGACTGCCCGTCGACGACCTGCCCCGGACGCCGGGCGGGAAGATCATCCGCGAGGCCGCCGACAAGGAATTCATGAAGTACCAGGCCGAAGCCGAGGCCGCACCCGAGGACTGGCGGTCCTGGTTCCGGCTCTCGTGCGCCTACGATGCCAGCGGCGACCGCAAAAGGGCGCGCGCCACGATGCGCAAATCGATCAGCCTCTTCCGGGAAGGTCAGAAGCAGGGCGCTTAGGTCCCGGCGACGCCACCCTGATGATGCCCGCCATTCCGCCCTCCAACGGGCCGCGCGAGCTGACAAATGCTTTCCACAGCAGAGGCAGCAGCACGAACGTGAGTGCGTGAATGACGAATTCGAGGGTCTGCTCGCCCGTCGTTGCGGACTCCTCCAATGGATCGCCCACGATCTGAGACCTCGTGATCTCCAACAGCACGACGTGCGCCGAATACACGCTCAACGGCATCGACCCCGGCCCCGACAGCGGCGCAAGTACCCATGACTGGCGACCCAAGAGCACTGCAGCGGCCTGGCAGGCGGCGATCGTCATCACCGCGGTTCCGCCCGTGGAGAGCAGATCGAACGGCGTCCCCGAATGCGGTCCCGCTATCGCCAGCCACCACCAGGACCTCGCCGGAGTCACCCCGTAGCTGCCGGTGAACAGGGCCGCCGTGAGGTCCGTGCCCCACATCTGCGAAACCTCCACGAGCGCGGCATCACCGCCGAAGGCATTGAGCAGAATCCATGAGGCGCCGCGCCCGACGACGAAGAGTCCGAGTCCGGCCGTGAACAGCGCGAGCAGGTGGCGTCCGATGTCGAGCTTCGCCACGGCCATGCCGAGCAGAATGTACGACAGCCACTGCAGCACCGGGTAATAGCCGGTGAGGAAGAGGTCGGTGAGCATCGTCCCCGGCGTCGCGAAGTCGAAGAAGCCCATCGGCAGGTAGCTCGGTTCGAGGAGGAACGTCGAACGCACCCACATCGACACGACGGGGGAGACGACCATCCAGACCCCGGCGATCGCGAACAGCGCCCCCGCGCGCAGCCGCAGGAAGAACAGGGCGAGTGCGAACATGATCCCGTAGTTGACGAGGATGACCGCGAGCAGTCCGGAGATCGACCCGAGGCAGAGCCCGATGAGGACGATGGCCGCGGCCCGGATGAGCACGCTCGGCGCCGCATCGCGCAACCGCCCCGACACCGCCATCCGGGATCGGGTCGAGAGGACCAGGGAACAGCCGGCGAGGACCGCGAACAGCGCCGAGGCGCGCCCGGCGAAGACCGCCGCCCAGGTCGGCATCCCCATCTCGTCGCCGAGGGCGAAGATGTGCGTGACCATCATCGCCAAGAGCGCGATCCCGCGGGCGACATCGAGTCCGATGAGCCGACCGTCGGGGCTGAACCGACGGGCAACCCTCGCCGAGGTGGCCGTGGAGTCCGCGTCGTGCGCTCGGTGGGGTTCCGCCGGGTGAGAGCTCATGGAACGATTCTCACACGACTTCACATCTGCGCGCCCTCCCGCGTACGCTCCCGGGGTATCTTTATGCCATGACCTTCAACCCGAACGCCGATATCAGCGGCAACAGCACGAGCAAACGCGGTCGCAACACCGCGATCGTCGGCGGTGGCGGCGTGGGCATCGTCGGCCTGCTCGTCTTCCTCATCGGACCGCTGCTCGGCGTTGACGTCACCGGACTGATGGGCGGAATCACCCCTGACGACGGCGGTCAGAACCAGTCGAGCGGGACGAGCATGTCCCAGTGCGATACGGGCGAGGACGCGAACACGAACATCGACTGCCGAATGGCCGGAGCACAGGTCGTCCTCGACGACTACTGGGCACAGCAGGTCGACGGCTACGAACCGCCGGCGATGACACTGGTCGACGGTCAGACGTCGACCGGCTGCGGAACCGCATCGAACCAGGTCGGGCCCTTCTACTGCCCGGCCGATCAGGGCGTCTACATCGACCCGAGCTTCTTCGACATTCTGCGCCAGCAGTACGGTGCCTCGGCCGATGAGCTCGCCCAGCTCTACATCGTCGGCCACGAATGGGGCCACCACATCCAGAACATCACCGGCGTGATGAGCGAGCACCCGAACAACGGCACCGGTCCGGAGAGCAACGGCGTGCGCACCGAACTCCAAGCCGACTGCTACGCAGGCGCCTGGTTGGGCAATGTCACCACGCTCACCGACGACAACGGCACTCCGTACCTCGAAGAGCCCTCCAAAGAGCAGCTCGACGACGCTCTCAACGCGGCCTTCGTCGTCGGCGACGACCACATCCAGGAGCAGTCCGGCTTCGTCAACCCGGAATCTTTCACCCACGGCTCGAGCAAGCAGCGGCAGAAATGGTTCACCACCGGATACAACGAGGGCCTGAACAGCTGCGACACCTTCGCAGCGTCGGGCAGCGAGCTCTGACTGGCGGTTCCGCCCGTTAACAATCGCGCCGCCCCAACCGGCGGTCGGCACTTCGGGAGCGACCCTTGCCGCCGTTCGTCATACGGTGATATGAATAACTGAGGCACCCCGTCCGAACGAACACGTCGGACGAACCCGACGATCTGATCAAGGGCGATCATGTCTCAGCTGTTCCCGCACCTCTTCGAACCCATCACCATCGGCTCCACGACGATCCGAAACCGCATCGTCTCCTCCGGCCATGACACCGTCCTCGACGATCACGCCCACATCGGCGACGACCTCGTCGCTTACCATGAAGCCCGCGCGAAAGGCGGAGCCGGACTCATCGTCCTCCAGGTCTCCGGCGTCCACGAAACCGCCCGCTACACCAGCCACGTCCTCATGGCCACCGATGAATCCTCCGTCCCCGGTTACCAGAACGTCGCCGAGGCGGTTCACCGCCACGGAGCCACGATCTTCGCCCAGCTCTTCCATCCCGGCCGCGAAGTCATGGACGGCGAGCGCGGAATGGCACCCCGGGCCAAGGCCCCGAGCGACGAACCGCAGGAGAGATTCAAGGTCGTCCCCGAAACGCTGTCCACCGCCGAGATCAAGGACATCATCGCCGGCTACGGCGAAGCGGCAAAACGCATCGCCGACTCCGGAATCGACGGCGTCGAGATCGTCGCCAGCCACGGCTACCTGCCCATCCAGTTCTTCACCCCCGCCCTCAACACCCGCACCGACGACTACGGCGGCAGCCCGGAGAACCGTCGCCGGTTCCTCACCGAGGTGGCCCACACCGTCCGTCAATCAGTCGGCCCAGATGTCGTGGTGGGCGTGCGGATCTCCGGTGAGGACAAGACCGAGGACGGCCTCGTCGCCACCGAGATCCTCGATCTCATAGAACACCTCGACTCCCTGACCGCCGACGACGTCGACTGCCTCGACTACTTCTCGATCACCGCCGGCGATTCCTCCACCCTGCAAGGTGCCGTCCACATCGTGCCCTCGATGCAGATCGACCCCGGCTACGCCGCGAACCTGTCCGAGCAGATCAAGAAGATCACCGCCAAGACCGTCATGGTCGCCGGCCGCATCAACCAACCCCACGAAGCCGAAGCCGCGATCGCCGAGGGCCGCACCGATATGGCGATCATGACCCGCGCGATGATCTGCGACCCCGAGATCGCGAACAAGTCCGAATCCGACGAGGTCGACGAGATCCGCGCCTGCATCGGCTGCAACCAAGCCTGCATCGGCCACTTCCAACAGGGCGTGCCGATCTCGTGCATCCAATACCCCGAATCCGGCCGGGAACTCACCTTCCTTCCCCGACCGACGGTGCGCACCCGACTCAAGATCCTCGTCATCGGCGGGGGACCGGCCGGACTCAAGGCAGCTGCGGTCGCCGCCGAGCAGGGCGATGACGTCGTCCTGTGCGAGAAGGAGCCCCACCTCGGCGGGGCGGTGCTGCTGGCTCAGGAACTGCTGTATCGATCCGAATTCGGGGGAGCGGCGACGAACCTTTCCGCCGAGGCGGCCCGCGCCGGCGTCGACATCCGCACCTCCGCACCGGCCACCCAGAACCTCATCACCGAGGTGGCCCCCGACCACGTCATCATCGCCACGGGAGCCGAACAGCGCATGCCGGCCCTCGAGATCGCCGACGACGCGCTCGTCATCGGGGCTCGCGACTATCTGCGTAAGTCCCCGGATCTTCCGCCCGGTCGCGTGCTCGTCACGGACTGGAAGGGCGATTGGATCGGACTCGGCATCGCCCTGCGTCTGGCCGAGGCCGGGCGACACGTGAGCTTGGCGACTGCGGCGAACTTCGCCGGTGCCGCCATCCAGCAGTACACGCGCACCCTGCTCGTGTCCCAAGCGCTGCGGACCGGTCGGGTGCAATTCGTCAACGACGCTCGCCTCGTCGGCGTCGATGCCGACACCGGTTACCTGCAGTCCACCCTCTGCGAGGTCGTGCACGAGGTCGACGATGTCGCCGCGACGATCGTCTCCGGTGCCCCGCGATCGGTGACAGTCGACCTCGACTTCGGGGCCGCCTCGGTGACGGTGATCGGCGACGCCCTGGCACCGCGCACAGTCGAAGAGGCCGTGTACGAAGGACTGACCGCGGCCACCTCTCTGGCCGCCAGGGACCGGGCGGTCGCAGACGAGCGGGTGGTCACGGCATGAGCCCCCGTCCAGCTCAGCCGCCTGAACAGGCCGAGGCGAAGAAGTTCGCGATCATCCAGGCAACGCTCGACGCCATCGTCGCCAAAGGGCCCGCTGCCGTCCGGCTCGGGGACGTGGCGAAGGCAGTCGGCATGTCCATCGGCACCGTGCAGTACTACTTCGAGTCCCGGGACGACCTGCTCGCCCAGTCGTTCTCCTTCCATACGGCGACGGTGCTGCTGCACCTCGAAGAGATGGCGAAGCCGGGCGGTGACCCCCGTGGTCGGATGGCTCGCTATCGCCTGCACGATGCGTTCGCTGCCGTCCATGGGGTGGGCATGCACGAGCAGCGGTCGCGGATCTGGCTCGAACTCGTCACCGCCGCGCGCACGGATGAAGGCCTGCAGAACTGTGTCGATGCCGTGTTCGCCGGATGGCGAAGACTGTTCCGGACGATCGTCGACGATGGGCTGAAGAGGCACGATTTCGAGCTCTTCCAGCTCTCCGCCGCCGAGGTGGTCGACACGTTCGTCGCCATCATCGACGGTTTCGACCTGGCCACCGTCGCCAGTCACGGACCGGATCCACGCACAATGACGCGCATCCTCATCGAAACAGCCGACCGCCTGCTCGAAGGCTAGGGGAACCGTGCCCGAGCGGCGGTTGAGCGCGCCCGCCTCACAACCGCGCGATCGTCTCCACGTCCTCGCCGAACTCGCGAGCCGTCTCCTCGGACACCGTCGCCCGCGTCGCCCGCAGCGCCTCGATGTAGTCATCGGTCGAAAGCACGTCGGTCCGCGAAGCCATGTCGACGTGCTGCTGTCGCAGCGACGACGCCAGAGCTTCCTGCGAAGCACGCCGGGCCGCATACTCGATATCGGCCGGGGTCAGACCGTCACTGGCATTGACGAGCACGTCGAGATCGACACCGGCGATAGTGTGCTCGGGAATGTAGCGCGACCAGATCGCTTCCCTGGCGGTGGCATCGGGCAGCCCAATCGGGATGACGTAGTCGAAGCGCCCATGCCGCAGGAACGCCGCATCGAGGGCGCGGACGAAGTTCGTCGCACAGATGAGCAGCCGGCCCTCCCGATCCCGGAACTCCGCGACCTGCTTGAGCAGCTCGTTCGTCACCCCCTGTGTCGGCGACGGCGGCTCACCTCCGCGCTTCGACGCGATCTCCTCGACCTCATCAATGAACACCACGGCATGCTCGAGCTCGTTGATCTGCTCGAACGTCGTCCGCAGACCCGCGGCGACACCGCCGGGCTCACCGGACAGACGCGACGGGAACACCTCGACGAACGGCCAGTCCAACCGCGACGCCACCGCCTTCGCGAACGTCGTCTTCCCAGTCCCCGGCGGACCGAAGAGCATCACCGCCCGAGGCGGCACGACCCCGAAATGATCGGCGAGATCTGGTTCGGCCAAGGGCACGACGAGGCGGTCCTCGAGCATGTCCTTCTCCTCCTGCATCCCGCTCACCCCATCCCAGAGGTGGCGGGGCAGAATCCGTCCCCCGACCGTTTTGAGTCGGTCGAGCTCACGACGTTGGACGGGCAAGTGCCGCTCGACGTACTTCAGCCCGGACCGGGCCTCGAAACCGTTGGCCACCAGACCATCGCAGGCCGACGTCCCCGCGGGAATGAGCATCGACAGCTTCCCCAAGCCCAGCGGCATGAGACGGCGTTCGAGCGCGTCGAGCAGCCCCGCCTCGGCGCGGGTGCCCTGCTCCGGATCCGCACGGACCGCCTCGAGGACATGGAAGAACACGAGAACCCCCTGCCCGTGGGCGGCGCGGCCGACGGCGGCACCGACGATCTCCTCATCACGGACGGCCACGACGGCCTGATTGCGCTGGCAGGCGGCCAGCACCTCGGAGAGCGGATAGAGCGGGGGAGCGGCCGCAGATTCCGGGACGGCGGCTTCGAAGAGACGGATGATTCCGTCTAGGTCATCATCGTGGAAATCGCGGATGCGGGTGCGGGTCATCGAAAACTCCTGAGTTTCGGTGGCAGCCAGGGCACAAGCGTAGACGATCAGACGGACACGGATGTGATCCGTCTCTCACTGTGACCGCATGAGCGCCGCCTCCGAGGCGAACGACACCCGCAACGCGGGTGGACCACTGCACTGATGAGACGACGTGGGCGGTATCCTTGGGTCTATGGCGATTCTCGGTGATCAGGCAGCAGCGACTGCCCTTGACGCGTTCGGTTCCGTCGGCACTGCAATGGTGACTCCATTCAAGCGCGACGGCAGCATCGACTATGCGTCCGTGGAGAAGGTGGCGAACCACCTCGTCGAGCTCGGCAACGACATGCTCGTCGTCTCCGGCACCACCGGCGAATCTCCCACGACGACCGACGACGAGAAGGTCGAACTCATCCGCGTCGTCCGCGGTGTCATCGGCAAGCGGGCGAAGATCGTCGCCGGCACCGGCAACAACGTCACCGCACACACCATCGACCTCTCCCGCCGCTCGGCCGACGCCGGAGCCGACGGGATCCTGCTCGTCACCCCGTACTATTCGAAGCCGACCCAACCGGCGATCGAAGCCCATATGCGCGCGGCCGCCGACTCCACCGACCTGCCGGTCATGCTCTATGACATTCCCGGCCGCGCCGGTGCCCCGATCATCACGGACACCCTGCTGCGACTCTCGGACCACCCGAACATCCTCGCGGTCAAAGACGCCAAGGGAGACCTCTTCGCCTCTTCGTTCGTGATGAACAACTCCTCGCTCGTGTACTACTCCGGCGAGGACGCGCTCAACCTGCCGCTGCTGTCCCTCGGCGCGCTCGGACTTGTGTCCGTGGCCGGACACGTCTGCTCAGACCGGTTCGCCGCCATGGTCTCCGCAGTGGCGAACAACGACCTGAGCACCGCACGCACCCTTTCCCGCGACACCGCGGACGTGGTGGATGCGCTCATGAACCACATGCCGGGAGTGATCTCGGCGAAGGCCGCTCTGCAGGCCCAAGGAATACTCGACAACCGCGACGTGCGTATGCCGCTGCTCCCAGCTGATGAGGAGCAGATGGCGTTCGTCGCCGCCCAATTGACCAGGAGTGGTTACCTCAGTGAATAATGCATTGACCCAAGAACTGTCCCTCCCGCCGAAGATGGACAAAGAAGCCGTCCGCATCGTCGCGCTCGGCGGACTCGGCGAAGTCGGCCGCAATATGACCGTCTTCGAATACCACGGCAAACTCCTCATCGTCGACTGCGGTGTGCTCTTCCCGGAAGAGGACCAGCCCGGCGTCGACCTCATCCTCCCCGACTTCTCCTACCTGGATGACCGCCTCGATGACATCATCGGCCTCGTCCTCACCCACGGCCACGAAGACCACATCGGCGCCGTTCCCTACCTGCTGCGTCGCAAGGGCGACATTCCGATTCTCGGCTCGCAGCTGACGATCGCGCTCATCGAAGCCAAGCTCAAAGAGCACCGGATCAAGCCCATCACCCGTGTGGTGAAGGAAGACGACGTCGACCAGCTCGGTCCCTTCGACCTCGAGTTCGTCGCCGTCAACCACTCGATCCCCGATGCCCTGGCCGTGTTCATCCGCACCGGTGCCGGAAACATCCTGCACACCGGTGACTTCAAGATGGACCAGCTGCCGCTTGACGGCCGAATCACCGACCTCCGCGCCTTCGCTCGCCTCGGCGAAGAGGGTGTGGACCTGTTCATGACGGACTCGACGAACGCCGAGGTTCCCGGCTTCACCGCGTTGGAGAAGGACATCGGGCCTGTGCTCGAGAATCTCTTCGGCACCGCGGAACGCCGCATCATCGTCGCCTCGTTCTCCTCGCACGTCCACCGTGTGCAGCAGGTGCTCAACGCCGCCACTGCTCACGGTCGCAAGGTGGCACTCGTCGGCCGCTCCATGGTGCGGAACATGAAGATCGCCGAAGACCTCGGCTACCTCAACGTGCCCCAGGGAACGCTCATCGACATCAAGAAGGTCGACGACTACCCCGAGGATCAGATCGTCCTCATGTGCACCGGCTCCCAGGGCGAGCCGATGGCCGCCCTGTCCCGGATGGCCAACCGCAACCACCGGGTCGACGTCGGCGACGGCGACACCGTCATCCTCGCCTCCTCGCTCATCCCCGGCAACGAGAACTCCGTGTTCAAGGTCATCAACGGCCTGATGAAGCTCGGCGCTCGTGTCATCTCGAAGGCCGACGCGAAGATCCACGTGTCCGGTCACGCCTCCGGCGGCGAGCTGCTCTACTGCTACAACATCGTCAAGCCCCGCGGCGTCATGCCCGTCCACGGCGAATGGCGCCACCTGCTGGCCAACGCCCGCCACGCCGAGGCGACCGGAGTCGACCCGAACAACATCGTCCTGGCCGATGACGGCTGGGTCGTCGACCTCAAGGACGGTCACGCCGAGGTCGTCGGCGCTGTCGACTGCAACTACGTCTTCGTCGACGGTTCGTCGGTCGGTGAGATCACCGAGGCGGACCTCAAGGATCGTCTCGTCCTGTCCGGTGAGGGCTTCGTGACGATCTTCATGGCCGTGAACTCGCAGACGAAGTCGCTCATCGCCGGTCCCGAGATCCACGCCCGCGGCGTGGCCGAGTCCGACGACGTCTTCGACTCGATCGTCCCGAAGGTGCAGAAGGCCGTCGAGGATGCTCTGCGGGACGGCACTACCGATCAGTACCAGCTCCAGCAGGTGGTGCGCCGCACCATCGGCCGCTGGGTGTCGTCGAAGCTGCGCCGTAAGCCGATGATCGTCCCCATGGTCGTCATCGTCTGAGACTCCGCCTTCGAGCGGCTCCGTCGTCGGTCTGCTGCACCGACGAAACTGCGAACGCCCGCAGATGCCTCCTCGCGAGGCTCTGCGGGCGTCGTCGCGTTCTGGGCGAATCGCCTTTTGATCGGCACATCGCGTTTGAACCCGATGCGTGGATCAAAAGGCGATGACTCCTGCGGCAGTCCGCTCCGGGCGGTGTCGCCTGGGCGGATCCGCCTCGAAATCCCGATGGAAATCGCGGAGGATCCACCCGCAGGAAGCAACTGCTGAGCGCAGCGCTCAGGCGCGGGCGGTGGGCTCCTGCTCGTCGTCGGGGTCCGAGCTGCGTATGTTGTCGGCAGCTGCGTCGACTGCCGCGCCGCCCGCGCCAGCTCCTGCCTCAAGGCCCGGCAGCGGTTTGCCCGGCGAGCGGCGGATCATCACTACGACGACGGCGAGCCCGATGATGATCGTGGTAAGGACGACGGTGCCCGCGTTGAAGCCCAGCCCGTTGAGTCCGATGAACGCCAGGGCACCGGCGGCCAGCGAATACACGAGCATCGGGATCGACGTGCGGCGGATGAGCTCGCCCTCCCGACCGATGAGTCCCACCGTCGCCGAGGCGGCCACGACGTTGTGCACGGCCACCATATTTCCAGCGGCGCCGCCGACCGCCTGAGCCGCGACCACGGTCTCAGGGCTGGCGGCACCGATCGCGGTGCCGGTGGAGAACTGGAACTGCGAGAACATGACGTTCGAGACGGTGTTCGACCCTGCCACGAAGGCACCCAGGGCACCGACGAACGGGGCGAACAACGGCCAGGAGTCACCCACGGAACTGGCGGCCGCCTCGGCGAGGGTGACCGGCATCGAATCCAGGCCGGCGCCGTTGTAGTCGGCGCCGGAGTTGATGAACACGCGCACCAGCGGCAGGGAACACAGCAGCGCAACGGCCGCGCCGGCGATCTGCGAACCGGCGATCTGCCACGAGCCTGCGATCTGCTTCTTCGCCATCCGGTGGATGAAGTACGTCAGCCCGCAGGCGAGGACGAAGATCGCGCCGGGCGACCACAGCAGATCCATGTTCTGGCTGATCGGGGTGCCGAAGATGTTGTCGATCTTGATCACGGCCGGACCGTTGAGGAACTCCTTGATCGCGGGCACATTGCGGGTGATGAGCAGCAGGGCGACGACGATGAGGTAGGGCGACCACGCCCGGGTCAGTGACATCTTCTTGGTCAGCTGCGCCTTCTCCTTGTTCGGGTCGACGGTGCCCATCCAGAATGCCGGCCACTTCTCACGCGGAGCGAAGTCCCAGGTCTTCTTGGGCATGAGGAATCCCATCCGCGAGGTCGTCACGACGATGGCCAGACCGATGAGCCCGCCGAGCAGCGACGGGAACTCGGGTCCGAGCACATTGGCCACGATGAGGTAGGGCACGATCATCGCCACGGCCGCATAGATCGCGAACGGGGCGATGGCCAGACCGTCGGCGAATCGCCGATTGGCGCCGAAGAACCCGGTCATCATGCACGAGAGCAGCAGCGGGATGAGAATGCCGCAGCAGGCGTGGATGAGCGCGACCTGGGTGGCGGTGTGAGCGACGAACTCGGCCTGGCCGAGGCCGAGCTGACCGGCGCGTTCGGCGACATCGGCCGACATCGAGCCGTCCTCCTGAGACAGTCCTGTGCCGATGCCCACGACCATCGGGGTGCCCACGGCACCGAAGCTCACCGGAGTCGACTGGATGATGAGACCGGCGAGGACCGCGGCGATCGCGGGGAAGCCGAGGGCCAACATGAGCGGAGCGACGACGGCGGCCGGAGTGCCGAAGCCGGCAGCACCCTCAATGAAGGAGCCGAAGAGCCAGGCGACGATGATGACCTGCACCCGCCGGTCCGGGGAGATCGCGATGAAGCCTGCGCGGATCGTTTCGATCGCTCCGGACCGGGTGATCGTGGCCAAGAGCAGAAGCGCACCGAAGACGATCCACAGCAGGCCGATCGCGACGAGGAGGCCCTGGACGACCGAGGCGCCGATCGTCACCCATTCGATCTTCCATGCGAAGTTCGCCACGAGTGCCGCGGCGACCAGGCCGATGGGCATGGCGTATTTGGCGGGCCAGCGGAATCCGATGAGAAGGATTCCGGCCAAGAGGATGGGGGAGAGGGCCAGAAGAGCTGCAACAGCGAGGTTGTCCACCGTGAGTCCGATCCGCGGCACCATTGCCGCCTCGGCGAGTCCATGAGAGATGTTCCCCCTATCCTCCCGGGCGCCTTTGGCGGAGTCAATGAACACACCGTCTCGAATGCAGGATATGGTTTGACGAGACGTACATCACCTCATATTCTTTCGTTGTGTGAACAAACATTTTCACAATGTGAAAGTTTCGCAGTCAAAACCCCGATGACCAGCGCACATATCGCATCACCAGATGCGGATAAGGACGCAGCACCGATGTGCTGACTAAGGAGAACGATCGATGACCGCTCATATCGAAAACCTGGACATCCCCGCCGGGATGGAGATCACCGGTGAGCTGCCGGACGGGGCTGAGAAGGTCCTCACGCCCAAGGCGCTTGAGCTCATCGTCGATCTGCACCGGAAGTTCAACGGCGGCCGCCTCGAGCGCCTCGAGGCTCGTAAGGAACGCCAGGCCGAGATCGCCGCAGGCAAGGACCTCGACTTCCTCCCCGAGACCGCTGAGATCCGCAACGATCCCTCCTGGCAGGTCGCACCCCCGGCACCCGGCCTCGAAGACCGCCGCGTCGAGGTCACCGGCCCGACCTACAAGAAGATGACGATCAACGCGCTCAACTCCGGCGCGAAGGTGTGGCTGGCCGACCAGGAAGACGCGAACACCCCGCAGTGGGACTCGGTCATCCAAGGCCAGATCAACCTGCTCGACTCGCTCAACCGCGAAATCGACTTCACCTCGCCCGAGGGCAAGGAATACAAGCTCGCCCCCGACGAGGAGCTGCCGACCATCGTCGTGCGCCCCCGCGGCTGGCACATGCCCGAGAAGCACATCCTCATCGACGGTGAGGAGACCTCCGGTTCGCTCGTCGACTTCGCGCTCTACTTCGCCACCGCTGGCCAGATCCAGATCGAGAAGGGCCGCGGCCCCTACTTCTACCTCCCCAAGATGGAGTCCCACCTCGAGGCTCGCCTGTGGAACCAGGTCTTCGAGCACGCCGAAGATGCCTTCGGCCTGTCCCGCGGCACCATTCGGGCCACCGTGCTCATCGAGACCTACCCCGCAGCCTTCGAGATGGAAGAGATCCTCTACGAACTGCGCGAGCACTCGGCCGGCCTCAATGCCGGACGCTGGGACTACATCTTCTCCGTCATCAAGTACTACCGCTCCCGCGGCTCCGAGTACCTGCTGCCGGACCGCTCGGACGTGACCATGACGGTGCCGTTCATGAACGCCTACACCGAACTGCTCGCACGCACCTGCCACAAGCGCGGCGCTCATGCCATCGGCGGAATGTCCGCCTTCGTCCCTTCGAAGGACGAAGCTGCGAACAAGGCCGCCTTCGACAAGGTCCGCGAGGACAAGTCGCGTGAAGCCGGCAAGGGCTTCGACGGCTCCTGGGTCGCTCACCCCGGAATGGTCTCCCTGTGCAAGGAGGTCTTCACGGAGACCCTCGGCGACAAGCCCAACCAGATCGACAACAAGCGCGAGGACGTCAACGTCACCGCCGCCGATCTCCTCGACGTGAAGTCGACCCCGGGCTCGATGACCGAGGCGGGCCTGCGCACCAACGTGTCCGTCGGCATCCAGTACCTGCGCGCCTGGCTCGAAGGCAACGGTGCGGTCGCCATCAACGGACTCATGGAGGACGCCGCGACCGCCGAGATCTCGCGCTCCCAGGTGTGGCAGTGGTGTGACGCCGGAATCACCCTGGACTCCGGTGAGAAGGTGACGAAGGAGCTCGTCGAGCGCATCGTCGCCGAGGAGGTCGCCAAGCTGCCCGGTGACGATGCAGGTTGGAGGGACGCCACCGATACGTTCACCTCGGTCGCTCTCGACCCCGAGTACGTCGACTTCCTCACTCTGCCGGCCTACGCCCGCATGCCGTGATCAGTCCGTCGTGATCTGCGAGTTGTGAGCGACTCCGGCCGAACCGCAGGCCCTGACCGGGGCATACGCAGGCGCGGTCGGTGACGACGCCGAACGCCTCCGAAATCTGTGCAATGCGCACCGATTTCGGGGGCGTTCTTCGCTAAGCTCGACATACACACGCACGCAGCGCAGCGCCCGAGACAGCAGGAACGGAAGATGCGGATGAGCCTGACCACAGACGAACTGCCCCGACTGGCCAGCCCCTCAAGCTTCGCCGAACTCTCCGAGCTCATGGCCCGCGCACATGCCGAGAACCGCACCGTCGCAGTGTTCGGCGGCGGCACCGCCTTCGACGATCATCCGCCCGCGTCCACTCCGGGACTCCTCATCGACCTCACCTCGATCGCCGAGGTGGCCGACCATGCCGACGACACCATCCGTGCCGGAGCCGGAACCCGGATCAGCGCCCTCAACAGGTTCGCAGCCCAATCCGGGCAGGAGATCCTCGCCGACCTACCGCTTGACCGCGTCGAGGCCGGCGCCACGCTCGGCGGAATGATCTCCACCGCGGCCACCGGACCCCGTTGTCTGCGCCGTCCTCGGCTGGCCGAGACGGTGCAGTCCGTGACGACCGTCGCCGCCGACGGGACCATCGCCCGCACCGCTTACGGACTCCACCCGGATCTGGACGGCCGCGATCTGCCCGGACTCGTCATCGGATCGTGGGGAACCCGAGCGATCATCGTCGAGGCCGAGATCCGTCTGGCCGAGCGAGCCGAAACGCAGAGATTCGTATGGATCCCCGGCCCCGAGGCTGCCGCCGACCTCCTCGTCGCCCGCCGAGTCCCGGACGCGGTCGTCATCGAACGACCACCCGGGTCACCGGCGGCGACAGTGGTTCTCATCGAGGGGGACACCGACGAGGTCGAGGCCGAAGTGGGCCACCTCGTGGATCGGATCCCCGGGGCAACCCCGTGCGGGGAGCCGGAATGGTGGGGGAGCAGAGCTCGCCTGGCCGCGACCATCGGGGTGTCCGTGGCACCGAGTTTCATTCCGACCCTCATCGATGCCGTCGACCGGCTGGAAACGACGATCGGCTATCCGCTGCAGCTGCGCGGCAGCGCGACAGGGTCCTTCGAACTGGGCGTCGGCGTCCCGGATTCCGAACCCGGAGTGGCCACGCGCGTGGTCCTCGAACATCTGCGCAGCTTCGGACTGCACTTCATCGCCGCCCGGCTCATCCGTGCGCCCGCTCCGGTCTGGGGTGAGGTCGACGCGTGGGGCCCGCAGCCGGGACGGTCGCGTCGGCGCGAGATCAAGGCTCTGGTCGATCCGCGAGGAATCCTGGCTCCGGGCCGCGGGATCGCCGGAATCTAGCGTCGGACGACCGGCTCGTGCGGCTGGATCGTGCGACCAGCTCGTGTGACTGGCTCCGAACTTCTACTTGACCAACAGCACCGGGCACTCGGCCTCGAGGATGACCTGCTGTGCACTCGACCCGAGCAGCAGCTTTACCACGGGCGAGCGTCGCTTGGTGCTCATGACGATCAACGCGGCATCGTGCTCCTCGGCGAGACCGAGGATCTGCTCGGCTGGATCGGGACCGGAGCGGTGGACGGCATACTCCACCCCTGCCTCGGCGAGGGCGGCACCCAACTTGGTGCATTCGGACAGGGACGACGTCGACGGGGCCGTCGTCGTATCCGTGCCGAACACGACCGCCTGCACCGAAGCGTGCTCACGGCGGGCCGCGGCGATCGCCTGCTCGAGTACCTCGTCCGAGGCATCAGGACGCAGCGCCAGGACCACGGTCGCCGAGGCCGAATCGATGCCCGGTGAGGCGGTGACCTGCAGGGACGGGGCGGGGAAGCGGGGGTGTGAGGTCGAATAGAGATCAGTCATCGCAGTCCTCCGTTCAGCCGATTCCGATGACGCCGACGGCGACACCAACGGCGAGCATGACGAGGGCGACGATGAGCGCGCGCCACAGCACCTTCTTGTGGTGATCGCCGAGCTCGACGCCGGACAGGGACACGAGCAGCAGGATAGCGGGCACGAGCGGCGACTGCATGTGCACGGGCTGGCCGGTGATCGAGGCGCGGGCCATATCTGCCGCGGAGATGCCGAAGTGGGAGGCGGTCTCGGCGAGGACGGGCAGGATGCCGAAGTAGAAGGCGTCGTTGCTCATGAAGAACGTCATCGGAATCGACAGCAGACCGGTGATGACGGCCATGTAGGGTCCCATCGAGTTCGGGATGACCGCGACGAGCCATTCGGCCATCGCATCGACCATTCCGGTGCCGGACATGATGCCGGTGAGCACACCCGCGGCCATGACCATGGCCACGACGGAGATGATCGCGGTCGCGTGGGAGGCGATCTCCTCCTGCTGGTCCTTCATCTTCGGGAAGTTGACCATGAGCGCGATGACGGTGCCGATCATGAACAGGTACGGCAGCGGCAGGATGTCGATGATGAGCAGGACCATCACGGCCACGGTCAGGGCCAGGTTGAACCAGAACAGCTTCGGACGCAGGGTTGCGCGGTTGGGATCGAGCGCGGTGTTCGACAGGCCCGAACCAGTTCCGGCGGATCCGTCTGTGTCGTTCGCGGAGGCGGGGGTCGCCTCGGCGGTGGTGCCGTCATTCGCCGAGGCGGCCGACCCGGATCCGCGTCCGTGCCCACCCGTGGTGGTGCCCGCGGATGAGCCCGCGGTCGTGCTGGCTCCGGCAACGGCGCCGACGAGGTCCCTGCGACGATTCGAACCGCGGTCCTCGACCCAGGCGACGCCGTTCTTGGCCAGGCGGCGGCGTTCGGAGATGCCGAGCACATAGGCGAAGATGAGGCACACGAGCAGGGCGGCCACCAGGGAAGGAACCATGGGGACGAAGATTTCGTTCGCGTCGATCTGCAGCGCCGAGGAGGCCCGGGCAGTCGGGCCGCCCCACGGAACGATGTTGAGGGTGCCGTTGATGAGACCGGCGACGCAGGTGAGCACCACGGGCGACATCTCGAGGCGCTGGTAGATCGGCAGCATGGCCGCGGTGACGACGATGAACGTTGTCGATCCGTCACCGTCGAGGGACACGGCGCCGGTGAGCAGCGCGGTGCCGAGGACGACCTTGACGGGGTCGTTGCCGGCGACCTTGAGGATGAACTCGACGAGCTTGTCGAAGAGGCCGACGTCGATCATGATGCCGAAGTAGATGATGGCGAAGAGCAGCAGCGCTGCCGTCGACGACATCGAGGCGATCGCGTCCATGACCATGTCCCCGATGCCCATTCCTGCTCCGGCGAAGAGGCCGAAGATCGTGGGCACGAGGATGAGCGCGAGGATCGGCGAGAGTCGTTTGGTCATGATCAGCGTCATGAAGACGAGGATCATGGCAAAACCGAGAATGACAAGCACGGGCTTCTCCTTCGAAGGCGAATGTGAGGCTCGAAACACCGTAGGGCCCACATCACGGGCCGCGCGCGCTTGTGTGCACTGATGGCGTTTAGATCGTTGCGCGCCTTTTGCGCATTACGCTCAAACGCGGCTACGCTGAGCGCGTGCCCCGGCCCCATCGTTCGTTCTCCCGGCGTGTGCTGATCTCTCAGCTCGCGCTCGTCATCGTGATCCTCGCCCTGGTCACCGGAGTGTTCGCGTGGATGGGGGCGCGCACCGTCACCGAGGTGACCGAGACGAAGGCGCTGGCCACTGCCCGCACGCTGGCGATCGATCCGAACGTCCGCGCCGCCGCCACCCAGGCTTCGGCCGAGCATGCCGAAAAGCCCGATGAGCGGCTCGTGACCTCGATGCTGGGGATCACCAATGATCTGCGCGACCGTTCCGGCATCAGCTTCGCCGTCATCACCGACGATCGCGGCATCCGACTCACCCACCCCGACCGGTCGAAGATCGGACACAAGGTCTCGACCTCGCCGGATGAGGCGCTGGCCGGACGCGAGAACGTCTCCCACGAATCCGGGACCCTGGGCGAGACGCGCCACCGATGAGGCCCATACCTACCTGTCCTCCCTCCTGGGCACCGGTCCGATCACGACCCCCGTCGAGGACATCGACCTCGTGTCCGACCCGTATCTGCGCGCCGTTCTGGAAGCGAAGGGCACGACCGCCGCCGAGGCGGGAGTGGCCCTGGCCGTCACCCCCGATTCCCTGGCCGTGGGTGCGGTCCGCGACCCGGAAGCGGTCACGCTCATCCTCGGCAACCTCATCGACAATGCCGTCCGTGCGGCCGTCGCAGGCCGGCGGTACGCCGAGGACGGGGGCCGGGTCGAAGTGCAGGTGCTCAGCTCCGGGACGGAGCTCCACGCGGTCGTCACGGACACCGGCGACGGGATCGACGACGAGGTGGCGGGGAAGATCTTCGACGAGGGATTCTCGACCTCGACAGCCGCCTCGGCGCCGGATTTCGGGATCGGACTCACCTCGGGAACCGGCACCGGGGACGGTCACGGACTCGGCATCGGACTCGCGCTCAGCCGTCGGGTCGCGGAGAAGGGCGGGGGAGCGGTGTGGCTCATCGACGGCCACGACCCGGACCTCGGCGGGGCGAGCTTCGGCATGCGCCTGCCTGATGCCCTCGACGACCCTGCCGACCTGGGCGACGCGGGCGAATACGGCGACGTGGGCGACGTGGGCGAAGACGGCGATTTTAGCGATGGCGGCAGCACAGCTTCTGGCCTGCGGAGATGATGATTTCCAGCGAAACTGAGGAGAGATGATGGTCAACGTTCTCGTGCTCGATGACGACTTCTTCGTCGGGCAGATTCATGCCCGGTACGTCGACGAGGTGCCCGGCTTCACGGCACTCGAACCCGTCCGCGACCTGAAGACGGCCCGCGAGGTCATCGCCGCGAACGAGGTCGACCTGCTTCTCGTCGACTACGTGCTGCCCGAGGGCACCGGGGTCGACCTCATCCGCGAGACCGATATCGAGGCGATTGTGCTCTCGGCGGTCACGGATCCGCAGGTGGTCCGCTCGGCGCTGCGCGCGGGGGCGATGACGTACATCGTCAAGCCCTTCGCCGCCGAGGTGCTGCAGAACTTCCTGCGCCGCTACGCTCGATTCCTCCGCTATTGGGAGCGGGATAAGGTCGGGCAGACCGACCTCGAGCGGCAGCTGCGCAACCTCCACGATGCCGCGGCCGTCGGCGGGACCGGAGCGAGCCCGGCGGGATCGTCGACGACGACCCGGATTCTCACAGCACTTGAGGAGGCGAGCGGCCCGATGACGGCCCTCGAAGTCGCCGAGGCGGTTGGTGCCTCCCGTGCGACCGCGCAGCGGCATCTGGCGAAGCTCGCCGAAGCCCGCACGATCACGGTGTCTCTGCAGTACGGGTCGACCGGACGGCCGGAGCATCTCTACGCCACCCGCTGAGGCGGGGCGGGCTCGTCCCGGTCACTCTCGATCTCTTTCGATCGACGACTTCGCCGCTGCCTGGCCGCACTGTTTCTGCCACGAACGGCACGTTAAGTGTGCGCAGATTGCCAAAAAGGCGACGAAAGCGGGCAATCTGAGCACACTTATCTCGTGGACGGCCGCTAATTCGTTTTTAGTGGCGAAAAGTCTGGATTCTTCGGAGAAATCTGACTTATCGCCACACTCCACTGCGTGTCGCGCGGGGTCGCGTCGGCAGGAGACCTCAACCGCGACCTTCGGCCTCCGCCGACGGTGAGATCGGGTCGGTCGCCTCGGCGAGCAGATCAAGTTCGCGGGGGAGTACGCGCATCCCCAGCAGGCGGGAGGCGAGCACTGGCAGTGAGCCGAGCAGCGCGCAGGCTGCCAGGATCCACATCGTCCTCGTCACCCCGAGCCGGTCGCCGAGGATGCCCGCGAGGAAGGCGCCCAACGGCATCGGTCCCCATACGAGGAAGCGGATGGAGGCGTTCATCCGGCCCAGCAGCGGCTTCGGGCACAGCCGCTGGCGGAAGCTCACCTGCGCAATGTTGTAGACGACGACCGCCCAGGTGACAAAGAACCAGCTGATCAGCAGGGTCGGCAGCGCCGGCAGAACGGAGGCGAGCGGAACACCGAGGAAGCAGAGGCCGCTGATGGGCGCGGATACGGCGATGCTCGTTCCTTCGCCGAGGATCTTCTGCACCCATGCCGCCGTGAGTGCGCCGAGGATGCCGCCGGCCGAGGCGACGGACATGATGATTCCGAGTTCGACCTGGTGAAGACCGAGTGTGGTGAGGGCGTACAGCACGAGGAGCGCGAAGATGCCCGACGACGCGAAGTTCGTCAGACCTGTGCAGGCAGTGATCCGGCGCAGCAGCGGGTGACCGAGGACGAAGCCGAGTCCCTCGCGGATCTCAGCGACGAATCCGGCCCGTCCCTCGGCCGCTCGTGGGGTTTCGCGGTGTTTGATGAGTCCGACGAGGATGCTCGAGAGTCCCATGCAGATGCTGGTCAGCCCGACGGTCAGCGGGGCACCGATCGCGGTGACCAACCCGGAGGCCAGAGTGGGGCCGGCGACTCCGGCAGTCTGCTGGCTGGCTTGGAGCTTGCCGTTGCCGTCGGAGATTGATTCCCCGTCGACGAGTTCGGGCAGGTAGGACTGGTTGGCTATGTCGAAGAAGACGCTGACGATTCCGACCCCGGCTGCGACCAGGTAGAGCTGGATCATGCTCACGGCGTCGAAGGCCCAGGTCAGCGGGATGGTCAGGAGGATGGCGGCGCGGATAGTGTCGCCGTAGACGATGACGAGTCTCTTCGGCAGACGGTCGACCCCGGCCCCGGCGGGCAGGCTGATGAGCAGGAACGCCGCAGATTCCAGGGTGGCGAGCACTCCCATCTCGAAGGCGTCGGCGTGGAGGAGCTGCACGGCGATGAGGGGAAGGGCGAAGAGGACGAGCTCGGAGCCGAACACGGAGACCGTGTCGCCTGCCCATAACTTCATGAAGTCGCGGTGTCTCCACAGGGAGACGTGTTTCGGCCGCTGCGATGAGGCGGGACCGTGCTGCGGTTGCGGTTGCGGTTCGCTCGACGGCGGTTGGTCGGCTGCTGCCATGGCTCTTCCTCGAGACGGCGGGCGGAGGATCGGTGATTGAGAGTCAGTGATTGAGGGTTGTCAATCAGTAATGCTCCACGAGCGATTGGGGAAAGTCAATCACTTCAGGGGATTGATTGACTTCTCCCGATCACTCGCTAGCGTTGAGGCATGAACGATGACACACCTGCTGCGGCCGCCCTCGCCCGAGCCGTGGAGCGCAGGGACGCCACCGATGCAGAGGCCAAGGCGCTGGCGTCGAGCATTCGGATTCGGATCCTGCGGCTGTGTCTGGATGAGGCAATGAGCAATCGGGAGATCGCCGAGGCGACCGGCCTCAATCCCGCGACCTCGCTCCATCATGTGCGGATGCTCGCCGACACCGGATTCCTCGAACCTCAGGAGGCGCGGCGCGGCAAACGCGGGTCCAGGGAGATCCCGTACCTCGCCACGGGCAAGAGCTGGTTCCTCAACACCGGCGATATGACGACCGAGATGCTCGAGGCCTTCACTGCCGAGTTCACCGCCGCACCGTATGAGGAGCGGACGATGGGTCGGATGGCCGCGATGCTCACCGAGGATGAGGTCGCGGAATTCCGTACTCGCATCGATGAGCTGTTCGAAGAGTTCCGCAGTCGGCGCAACAAGGACGGCGCCACCCAGTGGGGTCTGTTCATCGCCATGCACCCGAGCGATCCGCATGACCGCTGACAGCGCCCGGAATCTCGCTGATGACGCCGGGGACAGCTATGTCGACGCGCGCTGTGCGGCCGTCTATGACATCTTCGAAGGACCCGAACGGGACGACCTCGACGTCTACGCGGCGATGGTCGATGAGTTCGGAGCCGCCTCGGTGGTGGATGTGGGATGCGGAACGGGAGCGTTCGCCACGATGCTCGCCGGTCGGGGAGTGGAGGTCGTGGGCGTCGATCCCTCGGCGCTTGCTTTGGACGTGGCGCAGTCGAAACCCCACGCTGACCGGGTGGCTTGGGTCCACGGGGTCGCCGCCGACCTGCCGCCGCTGCAGTCGGACATGGCTTTCATGACGGCAAATGTGGCGCAGGCGATTCTCGGAGATGAAGCCTGGGCGGAGACGCTGACGGCGATCCGCCGGAGACTGTCGCCGGGCGGACTTCTCGTCTTCGAATCACGCGACCCTGAGAGGCAGGCGTGGCGGGAATGGACGAAGGCGAACACCTATTCTGCGGCCGAGGTCGACGGTGAGGGAACAGTCGAGTCGTGGGTGGAATTCGAAGCCGCGCACGGCGCGTTCGTCGATTTCTTCGGAATGCTGGTCTTCGAGCGGGACGGCCGCCGCGTCGAACAGCGGAGCCGTCTGCAGTTTCGTGACCGCGATGAGCTGACGAAGTCCCTGGACGACTCCGGTTTCATCGTCGATGAGATCCGCGATGCCCCGGACAGACCGGGCCGCGAGTACGTCTTCATCGCTCGGGTTCCCCTATAGACAGAGCATCGACCTGGATCAGCCGCTCTGATTCTGCCGTGAACGGCAAGTTAAGTGTGCGCAGATTGCCGAAAAGGCGACGAAAGCGGGCAATCTGAGCACATTTATCTCGCTTACGGCTGCAAAATCGCATGTTCCGGGCTAGCGCAGCCGCAGTGACACGCGGGGCCGAACATCGCCCCTGGTGGCGCGCCGAAACCTGCGGATTTGCTGGGCAGGAGCGCAATATCGTCCTAAGATGAGAGACATGGCGACCAGAACGACTTCCCCCGCTTCTGGTTCCGGGAAACGCACAGCGCGCAAAAACGCTGGTCGGTCCGGTCAAGCGGGGACCGAAGAACCCGGGACAAACGTTGTCACCGGTGCATGGAGGGGAGTGGCCCACATGGCCGGAAACCGTGCGCGTAAGACTCTCAGCGACGAACCGACCGATCAATCACCGACGAAGCGGGACGGCACAGCCTTCTTCCTCATCGGACTCTCGATCATCATCGCCGCCTTCGAATGGTGGAACATCCCCGGCGCGATCAGCGACGGCGTCCGTGGAATCGTCGAAGGCACCTTCGGCCGAGTGGCACTCGCCCTGCCGGTGGTCTTCACCTGCTACGCGATTCGCCTGTTCCTGCGCGGCGACGACAACCGCGGCAACAACCGCATCCTCATCGGGATGATCTTCGGTCTGCTCGCCGCCTCGGGCCTGGCGCATATCGCCGCCGGCAACCCGACCTTCACGAACTCTCGCGAAGCCATGGCCAACGGGGGAGGCGCGCTCGGATTCGTCGTGTCCTCACCGCTGGTGATTGCGACCACCGCGTACGTGGCGGTGCCGCTGCTCGTCCTCCTCGGGCTCTTCTCCCTGCTCGTGGTCACCGCGACCCCGGTGCGCGCGATTCCCCGTCGCCTCACCGACCTGTACTACCGCCTCACCGGCGGTGCCCGACCCGAAACCGACGTCGAGGCGGCCGAGACCAAACAGTCCGACCTCGTTGCCGAGAACGGCCGCACCTCCGACCTCAAACCCGTGATGGGCGCCAAGCGCCGCAGTCGGAAGAAGAAGACCGAGATCCCCGATCCCGACGCTGAATCCGCCGACGACGACACCGCCACGAAGGCCTACGACAAGGCCTACATCCACGAAGATGACGTCAGCGACGAGGACGCCGACACCACGCGCATCGAAACCAGCCCGGAGCCCAAGCTCAAGCCCGGCCAGCGCCGACCCACCAAGGCCGAACGCGAGATGGCCGAGCTGAAGAAGACCATCGGGATGGACGACGACGCCGCGAACCAGGCGAAGAAGTCCGAGCCCGCTGCCGCCCCGGCGCCGGTCCCGACCACGAACGCACCTGCACCTCCACCCACGGAGCAGCTGCCCGAACGCGTCGAACAGCTCACCCTCGCCGGCGACGTCACCTACACCCTGCCCGCCTCCGACAACCTCCAGCCCGGACCTCCAGCGAAGGAACGCTCCGAGGCCAACGACCGTGTCGTCGAAGCCCTGCGCGATGTGCTCGAGCAGTTCAAGATCGACGCCGAGGTCACCGGGTTCTCCCGCGGACCGACGGTCACCCGCTACGAGGTGGAGCTCGGCGCCGGTACGAAGGTCGAGAAGGTCACGGCGCTGTCGAAGAACATCGCCTACGCCGTGGCCAGCGCCGACGTGCGCATCCTCTCGCCGATCCCCGGCAAGAAGGCCATCGGCATCGAGATCCCGAACACCGACCGTGAGAACGTGGCCCTCGGTGATGTGCTGCGCTCGAAGGCCGCCCGCAAGACCGACCACCCCATGGTCATGGGAGTGGGCAAGGACGTCGAAGGCGGATTCGTCGTCGCCGACCTTTCGAAGATGCCCCACCTCCTCGTCGCCGGTGCCACCGGTGCAGGCAAGTCGAGCTTCGTGAACTCCATGATCACCTCGATCATGATGCGCGCGACCCCCGACGAAGTCCGCATGATCCTCGTCGACCCCAAGCGCGTCGAGCTGACGATCTACGAAGGCATCCCGCACCTGATCACCCCGATCATCACGAACCCGAAGAAGGCCGCCGAGGCGCTCGAATGGGTCGTGCGCGAAATGGACGCCCGCTACGACGACCTCGCGAACTACGGGTTCAAGCACGTCAAGGAGTTCAACAAGGCCGTCCGCGAGGGTCGCATCCAGGCGCCCGCCGGATCCGAACGCGTCCTCCAGCCCTACCCGTACCTGCTGGTCGTCGTGGACGAGCTCGCCGACCTCATGATGGTCGCCCCACGCGACGTCGAAGCCTCGATCCAGCGCATCACACAGCTGGCCCGTGCCGCCGGCATCCATCTGGTGCTCGCCACCCAGCGACCCAGCGTCGACGTCGTCACCGGCCTCATCAAGGCCAACGTGCCCTCCCGTCTGGCATTCGCGACCTCGTCGCTGGCCGACTCCCGAGTCGTGCTCGACCAGCCCGGCGCGGAGAAGCTCATCGGTCAGGGTGACGCCCTGTTCCTGCCGATGGGCGCGGCCAAGCCGATGCGTGTCCAGGGCGCCTGGGTCAACGAATCCGAGATCGAGAAGGTCGTCGAGCACGTCAAGGGTCAGCTCACCCCGAACTACCGCGAAGACGTGGCCGTCGAAGCGCCGAAGAAGCAGATCGACGAGGACATCGGCGACGACCTCGAACTGCTGCTCCAGGCGATCGAGCAGGTCGTCACCACGCAGTTCGGCTCGACCTCGATGCTGCAGCGCAAGCTCCGCGTCGGTTTCGCCAAGGCCGGTCGCCTCATGGATCTCATGGAGTCCCGCGGAATCGTCGGACCCTCCGAGGGATCGAAGGCCCGCGACGTGCTCGTGCGCCCCGATGATCTGCCGGGCACCCTGGCCATCATCAAGGGCGAGACCCCGCCCGAGGATTCCGGCGGCGCCTCTGCCGACGTGCCGACCGACGGAGGCCACGGCCAGTCCCGACAGGCCGGCACCGGGCACGCCTCGGCAGCCGGGGACTATGACGAGGAGTTCGACGACGACTACGGCGAGACCTCCCGAGCTTCGGCTTCGTACAGCACGGCATCGTCCGACCGCTACGCGAACGGCGTCGGCCATGCCGGCGACCTCACCGTCGGCGACGTCGACCCCGAGACCGGGCTCGAGGTCGTCGAGGCCAGCGGAGAGGACGCCTGGCAGCTCACCGGCCGCTGATCTGATCCGAACCACACCCCTCGCCGAGGCGGCGCACCGTTGAAACGGGGCGCCGCCTCGGCGATTGTGGTTGAGATGTCCGTGGTTGGAATGATCTGCTCAGCTCACTCCGATAGGCTGGATGCGTGAACGATCGAGTCGAGGCCGGAGCCTCTCAGCAGCCCTCTGCAGAACCGAGTCCGTGGAATGTCCCGAACGCACTCACGGTGCTGCGCATCCTCATGGTGCCTCTGTTCCTCGTGCTTCTGCTGGCAGACGGCGGCAACGATGTGACCCTGCGCTGGTGGGCGCTCATCGTGTTCCTGCTGGCCATGTTCACCGACTTCGTCGACGGCTACCTGGCCAGACGGAACAACCTCATTACGAACTTCGGCAAGATCGCCGATCCCATCGCGGACAAGTCGCTCATGGCCGCCGCCCTCATCGGTCTGGCGATCATCGTCGAACTGCCCTGGTGGGTGCCCGTGATCATCCTCGTCCGCGAATTAGGCATCACGCTGCTGCGGTTCTTCATGATCCGCATCGCAGTCATGCCCGCCTCACGAGGCGGCAAGATCAAGACCGTGCTGCAGACCGCTGCGATCGGACTGTTCCTGTTGGTCTTCCCGCTCTCGGACGTAGTGCCCTCTGCCGTCTACGTCATCCTGCTCGTCTTCGCCTGGATCATCATGACCGCGGCCATCGTCGTCACCATCGTCACCGGCGTCGACTACTGCGTGCAGGCAGCGAAGCTGTACAAGGATGCGAAGAGCGGTGGGAGTACAGAGACCGGCGGGGACGCGCAGCGTGGCTGAGTCCGAGCTGATGGAGACCGCGCGTCGCATCATCTCCACCTGTGCTCAGCTGGGGATCTCGCTGTCATCGGCGGAATCGCTGACCGGGGGACGCTTCGTCGCTTCGCTCGTCGATGTGCCGGGGGCCTCCGCCGTGGTGCGCGGCGGGCTGGTCACCTACGCCACCGACCTCAAAGCGAGCCTGGCCGGAGTGAACGCCGACCACCTCGAGGAGACCGGACCGATCGACCCGGTCGTCGCCGCGCAGATGGCCGTCGGCACGGCCGTGCAGTGCGTTGCCGACATCGGGATCTCCTGCACCGGCGTGGCCGGTCCCGATCCGCAGGACGACAAGCCGGTCGGACTCGTCTACACGGCGATCGCCTTCGGCGGGAAGGCGAAGGTCTTCGAACACGAGTTCACCGGCGACCGCGATTCCATCCGCAGCCAGACGGTGCAGGCGATGGTCGTCAACCTCGACGAATTCGTCGGCGAACTCGCCTTCGGGCCCGAGGCAGGGCAGGCGTCGAATGCTGGCGGAGACGCCGCGGAATAAGTTCGTCTGCTGTGCGGTTGACCGGGTGATGACCATCGGACGAAAATTCTCCAAAGTCTTCGAATGGACTGGCAATACCATCCGCTCGGGGCACCAGGTTGGTGCTGTGTCACGGCCAGGTTGTAAAGTTATTGGAACTGCATTGACGGGACGCGCTGACAAAGGGAGGGCCGCGTTATGCTACTGAGAGTCGAAATCGGCGACGCACTTCGTTCCGCCCGCCGTCGTCAAGGACGCACCCTTCGCGATGTCTCGACCGGGGCCAGCGTTTCGCTCGGCTACCTCAGCGAAATCGAGCGCGGACAGAAGGAAGCCTCCTCGGAGCTGCTGTCGGCGATCTGCGAAGCACTCGACCTGCCGCTGTCGGCACTGCTGTCGTCTGTCTCCGATCGCTTCGCTCTCGAAGAAGGCGTGCAGATCCCCGACACCATTCCGCAGGAGCTCTCGGACAAGATCCTCGGTCACCCCGAGGGATACTCTGCTCCGCGGCTGGCTGCTAAGCCCTGATGCGGCACACGCTCTACTGGATCCTCATGAACGAGGAGTTCGGTGAGGCCCGCGCGGCCTCTCTGCACACCGACCTCACTCTGAGCTCCCTGGGTTCGCGGACTGCAGCCCAGGCATTCGAAGCCGGGGTCGAACCCCGCGACATCTGGACTGCCGTCTGTGATTCCATGGGCGTTCCCGAATCTCGGCGTCTCGGCAAGGAAAAGCCGCGCTCGACGCCGTTCTGACCGAGGCTCGATGCCGTTCTGCTGGATCGGAGCAGTTTTGATCGATCGGGGGCGCTTGGCATTGTCTGTGACTCTGTCTGGTCGGAGCAGTGCTGGTCTTTACTGTCGGCGCCGTGCCGCCCGCGTGTAGACTGACCGCATGAATCAGGCCGTCCCGTTCATCACCTTCCAGCCCAGTCGTGGACAGAGCGCCGCCGAGGCCTTGGAGACCTACCTCGAACTCTTCGCCGACGGGCGAGTGATCCTCGATAATCGGTACGGTTCCGACGGTCCGGGCGCCGAGGGCACGGTCATCATGTCCGAGATCGAGATCGCCGGCCAGAGGCTGCGCTTCAGCGACAGCTTCGTCGCACACGAGTGGGACATCACTCCTGGCGTGTCACTCATGGTCGACTGCGATTCGGCTGAGGAGCTCGAACGACTCTTCACCGCACTGAGTGCGGAGGGGACTGTGTTCATGCCGCTCGACGACTACGGATTCGGCCCGTTCGGGTGGGTGGGGGACCGCTTCGGTCTCACCTGGCAGCTGGGTCTGGCCCAGGCCTGACTCTCGCGGAGACACGCGACACACCCCAATATATAGAACACCTGTTCCCATGTGGGTTATCCTGGTGAGGAATCACGGGACCTGTGACCATGAGTGGCTGGTTATCCACGGGGGAATCGCTTCCTCTGTCGTTATGTCAGTGCCATCTTCTAGCCTTGGTCTCAACGGAAAAGCAACGAAGAGGAGACGTCATGGCACGTACACCCAAGAACCTCCAGGTTCCCACCGGCGGCGACAAGTCGAAGGCACTCGACGCCGCGCTGGGCCAGATCGATCGCAACTACGGCAAGGGCGCGATCATGCGCCTCGGCGACGGTGTGCGTGAGCCCATCGCCTCCATCCCGACCGGTTCGGTCGCCCTCGACATCGCACTGGGCATCGGCGGTCTGCCGCGCGGTCGCGTCGTCGAGATCTACGGTCCGGAATCCTCCGGTAAAACGACCGTGGCTCTCCACGCCGTCGCAAACGCACAGAAGGCCGGCGGAATCGCCGGGTTCATCGATGCCGAGCACGCACTCGACCCGGAGTATGCGAATAAGCTCGGCGTCGACACCGATCAGCTCCTCGTCTCCCAACCGGACACCGGTGAGCAGGCACTCGAGATCGCCGATATGCTCATCCGCTCCGGTGCCCTCGACGTCATCGTCATCGACTCCGTGGCAGCCCTTGTGCCCAAGGCCGAAATCGAAGGCGAGATGGGCGACAGCCACGTCGGCCTGCAGGCTCGCCTGATGTCGCAGGCACTGCGTAAGATCACCGGTGCCCTGGCCCAGTCGAAGACCACCGCGATCTTCATCAACCAGCTGCGTGAGAAGGTCGGCGTCTTCTTCGGTTCGCCGGAGACCACCTCGGGCGGTAAGGCGCTGAAGTTCTACGCCTCCGTGCGCATCGACGTCCGCCGCATCGAGACCCTCAAGGAAGGTCAGGACGCGGTCGGCAACCGAACTCGTGCGAAGATCGTGAAGAACAAGGTCGCCCCGCCGTTCAAGCAGGCCGAGTTCGACATCCTCTACGGCCACGGCATCTCCCGCGAAGGCAGCCTCATCGATATGGGCGTCGACAACGGCATCGTGCGCAAGTCCGGTTCCTGGTTCACCTATGACGGCGATCAGTTGGGTCAGGGCAAGGAGAACGTCCGCAACTTCCTCCGCGACAACCCGGGCCTGGCCGAAGAGATCGAGCTGAAGATCAAGCACAAGCTCGGCCTGATCCAGGTCGACGAACCCGAGGAAGGCGCCGAGGCGGCCGGAGAAGCACAGACGGATGACGTCGAAGTCTCCTGACGCTTCGTCGACCGACGGCGAATTCCCCGGCCACGATCCCGCCGCATCGACCGACATGGTCGGTGCGGGGGACTCGGATCGGACCGACTCGTCTCAGACCGAGACACTCTCGCAGCTGCGCAGTGCGATCTCGGAGATCGACCAACGTCATGCCGAAGGGGAGGCCGGTTTCTTCGCCGGTCTCTCCGGACTCGATGACGATGATGTCACCGGCGGCAATGGTCGAACTGCCAAACGAAAGAGCTCGGGGTCGAAGCGCAAGAAGAACTCCAGCGGCTGGAAGCGACAGCAGCAGGAACCGGACAACGGGTGGGTCGAAGGCGGTACCGACTCGACTCCGGATTTCCTCGACGTCCCTGATTTCCTTGCGGCCGAGAATGATGGTCCAGATTTCATGGCGAGCGGTGGCGATGTCGCGCCTGACTTCGCTGTCGGTCCCGGGCTGAGCTTCGACGACGACGAAGACGACGCTCCCGACTTCGACGCGGATTACGCGCAGGCGAAGAAGACGGCGATGAACATGCTCGCGATGCGCGACCACTCCAGCGACGAACTGCGCAAGAAACTCCTCAAACGCGACCTCATGCCCGAAGCGATCGATGTCCTCATCGAGAAGCTGCAGAATTCGCGTCTGCTCAACGACGAAGAATTCGCCCACCGCTTCGCACGGGCACAGCGCGAGAACCGGAAACTCTCCCGGTCCGTGCTCAAACGCGAACTGAGCAAGAAGGGCATCAGCCCCGAACTCGCCTCCGACGCCGTGGCCGACATCGACGGCGAGGAAGAGCTCGCCCGCGAAGTCGCCGAGAAGAAAGCCGCCTCCACCAGGCGCCTCGACTATGCGGTGCGGGAGCGCCGAATCCTCGGCATGCTCGCCCGCCGCGGCTTCCCCTCGGCGATCTGCATCAAGGTCACACGAGACGTGCTCGCCGAAGACTGAAACGGCACATGGGGAACGGCTAGAATGGGTGCGCCATGACTGAACTGATTGAATCCCCGACGACATCCGGAACCACCCCTCGCAGCTACGAGGTCAAGACCTACGGATGCCAGATGAACGTGCACGACTCCGAGCGTCTGTCCGGACTGCTCGACGATGCCGGCTACGTTCAGGCGAACACCGACGACCAGGCCGACGTCGTCGTCTTCAACACCTGCGCCGTCCGCGAAAACGCGGACAACCGCCTCTACGGCAACCTCGGCCAGCTCGCGAAGGTCAAAGAGAACCACCCCGGCCTCCAGATCGCCGTCGGCGGATGCATGGCACAGAAGGACCGCGACACCATCGTGAAGAAGGCCCCCTGGGTCGACGTGGTCTTCGGCACCCACAACATGGGATCCCTGCCGGCGCTGCTCGAGCGCGCCCGCCACAACGAGGAAGCCCAGGTCGAGATCCTCGAAAGCCTCGACGTCTTCCCCTCCACTCTGCCCAGCCGCCGCGAATCCCAGCACTCCGGATGGGTGTCGATCTCAGTCGGCTGCAACAACACCTGCACCTTCTGCATCGTGCCCAGCCTGCGCGGCAAAGAGAAGGACCGCCGTCCCGGCGACATTCTCGCCGAGGTCGAAGCCCTCGTCGCCGACGGAGTCGTCGAAGTCACCCTGCTCGGCCAGAATGTCAACTCCTACGGCGCCGAATTCCGCGACAAGGGCGCATTCGCGAAACTGCTGCGCGCCGTCGGCAACGTCGACGGGATCGAACGGGTCCGCTTCACCAGCCCGCACCCAGCCGCCTTCTCCGACGACGTCATCGACGCAATGGCAGAGACTCCGACAGTCATGCCGCAGCTGCACATGCCGCTGCAATCCGGTTCGGACACGATTCTCAAATCAATGCGCCGCTCCTACCGGACCAAGCGGTTCATGAACATCCTCGACTCCGTGCGCGAACGCATCCCGCACGCTGCCATCACCACCGACATCATCGTCGGCTTCCCCGGAGAGACCGAAGAGGACTTCCAAGGCACGATGGACATCGTCCGCCGCGCCCGCTTCTCCCAGGCCTTCACCTTCCAGTACTCCATCCGCCCCGGAACACCGGCGGCCACGATGGACAATCAGGTGCCGAAGGACGTTGTGCAGGAACGGTTCGAACGCCTCACCGCACTCCAGGACGAGATCGCCTGGGACGAGAACAGAGCCCAGATCGGCCGCGAGGTCGAGGTACTCGTGACCAAACTGCCCCACGCCGATTCCCCACGACTGAGCGGTCGCGCCGAAGACAACCGCCTCGTCCACGTCGGAATCCCCGAAGGTGGCCAGATGCCGCGGCCCGGTGATTTCGTCACCGCCACCGTCACCGAGGCGAAGCCCTACTTCCTTCTCGCCGACTCCGGATTCTCCGTACGCCCGTCCCGAGCCGGTGACGCTTACGACCGGGCACAGGCCGACAGCTGCGGCGCACCGAGCCCCGGACAGGGTGCAGCCGGCGCGACGAATCTCGGCATGCCGACCATCCGCCCCCGCGGCTGAGATGGGCGCCTTCGCCATCATTCCGGCAGCCCCCGTGCTGCTCGAGAACATCGACCGCAGCGAGACAGCGCGAATGGTCGAACTGCGGACCGTCATCCGCGACACAGTGAGGACGCAGACCCATTGGGCCCTGCCCATCGAGACCCTGCCACCCGTGGCTGGGCTCGGCGGCTGGGGAATCGACCGCGGCGTCGATACTCGCACCGGTCAGTATCTGTCCGGGACCGAGTGGGTCGACACCGTGGAAGGCCTGACGACGGACGAACGCAGACTCGCCGAGGCGGCCGACCCCGCCATCGTCGTCGTGATCCTTCACGCTCACGCCGTCGGAATCGACATCGGCCCGCTCGGATCGAGCGAGAACCTCCTCCTCCCCATCGACCTGTCCGGAGCCGCAGCAGAGGATGCACCCTTGGCCCCGATCGACGGTGCCGAGGAATTTGATCGTGCCGTCGTCGAAGCAATCACCTCCGGGACGTCAATCGACAACGAAAGACTGCTCGACCTCTGCGACCAAGCAGGGGCCATGGCCGCCAACCTCAGTGTGCTGGCTGCCGGCATCCGCCACGCCGTCGACCAGGGCGCTCGTGTCTCGACTCTGGAGCCGGTCGTCGACGAACGTGTCCACGAGGTGCGTTCTGTCTGCGGCACCGGACTCTGGGAGTGATCGTCGATGACTGAGGACACTGCGCCGATCATCACCGTCGTCGGAGCCACCGCCACCGGGAAATCCGACCTGGCGCTGGATCTGGCAGGCCGCCTCGGCGGGGAGATCATCAACACGGATTCGATGCAGTTCTACCGAGGAATGGACATCGGCACGGCGAAGCTGCCGGTCGATGAGCGCCGGGGGATTCCGCATCACCTCATCGATATTCTCGACGTCACCGAAGAGGCGAACGTTCAGGACTTCCAAGCGCGTGCACGCGCAGCGATTGCGGACATCCGGGAGCGCGGACTGCGTCCGATCCTCGTCGGCGGGTCCGGACTCTACGTGCGCGCCGCGGTCGACCATATGGAGTTCCCGGGCACGGATCCCGAGGTGCGAGCCCGCCTCGAGGCCGAGGTCGCAACAGACCGGTGGACGCTGCACCAGAAACTGCGCGAACTCGACCCGAAAGCGGCCGAGAAGATCACCGTCAACGACCAACGACGCATCGCCCGAGCCCTCGAAGTCATCGAACTCACAGGACGACCCTTCGGCGCCCAACTGCCGGACTACCAGGAGATCGAACCGACCATCCACCTGGGTCTGAGCATGGACCGGGCGATTCTGCACGAGCGCATCGCCACCCGTGTCGAACTCATGTGGGACCACGGATGGGTCGACGAAGTGTTGCGACTCCTCGACGTCGGATTGGCCGAAGGCAAGACGGCATCACGCGCCATCGGCTACGCACAGATCCAACGCCACCTGGCCGGAGAACTCACCGCCGCCGAGGCGAAGGAAGAGACGACGATCCGCACAAGGCAGTTCGCACGCCGACAGGACACCTGGTTCCGCCGCGACCCGCGCATCCGCTGGATCGACGGCAGCGCCGCCGACGCCGAACAGAATCTGGCGGCGGCACTCGACGTCCTGAACGGGCACTGAAGACCCGACTGGACGCTCACAGATAAGATGGAGCCATGAGCACTCCGGATACCCCGTTCGCCGCCTGGACCGATGTCAGCTTCGTCAAGGGGCACGGCACCCAGAACGACTTCGTTCTGCTCTCCGACGACGACAGCACACTGGAGATGCATCCCGAAACCGTCGCCACCCTGGCCGATCGACGGGCCGGACTCGGCGCCGACGGCATCATCCGCATCGTCCGCTCCGCCGCCAGCGGCATCCCGGGAGCCGCCGAACAGGCCGAAGCCGGTGCCGAATGGTTCATGGACTACTACAACAACGACGGCAGCCTCTCCGAGATGTGCGGCAACGGCGTTCGCGTCTTCGCCCACGCACTCCTGACCAGCGGTCGCGTCCCCGCCGATGCCCGCGAGATCCTCGTCGGCACCCGTGACGGCATCAAAGCCGTGCGCACCACCCTCAATCCCGCCCTCGGCGTCCAAACCGGAGACGACGTCGTCGACACCGGTACAGGCGGACCCGGATCCGCCAGCGACGCCTGGTACACCATCGACATGGGCGAATGGTCACTCGACCCCGCGAGCAGCGTACTCGTGACCACCGGCGGCATCGACGTCGCCCGTCCCGGACTGCGCGTATCCACCGGCAACCCGCACACCGTCGTCGCCCTGGCCGAGAACGCCGAACTCGCCGCAGCCGAACTGCGCGATGCACCCGTCCTCGACCCCGTCCCGGCGCAGGGATCCAATGTGGAATACATCGTCATGGAACCCGCTCGATCCGATGTGGCCGGGGGAGAAGGCGCCCTGCGTATGCGCGTGTTCGAACGTGGCGTCGGCGAGACCCGCTCCTGCGGAACCGGTGCCTGCGCGGCCGCGATCGCAGCCCACCACTGGGCCGGCGAGAAGTCGCCTCTGCAGTGGCGAGTCGACGTGCCCGGCGGTCAGCTGCGCATCGAAATCGACCCCAACGTCGACGGCACGAGCGGACGCGTCAGCCTCGCCGGCCCCGCGGTCCTCGTCGCCAGCGGCACCATCAGCTGAGCCGGACGAGGGAACAGGAGCCCGCCGGGATTAGTCAGCGAGTTCAAGCAAAGCTTCATCAATAACGTTGAACTATGAAGAATCCTCCAGGCGTCCGGCCGCTGAACTCCTAATTCGAGATAGTTATTGATCGCTCGGAATTTGTGAACTAACTGTCACTGCGAAAGGCTAGTAATTAGTTCGAATGCGTAACCACTCGACATTGCTAGTGCCATGATGGAACATATTATTGCTATAAACGGCATCACTGTTGACCAGACATTCGAGGTGCTTCGAAATGCAAATGACCACAACCATCTTCCGGCGGCGCCGACATGTAAGTTCACGGAGCTCATTACGCAAATTGAGAACCCGATGCAAATGGTGGCAACAAGTACATAGGATATGGCCCCTATGATCTGGTAGAGAACAAATAGGGCACTATTCAGTCCTCCGCTGTCGCCGGTTTCCAGGAAATTGATATACTCTGCAGACGCAAATGGTGGTTGCCAAAGCCACGCTACAAGCAGGAATCCGATCCCGGATGCGCAAAATAATGCCACTAGTGAGAGGAATATACTGAATCTGCCAGTGACGACGTTTTTTCGTGCCATATTTATAATCGAGATAGCGCCGGGTAGGGCGATAAATGACGCAATTCCTACAAGGCCCACAAGGATCGGTGTCCGGTACTTAATATAGAGTCCTATAACAACCGCCGCAGCTATTGCCCATCCCGCCAGGGTGTCCCATTCCGACCCGGAGTGAGGGGTGTTCGGAAGCGGCATTCGGTAGCACCTGTGTAACGAAGTGGTAGCAGCTATGTAAGTACCCGGTAGCAGTAGAGCAGGATTGCTTTCACCCACGACAGTGAAGTCGTGAACAGTGAAAGG
>NZ_JABSSX010000017.1 GCF_013280495.1 Brevibacterium permense
CCGGTTGGAACACTTGCGTGGTTCAGCGCTGGGGTTCCGGAACCTGACCCACTACATCGCCCGGAGCCTGCTCGAGGCCGGAGGATTCAGACCCCGATTACACCCCTAACTGCGAAGAGCCGATTTGTTGAGCTCATATACCTCCTTGACATAGTGGTCGGCGGAAACAACAGCGGGGCAGCATCCGAAGACGCTGCCCCGCTGTCCGACTACTCAGCCGAAGAACGAACGGGCGATCTCCCAGACTGCACGAATGCAGTTAAGGCAGAATCCCCAGAACGCCCAGTTCGGTTCGCGGTTCCGCTTTGGCTCCACGATGCCTCCTCGGGTCAGGGCGACCTCGGGAGGCTGGCGCGGCGCATTGACTTTCGCCGGCGCCGGCGCCTATCCTCAGAGTGTAAACATCCCAAGGAATTGACCTCCTTGTAGCCACACATTGGCAGACACTACCCCTGTTCGCAGCAGGGGTATTTGTTTGTGCCCGGAGATTCACGTACGCGGTATGAACTCTCAGGCACCATTCTACAGATGAAAACTACATATAGTAGGTTCAGCTTCAGTCATCCACAACATGTTGTGGTTTTATCCACATTCGTCCACAGGCTACGCGTAAGACGCGCCGGTTCTCTGACCAGGAGTTCTGTGTTTAAGACTAAAGCAAGCGTTGTTCGAATACAATCCTTTTCCACCCTTATCCACAGGCAAAAATTTCATCCATGTGATTCGATGTCGGCGTGTGATGCAACTGACTTAGGTGCTCATCGGAGAACACCGCCCATGCGGGCCACGAGGAAACCACCGATAAGCAACAAGCCGACGACCGTGGCCCAGGCCATCGGGATGTGCGCGAGCTGCTCGTTGGCCTTATCGAGTCCCGCAGCTCCGACCGTGGCCGCGGTCGCGCCGGCGAAGGGCAGTAGCGAACTCACTTCGAAATATCCACCGCGCAACTTATGCAGCGCGAACGACGTTGCAGCGCCGGCCGCGAGCAATCCCGCCCAGATCGCCATGTTGGGCATATCGAGGGCGATCTCCACCGTTCTCAGATATGCGAACGCGGCCGGGGCGTAGAGTAACGTGCCGCCGCCGGCGAGAATCCAACCGGCGGCACCTTCTCCATTTGCGAGCAGTAGAGATGCGGCGACAAAAACGATTAGAGCGAACAGCCCGAGCATGGTGTAACCGAAGTAGGCCCATCCACTCAAGGGGACGATGACTTCGGGGGGATCAGTCCAGTTCATTAGGTCTTCCTTCCCAACCGCGGCACCTTAACCACAACTTCTGCCGTGCCTAAATCGTCCCATCGCGGCTGAAATTACGCACGTAAACCGCTCTGCCAGACGCAGCTCGGGCGTGTCGTGCGGAAGTTCTTGCTATCGGCGGGGTCTGGAAGAACATCCAGGTCCCGGCCGCCACGGTGAGGAACAGCGTGGCACACGCGAAGAATGCGGCGGCCACGAGCACGGAGCTCGCCGAGGTCAGCGATCTCCGTCCGAGGACGAGGGGAACTGCTGCGAAGGACGTGGACATCGGGTCTCCTCTCAGGCCATGGTCGCCTCGGCGGTGGCCCGGTTCTCGGGTGCCGCCTCGGCGAGGGTGCGGTTGTGGGGATCGATCTCGGTGACCCGCCGGACGAGCGGGCGGGTGACCTGCAGCCCCAGCCACACCATCGCAACCCCGGCCACGAGGACGGCGGCGACGGTTCCGATGGTGAACGGATCGCCGAGGTCGCTCACCGAAGCCATGAGCCAGGCGAGGATTCCGCCGAGGAACAGGGAGACGACGGTGACCAACAGGATCGGCGACATCACTGCGTTGACGGTCACCCGGTGCATCATCTGCTGGGTCATTCCGGCGGCGTGGAGCTCGCGGTATGTCTGAGCCCGGTCCAGTATGTCAGCGGCCTGGTTGATCGTGGCCGAGACGATGACGAGGACGAAGGCGATGACCAGGGTGAGGATGAGTCCGGTGAAGATATCGTCGCCGAGGTGGAGGTACGGACCCATGACCGCGCGGTCCTCGGCGGAGAAGTCCTCCTGACCGCTGCGCATCATCGCCGTACCCGCCCCGCCGACGACGGCGATGAAGGTGATCATCGCCAGCCCGGCGACCCGGCGCCAGTACTGTCCGGGGGCATCGGCGATCATTCCCGCCGCCATCACCGAGGCGGGACCGCGGGCGATTCTGCCGGCGATGCCGGCGTGGATGCGGATGCACAGGACGCCGAGGACGCTGATGAGCAGGAGGGTGATGCCGATCGTGGAGATGCTGTACATGATCGTCACCGCCATCGGCATCTCCATCTGGGTGGAGACGAATATCGCTGCGGCCACGATGAGGATGAGCACGATGACCGTGATGATGCGGGCAAGGGGGAATCTCCGGGGCAGCGACCGGGTGCGCACACCCAGCGGGGAGACGGTGATCTTGCGCAGGCCGATGAGCGAGGCGATCAGACAGACGGCAAGGAGGCCGGCGACGACTGCGGCGAGCAGCCAGACCGGCATGAGCAGTGCCTGGTAGCCCAGGGGTTCGCCGACGAACGTGATGAAGCTCAGCGGCCAGGCGACCAGCAGGTAGCCGCCGATTCCGGCAAGGATGCCCAGCCAGGCGGGGATGAAGGGTTCTGCGACGGCGATGAGGCGGATCGTGCCGCGTTGCGTCCCGAGCAGGGACAGGGTCGAGAGTCGTTCGTCCTGACGGCGGGCGCTCAATTTCGCCGAGGCGACCCCGAGGCTGGTCGCGGGCACGATGAGGAGGACCGTGGCGAGGACGGCAAGGAGCTGGTACAACTCGGCCACCTCGGCGTATCCGGAGACCTCGGGGCGGTCGATGAATGCCCAGGCGCCGGCGGCCACGGTGAGGAAGATCGTCGAGCAGGAGAAGAAGGCGATTCCGACGAGGCGCGACGTCGTCGAGGTCAGGGACCGTTCGGACAGGAGGAGGGGAAGGATATTCATCACTGGGCGGCTTCCTGCATTGCCGAGTCGGCGACGATGCGACCGTCGGCGAGTCTGACGACACGGGAGCAGCGGGCGGCGACGTTCTCATCGTGGGTGACGACGACGAGAGTGGATCCGCGGCCGACCGTCGAGCCCAGCAGCTCGGTGAGAACCTCGTTCGAGGTGCGCGAGTCGAGGGCGCCGGTCGGTTCGTCGGCGAAGGTGACGACGGGCTGGGTGACCTGGGCGCGGGCGATCGCCACTCTCTGCGCCTGACCTCCGGAGAGCTGTCCGATCCGTTTGTGTCCGTGCTCGCTCAGACCGAGACGGTCGAGCCAGGCCCGGGCGTGCTGGGTGGCGTCCGAGCGGTTCATGCCTGCGAGCATGGCGGCGAGCGCGACGTTGTCGATGGCGGTGAGTTCGGGCAGGAGCAGTCCCTGTTGGAAGACGAAGCCGAAGACCTCGCGGCGCAGAGCGGTGCGGCCGGATTCCTTGAGGGAGGTGGTCTCGGCGGCGGCGCTGCGGTCGGTCGGGGAGAGTCGGATGCGGCCGCTGTCGGGACTGATGATGCCGGTCAGGCAATGCAGGAGAGTCGTCTTGCCGGAACCGGAGGGCCCCATGATGGCCAGGGATTCGCCGAGGCCGATCGTGAGGTCGACTCCGGCGAGAGCATACGTCTGGTTGAAGTGCTTGGTGACGTTTCCGGCGGTGATGATGGCGGGGTGCTGAAGGACGGGCTGCTGCGCTGCGGCAGGATGCTGTGAAGCAGTCATGCCTCCATGTTTTCACCCAACGGGCCTTGGCACTATGCAGTCAGCCCGTCAGCCGGTGCCGGATTTCCCAACCTCCGTTGACGGAAAACCGAGTTCAGGGCACCGTGCTTGACAGTCTTCCGACACCACCTCATCGACATGCGAGATCCGGGCTGGCTGCCCCGTGGTCCCGCCCGACCAACCGACCAGGTCTACTCCTTCGACGTCTGGATCGTCTCCGCCGCAGAGGACCGGGCAACCTCGGTGCGGGTCTGCCGATCTCACCCAGGCAGCAACACGATGACGGTGTGGATCACGAGGCCGACCAGCGCGCCGATGACGGTGCCGTTGATGCGGATGTACTGGAGGTCGCGCCCGACGTAGAGCTCGATGCGCTCGGCGGCTTCCTTCGCGTCCCAGCGCTCGATGGTGTCGGAGATGACGCTGGCGATCTCGGGGCCGAAACTCTCGGCCAGATCACCGGCGGTGGTGGCGATCCGGTCGTCGATGCGCCGGGAGAATTCCGAGTCCGCCTGCAGTCGGTCGGCGAATTCGCCGATGAGCTGCCAGATGCGGGCGCGGACTTCGCCGCCTTCGTCGATGATGGCCTCGCGCAGCAGCTGTTTGAGCGAACTCCAGATCTCGAGGACGGAGTCGACGACTCCCTCCTGGCTGAGCAGGTCGTTGAAGATCTCTTCGGCCCGCTGGGACAGGGATGAGTCGGATTCGAGGTCGTCGGAGAGGTCGACGAGCCACGCGTCCAGCGCCTGTCGAGCCTTGTGGTATTCGTTGTCGCGGACGTCGGCGACCCAGCCGAGCACTTCGCGCTGCAGGCGGTTGGCCAGCTGTTCGTTGACGAAATCGGGGACCCAGGACGGTGCCCGGTTGTGGACGATCTCATCGATGACCTGCGGATTGTCACCCAGCCAGCTGTAGGCCTCCGCGACGATGAGGTCGACGAGTCTGTGGTGAGCCCCGTCGAGCACGATCTGACGCAGCAGCTGCGCGAGCACCGGTGTCTTTCGGGTGGCCACGAGACGAGGAATGATCACGTTCCTGGTCAGCGCCTTGATGGAGTCGTCATCGATACGCGCGAGCACATATTCGAGCCCTCCTGCAGCACGGTCGACGACGATATCTCGGTTGGCGGGCTTGGCCAGCCATTTCCCCGCTCGATGGGAGATCTCGGCGGATCGGATCTTCGTCGACACCGCCTCGGCGTGGAGGAAGTTCGCGGCGACGAAGGCCGACAGACTCGCTCCGAGGGTGTCCTTCTTGCGCGGGATGATCGCGGTGTGCGGAATCGGCAGCCCGAGTGGGTGGCGGAAGAGCGCGGTGACGGCGAACCAGTCGGCGATCGCGCCGATCATCGCGGCCTCCGAGGCGCGGGAGACGAACCCCCAGACGCCGGTGTTGTCGGTGAAGAGGTGGGTGGAGAGGAAGATGAGCGTGGCGAGGATGAGCAGCGAGAGCGCGAGCGTGCGCATCTTCTTCAGCCCGCGAGCGCGCTCTTGATCCTCCGGCGTGAGTTCGGCCGGCCCACCGTTTCCGCTGCCGGCGCCGAAACGCGGTACGGATGGTGTCTTCTCGATCGACATCGTTACCCCCTGCTCCACGACTTTAGCGAAACCCGACCTCTCTGCACGCATCCGCAGGCGGGTTCGCACCTGGGAATTCCGCGGAGTGCCCCACCGCTCGGGACACCCTATCGCCCGCGAGCGTCCCTCACCGTTGCTCTTACTTCCCCGCGCTGCCGGCTATCCGCCCCGTCGCTCTCGTATCTCCCCGGTGCGCCGGGTGGAGATGCCACGACTCATGAGAGATGCGCCATCGTGACAGTCGCCGAGGCGGCCGTGCCCGACCGCGAATCGTTAGGCTTCGTAGATGGAATACTTCGAGAATCGTGAACGGGCAGAATCCTTCGGCGGGGTCGCCCGGGACTACGATGAATTCCGACCGAAGTACCCTGCCGCGCTCATCACAGCGATCATGGAAGCGGCCGCAGTTGGCACCGGCTCTCGAACGGATGCCTCACCACCGTCCACCGGCGATCGGACCTTGGGTGCTCCGCGCATCCTCGATGTCGGTTCCGGTACCGGCATTCTTGCGTCCCAGCTCCGGTCAGCAGGCGCCGAGATCCTCGCCGTCGAACCAGATCCCGCGATGGCTGCGATCGCTCGGTCCAAAGGTCTCGATGTGGACGTTTCGACGTTCGAGGACTGGGACCCGCAGGGCCGGACCTTCGATCTCGTCAGCTTCGGTCAGTCCTTCCACTGGGTCGATCCTCTGGTTGCTCTGCCGAAAGTTCGCACGGTGCTCCGCCCCGGTGGAATTCTGGCTCTGGCCTGGAACGATATCGAACCCATCAGTGAGCTGAAGACCCGGCTCGATGCGGTCATCGCTCGCTTTCATTCCGACGGCAAAACCGCGAGTCTCGGTTCGAGAGCGAGCTGGGGCACCGAAGCGAGCCAAGAGGCGAGGGCGGGCAGCGGTACGACTGAACCCGCACTGACGGTCGAACCCGTCGAACATCCGGCGCTCACGCAACTGCGGGATGCCGGTTTCGCCCCGAATGAGACCACTTTCGTCGAAGACCTCCATTATTCGAGGCATGAGTGGCTGTCGATGGTCTTCACCTATTCGGCTCAGCTGACGATGGACCCGGTGAAGAGAGCGGTCATGCGCGAGGAGATGTCCGCCGAAATCCCCGACGACGGGCTCGATGCGCGGAATGAGGCACTTCTCGTCCTCGCTGGGACTTGAATATGGACACTCATGGTTCAAAAGCTGCGCGCACTATGCTGAGCAGTGCCCACTTACTGGGCCGGTCCCACACGGCACGAGTCCGGCCCGTAGAGTGAAGGCGTATGGTCACCGCTGTCCTGCACGGGGACCACGTCCTCTCTTGGACCGCCACTCCGCGGAGACGTCCGACGTCCCCGCTGGGACCACCGCGGCCCTCTTGCAGACGCAGCGATCTGACCGAACCGAGACCACCCGCATCCGAGAGTCAGGAGCAGTCGTGTCAACGACACCCGCCGAGGCCACCATCACCGAGATCACGAGTCTCATCACCTTCGACACGACGAGCCGGGACACGAACCTCCCGCTCATCGACCACGTCGAAGCCCGCCTCCAGGCCGCCGGCATCGAATCACGCCGGATCCCGAACCCGGAGGGCACGAAGGCGAACCTGCTCGCGACCATTCCCGCAGCCGACGGCACGACCAGTGGAGGCATCGTCCTGTCCGGGCATACCGACGTCGTCCCCGTCGACGGCCAGGACTGGTCCTCCGACCCGTTCACCCCCGAGATCCGCGACGGCAAGTACTTTGCCCGCGGCAGCGCCGACATGAAGTCCTTCATCGGCGTCATCCTCTCCCGCCTCGAAGCGCTCAAATCCGCAAAACTCCGCGAACCCATCCACCTCGCCTTCTCCTATGACGAGGAGATCGGCTGCGTGGGCGCCATCTCCCTCGTCGAGGCCATCACCGAGGAGGGCCTGGCGCCCCGCGGCTGCATCGTCGGCGAACCCTCGAGCATGCGGGCCATCCGCGGCCACAAATCGATGAACGTCTTCCGCGTCGACTTCCATGGCGTCGCCGCCCATTCCTCGCTCACCCCCGAGGGCGTCAATGCCATCGCCTATGCCTCCGAATTCGTCGCCTTCGTTCACGCCGTCGCAGCCGAATTCCGCACCGAAGGGCCCTTCGACGAGGCCTATGTCGTGCCCTTCACCTCGGTCACGGCGAACACGTTCAACGGCGGCATCGCCGTGAACACCATCCCCGCCGAGGCGACCGTCCAGTTCGAGTTCCGTTCGCTCGGTTCCGTGCACCGCGAGTCCCTCATCGAACGCTTCCGCGCCGAAGCCGAACGCCTCGGTCGAGCCATGGCCGCCGAGAACGAGACCGCCGGTGTCGACTTCACGATCGAAGCCGAAGCTCCCGGCTGCGAGACTCCGGCCGATGCGGACATCGTCTCGCTCGCCGCGAACTGGGGCGCTATCGCCACCGATGACAAGGTCACCTACGGCACCGAGGCGGGGCTGTTCTCCGAAGCCGGAATCCCGACCGTCGTCTGCGGTCCCGGAGACATCGCTCAGGCTCACGCTCCCGACGAGTTCATCGAACTCGACCAGATTGCCGCCTGCGAATCCTTCATCGACGCCCTCATCGCCGACCTCTCCGAGAGCTGAGGACGCGGATTCAGGGGCGTAGGCTGCACATAGGATCACAGACTCAGGCAGGGAGGAATCATGGCAACCGAATTCTCGGTCGGTGACCACGTGGGCTGGAACTCCGAGGCAGGGCAGGTCTCCGGTCATATCACGAAGGTCCACACTGCCGACTTCGACTACAAGGGACACCGTCGCCGCGCCTCGGCAGAGGACCCGCAGTACGAGGTCAAGAGCGACAAGACCGATCACATCGCCGCCCACAAAGGCAGCGCTCTGCACCTCATCGACGACGAATGACGGGACTGGACACGGCGAAATCCCCCGCCGCGTCGGCCGGCCCTGCGGACGCCGCTCTGCCGCGTGTGCTGACAGTCGGGCATTCGAATCGTGAACTGAATGAGTTCATCGAACTGCTCGCGGGTACCGGCAGCGAGGTGGTCGTCGACGTCCGCAAGCTGCCTGGTTCGACGAAGAACCCCTGGTTCAACGCCGACACCCTTGAGAGCGACCTCGCCGAGGCAGGGATCGACCTGCGCCGTCTCGAGGGACTGACCGGACGTCGCCCCGTGAGCCGTACCGTGCCGTTTGAGACGAATGCCTGGTGGCAGAACCGCAGCTTCCACAATTACGCCGACCACTGCCTCTCCGAAGAGTTCCACACCGACCTCGACACCCTCATCGAATGGTCGACGACCCAACGCTGCGTCCTCATGTGCTCAGAGGCCGTGTGGTGGCGCTGCCACCGCAGAATCATCGCCGACCACCTGCTTGCCCGCGGCCACGCGGTCTCACACATCCTCGGTGCGGGACATGTCGATGCGGCGAAGCTCAGCGAGGGTGCACGACTTGGCGACGATGGGAACCTCACCTACCCCGCCGAAGATCCTCTCGCCCTCTGATCCTGATTGCGATCCACCTGTCGAATCCGACAATCACCCCTGCCGCCGCTGAAAGTCGGGCTATTTCTCGGTCCGCAGCACCACGAAACTGGATGTACACTGAATCAGCCGACCTTAGGTTAGGCTAAATTCGTTCATCCTGTTTCGAGACGGCCCGAACACCCGCCTCGACGAACTGACGAGAGTGAGTCAGATGTTCGTCGCGAACCTCCTCATCGCGTTGCGCGAAGGTCTCGAGGCCACCTTGGTCATCGGCATCCTCGTGGGCTACCTGGTCAAGACCGGTCGCCGAGACGTCTTGCCCAAACTCTGGCTCGGCGTCGGTATCGCCGCGCTCATTCCCTTCGGCATCGGCGCCCTGCTTACCTGGGGGCCGAAGACCCTGACCTATCAGGCGCAGGAGATAATCGGCGGCGTGCTCTCCATCATCACCGTTGCCCTGGTGACCGGAATGATCTTCTGGATGGGCAAGCACGCACGCGCGCTCAAAGGTGAACTCGAATCGTCGATGGCCGCCTCGTTGGACAAGCGCTCGTCCGGCTGGGGTCTCGTCTGGCTCGCCGTGCTCGCCGTCGGCAGGGAAGGCGCGGAATCCGCGCTGTTCATCTGGGCCACGGTCCGCTCCTCGGTGGAGAACAACATTGTCGCCACCACCGCCGGCGTCGTCACCGGGCTGCTGCTCTCGCTCATCCTCGGCTGGCTCATCTACCGCGGTTCGCGCAAGATCAACATGAAGCTGTTCTTCTCCGTCACCGGATACTTCCTTATCCTCGTCGCCGCAGGAATCTTCGCGTACGGCATCAGCGATCTGCAGGAGGCTGGGGTCCTTCCCGGAATCATGAACCATGCGTGGGACGTCAGCCACCTGCTGCCGGAACCCACGTCGCCGATCTACTGGCTCTACGTCCTCGGACAGGCGATCTTCCAGGTCAACGTCCAACCTACGGTGCTCCAGACCATCGGCTGGATCGTCTACATCGTTCCCGTGGCCATCATCTTCTTCCGCCAGGTCCACGGGAAGTCACCCCGCAAAAAGGGCGGGACGACCCCCGCCCCGACGGAAGGGAACACCCTCGCCGAGGCAACCCCCACCTCGGCGACGGTCGAGCCGAGATCATCGGCGACGATGCCCCATCCCTGATCTTCCGCACCGCCCCTGGTGCGGCCCGGCCGCACCAGAGCACCATCCTCATTCACCAGTCTCATCTGCAAGGACATCCATGAAACACCACTCCGCTCTCATCGCTCTGCCCACGGTCACTCTGCTCGCCCTGTCGCTGGCAGCCTGCACCGACAATCCCCAGAACAAGAAGGACGATGCTGCCTCAGGCGGCGACACTGTCACGGTGAAGATCACCGATGACACCTGCGAGGTCAGCCCCGCCACTCTGCCTTCGGGCAAGGTGAGCTTCTCGGTGACGAACAAGGGCACGAAGCCGAACGAGTTCGAGATCCTCGCCGAGAACAAGCTCCAGATCGAGTCCGAGAAAGAGAATATCGGCCCGGGCACGACGACCACGGTGACCACGGCACTCGACGAAGGCACGTACTACACGGCGTGCAAGCCGAACATGGTCGGCGACTTCGTCGGCCTGGCGGAATTCGCGGTGACGAAGGGCGAAGACATCTCGGTCGACAGCGACACCCAGGCCGCCGAGGACAAGGCGATCACGAACTACACCGGCTACGTCAAGGACCAGGTCGGTCAGCTCGTCGACGCGACGAAGGACTTCACCGACGCCTACACCTCGGGTGATACCGAGAAGGCGAAGGCGCTCTATCCGCTGGCGCGTCAGCACTATGAACGCATCGAACCGACCGCCGAATCCTTCGGCATCAAGGAAGCCGGAGACCTCGACGGTGCGCTCGACGGCCGAGTCCAGGACCTCTCGGCTGATGCAGGGAAGAAGCCCAACGACCCCGAGGTCCTAGCCGACTGGACGGGCTGGCACCGGATCGAAGCCGATCTGTTCACGGACGAGTCCGAAGGCTACAAATTCGAGTCCGAAGCCGACCGTAAGAAGGTCGCGGACAAACTCAACGAGGACACGAAGACCCTCTACGACCTCGTCTACGGCAAGGTCGACGGTGCCAGCGGAGCGTTCGAACTCCAACTCTCCGATGTCGCCACGGGTGCATCCGCGCTGCTCGAAGAGGTCGCACTGTCGAAGATCGGCGGTGAGGAGGAGACCTTCTCGCACACCGACCTCTATGACTTCCACGCGAATGTCGAAGGCGCCGAGGTGGCTTACGGCAATGTCGAGAAGCTCGTCGAGGCGCAGGATCCGGACCTCGCCGAGAAGATCACGACGAACCTCGACGGTGTGAAGACGGTGCTGAAGAAGTACCAGACCGGCAAGGACGATGACGGCAACATCCTCTACGAGGACTACTCGAAGGTCGCGGCAGTGCAGAAGGACGCCGGCGAAGCCCCGCAGGACACCGACTACACCGAGGCCCAGCAGGAGCTCTCCGATGCCGTCAACGCCCTGAGTGAACCGCTGTCCCAAGTCAGCGGCACCATCCTGCGCTGAAGTCTGTTGGAGTATGTGAATGAGCAATGACGACCCCACCGAGGCGGCTGCCTCTGACGCGGAATCGGCATCAGCCGAGGGTAAGGTCCGCGGTATTCCCAGGCGGCGGCTCTTCGCCCTGGGCGGGGCCGCAGGGGCGCTCGGCATCGCCGGTGTCGGCGGAGGTGCGGCCGGCTATGCAGTGCGCGGGGCGCAGGAGAAGAAGCAGTCCGCCGTCCATCTCAGGTATCCATTCCGGGCCGAGAAGCAGCAGGGCATCCTCACTCCCGCTCAGGACAATATGTACACGGTGGCCTTCGATGTCACGACCTCGGACCGTCAGGCACTCATCGGCCTCCTCGAGGACTGGACGGTCGCGGCGGAACAGATGAGTGCTGGTGACCTCGTCGGTGGCGCTCCGGACGCGAATGCCGAACTGCCGCCGAAGGACTCCGGTGAGGTGTGGGGTTATCCGGCCAGCGGGCTGACGATCACCTTCGGCTTCGGTGCCACTTTGTTCGTCGATGAAGCGGGCAAGGACCGTTTCGGTCTGACGAACAAGATGCCGCAGGTGCTCAAGGACGGCGTCCCGAAGTTCGCAAACGAAGCCATCCATGCCTCCGAAAGCAACGGGGATCTGCTCGTCCAGGCATGTGCGAACGATCCGCAGGTCGCCGTCCATGCGATCCGCAACCTCACCCGCATCGCGTTCGGCACTGCGAAGCTCAAGTGGGGGCAGATCGGATACGGCCGGACTTCCTCGACATCGACAGAGCAGGAAACGCCGCGCAACCTGTTCGGGTTCAAAGACGGGACGAACAACATCAAAAGCGAGGACGCCGACGGCGAACTCGACAAGCACCTGTGGGTGCAGTCCGGTGATGATCCGGCTTCCGATGGCTGGCTGGCCGGCGGAACGTACTTCATGGCCCGCAAGATCCACATGTATTTGGAGATCTGGGACCGAGTGTCCTTGGCCGAGCAGGAAGACATCATCGGCCGCGACAAACGCTATGGCGCCCCGCAATCCGTGGCCGAACCTGCCACGGACCAAGAGTTCACCCCGATCGACTTCTCAGCGAAGAACGCCGAGGGCACTCCGGCGATCGATGCTCGGTCGCATATCTCCATCGTCGCTCCCGAGCACCACAAGGGGGCGAAGATGTTGCGACGGGGATACAACTTCACCGATGGCAATGATTCGCTCGGCCGCCTCGATGCGGGGTTGTTCTTCATCGCCTATGTGCGGGACCCGCGGACGAACTTCTATCCGATCCTCAAGACCATGGCACAGAAGGACCTGCTCACCGAGTACCTGCAGCATCAGGCATCGGCGCTGTTCGCCATCCCGCCCGGCATCGGCACCGGCGACACGATGATCGGTCAGAAGCTCTTCACCTGACCCATCCCTTTCCATCGTCCCGCAGCGTCCGGGCGGCATCACAGCATCCCACACCGCCAGCGACGTTGCGCACCGCAAGCGTCGTGTCCTCCATCTGCGACCCTCGAGCATCCGTCACCGCAAGCGGCACAACCTACGACTGCAAATGCATCTGTCGCCGGCAGCCGCACAGCGCACAGGTGGAACGGGATGTTTTGCAGCTGTCGCGAGGTTCTAGGTGCGACACGTCGTCTTGCCGCGAACACGGATGGATGCTCGACTGCCCTCCAGTGCAGACCGCAGGCCCCAACGCCGTCTGCAGCTCAGTGCCTACCGTGAGTCAGTGCCCACCGTGAGCAGGTATCAGCAGCGAGCCACCGCCGGCCGCACCCTCACAGCTCCGACAGTCGAATCCCAACCCCATGAATAACACCGAGGCGGCACCTGAACTCAGGTGCCGCCTCGGCGGTGGTGTGGTGGGGCCGCTCAGGCCTTCACCACGTCCGAATCATCCGGACTGGGACGTCCGGACAAGACCTTCGATCAGGCCTTGCCGATGACCTCGAACTTGATCTTCGCGGTGATCTCGTCGCCGACGCGCACGACAGCGTTGTAGCTGCCGGGGGTCTTGACGTGACCGGTCAGGGCGACCTGACGGCGATCGAACTCGCGTCCAGTCGCGGTCTGCAGGGCCTCGGCCACGAGGGCAGGGGTGACGGCGCCGAAGAGGCGACCGTTCTTGCCGGCCTTCATGTCGATGCGAGCCGTGGTCGACTCGAGTTCGCCCTTGACCTTGATGGCTTCGTCGTGATCGGCGATCTGCTTGGCCTGACGGGCCTTGCGCAGAGACTCAATGTGCTTCTCAGCGCCGGCGGACCAGGCCGAGGCCCAGCCACGAGGCAGAAGCAGGTTGCGTGCGTATCCGGCACGAACCTCGACGACGTCGCCGGCGGCACCGAGGCCGTCGACTTCCTGGTTCAGAATCACTTTGCGGTTAGGCATTATTCTTTCCCTCCGATCAGCGAGCTGAGCTCGAGTAGGGCAGAAGTGCCATCTCGCGGGCGTTCTTGACGGCCTTTGCGATGACGCGCTGTTCCTGCACGGTCACACCGGTGACGCGACGTGCACGGATCTTGCCGCGGTCGGAAATGAACTTACGGAGCGTAGCGGTGTCCTTGTAGTGGATGTTCGCCGCTTCGCCCTTCTTGAGCGGATTAGCCTTCTTCTTGATAGGCTTCCGGATCTCTGGCTTTGCCATGAGTATCTCCTGTTAACGAATGTCTCGAAATGTCGTGAAGACGTGGATCAGAACGGGGGTTCATCGGCGCCGGGATTGCCCCAGCCGCCGTTGCCGCTCTGCGGGTTCGATGATGCCCACGGGTCATTGGCGGGTGCGTTGTTGCCGCCCTGGCTGTAGCCCTGGCGCTGGCCACCCTGCTGGCCGCCCTGCTGAGGATTGTTGCCCCAACCGGAGGACTGCTGGTTGCCGAAGCCGCCCTGCTGGCCGCCTCCGCCCTGGTTGCCTCCGCCGAAGTTGCCGCCGCCACCGCCGAAGTTTCCTCCGCCGCTGGGATTGTTCTTCGAGACCTGTGCGGTGGCGCGCCGCAGGCTGGGGCCGACTTCGTCGACGTCCAGCTCCATGACCGTGCGCTTCTCGCCTTCCTTGGTCTCGAAGGACCGGGACTTCAGCCGGCCCTGAACGATGACCCGAGTACCGCGCTGCAGAGATTCGGCGACGTTCTCTCCCATTTCACGCCACACCGAGCAGCGGAGGAAGAGAGTCTCTCCGTCCTTGAACTCGTTGGCCTGACGGTCGAAGATACGCGGCGTCGAGGCCACGGTGAAGTTTGCGACTGCCGCACCGTTCGGTGTGAAGCGCAGTTCGGGATCGCTGGTGAGGTTCCCGACGACCGTGATGACTGTTTCGCCTGCCATTGAATCTCCTAGAAGCGAGGTAGCTTAAGATGCCTTACTTGGCGTCCGGGCGGAGGATCTTCGTACGCAGAACGGACTCGTTGAGTCCGAGCTGACGATCGAGTTCCTTGGTCGTTGCAGGCTCGGCGTGGAAATCAACCACGACGTAGTAGCCTTCGGACTTCTTCTGGATCTCGTACGCGAAGCGACGACGTCCCCAGATATCCACGTTGTCGACGGTGCCGTTCTCAGCCGGGACAACCTTGATCAGGTTGTTCACGGTGTCAGCCAGCGTCCGCTCTTCGAGGTCGTTATCAAGAATGAGCATGAGCTCGTACTTACGCATATGTCACCCACCTCCTCTGGTCTTTGCGGCCATGGTCGGTCCATGGCAGGAGGGTATATGCACGCCCGCTCCCCGTCTCGTGATCGTCGCGAAATGGGAACAGACCTCACTAGTCTAATCGACTGGTGCGGTGACTGTCATGTCCGGATTCGTGCTCTTCCTTACGTCCTGCAGCCTGATGTTCCAATGCGTCCCCAGGATCGTCGATCTCTTTTCGCCGAGGCGGCGCCGACGCAGCCGTGCGACCGCGGATACCGCGCCGGTAGAGGTTCTCACCGGCCATGATCACGACGAGGACGAGAGCGAGCAGCCGCAGCAGGGTGAACAGGGCGACGAAGGTGGAGTCGAGTCCCTCATCGACTTCGAATCCCGACACATCACCGAGTTGGACGGCGACGGCGAAGACCGCCTCGGCGAGGGTCCAGACGATGAGCACCCACCAGCGGCGGACAGACAGGGCGATGAAGGGCAGAAGCCACAGGCTGTCCCAGGGCATGAGTCCCGGCGCCAGCAGCAGGCAGCCGCCGATGAGCAGGCATGCAGCTACGGCCGGGTCGAGACCCGTGCGGCGGACCATGTAGAGGGAGACGGTCACGGCGAGGACCACTCCGGCGCTGACGATGATCCACAGCGGGGCCCAGACGGAGACGTCGCCGAGTTCGGCCATGAGCAGGATCGAGGCGAAGGATCCGCCGTCGACGGCATCGGAGTACCAGTGGATGATCCGGTCGATCGCGCTGAGGTCGACGACGAGGAGCACCGCCGAGGTGACCGTGGCCGCAGCGAGCATCATTCGCGGATTGCGCGGCCCCAGTCCGCGAGCCGGGTTCGGGCCAGTCACGGTCAGGGCGAGGAGCACGAGAAGGGCGAGTGGGTTGATGAACGTCGCGATGCCCAGCAGCAAACCGGCCAACCACCCGCGCGGGCGCAGCGGTGGGGTTCCGAAGAAGATGACCATCGACCACACCGCCAGTGCGAGGGCGATCGGGTCGAGAGTGGAGCCGAGGGTGAAGAGGATGAGCGGGGAGGCGAAGACCGCGACCAGCCACCCCCGGAAGCGGGCGAGGACGAGGAGTCCGGCGCCGAGAGCCGCGATCCCTGCGGTGTTGAGCAGGAGCACGACGACCATGAAGAGGGAGACGTCGTTGGTGAACAGCTGGAACAGGTCGACCAGGCGAGCTTCCAGCGGAGCCAGGGCCGCCGCTCCGCCGTGTGCGCGCCCAAGTACCTCGGGGTTGGTGTCACCGAGGAAAGCTGTGGACAGCGGCCCTGCGCACATCCTCGCCGAGGCGGCCGGCTGTTCGTATCCCGAGCTCAGACACGGGCCCTGCAGAGCCAGAGCGATGAAGGTGGTGACGCCGAGGATCGCAGCCAGCGCAGAGGCCTGCGCGCTGCGGAACCGGCGACCGGCGGCACCGAGGTGAATGCCGACCGGACCGCCGAGCAGAGGCTCGGCGATCCGGGTGCTGGACTTCGAGGGCATGACTCGAGGTTACTAGCCGTTGTCACCAGGCGACTTCGGTGGCTTGACGGGGAGGCCCCCTTCCGCCCCATCATCCTTAGGGGGATCGTCCTTCGGCGGATCGTCCTTCGGCGGATCGTCCTTCGGCGGATCGTCCTTCGGCGGATCGTCGTTCGATCCGTCCGCCGAACCTTCGGAGTCCTTCGAATCGTCCGATCCGTCCTTCGAGCCTTCTTCCTTGCCCTTCTCGTCTCCGTCGGAGTCCTTGTTCTTGTCTCCGTCGTCCTTCGGAGTCTCGATCGGAGCCTTCGGCTCTTCCTCTTCGTCCCCGTCGCTGCCGTCGTTGCTGCCGGCTGGCGCCTTCGGCTCGGGCTTCGGGGCCGGGGCCGGGTTGGAGTTCTTCGGCTTCGGCTTATCGGGCAGTTCGCCTCGGGCCGGGAACTGTTCGACCTTCTCACCCTGGAGGGCCTTCTGCATGTAGTCGGTCCACACCTGAACGGGGAACGAACCACCGGTGACCTCACCGCGACCGCCGAAGGAGCCGATAGACACGGACTTTCCGTCGACCTCGCGATAGAGCACGACCGAGGTGGCGAGGTTCGGTGTGTAACCGGAGAACCATGCGGCCTTGTTCTCGTTCGTCGTACCGGTCTTGCCGGCGGCAGGACGACCGAGGTTCTGGGCGTAGCTGCCCGAACCGCCCTGAACGACCTGGCTCAGGGCGTACGAGGTCTCGGCACCAACTGCCTTGTCGAAGACGCGCTTGCCCTTGGTCTCGGCCTTGAACACTTCCTTGTCCTCGGCTCCCTGGTGGATCGTCTTGATCGAGTGAGTCTCGTGATGGACGCCGTTCGCTGCGAACGTCGCATACGCTGAGGCCATATCAAGGGGTTTGACGCTAGGGGTACCGAGCACGGTGGACGGGTTCGCAGCACTCATGTCGAGAGTGCATCCGCCGGTGTCGCCTGCCTTTATTTCCCGCTCGGTGCAAGCCGGGCTGACTCCCGCTCGGGTGGCGGCGTCGATCGTCTTGTCGGTGCCGATCTGCACATTGAGTGCCGCGTAGGCGGTGTTGATCGAAGACTGCGTCGCCTTGAGCAGGCTGACGGGCCCGTAACTCGAGCCGCCGAAGTTGTTGACCGTCCACGGCGTGCCGTCATTGTTCAGCGTCGTCGGGCTGGCACCCGGATACGAGTCGGTCAGCCGAACACCGTTCTCCAGACCCGCGACGAGAGCGAAGGGCTTGAATGTCGATCCGGCCTGCACATGACTCTGCGTCGAGGCGTTGAAGGCCTGATCGAGGTAGTTCTTGCCGCCGTAGAAGGCTTCGATTCCGCCGTTGTCGGGGTCGATCGAGACGAGTCCGGCCTGCATGCCTTCGGGCTGATCCTGCGGGAGGGTCTTAATCGCCTGCTCGGCCGCCTTCATCCGATCCTTGTCGAAGGTGGTGACGATGTTGTAGCCACCGCGGTCGAGCTGGGCTTCGTCGATATCGAGCTTGCGCAGGGCTTCACGACGGACGAAGTCCCACATGTAGCCCTTCTGCCCGGACAGCGAGGATTCCTTGTTCTGCTTCCTCACTTCGGGCATCTCGACCTTGGCGGCCTGCTCCTCGGTGATGAAGCCTTCGTCGACCATGTTCTTGACCACGTAGTCGAAGCGGTCCTGATAGGCCTCGGGATTGTCCGAAGGATCGGCGGCACCCGGGCGCTGGATCATCGCAGCCAGCAGAGCGGACTCGCTGACATTGAGTTCCGAGGCCGGCTTGTCGAAATAGTTCTGAGATGCCACTTCGATGCCGTAGGAACGACGGCCGAGGTAGATCGTGTTGAGGTAGTTCGCGAGGATCTCGTCCTTCGACTGCTGCTGGTCGATCTTGAGCGAGATGAACATCTCCTTGACCTTGCGATCAAGTGAGTGCTCGTTCGTGAGGTAGAAGTTCTTCACGTACTGCTGAGTGATCGTCGAACCGCCACCCGCGTACTTATTGGTGGCCACGCCGACGACAGCGCGGGAGAGACCCTTGATCGAGATGCCGCGGTTCTCGTAGAACGAGGTGTCCTCGGCGGCGATCGCCGCCTTCTGCATGGGTTCGGAGATTTCATCGATCTCCACTGACTTGCGGTCCTCGACCTTGTACTGACCGATCGGCGTCTTGCCGTCGCTGTAGTAGATTGTCGAGGTCTGACCGGTGGCCTCGAGGTTCGGCTCGGGGATGTCCGTTGCGGCATAGCCGATGGCGAACGCCACGCACAGGGCGATGACGAGGCTGAGCCCGCCGACGACGAGTACACGGATGCTCGGCAGGAAACGGGTCCATCCGCTCACACCCGCTCGCGGGTAGTTGAGCAGGTTCTTCGTATTCCTGCCGATGTTCTTGGCTGTGTGTTGTCCCTTAGCCACCCAAGGTCCTCCAGGTCAGTCAGCCTGCCGCAATGCGTGGCGACGAGGTCCGAAAAAGGTCAAAGACGCCAATCAGTCTCGCACGCATTCATTAGTAGAGGATGAAAAAGTGCTGAGCCTGACGCCGTGCAGACACGCCAGGTTACCGAACCGTTCTCTGAGTAACCCCGCATTCGGCATCTCACCAGGCATTTTAATTCACTGCGGAAGAATCAACCATGACGGGTGCGTGTTTGCTCACATTCAATAGTGCGCCCGCAGATCAGTGCTCGGCGTCGCCAGCCAGGGCACCTCGACCATGCGCGCGTACCTTCTCGTTCAAGCGTGCCCGCACTTTTCCACCGGTGCCGCCAGCCGCGACGCCTCGTTCAAGCGGCCCAGCACTTTTCAGCCCGTACACCTGCGGCAAAGCGCTGGGCCGCTTGAACGAGAGTCGCTGCGCCGCTCAGCTCTTGAGGTCGAAGTCCGTGTCGGCGTACTCGTTGCCCTCGACAGCGGGTTCGCCGCTGAACGGATGCAGCTGGTCTTCGCGGGCGCGCAGTTCGACGCGACGGATCTTTCCGGAGATCGTCTTCGGCAACTCGGCGAACTCAAGTCGGCGGATGCGCTTGTACGGAGCCAGGTTCTCACGACAGTAGGCGAGGATCGACCGCGCCGTCTCGGCATCGGCCTCGAACTTGCTCGACACGACGACATACGCCTTGGGCACAGCCAGTCGCACCGGGTCCGGCGACGGCACGACGGCCGCCTCGGCGACGGCCTCGTGTTCGATGAGCACGCTTTCGAGTTCGAAGGGGGAGAGCCGGTAGTCGCTGGCCTTGAACACGTCATCGGCGCGACCGACGTAGGTGATGTAGCCGTCCTCGTCACGGGAGGCCACATCGCCGGTGTGGTAGACGCCGCCTTCGAAGGCCTCTGCGGTCTTCTCCGGGTTGTTCCAGTATCCGGTGGTCAGGCCCACGGGACGAGGATCGAGGCGCAGGCAGATCTCGCCCTCGTCGCCTTCCTCACCGGTCGCCGGGTCGATGAGCACGACGTCGAATCCTGGGAGGGCCTTGCCCATCGAACCGTATTTGAGCTCCTGATCGGGCGAATTGCCGATCTGCAGGGTCGACTCGGTCTGACCGAAGCCGTCGCGGATGAGCACACCCCATTCGCTGTGAACACGGTCGATGATCTCGGGATTGAGGGGCTCACCGGCGCCCAGAGCCTTCGTCGGGGGATGCTTCAGGTGGCCGAGGTCGGCCTGGATGAGCATGCGCCACACGGTCGGCGGCGCGCAGAAGCTCGTCACTCCCGCGCGGTCCATGGTCTCCATGAGGGCGTTGGCGTCGAAGCGCGAGTAGTTGTAGAGGAAGACGCAGGCTTCGGCGATCCACGGGGTGAAGATGTTCGACCAAGCGTGCTTGGCCCAGCCGGGCGATGCGACATTGAGGTGGACGTCGCCGGGCGTCAGTCCCATCCAATACATCGTCGAGAGATGACCGACCGGGTAGGAGACATGGGTGTGGGCGACCATCTTCGCCTTCGAGGTGGTGCCCGAGGTGAAGTAGAGGAGCATCAGATCATCGGCGCGCGAGCTGCCCTGAGGGTCGAACTCGGTGCTCTCATCATCGGCATCGGAGTAGCTGTAGTCCTGCTGGCGGGTGGGCTCGCCGCCGACGACGATGCGGACGACTTCGACATCGACGTCATCGAACTTCGCGGCATCCTCGGCGCCGGCGACGACGAACTCGGCCTGACCGCGCTCGGCACGGTCGGTGAGGTCGATGGGTCCCAGCTGCGTGGTGGCGGGCATGAGCACGGCACCGAGCTTGATGCCCGCGAGCATCGTCTCCCACAGCTCGACCTGGTTGTTGAGCATGACCATGACATGGTCGCCGCGCTTGATTCCGGCACGGCGGAAGTGATTCGCCACCTGGTTCGACCGCGCGGAGAGCTCCGCGAAGCTCCACTTGCCCTCAGTTCCGTCCTGTTCGACGATCCACAGAGCCGGCTTGTCGTTGTTCTCGGCGATCTTGTCGAACCAGTCGAGTGCGAAGTTGAAATGCGTGGGACGCGGCCATTCGAACTGGTCGCGGGCGGCCTCGTAGTCGCTGCGGAGCTCGATCAGCTTGTCTCGGGCAGCGCGGAACTCCTCGGTCACTGTCATTGTGGTCTCCTCACCTTTCGCCACCGTCACATCATGTGACGTCACACACAAATCTAAACGATTACGAAGGTATCAGCACTGATCAGCCGGTGAGCAGGCGGGGGTCGGTCACTGACCGTGGGATTCCCACCAGGAGCGCAGCTCCGCCTCGGCGCGTTCGGGTCCGAGCGGTCCGTGCTCCATCCGCAGCTCGAGCAGATGCTTGTACGCCTTGCCCACCAGCGGTGATGGTTCGATATCGAGGATCGCCATGATCTGCTTGCCGTCGAGGTCCGGGCGGATCGAATCGAGCTCCTCCTGTTTCGCCAGGGCCTCGATGCGCTCTTCCAGGTCGTCATAGGCGAACGCGAGCCGATCGGCCTTCCGCTTGTTCCGGGTGGTCACGTCCGCACGGGTGAGAATGTGCAGCCGCGAGAGCAGCCGTCCCGCGTCGGTGACATAGCGGCGCACTGCCGAATCCGTCCACCCGGCATCGCCGTAGCCGTAGAAGCGCAGATGCAGTTCGACGAGGCGGCCGACCGCCTTCGTCGTGTCCTTGTCGAAGCGCAGCGCCTTCATCCGCTTGGCCGTGAGCTTCGCCCCCACCGCATCGTGGTGGTAGAACGTCACGGCACCGCCGGGCTGGAAGCGCCGCGTGGCGGGTTTGCCGACATCGTGCATGAGCGCGGCAAAGCGCACGACGAAGTCCGGCACTCGGATGCGCTGCGGGTCATCGTCGGCCATTCCGGCCTTCTCTTGAGCCGCGGCATAACGGCTCTCGAGTTCGACGGCCTGACGCAGCACGGTCAGCGAATGCTGGTAGACGTCCTTGTGCCGATGATGCTCGTCGGTCTCGAGCTGCAGTCCGGACACCTCGGGGAGGACATGATCGGCGATGCCGGTGCGCACGAGCAGGTCGATTCCGGCGACCGGATCGATGCCGGTAATGAGCTTGACGAGTTCGACCTGGACGCGTTCGGCGGAGATGATCTCGATCCGATCGGCCATCGCCGTCATCGCCTCTTCCACCTCAGGCACGGGGTCGAGCCCGAGCTGGGAGGTGAACCGGGCCGCGCGCATCATCCGCAGGGGATCATCGGAGAACGAGTCCGCGGCAGCCCCGGGGGTGCGGATGCGACCGGCGATGAGGTCGTCGAACCCCCGATGCGGGTCGACGAACGTCTTCGAGGGCAGTCGGATCGCCATCGCCCCGATCGTGAAGTCGCGGCGGACGAGGTCGGCGTCGAGGTCCGTGCCGAACGCGACGACAGGTTTGCGCGAGTCCTCTTCATAGGCTTCGGCACGATAGGTCGTGATCTCGATCTGGACGCCGGACTTCACGGCTCCGATGGTGCCGAATTCGCGTCCGATGTCCCAGTGTGTGTCGACCCAGTCGGAGATCAGCCCGAGGATGTCGTCGGGGTGGGCGTCGGTGGTGAAGTCGAGGTCGGGCATGGGGCGACCGAGCAGCGCGTCACGGACGGAACCGCCGACGAGGGCGAGTTCGAAACCGGCTGAGGAGAACCTCTGACCCAGCGGGCCGAGGATGTGCTCGAGTTCGTCGAGCTTGTCGTGCAGTCGGTTGTGCGCGGTCTGCGGATCCACCGAGCTCCTTCAATTCTTCAGATCTCTGCTCTTGCCCATGGGAACTCGTCTCCCGCGTCCAGGCGTGAGTTCCGGTCTCCATAAGCCTACCGGGAGCAGATGACACGAAACTTCCAAGCTTCGCCTACTAAGGTAGGAGAATGACCACACCGATGCCCAAGCCGGGACCCCGCACGTCCCGCCGCACCACAGTGGAGGAGATCTCCGCCGGTGGCATCGTTGTCGACTTCTCTCACCCGTTGCTGGCCGTGGCCGTCATCGCGCGCATCAATCGCGCCGGCCGGATCGAATGGTGCCTTCCAAAGGGGCATCTCGAAGGAACGGAGACCCCCGCCGAGGCGGCCCGCCGTGAGGTCGAAGAGGAGACCGGGATCGCGGGGCAGATCATCTGCCCGCTGGGAACCGTCGACTACTGGTTCACCGTGACCGGAATCCGGATCCACAAACTCGTCCACCATTTCCTGCTGCGTGCACAGTCGGGGACTCTGACCGTGGATAATGATCCTGACCAAGAAGCGATCGATGCGGCGTGGGTGCCCTTCAATGACCTGCGTTCGCGACTCTCGTTCGCCAATGAGCGCCGAATCGTCGCCGCCGCCCGACCGATGGTGTCCCGACTGGAGCAGTGAAACCCATTCCCATCCGCCGACTGCGATTCCTCACCGCCCTGCTGAGCACGCTCCTGCTGCTCGCAGGGCCGGCTTTCGCATACCCGCTGCTGAATGCCGCTCCGGCCGCTGCCAGCACCGATGCGAATACCGACGCGGACACCGATGCGAAGAAGGACGAGGTCTCGATCACCCTCGACGAGGTGACTCCGTGGATCGATGACAAAGGCACGCTGACCGTGCGGGGAACGATCTCGAACACGACGAAGAAGGCGGTCGAGAAGCCGAGCCTGAGCCTGCAGATGTCGACTCGCAAGCTCGATTCCGAATCCCGCCTGACCTCCTGGAAGCAGGGACAGGCACAGCACCGCACCGTCGCTGATCTCGAACATGACGGAACCGAAGCGAGGAAGAAGGCGAAGAAGGACAAGGACTCAGGTTCCGATGACAGCTCGGGAATCACCCTCGACACCTCGTTCGACGACACCATCGGTCCCGGTACCTCCGCGGAATTCACCTTCCACATCCCCGCCGATGACCTCGACCTGAGCAAGTCCTCACCCGTGAGTTCCTGGGGCCCGCGCGGTCTGGCGGTTCAGCTCGGCGACGACACCGGTCTGCGGGCCTCAGCGCTCGGCTTCACCACGTGGTACCCGGAGCCGGAGTTCGATCAGACGAAGATCAGCCTGCTCGCTCCCGTCACCCTGCCCGGCCACTCCGAGGGCGGACTCATCCCTTCCGACCGGCTCGATGCGGCCATCGCCGAAGGCGGTTCGCTCGACACGATCGCGAAGATGCTGGAACACAAAGAGCTCGCTGTGGCGATCGACCCGCGAATCATCGCTTCCTTCGAAGCAGCGATTGCCGAACCGCCTCCCGCCGACGCGCCGGAGGAAACCGAAGAGCCCGACGGGGAAAACGGCGAGGAGACTCAGTCACCACCGGTCGGAGCACCGGAGAACGATGACGCCGATTCCACCGGTGCCGAACTCGAAGCCGCGGAGAAGCAGCGCAAACGCCTCGATTCCTGGTATCAGGACTTCGTGGAAGCGGCACAGAAGCACACGGTCGTCGCTCTGCCCTATGGCGATCCCGATCTCAGTGCCCTGCGCGGGACGAAGATCGACCGACTGAGCTCCTTCGCTCAGAAGCAGCGCGAGATCGTCAAGGACGTCTTCCCCGATGCCCGCACGGACATAGCTTGGCCGGTGGCCGGAAGTGCGACGAAGAACGGGCTGCGGGCGCTGAAGAAGTCCGGCAATTCCACCGCGATCATCAGCGATGGTCAGCAGCCCTCGATCACCGGCATCCACGATGATGCGCATTCGCAGACGACCATCACCGACGACGGGGAGTCGACGATCGACACTCTCATCTCGGATACGAAGCTCACTGACATGAGCGCCGAGGCGATCGCCGAGGACAACCCGGCCGGGGCACTGTCCGAGCTCGTCGCGGAGTCCGCGGTGATCCAATCCGAGGCTCCCTACCGCTCTCGCAGCCTGTTCGTTCCGCTCCCACGCGCGGCCGCCTCGGCGAATTGGGAACAGACCGTCGAGGAACTGAGCTCGGCACCGTGGATCGCTCCCACCGGGGTCGACAAGATCCTCGATTCCGGTTCCGAGGCGCGCGGGCTGCTGCGGACGGATGCCGACGCTCCGCACATCCGCAAGAGGGCTGTGGAGTCGCTGGCCGAGATCCGAGCGAACCAAGCGGACTTCAACAGCGTCTTCAGTGACCGTGACAGCGCCGATATCCGGCTCGACCGCGAACTCCTCACCTGCACCTCGGCGGCGTGGACCCTGGGCCGGAACGCGAACATCTGCGCCGGTCAGGCCCGCGAGCAGAGCGAGAATCTCATGGACAGCCTGCACCTGCGCAAGGGATCGTCCGTCCTCCTCGTCACCGGCGAGAAGACGACGATTCCGGTCACGATCGTCAATGATTCCCCCGCCGAGGCGACGCTGCGGATCCGGATGAAGCCGAACACTCCGCAGCTGCGGGCGCAGGAGACGGAGACCGTCAAGGTGCCGGCCGCGGAGACGATGCGTGTGGACGTGCCCGTCGAGGGCCTCGCCAACGCCGATGTGCCGACAACGATCGAGATGGTCACCGCCGACGAGGTGGTCCTACCCAAGCAGGAATCACTCCTGGTTCGGGTCCGCGCCGATTGGGAGAACATCGGCACCGCGGTGATCGGATTGGCCCTGGCCGTCGTGTTCGTGATCGGCTTGATCAAGACCATTTCTCGGGGGCGACCGAAGATCCCCGAACAGCAGCTGGCCGATGCGATGGCCCGCGCCAAGACCGACGACCCCGAAAAGAGGTAGAGCGTGTCCAGCTTCTCATCCCTGGCCCGGTCCTCGGCGATCATGACCGCCGGCACCATGACCTCGCGTGTGCTCGGTTTCGTCAAAGCCTCGATGCTGGCCATGGCGATCGGAGTCACGGCGGTCCAGGCCGATGCCTTCGATATTGCCAACAAGGTGCCGAACACCCTCTACATGCTGCTGGCCGGCGGCGTGGTCAATGCCGTACTCGTCCCGCAGATCGTGCGTGCCTCCAAACGGGAAGACGGCGGTGCCGACTTCACGAACCGGCTGCTGACGCTGTCGTTCCTGCTCCTTGTCGGTGTGAGCATCATCGCCACCGCTGCTGCCCCGCTGCTCGTCTGGCTCTACTCTTCGGGGTGGAGCGAGGAGCAGATGGCGCTGGCCACGGCTTTCGCCTTCTGGTGCCTGCCGCAGCTGTTCTTCTACGGCCTCTACACGCTGCTGGGCCAGGTGCTCAACGCGAAATCATCGTTTGGTCCTTATATGTGGGCACCGGTGCTCAACAACGTCGTCGCGATCGCAGGACTTGCCGTCTTCATCCTCGTCTTCGGCACGAACAATGCGTCTCCGCACGGGCTCGACACCTGGACCCCGGACAAGATCGCCCTCATCGCCGGAACGGCGACCCTCGGCGTCGCGGCTCAGGCGCTCATCCTCATCTGGCCGCTCAAGCGCATCGGCTTCAAGTACAAGCCGACGTTCGGATTCCGGGGAGTCGGTCTCGGCTCAGCCGGCAAGGTCGCGTTCTGGACGTTCGCAGCCATGCTCATCGGCCAGATCGGCTTCCTCATCATCTCCCGCGTCGCTTCGGGGGCGTCGATCCCCGGTGACGGCAACGCCTCGAACGCCGCTTATACGAACGCCTACCTTGTGTTCATGCTCCCGCATTCGCTCATCGCGGTGTCTTTGGCCACTGCGCTGTTCACCTCTCTGGCAAAGAACGCGGCCGAGGAGGACACCGAGGCTGTCGTCGGCGACTTCTCGATGGGTGTGCGCATGGTCGGGATGGTCAACACATTCGCCCTCGCCGCCCTCGTCGTCCTCGCCTCACCGGTGGCGATGATCATTGCCGGTCCTGGTCGCGAACAGGCCATGGCCATCGGTCTGGTCATCATCACGATGGTCTTCGGCCTCGTTCCCTTCAGCGCGAACTATCTCGCGCAGCGGGTGTTCTACGCCTACGGCGATGCGAAGACCCCGTTCCTCATCCAGCTGCCGCAGATCATCTTCCAGTCCCTGGCGGTGCTCGCGGTATCGATCTTCCCGAAGTCGGTGACGGTGGCGATCATCGGTCTCGTCATGAGCCTCGGCTATCTGATGGCGATGATCATCTCGTTTGCGGTCCTGAAGAAGCGCCTCGGCGCCATCGACCTGCGCGGAATCCTCACCTCGCACATGAAGTTCCTCCTCGCGGCGATCGTCGCCGCGGGCGCTGGGTTCGGTCTGCTCTACTTCGTCCCGGACTTCGCCTTGGCAGGACGCTGGCAGGCATTCATCACCACGGCTGCCGTCGGCACCGTGATGCTCCTGTTCTTCATCGGAGCTTGTTATTTGCTCAGAGTCAGAGAGTTGTATTCGATTATTGGCGTGGTAGCTGGAAAACTAAGGAAAACAGCCTGAGCCCCGTCTATCCCCACCGGAGGTGGTCGCCCTGATCGATATCGAACCCGGCATGGTGGTGGCCGGTCGCTATGTCGTATCGACCGTCGACCGCCGATGGCTTCCCGAAAAGCCCGAGGTCGGTGCCGTCTGCACTGGACTCGATGCGATCCTCGACGAACCTGTGCTCATCCTCGTCGCCGATGCCGACGGTTCCAACGACGTCCTCGAAGCCGCCCGTCGTGTATCGATCCTCGGTGACCCGCGCATCGCCCCGACCCTCGACGTCGGTCATTCCAACGGGCTGGACTACATCGTCATCAAGCGCATCGCGGTGACTCCGTTCAACCAGATCCTGCCGCGTTCGCCGCTGCCCGTCGACGCCGCCTGCGCACTCATCGGCGAGGTCGGCTCGGCGCTCGTGACCTCGGCCAGGCGGGGACTGTTCCATATGTTCCTGCGTCCGAGTCTGGTCGGTCTGACCTCGAAGGGTGCGGTGGTCATCGCCGGCATCGGAATCGATGCGGCACTGGCGCTGGACACCGGGCTCGTCGAGCAGGAGGACTACACGCCGACCAAGGCCTCACGTCGAGACGCCCTCGCGCTCGTCCAGCTCTTCTACACGGCTCTGACCGGATACTGGCCCGGTGAAGAGGCATTCGACGGCATTCCTCCTGCGGAGAAGGAGAACGCTCGGATCGCCCGAGCACAGGCGCTCAACCCCGACGTCCCCGACAAGCTCGATGACTTCGTCAGTGGAATCATCACGGGTTCGGATCCCGGTCCGGGTTCGGTCGCCGAGGTTCTCGGCTATATCGACAAGTGGGACCCGGAACTGCTGCGCTACGTCAATCGTGCTCCGGTGGCGGAGAACGAGAATCTGTTCGATCAGTCGCCGCGCAGCTTCGATGAGGCCACCAGCCTGCCCGCTCCACGCTCGAAGACCATCGGGCCCGGTCCCGGCGGTTCGACCAGCGCCAGCGAAGATCAGGTGCAGGCCGCCTTGGTGCGCATCGGAATCACTCGTCCGGGAACGCGGGGACTGGCCGCCGGAGTGGTAGGAAGCACCACGGGCCGGTATGCCGACCGGATGCAGATGCGCGAGGCCTCGAGCTTCCCGATTGCGAAGGAACAACTCGACAGCGCCGCTCAGGACTGGGAAGAATGGCAGCCGGAGCAGACGTATTCGGAGTATTCGGAGTACGCGGAGCACGAATACGACGAGAACCTCACGACCCCGATCATGAGTCGGGAAGACGATTCGGATCCTGACACTCAGGCACTTGAGATCGTCCCCGAGAACGACGACGAAGGCGATGAGAACGACACGCGCGTGATCATGGACGGCGAGGACGAGGACGACGGTTCCTGGTTCCTCGGCGGCATGTTCGAAACCAACGAACAGCAGCGAGAGCATCAGCGACGCGAGTATGAACGCGAACGGCGGATCGCGAAGGCCAAGGAGGACGAGGCGCGCAGGCGGCTTGCCGCCTTCGAGGCGAGTTCGGCCGCCCGTCAGCAGGAAGCCAACGCTGCCGCACCGCCGAAGGAGATGCGCCGGCTGTCGCCGGACTATGTGGACGAGCCCAGGGCCGGCGACGATCGGAACACCGGTGGCGAGTCTCGCGCCGAGGCAGCTGGGAGCTCCTCGTCTGTGCGCCCGGCCGAGTGCAAGGCCGGGAAACCTCGCCAACAGCACAGCGATTCGACCGATGTAGCGCAGGCTGCGTCTGCGAAGAACCGAAACAAGGCCGCCGGGGCAGCGGGTGCCGCAGGAGTTGCCGGCGCCGGAGGTGCTGGCGGCAGCGCTGCTTCCGGCGGTGCAGGCAGCGGTTCGGGTGGAACAGGTCCCGACGAGCGGGATCCAGCGGCGACTCGTAAGCCCTTCCTGTGGCTGGTTCTCGGCCTCGCGGTCGTTGCCGCCATCGTGCTCGGCATCGTCATCATCGGCTTCAACTCGGGAGACGAGGAGTCCACTCCGGTCTCCGAGACGTCCGCAGCGAGCGAGCAGCCGACGAAGAAGGAAGAGAAGAGTACTCCGAAAGCCGATCCTCCGAAGATCAAGACGGTCGAATCCCTCGACCCCGAGGGCGACGGATCGGAACACGACAGTGAAACCGAGAATGTCATTCCCAAGACCGAAGGCTCGTGGAACACCGACCGGTACAACTCGGCGAGCTTCGGCAACCTCAAATCCGGTGTCGGCCTGCTCTTCGAGTTCGAGGACGAGACCACCATGAGCAAGGTGAAGGTGGCATCGGGGAACTCCGGAGGCAAGTTCGAGATCCGTGACGGTGAAGACCCTGAGGACGCGAAGGTCATCGGCGAAGGCGTCTTCGATGCCGACGGCGCCGTCACCGTGGAGTTCGATGAAGAGGTCGAGACGGACAAGCTCATCCTCTGGGTCACCGAACTGCCGCAGACCGATGGCGGCTATAAGGCCACGATCAGCTCTGTGAAGTTCTTCTGAACCGACCAGCAGTTCCTCGTACCCTGATGCCGGACGGCATGCGGGTGCGGAATAGTCCGCGGCACCGTACCGTTATAGGTGCGAACGTCATTCCGCTCGGCACTCCGCGGCGCGCTGAGCACAGCAGATAGAAGCAGGGAACTTTTCACATGACTGATACTCAACTGGTGATCATTGGATCGGGGCCGGCCGGCTACACCGCAGCTGTCTACGCGGCCCGTGCGAACCTCTCCCCGGTCGTCATCGCAGGATCGGTGACCGCAGGCGGCGAACTGATGAACACCACCGACGTCGAGAACTTCCCCGGATTCCCCGCCGGTGTACAGGGGCCCGAACTCATGGAGAGCATGCGAGAGCAGGCTGAGAAGTTCGGTGCCGAGGTCATCTACGACGATGTCGCGACCCTCAAACTCAACCCGGGTGCTCACGAGATCGAGACCGCTCTGGGATCTCGTTACACAGCCAAGGCCGTGATCCTGGCAACCGGCTCGGCATACCGCGAGCTCGGACTGCCCAACGAAAAGAAGCTCTCCGGGCACGGAGTCAGCTGGTGCGCCACCTGCGACGGATTCTTCTTCCGTGATCAGCACATCGCTGTCATCGGCGGCGGCGACTCCGCACTCGAGGAGGCCACCTTCCTCACCCGTTTCGCGTCCAAAGTCACGCTGGTCCACCGCCGGCAAGAGTTGCGTGCCTCGCAGGCCATGCAGGACCGCGCGAACGCCGATGAGAAGCTCGAGTTCCTCCTCGACTCCGAAGTTGCCGAAATTCACGGCGAGGATTCCCTCACCGGGCTGACCATCCGCAACATCGTAACAGGGGAGACTTCGGAACTGCCCGTGACCGGCATGTTCGTGGCCATCGGCTCCGACCCGCGGACCAGCCTGTTCGCCGATCAACTCGAGATGCGCGCCGACGGGTACCTCAGCGTCGACGGTCGCACCTCGAAGACGTCGATCGAGGGCGTCTTCGCGGCCGGCGACGTCATCGACTCGGTCTACCGTCAGGCCATCACTGCTGCCGGCTCGGGCTGCTCGGCCGCGCTGGACGCCGAACATTACCTCGGTGATCTCGAGGCTGCTTCTAAGCCCGCCCTGGCGGAAACAGCAGTGGCCGAAGCCCCAGTCACTTCCTGATCCCGAAACGTCCGGCCATATCGCTGCTCTTGACAGCACATCGGGCCGAGCGAACAGGCCCGGGAATGAAAGATCCAGCTCCACTGTTCTGATAGAGACATTCGTTGTGAAGGAAGGTTACTCATGTCGACAGAAGTCACCGATGCGACGTTCGAAGAGAACGTCCTGAAGTCCGACAAGCCCGTACTCGTCGATTTCTGGGCTCCTTGGTGCGGCCCCTGCCGTATGGTCAGCCCCATCGTCGACCAGATCGCCGAAGAGCACGGAGACAAGCTCAACGTGGTCAAGGTCAACACCGACGAGAACCTCGAGACCGCAAGCACCTATGGAATCACCTCGATTCCGGCGCTCTACGTCTTCAAGGACGGCGAAGTCGCCAAGACCATCATCGGCGCGCGTCCGAAGCCCGCCCTCGAGGATGAGCTCTCCGACTTCATCTGATCGAGTTCTAAGGCGCCTGTTGTAATATCAACGGGCGCCTTAGGCATTTCTGAGCGCCGCTGAACACTGACCCTGGAAACGCATCACCGACGATTGGCACCGCATTGACGAACACGAACTTACCGCGCTACTCGCGCGGCGACATTTCCGAGATGCTGCCCAATATCAAAGCTCAGATGGCCCGTTTAGGGCTCCATGTCGGAGATACCGAGACCGCGGACTTCGACCGAGACTTTGAGTTGGGTGTCCGCCAGTTCCAGCAGGACCGCGGGATCCTCTGCGACGGTGTGTTGGGCCCTGAGACGTTTTCTGCGCTGGAGCAGGCTCGATATCAGTTGGGCGACCGTGTGCTCCGATTCGACCCCGTCAGAGTGCTGTCAGGCGATGATGTCGTCGACCTCCAGACTAAACTCGCCGGCCTGGGCTTCTATCCGGGTCGTATCGATTCCGAGTACGCATCTCTGACAGAGGCAGCGGTCAAGGAACTGCAGATGAGTTTGGGTACAAAGGTCGACGGTGTGACGGGGCCCCAGACCTTGCGCGGTCTCAACGCGATCGACCGCAACCAGGACACCGGCAATCTCTTCGCGCTTCAGGAGCGTGCACGCGTAGCGGCTTCGGGTACGTCCCTCGTCGGCCGCACTTTCGTCATCGAGGCCGCAACTACAGTTGTAGATTTCCAGACATTGCCTATGACGGATGAGCAGTCTGCCCTCGAGCGTCAGATCACTCTGGATATAGCAAGTCGCCTTGTTGGTCGCTTGGAAGCCATCGGTGCAGGAGCCCTCCTCCTCGAAGGCGATGCCGTCGAAGTCAATCGCGCGGATACCCTCGGCGCGTCTGCGGTCATCACCGTCACCGCGGATGTGAGCAAATCCAAGGATGCCAACGGATTGGCAACCTTCTACTTCGGTCACGAACGTCAGTCGGACCTCAATTCGCCAACGGGGCAGAAGCTCGCAGAGCTCATCCAAGGAGAACTGGTCGCACGGACCGGAATGCAGGACTGCCGCACGCATGCGCGCACATGGTCATCACTCAAGCGACTGAAGACGCCGAAGGTGCATGTCGTCAGCGGTTACCTCACTAACCAAGACGATCTCGAGAACCTCCAGGATCCGCACGTCCGAGATGCGATTGCCGACGGTATAGCCGCTGCACTCCAGCGCCTCTACATTGTGGAGGACAAGGATCCTCAGACCGGCAGTCTCAGTCTCGATGCCATCAAAGCGCTGAACTAGTCAGCCAACTTCAACCTCGCTGCCTCCAGAGCCGTGTTCCTTGAATAGGAGCGCGGCTCTTCTCACCTCGGTCTTCAACCTCTGGGAACATTCCACCAGACGACTGACGACAGACAAGAGGCGATCCCTACAACCACCGAAGACTTGTTGATACAACCCCAAATAGGCGCCTACCACAGCGCCGGTCGATCAGCCCGGCCGCTGCACAGCGGACGAGACAAGTACAGTCGACCTACACAGTCGACCAAGCACGACGGGTTCGCGACCTAGCACCACGAGTTCGTTACCTTGCATCATAGGTCCTGCCGCGATATGTTTCACGTGAAACGCCACCCGTGGACTGCGACCAGACACATCACCCGATTTGGGCTTCCGCTGACAAGCGAGGCACTCTAAGGCCGACCTTCTGTTTACAATCATCGACCACGCCCTCGTGTGCTTTCGCACCGACTATTCGCACCGCCTAGGTTATACTCGCACCACCACCGACAACGAACAAATCCAGTCCTGCCACTTCGTTTCACGTGAAACCATACGAATTCTTCGCAATCGCGAGGCCAATAAACATAGCAACACCGCGTACGATTCCTCGCTGGCACCAACGCATACTTAAGGCGTTGAGCTGTACCGTCCGTTCGCTACTAAGGCAAGTAGGGTTTCACCAGCTCCAATCACGGCGCCAACGCCGTCTTTGCGAATGCGCGACCCACCAGCTCGACTAGAAGCCGCAACCCATTATGTGCGCGTTCTGCACGTCTAGCCGACACCGAACCGCGGTTGAGAATTCTCTCCTACACACTCAACCCAGCAGAGCTCCCTTGGCTGTTCGATCAACTACAAAGCAGCAATAGAACTGCCGCCACCCCCTCGTGGGAAATGGGTCGTTTCACGTGGAACAGCGATACTGAGATAGCGCCAGTGTAGGTAGTTGTCGCCTCCGTGAAAGGTGACAGAGCGTCCTCGGCTCTGACCAGACGACTGAAGCAACCGGACTCCCTGGCCCAAGCAGGTATGCTCAATTCGCAATCGAAATTCATTCTGCCGGCAAACGGGTGCACTAGCCCGGGACGATCCGGACTTCGCCAGGGAAGTTTCACGTGAAACGGAATCTCTAAATGAAAGCCGTCGAAGGCAGCTCACCCCTACGGAAGGTCACTGCTAAGTCTAAGTAGGACTCAACATGGACCGGAAACCGACAAAACAGGCGTTCCTTGCTCTCTTGCGGCATATCGAAACCCAAGCCCACAGACAAGTCGCGACGGCGTTACAACCACAAAAGCGTTACAACAGAGTACGGCAGACCCGACAAATGAAGAGAACTGAAGACCCAGCAACAGTGAAGAAAGGAACACCCGAGCGCCGTCATAGCGGCGCGGTTCCGATTCTTAAAGATGATGTCCATCAACAGACAACACGGCTGGCATCGCTCGGTAGAAATACGGTTCCACGTGAAACATTTGCCACGGGCCCGATTTATCACATGACAAAGTGCGCTGAATGCGTCGATATCGTTGGAACTGCGGCCCGAGTCCCGACCCGCTGATTTCAGCTCGTCATTCCAAATACGCATATCCGACGGAGCGTACGTCGTGCCCCGAGGAAGGATGCCTTTAACGATTATTAATGGACTCTACGGCAGCGACCAACTGCAGTCAGCCATTGATTCGCCTCTAGATTGCATACAGCAGTCTTGAGCCGTAGAAGTGGGTTCGAGTCCGCGATGACGCCCGAACATGTGGCTCCAAGTTACCAGTTCCATCCCACACAGACCGGTTTCACGTGAAACGGCACTCTCGCACGCGTTGTTCAAGTTCGTCTAGCCCGGCAGAATCACCGGATCACATTCGACCGCGAATCAGTGTGATCCTCTCCATGGTGCGCTATCCGGCACAGCGCGGACACGCGATTTCGTCACTCTGTGCCGCGGCGACTAACGGAGCTCGAACCTCAGGAGGTGATCCCACAGAGGCCACGGGGTGTTCCAGAAACCTTTCATAAGCGTCTGAAGTGAGCGTGGCCCATTCTCAAGAAGGGAATGTCGACGACTCATAGTCCGAAGTCGCTAACCAATTGGGAGCCTATTGAACCGTGCGGATATCCGCCCTGTTCGGAGTCCTGTTCAGGCATCGCGGGCGGCGCCACTGCTGTCTACGCAACGCGACAACTGCGGTTTCACGTGAAACATGAACTTCTCCTGCATGGCAGCAGAGGATGACCTAGGCACATCAGCACTAACGTGCCCCGTTTCCGATTAATCAGATTCTGTAGAGGTATGATATGACTTCCGGTTCGCACGCTCCCGATTCCTTAGCAACAGCTGCCGCGCGTTTCACGTGAAACAGCGCCTTTGGCAACGCAACCCGGATAGGTGACCACCATAAAGACGCCTCCAGCTTCTCTATACACTCCAACTAGAGGATGCTTGCGTAGCGCCTGCAGACTTACGGTGGAAATTATCATCTCACCAGCCGACAACTAATGGCTGGAGAGCTTGCGGTACGGACGTTCAAACTACGTATCTTCCTCATATTTCGAGGTGGTTGTCCATGACAGGGATGCATGGTTCCAACGAACTCGACTGTCGAGTAAGGAGTCGAACGGCAACTAGTAGTTAGACCGTTTCACGTGAAACGATGGGACCGCCACCGTTCAGCGAAGATCTAACCGAAGAACGTCGATATTGACGTGACAGCGATTTGCCCAGGGATACGAGCACGCTGTCTCAAGCAGAGTCCGCGACAAAAAGATGGGCTTCGGGGGATCACCCCGAAGCCCATCTCCACCTATTACATTCTGTTCAGAGTGCGTCCTCATTCGAGATTCCCAAGAGACCGAGAATACGGTCGAGATCCTCTTGATTCGCAAACTCCACACTCAGCTTGCCTTTGCGTTTGCCAACGGAGATGTTCACCTTGGTGTCGAGACGATCGCCCAAACGTTCCGCGACCTCGAGGAACTCCGGGGCCACCTTCGTCGTTGCACGTGAAACATTGATGGAATCGCCTCGGTTCAGTAATACGACAGCTTCCTCCGATGCCCTGACGGACAGTCCCTCTGCAACGATCCGCTGCGCAAGCACCTCCATATGCTCCGGATCACGCAGGCCGAGAATCGCCCGGGCATGACCAGCCGAAATTACGCCGGCAGCAACCCTCCTCTGCACGAGAGGAGGCAGACGCAACAGACGCAAAGTGTTGGAGATCTGTGGCCGAGAACGCCCAATACGCTCGGAGAGCTCTTCCTGCGTGCACCCGAAGTCTTCGAGCAGCTGGCCATACGCCGCTGCCTCTTCAAGCGGATTGAGCTCTGCACGATGCAGGTTCTCAAGAAGCGCGTCACGCAACAGGTCAGTGTCTTCGACATACCGGATGATCGCCGGAATAGTCGACAGCCCAGCGTCCTTCGTCGCGCGAAGACGCCTCTCACCCATGATGAGCTCGAAGCGCGAGCGGTCGCTCGGCTTCTGCCTGACGACGACAGGCTGAAGGACGCCGATCTCACGGATGCTGTGGACCAGTTCCGCCAGAAGATCTTCGTCAAAGACCGTTCGCGGCTGCCTGGGGTTCGCATCGATCAGATCGACGTCAATCTCACCGAACTCGGTATCCGGAATCGATTCGACGCCTTCATAATCCTCGAGACCGCCCTCATCGGCGGTCTCCACGGTCTCAGATCCTCCCGATTCTTCGGCCGAGGATGAAGCACTCTTCCCCGCATTGGATTCAGCAGCTGTCGAAGCATCTGAATCCGAGATCTCCGCCAGCCGAGTCTCGCCTTCGGCGTCTTCTGACTCCTCGTGTACTACGTACGTAGTATGCGTTTCTTCGTAAGCTCCGATGCCCTCGGACTGAACCTCTTCATCTGTCTCGTTATCATCATGGCTCCGACCAGACGACGTGTATACGCCCGGATGCGTTTCGCGAACATCATCCTCGGCCGACGCTGCTGCGGCGGACTCTGAGGACTGAGATTCATTGATGAGGTCAGAGCTCACGTCGACCGACTCATTGCCGTTCAGCCGAGCCGAACTGGACTCAGCAGACGGGCTCGCCGCTGTAGCCTCGACTTCGCCTGAGCCCGTTGCTGGGTCAGAAACCGAAGCGCCGGGCGTTGTCTTCCGAGCGGTATTTTTCGGCGCTGCAGACGCCTTCTCTGCGCTCTCAACTGCGGATGCAGAGGATGAACCAGCAGAAGACCCTGCCTTAGCCTTAGTCTGCTTTGATCTTGCGGCCGGAGTAGTTCTGGAGGAACCGCTCCCGGTTGCCTTCGATGCACTTGCCTTCGATGCACTTGCCTCCGATGCACTTGCCTTCGACGCGCTCGACTTCGCCGTCGAGGCCTTCGATCCCGTCGTCTTGGAGGTCCCAGTCTTCGTCCCGGTCGATTTGGAGGCGGTCGACTTCGAACCCGCGGGCTTGGACGCAGAGGTCTTGGACGACGTAGTCGAGGCAGCCTTGGTCGTTCCCGATTCTGTCGATCCGGCCTTTGTCGATCCGGTCTTCGAAGACGCTGTCTTCGAGGCAACTGCCTCAGTCTCGTAATCTGCCTCGGGAGTCGTGGACGTCGATCGTGCTGTCCCCGATGCTTTCGGCTTGCGTCGTCGGGACGACTGCATAGACGCAGCTGGGTCCGTGCGCGCAGTACGTGACGTCTTCGTCTCGCTCTCGCGTTTGCCGTCTTCCGAGTTCCCTCCGGAGAAGAACACATCCACCGGACGATCATTGGAGTTCGCGTCGGGGATCAATGCTCCGAGGCCTCGCCCCAGGCCCCTCTTTTTGCGTTCAACCACGACTTACTCCTCGATTCGCAATTTCTTCGGCGGCTTCCCGATAAGACAGGGCGCCGCTGGAATGTGGGTCATATGAGATCACGGTCTGCCCGTAGCTCGGTGCCTCAGAGATCCTCACCGAACGCGGAATGGCAGTACCGAGGACTTGCTCCGGGAAGTGAGTGCGCACATCTTCAGCGACCTGAGCACTGAGGTTCGTCCGTCCGTCATACATCGTCAACAGAATCGTCGTGATCGCCAATTCGGGATTGAGGTGCTTCTGGATGAGCTGGATGTTCTTCAGCAGCTGGCTGAGGCCTTCGAGTGCATAGTATTCGCACTGGATCGGGATGAGGACTTCGCGAGCGGCCACGAAAGCGTTCACAGTCAGCAGACCAAGGCTGGGCGGGCAGTCGATGATGACGTAGTCGACGCGATCTCCCGCTGCTTCCTCCTCCTTGAGGTAGATGCCCAAGGCACGCTGCAGTCGCTGTTCACGTGCGACGAGGGACACGAGTTCGATCTCCGCGCCGGCGAGATCGATGGTGGCCGGCACGCACTTGAGAGTGTCGAAGTCCGGACACTGCGCCACAGCCTCGCGCATCGGAACGTCATCGATGAGGACGTCGTAGATGCTCGTGACCTCGGAATAGTGATCGATCCCCAGGGCTGTGCTCGCGTTTCCCTGCGGATCGATGTCGATGAGCAGGACGTTGAGCCCCTGATTGGCCAGGGCAGCTGCGATGTTCACCGCCGTCGTGGTCTTTCCAACGCCACCCTTCTGGTTCGCGATCGTAAAGATACGGGTTGAGTCCGGCCGTGGAAAGGTTGTCTGCGACAGTCGATCCGCACGCCGGTTGTCCCGTGCAATCGCGGCACCAATGGGAGACGACTCATCCATGATCGGCATAGGGCGCACTCCATCATCCATCGGTTTCACAAGGCTCTGATCCAGCCTAGACCAACTCTACTTCGTACTATTTCTTGACGATCTCGACGACACGACTCGGGACCTCGAGGATGCCGCCGCCATCGACGACGTGGATCTGAGGTTGAGACAGTCGATACCGCTTGATCAGTTTCTTCGCCTTGACCAACTCGCCTTCGACGGAAGCTCCCTTGAGGGCGAGGATCCGGCCCCCAGGGCTGATGACCTCACGGGTCCATTCGATCAGGGTCGTCATCGCCTTGACCGCGCGTGCGGTGATGACCGTGAACATCTCCTCGTCGACGAGCTCCTCGACGCGTGCACGCACGATCCGCACATTCTTCAGGCCAAGATCGTCGACGACCATGTTCAGCCATTCGACGCGGCGCTCCATCGGTTCGATGAGAACGATCTTCGCCTCGGGGCGCATCAGTGCGATCGGAATACCCGGCAGACCGGCGCCGCTGCCGACATCACCGACGACATCATTCTCATTGATGTATTCGGCAACCACAGCGCAGTTGAGGATGTGCCGGGACCACAGTCGATCGACCTCGCGCGGTCCGATGAGACCCCACTCTATTCCGGTGGTGGCCAGGTGTTCGGCATACCGCTGCGCAGCAGGATAAGCCGCACCGAAGTACTCTTCGGTGCCGGCCGGAGGCGTCTCGATCTCCGCTGCCGTCGACTCGTTCGAGAGATCGGTGTCGTGCTCGGGCTGATCAGTCATCGGCGAGCCGCATGACGACATGACGACCGTCGCCCTCACCCTCGGACTCCGAGACCAGACCGGCGCGGGCAGCCTGGTCGTGGATGATCTTGCGCTCGAAGCTGTTCATCGGCTTGAACGCGAACTCCTCGCCGCCGTCCTTGACTTCGGCGATCGCGCGCTTGGCCTTCTTGATCAGCTCTTCTCGACGGCTGTTGCGGAATCCGTCGATATCGAGCATCAGCCACGACCGCTGACCGGTCTGAGTCTGCACCGCCAGACGGCTGAGTTCCTGAAGCGCACCGAGGGTGCGGCCCTCACGGCCGACCAGGGTGCCCAGGTTGGAGTCCTCGTCGTCCTCGCAGACGATGGACAGCTGTGCACGGCCGTCGGCGACATCGATATCGATATCGCCGTCGACATCGGCCAGATCCATCAGCTCTTCGAGGTAGTCCGCGGCGATCTCGCCCTCTTCTTCGAGGAGTTCGGCACGGCTCGGCTTCGGCGAGGTCTCCTCCGGAGTCTCTTCCGGTGTCTGTTCGGAGGTCTCGTCGATCTTCTCTTCGGTCATGTCTGTCCTCAGCGCTTCTTGTTCTTCTTACGGTTCTTGCTCACGGGCTGCTGCCGCTGGCCGCTCTTCTTCGGGGCCTCCTCGGTGACGGTCGATCCCTTGAGCTCGTCCTGCTTCACAGTTTTGCCCTTGCGAGCCTTGCGCTCAAGCATCTCCTTCTCGGCCTTCGAGCCGGGAGCGGGCATATTGCGGATGACCATGTGCTGCTGGGCCATCGTCCAAGTGTTCGAGACCAGCCAGTAGATGAGGACACCGAGCGGGAAGTAGATTCCGCCGATGCCGAAGACGAGAGGCATCACGTAGAGCAGCATCTTCTGCGACTGCATCATCGGGTTGGCCATTGCCGACTCCGACATGTTCTTCGCCATCATCTGCTTCTGCGTGATGAACATGGTGGCGGCCATGATGACGATGAGGACACCGGTCAGGAGCTTGACCGCAAAGCCCGGGTCGGTGAAGACCGCCGAGAGGCTGATGCCGAAGATCGAGGACTGCTCGGCCTGGATCGCCAGCTGCTGTGTGAAACCGCCGATGGCTCCGACGTCACCGGAAGCCACCTTCGGCATATTGTGGATGACGCGGAAGAGCGAGAAGAAGATCGGCATCTGCACGAGCAGCGGAAGACATGATGCCCACGGGCTCGTCTTGTTGTCGCGGAACAGCGCCATCTGCTCTTCGGCCATGGCCTGGCGGGAGTACTGATCCTTCTTGCCTTTGTACTTCGCCTGCAGGCGCTGGATCTCCGGCTGCAGCAGCTGCATCTTGCGCTGCGACTTGATCTGGTAGACGAAGAGAGGGATAAGAAGAGCACGGATGACCACGGTCAGTCCGGCGATCGAGAGCACCCAAGTCCAACCGCTGTCGGCTTGGAGACCGATTGCGGTGAAGATCTCGTGGAAGATCGCGAGGATCCAAGCAACTACCCACTGCAGCGGGTAGAGCAGCTTGTCCATCCAGTCCATTCAGTTCTCCTCGTTACACCGATTCTTGCGCGAAGTTCATTTTGCCATTGTTCACAGGTCTGCGCGACACGACGTGTGCCCCGAGGCAGTCCGCTTCTTCACGCTCGTGCGCGGACTGCAAGTTCAATACATTCAGGTGTGTGCCTGACCGCGGTGGATGGTCTTCGACCTGGCCTCCCGCGCCGAGCCCGGCACATGGTCGACACCTCCGTGCGACCACGGATTGCAACGCAGTATTCGCCACCCAGTCAACACCACGCCCTTGAGAACTCCGTGTATCTCGAACGCCTCGAGGCCGTACATGGAGCAGCTGGGATAGTAGCGACACACTTGGCCGTAGAGAGGTGAGATCACGATCCGATAGGCGCGGATGAACCAGACGAACGGCATCCTCGGTCCAATCAGAACGATCCAGCCGAGTGTCGGCCAGAAACCTGCCGGCCGGCGGGGCACCTCGGAGACATGCTTCAGATCATGCTCGGCGTCCACGACGTTCCAGCTTCTTCTCTGCCTTGACCAGGAGCGCGTCGACCTCGGCGGACAGAACGCTGAAGTCGGCCTGTCCGGCATGCGGCAGTGCCCGGATGACGAACAGATCTCCTGGCCTCAGCTCACCGAGCCGCGCACGCATGATCTCACGCAGGCGGCGTTTGGTGCGGTTGCGCACCACGGCATTCCCGACGGCCTTGGATACGATGAAACCCACGCGTGCAGCGTGGGTATCATCGGTGTCTCTCAGGCCGTGCGCCATGAGATGCTCTGTGCGCACCCGGACCCCTGCTCTGAAGATTCGTCTGAAGTCTTCGCCGCTGCGGATCCGATGTGCCGCGTCAAGCATGCTCAGGCCGAAATGTCGGAACGTCCCTTGCGACGACGTGCGGCCAGGATCGAGCGGCCCGCGCGGGTGCGCATACGCAGACGGAAGCCGTGCTTCTTGGCGCGCTTACGGTTATTGGGCTGGAATGTACGCTTGCTCACTTCAGTCTCCGATTTCTAGGTTGCGGGTGAACGCCGGTGCGTTCTCACAAAAAACGGCGGTGCGAGTCTCGACCGCCGAGCACTCCTGTGCATAAGAGCCAAAAGATAATCAGGATAATCGGATGAAGCCCGGTACACAGGACACTCCATCTTAGCGAGGCGCAATCGGACCGGTCAAACGGGATCTGCATGTTTCACGTCACGCTCGCCCGAAATTCATCGCCGTTCGCGTTCAGGGCATCAAGGCTCATCCACAAGTCACACCCATGTAGTTTTCCACAAGCTTATCCACGAGTGTGGAGATTCACTGGGCTGAGTCGGCACTGATCCACATTCTGTGGAAAACTATGTGGAAGTCATGCACAGGTGTGGATCACGCCAGAACGAATTTTTTTGAAAGCTGAGGAAATGTGACGGTGTCGAATTCCAAGAATGAGCTCATCAGCCGCTGGCACACGGTGGTCTCAAACCTGGAACAGGACCCAGACCTCACGTCGCATCAGAAGGGATTCCTCTCCCTCGCGTTGCCGAAGGCCCTCGTCGACAATGCGCTCATCCTTCTCGCCGTGCGTGACGAACACACCCGCCGCACCATCGAGACCCGACTGCTCGGCCCCCTGACCAGGGAGTTCTCAAAAGTCCTCGGATTCGAAGTGACGTTCGGATTCGTCGTCGATCCTGAACTCGACGTGCCGATCCGCTTCGAAGAACTCATCGGAGAGCCGACCCCTGGGGCCCAGGTTCCCATCGATCCGGTCACCTCCACCTCGGCGACGGAATCGCCGGAACCCACCCCCACCGAGGCGACCGAACCGGTCCGACCGGCACCCGCCGATCATTCGACGCCCGAATTCGCCCAGCCGCACCAGGGCCAGCCAGCCGAGCAGACCTCGGATACCCAGATCCCACAGGCTCAGGCATCGGTACCTCCGGCAACGCAGACGCCCGCCTCGCAGTCGCAGGCTCGGAACGATTCCGGAATGACTGACCGTGAGATGAAGATCGCCGAGGCGACCGCCGCCCCGATGGGCCCGCCCGTCGATGCTCCCGGCGTCGCTCAGCTCAACCCGAAGTACACCTTCGACACCTTCGTCATCGGCGCTTCCAACAGATTCGCCCATGCAGCGGCCTTCGCTGTCGCCGAGGCACCCGCCAAGGCCTACAATCCTCTGTTCATCTATGGGGACTCGGGATTGGGCAAGACGCACCTGCTCCATGCGATCGGCTACTACGCGACTCAGCTGTTCCCAGAGATCCGGGTGAAGTACGTCTCCAGCGAAGAGTTCGTCAACGACTTCATCAATACGATCGGCTCGTCGAAGACCTCAAATGCTCTGCGTCCCGCCTTCCAGCGCCGCTACCGCGAGGTCGACATCCTCATGATCGACGACATCCAGTTCCTGCAGGGCAAGGATGCGACCGTCGAAGAGTTCTTCCATACGTTCAACGCTCTGCACAATGAGGCCAAACAGGTCGTCATCACCTCCGATCAGCCGCCGAAGATGCTCAAGGGCTTCGAAGAGCGGCTGCGCTCACGATTCGAATGGGGTCTGCTCACGGACGTGCAGCCTCCGGACATGGAGACGCGGTTCGCGATTCTGCGCCGCAAGGCCGCAGCCGAGCAGCTCGATGTTCCCGACGATGTGCTCGAATACATCGCCTCCCGTGTGTCCTCGAACATCCGCGAACTCGAAGGCGCCCTCATCCGAGTCACGGCATTCGCCAACCTCAATGATCAGCAGATCGACGTCTCCTTGGCCGAGACCGTCCTCAAGGACTTCATCACTCCCGATGACACCCCCGCGGTCACGGCCGCGGACATCATGGGCCAGACCGCTGCCTACTTCAGCCTCACCCTCGATGACCTGTGCGGAACCTCCCGGTCCAGGACTCTGACGACGGCCAGGCAGATCGCCATGTATCTCTGCCGCGAGCTCACCGATCTGTCCCTGCCGAAGATCGGACAGGCGTTCGGTGGACGCGATCACACCACCGTGATGCACGCGAACAAGAAGATTCGAACTCAGATGGCTGAACGACGGGCCGTTTACACTCAGGTCACCGAACTCACAAACCGCATTAAACAACAGCACCGCCTATAGAAGACGTCATACACATCTGTGGATAACCCTGGGGACAATTGCTCACAGCCTGGGGAAAGAGCGGTGGACAGAACTGCTCCACGGGTGGAAAGATGTGAACTACATGCTTGTGTTTACCCAAGCGCCCACCGACGCCTCGGTCACGGTGCACATGGCATCCACAAGCCCATAATGGCTCAGAACCCTTGATTACTCTGGGCTAAGCGGCACTTGTCCACAGTCTCCACATGTGCTGATACTTCTACCAAGTGAATTCAACTCTTAAGAGGGCGACCGCCACCGACTGCTGCGGTGAGTGAGCTTCGAGCTCACGCGCTCGAGGTCGAGAGAGTCATGGACCTGCAGAATATTCGAACACAGGATCTCGGCTGATTCTCGAATGCGAGATTCACTCACTGAGCACCCCTGGCATCCCTTTTCGGCCGGCACTCCTGAGGTGGGCACAAATCGGATAGGCTGTGTAAAGTTTTCCGAGCAGTGTCGAGCCTGTGACTCGCAACCCGGAATCTCGTGCCAGATGCCCAGTGCAGGTCGGGTGGCCACCCCGAAGGAGTAAAGTGAACGCGGAAGCATCCCCCTTGAAGTTCAAAGTCAATCGCGACGTTCTCGCTGACGCTGTTGCCTGGGCGACCAAGACTCTGCCCAACCGTCCTTCCGCTCCGGTCCTCACCGGTATTCTCATCACCGCAGAAGCCGGCGGCACAGTGCGTCTGGCCGTCTTCGACTACGAAGTCTCATCCCGCGTCGAGATCGTCGCCGACGTCGCCTCCGCAGGAACGGTCCTGGTCTCTGGACGTCTGCTCGCCGACATCTCCAAGGCTCTGCCGAACCAAGAGGTCACCCTCGAACAGATCGATGCGAAGGTCGACGTGACCTGCGGATCCTCGCGCTTCTCACTCATGACGATGCCTGTGGCCGAATACCCCGCGCTGCCGCAGATCCCCGACGACTCCGGCACCGTTTCGGCCGGCGAGTTCCAGAACGCCGTCTCACAGGTCACGATCGCGACCTCGAAGGACGACACATTGCCGATCCTCACCAGCGTGAGAGTCGAGATCGAGGGCGAGAAGGTCACGATGCTCGCCACCGACCGCTACCGTCTGGCCGTTCGCGAGTTCACCTGGAACCCGGGACGCCCCGATGTCTCGGCTGTGGCCCTGTTGCGCGGACGCACGCTCTCCGATGTCTCGAAGTCCCTCGGCGGCGATGTCACGATCGGCCTGAGCACCGATGCCGGCAAGGACCTGATCTCCTTCACCTCGGCGGGTCGGGTCACCACCTCGCTGCTCATCGAGGGCGAGTACCCGAAGGTCCGCTCGCTGTTCCCGGATTCGGTTCCGATCCACGCCATCGTCGAAACCGCCGTGCTGCGCGAAGCCGTTCGCCGTGTCTCGCTCGTGGCAGAACGCAACACCCCGCTGCGCTTCGAGGTCACCGACGGTATGCTCACCCTCCACGCCGGCACCGGTGACGACGCTCAGGCCTCCGAAGCCGTCGAAGCCACCCTCCAGGGCGACGAGATCACCGTCGGCTTCAACCCGCACTACATCGCCGAAGGTCTCGCCGCTGTCGAGAGCCCGTACGTGAACTTCTCCTTCACGCAGCCGATGAAGCCGGTCATCATCTCCGGGCAGAAGGAACTCGACGGTCCTGCCGACGAGTCCTATCGCTATCTGCTCATGCCCACCCGCATCTGAATGTGGATATCCCGACTCTCCCTGCGTGACTATCGGTCGTATCCGGAGCTCGACCTCGAGTTCTCACCCGGAGTCACCACATTCGTGGCCGACAACGGGACCGGGAAGACCAATATCGTCGAGGCGATCGGGTATCTCGCCCATCAGCGCTCCCACCGGGTGGCCTTCGACGCTCCGCTCGTCCACGAGGGCCGACCGGCCGCGACGGTGTCCGCACTGGTCAACAGAGATCAGCGGCATGCCACCGTTGAGGTGACGATCCAGGCCAAAGGCGCCAACCGGGCCCGGGTCAACCGCAATGCGGTGAAACTCAAGGACATCCTCGGCCTCGTGACCTGTGTCGTCTTCGCTCCCGAGGACCTCAGCCTGGTCCGCGGTGAACCGGCCGAACGCCGGTCGTGGATCGACACGCTCGTCGTGGCGCGCAATCCGCGCTTCGCCTCGATCATCACGGACTTCGAACGGGCACTCAAACAGCGCAATGCGCTGCTCAAACGGCTCCGCGAGGACCGCGATCCCGGCCTCGAGGCGACCCTCGACATCTGGAACATGGCCTATGCGGACTCCGCCGCCGAACTCGTCTACGGGCGACAGCGAATCCTCGCCGATATCGTCGAACCGCTGCAGACGAACTTCGCCTATATCGCAGCCGATGCCCGGCTGGAACGGCAAGGCGCCCACATCGCCTACGATTCGCGCATCGACTACTCGCAGGCCGCATCCGCTGCCGACTGCAAGGAGCTGCTGCTGGCGGCCCTCGATCGTCGCCGGACGACTGAGATTGAGCGCGGACTGACCCTGCACGGACCCGGTCGCGATGATCTGTCCCTGATGATCGGAACCCATCCGGCGAAGGGCTACGCCTCTCACGGAGAGACCTGGTCGCTGGCGCTGGCTATGCAGCTGGCAGGTTGGGATCTGCTCTCCGCCGATGCCGGAAGCGCCGCCGAACAGCCGATCCTCGTCCTCGATGACGTCTTCGCCGAACTCGACACCGGTCGGCGGCAGCGTCTGGCTTCCAGGGTGACATCGGCCGAACAGGTATTCATCACCGCTGCCGTCGACTCCGATCTGCCCGATGGTCTCGAAGGAATCCGGATCGACCAGTCCCGACTCCTGCAGAGCGGCACCGCATGAGCGGCATCGACCGGGACTACTCCACTCCCGTCGCCGCACTCGAAGCCCTCGACCGAGTCCGCCGGATGGAGGTCACCGAAGCGAAGTTCGTTCGCAGCCGTCGCCGTTCCCGCCTGCGCGGCGAAGCCGTCTACTCCGGGTCGGGTCGAGACGGCCGTGACCCGAAGACCGTGTCGTCCGTGCTCGGGTCGCTCATCACGGACCGCGGCTGGTCGTCCTCACTGGACATCGGCAAGGTGCTCGGCCGGTGGCCCGACCTCGTCGGACCTCAGGTGGCCCAGCACGCGACTCCCGTTGACTTCTCTCCTCCCCTGCTCGTCATCGCCGCTGACTCGACGACCTGGGCGACCCAGCTGCGGGTGCTCAAACCGACGATCCTGCGCAGACTCGAGGAAGGGCTGGGCTCGGCGACGATCACCGAGATCGAGATCAAGGGGCCGCAGGCACGCAGCTTCAAACGCGGTCGACGATCGGTGGCCGGCCGCGGACCCCGGGACACATTCGGGTGAAATCGGCAGCCGCCTCGGCGAAATTCGGGGAAGTATCACTGGATTTCTGAGAAGAACACAGAGGGCCTTAAACGGCCATAGCCGCTACCTCACCTGTCCGGGGGTACATCTGCGGCACGAAAATTCCGGAAATACGCCTTCACAGGCCGCTTACGGGCATTTCAGCGTGCGGCGCGGTAGAATGGGGAGCTGATAGCGACCATCCGAACAAGGAGTCATATGACGACCGAGGATCAGCCTCATTATGATGCCGGCGACATCACTGTGCTCGAGGGTCTCGAGGCAGTCCGGAAGCGGCCCGGCATGTACATCGGTTCGACCTCGGAACGTGGTCTCCACCACCTCGTTCAGGAGATCGTCGACAACTCGGTCGACGAGGCGATGGCCGGCTACTGCGATCATATCGAGGTCACCATCCTCGCCGACGGAGGCGTTCGCGTCGCCGATGACGGCCGTGGAATGCCGGTGGCCATGCACCCGACGGAAGGCAAGCCGACCGTCGAGGTGATCCTCACGATCCTCCACGCCGGCGGTAAGTTCGGCGGCGGCGGATACGCCGTGGCAGGCGGTCTCCACGGTGTGGGTTCGACCGTCGTCAACGCACTGTCCGAACGGCTCGAGGTCGAGGTCAGGCGCGACGGCTATGTGTGGACGATGGACTTCGTCCGGGGTGTGCCCACCGGTGAGCTGCAGCGCGGCGAAGCCACCGATGCGACCGGAACGACCGTGACCTTCTGGCCGGACGGCTCGATCTTCGAGACCACGGACTTCTCCTACGAGTACCTCCGTGCGCGCTTCCAGCAGATGGCCTTCCTCAACAAGGGCCTGAAGATCAGTCTCACCGATGAGCGCCACAACGAAGTCGATGATGACGATGTCCAGATCGACGAGGACGAGGCGACCGAGTGGAAGCCGCGCACCGTCACCTACGAATACGCGAACGGTCTGCTCGACTATGTCGAGTACCTCAACTCGACGAAGAAGGCCGATCTCGTCCACCCCGATGTCATCGTCTTCGAAGCCGAAGAGGCCGAACAGACTCTCGCACTCGAGATCGCGATGCAGTGGACGACGTCGTACAACGAGTCGGTCCACACCTACGCCAACGTCATCAACACCCATGAGGGCGGCACCCACGAAGAGGGCTTCCGCACGGCTCTGACCTCTCTGGTCAATGCGTATGCGAAGGAACAGAAGCTGCTGCGCGACAAGGACCCGAACCTCACCGGCGATGACATCCGCGAGGGTCTCACGGCCGTCATCTCCGTCAAGCTCGGCGATCCTCAGTTCGAGGGTCAGACGAAGACGAAGCTCGGCAACTCCGAGGTCAAGGGCTTCGTCCAGCGCGTGGTCCGCGACGAACTCGGACACTGGTTCGAGTCGAACCCGGCCCAGGCCAAGGACGTCGTGCGCAAGGCGCTGCAGGCCTCCCAGGCCCGCTTGGCCGCTCGCAAGGCGCGAGAGGCCACTCGCCGCAAGGGACTGCTCGAGTCTTCGGGTATGCCCGGCAAGCTCAAGGACTGCCAGTCGAAGGACCCGACGATCTCTGAAGTCTTCATCGTCGAGGGTGACTCGGCCGGCGGCTCGGCGACTCAGGGCCGCAACCCGAACACTCAGGCGATCCTGCCGCTGCGCGGAAAGATCCTCAACGTCGAAAAGGCTCGACTCGACCGCGCATTGGGCAACAACGAAGTCCAGGCGATGATCACGGCCTTCGGCACCGGCATCGGTGAGGAGTTCGATCTCGAGAAGCTCCGCTATCACAAGATCGTCCTCATGGCCGACGCCGATGTCGACGGTCAGCACATCACGACCCTGCTGCTGACGCTGATCTTCCGGTACATGAAGCCGCTCATCGAACACGGCTACGTCTACCTCGCCACCCCGCCGCTCTACCGCATCAAGTGGTCGAACGCCCCGCACCAGTTCGCCTACACCGACAAGGAACGCGACGGACTGCTCGAGACCGGGCGGGCCGCCGGCAAGCGTCTGCCCAAGGATCTCGCGATCCAGCGCTACAAGGGTCTGGGCGAGATGAACTACGAGGAGCTGTGGGAGACGACGATGGATCCCGACCACCGGCTGCTCAAGCAGGTGTCGCTCGACGATGCGATCGTCGCCGACGAGATCTTCACCGTCCTCATGGGCGACGACGTGGATTCGCGTCGCCGCTTCATCCAGGAGAACGCGAAGGACGTCCGCTTCCTCGATATCTGATCTTCCGTCCTCACCGGGCAGCCGCCTCGGTGAGGGTGGGAGACCGGATGCACCGCACCCATTCTTTGAACGCACAAATCGCCGCCGTACACGGCTGAGATCCAGCCGGACACGGTACGAACACAAGGGAAGAGCCCACATTGGCCGACGAGAACGATATCGGAACAGAAATCAACCGGATCGAACAGGTTGATCTCAACCTCGAGATGCAGAGGTCGTACCTCGATTACGCGATGAGCGTGATCGTCGGCCGTGCCCTGCCCGACGTCCGCGACGGACTCAAGCCCGTCCATCGCCGCGTGCTCTACGCGATGTTCGACGGCGGCTACCGCCCCGATCGCAACTTCTCCAAGTGCTCGCGCGTCGTCGGCGACGTGATGGGCCAGTACCACCCGCACGGTGACACGGCGATCTACGACGCCATGGTCCGCCTCGTGCAGCCGTGGACGATGCGCTACCCACTCGTGGCCGGTCAGGGCAACTTCGGCTCCCCGGGCGACGACGGAGCGGCCGCACCGCGTTATACCGAGTGCAAGATGGCGCCCCTGGCCATGGAGATGGTCCGGGACATCGAAGAAGGCACCGTCGACTTCCAGGACAACTACGACGGCCGCAACCAGGAACCCATGGTTCTGCCCTCCAGGTTCCCGAACCTGCTGGTCAACGGCTCGGCCGGCATCGCCGTGGGTATGGCCACGAACATTCCTCCGCACAACCTGCGAGAGGTCGCCCAGGGCGCACAGTGGCTGCTGTCCCACCCGGAGGCGAGCAAGGAAGAGGCGCTCGAAGCCCTCCTCGGCCTCATCAAGGGACCCGATTTCCCGATGGGCGCGACGGTCCTCGGCCGCAAGGGCATCGAAGACACCTATCGCACCGGTCGCGGATCGATCACCCAGCGAGCTGTCGTCGAAGTCGAAGAGATCCAGGGCCGCACCTGCCTCGTCGTCACCCAGCTGCCGTACATGGTCAACCCGGACACCCTGGCCGCGAAGATCGCCTCCTATGTCAAGGACGGCAAGGTCGCCGGCATCGCCGATCTGCGCGACGAGTCCTCGGGTCGCACCGGTCAGCGCCTGGTCATCGTGCTCAAGCGCGATGCCGTGGCCAAGGTCGTGCTCAACAACCTGTACAAGCACACGTCGCTGCAGGAGAACTTCTCCGCGAACATGCTGGCTCTCGTCGACAGCGTGCCGCGCACACTGAGCATCGACTCGTTCCTGCGCCTGTGGGTCAAGCACCAGATCGAAGTCATCGTCCGTCGCACGCAGTTCCGTCTGCGCAAGGCCGAGGAACGCGCGCATATCCTGCGCGGCTACCTCAAGGCCCTCGACGCCCTCGACGAGGTCATCGCCCTGATCCGCCGCTCCCCGTCCTCGGACGAGGCACGGACCGGACTGATGGAGCTGCTCGAGGTCGATGAACTTCAGGCCAATGCGATCCTCGACCTGCAGCTGCGCCGACTGGCCGCACTGGAGCGACTGAAGATCCAGGAAGAGGCCGAGAAGATCGAGCAGCAGATCGCCGAGTACAACCACATCCTGGCAACCCCGGCTCGCCAGCGTGAGATCGTGTCCGAGGAACTCGACGAGATCGTCGAGCGCTACGGTGACGATCGCCGGACGAAGATCCTCGCCGGATTCGACGGTGATGTGTCCATGGAGGACCTCATCCCCGAGGAAGAGGTCGTCGTCACGATCACCCGCGGCGGTTACGCGAAGCGGACCCAGACTCACCTCTACCGGGCCCAGCACCGCGGCGGCAAGGGCATCAAGGGCGCGGCACTGCGCGGCGACGACGTCGTCGAACAGTTCTTCGTCACCTCGACCCACAACTGGCTGCTGTTCTTCACGAACACCGGTCGCGTGTACCGGGCGAAGGCCTATGAGCTGCCCGAGGGCTCACGGGACGCCAAGGGCCAGCACGTGGCGAACCTGCTCGCCCTCCAACCGGGTGAGACGATCGCACAGGTGCTGTCGATTCGGGACTACGAGGTAGCCGACTTCCTCATCCTCGCCACCCGGTCCGGTGTGGTGAAGAAGACCCGCCTGAGCGAGTACGACTCCAACCGCACCGGCGGTGTCATCGCCATCAACCTGCGCGAATACAAGGGTCAGCCCGATGAGCTGGTCTCGGCCCGCATCGTCGGTGCCGAGGATCACCTGCTGCTGATCTCGCGGAAGGGCATGTCGATCCGCTTCGCCGCCGATGACGAGTCGATCCGTCCCCTGGGCCGAGTCACCGGTGGCGTCACCGGTATGAAGTTCAAGGACGACGACGAGCTGCTCACGATGGACGTCGTTCGGCCGGACACCCACGTCTTCGTCGTCACTGAAGCCGGGTTCGCCAAGCGCACCCCGGTCGACGAGTACCGCCTGCAGGGGCGCGGCGGTCTGGGAATCCGGGTTGCGAAGATCACCGAACAGCGCGGAGACTTGGTAGGCGGACTCATCGTCGAGGACGGTGAGGAGGTCCTCGTGGTCATGGAGCGAGGTAAGATCGTTCGGTCGAGCATCGATGAAGTTCCGGCGAAGGGACGCAACACCATGGGTGTGGTGTTCGCGAAACCGGATAAGAAAGATCGTATTATCGCAGTGACCCGTGGTCCCGAAGCCGAGGTCGAAGACGAGATCGAAAGCGAAGACGATGCCGAAGTCCCGGAAGGTGAGGTCGCAGAGCCTCAGACCGGCAACGAGGATGTGGAAGAGTGAGCGATAGCAAACAGCCAGGCTCAGGCAAGATCATACGCACGTCGAGCGGCTCGACCCGTCTGACGGCCGGATCGTCGAAGTCCGACGACAAGTCGGCTGCAGCAAGCGGTTCAGGTTCGAACCCCAGCGCGAATTCCGGGTCGGGAACCGGCGCGAAACAGGGATCCGGCTCCAGTCGCGGCTCTTCGGGACCGAACAGCCAGAACGCCACCGTCGTCGCACCTCCCGCTCCGAAGGCCTCGCCGAAGCCCAACCGGGCACCCTCGGCGGGCTCAACGCCATCGGCACACACCGGCTCTCAGGGATCGGGGGCTCAGACCGGATCCCAGGGATCCGGCGCACCGACTTCCGGTTCACAGGGATCGGGCTCCCAGGGATCGGGCGGCGGCAATCGCGGCGCCACCTCGGTGATGGGAAATGCCGCGAACACCGTCCGCGCGAGCTCCGGCAGCGTGAAGATGGGTGTGAAGAACATGGTCGACAGCGGGAAGGGCAAGAAGAAAAAGGGCCCCCGCACCGTCCGCCTCACCGTCTCCGCGGTCGACCCGTGGTCGGTCATGAAGATGTCGTTCCTCATGTCCGTGGCGATCGGCATCGCCACGATCGTCGCCTTCATCGTCCTGTGGGTCGTGCTGCAGGCGACCGGTGTGATGAGCGGCCTCGAATCGACGATGAGCGAGCTCGCCGGTGCAGAGTCGGCCGAGCGGATCGTCGGCATCTTCGGCTTCGGCCGAGTCGTTGCGGCCGGCTTCATCATCGCGGTCATCAACATCGTGCTGATGACGGCGCTGTCGACGCTGGCGGCCTTCATCTACAACATCGGCTCCCTCATCGCCGGCGGATTCAGCCTCACCCTCACCGACGACTAATTGCTACCTGACGGCGGCTCAGCAACCTCGCGCGAGGTTGCTGAGCCGCCGTCAGGATCCTTCTATGTCTGTCAAGCGGCTTGGCCGATCGGTTTCGTGGCCTCGAGAATCCGATACACAGAACGAGCCACGTGACGCTTCATACACCGGATCGT
>NZ_JABSSX010000018.1 GCF_013280495.1 Brevibacterium permense
ACGATCCGGTGTATGAAGCGTCACGTGGCTCGTTCTGTGTATCGGATTCTCGAGGCCACGAAACCGATCGGCCAAGCCGCTTGACAGACATAGAAGGATCCTGACGGCGGCTCAGCAACCTGGCGCGAGGTTGCTGGGCCGCCGTCAGGTAGCAATTATTCGACGAGTTTGCCTTCTTGGCTGGTTTCGCCGGTGCGCATGAGGGCCGCGACGTCCGCCGAAACTGAAGGGATCGACTCGCGGACGACGCCGGGGGTGCTCGGTCATGAGGTTGCGGACCTCCCGCTGCAGGGCACACACGTTCTCCCTGCCCTCGGACTCCAGCAGATCGCAGATCTCGGCCCGGGCCTCATCAACAGCGGCGTGCGACCGCACCTGAGCCTCAAGCGAATCAGAATACGCAACGGCTGACCGCCCGACGATACGGCCGAAGACGAGGAGTTCGATGAGCGAGTTCCCGCTCAAACGATTCACCCCGTGCAGACCGGACGACGCCGCACTGATGGCCCACAGACCTTCGACATTGGTGCTGTGATCGACCGGGTCGACCCACACTCCGCCCATCAAGGAGTGGGCGGTCGGGGCGATCTCGATCGCCGAGGCCGTGATGTCGAGCATCTGGGACTCCATAAGCGTCTACGTTCGGGTCCTCGACTGACCGCCGAGCCTCAGAACCAGGCGTCGGCGAGCAGTTTCAGCGACTGGCGCTGCACCTCTGGATCGTAGGCGTAGGTGACGGTGATGAGCTCGTCGGCGCCGGTGCGCTGCACGAACTCGGCCATCTGCGCGGTCGCAGTATCCGGTGAGCCGACGGCGCTGATGGACAGCATCGGGCTCGTTCCGCCCTGCGCAGAGATCTCGGCCGGGTCGACCGGGGGCTGCAGATTGCGGCGGCGGCCTGTGCGCATGTCGTTGAACATCTGCTGGACTGAGGTGAACTGGCGGGCCGCCTCGGCGTCGGTGTCGGCGACCATGACGTTGATCCCGGCCATGACGTAGGGTTCGTCGATCTGGGCGGTCGGCGCATCGCTGGTGAACGAATCGCGATAGGTCTTGATCGCGATGTCGATCTGGTCGGGTGCGAAGTGCGAGGCCAGAGAGAACGGCAGGCCCAGCTGACCGGCGATCGAGGCGCCGTTCATCGTCGATCCGAGCACCCAGATGGGCACGTTCATCCCCGCCGAGACCGCGGACTTGATCGGCATCGTGTGCGCCTGCCCCGTCTCGGAGAACCAGCCCTGCATGTCATAGATGTTCTGTGCGAAGTCCTGTGGTTCGGCCGAGGATCGGGCGAGCGCCTGCGCGGTCATCCCGTCCGTGCCGGGGGCGCGACCGAGGCCCAGGTCGATGCGCGGTCCATGGATATTCGCGAGCGTTCCATACTGTTCGGCCACCATGAGTGGCGAGTGGTTGGGCAGCATGACACCGCCGGATCCGACCCGGATCTTCTCCGTCACCGAGGCGGCCTGCGAGATCAACAGGGCCGTGGCGCTGGCGGCCAGGCCCATCGTGTTGTGGTGTTCGGCGAACCACAACCGCTTGTACCCCAGCTCGTCAGCCAGTTTCGCCGAGGTCATCGATTCGGCGATGGCATCGCGAGCGGTGGATCCTTCCCGAATGGAGACGAGGTCGAGAATGTTCAACGGAACGGACATGGCGGAAGGCTCCTTCGGTGGGCGTGCGGTGCGGCTGCTGGATGCAGTCGCAGAATTTCAGACATTTGAGACAACAGTCCGAGCAGACGGTTCTATTCCTGGGCAGATGATCCCAGTCAACGGCAAGAGGTTCAGTTCTTGAGCGGCCGACGGATAGTCTTGTGCCACCGGGCTCCCCGATAAGGAGAGATCATGAGCACCCCAGCAAGCTCCCGCACCGGACGGCTCCTCACCGGCGCCGCCATGTCCCTGGCCGTCGTTCTCAGCGCTTGTTCCTCCGATTCGGGCTCCGGCGAGACCAACGATCGAGGCGGGGAGGAGTCGGGGGCCGCCTCGGCGAGCAGTGGTTCCGGATCATCCGACACCGGGTCCACATCGTCGGCACCGGGCGCGGACTCGCCCGAGGTCGTCGCGACCGGCCTCGAATCCCCGTGGTCGATCGCCTTCCACGGGCAGACCATGCTGGTCAGCGAACGCGATTCGGGTCGCATCCTCGAAGTCTCCGCAGGTGGCGACGTTCGTGAGGTCGGCAGGATCGATGATGCCTCGTCCTCGGGCGAGGCCGGCCTCCACGGTCTCGCCGTCGACGATGACCGGCTCTATGCCTTCTTCGCCGCCGGGACCGAGAATCGGATCGTGCGGTTCGACCTCCTCGGCGAGGCCGGGGATCTGTCCCTGGGCGAGGAGGAGACGATCCTCGACGGACTGCCGACCGCGAACTTCCACAACGGCGGACGGCTCGCGTTCGGGCCCGACGGAATGCTCTATGCCACGCTCGGCGATACGGGCGATCGCGACAGCGCGCAAGACGAGGATGCGCTGTCGGGAAAGATTCTGCGTATGACGCCCGACGGCGACATACCTGCGGGCAATCCGTTCGGCGATTCGCTCGTCTTCAGCATGGGGCACCGGAATCCGCAGGGCATTGGGTGGGACGATGAGGGCACGATGTACGCCTCGGAATTCGGGCAGGACACGTGGGACGAACTCAACGTCATCGAAGCCGGCGGGAATTTTGGATGGCCCGAGGTCGAAGGCATCCCCGAGGGTAACGGTGCAGGTGACGGCGGCTCCGGTGACGGGGACGGCGATTTCATCGATCCGGTGCAGCAGTGGTCCCCCGACGAAGCGAGCCCCAGCGGACTGGCCGTCACCGATGACAGCATCCTCATCGCCGGGCTGCGCGGCGAGCGCCTGCACCAGGTTCCGCTAGACGACCTGAAGTCGTCGTCAGAGCTGTGGACCGGCGAGCATGGGCGACTGCGCGATGTGGTCGAAGCGCCCGACGGGTCGCTGCTCGTGCTGACGAACAACACCGACGGTCGCGGAGAACCCGGCCCGTACGACGACCGTCTCCTGCGTTTCACACCCTGAGGTACCGGCCCGACCGCCTCACTAGCCTCTCCTTCAAGGCGAAGCACACTTATCAGCCGGTGCACCTCGCCATAACCGCGCTGCCGTTTGAACGAGATCGCTGCCGACTCCACCACGGACCGAATACACCGAGGCCCCGAACGCTCTTCGCGTTCGGGGCCTCGTGTCAGACGTGCAGTGTCGGCGTGCGCGCTCAGTCGCCCTTGGTTCCGGGCAGGCCCCGGGACTTGCGGCGCATGAGCAGGACGACGATGACGATGATGGCCAGGCCGCCGACGGAGAGCAGCACGATCATCGGGGTCGACATTCCTGAATCGCTGCCGGTGGACTCGCCGATCTCGCCGCGATCCTCGGTGTCCTTGCCCGGTTCGTCGACGACTCCGCCGCCGAGTCCGGCCTTCGTCGACTCGCCGGACGACTCCTTGACCTCACCGCCGGCGCCTTCGGCATCCTTGATCGTAAACGAGTAGTCGCCGGAGATCGGGTGACCGTCCTGCGACACCACGCGCCAGGTGACCTTGTAGTCGCCGGGTTTGAGGTCATCGGGCAGAGCGACGCTGAGTTTCTTGCCCTCAACGGTCAGCTCACCTGCGGAGACGTCCTTGCCGTCGACGACGACCTTGACCTCGGAGCCGACTTCCTGGATGTCGCCGGAGAAGTTCATCTCGAGCCATTCGGGCTGCTGATCGAGTTCGGCACCGTCCTCGGGATTCGACGACACCAGCTGGTCGTGGGCACTGGCGGCGGGGGCGAATGCGAACACGCTCATCGCGGCCACCAGCAGGGCGGCAAAGCCCAGCCTGAGAGCGGACCAGTTCTGTCGGGTCATGAGACGAGTCATGAGAGTTTCTCCTTCAAGGCGTACCTGCGATGTCGGTCGTGTCAGCAAGCTTGTGCCTACTAGTATCACTGAGTTCTCGCGGCCAGCGCGCGCAGACGATCCGTGATTCCCGGCACGGACACTTCGATTGTCTCAAGAGTTTCTTCGAAATCCTTGAATTCCCCGTACCAGGGATCCTCGACATCCGGCGCCGGAACACCGTCGCCCTCGACCCCGGCCACCCGCGGATCGAACTCGCGCAGCATCCGCAGCTCCGGGGCCGCCTCGGCGGAAAGACCTGAGATCATCCGCTGCAGGGCACGATAGTGGCGGGCGGTCATCGCCACCGCCAGATCGCGGTCGGCCAACCATTCGGGGGTGATCTGCCGGGCGACGTGATCGTCGGTGCGGTAGCCGGCGGCGGCGAGCACACGCGCCTGACGTGGGTCGATCGGGTTGCCGGCCTCCTCGTCGCTGATCCCGGCGGAGTCGACGACCGCCTCGGCGCCGGTATCGGCCAGATGATGTAAGAGCACACGTTCGGCGGTGACGGATCGGCAGATGTTGCCGGTGCACACGAAGACGACGGATGCCAGACTCATATCTCCTCCTCGGGCAGGGCGTGCGGGGCTCTGATCACGATACTGTGGGGCCATGACTTCTGAAACCTCACAGACCTCGATCAGGCCTCAGGACGACCTGTACCAGCACATCAACGGCGAGTGGATCAACTCGTTCACGATCCCCGATGACCGGGCCGGCGACGGAGCCATGCGTGAGCTCTTTGACACCGCCGAGACCAAGGTCCGCGACATCATCACCTCCGTGACCGACAGCCCGCAGGAGCCCGGCTCCGAGGGACAGAAGGTCGCCGACCTGTTCACCTCATTCATGGATGTCGATCGCATCAACGAACTTGGTGTCGCCCCGCTGACCTCGACGTTCGCAGCCATCGACGCCGCCGAGGACAAATCTGAGCTCGCCGCCCTGCTCGCCCGGTTGGAGACCGAAGGCATCGGCGGTCTGCTCGGCGGGTACGTCACCGCCGATGCGAAGGACTCCGACGTCTACGCCCTCTATCTCGTCCAGGCCGGCATCTCCCTGCCCGACGAGGACTACTACTTCAACGACGACCACGCCGAGGTGCGCGCGAAGTTCCTCGCCCACGTGCAGAAGATCGCGGCCCTGGCCGGCCTCGGTGAGAAGTCCGGAATCTCCGACGCCGAGGTGGCCGCCAAGGTGATGACGTTCGAGACCGAACTCGCCCGTCACCACTGGGACCGCGTGGACTGCCGTGATGCGGAGAAGACGTACAACAAGTATTCGATCTCCGAGCTGCGTGACCTCGGCCCCGAGTTCGACTTCGACTCCTACTTGGGGATCCTCACCGCCGATGCGTCCGATCTCAAATACCTCGTGGTCTCCCAGCCCTCGTTCGTCACGGGTATGGCGAAAGTGTGGGCGGAGACCGACATCGAGACCATCAGGACGTGGCTGCGCTTCGTCGTCGTCTCCGACACCGCCTCGCTGCTGTCGGACGAGTTCGTCGAGGAGAACTTCGACTTCAACTCCCGCACTCTCTCGGGCACCCCGGCCCTGCGGGAGTGCTGGAAGCGCGGGGTCAGTCTCGTTGAGGGCTACCTCGGTGAGGCCGTGGGCAAACTCTACGTCGCAGCGGAGTTCCCGCCGTCGTCCAAGGATGCGATCGACCACCTCGTGGGCATGCTCATCCAGGCCTATGACAAGTCGATCCGCGAACTCGACTGGATGAGCGAGGAGACGAAGGAACGCGCCCTGGTCAAGCTCTCTAAGTTCACCCCGAAGGTCGGCTATCCCGAGGTGTGGCGGGAGTACCCGGCCGCGATCGACTCCTCCGACCTGGTGGGCAACGTGCGTCGCTGCTCGCAGGCCGAGCATGTGCGGCAGGTGAAGCGGATCGGCGGGCCCATCGACCGCACGGAATGGCTGATGACCCCGCAGACGGTCAACGCCTACTACCACCCGGTGATGAACGAGATCGTCTTCCCGGCAGCCATCCTCCAGCCGCCGTTCTTCGACGCTTCCGGTGATGTCGCCGCGAACTTCGGAGCGATCGGCGCAGTCATCGGCCACGAGATCGGTCACGGCTTCGACGATCAGGGATCGCGTTATGACGGTGACGGCAACCTCGTCGACTGGTGGACCGAATCGGATCGGACCCTGTTCGAGGAGCGCACGAATGCCCTCATCGCTCAGTACGACGAGCTGGTGCCGGCAGGTCTCGAACCGAACCAGCACGTCAACGGGGCGCTGACGGTCGGTGAGAACATCGGTGACCTCGGCGGTCTGTCGATCGGGTGGAAGGCGCTTGAACTCGAACTCGGCGAACGGGCGGGCACTCCGGGTGTGCCGGTGGCACCGTCGGTCGAGCAGGCGAAGGCGTTCTTCGAGGCGTGGGCGAAGGCATGGCGGTCGAAGATGCGCACCGAGGAGCGTGTCCGCAGGCTCTCGATCGACCCGCACTCGCCGGAGGAGTTCCGCTGCAACCAGGTCGTGAAGAACATGACCGCCTTCCACGACACCTACGACGTGGCAGAGGGCGACGGCATGTACTTGGCCCCCGACCAACGAGTCACCATCTGGTAATTGCTACCTGACGGCGGCCCAGCCACCGCGCGCGAGGTTGCTGGGCCGCCGTCGGGTAGTTCGGGGAGGAAACGGGCGCTGGGGCTGAGGCTGGGCCGGGGCTCAGCGGTGGTGGCGGATGAGGGCGACCATGCGGTAGTCGAATTCCTGCCAGCTCGTGATCGAAGCGCCGGATTCCATCGCCGCCTGGAAGTCCTCGACCTCGGTGCGGTCGGACTCGAGCGGAATGTCGAAGGGCATCTCCACGTAGATCAGTCCGCTGGCGTCGGTGTGGACGATGTCGAAACCGGCCTGCTTCGGGTCGAGTTCGTTGTTCATGACGATGAGCAGACGGTCTGCCGACGCCTCGTATTCGGTTTCGATGCCGTCGACGTAGCCCTGCTGCGAACGCAGCTCCCGCTGGGCCTGGATGACGAACGCCGAGTAGGCGCCGATGCCGATGACCGGAATCCGTGAGGTCAGAGCTTCGGTGGCGACATCGATGAGCCGCGACCGGGCCTTGCGCCCCAACGGCGACAGATCCCCGCCGGACATCGCGACCCCGTCGAAGCCGACGAGGGAGATCCGCCCGTCGTCGTGGTTGGGGTTGAGGATGGTGATATCGAGGCCGAAACGCGAATACCAGGGGCGAGTCACCTCGGCGCTCTCTTCGTCCCACCACACGTAGAAGAGGAACGGCACGTTGATCCCGGCCTCCGAGTAGAAGAACGGGGGACGCCGCTCACCTGCGGTGACGTCGAAGGGAACGACGTTCCCCTCGATCGGGGCCGGGCAGGTGGCAAATGAGGTGAACGCGAACGGGTAGTTCACCGCACGGTTGAAATCGATGACGAGCGACCCGTCCTGATTCGGCACTCCGAGGTCGATGGTCCGCCACGCCGCGGTGGCGCTCCCATTCGTCGAGTCGTGGAAGTCCAATTGGAGCCCGGTCTTCGGGCACCCGGTGGCAAGCAGGCTCACCTCACCGTGCGCGGTCTCGAAGGTGACGGTGCCCGCCGCCTGTGTCTGCAGCTGCAGGTCCTCTTGGGCGGTTTCGATCGTATAGGTCTTGAACGGGTCGAATCGGGTGAACCGGGCGAGGAAGACGAAGTCCGGGTCCGGGTCGAAGACCGGAACCTCGAAGAACTTCCCGAGCAGCGGGGACTTCGAATTGCGCACACGCACGCCGAGGCGGCCGCCCCGATCGATGAGTTCGTAGAGGACGTTGCCGACGGTGAACCAGTTGAGCGAGCCGCCGTTCGGAAGCTTCGCGCTGAACCCGTTCTCTTCCACGCGGACCTGTGGCTTGGCGGGCACGGCGGCGTGTCCGTCGGGTCCGCCGTCGGACCCCGCATCGGAGCCGGCGTCCGTTCCGGCAGAAGCGTCGGCACCCGCAGAGTCTGCCGCAGCCGCGCCCGCACCGGACTGGTCCATCACCCGAGGCAGGGTTGAGGTGTCGCTGGGTACGGCCGGGCTGGTCGCACGGGTCGGTCCTCCGCCGTTCGCGCCGGAGCCGCCAGCAGCCCCGGCAGTCCCGCCGTTGTCGACCTTGCTGAGCAGGTCGAATGTCTCGGCTGCGGGGCCGGCATTGATCCCGGTCTTCAGTGATACGGTCACCCATCCGTCGTCGACGGTGAACGTGCCGGGGGCGTCGGTCCAGGTCGATTCGGCGTCGAGCCAGTGGAGTCCGACGACGCTGAGCCAGCCGAACGGTTTCGCAAGGGCTGAGTTCCGTGAGTCGCGCCAGGTGTTCCACTCCGTCACGAACTGGTTCACGTCGAACACTCCTTGCCGTCGCTGGTGCGGTCGCAGGATCGCTGCCCCCGCCTGATTCTCGGACCCGGTGGCAACCCGGCGTCTGAGACCTGATCTTCTTCACCTCCAAACTACCGCAAACGATAGGCTGGGGAAATGAATGAATCACTCCCGGGACCGGATGTGGCCGCGACGACAGCGGCCGACCTCGGCGACTTCGTCTGCGCATCTCCCAGCTCCTACCACGCGGTGGACACGGCAGCGAAACGCCTGGAGGAGGCCGGTTTCCTCCGCCTCGACGAGTCCGTTCCCTGGGTGCTGACGCCCGGAACCGGGCATTACGTCATCCGCGACGGCGCGCTCATCGCGTGGATGAATCCCACCGTCACCGAGGCCGCTCCCCGGTTCCGTGTGTTCGGTTCCCACACCGATTCCCCGGCGTTCAAACTCAAACCCGGCGGCGAGTTCACCGCCGAAGGCACCCGTCAGGTCGGGGTGGAGATCTACGGCGGGCCGCTGCTGAATTCGTGGCTCGATCGTGAGCTCGCCTTCGCGGGTCGACTCAGCCTCGCCGACGGCAGCATCGTGCTCGCCCGCACCGGGCCGATCGCCCGCATCCCGCAGCTCGCGATCCACCTCGACCGGCAGGTCAACGAGGGTCTGACCCTGGACAAGCAGCGTCACACCGCTCCCGTCATCGGCCTGGCCGACCTCGCCGAGGCGGACATCATCGAACTGCTCGCAGAGTCGGCCGGAGTCGATGCCGAGTCCGTCGTCGGCCACGATGTCTACACCATTCCCGTTCAGGAGCCGGCCCTCTTCGGTGCTGCGGACGAGTTCTTCGCCTCGCCGAGGCTGGACAACCTACTGTCCGTCCACGCCGGCGTCACCGCGCTCACCCAGCTCGATGCCGACGGGATCGACGGCATCCCTCTGTTCGCGGCGTTCGACCATGAGGAGATCGGGTCGAATTCGCGTTCGGGCGCGTGCGGTCCGTTCCTCGCCGATGTCACCGAGCGCATCGTCGCCTCCTTGCTGCCGCAGTCGACGCGCAGCGATTATCTTGCGTCGATGGCCACCTCGGTGTGTGTCTCCTCCGATGCCGGGCATGCTGCCCATCCGAACTATCCGGAACGGCACGACCCGCATGTCCGCCCCCGTCTCGGCGGCGGTCCCCTGCTCAAGCTCAACGCTCAGCAGCGCTACGCCACGGATGCGGTGGGCACCGCCGTGTGGTCGCAGGCGTGCGGGGCCGCAGGAGTCGAGTACCAGGATTTCGTGTCGAACAATGCGATGCCCTGCGGGTCGACGATCGGACCGCTGACCGCAACCCGACTCGGCATGACGACCGTCGATGTGGGTCCTGCCCTGTACTCGATGCATTCGGCCCGCGAAATGATCGCGGTCTCCGACGTCGTCGCCCTCGGAGCGGCTGCGAAGGCGTTCCTCCAGGGCAGCTGACAGCGGGACCCAGTTGCCGCGCCATTCGGAGCGTCCTTCCTTCCCTGACGTCGTTCAAGGCGTGGCGCGCCCATCGAACAGTACACAGATCGACAGACGCGCCACTCCTTGAACGAGCGGTTCGAGGACGATGTAGGTTGACGGCATGAGCGAACTCCAGCGTGCCTTCGACGCGCACCTGCACATCATCGATCCGAGCCATCCGCTGATCGAGAACAACGGCTATCTGCCCGTTCCGTTCACGGTCGCCGACTATCGCGCGCGACTGCAGAGCCTGCCCGAGGTCGGCGTCGAGATCGCCGGAGGTGCCGTCGTGTCCGGTTCGTTCCAGGGCTTCGACCAGGGGTACCTCATCGAGGCGCTGCGCCAGCTCGGCGACAACTATGTCGGCGTCACCCAGCTGCCGGAAGAGACCACCGATGATCAGATCCGACGCCTCGACGAGGCCGGCATCAAGGCACTGCGATTCAATATCGCCCGCGGCGGTTCGGCCACCCTCGACGCCCTCGACGGCTTTGCCCGACGAGTCCATGACCTAGTCGGATGGCACGCCGAGCTCTATATCGACGCCCGAACGATCGCTGACGACCTCGCCGCACGCATCGCCTCACTTCCGGCGGTGAGCATCGATCATCTGGGCATGCACGAGGACGGACTGTCCACCCTGCTGCGCCTCGTCGAGGCCGGAGTCAAGGTCAAGGCCACCGGTTTCGGCCGTGTGGAACTCGATCCCGCCGAGGTGGTCCGTCGCATCGTCGACACCGACCCGACCGCGCTGATGGTGGGGACGGATCTGCCGTCGACGCGGGCACGTCGCCACTTCGCCGACGCTGATTTCACGCTCCTTCGTCAGGTGCTCACCGCCGCCGAGGCGGACGCCGTGTTCTGGTCCAACGCGGCCCGGTTCTACGGCGTCGAGTCCGCATCCGCTGAGTAGACGTTCAGCTCCCGCCCGTAGCATGAGTGACATGAGTTCACGCCAGTCGAATCTCGCCTCCACTCTGCATAACCTCGACGGTCGCAGCTACGGCAGTCTCAAGCAGATCCGCGGCCGCTACACATTCGGACCGGTCACCGTATTCATCGACCGGGTCCAGGCCGATCCCTTCGCTTCTCCGTCGAAGGTCCGGGTCCGCGTCGACCGTGCCGATGCGAAGTTCCCGCTCGACCTCACCACTGATCGCGCCGACCGCATCGCCGCCGCCGATTATCTGCTCCGGGCCGGCAACGAGGTGCTTGCGAAGCTCGATCAGCGCGCACTCATCCTCGGCCGCCCGGGGCAGGAGATCCTCGAGCGGACGAACATCCTCATCGATGACGCCGGGTTCGAGGCACGACTGCTCGTCAATCTGCCTGCGCGCGGCCGCCGCATCCTCGGCCACCAGGCAGCGGACATCCTCACCCGTGATCTGCCGGACTTCGCCGAACGGCTCTTCCTCTTCGACCGTTGGTCAGACGCCCCAGCAGGCAGCGGAGGGAACACTCACGCCCCATCAGCCAAGGGGCTCGCCGACCACGTCCAACTGCACCGGGATCAGCTGGAACTGCGCAGCCACCTCGGCGAAGCAGGACTCATCGGCTTCGTCGGCAACGGAGCGATTCTCCCGCGAAAATCCGGGGATTCGGATCTGCCGATGAAGTCCTCCGATGCGGTTGTCTTCACCTCCCCTCCCGAACTCGAGCATACGGTCGAACTCTCCAGCGGGCGCACCGTCGCCGGCATGGGCATCCCTCGCGGAGTCACCGTCATCGTCGGCGGCGGCTATCACGGCAAGTCGACGATTCTGCGCGCGCTCGAACGCGGCGTCTACCCGCATATCGCCGGCGACGGGCGCGAATGGGTCATCGGCGACCCGACTGCCACCTCCATTCGAGCCGAGGACGGTCGCGCCGTCACCGGCGACGACATCTCGGCGTTCATCAACAACCTACCCTCGGGCTCTGACACGAGATTCTTCTCCACGACGAACGCCAGCGGGTCGACCTCGCAGGCGGCCAATCTCGTCGAAGCGATCGAGGCGGGCGCGAACACCCTACTCATCGACGAGGACACTTCGGCGACGAACTTCATGATCCGCGACGAACGCATGCGTGCGCTCATCCCCGCCGAGCGGGAACCGATCACCCCGTTCGTCGACCGCGTCCGACCTCTGCTGACCGAGCAGGGCGTGTCCACGGTGCTCGTCGCCGGCGGATCGAGCGCATTCTTCGAAGTCGCCGACCACGTCATCGCGCTCGACGCCTATGTGCCCAAGGAAGTCACGGACCAAGCGCATGAGCTCGTCGGCATCACCGCAGCCGACCTCGAAACGGCTCCAACCGGCAGCGACCCGGACACCGGTTCAGATTCCCCCGCCGCCCACGCTTTCGCCGCCGCACCGCGTGTGCCGACGGCGAAGGCGCTGCGGCCGGCGGCGAAGACGAAGACCGCTCGAGCGAAGGGATCCGACCGGATCCAATTCGGCCGCGACTTCATCGACCTCATCGCCATCGCTCAGCTCGTCGACACGCAGCAGGCATCGGGAGTGGCCGAAGCCCTCGAATACCTCGCGGAGATCTTCGACGGACGCACTTCCCTGACCGAGGCGCTGGCCGAGGTCGAGGACATGCTCGACGCTGAGGGCCTCGACGGAATCACCGGCCACCGCGACCATCCGGGCCACCTGACCCGGCCGCGCAGGCAGGAGATCGCCGCCGCACTCAACCGCTACCGCGGCCTGAGCCTCGAACGCTGAGCCGAACCTCGAACGCTGAGAAGGGCCTCGAGCCTTGACCCGAATCTCAATCGTTGAACTGAACCTCGCCCCTATCCGTTCAGCAGCCCAACAAGCTCGGCGGCCGTGCCGACTGGCAGCGAGCACGAGGTCCCGCGGCACACGATCGCCGTCCCCGCGGGGACTTCGACCTCCCGACCGTTCGGTCCTGGCACCCCAGTCGAGGCCGTGAGCAGAGTGAGCGACGGATGCTTGGCCGCGATGCTTCGCAGCCCATCGTCGACGGTGGCGACCCGCACGGGAGACAGGGCCCGCTCGGCCTGCCACAGCGCGTGCCCGCACCCGCGCGGAGCCTGCCCGGCCAGCGCCAGATAGACCCCGAGCAGCCGGTCCCGAACCTCCAACAGCCGTCCGGTATCCGGCGCGGCCGCCGTGCCCGAAGGCTCCGCCTCACCCGATGGCTCTGCCGCCCTCGATTCCGAACCGCCGGATGTCGCGGCCTCGACGCCGAGTTCGGCGAGCAGCAGCACCGCCTCGGCGGCCGCCGATCGTCCCGAAGGAACCGTATTGTCGACAGGGTCTGCTGACTTCACGTCGATGATCCCGTCACCGAGCGAATCGACCGCTTCGAGGACCCCGTCGCCCCGCTCGGAGGTGAAGAGGTTGAGCATCGTCGCACCGAGGTCGACCAGATCATCCACCCTCACCGAGGCGGCCCCATCCGACAGCTGCCGGACCGTGATCCCAGCGGTGATGAGTTGAGCCCAATCGGCGAGCCCGCCCTTTCCGGGGCCGGCCACACCTTCGGTGAAGGAGCGCCGCACATCGAATCCAGCCGGTCCGGCCGCGTCCACCGGCTCGGATGCTCCCACCCGCTCGAATCGGTCGTGCATCGCCTGCCAGAACTGCACCGCGATCTTCCCCCACTCAGCAGAAGGCACACCGGCGGACTTCGCGCCGACCGATCCCGCAGCCGCCGAATCCGCATCATCCAGGTCTCCGCGGGCCGCACCATCTGCATTCTCATCGTCGGCACCCATATAAAGGGCCGCCTCGGCGAGGGCGGCGATGGCCAGGGAATTCCATTCGGTGATGATCTTCGTATCGCGGGCCGGCTGGGACCGGCGAGCGCGCAGCTGCTCGAGCACCTCGCGCTGATGCCTCGTCGCCTCGATGTCCCACGGCGCGGGGTGCTCGGCGTCGAAGGGCACGTCCTCCATGCCGAGCCAGTCGATGATGCGCACGGCCGCGACCACCTGGCCGGACAGCTCGCCCCCGGCCGGCGAATCGACAAGTCCGAGCAGACCTGCCTGCCCCGCCTCCGCGAATTCTTCGGGAGTGAACACATAGGCGGCGCCCTCTTCGGAGACACCCGCCGAATTGAGCGAATCCGCATCGAGCGCGGCGATGAATCCGTCATCGGTCGACAGGTCGCTGATCAGGAAGTTCGCGGTGTCGGCAATCTCGCGTTCGGCCAGGGCGAGCCATTTCGACCCCGGGTCCAGGGCGCGTTCGACCTTCGCCCAGGCGACGACCGCGCGCAGGTAGAGGGAGTTGTCGTAGAGCATCTTCTCGAAGTGCGGCACGAACCATTGTCGGTCGACGCTGTAGCGGGCGATCCCGCCGCGCACCTGGTCGCGCATGCCACCGGAAGCGATCCGCGCCAGTGTCGAACGCACGGCGATGAGGCAGTCGAGGACGAGTTCACCGGTCAGGTGTCCGTCGGCGCCGAGCCAGCCGAGCCGTCCCTCGGCCCGGACCCGATCCATCGGGTGCTCCCCGGCCCCCACCCCGTTCGCCGAGGTGGTCCCGCCCGTTCCCGGGCGCGCCGAAGCGCCGTCGTCCGCCCGCTCACCCGCCGAGGCGGTCCCACCCAAGCGCACGAACGCTGCGAGGAGCTGGAGGACATTCATCATCGGCGGGAACTTCGGGGCACCGCCGAACCCACCCCAGGCCGGATCGTACGAATCGAGCAGCGCTGCGGCGGCGGAATCGAGCTCGTCGGGGGTCAGGGACTCCGCGGCCGCCTCGGCGGGGAGCGCACTGGACACGGCATCGGCCATCTCGGCCAGCCCGCGGTCCATCCGGGCCGTCATCTGGTTGACCTCGTCGCGGCGGTCAGTCCACGTCGCCGATACGGCCGAGAGCACCTGTGTGAATGCGGGCAGATTGCCCCGCGGCGCGGGCGGGAAGTAAGTGCCGGCGTAGAAGGGGCTGCCGGCAGGTGTGGCGAAGATCGTCATCGGCCATCCGCCTTGGCCGGTCATCGCCTGCAGGGCGTTCATGTAGTAAGCGTCGATGTCCGGCAGTTCCTCCCGGTCGATCTTCACGGGCACGAACCGGTCGTTCATCACCGCCGCGACCGCTTCGTCCTCGAAGGATTCGTGTGCCATGACGTGGCACCAGTGGCAGGTGGAGTAGCCGATCGAGATGAGGAGGGGGACGTCACGGCGGGCCGCCTCGGCGAGGGTCTCCTGTGACCACATCCGCCAGTCCACGGGATTGTCGGCATGCGCGCGCAGGTAGGGGCTGGTCGAGTCGGCGAGTTCGTTCGGCATGCCCCCAGCGTCTCACTTCGAGCGATCGCGTGCGAGGTCATCTCCCGTCGGCCGACCGAGATCTTCTCACGCGAACCGACAAGGAGGCTAGTTTTTATGGGAGCATGCGGCCATGACCACCGCACCGAACACCGACGCCAATGACCCGAGAATCGGCCTCGACAGCCGCAGAATAGCCATCACTATCGTTGCCGCCGTCATCTTCCTCGTCACGTGGATCGGCGCAGGGCTCCTCGAGGTCAAGGCTCAAGACTCCTACGTGTCGTCACCCGGTCCGAGCCTCCTGCGCCTCGCGCTCATCGCGGTCTCCGGCGCCGCCGCGATCACGATCGCCCGCGGTCTTCGCCCGATCCCCCGCAGCGTGTTCATCGTCATCACAGTGTTCCTCTGCGCCGTCGAAGCGCTCAAGTCGATCTTCACCATCGACACGTTCGGTGCCGACTCCGGCGTGCTGGCCGACAATCCCGCACTCACTACAGCCTTGGGCGCCGTGAGCTTCATCGTGGCGGTGGCTTTCCCGATCGTTGTGGCCCTTGCCCTGGCCGCGGTCACGGCCCAACTCGTCCCCGTCGCCGAGGCGGCCGCCCCCGCTGTCATCCGCCGCCGTTCCCGTGCCGCCGCCATCGGGTTGTTCGCTGCGACCGGAATCGTTTTCCTCGTCTGGTTGCTGCGAACCATGTTCGTCGACGCCATGTTCCTGTTCGAGTACGGTGATGCCGTCAATGCTCTGGGCGCCGCAGTCGGGCCTGTTTCTGCCATCGCCGCCCTGCGGGTCATCGCCGAGGCTCGGTCGCTGCCGGCCGATGAACCGGCCGTCGGTCCGGCTCTGTCCGGCACCACACCCCGATCTGCTCGCACTCTGGCGTTCGTCGTCATCGCCTGCGGGCTGCACCTGTGCTGGGAGTCGACCATACTGGCGATCGGATATCCACCGGCCTCCACCCTGGGATACTCGGGCTGGGTTGTCTCCATGTTCGGCCTCGTCCTCGGCAGTCTCGTGCTCGCGGTCCGCACACTCAACTGCGCTCCGACCGGTGACATCGCCCCGACCGCGGAAGCCGGTTGAGCGACAAGCTCTGCTCAGGCGAGCAGCCGACCGCCCAAACCTGAGCCGGACCATCTGCCGAGACGGCATCATCCGCGTCGCAGCTCCCTCTTCCCCCCGCATCCGGCATTCTTCTACACTATGTAGAACTCAGTGGAGAGGGAACCGATCCCGGTGCCCGCCGCTGGGAGACAGGAGAACGACAATGAACGCCGAATCACCCTGGACGCTCGACGCCACGGACTGCTGGGACTTCCTGCGATCCACCTCCGTCGGTCGCCTGGCCGTCATCGTCGATGGTGCCCCGGAGATCTTCCCGGTGAACTTCACCGTCGAACATTCCGCACTCGTCATCCGCACCGGCGATGGCACGAAGATCGACGCCGTCCGCGGCCATCCCCGCGTCGCCTTCGAAATCGACGGCGTCGACGGGCAGACCGCGTTCAGCGTCGTCGTCAAAGGCGACGCGAAGGAGATCAAGGCTCCCGACGAACTGCGCGACACCGTCTCCCTCGACGTCTCCCCGCTGCAGGCCGGGACGAAGAATCATTTCGTCCGGGTCCTCGCCGAGGAGGTCACCGGCAGGAGCTTCCCGGTGACCGATCCCGCGACGTGGAGGTCAGCGCTGCGCGACGTGGCACGTGCACCGCACGAGTGACCCCGTCGACCGGCACTTCCTCGATCAGAGAGCTTCGACGACCTCGACGAGGCGGTCGGGAGCGTTGGTGATGATGCCGTCGGCGCCGACGTCGATGGCTCGTTCCATCTCGCCGAGATCGTCGATGGTCCATACCAAGCTGGTCATTCCGAGCTCGTGGATGGCGGTGAGGAAGTCCTCGTCGGCCGCGCAGAATTCGGGGTTGACCTGGTCGACCCAGTCGGCGAAGTCCTGGAGTTCGTCCGGGCACGGGCGTCCGAGCACACCGACCGGGATCTCCGGGGCGAGCGCGTGGAACTCTTCGACGAATGCCCAGTTCGCGGACTGGACGACGAGCATGCCGGCGGCCAAAGCCCGGCCGAGGTAGTTCGGCACGGTGCGCAGGGCGGACAGGATCGCCTCGGCGATTCCGGGATAGAGCTCGGGATTCTTGACCTCGAGCAGCAGGCCGGTGCGGGTGTCGTGGGCGAGGGTGAGCACCTCGGCGAGGCGAGGCACGCGGACACCGGCGAATTCCTCGCCCTTCCAGCTTCCGGCATCGAGCGTGGCGATCTGGGCGGCGTTCATGCCGGCGATGCTGCGGTCTTGACGATTCGGGTACAGGGTGCGTGCGTCGGTGGTGCGGTCGACGGTGGTGTCGTGCATGATCACGAGCTCACCATCGGCGCTCATGTGGACGTCGGTCTCGATCATGTCTGCGCCCTGGTCGATGCCGGCGATGAACGCGGGGATCGTGTTCTCCGGCCAATCGGCAGACGCACCTCGGTGTGCGATGACCAGGGGCGGGACCCGAACGCGGGCGGGGTCGATCACGGTATCGGCGACGCCGGCGTCGAGGTCGCGGGGCGAGTGATCGGAGGTGGGGGTGGCGAGGGTGATGGGCATTTCAGAACTCCTCCACGGAGACTGCGGGTGGCGTTCGGGCGCCGGATCCAACTGCTGCGCGGTGGCCGAACGATGAGTACTAGGCCGCCCAGACTAGGGGTCCCGAGCAAGTTCCGGATGATGCGCGAGTGGACGGAACATGAATCCTGACGGTGTCGACGTTGGCCGTCGCCTGGGCCGATGCTGACTCGGCCGCAGGCCGACGGTGACCTTCAAGCAGGGGCCACTGCCACAGCTGAGGAACCGGAGGTGGCAGACTGGGAGTAACCACGGACGGAGTTCTAGCGTTCCGCACCTCCGATCCTCTCCAGCACAATTGCCGAAGGAGGCGCAGTTCGATGGAGATGCTCCAGAGTGCTTTCGACAGTGTCAGCACCGTATCGTCGTACATCCTCGTGGCTGTTCTCATCCCCACTGGTCTGTATTTCACTATCCGCACGGGAGCGGTGCAGGTCCGCCTGCTGCCCGAGATGTTCCGCACCCTGACCGAGCCGGGCGGACGGGATTCCGAGGGCAACCGGAACATCTCGCCGTTCCGCGCCTTCTCGATCTCTGCAGCCTCGCGGGTGGGAACGGCGAACATCGCCGGTGTCGCTCTGGCGATCTCGCTCGGAGGACCGGGTGCGATGTTCTGGATGTGGGTGACGGCCATCGTCGGCGGCGCCACGGCCTTCGCCGAGTCCGCCCTCGGTCAGCTGTACAAACTCAAGGACGGTCCGAACTTTCGCGGCGGACCCGCCTACTACATCAAGCACGGGCTGAATATGAAGTGGCTCGGCCTGGTCTTCGCCGTGATCGTCGCCATCACCTACGGCATCGTGTTCAATTCGGTGCAGTCGAATTCCATCGTCGACGCCGTCGGGGCATCCTTCGGAGTCGAGAGTTCGGACGGCGTCTTCGCTGCCGTGGCCGGTGCGATCATCGCCGTCGCCGCCTTCGCGATCTTCGCAGGCGGCGCCAAGCGCATCTCGAACATCTCGGCTTATCTGGTGCCGATCATGGCCGGCCTCTACCTCATCGTCGGCATCATCGTCGTGGTGATGAACATCGGTGCCGTGCCGTCGATGATCGCCACGATCGTCACCGACGCGTTCAGCATGGATTCGATCGCTGGCGGCACGCTGGGATCGATCATGCTCATCGGTGTGCAGCGCGGCCTGTTCTCCAATGAGGCCGGCATCGGTTCGGTGCCGAACGCCGCGGCCACCGCATCGGCATCGCACCCGGCCAAGCAGGGTTTCGTGCAGGCGCTGGGCGTGTACTTCGATACGATCCTCGTCTGCTCGATCACCGCGTTCATCATCCTGCTGTCGAATCCGGAATACGGCAGCTCTGCCGAGGGCATCCAGCTCACGCAGACCGCGCTGAGCGGTCAGCTCGGACAGTGGGCGATCCACTTCCTCACGCTGGCGATCTTCCTCTTCGCGTTCTCGTCGATCCTCGGCAACTACTACTACGGCGAGGCGAACATCGAGCACCTGACGACGAACCGTGTCGCGTTGCGTGTGTATCAGGTCATCGTCATGATCTCGGTGTTCATCGGTGCGATCGCGGCCCTCGACCTCGTGTGGACCGCGGCCGATATCTTCATGGCGATCATGGCTCTCATCAACCTCTTCGCCCTGCTGATGCTCTCACCGCTGGTGTTCTCGCTGTTGAAGAACTACCAGAAGCAGCGCAAGGCCGGCTTCGAACCGGTCTTCCACCGCGGCGACCTGCCGACTTATCGGCGCATCAACACCGAGGTCGACGCCTGGGACGGCACCGACGAGGTGACCACCGCGAAGTTCTGGCAGGACCGCGGCAAGAAGGTCCGCCCCGACGGCGATTGATGTCACGCGCTATCTGAGTCCGCAGTCCTCAATGCGCATCGGGCGCCCCGTTCTGGGGCGCCCGATGTGTTTTCAGTTCTCGATGTCATGAAGGATCCTCTGGTCCGTCATGCAATACCCCTGATCCCTCAGCCATCCCCCTGATCCCTCAGAAGGAGGCCACGATGAGTATCGATCGTACTGAGTTGGCCAACGCCCTCGCCGAGTTGACCGGATGGTCGGTCACGGCCGATCCCCACCGAGTGACCTTCATAAATGATGATCCACCGCAGGTGGTCATCTGGACCGTCACCGATTCCGAGATCGGTCAGATGCGATACAACCAAAATCTCGCTTCACGGGAAGCCGGAGGTCGTCAGAGCGCCGAACTCGGCACCCTGGGCCCCCTACTCGACGAAGCTTTAGGCCCATTCGAGGGATCCCGTGGGGTGATTCGTGGGACTGACCTGAGGATCATCGAGTAGCCGCGACTCGTCGAGGTCTGTGGGAAGGCAAAGGGGTCCGGCGCCGCGACTGCGGCACCGGACCCCTTCTGTGCAGATGCGCTCACTCCACGGGGAGTTCCAGGCATGGGCGAGGCATCAGCGGCCGGGCCAGTTGCGTATGTGGAGTCACCTACCGGCTGGAGTGAAGTCAGTGCTGCCGACGAATTCCGGACGCGGTTTCGGCGCTGCGAACGGTTCCACACACGTGTTCTCCACCGAGTTGTACACGATGAAGATATTCGAGCGCGAGAACGGAGTGACGTTGCCGTTCGACGCATGCATGCAGTTGGAGTCGAACATGATCGCTCCGCCGGCCGCTCCTTCGAGCACGTCGATGCCGTATTCGTCGGCGAAGTCACTGAGAGTCTGACGATCCGGGGTGCCCGCACCCTGCATGATGAGTGACTTCCGATAGTTGTCCTCGGGAGTGCCTCCCACGCAGCTGATGTAGCGCTTGTGCGAACCGGGCATGATCATCAGCGGGCCGTTGAATGAGTAGTTGTCCGTCAGCGACAGCGAAAGACTCACCGCGCGCGGAGTGGGCATTCCGTCCTCAGCATGCCAGGTCTCGAAGTCCGAATGCCAGGAGAACTCTTTGCCCACGAATCCCGGCTTGTAGTTGATCCGGCTCTGATGGATATAGACATCGGTTCCGAGGATCTGACGTGCACGGTCGACGAGGCGCGGATCGTTCGCGATCTTTCTGAAGATCTCATTGGTGCGATGGATGTCGAATATCGACCGGACCTCGTCGGACTCGGCTTCGACGACGGTACGCTCATCGGCCTTCACCTCCGGGTCGCGCGAAAGCCTTTGAAGCTCGTCGGTGAAGAGTTTGAGCTCTTCGCTTGTGATGAGCTGATCGATCGTCAGATAGCCCGTGTCCTCGAAGTGCTTGAGATCAGCCGCCTCGAGGGGGCCGTCTTCGGGAGAGCCGAAGACGATCGGACCCGTGCGCGGGAGAACCTCTGTGGTCTCACCGGAGCGAGTCGGATAGAGATCTGTAGTTGCGGTCGCAGCTGACACTGCTGTCATCATTTCTCCTTCCTTCGCTATGTGCCGTCTGCCGAGGCGGTGCCGAGACTGCTCATCGCCTCCGCAGATCGGGCTGTGCGACCACCGTAACAGGAGGACATCGTCCCCGGTACCCCGGTCAGAGCCAGGACAGAGAGACCGGCACCGCGGAGCCATCCACCAGCGATGAATCGTTCCGAAAGTGCCGGTCTTTCATGTGACGGTCAGCGTTTGACCGATTTCGAGGTGGCCCCGGTCGCCCAACTGACCTGGCTGAAGGTGACGCGGTAGGTCTTCTTGCTCTTTGACTTCACCTTGTAGGTGGCCTTGCCCTTCTTCGCGGTGACCGTTTTCAGGGTCTTCCACTTGCTACCCGACTTGACCTGGAACTTCACCTTCGGGTTGTAGTTCCGTTTCTCGTCCCATTCGGGGTTGTAGTACTTCGTCGAAGACGTCAGCGTGACGGTGCTGCCGCTGCGTTTTGAGGACAGAGAGACGTAGGTCTTCCCGCGGACGTAGAAGTAGCCCTTGGTCGGATCAACATCGTCAACGATTCCGACTAAATCCGCTGTATTCGCCCACACGTCGGATGGTCCAATCGTGTACTTGCCAAGGCCATCCATATCGGGGCAGATGTCAGTAAGAGTGCGCTTCGACTCGTCGTCATCATAGAAGTACGCACGAGAAACTCGTTTGCCTTTGCTGCTGATCCCAGAGCTAACTTTCCACCTGTCGATACTGCCGGACCTCTTATGAGACATATTCACCACGATGTTCCGGCAACTGTCGCTCGAGACAACAATGCTGTTTGCGGACAGTTTGGTGACATCAAAAGAACTCTTCGCTGCTTCGGCAGACACAGCAGGACCGACGGCGAGAGCAAGAGCGGCAACGGACGCCACAAGGGCGCGCTTGAGGAACTTCATGGAGACTCCAACTGAAGATGGGATGAAAGGGGATGCCTGAGTCGGAGTCAACGAATGTGCAGTCGGCAACGAGAAGTCACGAAACTTGAAAGTTGTATGACCGAAGATTATCACATCTGCAGTGCGACTGGCTTCGGCTCAGCCTTGCCGTTCAAGCGCACAACTCAACCACACGCAAAAGGCGGCCCGAGCGCAATGCTCGGGCCGCCTCGGCGAGGGGATGCGAATCAGTTCGCGGGTGCCGCCTCATCCTCGAGGATGAGCGGGTACACGCCGTTTTCGTCGTGGACCTCACGACCGGTGACCGGCGGGTTGAACACGCACGCCATGCGCAGCTCTTCCTCGGCGACAACGGTGTGCTTCTCGTGTCCGTCGAGCAGGTACATGACGCCATCGTGGAGCGGGTATTCCTTGCCGGTCTCCTGATCGGTCAGCGTGCCCTTGCCCTGCACGCAGTACACGGCTTCGACGTGGTTCTGGTAGTGGAACGTCGAGGTGGTTCCGGCGTAGATCACGGTGTCGTGGAACGAGAATCCGACGCGTTCCTTGCCGAGCACCATGCGGCGTGAGCGCCAGGTCTCGGACTTCACATCGCGGTCGGTGTCGTTGAGGTCATCGCGGTTGACTACGTACATTAGTGGTCCTTTCGCAAAAGGTCGGTGAAAGTGTTCAGGGGTGGGCCGCGGACTTCCGTCTGACTTCAACGGCTCCAGTCGGCCCCGGTAGGCGATCGAGCAGGTGAGCTCGAATCCGCCCAAAGCTCGGGCCGGCGCCACAGCTGCGACGCCGGCCCGGCAGAGGTGGGTCAGGCCAGTGCGGCCTTCGCGGCGGCGGGAGCGAACTTGAGCACTCCGGCCTCGATGATGTCCAGGCCTGCCTGCAGATCGCGCGAGTCGATCGTCAGCGGCGGCATGATCTTGATGACTTCGTCATCGGCGCCCGAGGTCTCGAGCAGGAGACCGTTCTCGAAGGCATAGGCTGCGACCTTCTCAGCCACCTCGAGGTCCTCGAAGCAGACGCCGGCCAGCAGGCCGCGTCCACGGATCGAAGCGCCTTCAGCCTTCTCGACGATCGTGTCGAGGCGCTGGTGCAGCTCGGCAATGGTGTCGGCGAGCTGGTTCTGGAACTCGTTGTCGGCCCAGAAAGTCTTGATGGCGGCGGTCGCGGTCACGAACGCGGGGTTGTTTCCGCGGAAGGTGCCGTTGTGCTCGCCGGGCTCCCAGACGTCGAGCTCGGGACGGAACAGAGTCAGTGCCAGCGGCAGACCCGAACCGGAGATCGACTTCGACAGGCAGACGATGTCGGGCTCGATACCAGCCTCTTCGAAGCTGAAGAACGAACCGGTACGGCCGCAGCCTGCCTGCACGTCATCGACGATGAGGAGGATGTCATGCTTCTTGCACAGGTCGGACAGTGCGCGCAGCCACTCGGCGCGGGCGGCACGCAGTCCGCCTTCGCCCTGCACGGTCTCGACGATGACAGCGGCGGGCTTATCGACGCCCGAGCCGGAGTCCTCGAGGACCTTCTCCAGCCACAGGAAGTCCGGGACCTCTCCGTCGAAGTAGTCGTCGTACGGGATCTTCGAGCTGTTGGTCAGCGGGATGCCTGCGCCTTCGCGCTTCATCGAGTTGCCAGTCACCGACAGCGATCCCAGCGTCATGCCGTGGAACGCGTTGGTGAACGAGAGCATGTGCTGACGGCCGGTCACCTTGCGAGCGAGCTTGAGAGCCGCCTCGACGGTGTTGGTTCCCGTCGGTCCGGGGAACATGACGGAGTAGTCGAGTCCGCGCGGCTTGAGGATGAGGTCCTGGAAAGTCTGGAGGAACTCACGCTTGGCAGGGGTCTTCATGTCCATCGAGTGGAGGACGGCGCCCGACTGCAGGTATTCGACGAGCGGGCCCATCACGGCCGGGTTGTTGTGGCCGTAGTTGAGAGCACCGGCACCGGAGAAGAAGTCGAGGTACTCGTTGCCATCCTCGTCCCACTGCTTTGCGCCCTGCGAACGGGCGAAGGTCGCGGGCCAGGAACGGCTGTAGCTGCGCACGGCAGACTCGCGGGTTTCGAAGATGTCGGGCTTGTCAGTGGGTGTGGGCTTAGCACTTTCAGTCATGACTTGAGTCCTTTCGACTTCTTTGAGTTCTTCGCCTGCATCGGATGCAGGCGCGAAGGCGGTGGCCGCTGCCGCTCACTGCGGGCGATCTCTTCCGCCTCCTGGCACCTGGCGCGTCCACGCCCTTGGAAGAGGGGGGCCGCGCGGCACCGGGGTGAGGCTCGTTACAGGGGTGCGATCTCGTAGAGGTACTCGGTGTCGTGGCCGTCCGGGTAGAGGTCCGGGGTGAACAGCGGGCGACGGTTGAATCCGGCCCCACGCTTCTCAGCGAACGCCTGGAACAGGCGGTTGGACGCCGCATTGTCGTCGGTGATCGTCGTCTCCATGCGGAGAGCGCCGGTCCGGTCGGCCAGTTCATGGAGCATGGTCGATGCGAGTCCGTGTCCACGGAAGTTCTCGTTGACGGCCACCTGCCAGATCATCAGGGTGTCCGGATTCTCCGGACGGGTGTACCCGGTGATGAAGCCGGCGGGTTCTCCGTCGATTCGTGCGATCACCGAGGTGTCCGCGAAGTCGCGGCACCACAGCAGGTACGAGTACGAGGAGTTCAGGTCGAGCACGGCTGTGTCTTTCGCGAGCCGCCATAGATGTTGACCGTCCTCCAGTTCTGGAGTCCGGACGTCGATTTGCGTCTTCGGTTCAGCGAGTGCGTTAATCACGCCAACAAACCTAACGGGCTGAGATCGAGCGTCAACCTCGAAAGTGCCGATTCCGGGGTACTTCCGCAACGATCGTCCCGGGCTACCGACATGTAACGGACCCGGCTTTCCCCATGGCATCTCTGGGATGTGACGGGGCGCTCCTTCGCGCTCCTGACGCGCCAGAGGTTCGTTATCGTTTCGTTACATTTGACTGGAGTTGGAACAAGGGTTCCACGTGCTCCATGTCACTTCGCTTGAATTTGGATAGCAAGGTGTCCTGCTGCCCGAGGTTGCCGTCTGAGGCTCTGCGAGCGGGTTCGCGGCGGTTTCGCAGTCCAGGTCGCCTGGGCAGTGCGATGGGTAGCGCGAAATGTGGTCGCTTTCGGATGCCTGCACCCAAATGTAGGTCGCTATCGGATACTTTTCGGCGCTGAAAGTATCCGATAGCGACCTATTCTCCGAGGGCAGGCAGACGGCTGGCCACTAGGCAGGCGGCTGGTGGTTAGGTGGGCGACTGGTTCACAGTCAGGTAATCCCCGCGGGCCGCCAGCCCCACGCCTGAAGACGCGCCTACCTCAGCACTCGACGACGTTGACGGCGAGGCCGCCCATCGCCGTCTCCTTGTACTTCGAGGACATGTCCGCGCCCGTCTGACGCATCGTCTCGATCACCTCGTCGAGGCTGACCCGGTGCTGGCCGTCGCCCCACAGAGCCATGCGGGAGGCGTTGATGGCCTTGCCGGCGGCGATCGCGTTGCGTTCGATGCAGGGCACCTGCACGAGTCCGGAGATCGGGTCGCAGGTCAGTCCGAGGTTGTGCTCCATCGCGATCTCGGCGGCGTTCTCCACCTGCTCGGGTGTTCCGCCCATGACGGCGGCCAGTCCCCCGGCGGCCATCGACGAGGCGGATCCGACTTCTCCCTGACAGCCCACCTCGGCTCCGGAGATCGACGCCCGCTCCTTGTACAGGACTCCGATGGCCGCCGCGGTGAGCAGGAAGTCGACGATGGCTCGGTGCTTCGCGGGCTCGCCGCCTTCCATCACCGCGGGAACGTAGTTGAGCGCATAGTGCAGCACCGCGGGGATGATGCCGGCCGCCCCATTCGTCGGCGCGGTGACGACGCGGCCTCCCGATGCGTTCTCCTCGTTCACGGCCATCGCGATGAGGTTGACCCATTCGAGGTAGTAGCCGGGATCCCGGTCGGGGTCCTCTGCCTTGAGTTTGAGGTACCAGTCGTGTGCGCGGCGGCGGACCTTGAGCCCTCCGGGCAGATAACCGGAGCGGTCCAGGGACGCCGAAGCGCATTCCTCCATCACCGAGTAGATGTGGAGCAGACCGTGCCGGACCTCATCGTCGTCGCGCATCGACAGTTCATTGGCGTGCATGATCTCGGCGATCGACAGGTCGTTCTCGCGGCAGCGCTGAAGCAGCTCGACACCGGAGTGGAAAGGATAGGGCAGCTCTTCGTCGTAGGACTCGAGTTCGGCATCGACGACAGAATCCGCAACTGCGAACTCGGCGCCCGCGCCTGAACCGCCGCCGGCAGCCACATCGCCGCCGCCGTTGCCGTCAACCGCAACGTCGCCGCCGTCATCGTCAGCTGCACCATCCTCGGCAGTCTTCTCTTTCTCGAGGAATTCGGTCTCCGAGGTCACGAATCCGCCGCCGACGGAGTAATAGGTCTCCTCGGCGAGGGTCTCCCCCGCAGCGTCGTAGGCGGTCATGGTCATGGCGTTCGTATGGCGCGGGAGGACGGTCAGCGGTCGTTTGACCATGTCATCCTCGGTGAACTTGAGTTCGACGCCGTTGCCGGTCGAGTCGCCGAGGATGATCGTCCCGGTCTCGGACATCCGTGTCCGCCGGGCAGTGAGTTCGTTTGCTTCGATGAGATCGGGGCGGCAGCCTTCGAGGCCGATGAGGATGGCGTCGAAGGTCCCATGGCCGGCACCGGTGGCGGCCAGGGAGCCGAAGACGTCGACACGCAGATCCGCCACGGATCTCAGCGAATCGCTAAGGAGGTCGATGAAGCTCGCTCCGGCACGCATCGGTCCGACGGTGTGGGAGCTCGACGGTCCGATGCCGACCGTGAAGAGGTCGAAGACACTCAATGGCATGGCAATCACTTCGTTTCTGATGAGATGACGACGGGGCCGACCGAACAGCCGTGCACTCACGTGCATGGCGTGCCGGTGCCGACGATGTGTCGGCACCGACCTCGGCCGACCCCGCCTCAGCGTTGATATCCTCCGCCCGGAGGATGAGGCTCAGAGGGAGTTCGCCTCGGCGTAGGCTGCGGCGTCCATGACTTCGCCGACCTCGGTCACGGTGACCTCGAACAGCCAGCCCTCGCCGTAGGGGTCGGAGTTGAGCAGTCCGGGTGAGTCCACGGCCGCCTCGTTGATGGTGACGACCTCGCCGGTCACCGGGGTGTAGAGGTCGGATACGGACTTCGTGGATTCGACCTCGCCGCAGGTCTCCCCTGCGGTGATGGTGTCGCCGACCGCGGGCAGGTCGACGTAGACGACCTCGCCGAGGGCATCGGCGGCGACGGCGGTGATGCCGACCTTGACGGTCTTGCCGACGAGCTCATCGGCGGCGCCGTCGACCCATTCGTGTTCGGCGGAGTAGGTGAAGTTCTGCGGGAGCGGGGGCAGCTGTGCCATCTGTCTTCCTTACTGTGACTGCCGGTAAGGGGCGGTCACGACGTTGTTGTGCCAGGTGGGACCAGTCTACGAGTCACCGGGCCCACCAGGATGAATTGTGGGTAAGAGCTTCAGTGAGCCTGACGCTTGTAGAACGGCAGCTGTGTGACGGTGAAGTCGTGCGCCTTGCCGCGGATGTCCACGGTCACGGCGGTGCCCGCCTCGGCGTGGTCCCGGTCGATGTAGGCCAGGGCGATCGGGTGGCCGAGTGTCGGCGAGGGCTGACCGGAGGTGACGGTGCCGACCTCAGCGCCGTCGATCGACACGGCGGCTCCGGATCGAGCGGCGCGGCGTCCCTCCGAACTCAGGCCGACGAGCACTCGCGGCGGTTCGGTCTCTCCGAGCTTCGCCAGGGCTTCTCGGGCGAAGAAGTCGTCCTTTGTGCTGAACCCGATCATCCGCCCCAGTCCCGCATCGTACGGGGTGGTGTTCTGATCGAGTTCGTTGCCGTAGAGCGGCATTCCGGCTTCGAGGCGCAGCGAATCGCGTGCGGCCAGACCGCAGGGAACGAGTCCGTAGTCCGCACCCGAGGTCACGAGCGTGTTCCACAGGCGGGTGGCGCCGATGTTGGGGACGTAGAGCTCGAACCCGTCCTCACCGGTGTATCCGGTGCGGGCGAGCATGAGGTCGATTCCGGCGATCGTCAGCGGCATCCACGCGTAGTACCCCAGTTCGCGCACCGCCTGACCGATGGTGATCTTCGCATCCCCCGCCGAGGTGGCTCCCCCGTTGGCGTCGTCGGTGACCTGGGCCTTCGCCTGGTCACTGGCGCCGGTGCGGGGTCCGAATTCGCCGTGGCCGGACTCGTCGAGGGCGCGCAGGATGATCGCCTCGGAGTTCGGTCCCTGCACGGCGATGAGCGCGGTGGCGTCGGACTCGTCGGTCAGGTGCACATCGGAGCCGGGTGCGACGGTCTGCACGAACTGGTGCACGCGGTCCTTCAGCGCGGCGACCACGGTGGGCGTGTTCGAGGCGTTGGGGACGATGAGGAACTCCTCCTCACCGATGCGGTAGGTGATGAGGTCGTCGAGAAGGCCGCCTGACTCGTTGACGATGACTCCGTACTTGGCCTTGCCGATCTTCATCTTCGAGTACTTCGCGACGAGCGCGTAGTCGAGGAAGGCTGCGGCGTCGGTTCCGGCGATGCGCACCTCGCCCATGTGGGAGAGGTCGAAGAGACCTGCGGCCTCACGCACGGCACGGTGTTCGGCGAGTTCCGAACCGTACTTCAGCGGCATGTCCCAGCCGCCGAAGTCGGTGAACGAGGCACCGAGCTCGGCGTGGATGCTGTGCAGCGGGGTCTCTTTGGGGGCGTTGGCAGTCTGATCAGTCATCAGTTGTCCTCTTCCTCGAACTCTTCGAAGGCCTCTGGCGGCGGGCAGGAGCACACCAGGTTGCGGTCGCCGTAGGCTCCGTCGATGCGGCTGGCCGGCGGGAAGTACTTCGTGAGGCGCAGCCCGGGCACGGGGAACACCGCGGTCTCGCGGCTGTACTTGCCATCCCAGTCGTCCATCACCACGGTCGCTGGGTGCGGCGCGAGGGCCAGCGGCGACTCTTCGTAGGTATACGACTTGCCGATCTCGTCGATCTCGGCGCGGATGGTGCGCATGGCCTCGATGAAACGGTCGAGCTCGTCCTTGTCCTCGGACTCGGTGGGTTCGACCATGAGGGTGCCGGGCACCGGGAAGGCCAGGGTCGGGGCGTGGAAGCCGAAGTCGACGAGGCGCTTGCAGACATCCTCGGCGGTAACGCCCGTCGCCGAGGTGATCGCACGGAGGTCGAGGATCGTTTCGTGGCCGACGAGTCCGTTTTCACCCGAGTAGAGGACGGGAAAGACGTCGCCGAGCTTCTTCGCCAGGTAGTTCGCACCGAGCAGAGCCGAGCGCGAGGCCTCGCGCAGACCTTCGGCACCCATGAGCTCGAGGTAGGCGAAGCTGATGGGCAGGACTCCTGCGGAGCCGAACATCGATGCGGAGATCGGCAGCTCCTTAGCGTCCGGGTCACCGGCGACAAGGTCCGGCAGCGTGGCATCGCCGGGCAGGTACGGAGCGAGGTGTTCGCGCACCGCCACGGGGCCGACTCCGGGGCCGCCGCCTCCGTGAGGGATGCAGAAGGTCTTGTGCAGGTTGAGGTGGGAGACGTCACCGCCGAATTCGCCGGGCTTGGCGAGTCCGACCATGGCGTTGAGGTTCGCACCGTCGACGTAGACCTGACCGCCGGCGGCATGGACCTTGTCGCAGACCTCGCGGATCTGCGGTTCGAAGACACCGTGGGTGGACGGATAGGTGATCATGATGCCGGCGATCTTGCCTTCGTGCTTGGCGATCTTCGCATCGAGGTCGTCCATGTCCACGGAGCCGTCATCGGCAGTCGCCACAACCTGCACCTGGAGACCGGCGAGCACCGCGGAGGCGGCGTTCGTGCCGTGCGCGGACTGCGGGATGAGCACGACGGTGCGAGCATCATCGCCGTTTGCCACATGGTAAGCGCGGATGGCGAGCAGTCCGGCCAGTTCACCCTGGGAACCGGCGTTGGGCTGCAGGGACACACGGTCGTAGCCGGTGACCTCGACGAGGGAGTCCTCGAGGCGGCCGATGAGTGCGCGCCAGCCCTTGGTCTGTTCGACGGGGGCGAAGGGGTGGATGGAGGCGAATTCCGGCCAGGTGATGGGTTCCATCTCGGCGGCGGCGTTGAGCTTCATCGTGCACGAGCCCAGCGGAATCATCGTCCGGTCCAGTGCGAGGTCGCGGTCGGCCAGGGTGCGCAGGTAGCGCATCATCGAGGTCTCGGAGCCGTGGGCGCTGAAGACTGGGTGGGTGAGGAATTCGGTGTCCCGGTGGAACGACGCCGCGAATGCGGGTTCCGGCACGGCGTTGGCTCCGAAGGTTCCCGCCGAGGCGGCTTCGAAGTCGTCCGCGTCGACCCGGGCATAGATGCCCAGGGCCTCGAGCAGGCCGTTGGCGTCGGCGACGGTGTGGGGTTCGCCGAAGGAGACGCCGACGGTGGTGTTGTCGATCACGCGGATGTTGTATCCGGCCTGGTCGGCAACGTAGCGGGCGGCTTCGGCATCGGCCACGCGCAGGGCCACGGTGTCGAAGAATTCCCAGGTGACCACCTCGGCGCCGGGGGCGGTGTCCGCGGCACCTGCGAACGCGTGGGCGAGGCGGTGCACGCGGGAGGCGATGCGGGTCAGGCCGACCGGGCCGTGGTAGACGGCGTACATCGAGGCGACATTGGCGAGCAGAGCCTGCGCGGTGCAGATGTTCGATGTGGCCTTCTGGCGACGGATGTGCTGTTCGCGGGTCTGCAGGGCCAGGCGGTAGCCGGGCTTGCCCTGGGTGTCCTTCGAAACTCCGACGAGGCGGCCGGGCAGCTGGCGCTGGAGTCCGGACTTCACGGCCATGAAGCCGGCGTGGGGGCCGCCGAAGAACAGGGGCACACCGAAGCGCTGGGCCGAGCCGACGGCGATGTCCGCACCCTGCGAGGCGCAGTCCTTGAGCAGGGTCAGGGCGAGCAGATCGGCGTCGAAGGTGACGAGCGCACCACGGTCGTGCGCTCCGTCGACGGCTTCGGTGAAGTCGCGGATGGCTCCGGTGGTGCCGGGCTGGGCGCAGACGATGCCGAAGATGTCTTCGCCGACGAGGCCCTCGGCGAGGTCGGCGACGGTGACGCGGAAGTCCATGGCCTTGGCGCGGGCGCGGACGACGGCGATGGTCTGCGGGTGGAGTTCGGAGTCGAGGACGACGGTTGTCCCCTTCTTCACTGCGCGACGCATGAGCAGGACCGCCTCGGCGACGGCGGTGGCCTCATCGAGGAGGGAGGCGTTGGCGATGTCGAGGCCTGTGAGGTCCTGGACGACCTGCTGGAAGTTCAGCAGCGCTTCGAGCCGGCCCTGGGAGATCTCGGGCTGGTACGGGGTGTAGGCGGTGTACCAGGCAGGGTTCTCGACCAGGTTGCGGCGGATGACGGCCGGGGTGATCGTGTCGTGGTAGCCCTGGCCGATGAGCTGGGTGCGCACGACGTTCTGGTCGGCGAGGTCGCGCAGGTCGTTCAGCACGTCGAATTCGGAGCGTCCGGCGGGCAGGTTGAGCTCGTCGTTCTGGATGGATTCCGGGACGGCAGCATTCGAGAGTGCTTCCAGGGAGTCATAGCCGAGTTCGGCGAGCATGGCCCGGGCGTCGTCGGCGCGGGGGCCGATGTGGCGGTCGGAGAAGGGGCGCGCGGTGTCCCCTGTTGCCTGCGTCGTATGGGCGAGTGAACTGGTCAATTGCCGTCCTAGGGTCGGTGTCGCGCCCACCGAATTGGAGGACGCAGCGATCGCTGAGTGTCCTCCCCGATCTGTCGGAGCTGCGGCCTGCCCTGCCTCCGAATCATGCGCACGTCGGCGCTGATTCGTCTGCGGACGGGACTCGCTGTCCTTCAGATATGCCTGCAATCGGTGGTACTGGGCCTGAGAGTTTCCCGGGGAGGGAATTGCACCTACGGCGCTGCTCGGAGCTTTGTGCTTCTGCGTCAGTCGGCGTTCCAGCAGCGGCTGGCGTTCGCCCGTATGTGCAGTTGCGGCTGCCCGGCAGCTCTCCCACGTCTTGTCTTAGCGGCGTATGAAGTTGTGTGCAGAACCAGAAGGGCTTCTGAAGCAGATGGACCTCTGGGGCCCCGGCTGAGACTGCGCCTCCGATTCTAGTGAATGAAATCACCCCCGACAAACCCCGTGCTGGTCCCTCACTATGAACACTCTTCCAACCGCCGCGAGGACCAGCTCCCCACGGCAGCTCCCCTGTATCTCCCATGCAGAAATAGGTCGCTATCGGATACTTTTCTGGCTCAGAAGTATCCGATAGCGACCTAGATTCGGGCGCCGAGATCCGATAGCGACCTAAATTCGCCGAGGCGGCGCTGCGGTCCCGCTGCAAGGCTCAGATCTCGTTGAGGTCCTTGCCCTTGGTCTCGGGCAGCTTGACCACGGCAACGATCGTCGCCAGGCAGAGCAGGACCACCCAGCCACTGGAGAGCCAGCTGAGGTCGAGCGAGTTGAACAGTCCGTTGAGGTACGGCGCCGTTCCGCCGAACACCGCCACGGAGACCGAGTAGGCGAAGCCGATTCCCTGAGTGCGAACTTTCGTGGGGAATGCCTCGGACAGGACTGCCGACAGCAGGGCTCCTGCCATCGAGACGACGAGCAGAGCCAGCGTCGACGCGACGAAGAGCGTCCACCCGGTGTCCGTGATCATGCCCATGAGCGGATACTGCAGGATCGCCATGAGGACACCGAAGCCGATGAGCACCGGCCGACGACCGATCCGATCCGAGAGGAATCCCCAAAAGGGCAGCGACGCGAGTGCGATGATCTGCGCACCGACGGTCGCCCAGTAAGCGGTCTGCGCATCCATGCCACGCTCGGTGATCGCCAAGGTCGAGGCGTACGAGGTCCATGTGTAATGAGCTGCGGTGATACCCGAGGTCATGAGCACGACGAGGACGATCGCACGAGCCACACGGCCGCGATCGAGAGGAGTCGGGGCGACGGTCTCTTCCGCTTCATCGGCTTCGAAGACATCGCTTTCGACCATTCCGCGGCGCATCCACAGTGCGACGAGCGCCAGCAGACCGCCGAGCGCGAACGGAATCCTCCACGCCCAATCACTGACCGCGGCCTCGGAGAAGACGTTCGTGATCACTCCGCCGATGGTGTAGGCGACGACCGAGCCGCCGAAGATGGCGACGAAGACGATGCTGCCCCAGAATCCGCGCTTATGGGCCGGGGCGATCTCGGCGATATATGAGTTCGCAGTCGCCGACTCCCCGCCGTGAGCGAAGCCCTGCGCGACGCGGATGAGAAGGAGGATCAGTGAGGCGAAGACGCCGATCTGACCGTAGGTCGGGAGGACGGCGATGAGGAACGATCCGCCGGCCATGATGAGCATCGTGACGATGAGGACGAACTTCCGGCCCTTCACATCGGCGATCTTGCCGAACACGATGCCGCCGAGCGGCCGCATGAGGAATCCGACGGCGAAGACGCCGAGGGTCGCGAGGACGGAGGAGAACGGGTCCTCACTGTTGAACATAGCGGCCGCGATGAACGGAGTGAACACCGCGTAGGCGCTCCATTCGTACCATTCGAGGATGTTGCCGATGGTGCTCGCGACGACGGAGCGTCGTTTCAGCTGCAGAGGCACCTTTGTCTCTGCGATCGTATCGGTCATGGCTTCCTTTCCACTGCTTCATTGGAGGTGGCGCTGGATATATCTGTGGTGGTGCTCGGTGGTGCAGATACTCCTATCTCGCTCGCCGTCAGACGACGGTGGCGGCGATGGCTTCGGCGGCTGCGATGAGTTCGGGGACCCCGGTTTCGAGGCTGCCGGTGAAGTCACCGGCCGACGGTGCCTCTCCGTTGAGCCATCTGGTGTAGATGGCTTCACTGAAGATCGCGGCCTTCCACAGCGCGAAGGCCTTGTACCAGGGCAACCCGGACAGATCGAGGCCCGTCTTCTGCTGGTAACGATCGGCGAGTTCGGAACGGGTGAGGAACCCCTCCGCTGCCGTGACCGGGGTGAGGTCCATGACCGTGCGCGGATGCTCGCGGTCGGTGTAGGTGACGAGGAAGTAGCCGAGGTCGGCGAGCGGATCGCCGAGGGTCGACATCTCCCAGTCGAGGATCGCTGCGACCTCGACCGGCGTCGAGGACGCGATCATTGCGTTTCCGGCACGGTAGTCGCCATGGACGACCCCGTGCCGCTGAGTGGTCGGAATGTTCGCTGCCAACCACTCACCGAGGCGGCTGACCTGGGGCAGCGACCGCTGAGTGTTCTTCTCCCAGAGGGAGGCGAACAGCTTCACCTGGCGCTCCAGGTATCCGTCCGGTCGACCAAGCGCGGCCACTTCGGCAACGGTGACGTCGACCGAGTGGAGGTCGACGAGGCGGTCGACGAGGGCTTCGCTCAGTGCGCGACGGTCAGCCGCCTCGGCGAGGAAATCGGGCAGGGTGTCGGTGACGACGGTGCCCGGCACGAAATCCATGATGTAGAACGGCACGCCGAGGACCGATTCGTCCTCGCAGACATGGAGGATCGTGGGCACGGCCACTCCCTGAGCGCCGAGGACCTTCTGGATCTTCGCCTCCCGGACCATGTCGTGAGTCGATTTCGGGATCGGCGGGCGCGGTCCGCGGCGCAGCACCACATCGAGGTCACCGCGACGGATCCGGAAGGTGACGTTCGACTGGCCCTCGCCGATGCGATCCCAGCGGACGGGACCGGACCCGAAGCCATGCGTGTCGAGGTAGTCGGTGAGGACGTCGACGATGAGCAGCGGCGGAGCGGACAGGGCGCGCGCCTCGGCGGCAGTGTCGACGACGTCGACGAGCTTCTCGGTCATCGTGCCTCCCCCACGTTGTCGAGACGAGGTGCACCCGCGGCGACTTCCTTGCGGCGCTTCGATGACGCGCGGCGGGAGATCGCGAACTTGTGCGTCTCGGTGGCGCCGTCGTAGATGCGGAACGGGCGGACGTCGTTGAGGTACTGGATCAGCGGCAGCTGGTCGGAGACTCCGTCGCCGCCGGTGATCTGGATGGCGCGGTCGATGACGCGGTAGACGGCTTCGGAGCAGTAGACCTTCGCGATCGAAGATCTGGAGTTCGCTTCCTTCGCGTCGGTGGCGAGCACCTCGGAGGTCTTCGTGATCATCGCGTCAGAGGTCTCGATGTCGATGACTGACTGCGCAATGAGTTCCTGCACGAGCCCCTGCCGTGCCAGGACATCGCCGAATGCCTCGCGATGTTCGGCACGGTCGAGAGCCGTGTCCAGCGCCCGGCGGGCCAGTCCCAGCCACCGCATGCAGTGCGTGAGGCGGGCCGGTGCCAGGCGCACCTGGGCGTAGGCGAAGCCCTTGCCGGGTTCGCCGAGGATCGCCGAGGCGGGGACGCGGACATCGTCGAAGTGGACGTAGGGGTGGCCTCCGGCGATGGTGCGATCGACAGTGTGGATCGACCGGCCGACACTGACGCCGGGGGTGTCTTTGGGTACGAGGAACATCGTGGCGGCCTGGCCCTTGCGAGCCTGCGCGGAGCCCGACCCCTCGGTCGCAGCGGCCGACTCCTCGGCGTCGGTAGCGGCCATGACGATGAAGAAGCTGCTCAGTTCAGCACCGGAGATGAAGCGCTTGTCGCCGTTGATGACCCATTCGTCGCCGTCCTTGACGGCGCGGGTGGACAACGCCGACGGGTCGGAGCCGGTGCCCGGATGTGGTTCGGTCATGGCGAAGGAGGAGCGGACGTCGCCGGCAGCCAGCGGGGCGAGGAACCGCTCCTTCTGCTCCTGCGTGGCGATCTGGGCGAGCATGTGCATGTTGCCCTCATCGGGTGCCATGCAATTGAGAACGGCGGGCCCGATCGGCGAGTATCCTGCCTCCTGGAACACCGGGGACCATAATTCGATCGGCACGCCCTGGCCGCCCCACTCGGTGGGCACGTGCGGGGCGAATACGCCGGCTTCCTTGGCCTTGGCCTTGAGATCGGCGAGGACCGCCTCGTCGAGGTAGTCCCCGGGATGGGGCTCGGCGGGCATGACCACGTCGCGGATGAAGGTGCGGGTGCGCTGGCGCAGCTCTTCGACGTCTGCTGGAATCCGGCTCATGCTGTGCCTCCTGCTGTGATGAGTCCGCCGTCGGCGGTGAGGATCTGAGCGGTGATCCAGTCCGAGTCGGACGAGGTCAGATATGCGGCGGCGGCCCCGATGTCTTCAGGTGTGCCGAGGCGGCCGGCCGGGTAGGCGGCGGTGACTTCGGCTTCTCTGCCTTCGTAGAGGGCGGTGGCGAAACGGGTCTTGACGACGGCCGGAGCGATGCCGTTGACGCGGATATCAGGGCCGAGTTCGACGGCGAGAGTCTTCACGAGGTGGGACACGGCGGCCTTCGAGACTCCGTACATGCCGATGCCTTCGCTGGGGTTCTGTCCGGCGACCGAGGAGATCGAGAGGATCCGGCCCTTGTTCTCACGGAAGTGCAGACCCTCGTGGTTGACCGCGCCCTGGATCCAGGCCAAGGTTCCGAGCACGTTGACTTCGAGGATCTTGCGGGCGGCCTCGAGCTCAATGTCGACGGTGTCACCGTAGACGGGGTTGATGCCGACGTTCGTGACGAGCACGTCAAGGCGACCGAACTTCTTCGCGATCGTGTCGAAGACCTCGGCGCGGTGGGCCGGGTCATCGGCCTTGCCGGCGATGCCGATCGCAGTGTCCTCGGGGAATTCGGCGACCGTCTCGGCCAGCGGTTCGGGCTTGCGGGCGGTGAGGACGACGGTCGCTCCTTCGGCCTGCAGTCTGCGGGCGATGCCGAGGCCGATTCCGCGGCTCGATCCCGTCACGAGGGCGACCTGCCCTTCGAAACGGCGTCCGATCGTTGATTCGCTCAATGTCTCTCCTGTCTTGAATGGTTGTCGGTCAGTGGTGCCTATCTATCTGACGCTGCTTCTCTTCCGGAGTCTCGCAGCAGCCTGCGTTGGATCTTCCCGGTGTGCGTCTTCGGCAGGTCTGACATGACGTGGACGGTGCGCGGGTACTTGTACGCTGCGAGGCGTTCTTTCGCGAAGGCGATGAATTCCTCGGCGCTGACGTCTTGGCCGGTGCGCAGGGAGACGTAGGCGACGACGGTCTCGCCGCGGTAGTCGTCGGGCTGGCCGACGACGGCGGCTTCGAGCACGGCCGGGTGTTCGTAGAGGACGTCTTCGACCTCGCGCGGCCACACTTTGTAGCCGGAGGCGTTGATCTGGTCCTTGATCCGGTCGACGAGATAGATCCAGCCGGCGTCGTCCATGACGCCGACGTCGCCGGTGCGCAACCAGCCCTCGTCGAAGGCCGCCTCGTTGGCTTCGGGCTTGCCGAGGTAGCCGGGCGTGATCTGAGGCCCGCGCAGCTCGAGTTCGCCGGCGCTGGAATCGGTGATGACGGTTCCGTCGGCGATGTCGACGATGCGGGCTTCGAGTCCGGGGAACGGCACGCCGATGGCCAGGGTGTCGGTGGCCGGGTCGACGGGTGCCTCGGTGTCGGGCGGGACTCCGATGACCGCGGAAGCGGTTTCGGTCATCCCGTAGATGTTGTGGATGTAGTGGCCGAACCGGTTCCGGAAGCGCTCGACCGTGGCCGGCGGCACGGGGGCTCCACCGGAGTAGAGGTAGCGGATGCTCTGCAGGTCCTCGGCTGTGGCCGATTCGTGTTCGAGCAGTGCGTTGTAGACGGTGATCGAGCCGATGGTCACGGTGACCTTGTCATCTCGGATGGCGGTGACGATCTTGTCCGCGTTGACGCGGCCGATGAAGTCGAGCGTGATCGGGAAGATCAGCGAGGTCGCCGCGCAGGCGACGGCTCCGGTGATATGGAAGAGCGGGGCGATGGCGAGCATGACGTCGCCTTCGCCGAGGTTCAGCCACGCTCCGTACGACCGGGCCACGGCGAGCACATTGCGGTGGGTGCCGACGGCGCCTTTGGCCGGTCCGGTCGTGCCTGATGTGTAGGTGAGCAGGGCGGCGTCGTCGAGGCCCGGCAGCAGTTCGGTGCGGTGGTCGGGCGCGTTGGTCCGCTGGGAGGCGAGGAAGGGACCCCACGAATCGACGGCGATCCCGGACTCGGCGGAGGTCGCCTCGGCGAGGGTGGTTTCGAACCCACGGGAGGCAGTGGTCTGGGCGTCGACCACGAGGTCGGCAGGGTCGCGGTCGTATTCGTCGTCATCGGTGGTGAGCACCCAGGTCAGAGAGCTGCCGGCGAGGGTCTCGCGAACCTGGCCGAGGTCTGCTTCGTCGCAGATGATCGCCGAGGCGGCCGAATCGTCTATGAGCGCGCGCAGTTCGCGGCCGCGGTACATGGGGTTGAGGACGAGGGGGACGACGCCGATCTTCCAGGCCGCGAGCAGCGCCACGGCGAACTGCGGGACGTTCTGGAGGTAGACGCCGACGATGTTCGACTTCTGCAGGCCGCGGGAGAGGTACCCGGCGGCGAGCGCCTCGGCTTCACGGTCGATGTCGGCGGTGGTGAACCTGCGGCCACGGTAGGTCACGGCGATCTGACTCGGGGCCGCCTCGACGCGAGCGTTCCGCGCATGGGCCGTGGACTCGTCGTGGATCTCCGGCGTCTCACCGACTCCGGCGGGGTAGAGCCGCGTCCACACATGCTGCGTGGTGGTGGAAGTGCTGTCGGCTGCCATCTGACTGTCGCCCTTCATCGTGTCGTAACCGGAACATCTCCGTTTCGGCCGACCGAGCGCTCGCTCGGTTAGTTCTGTATCGTAGATCACACGATGACCGAGCGCAAGGGCGGCCGGGCATGACTGTCGACCGTTCGAGCAGCAAAGCGATCGGGCTCAGAGATGGAGGGACGTTTCGGGGGTCGAATAAAACCGCCCGGGGGGCGAATGGAACCGCGGGGTCCGAATGCCCGTAGATTAGGGATGAGAATACAGTGAGACGGAGCAGGCAGGGACAACTCGTGAGCAGTGCAACCATGACGAACTGGCGGGACTACGACGCCCCGCTGCTGTCGCCGATCCTTCAGTCCGCCCTCAACAGCTTCGTCACGGGCGGATTCCACGGCACGAGTATCCGCCAGCTGGCTGGCGCGGCCGGGCTGTCAGTGCCAGGCCTCTATCACCACTTCGCATCGAAGCATGCGATCCTCGCCGAGATCGACCGCCTGGCGATGGAGGATCTGTGGCAGCGCAGCGTCGCGGCACTCGCCGACGGCGGGCAGGAGCCGACCGCCCGCTTCGACCGCCTCATCGAATGCCTGCTGCTCTTCCACGCGCACCAGTCCGATCTCGCCTTCATCGCATTCAGCGAGATCCGAGCGCTGAAAGATCAGCACCGGGATGCTCATATCGCCGCTCGTGACCGGCAACAGAAACTCCTCGACGAGGTGGTCGAGGAGTGCGTTGCCGACGGCAGCTTCACCACGGAGTTCCCGCGGGATGCCTCACGAGCGATCACGACTATCTGCACGGGCGTCTCTCAGTGGTACCGGGCCGGCGGTGAGCTTGATCCTGCTGGCGTGGCCGAACGCTACGGCGAGATCTGCGCGCACGCCGCCGGCCTTCCGGCGACGTAAGGGTGGCGCCTGGCGACCCGATGAAGTAACGGTCGCCCGGCCCAAGCTGCCCGCGAAATAGCGGCAGGCTGCTCGCGAAAGGTTCCGCGAGCCCTGCCCGGATTGGATTGTTGGGTCGATCCACGGCGTTCTGAGCGCCTGAAACACCGTGGATCGACCCAACAACGCGCCTCAGAACGGCGCCGCAAAGAACTTAGGTCGCCATCGGATACTTTCAGCGCGGCGGGCTCAGGGTTCTAGTGCAACACCGTGGTGCGTTTATCCTACGTTTTCCATCACGATGCCGGCGAGCACCTCAGCAGGAGTCGCGTACTCCAGAACCTTACGAGGCCGCCGGTTGAG
>NZ_JABSSX010000019.1 GCF_013280495.1 Brevibacterium permense
TTGTGTTTGCCGACATCGATACCGATGAATACGTCGATGTCAGCGTGGTTGGTGATCATGTCACTCATCTTCTTCGACTCATGTGACCGGATATTGGTTGTGGTTCGGCTGGCCGGTGGTGTTGGGTGGCTCCTGGGTTCGGCATCCACGTTACGGTCGGGCTCAATGCATGGGTTCTGCCAGTGTTCTGGCCCCTATTAGCGATTTCCCTGGTGCCTTCGAACCCCGGTGACTACACCCCCCGGATCATGATGACTGGGGGCATCAATCATGCCGGGGTCCTCAGGCCAGCGACCCCTTCTATCCTGACGGATGATGGGGCTACTTAAAAGGTAACGGGGCAGCGGTCGGCTGATGGTCCTGCGTCTGGTGGGCCGAGGCGTTGGCGGCGTCTCTCCGTGTGTCGTATGCTGGCAAGTCAGTCGATGCACCGACGACACCGACATGCAAGTGCGCCACGCGAGCGAAAGGTGAAGACATGACGGACAGCGACAAATCTCAGGACCGGAGCCCGGTGCCCGATCAGGCGGAGGCCAACGCCTTCTTCCCGAGCGCCTACTCGCTCTCCCAGTACACGTCGAGCAGGACCGACTTCGACGGCCCCGTCACCGAGGAGACATACACGGGCGGGAAGTGGAAGATCCTCACGATCGCCACCGACGAGCGGTACATGCTCATGAGGAACGGCACGTTCTTCTCCACTGGCAACCATCCCGTCGAGACGCTGCTGCCACTCCACCACATGGCCGAGGCTGGCTATGAGGTCGATGTGGCCACCGTCAGCGGCGGACCCGGAAAATTCGAGTGGTGGGCCTACCCCGGGCAGGACGAGGCCATCGCCTCCGCGTGGTCGAGCATCGAGACGAAATTCAAGGCTCCGCTGAGGCTCTCCGACGTCATCGCGAGAGGCCTCGACGACTACGCTGCGATTTTCATCCCGGGCGGTCACGGTGCCATGAACGTCATCCCCTTCGACCGGGATGTGCAGGCCGCCTTGGACTTCTTCCTGGACAACGACAGGCTGATCATCACCCTCTGTCATGGCCCGGCGGCGTTGCTGGCCGCAGGCCTCGATCGCTCTGAGAACCGCTTTGCCGGCTACCGTGTCACTGCGTTCCCGGACGCTCTCGACTTCGGGGCGAACCTCGACATCGGCTATCTGCCCGGTGAGATGCCTTGGGCGCTCGGCGAGACGCTGAAGAAGGACGGTATCGAGATCATCAACGATGAGATGACCGGTGCCACCACACGCGACCGCAACCTCCTGACCGGGGACAGTCCGCTCGCAGCGAATCAGCTCGGAAAAGAGTCTGTGGTCGCGCTTCTGGAGAGTTTCGGCAGCTGAGTCCTTGTCGTTCAGCGTCCCGCCAGACGACCTGCACGTCGCTGAATGCGCCCGGCACGACACATTCAGCGACGTCGCGGGGGTTCGGCGGCGGTGGTCGGTGTTGCCAGCATTCTGCCAGCCAGGGCCAGGATAATCGATACCAGCCGCCCACTTGATCACTTTCGGAAGGACCATGGACGACTATCGAAGTCCCGGCTGGGACATCGCACTTCGGACCTCAGAACAATTCAATAACGCGCGCGCAGACGCTCTGCGAGCGCAGAGCGCGCAGGCAGGTGGTCGCCGTTGACCTGGCTGCTCTCGCTGCTCATAGGCCTCCTCGTCGTCCTCCTCATCACGGTGGCCACCGGCTACTTCGTGGCCCAGGAATTCGCGTATATGGCCGTCGACCGCTCTCGTCTGGCTGCACGTTCGGCCTCCGGTGATCGCGCCGCGGACAGGGCCCTATCCATCACCCGCCGCACCTCCTTCATGCTCTCCGGCGCGCAGCTGGGCATCACCGTCACCGGACTGCTCGTCGGCTACGTCGCCGAACCGCTCATCGGCAGGGCCGTCGGCGAGGCCCTCGGCGGCACCCAGATCCCCGCCGGCACAGGCGTGCTCATCGGCACGGCCCTCGCCCTCCTCGTCTCAACGCTCATCCAGATGCTCTTCGGTGAGCTGTTCCCCAAGAACCTGGCCATCGCCCGCCCCGAGGCGCTCGCCACGTGGCTCGCCCGGTCGACCTGGATCTACCTCGCCGTGTTCGGCTGGCTCTTCACGATCTTCGACAAAGCCTCGAACGCCCTGCTGCGCGTCCTCGGCATCGAACCGGTCCACGACGTCGACCACTCCGCCACCCGGCGCGACCTCAAACACATCGTCGCCGAATCCCGGGAGGGCGGCGAGATCGTCGACGACGATTCGCTCATCCTCGACCGCATCCTCGACTTCCCGCAGCAGAGCGTCGCCCACGCCACGGTGCCGCGCTCACGCGTCGACGTCATCGACATCGACACGCCCCTGGACGAGGTGCGCGAACTGATGAGCCGCGGCCACTCCCGCTACCCCGTGCTCGACGCTGATGATCAGGTGATCGGCACGATCGACCTCCTCGACGTCCTCGCCGAGGCGGGGTCGGGCACCACCGAAAACGTCGCCGAGGCGGCACCGGGCACCACCGAAACCGTCACCGGGACCGGGATCCGTTCCCTCTTGCGCGACCCGGTCTTCGTCCCGGAATCCCTGCCGCTGCCGGACGCGGTGGCCACGCTCTTCGAACGGCGGGAGCAGATGGCCTGCGTCGTCGACGAATACGGCGGCTTCGCCGGAATCCTGACGATGGAGGACCTCGGTGAGGAACTCGTCGGTGACATCGCCGACGAACACGACCACATCGTCGAAGAACTCATCGAGACCGGCGACGGCACCTGGACAGCACCGGGGGTCATCCCCCTCGACGAGGTGGCCCGCGTCCTCCAACGCGAACTGCCGACCACCTCGGCGCAGACCTTGTCTGGCCTCGTCATCGAACACCTCCGCGGATTCCCCGAGGTGGGTGACCGGGTCTCGATCGAACTGCCGATCGACCCCGCCGACTTCAGCGGAAACGACACCCTGGAGACCGAGCGACTCGTCATCGACGTCATCGAGGTGGGCACGCATGTGCCTGCGCGGCTGCGGATCGGAATTGAGGTGGAACGATGAGCAACCCCTGGGTCATCACAGCGATCACGATCGCCATCATCGGCCTCAGCGCGTTCTTCGTCGCCGTCGAATTCGCGCTCATCGCCGCCAAGCGGCACCGTCTCGAAGACGCAGCCGCGGACAGCCGATCGGCCCGAGCCGCCCTGCGCAGCTCGACCGAACTGTCGGTGCTGCTGGCAGGGTCGCAGCTGGGCATCACGGCCTGCACCCTGGCGCTCGGGGCGATCACGAAACCGGCCGTCCACCACTGGATCACCCCGGCTGCCGAGGGACTGGGTCTGCCGCTGTGGATCGCCGACATCGTCGGCTTCGTGCTCGCCCTCATCATCGTCACCTTCCTCCACCTCGTCGTCGGTGAGATGGCGCCGAAGTCGTGGGCGGTGGCGCATCCGGAACGCTCGGCGATCATGCTCGCATTGCCGATGCGGGCGTTCATGTTCCTCACCCGCCCGCTGCTGCATGTGCTCAACAACGCGGCGAACGCGTGCCTGCGCCTGGTCAAGGTCGAACCCGTCGACGAGGTCGATCAGGCGCACACGCCCGAGGACCTGAGGCAGCTGCTGCAGCATTCGGCGCAGGCGGGAACCTTGGAGAAGGAGTCCTCGGAGGCTCTGCTCGGCGCCCTCGACCTCACCAGGCTCACACTTGACGAGCTCGTGGCCGGTCGCCCGGAGCCGACAGCCGTCGGTCCGGAGGCGACTGCGGGTGAGGTGCGCGAGGCGTCGCGCCGTGACCGTCACCGTCGCATCCTCGTGCGCACTGAGGCTGACGGCCCGCTGAGTCATGTGGTGCATGTCAGGGATGTGCTCGGACTCGCCGAGGATGCTCCCATCGCCGAGGTAGCCCGTCCCGTCACCGTCGTGGACGGATCGATGACCGTGGTGCGGGCATTCGAGGCGATGCGGGAGGGCAGCGTGCAGCTGGCTTTGGTGGAGAGGGGCGACGGCAGCCACGCCGTCGTCACCGTCACCGACGTGCTCACCCACCTCCTCACCACCGGTCAAGTGCCCTCCCGATAATTACTACCTGACGGCGGCGCAGCAACCTCGCGCCAGGTTGCTGGGCCGCCGTCAGGTATGTCTGAGCCAGGACATGATGCATGCATCAATGTATGCATCTGTTATCCTGGGCCCGTGAATGATTTGCTGACACTGCCCTGGCAGCGCATCGACGACTCCGCTCCGATCGCCGTTCGGATGGCCGCGGCGACCGCCCGGGAGATCATCGAAGGCCGACACGAACCCGGCGACCTCCTGATCGAGTCCGACCTCGCCGCCGCGCACAACGCCAGTCGCACCCCCGCCCGGGAGGCGATGCTCCAGCTCGAACGCTGGCGCCTCGTCCGCCTCGTCCCCAAGAAGGGCGCGCTCGTGACCACCGTGACGGGCAAGGAGCGCCGCGACCTGCTCGCCGTGCGCTCGATGTTCGAGATCGACGCCGTCGAGACACTGTCCGACAGCGGCGACCTCACCGCTCTGGCCGCCGATCTGCGCACCCTGCTCGGCGAGCAGAGGAAGGCCCTTGACGCGGGCGATCCGCTCGGCTTCGCCAGCGCCGACTACGCCTTCCACGCCCGCCTCATCCGCAGCGGCGACAACGCCATCGTCACCGAGATGCTCACCACCATGGGCCCGCGCCTGGCCCGCCTGACCTTCCAGGTCGCCATCGACGCGCCGCACACCCTCGACACGCTCCTGACCGAGCACGAAACTCTCACCGACCGCGCCGAGTCGGGCGACGCAGAAGGCTTCGCCCGCTTCGTCCGCGCGCACATCGAAGGCTCCCACTTCCCGCAGTCCCGCTGAGGAGGACCATGACCGCTTACCCCTCGACCTCCACGAACGACACCGCCGCCGAGGCAGTCCCCACCGGGGACAGGAATACTGACACCGAGGCGGCCCCCGCCACGGACATCGAAACGACGGTTCCGAACCCTGCCCGGTCCCACCTCGGCGAGGTGGACCCCGATCGAGAGCCAGAACGGCCACGGCGGGCACGGGCGTGGCTGATGGTGGCCCCGGCGATGTTCCTGCTCGCATGGGGCGGCAATCATTTCACCCCGCTCGTCCACATGTATGAAGAGGACGGAGGCTACGCCATCTGGCAGGCGAACCTGCTGCTGGGCATGTACGTGGGCGGACTCATTCCGGGACTGTTGGTCGCCTCGGCGCTGTCGGATCGGCATGGACGCAAACCGGTCCTCATCGCCGGATCGCTCGCCGCGATCGCCGGCAGCCTCGGACTCGGGCTCGGTTTCGATCTGTTCTGGCTGCTCTGCCTGGGCAGGGTGTTCGCGGGGATCGGCGTCGGGGTGGCGATGTCGGTGGGCACGAGCTGGATCAAGGAGCTCTCGGCCCCGCCGTTCGATCACCAGGCCGGAATCACCGCCGGTGCCCGGCGTCCTTCACTGACGCTGACTTTGGGGTTTGCCATGGGCGCGGCGGTCACCGGGTGCCTGGCCCAATGGGGGCCGGTGCCCGAAGTCGTGCCCTACGCCGTGCACGGAGTGCTCAACCTCGCCGCCCTGGTCCTGGTGATCTTCGCGCCGGAATCGATGCCTCGCGACCAGCGGGCAGCAGGCCATTGGTGGCACGGTCTGCGCGTTCCGCTCGTCGCGCATCGGACGTTCCTGCGACTGATCGTGCCGGCCGCGCCCTGGGTGTTCGGTGCCGCCGGGGTCGCCTATGCCGTGATGCCGGCGATCGTGCAGGGAGAGCTGGGGGAGTGGACGACGATGTACGCCACGGTGCTCACCGTCGTCACGCTCGGAGCCGGTGCGCTGGTGCAGAACATCGTGCCGTGGATCAACCGACTCACCGGCGGGCGGGCGCTCGTCGTCGGACTCGGGCTGATGACCGTGGGGATGGGGCTCGGGGCGGTGGCCGCACTTCTGACGGACCCGATCCTCGCGTTCATCGTGGCGATCGTGCTCGGTGTCGCCTACGGAATCTGTGTGGTCTCGGGGCTCATCCTCGTCCAGGCCATCGCCTCACCGCAGGAGCTCGCCGGCATCACCGGGGTCTACTATTCGCTGGCGTACTCCGGGTTCCTGCTGCCCACGGTGCTCGCCGCCCTGCTGCCCGTGCTGTCATACACAGTGTCTTTGGCGGCGGTGGCGGTCATCTGCCTGACCTGCCTCACAGCAGTCGCCTTATCCACCAAACACCCTTAATTGCTACCCGACGGCGGCCCAGCAACCTGGCGCCAGGTTGCTGGGCCGCCGTCGGGTAGTTCTGAGAGGGGATGCGGATAGCGAACCGAGAGACCTACCATGAGAACAACCGTCGCCTACCGATAGGGATCGACCATATGCCCGGCAAGACCAATCACCAGTCCCCAGCCGTCAACGCGTTCATCGACATCATGGGTCCGCGCCACGTCCTCACCTCTGCGCGAGCGACCGCTCCGTACGCCAAGGGCAACCGCTTCGGCGGCGGGCACGTGCTGGCCGTGCTGCGACCGGGCAGCCTCGTCGACATGTGGCGAGTCCTGCAGGTCTGCGTCGACAACGACCTCATCGTCATTCCGCAGTCGGCCAACACCGGACTGACCGGCGGCTCCGGCCCCGGTGCGCAGGACTACGACCGTCCGATCGTCATCATCTCCACCCTGCGGATCAACGAGATCCACCTCATCAACGACGCCCGCGAAGCGATCTGCCTGGCCGGGTCGACCTTGTACGAACTCGACGAGGCGCTCGCCCCGTTCCACCGCGAACCCCACTCGGTGATCGGCTCATCGTCGATCGGCGCCTCCGTCATCGGCGGCATCGCCAACAACTCCGGCGGCTCCCAGATCCGCAAGGGCCCGGCGTTCACGAAGCACGCGATCTTCGCCCGCGTCAACGAGGAGGGGCGACTCGAGCTCGTCAACCACCTCGGCGTGGAGCTCGGCGACGACCCCGCCCACATCCTCGACAAACTCCAGCGCGGAGATTGGGACCCTGCCGGGGTCACGCCGGCCCCGGAGGACACGACGGAGACCGAGTATGGGGAACAGGTCCGCAGGATCGTCGACTCCCCGGCCCGGTTCAACGCGAACCCCGACTACCTGTACGAGGCCTCCGGTTCGGCCGGGAAGCTCATGGTCTTCGCCGTGCGCACCCGCACCTTCCCCAAAGAGGAGGGAGCGACGACGTTCTACGTCGGCACGAATTCTCCGGCCGAGCTCGAAGAGCTGCGACGGGCGATTCTTACCTCGGACATGCCGCTGCCGATCTCGGGCGAATACATGGGCCGACCCTCGTTCGACCTCGCCGAGAAGTACGGCAAGGACACGTTCGTGTCGATCAAGCACGCCGGCAGCCGCGAGCAGATCAGGCTGTTCGCGCTGAAGAACTGGGCCAACGGTGTGTTCGCCAAGCTGCCGTTCTTCGGCGAGACCGTCGCCGACACGATCGCGCAGAACGCGTTCGGTCTGCTGCCACAGCAGCTGCCCACGCGGATGCTCGAGTACCGCGACCGCTTCGAGCATCACCTTCTTCTCGTCGTCAGTGCCGAGGAGAAGAACCGGATGGGTGCGTTCCTCGACGATTTCTTCGCCGAGGATGCCCACGACGGTGACTATTTCGTGTGCAGCGCCGATGAGGCTCAGTCGGCGATGTTGCACCGCTTCGGCGCCGCGAGTGCTGCCACCCGGTACTTCAACCTCAACCGCGAGGACTCCTCGGACATGATCACCTTCGACGTGGCGCTGCGCCGCGACGATGAGGACTGGCTCGAGGTGCTGCCCAACGAGATCGCCGACCAGCTGCACATCAGCTCCTACTACGGGCACTTCTTCTGCCACGTCCTCCACCAGGACCACGTGGCGAAGAAGGGCGTCGACCCGGTGGCGCTGAAGAAGCAGATGACCGAGCTGCTCGAGGCCCGGGGTGCGGCCGTGCCTGCCGAGCACAACTTTGGCAGGCTCTACCCCGTGCCGCCGAAGATGGAAGCGCACTTCAAGGACCTCGACCCGCACAACGTCTTCAACGCCGGAGTCGGCGAGACGTCGGCGAAGAAGGACTGGGCGTGAGCCTGGAACCTCTGGGCGGGGCATCGCAGCACAGCGGAGCGTCGATCACTCATCCCGCAGTCCGCACCGACCCGGGCCATATGCAGCACCCCACACCGTTAGCAGCATTTCACCCCTCTGCAACGGGGTGAAATACTGCTAACGGTGATGGATGCGCGAGACACGGTGAGCTGACGCGCCGCCGGTGACTGATGTCGTCGGTCTCAGGCTGGTTGCCCGCAGCCGACCTGGCGACCTCTGACGCGGCGAAATCAGTCCTCGTCTTCGATCTCGGCGACGGCGGCCGCCTCGGCGCGGGCCTGCTTGATTTTTCGTACCCGGGAGATCGTCATGATGGTCAGCGCGATGATGAAGCCGAACGCAGCGCCGATCGCGATGGAATAGGTGCTGGAGGGAGCACCTGGCATCGTTTGACCGCCCATTCCGACATCGATGAGCGGGTAGCCGTTGCTGATATGAAAGACGATTGCACCGACCCAAACGATGGCGAACAGGGCGCCGACGATATTGCCGACGACCAGCCGCCTCGGCGAGACGCGAGCCATAGACATGGAGAAGTCCACATTCTCACGCTGGCAGTATGCAGAGACGACGATGCTGGTCACCATGGAGCCGAAGACGATGAGCACACTCCACATTCCCGCGCCGAAGACGGCAAAGATGAGTGCAAGCGCGAAGAACACGTAGGTGGAGACGACGGCCCCCAAGGTATATGCCCTCAGAATGACGTCGCGCTCACGTTCGTCGCCCATCGAGGGATCATTGAAACCGGCGATCCTGTCGGCGAGTTCGTTGGTGTGCTTCTTCTTGTCGCTCGTGCTGTTCATTGGGATTCCTCCTTCAGTGAGAAGATCTCTTCGACTGTCGTGTTCAAGGCTCGGGCGATGCGCAGCGCCAGATAGACGCTGGGGGCGTAGTCGCCGCGCTCGGTCGCGATGATCGTCTGCCGCGACACCCCTGTGAGCTGGGCCAACTGTGCCTGCGTGAGCCCGGAAGCCTTGCGAACCTGCTTGAGGTCCGAGGTCTGAACTTCCATACCGTTCCTTGATGTCAACTTCTCTTTACATCAATTAGTAAAGCATGTTTGACACCAGCATGTCAATGATCTTTGACATCGCCGAGGCTGCCCCGCCGTCCCGTGGCCCCGCGGGGTCGAGTTTGGGCCGCCGAGGCAGGGCTGAGCCGGTGAGCCGTCGTCTCCTCCGCGCACAACGTCCCGCAAATGCGAAAACACCCCGCCGCAACGGGGTGTTTTCGCGCTGACTGTGGCGGATGCGGAGCCGGCGGTGCGAAGAGAGACTGATGCGGGGACGTGGCCCTAACGGTGACAGATGCTCGCCGAGGCGGTCGCCGGCAGGCGGCACTGCCGCCCATTGCACGTGACACCGGCGCGCGAGACAGCGATCGCGCAAGCTCTCGCCTCAGCGCGCTTTACGCCTCCACAACTCGCTCGCGCCGACGGTCCTTCTCCAACCGGGCCTCGTGACTCGACCGCGAAGGGTTCAAAAGCTTGAGTAGCGACAGCGCGATGATCGCTCCCAGCACAGCGCAGCCGGCCGGCAGCAGCATCGCGGTCTTCGCATCGAAGGCGTCGATGATGTTGCCGGCGACGGCCGAACCGAAGGCGACGCCGAAGCCCAGTGAGGTGCCCAGCCAGGCGAACGCCTCGGTGAGCCTGCGCGGGGGAGCGAGCTGCTCGATAACGGAGTTCGCGCCGATGAGGCTCGGGGCGATCGCCGATCCGACGACGATGAGGATGATGCCGTAGGTGACCATCGAGTTCGCCAGCAGCATCAGGCACGCACCCACGGCCAGGCAGGACACGGCCACTCCGAAGCGATGGTGGACGGCGGCCTGCCAGTTCCGGGCCCCGTACAGCGCGCCGGAGATGAGCGATCCCAGCGCCAGGCACGACAGGAGCACCCCGGCCGAGGACTTCACGCCGAGTTCGTCGGCGAAGGCGACGGCGATGACGTCGATGGCACCGAAGTTCACGCCGAGGAAGATGTTGACGATGATGATCGCGAAGATGCCCGGGTTCGAGAACACGTGCCCCTTCGCCTCGGTGGTCCGCTCCACCGGCGGCGGTTCGGTCGACTTCTGGATGTAGAGCAGCAGCGAGCCGACTCCGACGGTGATCATCGACAGGATGATTCCCGCCGGCGGCCACACGGCGGTGGCGAGCACCGTGGCCAGCACCGGCCCGGAGACGAACATCAGCTCATCGGCGACCGATTCCCAGGAGAACGCGGTCTGCAGCTTCTTCGGGGTGTCGACGATATGCGACCAGCGTGAGCGCACCAGCGAACCGACGGAGCCGACGGTGGCGCCGCCGATGCCGGCGAAGACGAAGACGAATCCCGTCCACCATTCCTCGTACACGGAGACGATGAGCAGCGCCAACGCGATGAGGTGGGTGATGACGATGGGCACCATGACCTTCGCCTGACCGAGTCGGTCGACGAGGCGAGCGATCCCGGGGCCGGCAAGTGCCTGGACGATCATATAGACGGCGGAGACGATGCCCGCCATGCCGTATGACCCGGTCACGCCCTGGATGAAGAGGACGATTCCCAGCCCCAGCACTGCGATGGGCATCCGGGCGACGAGACCGGCCAAGGAGAACTTGAGAGCACCGGGAAGCGACAGAATTTCCCGATAGTTATTGAACACCAGGAAAGTCTACCGAGCGCTCCGAACGACAGCCAGACGAATTCTGCGTTATTCCTGGTGAGTCCCCTCACCTCGACCCGGGGATCATCCGTGGGTAACGAACGGATATCGGTCCCGGTCATCCCGGTCGAAACCGAATATCACAACGTCTGACAAGGCAGAACACCTCGCCGAGGCGGTCCTGCCCTCCTGTCCGCCTCCGCGGTGAGGTACGGGGTGCGTCGCGTGGCTGAGAAATGGGTCACCTCGGTCGCTATACAATGGGCGGGATTGCCCAATGACCCCGGCGCCCGGCGCCGACAGCTCAAACCCCGGAGTGCCGATGACGGACAACACCACCTTCGACGATCTCTTCGACCACCAGAATGAGGAACCGCAGCGCCCGCGCAAGAAGAAGCGCGTGTGGCGCAAGGTCCTCGTCGCCCTGCTGATCGTCGTCATCCTCGGCGTGCTCGGCATCGGACTCTACGTCTGGAGCGTCGGCCGGTCGTTCGACAAGAACGCGAACCAGCTCAATGATGAGCAGGTCTTCGGCAAGGACAGCGCCGGCGGCAAGGACGGCGACGGCACGAACATCCTGCTGCTGGGCTCGGATGAGCCGATGGACAATGTCGACGTCAACGATTCGCGCGGGCTGCGCTCGGACACGATCATGGTCATGCATCTGCCCGAGTCGGGCGGCAACGTCCAGATCATGTCGATCCCGCGTGACACTTACGTCGACATCGAGGGCCACGGCAAGGCGAAGATCAACGCGGCCTTGTCCTACGGCGGTCTGCCGCTGGCCGTGTCGACGGTCTCGGACTTCATCGGCACCGACCTCGATCACGTGGCGATCATCGACTTCGAAGGATTCAAGGCTCTGACCGACAGCCTCGGCGGGGTGACCGTGAATTCCGAGCAGGCGTTCGAGAAGAACGGCCACACCTTCACCCAGGGTGAGAACGTCCTCAACGGCGATGAAGCGTTGACCTTCGTGCGCGAGCGCAAGCAGTTCCAGGACGGCGACTTCCAGCGTGCGCGCAATCAGCAGGCGTTCATCCGCGGGCTGACGAACGAGATGATCTCGGCCGATACGCTGTCGAACCCGAAGAAGATCCAGGACATGGTCAAGAACTTCGCGCCGTACATGTACGTCGACTCGGGCATGGACGCGAAGTACATCTCCGCGACCGCGTTCAACATGCGCGACGTCCGCCCCGGTGACATCGAGTTCTTCACCGCGCCCGTCGCCGGCGTCGGCACCTCCCCGGACGGTCAGTCGATCGTCAACGTCGACGAGGACGAGCTGAAGAAGGTCCGCGACGCGTTCAAGAACGACACCGTGGCCGACTACGTGCAGAACGCCCCGGAGGCCCACCTGTAGAACCTCGCCGAGGCGGCTCGTCCCCGGGCGTTCCTCGCCGAGGCGACGCACCGCAGCCGCAGACGTGGACTCCCAGCTCCGCTGAGTCATACATCGAGCCCCGCTCCAGGACGATCTTGGAGCGGGGCTCTTGTTGTACGGCGAATTTCGGCCGATATCAGCGGACGCATAATCGCCTTTAGTTCCAGTCATCGAGTTTTAGATCGATGACTGGAACTAAAGGCGATGAGCTCGAGGCGAGTCAGCCTTCGAACTTGACCTGGTGCACAGCGTGGGGTGCTGCACCCCATTCGTCCTGGTCGCCGATGGCCTGGTTGGAGACACCGAGCGTCATCTTCTCGCCGGTCTCCGTGTTCCGGTAGGTGATGTACGTTGTGCCTGCGGCGCCTTCTGCCCCGGAGTTCCTCCAATGAGAACCGTCGTCATTGCCGTGGTCTGCCAGTTTCTTTGCGACTTCGTCGCTGGCAAACGCTTCGACGCGTTCGGTGTTGTCCTGGCCCCAGGCGATGACGAGTTCGTCAGCATACTTGCCGGCTTCGATCGGGTAGTAGATGGATTGCGTGTCGACGTCTGTGGCGGCCGACTGAGCCGATGAGTTGGCTGCGCCAGAGTCGGCGGCCATGGCTGGTCCTGTTGCGAGTCCGAGTCCGGCGAGTCCGGCGACGGTGGCGACTCCGAGGGCTGCAGTTCGTGTGCGGATAGTGGATTTCATTGTGCTTTCCCTTCTGCTTCTGCGTCGCCGTGACGAGGCGACGGGTTGTTGTCGCAGATCAGTCTTGTCGCCGATTCTGAGGTGGAGGCAACGGTGGCTGAAAGCACAATCAAAGCGGATAACAGCGCGAAGTCAGGAATATTGCAGTCGTGCGACAGGCGCAGTCAAACGGTGGTGAATGCCAGGCAAACGGCGATAGTTCCCGCCTGTACGATCTGGCAGAACAGCAAGCTGACGGCACTTCCGCGCGCTCGGTCTGGGAACCGCCGGGGAACGCGTTCTACGACAATTCCGACTGTGCGGCGATATCCGATCGTGACCCGCTGGGGGCTTACAAAATGAACAGAAGTCCGCACCGGATCAAATAGAAGTCCGCGCAGGTGCGTGAAGCTGCGATCAACGGCTGCACCCGCGCCTGCCTGCCCGCACCTGAACGCGGACTAGCCGTGCGCTTACTCCAGCACCCCGTCGACGAGAGTGCGGGCGTCATGCTGGACCTGGCGCAGGTGGTCCTCATCGCGCAGGGACTCCGCGTAGATCTTGTAGACGTCTTCCGTGCCCGACGGTCGTACGGCGAACCATGAATTGTCCGTGGTGATCTTGAGCCCGCCGATGGGCGCATTGTTGCCCGACGCCGAGGTGAGCACCTCCTTCACAGGTTCACCGCCGACGGTCTTCGCGCTCACCTGGGAGGCATCCAGGGACCCCAGCCGTTCCTTCTGTGCACGCGTCGCCGGCGCATCCTGGCGGGCATAGGCGCTGGTGCCGTGGTTCGCGGCCAGCCCTGCGTAGCGCTGCGAGGGAGTCTGCCCGGTCTTCGCTGTCATCTCGGCCGCGAGTAGGGCGAGGATGATGCCGTCCTTGTCCGTCGACCACACCTTGCCGTCCCTCCGCAGGAACGATGCGCCGGCCGATTCCTCGCCTCCGAAGGCCAACGTCGAATCGAGCAGGCCGGGAACGAACCATTTGAAGCCGACGGGCACCTCGAAGAGAGTGCGGTTGTGAGCGGCGACGATGCGGTCGACGATCGACGAGGTGACCAGAGTCTTGCCGATCGCGGCGCCCTTCGGCCAGTCGGTGCGGGAGTCGAGCAGGTAGTCGATGGCGGCTGCCAGATAGTGATTCGGGTTCATCAGGCCGGCATCGGGAGTGACGATGCCGTGACGGTCGGCATCGGCGTCATTGCCGGTGGCGATGTCGAAGTCGTTGCGTGAGGCGATGAGGCCGGCCATCGCATAGGGGGAGGAGCAGTCCATGCGGATGTTCTCGTCCCAGTCCAGGGTCATGAACGACCAGGTGGGGTCGACATCCGGGTGGACGACGTCGAGGTTGAGGTCGTAGTCCTCGGCGATCGCCGCCCAGTAGTCGACGCTGGCTCCGCCGAGCGGATCGGCGCCGATCTTCAGCCCGGAGCTGCGGATGACATCGAGGTCGATGACCGACTCGAGGTCGTCGACGTAGTTCGAGACGTAGTCGAAGTTCTCAGTGTTCTCCAGATGGAATGCCCGCTGGAACGGGGTGCGCGGGATCTTCTCCCACCCCTCGGCCAGGTATCGGTTCGCACGTTCGGCGATCCAAGTCGTCGTCTCGGTTCCGGCGGGCCCGCCGTGCGGTGGGTTGTACTTGATGCCGCCGTCGGCGGGCGGATTGTGGCTGGGAGTGACGATGATGCCGTCGGCCTGCGCATCCTCGCGCGACTTCCCGGCATTGAAGCCGAGGATCGCGTGGGAGACGGCAGGGGTCGGGGTGAAGCCGTCGCGTTCGTCGATGAGCGCGGGCACCTCGGCTGCGGCGAGCACCTCAAGGACGGTGAGGAATGCGGGTTCACTGAGCGCGTGAGTGTCACGGCCGAGGAAGACCGGTCCGTGAATGCCTTTGTCTCGGCGGAAGTCGACGATGGCCGCGGTGATGGCCGCGATGTGGGCTTCGTTGAAGGAGCGGTTGAAGCTCGAACCGCGGTGGCCGGAGGTCCCGAAGCTCACTGCTTGCGAAGCCACCGAGGGATCGGGAACCAAGTCGTGATAGGAATCGAGAAGGGCAGGGACGTCAACGAGATCCTTGTCCTGGGCCAACTGGCCGGCGCGTGTTGTCATTCTTCTACCTAACCAAATGACAGCGGTTGCGCACAGTTGTGTCCACGGAGTTCTTGCATCGTGGACTTCGGCGGCTTCTCGAAGCGAGCATCAGCGGCCTCGTATGCCGCGTCGTCGTCTCAGTCCGGCGGCTCCACTGAGTCGTCTTCCTCTTCCTTCGTGTCTCCACCGCTGATATCTCGGTCTTTGTCGGGGGAGGAGGACCCTTCGGCTTTGGCCTGGGCTTCCTCAGGATCCCGATCGATCGGAACATCGTGCTCGGCGGCGATGCGCTCGAGCCTCTCTTCAGGAGTTTGGGAACTTCCTTCGGCATCGGTATCTGCGCCGACTCCGACGGCAGTGCTCTCGATGTCCTGCTCGTCTTCGGTCTGGTCTTCGGTTGAGTTCTCCGGGAGGTTCTTCTTCTCGTCACTCATGACTTCGGCTCCTTTCGGAGTTGAACACGCTCACCGCGTTCGACGGAGGAATGGGGATCACAAGAGGTATGGAAGTGATCCGTGGTCTCGACGGTAGACCCATCGTGGAAACGGGGCAAGGGGAGTCGGTCTTGCGGCTCCTCCGGTCGACCTCGCGACGATGGGAGCGACTCTCGCGGACGGTGGGATCAATCCGCTGACTGCTGGCTGGCCGACTGCAGGTGCCTTTCTGCTCACTTCACCCAGGGCTCTTCGCCGGTCTCGGAGACGATCGGCTTACCATTGTCGATGTTCCATGAGCCCATGCCGCCGACGACATCAAAGGCGTCGAAGCCATTCTGATTGAGCCAGGCCACGGCTCGGTTCGAGCGTCCGCCGGTGCGGCAGATGACGTACATATCGTCATCGAGAGGAAGATCGTCCAGGCGGGTGGGCAGCTCGCCCAGCGGTACGTGGATCGCGCCTTCGATATGGCCGGCCTCCCATTCGTCATCCTCGCGGACGTCGATGATGGCGGCCCCTTCGGGGATGTCGTTGACGGTGACGGTCGTTTCTTCATCCATGGCTTCAGTGTAGGCACGCAAACCGGGTGTTCGCACCTGCCCGAAGATTCCGAAGCTGCGCATGTTCGTCATCGGGTTCGCGACCCTCTGCGTGGCTGTGCGCGCAGCCTGTGCGCACTTCGAACGGCTCCGGATTTCAGTCATCTCAGTCCAGTTCCAAGGGGGCTGTTGCCGACGGGAGAGCCGTGTGAGAATGGCCGAGTAGTCGTTGATGCGCCAGTCGACCGCGGCCCGCCCGAACGAGCCACGGCCGGCGTCAGCGACTTCATCGCCAGGAACCGTCTGCGAAGGGAAATGGTCATGAACAACAGAGACAAGAGCGACGAGTCGCCGGCCGAGGAGAAGGCCCGTGACATTGCATCAGCACTGGACGAAGCGACGGAGCCGCTGGGCGGCACTTCGTCCATGGAATCTCACGCCGAAGTCGGATACACCGAAAACAACGTTGAGGAGCGTGCTCAGAACACGGCAGCGGAAGAAGGCGTGACGCTGCACCGCAATCCCGATGGTTCGCATACGGCGATCGACGAATCGAAGGCCGGCGAAGCGACTCCGAGCTCAGGAACCGAGAACTCCGGAGCTACCGACGCTTCCCTTGCCCCGGGTATGGGTGCCTCGGTCGGCACCACGTCCGAGCACGGCGGTATCTACAGCGCGCCCGGGATGGGCAACGCGGTCGGCAGTACGGCGGGAGCCGGCGCCGCGAGCACGGAAGCAGCAGCCTCCGCCACTGACGACACTGAAGCCGGCCAGGTATCCGCCGCGGGTGATGGGCAGAAGCCCGCAGGAGAGGCGGCGACAGACGAGCTCGACCGGGCCGACGTCGTCAAGATCCTGCGCGGTGGTGCTTCTGTCATGCTCGCGACCGCGCTCGCCGACGGCAAGATCCTCGCTCACCCCATGGCACCCCAGCAGGTCACCGAGGATGCCGACGTCTGGTTCTTCCTCGCCCTCGACGGTGACCAAGCGAAGGCGCTGCAGACGAACCCCGAGGTCAATATCAGCCTCGCGGAGGCAGGCAACTGGCTGTCGGTGGCCGGGCGCGTGAAGTTCATCGACGACAAGGCCAAGGTCGATGAACTGTGGTCGGATTCCGCCAAGGCGTGGTTCGATGACCGCCGCGACCCGAACCTGGGACTCATCAAGGTCGTCACCCACTCCGCACAGCACTGGGGGCTGCCCGGTGGCAAGGCATCGGGCATATTCCGCATGGTCAGGTCCAAGCTCACCGGAGACCGCCCGTCCGGCGGCACACAGACCACGGAACTCTGAGCCGTGAGAGGTCAGGGGGCTCGGCACGACTGTTCTGCTGCCCGTGCCGGGCGCCCCACCTCACCGCGAGCCGCCTCGGCGAGGCATAGCATGGAGGCATGAGCAAGCGGATCGTCATCATCGGTGCGGGACTGGCCGGCACGACCGCGGCGCGGGAGCTGAACGCGCGCGGTCAGGCCGTCACCGTGATCGACCCCCAAGCCGGCGAAACGTGTGAGCGGCCGCCGCTGTCCAAGCACCTCTTCGATGGTTCCCGCCACCACCTGCCGTACCACTTCGAATCGACAGATCACATCACCTTCGTCCGTGACCGGGCAGAAGAGATCACCCTCGCCGAGGCGGCCGCGGAGTCCCGCTACACAGCCGAGACCCAGCGCCACCCCCATCGGCTGGCGAACGACCACGCCACCGCCGGCACCATCCATCTGGCGTCGGGGGAGTCCATCGACTTCACCCACTGCATCCTCGCCACCGGGATGGAGGCGAACCGCCCCGAAGTCCCCGCCTACCCGGACGCCCTGCCGGTCTATGACCTCGGCGACGCCGAATGGATCCTTGAACGTGTGAACAACGCGACCGAGGCCCTCGACGTCGGGGTGCTGGGCTCCGGTTATCTCGGAATGGAAGTGGCCGCCTCAGCGGTGGCGGCGGGACACCACGCTACGGTCTATCTGCGCGGGGGCGAGCCCCTGCGTAAGCAGCTCTCTGCTCCGGTGCGGCAGGCTCTGTTCGAGAAGCACAAGGCCGCCGGAGTCGAATTCGTCACCCACACCGCGAGCCCGGACGACATCCCGGCCGATGTTCACGACCTGTTCATCACCAGCGTCGGAGCCCGCCCTCGGCTGATCCCGATCGACGGCCACCGCCCCGCTCATGCATGGGGCGTGGATGAGAGTTTGGCAACATCCCATCCGGGTGTCTTCGCCGCCGGCGACTGTGCCATCGTCACCGCCGGGCGCTATGCACTCGACCACCCATGGGCCTGTGAACCGGTGGCCGAAAGCCACGGAAAATTCCTCGCCGAACTCCTCAGTGAGGGACCGGAAAAGGCATCGATCCATGGTGTTAACGACGCGGAATCTGCTTCATGTCGTGGGCCGGAAGACGGTCCGAAAGTCTGGTCCGACGTCCCCTGGCATTGGAGTTTCCAAGGCCCGGAGAAGGTGTTCACGGCGGGCCTGACGAGCCCCGACGCCGGCGACACGATCATCCGACACGACCCCAGCGGGGCGAAGTTCCAGGTCTTCCACTTCGATGGACTCGACCCAGAGTCGAAGCTCATCGGTGTCGAGACATTCAACTGGCCGCCGATGCAGGCGGCCGCCCGACGGGTACTCGGCGGTAATAAAATTCCGACGCGGGCCCAACTCGAGGACCCCGCCTTCGACTTCAAGGCTCACAGCCGACTGTGAGTCTGCGCTAGTCTCATCCCGTAGACTCTTTCTGTTCTATCCCCAGTCGCCGACGAGAGAATTTTCTGTTCATGGATATGGCCAGGCTTGCTGCCGAGCACGGACTCGAGAGAGTGGGTGGACGGCCGTCTCTGCCCCAGTACGTCAAACAGCTTCTCAACCGAAGCGACTTCACGTACACGCTTGCGAAGTACCGGATGCAGTCCGAGAACGAGCGCAACCGCCTCGGCATGGCTTGGGTGCTCCTGCGCCCATCATTCTCGGCTCTGATCTACGGCACGGTCTTCGGCGTTATCATGCAGGGAGCGACTGCTCGACCGCCGGACTTCGCGCCATTCGTCGTGATCGGCGTCTTCATCCTCGAATTCTTCAACACCTCGATGAACGGCGGCGCGAAGTCGATCATCTCGAATGCCTCGCTCGTCCAATCGCTGCCGTTTCCGCGCATTGTCCTGCCGATCGCTAAGGTGTTCCAGAACCTGCTCGACTTCATCCCCACCCTCCTCTTCATGGCGCTCATCGTCATCATCTTCGGCGCGCGTCCTGATTGGGACTGGTTCCTCTTCATCCCGCTGGTTTTCCTGTTCTGGGTCTTCAACCAGGGTGTGGCGTTCATCTTCGCCCGCGCGACGGTCCACTTCCGTGATCTCTCCCAGGTCACCCCATTCATCTCCCGAATGATCTTCTACACCTCGGGCGTCTTCTTCGACCTCAAGGTCATGGTCGACAAGATCGACCCGTCCCTGCAGCCCTTCGCCGATTGGCAGCCGATCAACAATGTGCTGTCCATCGCTCGCGGCATCCTCATGAAAGACGGGGTCGTTCCCTACGACTACTTCTGGCACCTGGCCATCTGGGCGTTCGGCATCTTCATCATCGGCTTCGTGTTCTTCTGGCAGGCCGAGGAAAGGTTTGGTCGTGATGAGTGACGAGAATTCGTACGACACAGGCAGCCTCCCCGAGGTGACCCGGAACAGCCCGCCCGTCGTCGTCTGCGACAACGTCCACGTCCGCTACAAGACCCTGGCCACGGGCAAGAAGCTCAAGCTGGGCAGCAAAGATGTGATGACGAGAAAGCGGGAACTGAGGGAGGTTCACGCCCTCAAAGGGATCAGCTTCGTCGCTCACAAGAATGAATCGATCGGCATCATCGGCAGCAACGGCTCCGGCAAGTCCACGCTCATGCGGTCGATCACCGGGCTGACCCCGACCTCCGAGGGCGCGATCTATGCGACGTCACGGCCGAACCTCCTCGGTGTCGGTGCCGCACTGATCCCGGATCTCTCCGGTGCTCGCAATATCATCCTCGGTTCTCTGGCTCTGGGGCTCACTCGCGACGAGATCGATGCGAAGTTCGACGACATCGTCGAGTTCACCGGGCTTGAGGACTTCATCGACCTGCCGATGCGCACGTACTCATCGGGTATGTCCCAGCGTCTGAAGTTCGCGATCGCGACCTCGGTGCAGCACGAGATCCTCATCGTCGATGAGGCACTCAACGTCGGTGACAAGAAGTTCCGTGATCGTTCCGAGGGCCGAATCCGCGCCATCCGTGAGAACGCCGGTACCGTCTTTCTCGTCTCGCACTCGATGCGCACGATCAAGGACACGTGCAACCGCGCGCTGTGGATCGAAAAGGGCGAACTGATCGCCGACGGTCCGGCGCTTGAAGTCATCCGCAAATACCAGGCCTTCACCAAGGCCGAGAAGGCGAAGGAAACCGAGGAAGAGCCGGGCTGAGCCCCGGTCTGCCCTGCCTGCGCCCCCTTGCGAATTCGGCCCCGTCCTCAGCAGAGGACGGGGCCGTTTCCACTACCGCATTTCTTTCATCCCACTTCGGTCAGCGCACCTCGTCGAGGTGCCCCTTGAGGTACTTGCCGGTCACGCTGTCGGAGGCATCCGCGATCTGCTGCGGGGTTCCCGTCGCGACGATCTGTCCGCCATCCTGACCTCCGCCGGGACCGAGGTCGATGACCCAATCGGCGTTGGCGATCATGTCGAGATCGTGTTCGATGACGAGAACCGTTCCACCTTGGTCGAGCAGCTGTTGGAAGACGCGCACGAGCACACCCACATCCTCGGGGTGCAGGCCCACCGTCGGTTCGTCGAAGACGAAGAGCGTGTGCTCCTGTGACTTCCCGAGCTCGGTGGCGAGCTTGAGTCGCTGCGCCTCTCCGCCGGAGAGCGCCGGGGTCGCCTCGTGGAGGGTGAGATAGCCGAGTCCCACATCGGCCAGCGCTCTCAGCCGGGCGTGGACCTTGCGCATCTCGGCAAGGTGGGGGAGCGCCTCGGCGACGGTCATCGCCAACAGTTCCGGCAGCGATAGCGGCTGGCCATCGGCGTCCGAGGCACGGCGATACTCCTCCGCATCCGGACTGTACCGACGGCCTTCGCAGTCCGGGCAGGGGATGTCGACGTCGGGGAGGAACTGCACATCGAGGGTGATCTCGCCGGTGCCTTCGCATTTCGGGCAGCGCAGCGATCCCGTGTTGTACGAGAAGTCCCCGGCCGTCAGCGCGGCATCCTTCGCGGAACCGAGCCGAGCATAGGCGCGGCGAAGGTCATCGAGCACCCCGGAATAGGTCGCCACGGTGGAGCGGACGTTGATGCCGATCGGGGTGGCGTCGACAACGTTGACCCGGTCGATTCCGTCGGCGTCGATCTCACGCACATGACCGGGCCGCGAACGTTCATCGGCGGCTTTGAGCGCGGGGACGAGACTGTCGAGGACAAGGGTGGTCTTGCCCGATCCGGACACACCCGTGACGACGGTCAGCCGCTGCCGTGGGATCTCCGCGTCGAGGGCGTGGACCGTGTGGATCGGTGCTGTGCGTAATCGGATCCGACCGTGATCGAAGGTCGCAGAGGCGACCGCGGGGTTGCGCACAAGTGTTTCGGCACGTCCGGTGAGGTAGGGGCCGATGCGGGATTCGTCGGTGTTGTCGAGGTCGGCGACAGTGCCGGTGGCCACGACCGTGCCGCCGTCACGTCCGGACCCGGGGCCGATCTCGATGAGGTGGTCGGCTTCGCGGAGGACCAGCGGGTCGTGGTCGACCATGACGACAGAGTTGCCCTCGTCAAGGAGATCGGTGATGACACCCTGCAGGCCCGCGATGTTCGAGGGGTGGAGGCCGATCGAGGGTTCGTCGAGGACATAGAGGACCCCGGTGGTCTCATTGCGCACTGCGCGGGCGAGTTGCACGCGTTGGCGTTCACCGGTCGACAGGGACGAACCTGCCCGGTCGAGGGCGAGGTACCCGAGGCCGAGGTCGAGCAGCCGGCGTACCATGCCGAGCAGAGTGTCCACCAACGATCTGGCCATGGACTGCATCGATGCGGGGAGCCCGGCCGGAACGTCCGTGGCCCAGTCCACGAGTTCGGCGAGGGTCATGGCGGTCGCCTCGGCGAGGCCGATGTCACCGATGCGCGGCGCACGGGCGGCAGGGGAGAGGCGGGTGCCTTCGCAGTCGGGGCAGACCTGCTCGGAGAGGAACCGGCTGACCCTGGCGAAGCGCTTCTCGTTGTCCGCACGTTTGAGTTCCTCGGTTACCGTCAGTCGGGCGTTGCGGAAGGTGAAGTCGAGGTCGTGGAGCCCCTTCTTCGAGGTGACCGTGATGTGCTTCTTCTCCTCGGGGCCGGCGAAGACGATCTCGCGCTCCCAGTCCTCGAGGTCGCGCCAGGGCACGTCGGTGCGGACGCCGAATTCGCGGGCGATCTGCGGCTGGACGTTGAAGCCGAACATCTGCCAGGGGATGACGGTGCCGTCGTCGATCGACATGTCGAGGTCGCGGATGAGGGAGGCGTCATCGACCTCTCTGATGGTGCCGATGCCCTCGCAGCGGGGACAGGCTCCACCGGAATTGAAGGCGAGCTCCTCGGCGCCGGGAGCATGGACGGTCGCACCGCATTCGGGGCAGTCGAACGGCTCCTCGGCGGCGACGTTGAGGGTCGGTTCCTGCCGGTGCCCGTTCGGGCAGAGGTGGGAGGCCAGCCGAGAGAACATCAGGCGAACGACGTTGAGCAGCTCGGTCGAGGTGCCGAACGTCGAGCGGACCCCGGGGACTCCGGGCCGTTGCCGCAGAGCGAGGGCGGCGGGGATGTGACGGACAGTCTCGACGTCGGCGCGGGCTGCTTGAGCCATGCGTCGACGAGTGTACGTCGACAGTGCTTCGATATAGCGGCGGGAGCCTTCGGCATAGAGGACTCCCATGGCCAGGGAGGACTTGCCCGAACCGGAGACGCCGGCGATGGCGACGAGGGTATTCAGAGGGACGTCGACGTCGATGTTCTGCAGGTTGTGCACGCGGGCGCCGCGCACCTCGACCGCTGTGGCAGGGGCAGTGTTTCGGGCTTCGGTCGACATACCATGATCGTAACAACCGGCGCTGACAGGACTCGTCATCTCCTGAGACCGCCTTTGCGACCGGATATGGCCGGACTACAATCGTGTCGCTGACGAGAACAGGGGCATACTTGTCAGATCAGAGACTCCGACCAGGTCTGTGAATAAGCAACATCCGCCCCGGGTGACGAGCAACGGTGCCTGCATCCTGCAAGCCCACGATCCACCACCGGCTTCGCCAACCACGGCATCCGGGCACCTACAAGAAGAGGCACACGATGACTGAGACACCCGTCGAGTCCCGCGAAGACAAGTCGCGGGCCCGCAAGGCCGTAGTTGCGGCCGGACTGGGCAACGCCCTCGAATGGTATGACATCATCCTGTTCGGGTTCATGGCCACCTCGATCACCGCGGTCTTCTACCCGGGCGAAGGCCTGTCCGCGCAGCTGATGACTTGGGCGACCTTCGCCATCACCTTCGTCGTCCGTCCCCTGGGCGCGATCATCATCGGCCGCTACTCGGACAAGCACGGCCGCAAATCGGCCTTGTCGCTGACGATCGGTCTGATGACCCTCGGCGTGTTCATCATCGTCATCCTGCCCGGCGAAGCGACCATCGGCATCTGGGGCGCGATCGGCCTCATCATCGCCCGCATCATCCAGGGCATCGCCGCCGGCGGCGAATTCGGATCGGCCACAGCCTTCCTCACCGAGAACGCCAAGCGCGGCAAGGCCTACTACGCCTCCTTCCAGACCGCCACCCAGGGCATCTCGATGTTCCTGGCCGCCGGAATCTCGTGGATTCTCAGCTCGGCACTGAGCGAAGAAGCACTCCACTCCTGGGGCTGGCGCGTGGCCTTCGCCCTCGGCCTGCTCCTCGGGCCCGTCGGCTGGTACATCCGCTCGAAGATGGACGACACTCCCGAGTTCAAGGCCGCCGAGAAGACCGACAGTCCGCTCCGCGTCCTCCTCGGCGAGAACTTCGGTCGCCTGTTCTCCGCGTTCCTCGTCATCGCGATGGCCACGATCTCGGTCTACCTCATCACCTACCTGCCGCAGTTCGCCGTCACCAACCTCGGCCTCGACGCCTGGGCGGCATTCCCCGGCGCCGTCGTCGCCGGCCTCATCACCCTCATCGGCGCCCCGTACGCCGGCCGCCTGGCCGACCGGGTGGGACCGACGACCGTGATGATCCCGACCGCGATCGTGGGCATCATCGTTGGCTGGCCGATGTTCATCCTCCTGGAAGCTAACCCTACGATTCCCGTCCTCACTCTCTGTGAGGCGATCGTCGGTCTGTTCATGGTCTTCTACTTCGGCCCGATGCCGGCACTGCTGTCCGAACTGTTCCCCGTCAAGGTGCGCAGCTCCGGCATGACCATCGCCTACAGCTTCGGTGTCGCGATCTTCGGCGGCTTCGCCCCGCTCATCCTCACCGCGCTGCTCGGCGCGACCGGTCTGCTGACCGTGCCCGGCTTCTACTACGCGGGGCTGTCGCTGCTGTCCCTCATCGGCGTGATCATGGCCCGGAAGCTCTACAGCCAGCGCTGACCAAACGGCAAAAGCGAACAGACCCGACCCCGCGATTGTGCGGAGTCGGGTCCGTTCGCGTGTTCCTGCCGAGCTTCACCCGCCGACGGGCACCTCGGCGCCGGCCTCTTCAGCCTTCCGCGCCTTCGCAGCCGCCCGCTCGATGCGCACGACGTGAGCCAGCAGTGCGAACCAGACGAGTGCCAAGCCGGCGAGCGTCAGCCACACAGCAGATGCATCCAAACCAAAGGTGAGCAGGATGGTGCGGATATTCGTGAGGATGATGATTCCGCCTGCGGCGACCGCCAGCACCTTCGCGGGCAGCAGCTTCACCAGCCATGCGGCGAACGGTGCGGCGATGACGCCGCCGATGAGCAGTGCCGCCACGATCTGCCACTCGATGCCCTGCGATCCGAGCGCGATGAGGAACCCGAGAGAACCGCCGACGGCGACGACGAACTCACTCGTATCGATTGACCCGATGACCTTCCGCGGTTCCAATCGTCCTGATGAGAGCAGCGTCGTCGTCCCGACCGGACCCCAGCCGCCACCGCCGATGGCATCGAGTGCTCCACCGACGAACCCTACCGGCACGAGCATCCCCGCGCTCGGCCGCGACTTGAACTCCGGACGCTTCCCGCCCAAAGCGAGGAAGCGCCAGATCACGTACACCCCGAGCGCGAGCAGGATCCCCGAGATCCACGGGGTCGCGGCCTCCCCGTTGAGACTGGCGAGGAACGTCGACCCGAGGACCGCACCGATGAACCCGGGACCGGCGAGGATGCCGACCGTCCGCCAGTCGACATTGCCGAATCGGTGATGGGAGATCCCGGACACCAGACTTGTGCCCAGTTCGGAGAAATGCACCGCCGCCGAGGCGGCCGCCGGTGCCGTCCCCGCCGCGAGCAGCAACGTGGTTGAGGTGACCCCATAGGCCATGCCCAGGGATCCGTCGATGAGCTGAGCGATGAGGCCGACGATCCCGAGGATGATGAGCTGACGCATGTGCTTGCCTTTCGTGGATGACGCGAAGGAGGTGGAGGCGCAGACGTGAGGACGACGTCGACGAAGAGGACGGCGTCAGAAGCGCATATGTGCGTCGATAACACACACTAGCGAAACTGTTGAGCAGAATGGCAAATCATCCGCAATCCTACGAACTCGGTCGCCGTATGTCGAAAGATGACGCCAGATGGCGAAATTTCGCCGATGACGAGCCTGTATGCGGCGTTGACACTGATGGGTTACGCTGTGGCAATGCATTCAAGAATGTTGAAAGCTGCTCGCCCCGGTCAGTCAGTCGTTGAGCAATCAATTTGCGCAATGGCCATGGCACACCCGGTTCCTGCGAGGAGTCGGGCGTCGGAATCGGCGAGATGTCGGGCGCAGGGACCCGTGCGGGGGCGACCGTGACGGGGCTGCCGTCGGTGGGTCTGATCTCCCACGGGACCTCATCGCCGACCGGCCAGGTCCTCATCGAGGTCCTCGCGGCAGAGATCGCCACAGACCTGCGCATTCGCGGCATTGCCGACGAGGTCATGCTCGGCCACGTGGACGTCCAGAAACCCGACGTCGACGAGGTGATCGCTCGCCTGCCCGCCGACCGTCCGGTGATCCTCGTGCCGCTTCTGCTCTCCCCGGGGTATCACGTCCACGTCGACCTCGCCGAGGCGGCCGGCCGTGCCGCTGAATCCGGCCGTGACGTTCGACGAACGCCCACGCTCGGGCCCGACCCGAGGCTCGCAGAGATCCTCGCCGATCGACTTCCGCCCTTGCGGGACAACGACGAGGTCATCCTCGCCGCCGCCGGTTCGAGCGACGAGCGGGCGAACGAGTCCTGCCGCGAGATGGGCAGGCTGCTAGCGGCAGAGCTCGAGCGTCCCGTCGAGGTCGGCTTCCTCGCCGGCGGGGGAGTGCCATTGAAAGATCTCGTCGCGGAGAGTCGGAGTCGCGGCGCCCGACCCGTGCTCGCGAACTATCTGCTGGCGCCGGGATTCTTCGATGACCTCGCACGGAAACTCGTCGACGGCGGCAGTGATTCGTCCGGTGTCCTATCCCCGCCGCTGCTCACCAACGGAAGCAGCGGCGCCGCCGTGCCGCCCCGGCTCGTCGACATCGTCCGCGATCGGGTCAGCGGAGGCATCCGCGAAAGCGTCCAACCCCACGCCTATGTCGCGGACATGCTCAACGCCTGACCACACCCGCGGAAGGTGGCACCCACCGCGTCCACGGCGGGCCGTGACGCCAGATGTCACTTCGTGACACAAACCCTTCGGAAATTTGTTGAGCAATTCGGCATTCATGTACCGTGATTCATCACTGGTTCCCCTCAGCGTTTGGAGACAGCAATGTCCACTAAGGTGGAAGAGAACAAGGAAACGTCAGGTAAACGAGCCGATAAGCGGCCCGCCCGCCCGAAGAAGTCCAATGGGCAGTGGAAGATCGACGGCCATGAACCGTTGAACAAAAACGAGATCGACAAGGCCGAAGACAACGGCCTCAACGTTCGCGCCCGGATTGAGACCATCTACGCCAAGCGCGGATTCTCTTCGATCGACTCCGACGACCTGCACGGCCGCTTCCGCTGGTGGGGCCTGTACACCCAGCGCAAACCCGGAATCGACGGCGGCCGCACCGCGAAGCTCGAGCCGCATGAGCTCGAAGACGAATACTTCATGTTGCGTGTCCGCATCGACGGCGGAAAGCTCACCACCGAGCAGCTGCGCACGATCGCGGACATCTCCACCGAATTCGCCCGCGACAGCGCCGACCTCACCGACCGCCAGAATATCCAGCTGCACTGGATCGAGATCGAGAACATGCCCGAGATCTGGCGCCGCCTCGAAGCCGTCGGCCTGCAGACCACCGAAGCCTGCGGCGACGTCCCCCGCGTCATCCTCGGCTCACCCGTGGCCGGCATCGCCGCCGACGAACTCATCGACCCGACACCGGCGATCGAAGAGATCTCCCGTCGCTACATCGGCGACCAGAGCCTGTCGAACCTGCCGCGCAAATACAAGACCGCGATCACCGGCCACCCCAGCCAGGACGTCGTCCACGAGATCAACGACTGCTCCTTCGTCGCCGTCGAACACCCCGAACACGGCATCGGCTACGACCTGTGGGTCGGCGGCGCCCTGTCAGTCGTCCCCCGCTTCGCCGAACGCCTCGGCGCCTGGGTCGCCCCCGACCAAGTCGTCGAGACCTGGCTGGGCGTAACCTCGATCTTCCGCGACTACGGCTTCCGCCGCCTGCGCAACAAGGCCCGCCTGAAGTTCCTGCTCGCCGATTGGGGTCCGGAGAAGTTCCGCGAAATCCTCGAGACCGAATACCTCGGATACAAACTCGCTGACGGTCCGGCACCGGCCAAGCCGCTCACCGCCGGCGACCACGTCGGCGTGCACAAGCAGACCGACGGCCGCTACTACATCGGGGTCAGCCCCGTCGTCGGTCGCGTCTCGGGCACGCTGCTCGGCCAACTCGTCGACCTCGCTGAGAAGTACGGATCCACTCGGCTGCGCACGACCCCGCACCAGAAGGTGCTGCTGCTCGACATCGAGGAGAAGGACGTCGAAACCGTCGTCGCCGAACTCGACGCCTTGGGTCTCTCCAGTCGCAAGGACCTCTTCCGCCGCTCGACGATCGCGTGCACCGGCATCGAATACTGCAAACTCGCCATCGTCGAGACCAAGCAGACCGCAGCTGACACCATCACGAAGCTCGAGGAGCGCCTCGCCGACATCGAGGAGCTGCCCCACCCGATCAGCTTCCACCTCAACGGCTGCCCGAACTCCTGCGCCCGCATCCAGACCGCCGACATCGGACTCAAAGGCCAGATCGTCACCACCGACGAAGGCGAACAGGTCTCCGGATTCCAGGTCCACGTCGGCGGAGGCCTGGCCTCGAAGGACCGCGACGAAGCCGGACTCGGTCGCACCGTCCGCGGACTCAAGGTCACCGCCGAGAACCTCAGCGACTACGTCGAGAAGCTCGTCCGCCGCTTCCTCGCCGGGCGCGGGGAGACCGAAACATTTTCCGAATGGGCCCACCGTGTTGACGAGGAGGAACTGGTATGAGCGCCACCGACACAACCGCAACCCCAGCCGCAACCGCAACCACGGCGAGGGGAGGAGCAGCGACCCAGTCCCGCCCCGAACCACGTCCGGTCGAGGAGCTCAAGGCCCTCGCCGAGGCGGGTGCCCGTGAACTCGCCGGTGACCCTGAGAACGGCGTTCCCGAGGCCAACCCCGCCGACGTCATCCGCTGGGTGTCCCGGAACTTCGACACCGCGGCCTGCGCAGTGGCCTGCTCGATGGCCGACGCCGCCCTGCCGCACTACGTCGCCCAGTACCAGCCCGGCGTCGACGTCCTCTTCCTCGACACCGGCTACCACTTCCGGGAGACCTATGACACCCGCAACGAGGTGGCCCGCCGTGTCGACGTCCACATCGTCGATGTCCTCCCGGAACAGACCGTGGAAGAGCAGGACGCCGAGTTCGGCAAGGATCTCTTCGCCCGCGACCCGGGCCTGTGCTGCGCCCGCCGCAAGGTCGCACCGCTGAAGAAATCGCTGAACGGCTATGAACTCTGGTTCACCGGAGTCCGCCGTGACGAGGCTCCCACCAGGACGAACACACCGCTGATCACCTTCGATGAGAAGAACGGACTCGTCAAGGTCAACCCTCTCGCGGCATGGTCCTTCGATGACCTCCTCGACTACTCACGCGCCTTCGAAGTTCCGGTCAACCCGCTGCTGTCGCAGGGGTACCCGTCGATCGGCTGCCAGCCCTGCACTCGCCCCGTCGCCGAAGGGGAAGACCCCCGCGCCGGCCGTTGGGCCGGATCGACCAAAACAGAATGCGGACTCCACACATGAGCATCGACACCCAGTTCAACAACGACACCCACAGCGCCCCCGAGGCGACACCGGCCAACCCGAAGAACACCTCCCTGTCCACCCTCGACGTTCTCGAATCCGAAGCGATCCACATCATCCGTGAGGTCGCCGCCGAGTTCGAACGTCCTGTGCTGCTGTTCTCCGGCGGCAAGGACTCCGTGACGGTCCTCCACCTCGCGGCGAAGGCGTTCTGGCCGGCGAAGATTCCGTTCGGTCTCCTCCACGTCGACACCGGCCACAACTTCGACGAGATCATCCGCTTCCGCGACGAAACCGCCGAGAAGTACGGCCTCGACCTCACGGTGGCGAAGGTCCAGGACTACATCGACGACGGTCGCCTGCGCGAACGCCCCGACGGGACCCGCAACACCCTGCAGACCCAGCCGCTGCTCGACGCCATCACCGGCGGAACGTTCGACGCCGTCTTCGGTGGCGCCCGCCGCGACGAGGACAAAGCACGCGCGAAGGAACGCATCCTGTCCCTTCGCGACGAATTCGGCGGCTGGAACCCCAGCAGCCAGCGCCCCGAACTGTGGAACCTCTTCAACGGCCGCCACCTGCCCGGCGAACACGTACGCGTGTTCCCGATCTCGAACTTCACCGAACTCGACGTGTGGAGCTACATCGCCCGCGAAGGCATCGAACTGCCCGAGCTCTACTTCGCCCACGATCGCGAAGTCTTCGCCCGCGACGGCATGTGGTGGGCCACGGGCGAATTCTCCACCCCGCGCGAGGACGAGACAGTCACGACCAAGAAGGTCCGCTACCGCACCGTCGGGGATATGAGCTGCACCGGGGCCGTCGAATCGAGCGCCGATGACCTCGAGTCCATCCTCGCCGAGGTGGCCGCCACCACTGTGACCGAGCGCGGTGCCACTCGCGCCGACGACCGGATCTCGGCCGCGGCGATGGAAGACCGCAAGAAGGACGGGTACTTCTGATGACGACTACAACCACCACCGAAACAACCACCACCGAGGCGACGCCGACGTTGGACACGACGACGAAGACGCTGTTGCGGTTCGCCACCGCCGGATCCGTCGACGACGGGAAATCCACGCTCGTCGGCCGGCTCCTCCACGATGCGAAGGCGATCCTCGCCGACCAGCTCGCCGCCGTGACCGCGACCAGCCGGGAACGCGGATTCCTGGGAGGTGAGTTCGACTTCGCGCTGCTCACCGACGGTCTGCGGGCCGAACGCGAACAGGGCATCACCATCGACGTCGCCTACCGGTACTTCGCCACCGATTGTCGCTCGTTCATCCTCGCCGACTGCCCCGGACACGTGCAGTACACCAGGAACATGGTCACGGGAGCCTCGACCGCCGATGCCGTCGTCGTCCTCATCGACGCCCGCACCGGCGCGACCGAACAGACCCGCCGGCACCTCACTGTGGTCTCCCGACTGGGCATCCGCCACGTCATCATCGCCGTCAACAAGATCGACCTCATCGACTACGACCAGGCAGCGATCGAGACGGTCGAGAACGACATCAAGTCACTCGCCGACGAGATCGGCCTCGAGACCCCGCACCTCATTCCGATCTCCGCGCTGGCCGGGGACAATGTCGCCACCACCTCGGACAACACACCCTGGTACACGGGTCCGGCACTGCTCGAACTCCTCGAGACCCTGCCGAGTGCGGACGAGGACACCGCCGATCTCGAGGCCTTCCGCCTCGACGTCCAGACCGTGCTGCGTCCGCAGGGGGGACTGGCACCTGGACTCGACCCCGAGGAATTCCGGGACTACCGGGCGGTGGCCGGACAGATCACGGCCGGGCGGGTCAGCCTCGGCGATGAGATCGAGATCCACCCTGCCGGGCTGAAAACGACGGTGACCGGCATCGATACCGCCAGTGGTCCCCTCGAGACCGCGAGTGCGCCGCTGTCGGTGGCGCTGCGGCTGGCCGATGATGTCGATACCGCTCGTGGCAGCGTCATCGCCGCGGCCGGCACCCTGCCCGCCCCGCGTCGGGAACTGCGCGCCGAGGTCTTCCCCTTCACGGCCGAGGGCCTGCGCACGGGGGACCGGGTGCTCATCAAGACGGGGACGACGACCGTGAAGGGGATCGTCACCATCGAGGCCAAACGAAACCTCGAGACCTCCGGACTGGAGGTCGCCGAGGTGCTCGCCGGCAACGACATCGGCCTGGCCCGGGTGAAGCTGTCGGCCGAGCTGCCGGTCCCGGACTTCCGCGACCACGGCACGGCCGGAGCCTTCGTCGTCATCGACCCGCAGACAGGCAACACCCTCGCTGCGGGAATCCACACCCCCGAGGCGGCCCCCACCCCCGAATCCACCGAGGACCAGTCATGACACTCTTCCTCCCACAGCAGCCCGGCACCGTGCTGCTAGTCGGTGCCGGACCGGGCGATCTCGGACTGCTCACCGTCACCGGTCTGCGCGCATTGGAACGCGCCGATGTCATCGTGGCCGACCGCCTCGGCGCCCGATCGGTCATCGATCAGCTCGAAACCGATCGTGGTGCACCCCTCGATGCGGAGATCATCGACGTCGGCAAGCTGCCGGGGCACCATCCGGTGCCGCAGAGCGGGATCAACGACATCCTCATCTCACAGGCGAAGCTCGGCCGTCGGGTCGTCCGTCTCAAGGGCGGGGACCCGTTCGTCCTCGGACGTGGGGGAGAGGAAGTCATCGCCTGCCGGGCCGCCGGAGTCGACGTCCGCGTCGTTCCCGGGGTGACCAGCGCGAACTCCGTTCCCGCGGTCGCCGGAATCCCGCTCACCCACCGAGGCGTCGCCACCTCGTACACAGTCGCGACCGGCCATGACCAGCTGGGCGAGATCGGCGGGGGACGCGACCACACCGTTGTCGTGCTCATGGGAGTGGGCACACTCATCAACTCGGCGATGGTGCTCGCCCGATCCGGGCGCGGTGACGACTGCCCGGTCGCGATCGTCGAAGACGGATTCGGTGAGAACCAACGAGTGACCATCGGAACCCTCGGCGACATCGCCTTCCGCGCGGCTCGCCGAGGCGTCCGGTCACCGGCCGTGATCGTCGCCGGTGATGTCGTGACCTTGAGCCCCTACGCCGATGGTGCGTTCACGCAGGCGACCGAGCCTGCCGCATCGTCATCCGAACTCGTGAGGAACCCATGACCTACATCATCGCCCAGCCGTGCGTGGACCTGAAGGACCGAGCCTGCATCGAGGAATGCCCGGTCGACTGCATCTACGAAGGCACCCGCTCCCTCTACATCCATCCCGACGAATGCGTCGACTGCGGGGCGTGCGAACCCGTGTGCCCCGTCGAGGCGATCTTCTACGAAGACGATGTGCCCGATGAGTGGGAGGCCTACTACAAGGCGAACGTCGAATTCTTCGACGACATCGGCTCCCCGGGCGGAGCGGCCGCCCACGGGGCCGTCGACAAAGACCATCCCTTCATCGCAGCTCTGCCGCCGCAGAACACCGACGACTGACCAAGGAAAGCTATGCCTACTATTCCCTTCAGAGTGGCCATCATCGGCGCCGGTCCCGCCGGAATCTATGCCGCTGACCTGCTGACCAAGGCCGAACACGATCTGGAACTGAGCATCGACCTGTTCGATCGCCTGCCCTCACCCTTCGGGCTCGTCCGCTACGGAGTCGCACCCGACCATCCGCGGATCAAGGGCATCATCAATGCGCTCATCAAGGTCCTCGACCGCGGTGACATCCGCCTGTTCGGCAACGTCGAATACGGGGCCGACATCAACCTCGGCGAGCTCACCGACCGCTACGACGCGGTGATCTTCTCCACCGGCTGCTTCATCGACGCACCGCTGTCGCTGCCCGGCATCGAGCTGCCCGGTTCCTATGGGGCCGCCGACTTCGTCAACTGGTACGACTCCCACCCCGATGTGGCCCAGACCTGGCCGCTGGACGCGGAAAAGGTCGCGGTGCTCGGCAACGGCAATGTCGCGCTCGACGTGGCTCGGGTGCTCGCGAAGCAGGCCGATGACCTGCACACCACGGAGATCCCCGATCACGTCTATGAGGGCCTGAAGTCCTCGAAGGTCACCGATGTCCACATCTTCGGCCGCCGGGGTCCCGCGCAGGCGAAGTTCACGCCTCTCGAGCTGCGTGAACTCGGTCAGGTCGACGACGTCGACATCATCGTCTATCCCGAGGACTACGAGTTCGATCAGGGTTCGCTCGAGTCCATCGAGTCGAGCAACCAGGTCAAGCAGGTGACGAAGACGCTCACGGACTTTGCGATGCGGGAGGAGACCGGGGCGAAGCGGCGTCTGCACCTACACTTCCTGCACGCACCGGTGGCCATCCTCGGCGAGGATCGGGTGACCGGGCTGCGCACGGAACGTCAGGAGCTCGACGGGACCGGTGGCGTCAACGGCACCGGGGACTTCCACGACTGGGACATCGATGCCGTGTACCGGGCGGTCGGCTATGCGGGTACGCAGCTGCCGCAGCTGCCCTTCGACGAGGCCAAGAAGGTCATCCCCAATCACGAAGGGCGGGTCGTCGACGCCGAGGATCAGGGCCAGGCCGCCGAGGCGGACGTCATCCCCGGCGTGTACACGACCGGATGGATCAAGCGCGGGCCCGTCGGGCTCATCGGGCATACGAAGGGTGATGCGCTCGAGACGATCGGGCACATCCTCGACGATCAGGCCGCCGGGGCGCTCACCGAACCCGTGTACCCGGAGGAGTCTTCGATCGTCGAGCTGCTCGAGTCGAAGGGCGTCGAGTTCACGGACTGGGAGGGCTATCACCGGCTCGAGGCCGCGGAGAAGGCCTTCGGTGAGACCGAGGGGCGTGAGCGGGTGAAGATCGCAACCCGCGAGGCCATGCTCGCCGAGGCGCGCGCCCACCTGACTGCGGATGCGAACGCTGGGAGCTGAGCGGGCGGAGCGCAGGTCAAACTTTCAAACTGATACTTGTAATTGCATGTTTGCAAGTGTCAGTTTGTCAGTTTCCACGCAATAACGCCTGTTGGCGTTCTGCCCGTGGTTATGCGGCTTGGGTTCTCTGCCCATCTTGGCTTCTCACCCAGAAAAAGGGGCCTCGCCAACGGCGAGGCCCCTTTAGATATTCGGTCCGAGAAAGGGAGGCCATGCGTTCGACTCAACTTACCAGGTATCTCGGCGGGTAACCCAGGCGTACGAGTCCTCATGCAGGGTGCAAGACTCCGTGAAACTACCATGCTCGACGAAACACGCGCGCACCTGACCGCAGTCTCGGGCACCGGAAGCTGAACGAACTGAGGTTCTCATCCGAAGACCCGTTCTGGCATCGTACGGAGCGAGTTTTCCGTTTTGCCCAGAATACGACCCCGAACGGATACGGCGTCGACCAGTGATCACGGCTTTGTACCGAAGCAGACTCCAATTCTGACATGCATGGTCTTCGTCCGAGTCCGTGACAATTGGGAAACGTCACGTATAGTTCAAGGTAGCCGGACACATCGATATTGAGTCGGAAGGACGGCAACTCTTCGACTTGTCGCGAAGTGATGTAAAAATCCATATTAAAACACTGCCTAGGAGAATATCGATGAAGATAGACAAGATCAGAGTGTCTGGATACCGGTTACTTGACAACTTTGAGCTAGAGTTGCGCGACGAACTATCACTAATCATCGGAAAGAACAATACCGGGAAAACATCACTCCTCAATATTTTGAAATCCTCGCTATCAGGTGCTCAGCAATATTCTTTTGAGGATTTCTCCATCGCCACCCAGAAATGCCTGCTGTCGAACATTCTGGTTGATAAACCATCGCTCCCGGAGACGGATCTCAGTATTACTTTGACTGTTGAAATTAGATATGACGAATCGGATAACCTGAGAAATTTGTCGAAACTGATGGTGGACCTATCGCCCGAAGCGCGCAACGTATACCTTCAGTTCAAAACCGAAATTACCAAGGCGCAGTTTTTCAGACTGTATGAAGAGTTTTATAGCAATCTATCGTCGATAGAAGCGGCGCTCGACAGTCCACTTGATGGGCTTGAGCGGAAGAATGAAGCGCAACGCTTCTTAGAAAAGAGTCTAAACGACTATTTGACCAGAAGCATCATATCTTTCGATCCGGAAGATAGTAGCAACCTTGCGGACCTCACGGGTGAACTCCAGACTCTCCGTCAAGTGTTGAATCTCGAGTACGTGAGCGCGAGAAGATCCGTGGAGAACCGGGACGCAACCAGATCTGGGAGCGCTTCAGGTCGCGCCCTCTCTCATCTTTCGAGTCAGTACTTTACCGACCGCACCGGCGGTAACGAGGCCAGCGACGCATTTCTGCAACTGGCTGCCCAGGCCGCCGTTACAGATCGACGATTCACTGAAACTTACGAAAGCGTCTTTGAGGACGTTATCCAAAAAGTTAAAAAATTTGGTGTGTTAGCTGGCGCAACTGAAGACATACATATAATTTCAACGATCCAGCCAACGGGTCTTCTCCGCGATAGCACTACAGTGAAGTATGGCGATCAAGATACACTACTGCCGGAGGACCATAATGGCCTAGGATATCTAAACCTAATTGCCATTATCATGGAAATTGAGATACGAATACTCCGTATGCGATCGAAGACCGACTCGGGTCCAGCTGACATTAACCTATTAGTAATCGAAGAGCCGGAAGCACATACTCATCCCCAACTTCAGTATATCTTTATCAGGCAGATCAAGGATTTGCTTCGAGAGAATAACGAGACACACTCGCTGCAACTTCAGACTGTGCTGACAACTCATTCATCCCACATTACGGCAGAGAGCGATTTTGATGATATCAAATACTTTCGTCGAATAGGCGATCATGTTGAAGCGCGAAATATGACCGATCTAGAGGCAATGTACGAGAAAGACCCCAAGCAGTACCATTTTCTGAAGCAGTACTTGACTCTGACCAGGGCCGAGCTGTTCTTCGCTGACAAAGCAGTATTTATTGAGGGGGACACAGAGCGCATTCTGATGCGGGCTATGATGCAAAAGATTGACATGGAAGACGAGGATCCATCGTCACCTTTGAGTGCTCAGAATATTTCAGTCGTAGAGGTGGGTGCCCACTCCCAGATCTTCGACAGGTTCATCGAATTCACTGGACTTAAAGCATTGATTATCACCGATATAGACAGCGCTAAGGTCGAGATAGGGGAAGATAAAAAAAAGCATCTGATCAGTGCACCCGTTGATGAGAGTACCCATACAACCAACAGCGCTATCAGGCATTTCTTTCGGCTTTCAAATGTAAATGATCGAGATAAAGGAAATATTCAGAGTATTCGGCATCGTCCCAGAGCCGAAAAGCAACTCTCAAAGCGAAGCGGTGCGTGGGAAATTTCAAAGAAAAATCCAAGTCTGTTCGTCGCCTATCAAGGTAAGGAGGATGGTTACGAGGCGCGGAGCTATGAGGACGCGTTTATTCACATCAATCGAGAATTTATCCAAAGACACATAAGCGATTTTCGAGGTCTCAAGAATCGTAGAATGTTTTCAGAAGAGGGTCACAGCGCGTACGATCTCGCCGAAAATTGCATACATAAGAAGACTCATTTTGCTCTCGATGTAATATATGCTGGCGTTAACAGCGGAGAGCCGGATTCGACCTGGCGGATACCGTTGTATATTTCTGAAGGTCTGCGCTGGTTGAGGGATGTCTAATGGGAATCGTTGAAGAGGAAGTTCTTGAGGCTCTAGACCATGTTCGTGCACGTAGTGATTTTCTCATGGCGGGCGGCGCAGGTAGCGGAAAAACTCACTCTATGGAGAGCTTCATTAGGGAGGTGTATGCTGAAAATCCCCAGTCAAGCATAGTCTGCATCACCTATACTAACGTCGCGGTCAATGAGATTCGGAATAGGCTTGCAATCCCAGGTCTCCAGGTATTCACCATTCACGAATTCCTATGGGAATTGATTCGCCGATTTCAGAAGAATATTCGGCAGGCATTAACTAATCTGGTGAATAACTCGGTTATTCGAACTAGTCTGGATCTTCCCGTCGGCACTGATTTCTGGGAGCATCCTATTCGATACAAAGAGTGGCTTAGTTTGGAGGAGTGTCATGTTTCACATGCGGAAGTGCTACTGATTGCTCGTTCCCTTTTTGAGGATTGTCCTCTTCTTGCAAAAATCTTGGGCGACTTGTATGACTATTTGCTGGTAGACGAATATCAGGACACTCCGGTTGATGTTCTGGAAATACTACTCGAGGTGCTTCCTAAACCCGCGCACCGTAGCCTCAGGGTTGGATTTTTTGGAGACGGCGAGCAGGCTATTCACGAGGGTGGCAAGAGCCGGGACGTGGTGAAGCGCGCGCTGGATAATCAGCGCATTAAGCTTATCACTAAGCGTCATAATCGGCGAAATCCCGCTGCTGTTATGCGACTAATAGGGAATTTGCGGACGGATGGGCTGATCCAAGTTCAAGCCGTTGATGTGGATGCTCCTAACTATGGTAAAGAAGGTACTGCTCGCTTCATTTATACGAACGATAAGCCGCTGGACATTTCTGCACTTAGAGGTTTGCCCTACTGCAGCTCGTGGGATTTCACCTCGTCTGAGCATACGAAGCTGCTCTATCTTGGTAAATCTGCTATCGCTCGGGAGAACAGTTTTCCTCGGCTTATGGAAATCTATAGCAAGGACCGGGCTGTGGAGTATGCGAAGACGATTGATAAAGCCTTAGGGAAGATAGGTGTGTCGGTCGACCGCGACATGACGTTTGGCGAGGTGATCGGGGCCAACACGGATATCGCCGCTCCGACGCGTAGCCAACAGCGAGCCTTTGACGATGATCCTGATCTCTTGTCCCGCGCTTACGGCTATACCTTCCGGGACTTGGTTACGACTTCTGTGAACTCTGACAGGCTGCTTGGTACGAAGAAGGTATCTGAGCTGGACGATCGGGACAGAGGAGAAAAGCGCGACCCTTTGATCAACCATTTGATGGCCATTCAGTTTATTCGAGCGCAGTATTCCCAGGGGAGTTTCAATTCGATAATCAGGTCTATGTCGGTTCGTGTGACAAGTATAGAGGACCGCGTACGACTTGCGCAGAACCTCGATTGGCTGAGCACTGCGGGTGGTAAGCCCGTGGGTGAGGTGGTGGACTACGCGGATTCTTCTGGCTTGGTAATCCGCAGGGACGCGGTCCAGGATTTTCAGAAGCGGCATCCGTATCGGTGTGCAAGAGTGTTCGAAGTTCCTTTTGACGAAGTTGCGGCTTTGTATAGCTACGTCGAGGATTTTTCTCCATTCTCAACTCAGCATGGGGTTAAGGGGTCCGAGTGGGACAATGTCTTTGTATCACTCGATAACGGCGGTTGGAATATGTACAACTACGATAAACTTTTGGGAGCGCCCGATAGTGATGGCAGCGTAGAGTCACGGTCTCGAATGATGCTGTACGTTACTTGCAGTCGGGCTAAGGAGAATCTCATTGTGTATGCGCACGCGCCGAGTCCGGGTGCTTTGAGGCAGGCAAGAGAATGGTTTGGGGATGAGAATGTGCTGCCAGTCGGGTAGTGATTTGAATATGCTCGCTCGCCGTGGACGCGGCCGACAGGAGCTTTGGAGCGCAAACCTCACATAGTGACCCGAACGGTTCCACTATTCGACCCCGGACACGGAAAAGCGGTGTTCGGGGTCGTCTGCGTTCGTGACCTTGCCCCATAGCCAGGCTATGTAATTGACTGTAGGGAAGGTGCTACCGAATGCACCTTCCCTACAACCGAGTTCTGCCGCGCCCACAAAATCTCACGTAGTGCCTTCTATAAGATCCGCACCCGCACCCAACAAGAATCAACCGCGGCGCTGCATCCCCGGTCGCGAGCTCCGAAACAACCCGCCCGGCGATACGGTCGCCAGGTCGTCAATGAACTCGTCCGAATCCGCAAGCAACTCAAAGCCGACGGATGGGACTATGGCCCCCGCACGATCTACTACGAGGCCGCAATCTCCGAGACGTTCCCGGCCACGACGATCCCGTCGCCGGCGACGATCGCCCGTCTACTGGCCAGCGTCGGCCACGTCGATGCCTCACCGAAGAAGCGTCCCAAATCGTCCTACATCCCTTTCATCCGCGCCACCGCAATGTCGTTAAGCAACTGTAGGGAAGCGGCATTCGGTAGCACGCGTGGAACGAAGTGGTAGCAGGAGCGCGGGGATCCGGTAGCACCACTCCGGCACCCCGCGCTCCCAGCTTACGGTCACGCCGGACTATCGACCT
>NZ_JABSSX010000001.1 GCF_013280495.1 Brevibacterium permense
GACGAAGAACGCGTCGAGGTGGTCGAAAGGCACTGGTCGCATGATGGGCTCCTTCTCAAGTGCTGTCCCGACCCGACCGTGCTGGTCAGGCCGGGTGTTGCACTAGAAGATAGAAACCGCCGCGTCAGAAATGTCCGTTAGTGACCTATGTTTCTCACTGCAAACCGAGATGCTGGCGGATGTCTCGCTCGAGTTGGTGACGATTCGTCGATTTCGTCACTCGGATAACTGTCCAACCGACGGCTCTCAGCGCGTTGACTCGATCGATGTCGGCGGCCCATTGGTCTTCGGAGGTCCGGTGATGGTCTCCCTCGTATTCCAAAGCGAGCTTTTCCTGCGGATAGCCGAGGTCAGGATGCAGCGTGCGATCGATCGACGGACAGTACACAGCAGGATGGACTGCAGGTTCGGGAAGGTTCCGCGAAACAGCCCAGAGCCGGAGATCAGTCTCCATCGGCGAGTCGACGCCTTCTCTGATCAGTTCGAGGGCGGAAAGCAGCTTCGATCTGGCTCTGAGATGTTTCGTGCCGGAGATGTGCGTGGCCAGGTCTTCCAGTGAGAACTGGGGCGGGCTCTTCCAATCGCCGATCGCAGCATCTCCCATCTTCACCAACGATTCAACCGAACTGACGGCCGCGAATTGGCTGAAGACCTGCAACGGACTCTGAACTGGCAGGCCCAGGAAACCAGTTCGTCTGAGCGTTCTCATCCGATGCAGCGTCACACCCTTTCTGCGAATGCGTTTGTTGATGTCCGACGTTGCCAGACGGAGAATATGTCGGTTGCTGGAACCTTGCAGCGGCCACCCGAACAGACGCGCAGCAGTTTCACTGCATGCGACGATTCCCGAGTGCCTGTGTGCGAGGGCAAGCAGCAGTTGAGCTTCCTTGATCCAATCATCATCGGCCCATGTCGGAACCGGGAACTCAGTGGGGACCGTGGCGTCGAAGCGGATTCCCCACGCGGCTGCTGGAAAGTTGCGGCCGGAGCGAATGTCGTAGTCCGACGCCCCTCGTGCACGTGCCTCGGAAACCGAGACGATGGCTGGGTAATCGGCATAGTTCAGAGGATGTCTCATGCACAGATCGTTCACTTGCACTCTCGGCGCAGGAAGAGCTGCTGAGGCAGCTGTGGGCAACCGTTCTGCATCCACAGCCCGTATGCGCCTGAGTCAGGTCATTCGTCCACAACCGGTTGAGGGCGGAGCCGGGGTGACCTGAGGCGATGTCAGCGCGCCCAGGAGAAGCTTCGCGTGTCCCGGCGACGACTTGAATGAAACTCTGCACAGGAGTGGGTGTGCGAGTGGACTCAGCGAGGTGCGCAATCAGGGCGGCATAGGCTGTGCGCGAAATAGTGGTCACCATCGGACACTCGGGCCAAAACATTAGGTCACCATCGGACATTTCTGGTGCCAGAAAGTATCCGATGGTGACCTAAATTCGAGGGCAGTGTCCGTTTGTGACCACTATTCGGGGAAGTGGCCGCGGCCACCCCGCGTGAGTTACAGCTTCGCTCTGTGGGTGCGGATCGCCTCGGCGACGGCGATGGCATCGCCTTCCGGGGCGTCGGACTTCCGATCGGGACGTGCCGTGAAGAGGTAGATGAACCCGACGGCGAGTACGACGACCAGGCCGATGAGCACGATCCAGTCGGCGAAGAACGACCCGGAGTCACCGGGCAGCGACAACAGGATCATCGCGAAGATGCCGTAGGCCAGAGCTGCGATGTTGACGACGATGCCCCAACCGCCCAGTGACCATGGTCCAGCCGGCTTCCAACCCTTGACCCGCTGTCGCAGGGCGCCGAGGACGACCATCTGGAAGGCCAGATAGATGCCGAGGATCGCAAACGAGGTCACGGCCACGAGGATGCCGTCGTTGAACCAGATGAGCACGCTGATGAGTGCGGGTGCAGTGCAGGCGACGATGAGGGCATTGCGAGGAACTTTCGTGCCATCGGTGACCTTCGACAGCCACCGGTGGGCGGGCATCATGCCGTCGCGGGCGAAGCTGAAGATCAACCTCGAAGCGGCGGCCTGGAGGCTGAGCACGCAGGAGATGAACGCGAGGATCGCCACCAGCAGGAAGATCTTCGCCCCGACCGCGCCTAGACTGCCCTCGAGAATCGTGGGAATCGGATCCTCGACCTCTCCGGCGACGATCTCCTCGAGGTTCGGGGCTGCGAGCACGTAACCGCCGAAGGAGAACAGGGCCGAGATCGCCCCGACGAGAATCGTCATGAGCATCGCCTTCGGGATGCCGCGAGCGGGGTTCGAAACCTCCTCGGCGACGTCTCCGCAGGCCTCGAAGCCGTAGAAGAGGAACAGGCCCGCGACGGCGGCACCCATGAATACGGGCAGGTAGCTGCCGTCCCCGGCGGTGCCCATGGTGTCGAAGAAGACGGAGAAGCTGTGTTTGCGTTCGAAGATGAGCAGGAAGAGCCCGAGCCCGATGACGCCGATGAGCTCGGCGAAGAGTCCGATGCGTGCGATCCGGGCCAGCCATTTGGTGCCGGAGAAGTTGATGCCCAGCGCCAGCACCAGCAGTGCGAGTGTGAGCACGAGGGTGGAGTTCCGGGTCAGCTCGAGCCCGAACAGGCTCGTGACGAATCCGGAGCCGAATTCCGCCACCGAGGTGATCGTGACGATGAGTGCGCAGATGTAGACCCACGCAGCCATCCACGCGTACCGCTTGCTCCACAACCGGCGCGCCCATGGGTAGATTCCGCCAGCGATGGGGAACTGGGAGACGACCTCGCCGAAGACGAGGGCGACGAGCAGCTGACCGCAGGCGACGATGACGATCCACCAGATCGACGGGGGACCGCCGGTGGACAGGGCCACCGCCATGAGCGAGTAGACCCCGACGAGTGGGGAGAGATAGGTGAAGCCGAGGGCGAAGTTCGCCCACGGACTCATCGATCGCTCGAATGAGTCGTTGTAGCCGAGGACGGCCAGGTGGTCGGAGTCGGAGAGGTGGTCCCCGGGGGTGCCGCGGCGGCCGGGAGATTTATCGGCGCCCGAGGGGTAGTGGGCGCTCGTGGGGTGATCGGACATGGTGATGTTCCTTCATTCGAATCGTCGTTGATTCTGTGCTGTTCGCATCGTATCTCCGATTCTCACCTGCGGAAGCATTCTCGTCCGCGCGGCTGATCGCGATTTCATCCTCGCGGCGGAGGTGCCGAACGACGGCGAGTCATAGCGTGGAATCACAGGCACGGACCACTGCCGAACCGGTGGGCACAGTGCAGGAACGAGGAGGAATCGTGAACACGCAGACGCACAGTCAATCCGGATTCGCCGAAGCGACCGGACCGGCCGAGCCATCACCTCAGTCCGCCATCCAGCCCCACCCGCACGGAACGACGGATTCCATGCCCGGTCCGGCCGCCTCGGCGATGGATGGATCACACACCCCCACCGAGGATGTCGACGCGAAAGGGAGACCGCTCGCCGTCGTACCCGCCCGGGTCCCGTGGCTTGAGATCGGCATCTTCGCCGTCACCGCATTCGGGCTCGCTTGGCTGGCCTGCCTGCCGCTGTGGTCCTCCGAAAAGGGGATCGGCGATCCCGTCCTGCTTCTGGCCTGCGGCAGCGCCATGATGTTCACTCCGCTTATCGCGAGCATCATAGCCTCCATCGTCCAGGGCCGCCGTGCCCGTGCCAGGGGAGAGGGCCTGACCAGTGCACCCCGCTACTTCGGCTTCTGGCCGCTGCGCCCCTTCGGGCGGGTCATCTGGATGACGGTGGCCGCCTTCTTCGGAATCATGGTGCTCGTCGTCTGCGGATACCTCCTCAGCGCGGCCTTCGGCTGGCTGAGCCTCGACCTCACCGGGCTGTCCGGGTTCAAGGCGCAAGCGGCCACACTGCCTGGCATGGAATCGGTGCCGACGGCCGCCGCCCTCGCCGTCTATCTGGGCCTGATGCTCGTCAGTTCGTTGACCAAAATCTTCGTCACCATCGGTGAGGAGTTCGGCTGGCGCGGGTGGCTGCTCACCAGCCTGCGCCCCTTGGGAACCTGGCCGGCGCTGCTGATCATCGGCGTCGTCTGGGGTCTGTGGCACGCGCCGCTCATTCTGCTCGGCTACAACTTCGACCGCCCCGACATCACCGGCATGGGCTTCATGGTCGCCGGGTGCATCGCAGTCGGCATCCTCTTCGGCTGGCTGCGCCTGCGCACGGCTTCGGTCTGGCCAGCGGTCTTCGCGCACGCCGCACTCAACGGATGCGGGACTATGCTTCTCGGGTTGTTCGTCGACGCCGGGGCACAGACGCCGGACCCTGCCCTCGTCGCTTTCCTCGGGGTGGCCGGATGGATTGTCTCCGCCGTTGTCATCGTTGTCCTCGTCCTCACCGGCCAGTTCCGCAAGCAGCCGGAATTGGGCATCAAGAAGCCGAAGGTCGGCACCGAGGCCGGCCTCTGAAATTGAGGCTCGACCCCGGTGTCCATTAGGCTCAAAATCCCCAACCTCTTAGGAGCACTATGCTTTTCGGACCATCGCTGCTGCAGACTGCAGGACGCATGCTCACCGCACCGATCTTCATCACCGGCGGACTCTCTGCCGTGAAGGATCCGGCAGGAAAGGCGGCGATGGCCGAGTCGACGCTCGACACAATGCGCGAATACGTGCCGGGTCTGCCCGATGACAACGAACTGCTCGTGCGCATCAACGGCGGTGTGCAGATCCTCGCCGGCGCCACCCTGGTCTTCGGCATCAAGCCGCGGCTGTCCGCGCTGACACTCGCCGGATCCCTCATCCCGACCACTCTCGCCGGACACTCCTTCTGGGAGATGGAAGGCGGAGAGGCGAAGGCCCATCAGACGCAGTTCTCGAAGAACCTTGCCGCTCTCGGCGGTCTGATGCTCATCGCCGGATCCGGTGACAACAGCAAGGCGATCGAGGAGGCAGCGAACAAGGCCGCCAAGAAAGCTGCGAAGAAGGCCGAGAAGGCCGCGCTCAAGCAGGCCTGAGACCCTGCACCGTCTCGGGATGCCCCTGGAAATCGGCGCAGAAGCGCCTATGCTCGAAGCATGGTCAAGGCACTCCTCATCGTCGATGTCCAGAATGACTTCACCGAAGGCGGCGCGCTCGGTGTGACCGGCGGCGATCATGTCGCCGAAGGCATCACGCGCCACCTCGCCGCGCGCTCCGGCGACTACGACGCGATCATCGCCTCCCGCGACTGGCACGATGCCGACAGCGACAACGGCGGTCACTTCAGTGACACCCCGGACTTCGTCGACAGTTGGCCCGTCCACTGCGTCGCCGGCACGACCGGTGCCGAATTCGACCCGCTGCTCGACACCGCTCCCATCACTCACGAGGTCCGCAAAGGCCAGGGCCGACCCGACTATTCGGCCTTCCAGGGAATCACGGAAACGGGGAGCCGCCTCGGCGAGCTTCTGAACGATCTCACCATCACCGAGGTGGACGTCGTCGGCATCGCGACCGACCACTGCGTGCGCGCCTCCGCGCTTGACGCACTGACCGCGGGAGTGGCCGTCCGCGTGCTCACCGACCTCGTCGCAGGCGTCGGGGAGGACACGAGCGCGGCGGCCCTGACAGAGGTGGAACAAGCGGGCGCCACCCTGGCCTGAGTCGCTGACCAACCGCCGCTGACGCCCCACTGACCCCTCCACCCCCACTGACCCCTCCACCCTCAGAAGAAACATCGTCCCAGGTCAGAAAAATTTCTCCATCGAAAGTTGCAGATGGAGTCTGAACTCTTTTGCGATGTTTTCCAGCCCATAGATTGATGGACTGGAGTCATGAACTCACCACTGGCGAAAACCGCACACACGCTGACATCGAAGCGCGGTTCGTGGCTCGTCCTCGTCGGGATCGTCGTCCTCGTCGCTCTGCTCTTCGGACTCCTGTCCGGGGCAGGGGAGGACCGGCCCAACGAAACCGCTCCGGCCGACTCCGAATCGACTCAGGCACAGAAGATCCTCGACAAGTTCCCCGAGGCGGACAAGCAGTCCGTCATGGTCGTGGCCTCGCACGAGGACGGATCCGAACTCTCCGCCGACGACCAGGCGCAGCTGAAGAAGCTCGGCACCTCGATCGGCGATTCAGTCGGCGACGAATCCTCCGAGACCGTGACAGGACCGATCCTCAGCGACGACAAACAGGCCGCGCTGCTCATGGTGCCGATCACGGTAGGCCTGACGAACTCCGACACAGCCGAAACCGTCGACGACCTGCGCACCGCCATCGCCGATCACCGAACCGCGCAGTCGCTCACTGATGATGGCATGTCCGTGCTGGTCACCGGCGGTCCCGCGATCGGCGCCGACATCGCCTCGGCGTTCAACGGTGCGGACTTTACCCTGCTCATCGTCACCATCGTCATCGTCGCCCTGCTGCTCATCATCACCTACCGCTCGCCGATCCTGTGGCTGCTGCCGCTCATCGTCATCGGCACAGCCGACGGGCTCGCCTCGACCGTGACTGCGGCCGTCGGCGACTGGCTCGACCTGCAGTTCGATGCGGGCATCATCAGCGTCCTCGTCTTCGGCGCCGGCGCGAACTACGCCCTGCTCTTCATCTCCCGCTACCGCGAGGAGCTGCGCCGGATCGCCGACCACCGCACTGCGCTCGCCGAAGCCTGGACGCACACCGCGTCGACGATCCTCGCCTCGAACCTCACCGTCGTGCTGTCCCTGCTCAGCCTCGTCTTCGCGATCATCCCCGGCACCCGCGGCCTGGGCATCACCGCGGCCGTCGGCCTGCTCATCTCCGCAGCCGCCGTCCTCTTCGCGCTGCCGCCCGTACTTGCGATCTGCGGCAAGAAGATGTTCTGGCCGTTCATCCCGAAGGTCGAAGAGTTCACGGATGAAGAGATGACTCCCGCCGAGGCGGCCCCGCACTCAGCGCGGGAGCTCGGTGACCGCGCGGCCGGAATCAAGGACCGGGCCACCTCAGCCAAGCCCTCGATCTGGCGGACCATCGCCACTCGCGTGGTCCGGAAACCCGGCCTCCACCTCGGTGCCGGAATCGTCATCCTCGGTGTCATGGCCACCGGCTTCATCGGGTCCTCGATCGGTCTCGACCAGACCGAGAAGTTCCGGGTCCAGTCCGAATCGGCGAAGGGACTCGACGTCCTCGCCGATCATTTCCCGCCCGGCGAATCCCAGCCGATCTGGATCGTCGCCGATACCGACCATGCGGATGACGTCGTCGATACGGTCAGCGACATGGACGGCGTCGTGCGCGCCTCGGCGATCGAGGACACGACAATCGACGGCACCTCGGTCACGAAGATCATGGTCACAGGCGAGTACGAACCCGACAGCGCGAAGGGACTCGACCTCGTCGAGGACATCCGCAGCGATGTCCACGCCATTGAAGGAGCCGACGCTCAGGTGGGAGGGGCCGCGGCTACGGAGCTCGACGCTCGCGCCGGCAACCAGACGGACTTCTTCACGATCGTCCCGATGGTCCTGGCGATCAGCTTCATCATCCTGCTCGGCATCCTCCGGGCGCCGATCGCGGCGTTCACTCTGCTGCTCGTCAACGTGGTGTCCTCGGCAGCGGCGATCGGTCTCGGAGCATTCCTGTCACGGACGATCTTCGGCCAGTCCGCCCTCGATGCGCAGGTGCCGATCCTGGCGTTCCTCTTCCTCGTGGCACTCGGCATCGACTACTCGATCTTCCTCGCTCACCGGGCGAAGAAGGAGTCCGTCTTCCACGGCGGACGTCAGGGCATGGTCGAAGCCGTCGCGCACACCGGTGGAGTCATCACGAGTGCCGGCATCGTCCTGGCCGGAGTGTTCGCTGCGCTGGGCATGCTGCCGCTCATGGTGCTCGGCCAGCTCGGTCTCATCGTCGGAGTCGGCGTGCTCGTCGATACGATCATCGTCCGCACCGTCATCGTGCCCTCGATCTTCGGACTCGTGGGCGACAAGATGTGGTGGCCCAACAAGGCGATCACGCACTTCCACGAGCGTGCGGCATCCGGTGCGGCTGGTGGATCGGCAAACGCGGGCAACGGTACTGCCGTAGGGTCGGCCGAGGCCGCCGGATCGGATGCGGCCGCCGGATCGGATGCGGCCGGAGACGGCGAGCACTCCACTCACCTGCTCGCCGAAAGCAAGTTCGCGGACACAGGTTCCGGTGCTCACCACGGCAAGCACTGAGCTGAACCGCCCGGCGCGAGCCGAGTAGGCACACGTCAGCAGACCGCCGGTCAGAGTGAGGCGGGCGGGCCCGGGCGACGACGCAGATCGTCGCCCGGGCCCGCTCGGTTTCCGCACCGGACGGTGCAGATGTCATACCACCGGGGTTCCGGATGTGATTGAGTTGGCAGGGAGATCATGACAGCACTGGATCACCGCTTCGGCCACCTGGCCGCTGAGGCCGATCTGCAGGAGGGTGGCAGCGTGGGCGCACGCAAATGGACGGAACGCACGATGGAGTTCGGTCAGCACGCCATCACTCTCGTCCTCGTGCTCATTTCCTGCATCCGCGCCGTCTCGGGTGGTGCCTCGATGATCGCCGCCGTCGCCGTGAGCGTGGTATTCCTCGCCTGGTACGCCCTCGGTGCCGTCCGCGCGGCGCGCTCCGGCGCACTGGTGCTGGCGAAATGGTGGCTCGTCGTCCTCGCAGCAGCATGGCTGTGCACCCTGCTCGTTTCCGCCGAGTTCATCTGGGTCGCCTTCCTCCTCTGGCTGCTCGCCGGCCATCTCTTCTCCCTGCGCATCGCCATCGTCTTCACCGCGCTCACCTACATCGCGACGGTCGTCGCTCCGCTCGCGCACTACGGACAGGTGCCGACCCCGAGCATCATCGGCTCCCTCATCGGTGCCGTCTTCGCCCTCGGGTTGTCCCGCGGCTATATCGAACTGCTGCGCGAAGGCCGCCGTCGTGAGGAGCTGCTGCGCTCCCTCGAACTTGCCCACCAGAATCTGCTCGATCTGCAGGACGAGCTCGCTCTGACCCAGCGGCATGCCGGCGAGATCCAAGAACGCACCCGCGTCTCCCGCGATATCCATGACACGATCGCTCAGTCGATCTCGTCGATCCGGCTCATCGCCCACGCCGAGGCGGAGCGCACCACCGATGGCCATGCCGGGCAGGTGCTCGCCCAGGTCGAGGATCTCGCCGCACAGAGTTCCCGGGACGTGCGTCGCATCATCGCTGCGCTCGCCCCGGCCGAACTCGAGGACGGGGCTCTGACCGCAGCGATCCGTCGTCTGCTCACCCGCCTCGAGGAAGACAGTTCGATTGCCGGTCGCTTCGACGTCGACGAGACACTGCCGACACTGTCCGCCGAGGTGGAGGTGGCACTGCTGCGGACCGCGCAGTCGGCGCTCGCCAACGTTCGCCAGCATTCCCAGGCCACGCGCGTGATGGTCAGCCTCATGGACCTCGACGGGGCGATCAGGATGGACATCGTCGATGACGGCGTCGGAATGGACGATCCTCACAATCGGCAGCGGAACCCCGATTCGGGCTTCGGTCTCGACTTCATCGGCTCCAGGATGCGCGAACTCGGCGGAGAGCTCGTCATCGAATCGAGTCCAGGATCCGGCTTTGCCATCTCCGCGACCCTGCCCAGCCAATCCCAGCTGCACACCCGGGGTGAGGGCCTCAGCATCTCAGCCGCGGAATCGGGCGCGGATTCGGACCGCCGCCTCGGCGAGGGTGAGGGCACTGGCGCGGACGGGTCGGGCACGGATGGATCGGGCCGCCTCGGCGAGGGTGAAAGCAACACAGGTGAGACACGCGATCCAGGAGAGAACGCATGAGCATTCGAGTCATCCTCGTCGACGATCACCCCGTGGTGCGGGCAGGTCTGAAGTCCGTCATCGACGCTCCGGACCACATCGCCGTGATCGGCGAGGCCAGCAGTGGAGAGGAGGCGCTGACGATCGTCGACGAGCTCGACCCCGACGTCGTCCTCTGCGACCTGCGGCTGGGGGAAGGGATCGACGGCATCGAGGTGACGAAGCGACTGCGGGCACGGCAGAACCCGCCGGCGGTGCTCATCCTCACCACCTTCGACCTCGATTCGGAGATCATCGCCGCGATCAACGCCGGGGCCTCGGGGTACCTGCTCAAGGACATCGACCCGGGGGACATCTCGACGGCGATCGAGAAGGCGGCGAAGGGGGAGACCTATATGCCTCCGGAGATCTCGTCGAAGGTTTTCGCCGCGATGCGCAATCCCAGCCCAAAGCTCACCCGGCGTGAGCGTGACGTCGTCAGACTCTTGGCAACAGGGGCGTCGAACGCGCAGATCGCTCAGGAGCTCTTCGTCACCGAGGCGACGGTGAAGAGCCACCTCGTCAACGTGTTCACGAAGCTCGGGGTGGACTCTCGGGCCCGCGCCATCCGCGTCGCGGAGGACCAGGGGCTGGTGTAGAGGCCTCGCTTCTCGCAGTCTTCGCCGAGTTTAGGTCACCATCGGATGTTTGAAGCCGAATATAGGTCACCATCGGATACTTCTGAGCGAATAAAGTATCCGATGGTGACCTATATTTGCGGGCTGGCTGGACCTGCTGATCTCAATTACTCGTTCGTGAACCGAGTGAACTGCGCTTCATCGTTGACCGAGGTGCCTCGGTATTCCTGCTGTTGCCCACTTGGCACCAGGTCTTGGTAGTAGCCGAGCCGATTGCCCCAGGGATCAGCGAAGTCGACAAATGCGACGACTCCAGGCAACTGTGACGGTTCGGATCGCTCTATCCCAGAGGAGTCGAGAAACGACAATGCCTCGGCCAGATCGAGCACACGAAAGCGGACCCTGTTGAGCAAAGGCGGTGCTTGGTCTTTCCCTGACACCTGAAACCAACATTCCTGGCCAGCGATCGGCGACCACTCGAAGAAGTCGTCGTGTGGCTCGAACTCCGGCTCGCGACCGAACAGAGAACTGTAGAACGATCGCGCTTCGGCGGCGTCACCGGTCGGCACGTACACCTGCAACGTGAAACCTGTGGTCTTCGCGGCAGAATTTCCCGAATCAATTTCCATGTCTAGATCTATGCCCTTCGCTCATCTAGTGTTTCTCCGAACCAAGCGCGCGGAATTTTGTCCTCCAGCTTCGTCAGATCAAGGTAGCGGAGAACGGTTCGTCCTCGGTTCGACGCGGCATAGTTGCCGACCGGCACCTCCGTCGGCGAAATAGCCCACGAGGCGGCATCATCCAGACCGAGCCTTGTCACAGCGTCGACCAGCAGCACCGGACCGGGCCCAAGTGCACGTTCAGCCGGATCATCTTCGACCATCACGCAGGCGCGATCGTTGACTCCTAACAACGCAGTCCGCGGATCGGGACGCCAATAGACGTTGAGCCCACTCGCGACGTGGGCGGAGACAGCAACAGCGAGATCGTCCGTGGGGACCATGGTGCAAGCGTGCGCGAGAATCTTCATAGTTCAGTCCTCATCATGTTGAACAGGGAATCGGCATTGACATCCCAGTTCTCGCCGCCATTGTACGCTGAGGCGACCGTCTCCAATCTCACCACACCCGAAGTGCCAATACGATTGCCGCGGCATATGATCAAGCTATGAATCGGGGTATGAGCAGGAGAAACGCGTCATGAAGCGGATGTGGGCGGCGGTCGTGGCAACAGGCTTGGTGGCACTGAGCGGGTGCAGCAATGACAACGGTGAGCCAGCGGGGACACCGTCGCCGACGATCACCCCGACCTTGTCCGAGCCGGTCGAACTCGACTACTACGCCTCGGTAATCACCGACAACGGCTCGGATCTGGCGCTCGTCGGTGACTGGATGAGCCAGAAGCTGCGAGTCGTCGATGCCAAAGGCGACGAGAAGTGGAGCATCGACTCCAATGGCAATGAAGACGACGGTGGCGGCCCTGAGGCGTATTCGGCAGGTGAGAACGTCATCGTCCACGATTACTCCGGTACGACGACGGCCTACTCGTGGGCCGATGGGCAAGAAGCCTGGTCCTTCGACCTCCCAAGCACCGCTGGTTCCTGCCGCCCCGCACAATCCTTTGGGTCGCAGTCGACGAGCGGGAACAGCCGCCTCGGCGAGGGGGACCACATTCTGATCGAGAACATTTGGATGGACGCCGAGGAAAACTGCAAGCCCTCGGCCGACGGGAACACAGTCCTCTACGCCCTCGACCCGGACACAGGGAAGGAAGCGTGGCCGGCACTGTCGGTCGGCGAAGACGGCGAGACCTTCGGCGGTCGCCTTCTCGAACTGGCACCCGACCGCAAATCCGGGATCATGTCGTGGATGGACGGGGCCGAGTCGATGGTCACACGAGTGAATTTCAAGGACGGCTCGCACACGTCAATCCCCATCACCGAGGCGCGCGAGATCGATGACACCGGAGTCGATTACTTCACCGTGCTTCCGACCGCCGATCCCAGCAGTCTGACGTACGTGTACGGGTCGATGGACGGCGACGATCCGATGAGCTCGACAGTCACCCGGGCGGCCAAACTGAGTGTCCCCACGGACCTGAAGCCGTCCGATTCGGCGACATTGGCAGCCACCGGGCATTCTGTCGATGTGAGCATGAAAGACAGCTTCGATGCCGTGTGCAGCGCCGAACTGCACTTCACCGCAGGCGGCAAGCCGGCGTGCCTGCAAACTCAGCTGTTCGCGTCAGCGGTGAAATACCAAGGGTCCGACGGGGCCGTCGACGGTTGGTATGCCGACGCCCCGGAGGCCGCGGTCGCCAGGATCGGCGGTCTTGGCGGTCCACAGTGGGAGCCCGTCGACCACGGAGATCAAACGCTCGTCGTCGTTCCCGCAGCCGAAAGTGGGATCGCTGCATTGGATGCTGCGAACGGCAAACCAGTGTGGACGACCAGCGGGCCCAAACTGCGTGAGGAGGGCGAAACAGGAAGTTGGGGCGGCCAGGGTGTGTTGCCGGACCTCGGGTTGATCGTCGTCACTGACAACAAGAAGACGACGTTTTTCAATGCGAAGACCGGCAAGCCTGTCAGCGACCATCCGGCCGGGGACTACGCCGAACTGACTTCGAGCGGGAGATTCGCCATCGCGACGAACGAGGACACGAGCACGATGTGGGCCGTCGTTGACAGATGAAGAGTCGGGGCGACGGCTCGGTCGGGTAGCCAGCCGGTCGGACTGACCATGTCGGCTGGACCAGGACCCGAACCGGCCCCACCGACGTCCTACCCGACTGTCAGATGAATAACTGATAGGTAATGGGCCGTATCGTCACTCCAGGTGAGAGGCGCAGGCGATCGGGACGGAGAACGCCGCATCGCCCGAATCGGCCCGCTTCGACTACGGAGTTTCACCTCCTACCGGTAGTCTGTTCCCTGCACATCGGGACGGCCGCGCGCATGCGCAGCGCAGTCCAGGTCGAGACAGCGGAGGTGACATGGCAGGCGAAGACGAGACGTTTCCGCCCCGCCCGGTGACCCCGCCGAACCGCCGCATCGGTGCACTGTCCGGCAATACCAAGGGCATCAGCACATCCACAGACACCGCCACCGAGGCGGCTCCCGGGCAATCCGCGGACGCGGACTCCCAGCAGCCCCCGGCCTCCCAGGGTCCCGCAGTTGCGCAGTCCGGAGACGACGATGGGGACGCCTCGGCGTTGGACATCACCCTTCCCCACGTCGGGGAACTCACCTCGGCGAGTGAAGACGCCATCGTCGACCCCTCGGAAGCGGTGCTCGAGAGCATCGACCTCGACACCTGGAAATGGCCCGAGTTCTTCGCCTTTGCGCTCACCCGGATGCAGGAGATCTTCCCGACCGGCGGGATCCCGCGCGGCATCGGGCCGGTGCGCGAGTACGTCACCGAAGACAACGACTTTCGATCCTTGACCATCGACCGCGAGAAATGGCCGGCCGCCGACGAGGACTGGACCACCGTCGGCGACGTGCTGGCCAACACCCACACCGACGCCTGGCTCGTCACACGCAACGGAGTGGCGCTGGCCGAGGAATACGCCTGGCCGATGAAGCCCGCCCGCCAGCACATGCTCTTCTCCGTGAGCAAGTCCATCGTCGCCACCGTCATCGGTGCGCTCGCCGACGCCGGACTGCTGCGCCCCACCGACCTCGTCACCACGCATGTGCCCGCACTGGCTGAGAGCGGATACGCGGGAGCCACCATTCGCGATCTGCTCGACATGCGTTCGGGCATCAAGTTCTCCGAGGAGTACCTCGAGGAGGACTCCGAGATCCGAGCCCTGTTCGAAGCGGTCGATTTCGCGCCCCGATCGGCCGCCTCGGCGAAGGGGATCAAGAACTTCCTCACCGGGCTGACCAGCGACCGCGAACACGGCTCGGCCTTCGTCTACCGCAGCTGCGAAACCGACGTGCTCGCCTGGATCGCCGAGGCAGTCACCGGCCAGCCGTTCTCCATCGTCGCCAGCGAATACGTGTGGTCGCGGATCGGCGCCGCCCACGCCGCCCAGGTCTGCCAGGACCGGTGGGGCGGATCGATTGCTGACGGTGCCATCAGCGCCACCCTGCGCGACCTCGCCCGCTTCGGCGAGATCATCGCCCGAGGCGGCACCACCGACAACGGCGAACGCGTGCTTTCGGCGGAATGGGTCGACGACATCTTCACCGGTGCCGAGGACTCCGCTGAGGTCTTCGCCGCGTCCCCGTCCGGACGTTCCTATCCTGGCGGAATGTACCGCAGCCAGTTCTGGATCCCCTCTGCCGACCGCAACGTCGTCATCGGCATCGGCATCCACGGCCAGATGCTCTACATCGACCGCGCCACCCAGACCGTCGGCATCAAGCTCTCGAGCGACCCGGAACCGGTGAGCCTCGCGGCCCAGCACGGCACCCTGGCCATGTTCGAAGCCATCGCCGAGGCGGTCCCGACCGCTGGTCAGACGCCTGCAGGCCCGGCCCTCACCGAGGCGGCTCCCCGGGGCGATGCGTTGAGTGCCCCGTCCGCAGCGCCGAAAGCGGCTACTCCCGCAGCGCCGACCACCGCTGCTCATGCCGACCCGACTGCGGCTGCTCCCGCCGGCCCAAACATCGGCACTCCCGAAACAGAGGATGCGGAAGCCTTGGCGACCGAGGCCGGTCCGGCTGCTGCAGCACCAGCCGAAGCGGTGCAGGCAGCCGCGACATCTGCCGAATCGGTCCCCGCAGACACCCTGCCCGCTCCGGCGGAGGCCGCGCCCGTGTCGCCGGCTCCTGCAGATCCGACTCCGGCAGCTCCAGCAGTTGCAGACCCTGCATCTGCAGCGCCCGTGCCTGCGCTGAGTGAAGCAGCGGTTGCACCTCCTGAGGCCGCGCCTGCCGCAGCCGCACCTCAGGAACCGCCTCTTCCGGGAGCGCAGGCTGCCCCTCTCATCGGCCAGAACACTCTCTACTGAGGTCGAGCGGTTCGCGTGCCACCTGCGGGCGGATCCACCTCGAAACAGCGCGGATAGTCGAGCCGGATCCACCCGCAGGAGACACGCCGGCCGCAGTCCCGTCCGGCGCAGCTGTGTACGTGTCGATCCGCCTCTTAGGTGACAATTCCGTAGCGATTGGTGCGGGGACTCGGTAGCGTGAGGATCGGAATGACACCGATCACAGGAGATATGACCATGACCGACTTCTTCGACCGCGAGAACGACCGCAAGTACGACAGGGCCTACAAGGAAACCACTCCCGACATCCTCAAGGCCTTCGGCGAGTTCAACAACGCCGTATTCGCTTCCGAAGGTCGTGAGATCCCGCTGAAGTACCGTGAACTCATCGCCTACGCCGTCGGCTTGACCACCCAGTGCGCCTACTGCATCGATGCGCATTCGAATGCCGCCGTCAAGGCCGGCGCCACGGAGACCGAACTGGCAGAGACTGCCTGGACCGCCTCGGCGCTCCGTGCCGGTGGGGCATACGCCCACGGCCGTCTGGGCTTCAAGCTCACCGGGGTCCACGAGCACTGAGTTCGCCCCGGGGCGAGTCCCGATTGCCTAGACTGAGAGGCGATCATGAGTGACGAGCCCCGCACCCTTCCGCGCAGAACACCCCGTTCCCGCCCGCACCGCATCCTCGTGCTGGCACTGGACGGGGTGTCTGCCATGGATCTCGGCGTCCCCGTCCAGGTCTTCGGCCGGGAGTCGAACGCAGCCACAGACCGCACCCGCACCGAGGCGGCTCCACGCTCCCAGCCGAATCCGAGCGGTGAGGCGGCTTCCGCCGTGCCCGGCGGACGGGCGACGACCGTGCCCGTAGGCAGCTGGCCCTATGAAGTCGAGGTCTGTGGCATCACCGCAGGAAAGGTGACCGGATCGGACAGGCTCGACTATTCCGTGGACCAGGGACTTCACGCCCTGGAAACCGCGGACACGATCATCCTGCCGGGTGCCACCTCGGCGGTGGCAGAAGAACCACCGGCCTCGGTCGTCGGGGCGCTGCTCTCGGCATACGAACGCGGCGCGCGGATCGCTGCCATCTCCACCGGCACCTTCGTCCTCGCGCGCACAGGACTGCTTGTCGGACGACGCGCCACCACGCACTGGTCGACGGCGAAGGAGCTCGCCCGACGGTTCCCCTCGATCAAGGTTGATGAGAACGTCCTCTTCATCGACGAAGGACAGCTGCTGACCTCCGCTGGAGCCGCCTCGGCGATCGATCTGTGCCTCCATCTCATCCGCAGCGATCACGGCGTCGGACTGTCCAACCAGGTCGCCCGGCGGCTCGTCGCCGCCGCGTATCGCAGCGCTGGCCAGGCGCAGTACGTGCCGCGCAGCGTGCCTGACCCGCTCGGCGACGACTTCGCCGACACCCGCGAATGGGCGCTTCAGCACATCGGCGAGAAGATCACCTTGCGGGATCTCGCCGCCAATGCCGGAGTCTCCGTACGCACCTTCTCCCGCCGCTTCGTCGAAGACACCGGTTACACCCCCATGCAGTGGGTTCTCAGAGCCCGAGTCGATGTCGCCCGGGAACTCTTGGAGAATTCCGACCTGGGCATCGAACAGATCGCTGACCAGGTGGGACTCGGAACGGGTGCGAATCTGCGGATGCATTTTCAGCGCATCCTCTCAACCTCCCCGAACGACTACCGTCACTCTTTCCAGGGATGAAGAGAGCCCTCTTCTCGACGACTTCTCGCGTCGTCCTGCGGCGGCAATTCCACACCTGCATCGCCGGCTTTCAGCGACCCGGATCACACGAACACGAGGCTGGCCGGAAACTTTCGACCTTTGGCAATACGACTGGCGAGAAGCTTGCGTAGTTTGTCTGTCTGGCCACTGTTGTCGTGCGTGAAAGTTGCCCATGATGGAGATATCAAGACGAATCCCGTGTTCAACATCTACAAGGAGTGACATTGACTCGCATCGCCATCAATGGTTTCGGTCGCATCGGACGCAGCACCCTGCGCGCGCTGATCGAGCGCGGCAGCGAGCTCGAGGTCGTGGCCATCAACGATCTGGGCCCCGTGGCCGATCTCGCTCGGCTGCTGAAGTTCGACACCACCCTCGGGCGCTTCAACCATGACGTCGAGGCCACGGATGATGAGATCGTCATCGACGGCAAGGCCATCAAGGTCTTCGCCGAGAAGGATCCGGCCGAACTGCCCTGGGGTGAGCTCGGCATCGACATCGCGCTCGAATCGACCGGCCGCTTCACCAAGGCCGAAAAGGCCAGCGCCCACATCACCGCCGGCGCGAAGAAGGTCCTCGTCTCCGCTCCGTCGAAGGGTGCTGACGTCACCCTCGCCTACGGAGTGAACAATGAGGCGTACAAGCCCGAGCACACCGTCATCTCCAACGCCTCCTGCACGACGAACGCCTTGGCCCCGCTGGCCAAGGTCCTCGACGACCTCGCCGGAATCGAGCAGGGCTTCATGACCACCGTCCACGCCTACACCGGTGACCAGATGGTCCAGGACGGCCCGCACAAGGACCCCCGACGTGCCCGCGCCGCCGCCGAGAACATGATCCCCACGTCGACGGGTGCGGCCAAGGCCATCGGCCTCGTCCTACCGCAGCTCGACGGCAAGCTGTCCGGCGATGCCATCCGCGTGCCCGTCCCGGTCGGATCGATCGTCGAGATCAACACGACCGTGTCCCGCGAGGTCACCCGCGACGAGGTGCTCGACGCCTACAAGAAGGCCGCCGAGGGGGAGCTCAAGGGCGTCCTCGACTATGAGACCGAGCCCGTCGTCTCCTCCGATATCGTCGGTCAGCCCGCATCGTCGATCTTCGACTCCGCACTCACCCGCGTCGTCGGCAACCACGTCAAGGTCGTTGCCTGGTATGACAACGAGTGGGGCTTCTCCAATCGTGTCGTCGACAACCTCGAGTTCATCGGCAAGAACTGACGTTCTCCGCTGATGTTTCCCGGCGCTCGTCGCCGGCGACACCTTCGGCGCCGAGGTGGTTCCTCGGAGTCAACGGATGCAACTGTGGCCTCGGATCTGCGTTGAGCAGATCCGAGGCCATAGCCTTTCGGTGCCCGGGAGCCTGACTATCGCTAAGTGTGCCTGAGTCCAGATGACCTCGGTGGAGAACTGTCTTCGGCGAGGAACTCAGACGTCGTCGGCGCCGGGGGTGCCGCCTTCGTCTTCCCAGCGTTCGATGGCGCGGACCTTCGCACGACTGAATTTCAGGCGGATGCCGTAGCCGCCTTCCTTGCCGTCGGGAATGAACCGTGCGCCGTACTCCTCGAGGGCGAGGATGAGTCGACGCTCCTGCTCGGCAGTCAGGTCAACGGTCCCCTTTTCGTAGTCCTTGAGTTCGGACTTGTCGATCTCAGCTTTGTCTGCGACGTGCTTGGCTGAGACCTGGCAGAGGATCCGCGTTGCGCGTGCCAGGGGGCCGTCGATGATGATCTCGTCTGTGCTCATGGCTCCACCATGCCAGAGGTCACCAGGAGTGCCAAGGCAGGGGGACTCTTATGAGGGTGGCGGTTTCCCCTGGTGAGACGGTGCGTGGCACGACGCCGTCCAGAGAAATGCACCTCTCACGATTTCATATGAATGATTCGTTCTATTCTTCTCCGATCAAGGTATGTCAGTGCCTCCGGATAGTGTTTCATCATGCCTCCGACAGCGGAGTCAGGGGCGCCGCATCGCAGGGTGCGATGCACGACGGAAGGTCAGAACAATGGAGATCACGACCAGCAGCATCAGAGAATTGGCGTGGAGCTGTGAAGAGTTCCTCGACGACCGAGGGGAGCCGCGATCAATCAGCTATCCGGGCAGTCTCGCTCTGTGCATTCTCGACGCGCTCTATTCGACGGGTTCGCACCCGACGTCGGTCGACAACGTCACCGATCGCTATATCGAACGGCACGGTGAATCCGATGGGGCGAAATCACTGCGGTACTCGATCGCAGAGGCCGGCGGGCCCGAGGTGTGGGCGCGGGAGGTGATCTGCAATGTCAAGCCTGCCAATGTGCAGCCGGGCGCCATGCTCAGGGCCGAGGTTGTCGACCGTGCCACACGAGTGATGGCCGATCATGGCATCGACACCGTTGAGCAGCTGCTCGCCGCCGTCGGAGAAGAACCGTGTATCGGGCCGCATGCCAATGTGGTGGCAAAGGCATGGAGAGCGCTCCCCAGTCAGAAATCGGGATTCTCATGGCGCAATCTGCTCATGATCGCAGGCTCCCCTCATTTCGATATCGACTACCGCGTGAAAGGCTATTTCAATCAGATTGGCGGGTGGTACCCCATAGCCACGGACGAGTATGTGCTTGAACTGATCGGCGCTGCCGCTGATTTCCTCGGTGTTGAGGAGCACGAGATCCGACGAATCGTCTGGCAGATCTCGCGCCGTCGGCTTCGGCCGAATCCTCGACGAGAGATGTGCCCTTGGCCGTACGGTCTCGAGCTCGAGGCAGGCGAGGACGTCGACTATGAGTCGTGGGGGTCGTCCTTCGGCTTCGAAGGTTCGGCGATCAGCTCGAGCGACTGGTCTGGTATGGAATACGTCGATTCGCGCGGGAGCGCCGCGCCTTTCTGACTGTTTCAGCTTTCCGTATTGCGCCGATGCTGGGCTGCCAACCGCACCGGTGCGTTCGGAGCGCCGAAGCCGCGATAGCCGGTACGGCGTTCGACCATCTCGAAGAAGACCGAGCCGATCGTCGACGTGTAGAAATGGAGGAACTCGCCCTCGTCATCACGGTCGTAGAGGATGTTGTGCTCACGCAGCCGATCCAGCAGCTCTGGTGCGAGGTCGAAGCGTGCGGCAAGGTCCTCATAGTAGTTCTGCGGCACTGCCAGGAACTTCAAGCCTCGCGCGACCGCGGTTGTCGCCGCGGTGAAGATGTCATCGCAGGCGATGGCCACATGCTCCGGGTAAGTCGCGGCAGGTGAGCCGGCGTCTCGGCTCAATGCGTTGGGGCTGTGATCGGGGGAGACGTTGAGCGGCATCCTCACTGCCCCATCGGCGCTGGACATCACTTGGGAGCGCACAAGGCCGGAGGGGCTTGGGACATCCTGGGACGGCAGCGCGGTCAGAGCGAGCATGGAGGTGTAGAAGAGCACTGCCTCGTCGTAGTGATGGGCCGGCTGAGCGAGGTTGATGTGGTCGATAGCCGACTGCCGATCGTCCGGGACGGTGCCGAACTCGTCGGTCCACTGCGGATCCTCACCATTTCCATCACCGAAGAAGACCTCTGACCCGTCGGGCGCGAAGACCCCACGCAGCACCTTCTCGTCGTGAGCCTGCTCGCGAGGAACCTCGGTCGTCGAGAGCAGGAGGGCGCGTTCCATTGCGGCATCGGCATCTGCGACGGCGAATCCGATGCCGCGCAGGTAAGTCTTGGACGCAGTGGAATCTGCATCCGGAGTGGACACTGCAAACGCAACGGTGGATTTATCAGATGTCTCGATCAGAGCGTTCTCCGGTCCGGTGGGCTCAGTGACGACGATTCGAGCTTGACCGCGTCGCCACAGCTGCACGTGTGGTTTCGTGCGGTGGAAGCCGACGAACCGGAACCCGAGCTGATGGATCTGCCGGGTGAGCGCGCCCAGGTTATCGGTGTTCAGTTCGACGTAGTCGATGCCTCGCGGCTGCGCGACCTGCGGCAGCGGCTGCAGATCGAGTCGCACACGATCGCGTCCCGTGTGAGCGGAGGAAGCATTGCCTTCACGAGCTGCCGACACATTGGCTTCGAGCCACCGCAGGGAACGCAGTCCGTCGACAGCGGTGCGCTGAGTGTCGGCCTGCCGGAAGGAGTCGTTGAAGACTTCGAGCGACACCGGTCCGGAATAACCGGTCCCGGCGACGCGAGCGAGGAAGTCGGTGAGGTCCCATGAGCCTTCGCCGGGGAAGACTCGGTGGTGACGGGACCAGCTGAGCACGTCCATCGACAGGGCGGGGGCGTCGGCGAGCTGGAGGAAGAAGATCTTCTCGCCCGGGATCTCGGCGATGCGTGACAGGTCCGTGCCGCGGGAGAGCATATGGAAGCTGTCGAGGCAGGTGCCGATGCGCGGATGGTCGACGGCCTTGACGAGGTCCCAGGCGCGATCGTATTCGGAGACGAAACGGCCCCAGGCCAACGCCTCGTAGGCGACGTCGATGCCGTATCTCTCCGCCAGATCACCGAGGCGGCGAAGCTGATCGACGACAACCTCATCATCGTCGATGGTCGCGGTGGCGACGTTCGAGCACAGCAGAATCGTGGTCATGCCCATTCGCTTCATCAGCTGGAACTTCGCCTCGGCCCGGGCCAGATTGGCGGCGAACTGCTCCTCCTCGACGCCTTCGAAATCGCGGAAGGGCTGATAGAGGTCAAGACTCAGCCCGAGCTCTGCGGCCAGTGCAGCGGTCGCTTCGGGGGAGTTGGGGGAGACGATGAGATCCTGTTCGAAGATCTCGACCCCGTCGAACCCTGCCGTCGCGGCAGCCTGCAGCTTCTCTTCGAGCGTGCCCGACAGGCACACCGTGGCAATCGAGGTTCTCATCGTGACCTTTCCTCATGGACGACATCGATCTCTTCCAGGCTCAGTCCCTTCGTCTCCTTCGCCGTCAGTGCAACAAGACCGACGACGATGCAGACACCCGCGGTGAAGGCGGCGACCGATACCCAATTCTCTCCTCCGGCACCGGCGACAGCGGAAGCGAGGACCGGAGCCAGACCGCCGGAGACTGCGAATCCGACCTGAGTGCCCAGAGCCAGCCCCGTCACTCGTGCCGTCGTCGGGAACATCTCGGCGTAGAAGGAGGGCCAGATGGAGTTGGCCAGCGAGTACGCACAGCCGGACATGATGGCGCCGAAGACGAAGATGAGCGGCCAGTTCCCGGCCGAGACCGCACCCAGGTACGGGAACATCATCAGACCCGAGCCGACGGCACCGGTGATGAAGACCGGCTTCCGGCCGAACCGGTCGGAGAGCAGTGCGGCTGCCGGGATCGCGAAGAGGGCGACACCGTTGGCGATGACCGAGACGAGCAGCATGGTCGAACGCTCGAGACCGACGATCGATGTGGCGAACGACAGCGACCAGACGGTGAAGACCATATTCACGGTGTTGACCATGGCGCACACGGCCACGCGGACGACCGCGGCCTTGTGCCACCGGAAGACCTGCATGAGCGGTGGGTTCTCAACCCGCGACTCCTTGAATGCTGGCGGCTCATCGAGCCCGCGACGGATGAGCCAGGCGGTGAGCACGACGAGTGCCGACAGCCAGAACGGTACGCGCCAGCCCCAGCTGAAGAGTGCTTCGTCAGGCAGGAAAGCAGTGAAGGGAACGAACACGGCGGTGGCCAGCAGGGTGCCGAATTGGGTGCCGTGCAACGTCCAGCTCGTCGTCCACGACCGTTTCTCCTCGGCCGAATGCTCGAGGGAGACGGAGATCGCGCTCGCCTGTTCACCCGAGGCCGACAGACCCTGGACGATGCGGCAGAGCACGAGCAGGATCGGAGCGAGCATTCCGATCTGGTCGTAGGTCGGCAGGCAGCCGACGACGAAAGTCGAACCGGAGATCTACGGCCGCACCACGCTGTACGACATCGAAAAGATGTGTGCCGACACCGCCGCCGAGGCGGGGCTGGGCGTTCGCTGCATCCAGAGCAACCATGAGGGTGGGCTCATCGACGCCGTGCACGAGGCCCGGCACTCGACGGTCGGTGCGATCATCAACGCCGGCGCGTACACGCACACTTCCCTGGCCCTGCACGATGCGCTGAAGTCCTACGATCACCCGATCATCGAGGTGCACCTGAGCAACCCGCATGCGCGCGAAGCCGTGCGCCACCACTCCTATCTCTCACCCGTGGCCGCCGCCGTCATCGCCGGAGCCGGCGGGAAAGGCTACGTCCACGCGGTGGAGATACTCATCGACCAGCTCCCGACCGCGAAAGCGAGACCATGACCTCTTCCCTCCTCCTCGGACTCATCGGCGTCGGCATCTCCGCCTCCCGCACCCCGCGGATGCACGAGAACGAAGGTGCCGCACATTCCATCCCCACGATCTACCGCACCATCGACATCGCCGAACCTCGCCTCGCCGAGGTGGGGCTTGAGGAGCTGCTCACCGCGGCGATCCGGCTCGGCTTCGATGGACTCAACATCACCCACCCGTTCAAGCAGCGGTTCATCGATCTCCTCGATGACGTCGACCCGGTGGCCGCGCGCATCGGTTCGGTCAACACCGTCGTCATCGACGCTGCGGGGAAGACGACCGGCCACAATACCGACGTCACCGGATTCGCCGCCGGGTTCCGTGCCGGACTGCACGGCGCCGCCACCGAGGTGGTTGTGCAGATCGGTGCGGGCGGAGCCGGCCGTGCGGTCGGGTTCGCCCTGGCCGAACTCGGCGTCGGTGAACTCATCATCGCCGATACCGATATCGACCGGGCCGCCGGTCTGGCGACGGATATCGGGACCGTCACGGGCTCTCGGGTCCGGGCGCGAGCGATCGGGCTCGATGAGCTGGAAGGGGCGGCCGCCTCGGCGCAGGGGATCGTCAACGCGACCCCGGTGGGGATGAAGGCGTACCCGGGAACTCCGGTCGACACTTCCGTGTTCGGGTCGGATACCTGGGTGGCCGACGTCGTGTACTTCCCGCTCGAGACGCAGCTGCTCGCCGAAGCCAGGGCCAAGGGGTGCCGCACACTCGACGGATCGGGGATGGCGGTCAATCAGGCAATCGACGCATTCGAACTCTTCAGCAGCCAGAAGGCCGACCCGCAGCGCATGCGTGAGACCTTCCTGTCCTTCGGTTCCTGATCCGAGACACCTGACCGGAATTCGACGCGGCTCCCGGTCAGGGGCGAATGGTCAGTTCTCGGAGGTGTCACCCGCAGCTTCGGTTTTCTTCTGCTTGCGGTATTCCTTGAAGAAGCTGATGGCGAAGATGCCGACGATCAGGGCCAGAGTCAGCCACAGGGCGTACTTGTCGATGACCTTGAGGATGTCGACCGCGGCCTCTCCGAGCTGATAGCCCAGGAAGGTCCAGATGAGCGTGAAGATGAGGCAGCCGAGAAGGTCGGCGACGAGGAACAGCGACAGCCGCATCCGCGTCCACCCGGCGACGAGGTAGACGAGGGTGCCCGGGATGCCCGGGCAGCGCGAGACCAGCGTCATGAGGAACAGGGCCCAATTCGGGATCTTCTTCAGTTGGTTGATGCGTTTGAGCTGACGTTCGTTCTGCGCGAAGAGCCGCAGCACACCGTCGCCCCACCGGCGACCGGCCAGCCAGAACGCCCAATCGAGTTTGGCCATGCCGACGAAGCCGGCGACGATGACCAGCCACAGCGGGATCTCACCGACGCGAGCATAGGCGGCGGCCGCGACGATCGAGGTCTTCGCGCCGTTGATGAATTCCTGGACGACCGGGGCATTGACGAGCATCCACGGCCGCAGCGGCATGAGGCCGAGGTAGATGAGCGGGACGCCGATGATGATGAACAGCAGCAGCTTGTCGAGACCTTGAGCCTTGCCCTGCCAGGGTTTGATCGCCGCCCAGGGGCTTTCCCCTGCCGTGCTCTCGCCTTCTGTGGTCTCCGCAGTATCCGCGTCTTCAGCGGTATCCGTGCGGTCAGGATCCACGCGATCGTCACTCATCGGGCATCGCCCTCTGAGGTGCTGCGGCGCGCGTCTCCCCAGATATCGACACCGGAATCGACGGCGAATTCGTCGATTGCGCCGAGCTCTTCATCGCTCAACGGTGCCGCGTCGAGAGCCGCGACATTGTGCTCGAGCTGTTCGATACGGCTGGCCCCGATGACCAGCGAGGACACTCGCTCATCCCGCAGCGCCCAGGCCAGGGCGAGCTGTGCCAACGACTGACCGCGTGCGGCAGCGATGTCATTCAGCGACCGAATCCGGGCGAGGTTGTCGGCGCTGAGGAACCCGTCCTGGAACGACGGCTTCGCCTTGCCTGCGCGCGAATCTTCGGGGACTCCGCCGAGGTACTTGTCCGTGAGGAGGCCTTGGGCGAGCGGAGAGAAGCAGATGACGCCGAGCCCTTCGTCAGCGGTTGTGTCGAGGAGTCCATCGTCCTCGATCCACCGGTTGAACATCGAGTACGACGGCTGGTGGATGAGCAGGGGAGTGCCGAGATCGCGGGCGATCTGGCAGGCCCGGGCCGTATCGGTGGCGGAGTATGAGGAAATCCCGGCGTAGAGCGCGCGACCGGAACGCACGGCGGTGTCGAGCGCACCGATGGTCTCTTCGAGCGGCGTCGAAGCATCGGGACGATGGGAGTAGAAGATGTCGACATAGTCGAGGCCGAGTCGGCGCAGGGACGCATCGAGGCTGGCCAGAAGGTATTTGCGGCTCCCGCCGGGGCCCCCATAAGGGCCGGGGTGCATGTTCCAGCCGGCCTTCGTCGAGATGATGAGCTCATCGCGGTAGGGGTGGAGGTCTTCACGCAGCAGGCGCCCGAAGTTGATCTCCGCCGAGCCCGGGGGAGGGCCGTAGTTGTTCGCCAGGTCGAAGTGCGTGATGCCGAGGTCGAAGGCCCGGCGAACGATATCGCGCTGATTCTGGAAGGCGACGTCATCGCCGAAGTTGTGCCACAGCCCCAGCGACAGGGCCGGCAGGACGAGCCCGGACCGTCCGACGGGACGGTAGGTCATCGAGTCATAGCGGTTCTCAGCGGCTTGAAACACACGTTCTCCTGGCTTCGCGCGGATGGTCTGACCCCAGACTAGTACGGTCCGGGACCGCCGGGGTTTCCGTCCGCTGCTGCCCTGGCCGGTCAGTCGGCGTCGGGGTCTGCCTTGACCCCCGCCGAGGCGGCCAGTTCGCTGATCTGTCCCGCCATGTCGAGGTCGCGTTCGGTCACGGACCCGGCATCATGGCTGGTCAGCTGGATGTCGACGTGAGGGAAGGTCAGGGTGATGTCGGGGTGGTGGCCGGCCTCCTCGGCGGCGGCACCGATCTTGTTGACCAGTTCCAGACCGGTCGCGAAGTCACCGGTGAGCAGCCGGGTGCCGATCGAGTCGTTGCGGTCCTGCCAGTCGGTCAGGCCGTTGTCCTTGAGTGCGTCGAGCAGCTTCTGTCCGGTATATGCAGTCATGACTTCATGCTAGGGACTTCCCGGTGCCGCGTGAACCCCTCGTTCCCGGATCCAGCAGTTAGGGGCGTAACGTTGCCCCAGTGATTGGCTCAACCGCATACCTCGTGACGCTTCTCTTCGCGTCGATCGCGCTGCTCATCCTCCTCATCAACTGGAAGACGAAGCTGCATCCGTTCCTCGCTCTCCTCATCACTTCCGCCGTGACGGCACTGGCCGCCGGTGAGGAGATCGGCAAGATTCCGGAGACGATCGCCGCCGGAGCCGGCGACACCCTCGGCGAGACCGGTGTCGTCGTCGCCCTCGGAGCGATGCTCGGACGGCTTTTGGCCGACAGCGGTGCCATCCAGCGGATCGCGAACCTCGTCATCGAGCACTCCTCGCCGAAGGCCGCACCGTGGATCATGACGGGAGTCGCCTTCATCATCGGCATCCCGATGTTCTTCGAGGTCGGCCTCGTCGTCCTCATCCCGGTCATCTACGCGGTCGCCTCGCAGCTGGAGAAGAAGACCGGGCAGAAGAAGCTGTGGTACCTGCGCATCCTCGTCCCCGCGATCGCCGCGCTCGCCTGCCTCCACGGCATGGTTCCGCCCCATCCGGGACCGCTCATCGCTGTATCCGGACTCGACGCGAACGTCGGAATGACCATCGGCCTCGGGCTCGTCTGTGCGATTCCCACCGTCATCCTCGCCGGCCCGGTCTACGCCCGCTGGATCGCCCCACGAGTCAAACTCGAACCGACTCCTGAGCTCATCGACCAGTACACCGGAGCCCGCGCCGAGGTGGACCAGAAGGAACTGCGAACGATTCCCGTCTGGCTCGCCTTCGTCACCGTCCTCGTCCCCGTCGTGCTCATGCTCGTGCACACCGTGGTGCAGCTCGTGGCACCGGAGTCAGTGTTCGAACCCGTCGCCGAGGTGATCGGCAACCCGATCATCGCCATGCTGGCCGGAGTCGTCTTCGCCGCCATCGCACTCGGTTGGACCTCGGGAATGGGCGGCGAGCGGATCCGCAGCTCCTTCGGAGACAGCCTCAAGTCGATCGCCGGAGTTATCCTCATCATCGGCGGCGGTGGTGCCTTCAACGAGGTGCTGGGGGACTCGGGCATCGGCGACGCCGTCGTCGGCGCGACCTCTCACCTGGAGATGAACCTCATCCTGCTCGGCTGGTTCATCGGCATCCTGCTGTCGTTCGCCACCGGATCGGCGACCGTCGGAATCACCTCGGCCACCGGCATCGTCGCACCTCTCATCGGTGATCACTCCGGGGCCTACGTGTCTCTGCTCGTCATTGCGATCGGCTCGGGATCGATCGGTCTGAACTGGGTCAACCATGCGGGATTCTGGTTCGTCAAGGAAAGCTTCGGCATGACGATCGGTCAGGCGACGAAGACTCACATGATGGTCCAGACCCTCGTCAGCGTCTTCGGCCTGATCTTCGCCTTCCTGCTCTCACTGCTCTTCGTCTGACGGGCCGCCGCCGGCCCGGCCGCCGCCCGTCAGCCCGGCCTCTGACCGCCCGCCCTCTGCTCGCCGATTTCTGCCGATCAAGCCGGAGCGCCGATATGTCATGGTCGACGACGCCATATTCGCGGCGCCGCTTGATCGAGGGAAGGGAGCGCTTGAAAGTGAGCGAGCGCTTGATCGAAGGCACGGGGATCACTCTGTTCGAGGGGCCAGCCATCACAAAATAGACCAGTGGTCTTGATTTAGTGGTGTGTCCTGTGCCTCAATGGTGGTGTGACGAAATTCCATGCCATCCGCGACCAGCTCCTCGACCGTCTCGAGGACATGGCCGCCGGTGAGCAGTTCCCTCCGGAACGGCAGCTCGCCGAGACGCTCGGCATCTCGCGGATGACCCTGCGCCGCGCCATCGACGAACTCGTCGCCAAGGGCATGGTCCGCAGGCGGCACGGCACGGGTGTCTTCGCACTCGGTCCGAAACTCGACCAACCGCTGGCCGCGAGCTCCTTCACCGAGGATATGCTCGCCCGCGGGATGCGTCCCGGGTCCCATATCCTCAGCTTCGACGTCGCCGAGGCGGGCGCGCACATCGCTCGTCGACTCCACATCTCCGAAGACGACGACGTCATCGCGATCCTGCGTCTGCGCCTGGCCGACGACGAACCGATCGCTCTCGAAGAACTCCACGTCCCCTCGGCTCTCGTTCCGGGGCTGAGTCCAGGCGACCTCGAGGACCAGTCCTTCTACGATCTGCTGAGCCGAAACTTCGGCATCCGCCTCAATCACAGCGTGCAGACGATCGAACCGACCCTCCTCGATGCCAGCGAAGCGCACCACCTCGGCGTTGAAGAGCTCTCACCTGCGCTGCTGTTCGAACGCATCTCCCGCGGTGCCGATGACCGCCCCTTCGAGTTCGTCCGCTCCGTCTACAGAGGCGACCGTTACAAGGTCCGCACCGAACTCACCGTCCCCGCCCCCGCGGCCGCCGGAGCCGTCCCAGCCGTGCCCGCAACCGCCACCGTCCACGACCCCACTGGAGGGGTGCAGCCATGATCATCGCCGGCCTCATGACCGGAACCTCCGCCGACGGTCTCGACCTCGTCATCGCCGAGTTCCGACCCGACCCCATCAGCGACACGGAACCCACCCCCAGTTTCGACCTCGTCGGCGCGGACCCCACCACCCTGACCGTGCGGATCCTCGCCGAACGCGAAACCCCGTTCGACGACCGACTCTCCGCCGACATTCTTCGCCTTCTCGAACCGGCAGATCTGCCGTTGTCAGTGGTCAGCAGCGTCGACGCGCGGCTCGGCCGGTTCTGCGCCGACGCCCTGTCCGAACTCTGTGCCGACCACGACCTGGCCCCTGACCTCGTCGTCAGTCACGGACAGACTGTCCGCCACGACATCACCGACGGGCAGGTCACTTCGAGCCTCCAGCTGGGACAGCCGGCCTTCATCGCAGAACGACTCGGTGTTCCCGTGCTCTCCGATGTCCGCTCCCGCGATGTCGCTGCAGGGGGACAGGGCGCACCACTCGTCGGGCTGCTCGACTCCCTCCTGCTCTTCGACGCCGAGGCGCCGACCGCGGTGCTCAATCTCGGCGGAATCGCGAACATCACTGTCATCGCACCAGGCCACGATCCCATCGCCTTCGACACCGGCCCGGCCAACGCCCTCATCGACATCCTCGCCCGCCGCATCACCGACGGCCGGCAGAGCTTTGACCGCGACGGCGCGCTCGCCGCCGCAGGCACCGTCGACAAGGACCTGCTCGCCGAGTTCCTCACCGAGCCCTTCTACGCACGACCCGCCCCGAAATCGACGGGCAAGGAACTCTTTCACGCCGCCTACCTCGACTCACACCTCGAATCCCACCCCCACCTCGGCGAGCATGATCAGATCGCCACGGTCACGGCGTTGACCGCGCACACGATCGCAGAGGCGGTCCGAGACCACGAGGTCACCACCGTCATCGCCTCGGGAGGTGGGACGCGGAATCCGGAGCTGATGCGCCGCCTCGGCGAGGAATTGGGTGACGGTGTCACCCTCACGAGCACGGACGCTGCTTTCGGGCTGCCGGAAGGCAGCAAAGAAGCGCTGCTCATGGCACTCATCGGATGGCTGAGCTGGCACGGACTCGACGGCACGCAGCCGAGTCTGACCGGGGCGATCGGACCGCGCATCGCGGGTCGGTTCACTCCCGGTGACGGACCGCTGCGGCTGCCCGAACCCCTCCACCGACGACCCGCTCGGTTGAGACTCACGGACTGAACCGCGGCCGCCACCGGCAACGCCCGCCCGGCCACACAAACGAACGCACCTCCTGACCACCGACCACCCGACACACTCCACACCCCCCAACAAGGAGAGACCAATGCAGATCATCGACCTCCTGGTGATCATCGCCTATCTCGTCGCAACGGCGTGGCTGGGACTGGCACTGAGCGGCAAACAGAGCAGCCTCAAGGGCTACTTCCTGGGCGGGCGCGACCTGCCGTGGTGGGCCGTCTGCCTGTCCGTCGTCGCCACCGAGACGAGCGCGCTGACCGTCATCGGCATCCCCGTCATGAGCTACCTCGGCGACCTCAACTACCTGCAGCTCGGACTCGGCTACATCGTCGGCCGTGTCATCGTCGCCTACTTCATGCTGCCGCGCTACTACGACGGTGAGATGATCACCGCGTACGCCTACCTGGGCAAACGTTTCGGCCAGTCGACGCAGACCACGGGCGGCGTGACCTTCCTCTTCACCCGACTGCTCGCCGACGGCATCCGTGTGCTCGCCGCGGCCATCCCGCTCAAGGTCATCCTCGACGGGCTCGGAATCCACACGAACTACTTCGTCATCATCGTCGTCCTCTCCCTGGTCACGATCGTGTACACGTTCATCGGCGGCATCAAGGCTGTCGTCTGGGTCGATGTCGCGCAGATGATCCTCTACGTCCTCGGCGGGATCCTCGCGATCATCATCATCACGGGATCGATCGGCGGCGGATGGTTCGCCGAGGCGTTCGAGGCCGGAAAGACGAACATCTTCGTCTTCGAGGGCAACCCGATCTCCGCGGACACCTCGTTCATTCCGTCGGTTCTCGGCGGTGCCGTGTTCGCGATGGCCTCGCACGGTTCCGATCAGCTCATCGTGCAGCGGCTGCTCTCGTGCCGGTCGAAGCTCGAGGCGCAGAAGGCCCTCATCACCTCCGGATTCGTCGTGGTCGTCCAGTTCGCGATCTTCCTCGCCGTCGGTCTGGCTCTCTGGGCGTACTACGATCACGCGCTGCCCGCGGATCTCGGCCTGACCCGCGACGACGAAATCTTCCCGCTGTTCATCATCGAAGGGCTGCCCACGGGAATCTCCGGACTGCTGCTGGCAGGCATCCTCGCCGCCGCGATGTCGACGCTGTCCTCGTCGCTGTCGGCCCTGTCGTCCTCGACGGTCAACGACGTCTACGCGAAGCTCAAGCGCACCCCGATGACCGACGAGCAGGGATTCAAGGTCGGCCGTTGGGCGACGATCGGCTGGGGGATTGCCTTCATCCTGCCGGCCACGGTCTTCGAATCCGACTCCGGCAACATCGTCATCCTCGCCCTCGGAATCGCCGGCATCACCTACGGCGGTCTGCTCGGTGCGTTCGTCTTCGGCATCGTCAACAAACGGGCCCGAGCTGTCGACGCGAACATCGCCTTCGCCCTGGCAGTGGCCGTCAACGCGTTCTTCTTCGTCATGGAGAAGTACGTCACCGGTGAAGTGTGGGTGGCGTGGCAGTGGTACCCGCTGCTCGGCGTCATCGTCACCTTCATCGTCGGCGGCCTGCTCGGTCTGCGCCACACGACCAAAGTCGAAGAACCCACCATCGCCGAGGCGGAAGGAAGCCCCCGTCCATGACCTCCTCCCAGCCGGGCTCAGCCCGCCCGACCCCGCCGACGTCGGAAACGGCAGCGCCGTCGGCCGGTCGGCCGCTGTCGCCGACCGAGCAGCGCAATCCGGCCAGCTCGGGCCTAGACGACCTCGACACCCTCGGGGTGCTCAAGGTTCTCAACGCCGAAGACCACGGTGTCATCGACGCGGTCGCCGCGGCCCTGCCGCAGCTGGCCGAACTCGTCGACATTGCCGCTGACCGCATGCGCCGAGGCGGCCGAGTCCACTACTTCGGTGCAGGTACCTCGGGGAGGTTGGGCGTCCTCGATGCGAGCGAACTCCTGCCGACGTTCAACCTCGAACCGGGCCGGGTCATCGGGCACATCGCCGGTGGTCAGGCTGCTTTGGTCAATGCGGTGGAGAACGCCGAGGACTCCGGGGCTGACGGATCCGCGGCCGGCGCCGAGCTCGGACCTGATGATGTGGCCATCGGCATCGCCGCGAGCGGGTCGACCCCGTACGTCGGCGGGGCGCTCGACGCGGCGCGAGCCAACGGCGCCCACGCTGTGCTCATCTCGAACAACCCGCACGCCGCTCCGGCCGACAAGGCCGATGACCACATCGTGCTCGACACCGGCCCCGAGGTGATCACCGGATCGACCAGGCTCAAGGCCGGCACCGCCCAGAAGCTCACCCTCAACGGGTTCTCGACCGCGCTCATGGTCGCTCTCGGCCGGACCTGGGACAACCTCATGGTCTCCGTCGTTGCGACGAACGCGAAGCTGCGCGAACGCATCGTGCGCATCCTCCGCGAGGCCGCCGACCTGGGAGACGCCGACGCGCGAGCCCTGCTCGAGCGCTGCGAGGGTGATCTCAAGACCGCCATCGTCGTCTCCTTCACCGAGGCGGCCCCTGCCCTGGCCGCGTCGACCTTGGAGTCCCATGACGGATCGGTCAGAGCCGCGATCGCCGAGCTTGTCCGCGCGGGCGCATCGTCCGATGTTGGAGCCGGCTCCGGACAGGAAGATTCCGGCCAGGACAACCCTGGGCCGGGTGCTGTGGGCGCATGAGCCTGATCCTCGGCCTCGATATCGGCGGTACCGGCAGCCGTGCCGCGCTCGGTGAGTTCGGCGACGTATCTGACCAGCGGGGCAATGTCGCCGGCGGAACACACGCCGCCGCCGGTGCGGGCTCCGTCGCACCCGTCGTCGACCAGATCGACGGACCGCGCATCACGATCGGGCAGAGCGGCAGCACTGTTCTCGACGTCATCCGAGAACTCGTGAAGTCGGCCGCCGATACCTGGTCGGAGCGATTCTCCGAGGTGGCCGGCATCGGCATCGGCGCGACCGGCATCGCCTCTTTCGCCGAGGATCCTGCCGAAGTCCTCGCGAAGATCTCGTCCGAGCACGGCGTGCCGGCCGTCGCGGCCATCGATGCTGTCACCGCCCACCTCGGTGCCCTGGGCGGTACCGGAGGAGCGATCACCGTGCTCGGCACCGGAGCGATCGCCATCGCCCATTCGGGCCCGGACGATGCCGGCCACTGGTCAGCCGAATGGTCACGAGCCGATGGCTGGGGACACCTCTTCGGCGATCGCGGGGGAGGAGCATGGCTGGGACATCATGCTCTCGAACTCGCTTTGCGCACACACGACGGAATCGACGAACGAGGTCGTGCGCTGCTTGAGACGGCAACCACACGATTCGGCCCGCCCGCCTCCTGGCCGGGACAGTTCTATACCCGCAGCGACCGGGCAGGACTGCTCGCCGAATTCGTCGTCGACATCGCCGAGACTGCTCGAGCCGGCGACACAGCATCGGCCGACCTGCTCCGCGAAGCTGGTCAGGAAGCGGCCCGCAGCGCGCTCGCCGCAGCTCGTTCCGTGCGAACTGACACTGACTCGTCAACGGTAGCCACCGAGGCCATTCCCACTTCCAACTCCGCGACCCGCATCGCTCTCACCGGGGGAGTCGCGGCCGCCGGCGATCACCTCGTCGAGGGATTCCGCGCCGAAGCCGCACGACTGGATCCGACCATCACCATCGTCGAGCCCGCAGGCGGACCGTTGGATGGGGCACTCGCGCTCGGTCACCTCGGTGCCGGTGGGACACTGGACGCACAGGGCAAGGTCCTCTGGACCTGATTGGGCGTCAGTCGCCCCTGGCCTGCCGCACCATCCGCACCTCGCGCACCCCGTCGTACTCGTCGGTCTTGACCGTGCCGTCGGCGACGAAGACATTCTTCACATAGAACGCCTGGGCACGGGGATTCGGATCCGCCACCCACAGCGCAGTCGTCACGGACGGGTCGATAACGGCGTCAAGGAGGTCCTGGCCGACGCCCGTGCCGTGCACGGATCGATAGGCGTAGAGAACGTAGAGATGCCGATCTTCGACGCTTCCGTCGGTTTCCGGCGGTCCGGACATGGCGATGCCGACGATCCGGCCATCGGATTCGGCGACGGCGCAGGTGAACTTCGATGGAGCCGCCTCGGCGAGGATCTGCGTCCACATCTGTCGGCGTCGATCGACGAGGTCGGGAGCGTCGAGGAGCTCGTCGGGCATGATCCCGCGGTAGGTCTCCTCCCAGGTGTCGACGTGGACGCGCGCCATGGCTTCGGCATCGGCGGGCTCGGGCGGGCGAACTGTGTGGGGCATGTCTGGATGCTACCGGCCGACGCAGCCAGGAAGATCGGTCGCCGGCACGAAATATTCACCTAACCTGCATCTGCCGACAAACAGCTGTCCAGCGGGGCCACCCAGGATCGAGAGAGTGAGAGCGAACCGCGAACCAGTCACCTCCGTCGAATCGCCAACCTCCGGCCACCCACTTCCTCAACCGCTCCGGCCGTCACCACCTGGTCCTCGGAGCTCCGGCGGGGGAGCCGTCGCATTCGAGCCGGCTGCAGCACCACCGCCCACCGACCTCGAGCTGCCGATGGGCCCGCGTACCCGGCTGTACCGGTTCTTCGAAGCCCTGCCGGCGGCGATCAGCTTCACCGCTGTCGGGCTCGTGTTCGTCCTCCCATTCGTCGATGCAATGCTCGGAGCGGTCTATGTGCTTTCGATCGTCGGGCTGATGTTCGTCCGCGCCATGCTCGGCGCGATCGACGTCGCCCGCGGGTTCCTTCGCTACCGACGCAGCGCTCGCGTCGGCTGGGCGGCACGCCTGACCGACCTCGAGCGGGCCCTGGACGGTCGCCCTTCCCTGGCGCATCCTCGGGGTGGGTTCCGTGCTGCCGACCGCGCTGCCATCGTCGCCAAAGTCAGTGCCGATCCGGACTCGATCATGCGACCATCGGCCCTGCTCCATGCGGTCGTCGTGGCCGCGTACAACGAGCCCTATCCGGTCATCGCTGACACCATCCGCACCCTGTTGCACACGTCGACGAAGCCCGAACAGCTCCTCGTCTTCTTCGCTCACGAGGAACGGGGAGGACCGGCGATGGCTGAGACGGCTCGGCGGCTCGAAGCCGAGTACGGCCACCGCTTCGGGGCCTTCGTCCTCGTCGAACATCCCACCGGATTGCCCGACGAGATCGCCGGCAAAGGAGCCAACATCACGTACGCCGGTCACCATCTGGCCGAATGGGTCCGTGACGAGGCCATCGACCCGCGTCGGGTGATCGTCACGAGCCTCGACTGCGACAACATTCCGCACGAGTCCTACTTCGACTGTGTCGCCTACGAATATGCGACCGCGCCGGACCGGGAGCGTCTGTCGTTCCAGCCGATCAGCCTCTACATCACGAACATCTGGGATGTGCCCGCACCGTCGCGAGTGGTCGCCAGCGCGAACTGCTTCTGGAATCTCACGACCACGGTCCGGCGGCTCACACTGCGCAATTTCGCCTCCCACGCGCAGCCGCTGACTGCTCTGGTCGACATGGGCTTCTGGTCGAAGCGGACCATCGTTGAGGACGGTCACCAGTACTGGCGCAGCTGGTTCCACTTCGACGGGGACTACCGGGTCGTCCCCATCCACGTCCCGATCTTCCAGGACGCGGTGCAGGCCGGGACGTTCAGGACGACCATGATCGCTCAGTTCAAACAGCTCAGCCGCTGGTCGTACGGCGCCTCCGACGTTCCCTATGTCGGGGTGCGAGTGTTCGCTCCCACGGCCCGCGTGCCTTTCTGGCCCGGAGCCATCCGCTTCTTCTCCCTGCTCGAAGGGCACGTCAGTCTCGCCTCGATCTCGATCATCATCGCCATCGGCGGGTGGATCCCCTTCGTCGTGGCCGCGCAGACGGGGCAGGCTTCCTCGTTGGTCGAGCGCATGCCGATGACCGTAGGCATCATTCAGCAGATCGGCATGATGGGACTCATCGTCTCCATCATCGTGTTCAATGCGCTGCTGCCGCCTCGCCCGATCCACGTTCCGCGCGAACTCCGGGTGACGATGTGGCTGCAGTGGCTGCTCTATCCGTTCACTATGCTCGTGTTCAACTCCTTGACCGCGCTGTACTCGCAGTGGTGCCTGCTCACCGGCCGCTACCGCGAACGCTTCGACGTCACCGAGAAGATGGCCGGCGGAACGTCCCGCTGATTACGTTGAACCCGCTATGACTTCCGTCGCCGAGGCGGTCGACCGACACGCTCGGCAGGCTCGGCATCCACCGGATGATCGAACCCGTCGTGCGCCACGGCGGCGACGTCCGCCCGCCGGCGCCGTTGGAATGGCTGCTGAGGACCTTCCCCGCGCTCACCGTGGTGCCGGCGCGTATCTTCGGCATGGGAATCACCGCGGAACACACCCCCGATTTCGCGCGACGCGAGGAACCGGCATTCGAAGGAGCACCATGAGCCAGATCCTCCAACTACGACCCTTGGCGCCCGCCGATGAAGCGGTGATGAGGGACCTTCATGAGCAGCTGCGCGCCGACGACTTCGCATTCCTCCAAGCCGAGGGCACATGGGACGACATCATCTCCACCCACGAGCGCGAGGCCCGCGGAATCGATCTCCCACCAGGTCGAGTACGCGCGGAATTCCTCGTCGCCGAGGTGGCCGGTCGACCCGTGGGTCGCACCTCCATCCGATACGAACTCAACGACTTCCTGTTCGATCTCGGCGGGCACGTCGGATATGCGGTCGCCCCCGAATTCAGGCGCCGAGGATACGCCCAGCAGATCCTGTCACGTTCGGTCGAACGGCTGCGCTCAGCCGGAGTCGAGAGAGTGCTCGTCACGTGCGATGACACGACCACCGCTTCGGCAAGTGTGATCGAACGGTGCGGGGGAGTCCTCAAGGACGTGCACGACAACAGTGATGGACCGCCGAAACGGCGTTACTGGATCGGCGCGGATTCCGGTTTTCCTCAATCGGCCTCGACGGTCAGCACTAGTGCCGCGGTGACGGCGGATCCGTAGAGTCGAAGACATGAACTCACTATTCGACTCCATCCGCAGAATCGGTTTCCGTCGCGGTCCCGACCGCATCCTCGGTGGTATTGCCGGGGGCCTTGCCGAGGTGACCGGCATCAACGTCTGGATCATGCGACTCATCGTCCTCGCCTCGTTCCTCCTCCCCGTACTCGGAATCGGCGCTTACCTCGTCGCGTGGATCCTCACCCCGTGGCAGGACGAATCGATCCCGCTGCAGCAGGTCTTCGGCGGTCGCTCGATTCAGTGACGGCTGCGCTGCAGTCCGAACCGGTCAGGCAGTTCCTCGCTTCTTGTAGTGGATCGCACCGCGCCCCTCAGGCAGGTTGACATGAGTCTGCGCAGAGGGTTCGATATCGGTGTTCTGTGCTGCGACCGTGATCCAGCCCTCGGCGCGGCGTTCGAGCACGAAAGTGAGGATCCCAAACCGGTCGCCGGCCGGTTCACCGGTGGGCGTGACCTGGCCGGTGAGGTGCCACTTGGACTGGACAACAGCCGCGTCCGCGCCGATGAGTCGGGTTCGCGGTTCGTCCATGCTGATCCGGGAATGCGGGAAGATGTGGGTGAAACCGAAGGCGTGAGCTGTGTAGATATTCTTGCGGTCGTGCCACCAGAGTCCCACGACGTTGACGAACTCGGCATCCTCGGCGAAAAGCTCGGCCAGGGCGGCGGCGTCCGCAAGGTTCCACGCGTCCTGCCAGCCGGCGACGATATCTTCTGGAGTCTTCAGCAGGGTTACCACCTACCTGACCTGTGGAGCCCTGCGGTAATAGACGTCGATCGGATCCAGGTCCAGCGTCGGTGTGTCGAAGATCGTCCAGATGAGGAGAATGATCGTGACCGGGAAGAACGCTACCGCCAGATAGCGCGTCGTACCCCTCCAGAAACCGACCCGTCGTCCGCTGTGCTTGAGTGTGACGACTCCGCACAGCGCCTGGCCGGGGGAGACGGTACAGCCGTAGAGGGCTCCGAACACCAATGCCATCAGCGGGTAGCCGATAAAAGCAACTTTGGTGGCATCGTCGATCGAGATGATATTCGCCGCGGCGAGGGCCAGCGCGATGCCGATGAGCATCCCGGTGCAGAAGAGGACGAAGACCGCATCGAGGATCCTCGCCCACCAACGCCGAACCGATGGCGCCGGGGTCAGCGGACTGCGGTTGCGCCAGGGCCCGTGGCCGTGGACGGCAAGCCCAGCTTGGGCACGGTAGTTCGAACTCATTGTGCGCATCCTTCTCGCTGCTGACCGGTCGATGACTCCGACTCTATGCGGTTGTCGGCCCGTAGAGGGTGTTCGTCAGGCACCATCCTGTGCCAGTTCCGGTACAACCCTTCTCGACCGTCCGCCGTCAGTGGGAGAACTGAATCGTCTGCTAAAAATCTGCTGGAAATGATGCACCCCCGAAGCTCGCAGCTTCGGGGGTGCTATATATCATGCCTGGTCAGGCTGGGTGGGCCCCGTGGGGATCGAACCCACGACCCGCGGATTAAAAGTCCGCTGCTCTACCAACTGAGCTAGAGGCCCCGCCCCATCACAAGCGCAGTGCACAGGCCTGCTGACGCATGATGGAGACGAACTAATAGTAGAGGTTCGCGCCCGATTTACTCAAACCAGCGTCCGCCGTCGAGAGGAGTCCCTCGACGTCCTCCCGACGAAGCCCCACGGCTCACTTCTCCAGTCCGCGCCGATCCTCAGCGGTGTACGTACGAGGCAGACCGTCCGGGGCCTCGAGCTCCTCGGGATCCGTGGGCTCGATGACGTCGGACTCGATGGCCTTGTTCTTCTTGACCTTTCCGAGCAGAGCCGACACGTGCTTGAGGCTCGACAGCAGCTTCCGATCCTTCTTCGGCGCAACGTACTCGGGGTCGGTCTCGATGGGGAAGACCGTCGGCGCAGCGCCGAAGGCCTCGTTCGATTCCCCGGCGACCTTCCGCGCCATCTGCGAATTCACCACGGCCCCGATGACCGCGCCGACGCCGAAGGGCAGCAGGCGACCGACCAGCGAACCGCCGGCACGGGCGGCGAACTTGCGGATGAAGGTCTTGCGCAGCTTCCGCACGAGCAAATCGACCAGCGGAGCCGGCAGCTGCTTGGTCACGGTGGCGCCCCAGCTGCCGAACATCGACTCCACGCCGCCGTTCTGCTTGCCGAACTTCTGGATGAGGTTCTTCCCGTCCTTGCCCAGCATGAGGCCGAGCACCAGGGCGTTCGCCCGCTTGGCATCGGCCACCGGCAGTCCGTGGATCTCAGCGATGGCCTGCGCAAACAATGCAGTGCCTTCCAGGAAGCCAGCGGTCTCGACGCTGGCGACACCCAGCGCCGCCGTCGTGCCCAATCCCGGAACGGCTGCGGTCGCACCGACCGCGGCTCCGCCCGAGGTCGTCAGGGTCAGATAGTGCCGGCGAATGATCGTGATGAGCTCTTCGGGGGTCGCGTCCGGATGCCGGCGGCGGAGACTGCGCACATAGGCCAGCGCGACGGGGCGCTGCACTGACAGCAGGCGCGACAACATCGACTGGGCGCGGGGATTGAGGGTCCCGTCGTCATTGACTGCCAACTTCGCAGCCTTGTCGAGGCCCTTCTTCGCCACTGATGATTTTGCCACGAGAGTTCCTCCTCGTTTCGGTCACTCGCGACTGCCGGTCGCAGTCACGAATCAGGTCCAAGTGTAATAGCGTCCGTTGTGAGTCCCGGGAGCAGAACCTGACCGTGCGGCGGAAACCCGAATGTGCTCCACGTCCTAGTCCGCGCACCCTGACAGGGACTAAACTGCCCTGACCATGTCACAGCGCGCATTCCACCGTCCCGTTCCCCTGGCCGACCTCGACTCCGTCGGTGCCGTCGACGATCCCGTCGCCCGTTCGGAGACCTCGCACGCCACCGCGGCACTGCTGCTCGGCGATGCAGAGGGAAACCGCGACGAGGCTGCCACCAGGCGCTTCGTCGAACTCGCCGATGACATCGGCTTCGAGACCATCGCCGAGATGTGGTCAGCCGCTCCCGCGGTCTCCGCACCCGGCGCACTGTGGCGCCTCTACGCCCTGCGCCAATGGATCAAGTCCTCACCTCGCGAACTCGCCGAGATGTTCTCCGACGGCCAACGCCGCGTCACCGAGGGCATCGGCTACGACGAGATCCTCGCCGGCGTCGAACTGCCCGCCGGACCCGATGAGGTGGCCCACGCCATCGACGAGATCCTCGTCGGCGCCTTCCGCGGTGACGTCGTCATCGCGCTGCTGCGCGCCTCCGCCTTCGTCGGCATCTGCGCGGCAGGCACCGACGACCACGACACCGCCGTCCGCCTGCGCCAGCTCTCCCAAGACCTGTCCGACGCCGCGGTCGCCCATCGCCGAGGCGGCCTCGACTGATCCTCAGCCCGCCGGCAATCCCCTCGCCGAGGCGGCCCCGCCCGACCGAATGAGCGCGGTCCCCGTCGGGACCGGATATTCCCGCCGGACCCCGATATCGACTGTGAGATTCTCAACGGACGAAGAGCCGCCTCGGCGGTGGATTCATGAGGATGAACGAGTATCGTAGGGAGTGGCCTTCGGGCCACCGGACGCTGGATCGCTGAAGCCCCGGGCTCCAAATTCAGCCGCTTCGAGCGGCCTTCCGCCGAGAGGCGCTCTCGGTTCAGCGTCCGGCACATACCACCCAGGCATCATGCATATTCGTCCGGCTTGTCCGGGCCCCGGCCAGGAGGAGCGCATGCGGCTCAAGCGGGTACCGCAGGACAAAGTGTTCTATGAGCGGTTGTCCGATCTCGTCTCACAGATGCGGCAGTGCAACCTGGTGCTCGCCGAACTCTCCGGAATCGAAATCAGCGAACGCCGCGATGTTGCCGACCGCCTCCGCGAGATCGGGGACAGGGCCGATGAGGACATGGGCGCGATGCTCCGCGCACTGCGCGAGAACTACATCACCCCGTTCGACCGCAACGATCTCTACCTGCTCAGCCACCATATGCGCGATATCTGCCACCGGCTGCACGGAGTCGGATACGTTCTCGCCTCCGGAGCTTTCGACCCGCTGCCCTCCGGCGTCCCCGAGACCCTGGCCGTGCTGTCGAATCAGACTGACCACACCTCGCGGATGATCACCCGTCTGCCGGGCAAGCTCGACCAGTGGGACTACGTCGACGCGATCAACCGTCTGACCTACCAGGTCGAGAGCCTGCAGTGGCGGATGTCGGACGCGGTGCCGAACTCCAAACGGGGACTGACCTATATGGCAGCCGTGTCCCAACTCGGGCAGGCTTTCGTCCGGGCCGCCCACGGGTTCACCGAACTCGGCAAGGTCGTCGCAGCCATTGCGATCAAGGAGTCGTAGTCCGTGGAGCTGCTCTTGGCGGCAGTCGTCATCGCCGCGGTGATCTTCGCCGGCTCGAACGGATTCCACGACGCCGCCCTGACCGTCGGCAACGCGGTCGTCGGACGAGCGATGCGACCCGGCTGGGCACTCAGCCTGGCCGTCATCTTCAACTTCATCGGTGCGCTCCTCGGTGAGGGAATCGCCATCGTCGTGGCCAATCAGATCGTGCTCTTCTCCGGTTCGACAGAACTCATCCTGACCACCCTGTTGATCGCCTTCGTCGCAGCGACGACGTGGAGCCTGTTCACCTACTATCTCGCGCTGCCGGTGTCGTCGACCCACTGTCTCATCGGCGGTCTGCTCGGCGCGGGAGTCGTGTTCGGGTTCTCCGTGAATACCGGTGAAGCGATGGACTCCGTGGTGTGGCCGCTGGTGCTCTCACCGATCCTCGGGTTCATCCTCGCGTGGGTGCTCACGCTCATCCTGTCGAAGTCGCTCGCGTCCACTCCGCCCAAGCCGCTGTTCCGGGGTGCGCGCATGGCGGACTCGGTGCTCACGGCGGCCCTGTCGCTCGTCCACGGCGTCCAGGACGCGCAGAAGATCGCGGCACTCGTCATGGTCGCCATTCTTGCCGTCGACACTCAGCAGCACGATGTCCTCTCCGTGGTCGACATCTCCTGGCCGGTGCGCCTCCTCATCGCCGCGGCTCTGGCTCTGGGCACCGGATTGAGCGGGTGGCGAGTGGTCCAGACGCTGTCCGTGCGCATGGTCCGCCTCGATCCCTTCAAATCCTCCATCGCCGATGGCGCGGCCACGATCCTCATGTACACCGCTGCCCTGATCATGCGGGTTCCGGTGTCGCTGACCTTCGTCCTGGGATCATCGATCCTCGGCACCCAATACGCCGGGCGCAAGGGCCACGCCAGAGCCCGGTACTTCGTGCCGATGTTCGCCGTCTGGCTTCTGACGATCCCTGCCGCCGCGCTGTTGGCCGTGGTGCTCGGGTGGATCGTCAAGGCCTCCGTCGGGCTCTGACCGGCCACCCGGTTCCTGCTGTTCGCTGACGCCGGAGCCGAGCCCGGGAGCGCGAGGCGCCCGGGCTCGGCTCTGATGAAATCGCTGACATCGGTGCCGACGAATCAGCCCCGAGGCTTCCGCCCGAAGACGAAGCCGGTGGTGATCATGGCCGCGGCGAGGACGAAGTGCAGCCAGTTGTCGGCGGTGTTGAGCCCAACGAAGTTGCCCATCGACTCCATCGGAATCACCAATCCGTAGATCCACAGCACCGCATAGATGATTCCGCCGACGACGAGGTAGTTCTTCGCCAGTGCACGTGAGCGGAGTCCGAGCATCCCGACGACTCCGAAGAGCAGGTGAACGATGTTGTGCAGCACCGTGACCTGGAAGAGGCCGAGCAGTGCCGCGTCGGTGTGGTGTCCGGCGAAGCTGATCGAGCCGAGATTCGCGGTGATGCCCGGGACGAAGCCGAGGATCCCCACGAGCAGGAACACTGCACCGAAGAGCCCGGAGACCATCTGCACCTGCGAACGCGCACCGCGTGCAGCGGCGGGCGACTGTGACGACATCGAAATATTCATGACGATCCTTTCCCAAAGATAGCTGGTATCGGTGATTCGGAGCAGATGCCGATTCGGATGGCCGACGGGCGAAACTTTCCGGCCGCCGTCTCATGTCGGCCCGCCGAGCCGCGAGGCAGACGCTGAGAACCGCGGCAGACGCTGAGAACCGCGGAGCGCCGAGTCCACTGTGCACACAGGGGACTCGGCGCTCCGCCGATGTCTGAGCGGTCTCTTCGAATCTTCGATGTCTCCTGCGGGCGGATCCACCTCGAATAAGCTGACGATATCGAGGTGGATCCACCCGCAGGATCAGCCGGGAAACGGCCCGTACGTGGCCAGCAGGTTGCCCTTGCTGGTCCACTGCACATCCTTGAGCTCCAACCGGGTCGTCGTTCCGCCCTCGAAGAGGGATCGTCCGCTGCCGGCGACGACCGGGTGGATGGCCACCGTCAGGTCGTCGACGAGGTTCGCTTCGACGAGCTGGCGAACGATCGACATCGATCCCTCGACGGCGATCTTGCCGCCGTCGCCGGACTTGAGTTCGCGGACGAAGTCGACGAGCTCGCCCTCGATGAGCGTCGAGTTCTCCCAGCTGAGGTCAGCTTGCGACAGCGTCGTCGAGGCGACATGTTTGGGTGTCGAATTGATGAAATCAGCGAACGGGGCGTCCTCACCTTCTGTGTGGTTCGGCCAGTAGCCCTCCCACTCCTGATAGGTGACACGGCCGAGGATGCAGTCATCGACTCCTCCTATGGCAGCGGTCATCCACTCGCCCATCTTCTGGTCGAAGGAATCGAATTGGAAGTTGAACGGATCGGATGCGATCCCGTCGAGTGACTGGAACAGTGCGGCGACGATTGTGCGTGGCATGGTGATCTCCTCAGTGAGTTGTCGTTCAGGCCGTTGCGTTTCCTGCGAGCTGTGGTTCCATAGTCCCACTAGGTTCAGAAACCGATCTATGTTTCCAATGAACATTCCGCGGGCTGACCGAGCAGCGAAAGGTCCCGGAAGTCGGATTCTTTGGTCGACCCGGAGTGATCCAGAAGCGGGAATCGAGTTGGACCGACCAGGCAATGACCTGCCGCGGACGAATCCCGCGACCTCCGAGGCGGCTCTGCGCCGGTGCCCCTGCCGCCCGAAGTCGCGTCCGGCGGACCTGCCAACGCAAAGTGGTCGTTCTGGTCACGTTCCGCTGAGCAGAGCGTGACTAGAACGACCACTTATAGAGGCATGCGCCGCCGAGACGGCACCCGCCCCGAGGGGCGCCCGCCGTTTGGGCGAGCTCTCAGATCATCCGAAGCGACCGGAGATGTAGTTCTCGGTCTCTTCCTTGTCCGGGTTCGAGAAGATCGTCGAGGTCTCGTTGAACTCGATGAGCTTTCCGGGCTTGCCGGTGCCGGCGATGTTGAAGAACGCGGTCTTGTCGGACACGCGAGCTGCCTGCTGCATGTTGTGCGTGACGATGACGACCGTGTACTTGTCCTTGAGGTCGTTGATGAGGTCCTCGATCGCCAGGGTCGAGATCGGGTCGAGAGCCGAGCACGGTTCGTCCATGAGCAGGACCTCGGGTTCGACGGCGATTGCGCGGGCGATGCACAGACGCTGCTGCTGACCGCCGGAGAGACCCGAACCGGGCAGGTTGAGGCGGTCCTTGACCTCGTTCCAGAGGTTCGCGCCGCGCAGGGCACGTTCGGTGAGATCGTCGGCCTCGGTCTTCGACAGGCGCTTGTTGTTCAGGCGCACACCGGCGAGCACGTTCTCCTTGATGCTCATCGTCGGGAACGGATTCGCCCGCTGGAAGACCATGCCCACCTCGCGGCGGACGTTGACCGGGTCGACGCCGGCACCGTAGATGTCATTGCCGTCCATGAGGACCTCACCGGAGACGCTTGCGCCGGGGATGACTTCGTGCATGCGGTTCAGCGTGCGCAGCACAGTGGACTTGCCGCAGCCGGAGGGGCCGATGAAGGCGGTGACGGAGCGCGGCTTGATCTGCATCTGCACTCCGTCGACGGCGCGGAAGTCGCCGTAGAAGATGTCGAGATCCTTGATGTCGATCTGCTTGGACATTGTGTTTCCTATCCGTGGAAATGGGTGAGTCTGAAGATCTGTGGGCAGTCGCCAGTCAGCGTCCGGCCTTCGGTGCGAGCACCTTCGCGATGATGCGGGCGAACAGGTTGAGCACCATGACGAGGGCGACGAGCACGAGCGCTGCGGCCCAGGCGCGTTCTGAGCTGGCCAGGGCGGCGGCTCCCGGCGAGACCGGGCGCAGCTGCGAGTCGTAGATGAACGTCGGCAGCGTCGACATCCAACCGGAGAAGAGGTTCCAGTTGAGTGTTTTGGCGAATCCGGCGGTGACCATGATGGGCGCGGTCTCACCGATGACGCGGGCGATGGCGATGGTGACACCGGAGAGGATTCCCGACACCGAGGTGGGCAGAACGATCTTCACGATCGTCTTCCACTTCGGCACGCCGAGTGCGTAGGAGGCCTCGCGCAGGTCCATCGGCACCAAGCGGAGGATCTCCTCCGTATTGCGCACGACGATCGGGATCATCAGCACCGACAGCGCCACGGCCGCGGTGAAGCCGGTCTTCGCGATTCCGGCCGCGCCGGGCAGGAGCACGTTGGCGATCGTGGAGAACAGAGCGAAGGCGAAGAGACCGGCGACGATCGAGGGGATACCGGTCATCACGTCGACGAGGAAGGTGATCGCCTTGCCCAGGCGGTTCTTGTTCGAGTACTCGACGAGGTAGATGGCGGTGAGGACGCCGATCGGAATCGAGATGACGCAGGCGGCGAGTGTGATGAGCACGGTGCCGACGATGGCGTGGTAGAAGCCGCCGGCCAGAGTGGCCTCACCGGCGATGTACTGCTGATCGAGGACGCCCTTCATGCCGAGCATGGTGCGGGTGAGCAGGTCACCGCTGATGGCGGCCCCGCCCTTGGACACGGTCAGCCACAGCAGCGAGATGAGGGGAACGCATGCGAGGACGAACGTCGAGGTGACGATGGTGGTCGCGATCCGGTCGACGGCCTTGCGGCGGCCTTCGTAGGACGCGGAGACCGCGAACACGGCGATCGCGTTGATGAGGCCGGCGAGGACGGCCACGACGGGTATGTTGAAGCCGCCGAAGGCGATGAAGCTGATGACGATCGCCACGAGGATCGAGGCGACGGCAATGATCCACGGGGTGGCTTTCGGGAGCTGTTTGGAGGTCAGCTTCGCCGGTTTCGACACGGCCGCCTCGGTGGTGGTGTTCATGGTGGTCATTGGTCTCAACTTCCCTTCACCGAGGTGCGGGCGACGATGGCGCGGGCTCCCATGTTCACCAGCAGGGTGATGACGAAGAGCACGAGGCCGACGGTGATGAGCTCGGACAGGCGCAGTCCCGCGGCCTCGGGGAAGTTCTGCGCGATCTCGGAGGCGATGGTCTGGTTGCCGCTGACGACGAGCGAGGCGGTGAGGACGCCGGGCGAGAGGATCATGGCCACGGCCATGGTCTCACCGAGGGCGCGGCCGAGGCCGAGCATCGTGGCCGAGACGATTCCGGACTTGCCGAACGGCAGCACGGCCATGCGGATCATCTCCCAGCGGGTGGCGCCGAGCGCCAGCGCCGCCTCTTCCTGCAGGCGCGGGGTCTGGAGGAAGATCTCGCGGGTCAGCGAGGTGATGATCGGCAGGATCATGATCGAGAGCACGAGCGAGGCGGTGAGCAGCGTGCGGCCCGTCTGCGACACGGAACCGTCGGCGGCCGGAGCGAAGATCGGAATCCAGCCGAACCACTTCGACAGCCACAGGTAGAAGCCGGTGAGGTTGCCGGCCAACGCGATGCCCCACAGGCCGTAGACGACCGAGGGGATGGCGGCGAGCAGGTCGATGACGTACCCGAGCACCGGAGCGAGCTTGCGCGGGGCCATGTGGGTGGTGAACAGCGCGATGCCCAGCGAGAAGGGAGTCGCGACGATCAGCGCGATGGCCGCAGAGATGAGCGTGCCGATGACCAGCGGCCAGACATAGGAGAAGAAGCCCTTGCCGCCGGTGATCTGGGAGGGATCGCTGATCTGCGCGGTGATGGTGTCCTTCGACTGTGCGAGAAGGAACAGGGCGACTCCGGCGAGGATCACCAGGATCAGGATGCCGGCGATGAGCGTGGCGGCTGAGAAGATGCGGTCGCCGGGTCGGACGACGGCCTTCTGCTGCCCAGCTGCCGGACTCTGCGGCGGCTTCTGCCCGGGTTCGGGCGTGGAGCCTGGCCCTGTGGGGCCTGACTCAGTGGTCTGTGTGCTGATCGGCACAAGTACTCCTCATGTGACTTGTGGTGAAACCGGGGTGGTTCCACAGGCGCGGAAAAGCGGCGCAGGGCTTCTGCGCCGCTCCCGACTGGCTATATCTCCAGGTCAGAGACTGAAATCAGCCTTCGACCTTGATCGAGTCGATGACTTCTTCGATCTGCTTGCGCAGGTCGTCCGACAGCGGTGCGGACCCGGCGGAATCGGCAGCGGACTTCTGTCCCTCTTCCGAGACTACGAACTTCTCCCAGGCCTTGACCATGTCCACGGTCTCCTGGTCCTTGTAGGACGAGCAGACGAGGTGGTAGGAGACGAGCACGATCGGGTAGGCGCCGGACTCGGTGGTGTCGCGGGCCAGGTCGAAAGCGAGGTCGCCTTCGCTGCGGCCTTCGACCTTCTCAGAGGCGTCGACGACCTTGGTCGCGGCTTCCGGGGAGAGCTCGACGAACTCGTCGCCGACCTTGACCTTGGCGGTGGAGAGCTCACCGACGGCCGAGGCATCCGCGTAGCCGATGGCTCCGTCGGTGTCGGACACGGTCTGAATGACACCGTCGGTGCCCTGCGCAGCCTCGCCGCCGTACTCCTTCGGGAAGTTGCCGTCGACCTCGGCGTCCCAGTCCTTCTCGGCGGTGGCCTTGAGGTACTCGGCGAAGTTCTCGGTGGTGCCCGAGTCATCGGCGCGGTGGACGGCGGTGATCTTGAGGTCCGGCAGCTCGGCGTCCGGGTTGTCGGCCTTGATGGCCTTGTCGTTCCAGTTGGTGATGTCGCCCTTGAAGATCTTCGCGATCGTTTCGGGGGAGAGGTTGAGATCGTCGACGCCCTTGACGTTGAAGGTCACGGCGATGGGGGAGATGTAGACGGGGAACTCGTAGGCTCCGTCGGCGCCGCAGGCTTCCTCTCCGGCCTTGACCTCGTCATCGTCGAGGTGGGCGTCGGATCCGGCGAACTGCGCGTTGCCGGCGAGGAACTGTTCACGGCCGGCACCTGATCCGTCGGGGGAGTAGTTGACGGTCACGCCGGAGTTCTGCGAGGTGAAGTCCGCTGTCCAGGCATCCATGGCCGCCTTCTGCGAGGAGGCGCCGATGCCGGTCAGGGTGCCCTGCAGGTCACTGCTGCCGCCGGATGCCTCTTCGCCGGTGGCGGACTGTCCGCCACCGCAGGCCGAGAGGGTGAGGGCGCCGACCGCGAGGATCGCAGCGGAGGGGGCGAGATGCTTCATCTTCACGAAGATGCCTTTCATGTTTGTGGACACAGCTCGAGAGTTCTCGATTGCTCGTCATCCACGCTAAGGATCACGCGTGAAGTGCAAGGAGTTGAAACGTGAATGGAAGGTGAACGAGGGGCGAAGGGTTGGAGCCGTTGTGAGTGCTCGATCACAGACTTCGTCGGTTTCATGAAAGGATCATTGTCGGGACCGGCATGCCCCCGCCGAGGCGGCCCGTTCGGAACGCGTCCAAATCCGCCGAGGCGGCCGCCCAATACCCGTGCCAGCCCCTGAAGATCGATTCCCCGATGGGTCGTGCGTCTCGGTCAGCTGTCGATGGGGCGGACGCGTTCGATCTCGACGATGCGCGGCACCGGTCCGGGTCGCACATAGGCGATGAGGACCTCACCGGGCTTGAGGTACGGATCGTCCTTCGGCAGCTTCGCCTCCACACGTTTCGGGGCATGAGCGGCGTAGACGGAGAAGATCGTCGGCAGCACCGGCCGGTGCGTGCAGTAGATGACGGGTTTTCCCTTCGCCAGCAGCTTCTCGATATAGCGGGCGGTCTTCTCCGGGTTCGCAGCGGCTGCCTTCTCGCTGAGCGTCGGCACCTTCTTGATCGACTTGCCCGTCGCCGCCGACAGCGGAGTCAGCGTCGCCACGCAGCGCTTCCACGGACTCGAGACCAGCTTGCGGACGCCCCAGGCTCCCAGCAGACCGGTCAATGCCATGGCCTGTCGGGTGCCGAGCTTGAGTAGGGGCCGCACATGCTCGGTTTCGTACCACTTCGCGCGCGGGAACGCCTTCCCGTGGCGGACGAGGATGAGCGGCCACGCACGCAGCGCGTCCGTCTCGGCGAACTTCTCCAGCGCATCGAGCTGTTCCCGGTCCGCGAACGACGTCAGCTTCGAACGGGCCTTGTCGACAGGGAACCATCCGGCGGTGTCGACCTCACGCTTGTTCACCGGGGCGAATTCCGCTTCGTCCTTGACCTCGGCCGACCAGTAGAAGACCTTCTTCAGCGTGTTCTTGCCGACCGTGTACTCGGCCGACGGCAGAGGGATGCCGAGGTGGATGTCGAACCCCGTCTCCTCCTTGACCTCGCGGATCGCGGCCTCCGGCAGGGTCTCACCCGGATCGACCTTGCCCTTGGGCCACGACCAGTCGTTGTACTTCGGGCGGTGGATGAGCACCACCTCGAGACCTTTCGGGCCGTGTCTCCAGCAGACAGCCCCGGCGGCCAGGACATCGGCGGTGACGCGCGATGACGCCTGTGCCGAGGCGACCTCGGACCGGCTCACGCCTCATCCCCGATTCGCCGACGCTTCCGGTGGCGACGGATGAGCTCCGACTGATAGTCGGCGAGGATGCTGCCCTCGTCGTCGTGGGTCCGCCGCGTCCATCTGCCGTCACCGGACAGATCGAACGCCGAGGTGGTCGGCGCGAAAGCGAGGTCGAAGAGTTCGATGATCTCCGCCCGGTGCCCGTCATCGACGATCTGCACGAGCGCTTCGACCCGACGGTCGAGGTTGCGGTGCATCATGTCTGCCGATCCGATGTAGACGATCGGGTCGCCGTTGTTGCCGAAGACGAAGGCGCGGGAGTGTTCGAGGAAGCGTCCGAGCACGGAACGCACGGTGATGTTCTCGCTCAGGCCCTCGATGCCAGGGCGCAGGGCGCAGATTCCGCGGACGAAGACTTCGACGCTGACCCCGGCCTGGGATGCCCGGTAGAGGGCGTCGATGATGGCTTCGTCGACGATCGAGTTGACCTTGATCCGCACCTGCCCCGCTCCGCCGGACTGTGCGATCGCGATCTCGGAGTCGATGAGGTCGATGAGTCCGGTGCGCACATTGCTGGGGGCGACGAGGAACCGTGAGTATTCGGACTTCGGCGCATAGCCGGAGAGCTGGTTGAACAGCTTCGTCAGATCATCGGCGACGGCCCGATCACGGGTGAGCAGCCCGAAGTCCTCATAGCCGCGGGCGGTCTTCGGGTGGTAGTTGCCGGTGCCGACATGGCAGTACCGGGCCAGACCGTCAGCCTCCTGACGGACGACGAGGGAGAGCTTCGCATGGGTCTTGAGCCCGACGATTCCGTAGACGACGTGGACGCCGGCGCGCTCGAGCTTGCGAGCCCAGGTGATATTGGCCTCCTCGTCGAACCGGGCCTTGATCTCGACGACGGCGAGCACCTGGATGCCGGCCTGAGCTGCATCGACGAGGGCGTCGATGATCGGCGAATCCCCGGAGGTGCGGTAGAGCGTCTGCTTGATCGCCAGCACGTTCTTGTCCGACGCCGCCTGTTCGAGGAAGGCCTGCACGCTCGTGGAGAACGAATCGTAGGGGTGGTGCAGGAGGATGTCTCGGCTGGCCACCGCGTCGAAGACGTCGACCTGGTCGCTGGATTCCCGCAGCGACAGGTCCTTGTTCATCTGCGGAACCATCTTCGGATAGTGCAGGTCATCGCGCGGGACATCGGCGATATCGGACATGCCGGACAGGTCCAGCGGACTGGGCAGGTGGTAGATCTCCGAGTCGTGGATGCCCAGTTCGTCCTTGAGCATCTCGAGGACACGGGGGTGGATGTTCTCCGTGATCTCCATCCGCACGGCCGGACCGAAACGCCTGCGCAGGAGCTCCTTCTCCAGAGCCTTGAGGAGGTTCTCCGCATCGTCCTCTTCGACCTCGAGGTCCTCGTTGCGGGTCACGCGGAACGTCGAATGGTGAACGATCTCCATACCGTCGAACAGGGTGCCGAGGTGTTCGGCGATGATGTCCTCGAGGGCGACGAAGCGGGCCGGGACGTCGCGTCCGGCAGGTCGGTCGGTCGCCTCGGCGACATTGAAGAACCGCGGCAGACGCGGGGGAACCTTGACGCGGGCGAAGAACTCCTTGCCCGTCTCCGGCGACCGCAGGAGCACGCCGAGGTTGAGCGAGAGACCCGAGATATAAGGGAACGGGTGGGCCGGATCGACTGCCAGCGGGGTGAGGACGGGATAGACGTGGCCGAAGAAGAATTCGTCGACGCGGTGCCGCTCATCCTCGGTGAGGTCCTCGACCTGGACCTTCGTGATCGATTCCGCGTCGAGGCGGGGGCCGATATCGTCCTTGAGCAGGGCGGCATGCCGGCTCATCAGCTCGAATGCGCGCACCCCGATATCGTGCATGACCTGCGCGGGCATGCGCCCGGTGACGCTGGGCACGGCGAGACCGGTGTTGATGCGGCGTTTGAGACCGGCGACGCGGACCATGAAGAACTCGTCGAGGTTGGTCGCGAAGATCGAGAGGAATCGGACGCGTTCGAGCAGCGGGATCTCCGGATCCGAGGCGAGATCGAGGACGCGTTCGTTGAAGGCCAGCCAGCTGAGTTCGCGATCGAGGAAGCGATCTGCCGGGTCGGGAAGGCCCAGCTCCTGACCCGAAGCTGCGATGTCGTACAACGCTCTACTCCTTCTCGTCCGTCGATGCCGTGCTCGCAGAATCGGTGCCGGTGACCTTTGCGGAGGCCGGCGCATAGGCCACGTGCGCGACCGCGACATGGAAACCCAGTCGCTCGTACAAGCCTAGCGCCGGGGCGTTGACCGATTCGACGTAGAGTTCGATCGTCTCGGCACCGTTGGCCACCATCCGCCGCATTCCCTCGACCGTCAGCGCCTTGCCCACGCCCTTGGCGTGGACGCGCGGATCGACCCCGACGACATAGACCTCGCCGAGGCGGCCCTCATTATCCGTGTCCGTGATCTTCGTCTGGTGGAACCCGATGACCTCGCCGTCGCGGGCGGCGATGATGAAGGTGGTCGGGTCGAAGTCCGCAGCAGTGACGACGGCATCGATATCGGCGCGGGTCTGGCAGCCCTGTTCGGGATGCCAGTCGAAAGCGGCGTTGTTCACGGTCAGCCAGCCGTCCTCGTCGCCGGGAGCGAAGGAGCGGATCTCGACTCCGTCGGGGCTCTGCGTCTCGGGGAGGCCGTCGAGGCGCAGCCCGGTGTCGGTGCGCATCTGATAGAGCACTCGGTCGCGGCCGAGGCCGTGCTTCTGTGCGAGGTGAGCCGCGGCCGGATGGTCGCCGTGCGACCAGCACCAGGCTTCGGGCTCTTCGTCGAGGATCGTCCTCAGCAGCTGTTCGCCGAGGCCCTGACCGCGATGGTCGGGGGCGATGAGGAATTCGGCGGCGTGACGATCCCCCTGCAGGGCGCGGATTCCGAATCCGATGAGCTCGCCGGTCGCGTCTTTGCCGGCGGGGTCGGAACCGTCTGCATCGTCGGCAAAGACGCGCCAGACGCTCGAGGCGGTCTGCGCCTCGTGGGCGGTGTCCTCACCGGTGGCGACGGCCATGAGCCCGCCGGAGATCTCGGGGGCGCCATCGGCGGCCGCCACGTCGTCGAGGAACTTCAGCTCATCCTCGGTGAGGGTGTCGATCGGGGTGGAGGTGATTGCTCCGCTGGCCTGGATTCTCATGCCGTCACGTCCTCTGAATCTGTGTCTGTGACGCTGTCGGCGCTGAACCGGTAGCCGACGTTGCGCACGGTGTGGATGGCGTTCTCAAGGTCTTTGCCGAGTTTCGCACGGAGGCGGCGAACATGCACGTCAACGGTGCGGGTGCCGCCGAAGTAGTCCTCGCCCCACACGGCGAGCAGGATGTCGTCGCGGGTGAAGACGCGTTCGGGGTGCATGGCGAAGAACTTCAGCAGGGCGAACTCGCGGTAGGTGAGGTCGAGGCTGCGACCGCCGAGCTCGGCGGTGAACGCGGTCTCGTCGATGCGCAGGTCTCCGGTGATGACGACCATCGGTTCGCCGTCGGCATTCCACATTTCCTCGCCCGTGTCGTCGAGGCGCCCGGGCGAACCGGGACCGCCTCCTCGGGAGGCGCCGACGGGGCCGCGTCCGGTGCGAACCGGGCCCCAGCCCCCGGCGTCGCCCTTCGCGCCGAGCCGGCCGGACCCGGCATGCAATCCGGCGGGGAATCCGCGGCCGGCATGAGCTGACGAGGATGCGGTGTGACGGTCACGGGCCACGCGCAGCCGCGCTTCCACCTCGGCGGGGCCGGCAGTGGTGAGGATGAGATCGGACACGTTCCATTTCGCCGAGGCGGTCGCCAGTCCGCCCTCCCCGAGGACGACGATGACGGGAGCGGTGATCCGCGCCTCGGCGAGGAGGTCGGAGATGCGCGGGGCCAGGGACAGATCGATGCAGGCGTCGGCGATGACGACGTCGACCGCGGCGGATTCGGCCCGGCGGCTGGGCAGGTCCTCGGCCGCGCAGCGGTCGATCTGGTGACCGAGGTACTGCAGGGATTCGGGAGCGAGCGGGGCGTCGAGCCTGGCCGTGGGGCAGATGTGCAGAATCCGCATGTGCTGCATCCACCTCCTCGGCGCCCGTTGTCTCGCCCGTCGTCTGAGGAAGAGTATAGCGAGGCCCGGGCCGGGGCTGCTCCGACGCGCTGCCACCGGTGGTTACCGCGGGTGTCGCCGGATGAGGCACGATAGTGCTGTGATCAGATGGATTCGAGTAGCCGTCGCCCTGGTGCTGGTGTTGGCCCTCAGTGCCTCCGTGTACTGGGGCTATACGCTGTTCCTGCTGGCGACCGGGCTCATCGTCCTCGGCGTCGCCTATGGTTGGCCGCGTCTGACGGACTCACCGCAGCCGCGAGCGACGTCGATCATGCTCGCCCTCTTCGGCGTCGGCGGACTCTACGCCGCCTGGCAGGACTCGACGGCTCCTTACCTCGACTGGCAGCCCGTGCTCGCGGGGCTCGGTCTGCTGTGGACCTTCGTGCAGAACCTCACCCGCGGAATCGGTGCCTCCTATGCGGTGGCGAACGTGTCCGCGCAGGTCTCCGGTCTCGTCATCGTCCTGTCTGCGAGCACCTGGGTCGCGGCGATCACGGTTCCCGGTGACAAGGAGGCCATCGTCATCGGCCTTGCCTCGCTCATCGTGGCGCAGTGCATGACCGCGCTGCCGTGGCCGGCGATCTACACCTCGCCGTTGGCCATCGCCATGTCCACGGCCGTGGCGGGGATCCTGTCTGTGCTCGTGTTCGCACCGGCGATCTCCTTGGCCATGGCGCTCGTCCTCGGTGTCATCATGGGCCTGCTCGTGGCAGCGGTCGATCGGATGCTCGGGCTCGTCGCCTATGCGAAGTTCCAGGCCGCCAACCTCGAGGCCTCACAGAACATCGAGGTGAAGAAGAACGTCGAGAAGGCCCGGAGCTTCGCCGTTCAGCTCGCCCTCGGTGCCGCCCCGATCGCTCTCGGCGGAGTCGTCGTCTACGCACTCGAACGCGTCGCCTCCTGATCCGGGCTGAATGCACATCACTTTGTCAGGAACTGTAGACTGAGCGCATGGAAAATCTTGTTGCTCTCGAAATCGTCTTCTCCAGCCTCGTCGGCGTTGCCGCTCTCGGTGCCCTGGGTGTCGGGATCAAGGTCGTCACGGCGCTGTTCAAAGACAACCGCTGATCCCTGATGGTGATCGAACTCGATGCCTCGGTCCACCCCGAGCTCGTCCCTCTGTCCTGGCTGATCGGGTCGTGGGAGGGCGTCGGTGTCGTCGGCTATGCGGACACTCCTGAGAAGCAGTTCGGCCAGCGCATCGACTTCGTCGCCCATGAGGGCACGCCCTTCCTCCAGTACACCGCGCATGCGTGGCTGCTCAGCGAATCCGGTGAACTCGAGTCGACCCTGACTCTCGAGACCGGAATCTGGCAGCTCGTGCGTCAGCGCGACGACGGCGACGTCGGCCCGGGGATGATGGTGCCGACCGAACCGCAGTCCTTCACCTCGGCGGCAGCGGTCGAAACCCTGCGCACGAACGACGACGCCTTCGAGATCGAAGCCGAGATCGTCCACCCGCACGGAGTCATGGAACTCTACGCCGGCACCGTCAAGGGCCCGCGCATCGATCTGGCCACCGACGTGGTGGCCCGAACCAAGACCGCGAAGGAGTACACCGCCTCGACGCGGATGTACGGCCTCGTCGGCGGCGAACTCATGTGGGCCTGGGACATGGCAGCCATGGGCCACGAACTCGCCTCCCACTCCTCTGCCAGATTGAAGAAGCTGTCTTAAGATGACTGATCCCGTGTCGCGGAATTCTGACTTCAACGATTCGCCGTCGCCGGAGAACACCGACACCCCCACCGAGGCGGTTCGGCGCTCGTCGCTGGCCCGCGGGCTGGGCTCGACCGCGGTGTTCGGGGCCGGCGACCTCGCCGAGACTCCCATCCACTACGGAGCTCCTCTGCGAGAGCAGCGCGTGCTCGAGGAGAAGGACGGTCTCGTCGACCTCGCTCACCTCCGCGTGCTGCGTCTGAGCGGACCCGACCGTCTGACCTGGCTGAACTCGATCACCACGCAGAAGATCGACACCCTGGCCCCCGGAGTGTCCACCGAAACCCTCGTGCTCGATCCGAACGGTCGCATCGAAGGCTGGCTGAAGCTCGTCGACGACGGTGAGGCGCTGTGGGCGATCAGCGACCTCAACACCGATGCGACACTGGACTTCCTGCGCAAGATGGTTTTCATGATGCGCGTCGAGATCGAGGACCTCAGCGACGACTATCAGTGCTTCGGCGCCATCACCGCTCTGCCGGAGACCCTGCCCGTCACCCGGACCTGGTCCGATCCGTGGCCGCACATCGGAAGCGGTTCGGCCTCCTACGCGCAGATCGACATCGGGCACGACGTCGCCGGAACCGACCACCCGGGTCTCGAGACTCCGTTCGTCATCGGCATCGTCAAGCGCTCTGACCTGCAGGGGCTGTCGGCGAACGGCTTCGACATGGCCGGCTTCGACGCCTGGGAAGCCCTGCGGATCGCCGCCTGGCGACCGGGTCGAAATGAAATCGATCACAAGGCCCTCGTCGGCGAACTCGACCTGCTGCGCACGGCCGTGCACCTGGCCAAGGGGTGCTACCGCGGTCAGGAAGCGGTGGCACGCGTCCACAATCTCGGTCAGCCGCCCAGGCGCCTGACCTTCGTTCATCTCGACGGGTCCGGCCATATCGCCCCGGATCCCGGCACCGAGGTGCTTGCCGAGGTCCGCGGGTCCGAACGATCCGTGGGCACGCTGACCTCGGTGACCGTGCACTGGGAGCTCGGACCGATCGGTCTGGCCGTGGTCAAACGGAACCTCGCCCCCGAGGCGCAGCTGAGCTTCGAAATCGGCGACGGCGAACGCGTCATCGGTGCTCAGGAGACGATCGTCGTGCCGATGCGCGACCACGAGCGCATTCTTCCGGAACGGAACAGGGACGTCGACGCCCGCAGCCAGAACCGCTGATCACAGGGAGTCTGGAGTGCGGCAAGGGGTGCTTCTGCCTTCGGTGTCGACGGTTTGACTCGGGGATTCGGCGGCCGGTGAACGGCTGCGGATTTCGTACCCGAACTGGACCGAATCCGCGCGTTCGTCTCTCCATTGCGGGCGGTTCTGCTCAGCCCTCGGACGGCAAGTGACAAAAAGCGTCGATAACCCCTATTCTTCCCCTTATGACAGCTTTGGAAATTGGCGGCGAAGCTCTGCCGCAGGAACGTAAGATCGTCACCGAGATTCCGGGACCGAAGTCCCGTGAGATCGAGGAACGTCGCAAGTCAGCCGTGGCGACCGGTGTCGGTTCGAGCCTGCCCGCCTACGTGGTTGCGGCCGGCGGCGGCATCCTCAAGGACGCCGACGGCAACCAGCTCATCGACCTCGGCTCGGGCATCGCCGTGACCACAGCCGGCAACTCGAACCCCCGCGTGGTCGAGGCCGCGAAGGCCCAGCTCGAGGCCTTCACCCACACCTGCTTCATGGTCAACCCCTACGAGAGCTACGTCGAGGTCGCCGAAGCCCTCAACCGCCTCACTCCGGGTGACCACGAGAAGCGCACCGTACTGCTCAACTCCGGTGCCGAGGCCGTCGAGAACGCTGTGAAGATCGCTCGCGCCCACACCGGCCGCGACGCCGTCGTCGTCTTCGACCACGCTTACCACGGTCGGACTAACCTGACCATGGCGATGACAGCGAAGGCCGCCCCTTACAAGGCCGGCTTCGGCCCCTTCGCCGGTGAGGTCTACCGCGCACCCATGTCCTACCCGTACCGCGACAACGATGCGGCCGGCACGAAGATCAGCGGTGAGGACGCAGCCAAGCGCGTCATCACGATGATCGAGAAGCAGATCGGCTCCGAATACGTCGCTGCGATCGTCATCGAACCCATCCAGGGTGAGGGCGGCTTCATCGTCCCGGCCGAGGGCTTCCTGCCCACGCTCGTCGACTACGCCCGCGAGAAGGGCATCGTCTTCGTCGCCGACGAGGTGCAGGCCGGATTCGCCCGCACCGGCAAGATGTTCGCCTCCGAGTGGGAGGGCATCGTGCCCGACCTCATCACCACGGCCAAGGGCATCGCGGGCGGTCTGCCGCTGTCGGCCGTGACCGGTCGCGCGGACATCATGGACTCGGTCGGACCGGGCCGCCTCGGCGGAACCTACGGCGGCAACCCTGCCGCCTGTGCCGCAGCACTCGGCGCCATCGCCTCATATGAAGAGGACGGACTGCCCGAGCGCGCCCTGGCTATCGGTGAGATCATCGTCGACCGCCTGACGAAGCTGCAGTCGAAGTACCCCGAGGTCGGCGACATCCGCGGCCGCGGTGCCATGATCGCCGCCGAGTTCGTCGAGCACGATTCGATCGAGCCGAACGCGGATCTCGTGAAGAAGATCGCGGACTACTGCGCGAAGAACGGCGTCCTCGTGCTCACCACGGGAACCTTCAGCAACATCCTGCGCTTCCTGCCGCCGCTGACGATCTCCGACGAGCTCCTGGGCGACGCCTTCGACGTCATCGAGGCAGCCCTCGCCGAACTCCTCGGCTGACCCTCCTCCCACTTGCTACCTGACGGCGGCTCAGCAACCTGGCGCGTGGTTGCTGCGCCGCCGTCAGGTAGTTCGGGGGGTGCAGTTGTAGCACAATAGAGGCCATGACTGGAGAGATCGACAGCGCGACCGGCACGTCAGCGAGCGTCCCGGCCCGAGTGTGGCACTTCCTTCGGGGGCCGCGCTTCATCGATCTGCCGATCCGTCTGCTGGCCCTCATCATGGGTCTGACGATCCTGGTGCCCGGGTCGTTCGAGATCACCGAACCTCGCTACGCAGGCCTGCTCATCCTCGCCTACGGACTCATCGTCTTAGCCGGCTTCCTGCCGCTGAGCATCGTCATCGCGACGACCGGACTGGGCATCGCGTTCTCCATGCTCTACCCGGACCTGGAGAACATGTTCCCCGAGGCGCTCATCCTCGCCACCGCGGTCCTGATCAGCCGCCGCCGCTGGATCGGCTTCGCGCTGGGCACCGTCGGACTGGCCGTCTACCTCGGCGCATCGACCCGACTCGGATCCTATGACGCCGGCTTCGAAGGGTTCACCGACCTCGGCTACGGCTGGCTGACCTACTCGATCCTCGGCCTGTGCGCGTCCTTCGTCGAAGCTCGAATCCGCAGTGAGATCGACCGCCGCGAACGCGCCGCAGTCGACCACCAGAAGTCACTCGATGCCATGCGCGCCCGGTTCACCAGTGACATGCACGACACCATCTCGCACTCGTTGACCACCGAATCCGCGATCATCCGCACCCTCGCCAAGGAAAGCGATCCCGAGACTGCGGCCCGCCTCCTCGCCGAGTTGGCGCTGGTCAACGCCGAGGCCACGAAACGGCTCCGACAGCTGGTGACGAGCCTGAGCAGGTGGGAGGCCGAGGCCTGCACCGGGGACTCCGCCACCTCCCGGGTTCGGTTCCGCGCCGAGGCGGAGCAGCTGACGACGGCGATCGAGGACGGGTGTGCGGCCGGTTCCGTTCCGCTGACCACCGAGCTCTCCCCCCTGCCGACCCACGCGACCGGCACCATGTCCCACCATTTCCGGGCCGTGATGCTCGAGCTCGCCACGAACGTCATCCGCCACTCCGTTCCGGGCACCCCCGCCACCCTCGCCGTCGAAATGCGAGGTGAGCGCGGTGACCGGGCCGAACTGCTTTGCTGCAGCACGAACGAATCCTCGACCGCCCTGACCCAGGCGCCGAGGTCCCTGTCCCGCCGGGCCAAGGCCGTGGGCGGCGTCTGCAGGGTGGACGAGGATGATCGGAAGAGAACCGTCGTCGAGGTGGCCCTGCCGATCCGGTTCATCACCCCTTCAGCGCAGGCTTCCTCGAAATCGGATACCGCGCGGTCTTCCTCGGACGCGGACATGATCGACGTCGTCGATGATGACTTCGACACCAGCGCTGTGTCGTCAAGTGCAGAGAATCCTGGTGCCACCTCGGCTGAGGCACCGGGCGCCGATCACAGCGCCGATTCGGCCTCAGGCGCAGGCAGGGTGGGTGCGTTGGAGGCGACCGGTGCCGAGGCTCCCGATCGACTCACGGGCACGGACACCGCTGGATCCGGCATCTCGGGCGAGGCGACCTACCGCCTCAGCAACGGCAGCCACAGCAATGCCAGCCGTACGAAGGGCGGCCGGGGCAAGGTCGACGCCTGATGGCGTCGCACTCCCACGCGGCCCCGCACACCACCTCGGCCACTTACGCGACCTCGGAAGCGGCCCCTCACGTGAGACCGGAGACGACCATGCCGCAGGCCGACCACGACATGACCCCTGACTCCGCCGCACGCACCTCCGTGCTTGTCGTCGATGACGATTCGTGGACGACACGAGCGGTGGCGGCGGCGCTCGATGATGCGGGTTCCTTCCGTGTACTCGACCCCGTGCACTCCGGCGAAGAGGCCATCGTCGCTTTCGACGCCGAGCGTCCCGACCTCGTCCTCATGGACGTCAATATGCCGCCGGGAATGAGCGGCGTCGATGCGACGGCGGCGATCATGGACCTCGACCCCGAGGCCCGCGTTGTGCTCCTGACGACCGTGTCGCCCGGTCCGGGAATCGCCCGCGGGCTCGAAGCCGGCGCACTCGCCGTGATCAACAAGACGGCCGGGGAGAGGGAACTCGTCTCGCTCGTGCGGGCCGCCTCGGTGGGGGAAAGCCCCGAACTGCTCAGAGGGTTGGCCGAGGACATCGTCATCAGCGGAGATCCCCTGCCCGACGCCCCCGACGCGGCACCGCAGCTGACCGCGCGCGAACTGGAGCTGCTCACCCTGCTCTGCCAGGGCCACAGCTACGAGGAGATCGCCGCCGACCAGTCGGTGGCCATGTCCACCATGAAGTCGCATGCCCGCAACCTGCGCCTCAAACTGGGGGCGCGCAATCTCGCCCAGCTCGTCGTCCGCGCTCTCCAGTTCAAATTCTTCTCCCCGGAATGATCTGCCCCCGCGGAGGCGGCTGGCTGATTCGACTCAACCCCACCCCGCCGAGGCGGCTGACCCGTCCGCTAGATCCCACCCCGCCGAGGCGGCTGACCCGTCCGCTACATCCCACCCCGCCGAGGCGACCGGTTCCGTTGATGCAGACCCTCCCGACCGTGGGCGCTCGTTGACTACAGTGGGAGCATGACCGACACCGCGAGTCCGCGACTGTCCCGACTGATCCGGGACACAGAGGGGTTCCTCCTGCCGCTGACCGAGGTGGCCGACGACGTCGCGGTCGCGCGAGTCGAATTCGGCTTCGACCTGCCAGCCGCGCCCACCGAGGCCGCCGACCACGGCTCCTTGAACGGAACCGTCGTCCTCGTCACCGAACCGGTGCGCAGCCCTGCCGGACTCGATTTCGTACTGACCGACTATACGGGAGCCGCCGCCCTCGTCGTCCCGCCCGGAACGCGCAGCCACCTCGGTGACCGGGTCGACCTGCGGGGGAGTGCGGGCCGGGCTCCGATCCTCCTCGAACGATCGCCGCATGTGACGTGGTCGGAGATCCTCGTCCATCTGCGACAGCTCATCGAAGGGGCGACGAGCGCCCTTGCCTGGCCCGATGTCGACGACCTCAGCGCCCTGGCCGCCGCCATCGCCGAAACCACGGGCGCGTCGATCACGATCGAGGACCCGGCCTCGCGAGTGCTCGCGCATGCCAACCTCGGCGACGAACTCGATGAGATCCGTCGCGAGACGATCCTGTCCGGGGCCATTCCCGACTGGCGGATCGCCGAACTCGAGGAATCCGGGTTCCTCGACACGATCCGCCGTTCCACCGACGTCGTCGAACGTCCCGCCGAAGGCGCATCACCGGCCCGATCGGTCATCGCCCTGCGCAGCGAGGGCGAACTCATCGGGACGATCTGGGCGGCCTACCCGGCCGAGGTCGATCCCGAACCGCTGCGCGAGGTGCTGCGCGATGCCGCCCGCGCGGCCCTGCCAGTGATGCTGCGGACCCTGCGCCGGTCACCGTTCGAGAAGCGCATCCGCCGGGAGGCTCTCGGCGGGATCCTCGCCGGCTCGGCCGATCTCGGGCCGGCGGCGACCCTGCTGTCGCTGCCGTTCTCGGGCAGCTTCTGCGTCCTTGCCTTCACCGAGGTGGCCCCCGACCGAGAGCCCGTCCTGCGGTTCCATCTGCGGGCCGCCTTCGCCGATGCCGTGCTCGCGCTCGTGAGCTCCGCCGGTGCCGCACACGCCGGACATGGTTCTGTTCCTGTCAGCCCGGCAGATGTCAGCATGGGTCGATCCGGAACCGGGGAGCGGGTCCGCCTCGCGGCATTGGTGCAGATGAGCGAGCCGATGAACGCCGATCAGGTGCGCGACCACGTCATCGCCGCTCTGCGCAGGTCCCTGCCGAAGTCGGAGACCCTGTGCTTCGGAGTCGGCGCCCCGGTCGACCGCCTCGATGCCGTGCACCGGTCGTGGACCGAAGCCGCATACGTCGTCGACGCCGTGCAGACCGTCACCGAGGCGGGTCCTGGCGCGGACGACGAGGACGTGGACCCGACCGCACAGACGAGTTCGGGCACACGCGCAAGTCCGAGTACTCACCGCCGAATCGTCGGGGCGACCATCCGCGACGTGGCAGCGAGGGTCGTCGGTCTGCAGGTCGCCGATACGCTGCTGGCCGCAGATGAGCGCGTGATCGGCGGAGGGCCCGGACCGGCCGGCGGGCGAGCACCCGCCGGCCAGCGGGCTCTGCCGGGCGCCGGAGTGCTCGGTCCGGCGCAGGCACTGGCCGCTCACGACAATCAGCACAACGGCAGCCTGCTCGAGACCCTGCGCGTCTACTTCGCCACGGTCGGCAACTCGGCCGAGGCCTCCCGCCGACTGCATGTGCACACGAATTCGCTGCGACATCGCCTCGGCCGGATCGAGGCGATCACCGGTCTCTCAACGGCGGAACCGGCCGAGCGGCTCTGGCTCGAACTCTCCGTGCTCGTTCACGACCGGTCGTGAGAAACCTACAATCAGCTTCTGCGAACATTGGCGAATTATCGTGCGTTCTTCGAGGTCAGCCGTCCTAAGGTGACAACAGATCTCGAACAAAGGACGTTATGCCCAGTCATCACCATGCGATTCCGAACCGTCGCGCCCGAGCAATCCGAACGATCGCAGAGAACAGCGCGTCGCCTCACCGCGCAGCTGCCCCGGCACAGTCGGCACATGCCTCCGCGCGACCGGATTCGGCTCCGGCACAGTCGGCACACGCCTCCGCGCAGTCGGACTCCCTCCCCGCGCTGACCGATGAGGCGGCCGTGCTCGGACTCATGGATCTCGACTGGGTCGACACCGCCTTTGACCGGCTGACCTCGGCATTTGCATCGGACCGCGAGGTGCTCCACGCAGTGGCGTGCAAGGCGGTGCCGCTGCCGTCGCTGCTGCGCCGATTCGCCGAGGCGGGAGCGGGCTGCGAGGTCGCCAGCCCCGGCGAACTCGAACTCGCACTCTCGGCCGGGTTCGCCCCCGACCGCATCGTCTTCGACTCTCCGGCCAAGACCTGGGCCGAACTGTGCCGGGCCGTCGACCTTGGCGTCTCGATCAATGTCGACAACTTCGACGAACTCTCGCGCCTCGACACGATCCTGGCGGAGCGTAACAGCACGGACGCCACGGCCGCCTCGGCGAAGATCGGAATCCGCATCAATCCGCAGTCGGGCACGGGCGCGATCGGCGCGCTGAGCACCGCCACCGAAACCTCGAAATTCGGTATCGGACTCGCCGACCCGGGCGCCCGCGAGGCCCTCATCGAGGCCTACCTCGCTCGCCCCTGGCTGAGTCAGATCCACGTCCACTCCGGTTCGCAGGGCATCAGCCTCGACAAGGCCGCCGTCGGAATCCGCGCCGCCGTCGACCTCGCCGAGGAGATCAACTCCCGTGCCTCGACCAGGCGGATCACGCGCATCGACATCGGCGGGGGACTGTCGGTGAACTTCGACGGCGAGGACATCAACCCGACCTTCGCCGACTACCGCTCGGTGCTCGAAGAGGAGGTGGCGGGCCTGTTCGAATTCGACATCGTCACCGAATTCGGCCGCGCCCTCCTCGCCAAGGCCGGCACCATCCTCACCCGCGTCGAATACGCGAAGACCACCGGCGGGCGCCGCATCGTGATGACCCAGGCCGGTGTCCAGGTCGCCACCCGCACCGCCTATGCCCCGAACGACTGGCCCCTGCGGATCCTGCCGTTCACCCCGGATGGGAACCCCAAGACCGCCGAGGAGGCCGACACCGAGATCGTCCCGACCGACGTCGCCGGACCCGCCTGCTTCTCCGGCGACCTCCTGGCCCGGGATCGGATGCTGCCGCGTCTCGACGCAGGTGACCTCGTCGCCGTACCCGAGACAGGCGCCTACTACTTCTCGAACCCGTTCTCCTACAATCTGCTCCCGCGGGTGCCGATCTTCGGCTACCGCACCGCTCCCGACGGCGGCATCGAGTTCAGCCTCATCCGCCGCGGGCAGGCGATCGCTGAAATCCTCGCCGAGGCGGGCGAGACCGAACTGCGCCCGCTGAGTCCGATGAACCGCGGGCTGAGCCCGGACGGCCGCCAGGTGAGTCCGCACGATCGCGAAACCGCTGCCGAACTTGCCCACGGCAGCTGATTTCGACTCGCCTGTGGCATCTGCACAGTGACCGGCAGGCATATTTGTGTGTTGTTGTGCCGTTTTCACGTCACTTCGAACGTAGAGTGATGGAGAACACATCTGCTCTGACCCGGGAGAACACCCAGATTCACCCAGGCCAGGGAGGACAAGTGAATCACCGCACGAGAAGAAAGACGAAGATGCTCACCTCACACTCACTGCGCAGAGGCTGGCAACGGTGCATGGCCGGAGTCGCAGCACTCGCCCTTGCCGGATCGATGGCCGCCTCCCCGGCGCAGGCTGCCACCTCGGAGGCTCCGGCGTCCGAGAACGTGCTGCGGATCGCCACCGACGGTTTCATCGACTCCTTCAACCCGTTCACGTCTTTCTACCTCGTGCCGACGAACACCTTCCGGTACATGTACGAGAACCTTGTGGCCAACGACGCCAAGGACGGTTCGATCACCGAGGGGCTCGCCACCGAATGGAACACGGACTCCGAAGGCAAGGTCTGGACCTACACGATCCGTCCGGACATGAAATGGTCCGACGGTGAACCGCTGACCTCGAAAGACGTCGCCTGGACCTACAACCAGATGATGGAGAAGGAAGAGATGGCGGTGGCGAACGGCAGCCTCGTCGAGAACTTCGACAAGGTCGAGGCTCCCGACGACGGCACCGTCAAGATCACCCTGAAGAAGCCGCAGGCGAACAACCCCGGCCAGGAGATCCCCGTCGTGCCCGAACACGTCTGGTCGAAGATCGACAAGCCCGGCGAATTCAAGAACGATGAGAAGTCCGTCGGCTCGGGGCCCTTCCAACTCGAGAGCTACGAGGCGAACAAGTCGATCACGCTCAAGGCGAACCCGAACTTCTGGCGCGGCAAGCCGAAGCTCGACGAGATCCAGTACCGCTACTACACGAACTCCGATGCGCAGGTGCAGGCGATCCGCTCCGGCGAAGTCGACTTCATCACCGGGCTCAGCCCCGACCAGTTCACGGCGCTGGAGAACGCGGACAACGTCGAACTCAACGACGGCAACGGTCGCCGGTTCAACGGAATCTCCATCAATCCGGGCGTCGCCGACGCCAAGGGCAAGGAATTCGGCACCGGCAATGAGGCGCTCAAGGACAAAAAGGTCCGCCAGGCAATCCGCGCCGGCATCGACACCGAGACCCTGCGCAAACAGGTCATGCAGGACTATGCGCAGCCGGCCACGAGCTTCATTCCCGCCGTCTATCCCGACTGGACACTCAAGTCCGACAACTCCGTCATCAGTGGATTCGACGTGGCCGAGGCGAAGAAGCTCCTCGACGACGCAGGCTGGAAGGAAGGATCCGGCGGCATCCGCGAGAAGGACGGTGAGAAGCTGCAGCTGCGCTTCCTCACCGACGCCGACGCGCCAATCGAACAGAGCACCGCGAAGTTCATCAAACCGTGGATGAAGGACATCGGCATCGACCTGAAGAACGAGTCCTCCGACGTCGACACGGTGTCCGAACGCACCACCAAGGGCGACTACGATATGTACTTCTCCGGCTGGTCGATCAACCCCGACCCCGACTACCAGCTGAGCATCAACACCTGCGGTCAGCGCCCCGACGCCGACGGCAACGGCGGCACCAGCCAGGACGGCTGGTGCAACAAGGAATTCGACAAGCTCTATCAGGCTCAGCACGTCGAGCTCGACCAGGCCAAGCGTCAGGACCTCGTGCAGAGGGCCCAGGCCATCCACTACGAGGAAGCCCCCTCGGTGACGCTGTGGTACCCGAACCAGCTCGAGGCCTACCGCTCCGACCGGTTCGACAACTTCACCAAACAGCCCAGCGACGGCGGTGCTATCGCCAACCAGGTCGGCTACTGGGGATATTCTTCGGTCGAACCCGTCAGCGAAGAGGAAGCCACCGGCGGCGGAATGGGCGCCGGCGGCTGGATCGGCATCGCGGCCGCGGTCATCGTCGTTCTCGGCGGAGGCGGCTGGCTGCTCAGCCGTCGCGAGAAGTCTGACGACCGCGAATAGTCCCCACACCCACAGTCCGGGTGCCGCACCATCCGCACCACCTGCGGCACCCGGGCCCACGGGCCAGTCCGCACCACCTGCGGCACCCGGGCCCACGGCCCGTCCCCACCACCTGGAGCACCACAGTGAGCACACCCACCCACGATCCCCATTCCGGGGATCGCCCTGACCGAGGAACGGGCACGGCGAACCAAGGCACCGACCCCACGAACCCCAGTCCCGCGTCGGCGAAGGGATCCGCGGCAACCGCCGACGCGAACTCCGCCAAGCCGGCGAACCCCGCCACCGTCGATATGGACGAACCACCGGCCGGCGGATCGTTCGCCCGCTACTTCCTGCGCAAGCTCGGCGGAGCCGCGACTTCGATGGTCCTCGTCATCGTGCTCGGCTTCTTCGCGTTCCGGATGCTGCCCGGCGATCCCGTGCTCAAGATCGCGAAGGAACGACCGATGTCCCCGGCGCAGATCGCCGAACTGCGCAGCCAATACGGACTCGACAAGCCCGTCATCGTCCAGTTCTGGGACTACCTCGTCGGCATCGTCACCGGCGACCTCGGCGAGTCCTACGTGTACCGGAAGTCCGTGTCCGCGCTCATCGGCGAATACCTCGGCCCGACCCTGCTGCTCACCGCTACCGCGGCCGTCATCGCCATCGTCCTGGGCCTGTGGCTCGGACAGATCTCGGCCTGGCGACGCAACACCCTGTTCGACAAGCTCGCGTCCTCGACCTCGCTGATCTTCTGGTCCGTGCCGACGTTCTGGCTCGGCCTCATCCTGCTCATGATCTTCGGGGGCACCCTCCAATGGCTGCCCACCGGCGGCATGATCACCCCGGGGCTCGACCCTTGGTCACCGGCCGGGATTATCGACGTCATCAAACACCTCATCCTCCCCGTCATCTCGCTCGTCGCCGTCGTCTACGCGCAGTTCCTCATGATCATGCGCGCCTCCCTGCTCGAGGAGATGAACGAGGACTACCTCACGACCGCCCGCGCGAAAGGACTCACCGAGGATGAAGTCCGCCGCCGTCACGCCGTGCCCAACGCGCTGCTGCCGACCGTCACCGTCGTCTTCCTCCACATCGGCGGGCTCATCGCCGGCGCCGTCACCGTCGAAGCCGTGTTCTCGTGGCCGGGACTGGGCAAACTCACCTTCGAGGCCATCCGCGGCCCCGACCTGCCGCTGCTGCAGGGCACCTTCGTCGTGTTCTCGGCGATCATCATCGTGATGAACCTCGCCGCCGACATCGTCTACCGATTCCTCGATCCCCGCGTCAGGAGGGCCTGATGAGCGCGAACACCCCCGCCGAGGCGGCCCCCGGCCCCTCATCGAACGAACCGAATCCGCGTGGTTCGGAGACACGGGGATCGGATCCGCGCACGTCCGGCAGGGCCGGGCCCGCCGTCGACGGCGCGAAGCTCGTCCGCGAACGTCGAATGAACAACGCGAAGAAGAACTGGGCGCTCTTCCGCTCCGACGTCCCGGCGCTCATCGGCGCCGTCGTGCTCCTGTTCTTCATCGTCATCGCGATCGCCGCACCGCTCATCGCCCCGGCCTCGATGCTCGATGTCACGAAGCAGCTCGACGTGCCGCGCTATGCCCCGCCGAGCCTCGACCACCCCTTGGGCACCGATGACCTGGGACGGGAGCTGTGGGTGCGCATCCTCTGGGGAGCGCGCGTGTCGATCCTCGTAGGCGTCGCAGCGACCGTCATGTCGATGATCATCGGCACCATCATGGGCCTGGCCGCAGGTCACTTCACGGGACTGTTCGGCGGCATCATCATGCGCATCGTCGACTTCTTCATCGTCCTGCCGTCCCTGCTTCTCGCGATCGTGCTCTCCTCCGTGCTCGAGCGCGGTGTCTTCACGATCGTGGTCGCCATCGGACTGACCTCATGGGCGTCGACGGCACGGATCGTGCGGTCGCAGACGTTGAGCGTCGAATCTCGGCTCTACATCGAAAGGGCGCGCATCCTCGGTGCCGGTCATTTCCATATCCTGTTCCGTCACCTGCTGCCTGCGGTGATGCCGCTCGTGCTCGCGAACACGACGCTGACCGTCGGTGGGGCGATCATCGCCGAATCGACGCTGTCGTTCCTCGGCCTCGGGGACACATCGAAGGAATCGTGGGGCACGATCCTGAAGAACTCGATGGACGTGTCCGCGGCGACCTCCGGCTACTGGTGGTACGTGCTCACCCCGGGTGTGGCGATCCTGCTCGTCGTGCTCGCCTTCACGATGGTCGGGCGCGCTTTCGAGGCCATCATCAACCCTGCCCTGAGGAGCCGCTGATGACCGATCTGCAATTCGAGAACGTCTCGATCACCTACCGCTCCTCATCCGACCGCGGCGATGTCGTCGCCGTGGAAGACGTCAGCCTCGACCTGCCCGCCGGTGCCACCCTGGGCATCGCAGGGGAGTCCGGTTCGGGGAAATCGACCTTGATCATGTCGGCTCTGCGCCTGCTGCCGAAGTCGGCTCGCCTCGAGGGGCGGGTCCTCCTCGGCGGGCAGGACATCCGGGAGCTGAGCTTCGGTCAGATCCGCGCGGTCCGGTGGGCACAGGCCTCGATCGTCTTCCAAGGAGCTCTGCACTCTCTCAATCCCGTCCGCGAGGTCGGTAGTCAGATCATCGAAGCCCTCGAACATCACTCAAAGGGCACGTGGACGACTCCGCAGAAGCGCCGGGACCGGATGTTCGAACTCCTCGCTGAGGTCAACCTCGAGACATCGAAGTCGAGCGCGTATCCGCACGAGCTCTCCGGCGGGCAGAAACAGCGCATCATGATCGCCATGGCGCTCGCCTGCGAACCCGATATCATCATCGCCGACGAACCGACGACGGCTCTCGACGTTATCGTGCAGAAGCAGATCCTGTCCGGCCTGGCTCGTCTCGTCGCCGAACGTGGGATTTCGCTGCTGATGATCAGCCACGACCTCGCCGTGCTCTCCGCCGTGTGCGCGAATCTCGCGATCATGCGTCACGGCCGCCTCGTCGAATACGGACCCAGCGACGAAGTGTGCCTGTCTCCGCAGGAGGACTACACGAAGCAGCTCGCCGGTGCGTTTCCGCAGATCGGGGACCCCGAATCCAGGCTCAACCCCCGGACACTCAAACCCGCCGAGGTGGTCCGGGCCGAACCGTTCACCATGACGGATGAGGTGGTGCTCGAGGCGAAGAACCTCAGCGTCTCCTTCGACACCCGCCGGGGTCGTGAACGTGCGGTGCGCGGTGTGGATCTGCAGCTGCGGAAGGCGGAGATCCTTGCCGTCGTCGGCCAGTCCGGTTCGGGAAAGACGACTCTGGCGCGGTCACTGCTCGGTCTGCAGGAGGTGGAAGCGGGTTCCCAGCTGTCGTTCGCGGGCAAGGCTCTGCCGAAGCAGGCGAAGGCGCTGCGAGCATTCCGGCGGAAGGTCCAGATGATTCTGCAGGATCCGGCCGGATCGCTCAATCCCAAACGCAGCGTGTACGAGGCCGTGGTCGAGGGCCTGAAGGTGCAGGGGATCAGGGACCAGGAGTACGAGAGGGTCATCGGCGCGCTCGAAGCCGCCGAGCTCACCCCGGCCGAGGACTATCTCGAGTCGATTCCGCAGGAGCTCTCCGGCGGACAGCGGCAGCGCGTCGTCATCGCCGGCGCCCTGGCGCTCGACCCGCAGGTGCTCATCGCCGATGAGCCGGTGGCCTCGCTGGATGCCTCGGTGCGCGGGGAGATCCTGTCGCTGTTCCTCGCACTGAAGAAGAACCTCGGAATGAGTGCGCTCATCATCACCCACGACCTCGGCCTGGCGTGGAACATCGCGGATACGGTGGCCGTGATGAAAAGAGGCGAGATCGTCGAATACGGTGAAGTCGACAGGGTGTTGTCCGATCCGCAGCACGAGTACACGCAGGAGCTGCTCGCCGCGGTTCCCCGACTGGGAAGCCAGAGTCTGGTGAGGAATGAGTAAGCCGAGCCCCTATCTCGATTCTGCACCGCTGGCGCCCGGTGACACCGTTCGCCTCATCGCGCCGTCGGGACCCACCGATGAGGAGTCGCTGCAGCGGGCGATCGCTCAGCTCGAATCCTGGGGGCTGCGCGTTGTGCCCGCTGAGCACATCCGCGCCCGCCACCCGCGGGTGAAGTATCTGGCCGGCACGGATGCCGAGCGCCGGGCCGACCTCGTCGACGCGTGGTGCGATCCGGACACGGATGCGGTCATCGCGCTGCGCGGCGGCTTCGGAGCCATGCGCCTGCTCGACGGCATCGACTTCGACCTCATGCGCCGGCACATGCTGCGCCGCGACGGCCGTCCCAAGCTGCTCACCGGCTCCTCGGACATCACCGCACTCCACCAGGCCTGGGAGCACCACCTCGGTGTCGCGACCCTGTTCTGCCCGATGGTCGGAAACGACCCGTTCAAGAAATCGACGGTCGTCCCCGACGAGGTGGCCTCGTGGCTGTTCCATCCCTGGGGCGGCCGCGAACTCGGCTTCCCCGTAGAGGACGTGACCATTTCGACCACTCAAGACCGTTCGTCGGAGCGCACCGCTGCGGAGGAGACCGCTGCGCGGGAGGCTAACCGCCCGCTCAGCCGGGCGCAGACGTTGGTTCCGGGGTCGGCGAAGGGCCGCCTCGGCGGGGGAAATCTCAGTCTCATCGCCGCTGGGATGGGCAGTCCCGAGCTCATCGACGTGCGGGAACGACGCGAGCGTCGGGGTCCGAGCATCCTCATGCTCGAAGACGTCGACGAAGAGCTGTACCGGCTCGACAATCTCATGGTGCAGCTGGTCCGCGGCGGGTGGTTCACCTCGGCGGATGCGGTCGTGCTCGGCTCGTGGGAGGACTGCGCTCCTGTCCACGAGGTGGAGGCGCTGATGATCGACTACCTCGGCGGTCTAGGAATACCGATTGTGTCGGAGATGGGCTTCGGTCACGATCCCGATGCGCCGAGTGCCCCACTCGGCGTCGATGTCACCCTCGAGGCGGAGTACGGGGAGCGGCCGCGACTGTGGGTCGATCGCGCGGCTGGGCAGGCATGAACGAAACGAGACTGACAGGAGCATGATGATGAGCGAACTGAAGTTCGATGGACTGCCCGGAGTGCGCTTCGGCGCTCTGGCCTTCGACGTCGACAGCGGTGAACGGGTGTTCGCCCACAATGAGAACGACGAACTCGACACGGCCAGCATGGGCAAGGTCTTCCTGCTCCACACTGCCTTGCAGATGTCCAAGGACGGCACGGTTGACCTGGAAGAACGCCTGCACCGACGGCCCTCGGAGAGAGTCGACGAATCGGGGATCTGGTACCTCATGGAGCAGGACGACCTGAGCATCTTCGACGTCGCTCTGCTCATCGGGGCGTTCAGCGACAACTTCGCCACGAACGTGCTCATCCGCAGGGTCGGGCTGGAGAATGTTGCGGATCAGGTGGAGACGCTCGGGTACCGGAACTCGGGTCTGCATGACTTTCTGCGCTGGCCGCGTCCGGCGAAGGCACCGCGGACACTGTCGACGGGCACGGCCGCGGAGCTCAGTGATTTCATGGCCAGGCACGCCAAGGACGAGTTCTGGGACGAGTCGACGAACGAGGTCTTCCGGCGCTGGTTGGGAGCCGGCGCGGACACCTCGATGGTCGCCTCGGCGTTCGATCTCGACCCGCTCGCTCACTACAACTACCAGCGGGATGTGTGGGTGTGGAACAAGACCGGCACGAACGGGACGATCCGGGCAGATGCCGGGATCGTGATGACGCCTACGCGTCGCGTCGCCTATGCGGTGTTCGCGAACTGGGAACCGGGCACCGACCGCGTCGTCGACGTCATGCCGATCATGCGGCAGGCCGGAGACGCGATCCACCGGTTCCTCTGAATGTCGATCGATTCGGAAGCACCCTCGGCACGGACGGCCGTGGGGTAGTCTGGTGGGCGATGTCCGATACGATCTACCTCACAGGCGAAGCGAAGGCTCCGTCGAACAACCCGATCACCAACCAGTTCGGTCTGTTCTACGTGGCGTTCGAGATCCAGCCGGACACCCACCGAATCCTCGATGTGGACTGCACGGCGACGTTGGCTCTGACCCGGAACTTCATTCGGAGCCTGTTCGTCGATGCCGACATCACGGACCCCGGTCGACTGATAGAGCGCATCCAGCGCCGCTACCACGGTTCCTCGCAGAAGGCGCTGATCACAGCAGTGAACAACGCCGTGAAGAAGTACCGCGAGGTCACCGCTTAGGCAGCACGTTCGACCACCCCGATTGCCCGGGCCCTCACCGGACCGGATCCGATCGACAACTGCACATTGCTCCACCCCGGAGGCATGCCCCGCACCGGGATGGACGTTTTCAATGAGGAAGTGTCGTAAGTGATCACGGACGGTTTTCTATTCATCAGCCTGCTTCTGGCGATCTCCGCTGTACTCGTCGTCGCGGACCGGAGCGGGCGCTTCACGCTCTTCAAATATGTGCCCGGCTTCGTCATCCTCTACATCGTGGCGGCGCTGCTCAACACCTTCGGCGTCTTCGACCACGACGGCGGAGACATCACCGCGGTCGGTGACACCCTGCGCGAGGTGATGCTGCCCGCGATGATCCTGCTCATGCTGTTCAAATGCGATATCCGGCAGATCATCAAGCTCGGGCCCAAACTGCTGCTCACCTTCGCGGTGACCGCGGCGAGCATCATCGCAGGCTTCATCATCAGCTACCTCATCCTGCACTCCAGCCTCGACCCGGAGGCGTGGAAGGCCCTCGGCGCTCTCAACGCCTCCTGGACGGGTGGTTCGGCGAACATGGTCGCGGTGCAGGAGGTCCTCCAGGCGCCGGAGAACGTGTTCGGCTACGTCCTCATCGTCGACACGGTGCTCTACTCCTTCTGGCTGCTGCTCGTCTTCTCCTCCGTCACGGTCTCCGACAAGTTCGACACGTGGACGAAGGCCGATATGTCGAAGCTCGACTTCACCGACAGGGTCTCGGCCGAGGAGGAGAAGCCGATGACGCTGTCGTCGATCTTCGGACTCATCGGATTCGCGCTGCTGGCCTCGGCCCTGGCGATCCGCCTCGGCGAACTGCTGCCCGAGGTCGGAGCGGTCATCGACGGAACGGCGTGGACGATCCTCATCGTCAGCGTCCTCGGCCTGGCCATCGGATCGACTCGGTTCGGCAGGACCGCCGGATCCAATGAGCTCGCGACGATCCTGCTCTACCTGATCATCGGCATCATCGCCTCCGGCTCGGACTTCACCTCCCTGGCCGAAGCGCCGCTCTACCTGGTGGCGGGCATCATCGTCCTCCTCGTCCACATCGCCATCATGCTCATCTACGCCAAGCTCACCCGCACCGAGCTCTTCAGCATCGCCGTGGCCAGCACCGCGAACATCGGCGGAATCGCCTCGGCGCCGGTCGTCGCGGGAGCCTTCAACCGACAGCTCGTCCCCGTCGGTGTGCTGTTCGCACTGATGGGCACGTTCCTCGGCACGTTCCTCGGCCTGTGGTCGGCCCAGATCCTGTCCGGGCTGGCATGATGAACGAACCGACCCCACCTCGCCGAGGCGGCCGACCTCCCCATCGTGGGCGTGCCGCTCCGCATCCGCCCACACCTGCACCGAACCAATCCGCCGACCGGAAGGACCCGACCATGACCGCACCCGACACAGCCTCCGCACCCGGGCCCGACACCGAATCCGCACCCGCCGTCGACGTCTTCGACGGACACAACGACCTCGCCTGGTACCTGCGCGAGGAACGCGACTACAGCGTGGAGGGGCTCAACGATCCGGCCGTGTCGCCGTTCACCACGATGGATCAGCTGGCGGCCGGCCATGTGGCCGCGCAGTACTGGTCCGTCTACGTCCATTCCTCGATCACCGGCGCCGACGCGATCAAGGCCACATGGGAGCAGATCGACGCGGTCCAGCGTGTCGTCGCCGCCTACCCCGAACGACTCGCCTTCGCCCGCACCGCCGCCGACGTCCGTGCTGCTCGCGCCGCCGGCAAGGTTGCCTCCCTCATGGGCGTCGAAGGCGGTCAGCAGATCGACGAGTCCCTGGCCGTGCTGCGGTCATACGCCCGCGCCGGGGCCCGCTATATGACGCTGACGTGGTCGACCACTCATTCCTGGGCCGACTCGGCCACGGACGAACCGGTCCACGGCGGCTTGAGCGCATTCGGACGTGAGGTCGTGGCGGAGATGAACCGGATCGGGATGATCCTCGACCTCTCCCACGTCGCGCCCACCGTCATGCACCAGTCGCTGGACCAGAGCACCTTGCCGGTCCTCTTCACCCACTCCTGCGCCTACGGTCTCAACCCGCACCCGCGCAACATCCCCGACGACGTCCTCGACCGCGTGCCCGACAACGGGGGAGTGGCGATGATGACTTTCGTGCCGTCATTCGTCTCGAACGCCCGCCGCGAATGGGTCGACGCCGGAGAACAGGGAACCGCCCCCGAGGTGACCGTGGCCCAAGTCGCCGACCATTGCGATTACGTACGCGAGCGGATCGGCATCGACCATATCGGACTGGGCGGCGACATCTGCGGAGTCGATGAGCTGCCGACCGGACTCGGTGATGCCGGCCAGTACCCGAACCTGTTCGCCGAGCTCGCCTCGCGCGGCTGGTCGCAGACCGACCTGCGCAAGATCGGCTTCGACAATGCGATGCGCGTCCTCGACGCGCACGAGGATGCGTACACGGCGTTCCTCGGCTCGGCGGACGACGCACCGTCCGCGGCCAACGGCACGTCCGCCTCGGCGACGGGGAACGGCAGCAGCGGCGACGTCGGGTCCGCAGGCAATGGTTCGTCCTCCTCGGCGGGGGCGGAATCATGACTCGGCTGCTCGTCATCGTCAACGACATCGAATCTCAGCCGGGGCTGCTGACACGGTGGATGATCAGCGAGAACGTCGAATTCGATCTGCGCATCGGCGGGGTTTCACCCCTGCCGGCGCCCTCGGAACTCGATGCCTATGACGGGCTCATCATGCTCGGCGGCGGGTACATGCCCGACGAGACGGATCGTGCCCCGTGGTTGGCCGATGAGGCCGAACTCGTCCGCCATGCCCTGGCCACGGATCTGCCGCAGTTCGGGATCTGCCTCGGCGGGCAGCTCATCGCCCACGTCATCGGGGGCGATGTGCAGGCGCGGACCGGGGCGCCGGAGAAGGGATACACGCGGATCGACACTACCACCGAGGCGGCCGCGGACCCGGTGTTCTCCGCGATCCGACCGCGGACGTCGTTCGTCGAAAGCCACGTCGACCGCATCGTCGCCCTCCCCGAGGAGGCGACCCTGCTGGCCACGAGCGAGGCCTGTGAATTCCAGGCGTTCCGAGTCGGCCGGGCATGGGGGACGCAGTTCCATCCGGAGTCGACGCGGGCGAACATCGAGCGCTGGGATGCGGAGAAACTGCAGACTTTGGGGTTCGATAAAGATACCCTGTTGGAAGAAGCGATGGAGCTCGGACCGGAGAGCGAACGTGATTCGAAGGCCTTGTTCTCGGCGTTTCTCACAATGGTTCGGAACTGAAGCTTGTGTGTCAGGCTCGTGACTGAGGCATACTGGGCGAGGCTCTGACCACAGTCAGGGCCAGGTATGCGGCACAGCCGCCGCATTGGACACGGAGGAATCGTGAGCGACAAAGAACCCACGACGACAATCGACCCCGGTGGCGGACATCAGCCCGAGACCCTCAAGCGGGTCATGGGGCCGAAGCTGCTGCTTCTGTTCATCGTCGGTGACATCCTCGGAACCGGCGTCTATGCTCTGACGGGCAAGGTGGCCGGGCAGGTCGGCGGTGCCGGTTGGGCACCGGTGATCCTCGCCTTCCTCATCGCGCTGATCACTGCATTCTCCTATATGGAACTCGTGACGAAGTATCCGCAGGCCGCGGGTGCAGCGCTGTATACGCACAAGGCGTTCGGGATCCACTTCGTGACGTTCCTCGTCGCCTTCGCCGTCCTCAGCTCCGGAATCACCTCGGCATCGACGGCGTCGAATGTCTTCGCTGCCAACCTTGTGGCCGGCTTCGGTTGGGACGTCTCCGGCACAGGGGTGATGTGGATTGCACTGGCGTTCCTCACTCTCATTGCGCTCATCAACCTCCGCGGAGTCGGCGAGAGCGTCTGGTTCAACGTCGTCCTCACACTCATCGAGCTGAGCGGTCTGCTGCTGGTCATCGTCGTCGGCTTCTTCGCACTCGGTTCGGGTGACGCCGACTTCTCACGCGTGATGATCTTCGAGACCGAGGGCGACAAGAGCGTCTTCCTCGCGGTCACCGGTGCCACTGCGCTTGCTTTCTTCTCCATGGTCGGCTTCGAGGATTCGGTCAACATGGTCGAGGAGACGAAGGATCCGCGGATCTTCCCGAAGATCATGCTCTCTGGTCTGACGATCACCGGCATCATCTACGTCCTCGTCTCCCTGGTCACCGTCGCAGCCGTGCCCATCGGCGTGCTCACCGAGAGCGAGACGCCGCTGCTCGAGGTGGTCCGCGAGGGTGCTCCGGGCCTGCCGATCGATACGATCTTCCCATTCATGACGATGTTCGCCGTTGCGAACTCGGCCCTGATCAACATGCTCATGGCCAGCCGTCTGCTCTACGGTATGGCCAAGCAGAACGTGCTCCCGCCCGTGTTCGCGAAGGTCTTGGCCGGCCGCCGCTCGCCGTGGGTGTCGATCATCTTCACGACGCTGATCGCCTTCGCGCTCATCTTCTTCGTGACCACGATCCTGCCCGAGACGGTGACCGCATCCCTGGGCGGCACCACCTCGCTGCTGCTGTTGGCAGTGTTCGCCGTCGTCAACGTCGCCGTGCTCATCCTGCGCAAGGACAAGTCCGGCAATGCCGAACACTTCAAGGCGCCGACGATTCTGCCGTGGATCGGCGTCGTCACCTGCGTGTTCCTCGTTGGTCCGTGGGCTCGCCTCGATGAGCTCATCCAGTATCAGATCGCAGCGGCGCTCGTCGGCATCGGCGTCGTTCTGTGGGCCGTGACCTGGTTCTGGAACCGTTCGACGAAGGGCACGAGCACCCGATTCCGCAATCCCGAAGAGCTGTCGTGAGCTCATCCCCTCGCCGAGGCGGTGCGGCCGGCGCCACTCGCCGACCCATGTCTGCATGGCTCGATATGCTGGGACGGTGGGTTCCCGACCTGCGCTCGGATCTGTACAGCTCAATCCAACGAAGGTGAAAAATGACAGTACTCGTCGGTTACGTCAACAATCCCGCCGGACACGCTGCTCTCGATGCCGGCATCGCGCAGGCGAAGAAGGACGGCAAGGAGCTCGTCGTCGTCAATGCGTCACGGTCGGCGCAGCGCAGCGACTCCTACCGCCTCGGCGAAGGGGAGCTCAAATCCGTCAACAACTACCTGACCAGGGCGGACGTCGAGTTTCGCGTGCTGACCTTGGGTAGCGAATACGACCCGGCCGAACAGATCCTCGACACCGCCAACGAGGTGGGAGCCGAACTGATCGTGCTCGGAACCCGGAAGCGCACCCCGGTCGGAAAATTCCTGCTCGGGTCGACGATTCAGAAGGTCATCCTCGACGCCGAAGCCCCGGTGCTGTGCGTCAAAGCCGCGCACTGAGGGCTTGACCGCGGCGGCTCGGCCGCAGCGGCGTGACCCGCGGCCATGGGGCCTGTTGTGCATGCGTGATGTCTGCGTGGCCGGTGGAAGCAAGCCACCGGTGAAATCGTGACGTCTGCGCTTCCTTGGCCGCGTGCACGAGCGGACACGCCCCGAAACGAGGCTTGCTGGGCTGTCATGCACCCGCCTCACGCACGTCTCAGCCGAGCCGCTCCATGATGAGATCGGCGTTGACATGAGCGCCGGCCATCACCCCGCTGGCTGTGCTGGCCACGACCATCGCTGAGACGTCTGCGCTGTTGCCGACCGCCCAGACGCCGGGTACATCGGTCTGCCCTGCCATCTGTGTGGGAATATAGGTGCCCATCCCGCTCGGGTGAGCGACGACCTCGCCTCCGAGCTGGGAGAACAGGTCGGCATTCGCCCGCGCATACGCGCCGACGGTGAGCGCATCGAAGGTGCGAGCGTTAGCTCCGCCTGCGGATTCGTCGGCCGTCAGGGAAACGACGGTGTCGGACTCGGTGCGGGCCACCTTGGTGACGGTGGAATCGATGTACTCGATGCCGAGCGTATCGAGCATTGCCGTCTGTTCGGAATCAGGGGCGGGAGCGTTGTGCCGGATGAAGCTGACGCGGTCGCTGAGCTGGGAGAACAGCATCGCCTGGTGGTATGACATGGCCGTTGTGCCGACGACTCCGATGCGCTGTCCGCGCACCTCGAAGCCGTGGCAGTAGGGGCAGTGCAGGACGGTGTCGCCCCATCCTTCCGCGAGGCCCGGGATGTCCGGAAGTTCGTCGCTCAGCCCGGTGGCGATGATGATGCGGCGGGCCCTGACAATGACCCCCGCCGAGGTGGTCAGTTGGAACCGGTACCGTGGCGCCTCCTCCGCGGGGTTGGGCCCTGAACCGATCGTGCGCGCTTGCTGCACAGTCGCGTCGATGAAGGCAACTCCGTATTCTTTGGCCTCAGCGCGGCCTTTCGCCACGAGATCCTGGGGTCGGATGCCTTCGTGGCCGAGGATGTTGTGCGCGTGTGCGCTCGAGGAATTGCGCAGCTGGCCGGAGTCGATGACGACGACGGATCGCAGCGACCTGGCCAGGGCGATCGATGCGGCGAGGCCGCCTGCCCCACCACCGATGACGGCGACATCGAACGAGTCCTGCGCGGTTTCGGCCGACGAGTCGGGCGCAGTCGGCTGGGAATTTACGGGTGCAGTTTGGGTGGTCATGTTTCTCCTGTGTGCAGATGGATGGTCGGCGTCTATTCGAGTGTGTTCCTGGCCCGTGCAAAAGCGCAAACGTGTTTGCAGAAATAGCAAGCTCTGTCATGCTGAGGGCATGGAAGAGCCAAGAGAGTCAGGGAAGCGTGCCGCTCATACGACGGGTCGGATGTCGGAGATCCTCTCCGATGGGTCCGCCTCGGTCGGGGCGCAGGAGGCCATCAGACAGTCCTTGGCCGGTGTCGGCGCTCGCCTGCGGGGGCTGCGGCAGGAGCAGGGGCGCACCCTCGACGAGGTGGCTGAGCTTGCCGGGATGTCGACGAGTACGCTGTCGCGCCTGGAATCCGGGAAGCGCAAGCCGAGTTTGGAGCTGCTGCTGCCGCTGGCTGAAGTCTATGGGCTCCCGCTGGATGAGCTTGTGGGGACTCCTCCGATCGGGGATCCGCGCATTCATATCTCCCCGCGGAAGTTCCATGATCAGACGATCCTGCCGCTCAGCCGCGGAGGCATCGGAGTGCAGGCCTTCAAGCACATCGTCGACGGTCGGCAGACACCGAAGTTCGGTGCGCTGAAGACTCACCCAGGATTCGAATGGGTGTATGTGATCCGCGGTCGCCTGACCCTCGTCCTCGGCGACCGGACGATGGTCCTCAGCGCTGGAGAGGCGGCGGAGTTCGATACGCGCACTCCGCACTGGTTCGGGGGAGCCGATGACGACGGGGTCGAGTATCTCAGCCTGTTCGGACCCGAAGGGCAGCGCGTTCATATGAAGAGCTGAGTGGAGCTGTGGGTCGGCGCAGGCGCTCGTTGATACGACGGGGCGTCGGTTGTGCGCGCTTGATTGTGGCGGGAAGTGAGTCCTGCCTTCGGGGCTGTGGCGGGAAGTGAGTCCTGCCTTCGGGGCTGTGGCGGGAAGTGAGTCCTGCCTGCGTGGCTCTGGCGGGAAGTGTGTTCTGCCTGCGTGGCTGCGGCGGGGTCCTGGTCCTGCGTGGTCGCGTCAGTGGCGAGGAGTAGTCTTGGTCCACTTCGTCGACACCGTAGGTGCGAGGCCCCTCTTCTAGCCGTCACCGGCGATCATTGTCAAACACGGCACTCCGAGTGAAATCTCCAGTTGACCAGCACAAATAGTACATAATAGTAATTCAGGGAAAAGATCTCAAATAAATAGCACATAACTATCGACTCTGTTCTATTTATGGATTAGAATAGAGCCAAGCCGAAGACATCAACGATGATGAACGGATAAAGCGAAGATGGCCCTCATCCCCGACCGAAGGTACGACGAGCACAACGACCGCGAAGCAGGAAAGGCTTCGCAGGCACCACCTCCTCAAGGTTCACCGCCCAGTGACCTCCCTCCAACTGCAACCGGCTCTTCTGCCCGGTCTGCCGACGGTGGCTCCTCCAGGTCGACGTACCGGGAGTTGCTCGCTGAGGCCGGATTCGATCTGACCGGTCATCCTCTCGCCGACAGATTCGACGGGATCGCCGACAACCTGACCGACGGCGAGGCGATCGCCGACCAGGCTGGTGACGGACAGAGTGACACTGTCGAAGACGGCAGCGCTACAGTCATCGACGGCGGCGCAGCTGCGTCAGGCGGCGGTCAAGCAACCGCTATCGAGGCTGACGCAGGGGTGCCTGCTCTTCCGAACGGCGATATCCACGCCGGGCAGGGGCCCTGGTCGAGCAGGACGACCATGCCGGAGACCGAGGCAGAGGTCCAGGCATGCATCAAAGAGATCGAAGCACGCCAAAGTGCGTGGATGAAGGCAAAGCGCGAAGAACGTGAGGCACAGAGAGCTGCGGAGCGTGAGGAGTATCTGAAGAAGAACCCGCAGGCTCGCGCAGAGGACGAAGAACTCGCGCGTGAAAGAGCGGAGTGGAACGCCCACGTTGAGCGGTACGAGGCGAAGAAGCGGGCGCAGAAAGAAGCCGAACGTATCGCTGAGGCAGAACGCGCGGAGCGACACAAGGCACTCGCTGAACGCTATGACTCAGAAGCTGACACGCATCCCCTGCTCGACGAGTTTCGCTGGTCAGACTTGAAGCACGCAGCCCCGGAAGTCACAGAAAGCATCTGCGCTCTGCAGGGCCTGCTCGACGGGCTCCACGACTTCACCCGCCCCATGGGGCCCGATGACGCGGTGACTCTTCTCGATGGTCTTGAGACCTTGAACCGTCTGACAGAGTCCCTGTCGGTCGTGACCCTCTCCGTGTTCGAACGTGTCGGCACGCCCCGCGATTACGGGGCGAAGACGACGAAGGCGCTGGTCCAACATCGGCTCAACCTGTCTGCACAAGAGGCCTACCGCCGCACTCAGCTCGCTGAGTGCCTGGGAAAGCGGACCAGCATCAGCGGGGAATCGATCGAGGCGCAGTTTCCGATTCTCGCAGCGGCCCTTCGTGAAGGAGTGCTCTCGGCAAACCAGGCGTCGACGATCTCCAAATGCTTGAAGAACCTGCCTGTGAACGTATCGGAGGACGACAAGATCAAGGCTGAAAGTCTGCTCGTCGAAAAGGCTCAGGCGGTTCGCGTCTGTGATATCCATGCACTCTTCGAAGAGATCCTGGGCTGGATCGATCCCGACGGCCAGGAACCGAAAGAAGCGGCAGACCGCGACAGCTTCGCTGTCAACCTGCGCCAGGCGAAGGACGGAACGTGGACCCTCAAAGGTCGCCTCGACGAGGAGACCGGTGGGATTCTCAATGGCTTGCTGACTTCGCGCATCAAAACCGATTCTCAGTCGGACGAGGACAGGTGCGCGAATGCGGCGGGCATCGATGCCGCTCCCGCGGATGGCGAACGCCCAATCGACGGAGCGAGCGCCACAGATGATACCCGTTCTGCCGAAGACGCCCGCTCCGCAGTCGAAAGCGGCAGTGCCAGTGTGAGGGACCTCGACCAGGAAGTCGTCGACGCCTATACGGAGGTTCTGCGCGGCGACCGCTCGGACTGTCTCGACCCCTCGCTCGACTTCACCTCGCCACAGGTCGGCGCGAATGGTGAGATCCCACAGGGAGCCGGGGTGAGGCAGGACGGCTCACTCGTGACGATGGCCGCTGAGCAGCCGAGTGTCAGGCGTCGCATCTACGAGCGTTTCTCCAGCGTCATCGGCAGCATCGAAATGAACCGCATCAAGGCCGGAGCGGCCTACGCACTGGTCGTCACAGCCAAGGCAGAAGATCTGGCGAACCAGACCGGCAAGGCTGTCACGGGGGCCGAAGCGCCGTTTCCGATCGATTCCGCTGCACTGGAAGGACTGAACGGGTCGGTCTTCTTCCACCTCATGGGCGAGAGAGCGAAATCGTTGGCACTGGCGACAGAACGACGGTTGGCCACAGAGAAACAGCTGGCAATTCTCGCCAGCCGTGACCAGGGATGCACGTTCCCCGGATGCGACACTCCTCCCGGCTGGTGCGAAGCGCACCATATCGTCCCATGGGCGCAGAACGGCAAGACCGACGTCAACAATCTCACTTTGGCCTGTTCAGCGCATCACCACCTGCTTGATTACACCGATTGGGACTGCAGAATGCTCATCGACGGTCGGCCCGCGTGGGTGCCACCGGCGACCACCGACCCAGCACAAGAACCGGTGCTCCACGCTCGGTTCATTGCTCGGGAAATCGGAGAGACTCTCTTCGGCTGACAAGCACCTATGTTCGGCCGACAAACACACCGGCAGTGTGACTTCTATTCGCAGGACACGTGGCCGAGACCGATGGTGCGGTTCTTCAGCGGCACGGTCCGCGAAGAACGGAATGTTCTTCTCACATGCACTGTTGCCTCGGTATGAAGCTTTCGATCCTTGACCTCGTCCCTGTCCGTACAGGACAGACGACAGCAGACTCCTTCGCCGCCTCGAAGCAGATCATCGACACGGCCGACAAGCTCGGATTCACCCGCTATTGGGTCGCCGAGCACCACAACATGCCCTCCATCGCATCGACGATGCCTGGGCCGGAGCTCATGCACCTCGGCCAGGGAACACGGCAGATCCGCCTCGGATCCGGTGGAGTCATGCTTCCCAACCATGCCCCGCTGGCGGTCGCCGAGCTGTTCGCTCTGCTCTCCGCTGTCTACGGCGACAGGATCGATCTGGGTATCGGACGCGCACCGGGGACGGACCCGATCACCTCGGCGGCGATGCGGGGCCACCTCGGCGAGGGGCGGATGGTCGACCGCGAAGGACGGGCAATCGATCCCGTCGAACAGTTCCCCCAGCACGTGATCGACACTCTCAGCCTCATGCGGCCCGAGGGGATGCGAGTTCCGCTTCACGGTGGACGCGAACATGTGCTCAAGGCGACTCCCGCGGCATTACCGGGAACGCAGCCGTTGCCGTGGCTGCTCGGCTCATCCGGTTACTCGGCCAGGCTGGCAGCTGAACTCGGCATGCCCTATGTCTTCGCCAACCACTTCGCATCCGGCGCCACCACCGGAATGAAGATCTACCGCGACAATTTCACGCCCGGAGCCTATGGAGACCGGCCGCAGACCTTCGTCACGGCCAACGTCGTCGCCGCACCCACCGAGGAAGAAGCGCGGCTGCGCTCGGAACCCTTCATGCTGCAGATGGCCAGAATGCGCACCGGCGGACGGATGGAGAAGCTGCACCTGGCCGGCGACGACGTGCGATCAGTGATGACCGACCAGGAGCGCATGGTCGGCGAAGAACTCTCCGGCAACTGGATCATCGGCGACACGAAATCCGTATCGGCGCAGCTCGAGGAACTCGCCGAGCGCTTCGACGTCGACGAGATCATGATCCAGCCGATCGCCGGCGCCATGGAAGGCGAAGACGTGCGCGAAGACCCGGGGCGGATCCAGACGATCCACCTGCTTGCCACGGAATTCCTCGGCTCCACTGGTGCTTCCGGCGTCGCTGATGCAGGCACCGATATGTGACACCTGACTGAGGCCCGTCCCCCGGTCCCGACCGGGGCAGATACCGGACATCGGCACCGGGCCGAAGTCTCAGCTCAGCATCGATTCGGGCAAGTGGACTTCAATCCACGACCAGTCCGCGTTATCCTGTCACAGTGTCATGAAAGCTGACAGTCGTGTGACAGCCAGTAGAATCGACACCGTGCAGAACCTCGCTTACGGCGAGGCCGCTCCTATCGGAGAGGTCGAAACGGAGGCGAATACTGTACGCCGAATGCGCTCGCGCACCTTCGGAGACTTCCCCCACGCGGGCCCCGGCCTGCAGACCGAAAGAGAAATAATGCGTACCAAAATTGCTGTTTCGGCAGCACTTGGGGTCGGACTGGTTTTCGGCGCCGGTGCTCCCGCACTGTCGAGCAATCTGTCGTCGACCGACGCCGCAAAAACGTCCGGCATCTCCGCTGATGTCGTGCCCGGCCAAGAACTCGAACGAATCACCGACGGCAAGATCGAAAAGGGCGAGACCGCCTACGTCGATGTCACGGTCGCGACGCTGTGGACCGACCCGAAGGCCCCTCGCAAGGTCGACAAGCCTGCCCTCCAGCATCCCGTCGACCTCAAGAAGTGGAACAAGAACCTCGAATCCACCGATGTGCGCCGGGGCCTGACTGGAAAAACCGAGACCCAGGCAACCTACGGTTCGGAAGTCTCCGTCCTCGAAACCAAGGGCAGCTGGGCCAAGGTCGCCGTGACCGACCAGAAGACCCCGAAGAACAAGAAGGGCTACCCGGGTTGGCTGCCCAAGAAGCAGCTGGTCGAAAACGACCGCTTCGGAAAACTTGCCGAAGAACAGCCCCGCGCAGTGGTCACGAAGCCCAAGAGCGAGCTCGAAGGCATCGAATTCACCAAGGACACCGGTGCCGACGTCAGCTTCAACGTCGACCTGCCGCTCATCGCCCAGGACGTCGACGATGTCCGCGTCGCTCTCCCCGGAGGCGGAGCCGCCTGGATCGACATCGACGATGTGGATGTCTACGATGTCGGCGACAAGCCCGAGAAGCCCAGCGGCAAAGACCTCGTGAAGACCGCGAAGCAGTTCGAGGGGCTGCGCTATCTGTGGGCCGGAGTCTCCTCCTACGGATTCGACTGCTCCGGATTCACCTACTCCATCTACAAAGCCCACGGCATCGAACTGCCTCGCGACTCGGGAGAACAGGCGAAGGCCGGCAAGGCCGTCTCCTCGTCGAACCTCAAGCCCGGCGACCTGCTGTTCTTCTCGACCAGCTCGGGAACGGTCCACCACGTCGGAATGTACGTCGGTGACGGCAAGATGATCCACTCGCCGAACGCGTCGAAAGACGTCTACGTCACCGACTGGAAGAAGTGGGACACCGGAAACGAATTCTCCGGAGCCCGCCGCATTCTCTGACCTGGGCCGCGTCCTCTGATCTGGATCGAGTCAGATGGTCTCGGTTTCAACCAGGACCTGACCAAGTCTGTCGAATGACCAGCCGACACATTGATGGCCGGTGCCCCAATAGGGCACCGGCCATCAGTGATTTCAGAAGGGCCCAGCTGGGAACATCGCCAAGGTCGCTGAGCACGGCTCTAGCCGGGGAGGATCGCCAGGTCTGCTGAGCAAGGCGATTGCCGAGAGGTCTGGCCAGGGGAGGGGCCCGGTCAGGGGAGGGGCGCCCGCCGAGGCGGCTACCGAGGAGAATCGACCGGGATGACTGGCGACCCGATTTCACCGAATCTCGACCGCCGAGGCTGCCGAGGCTGCCGAGGCTGCCGAGGCTGCCGCCGAATGGTTTCGCTGAGGTGACCTCCGGTCAGTGTCGCGAGCTCTGTGTGGACTTCAAGAAGATGGCACGGGCCAGATCATCGCGACGTTCGATGACCAGTCGGCGCAGAGCCGCGGGTGCATCGTCGTTGGCTGCCAACCATGCGTCAGTCTTCTCGACCACAGCCTCCTCGTCGACGGACCACCGGGGATAGAGGCCGAGCACCAGGCGGCGAGCGATCTCAATCGAATTGTCCGTCCAGAACCCGAGCAGACCATCGAAGTACTCATCGACATACTCCTCGATGAGCGGCATCGCGCTCGGCGCGATGAACCCGGCGATGATCGCCGACAGAACATCATTGCTCAGCGCTCCCGCCTCGCTGATCGCCTCCCAGGCACGGATCTTGACGATCGGCAGAGGCAGTGCGGCACTTGCCGTCTCGGCGTGAAGTCGACCCGAAGCGCTGGGATCCGAATGATTCTCCCGCGCGATATCCGTCTGATCCGCCCATCCGAGGCAGACGAGCGCCGTCAGCGCATTCCACCGCAGCGCATGATCATTGATGAGACCCCGGAACGGCAGCGTCGCAGTCGAATGCTCGGCGCCTCGACCCGTGCGGGCACCGCCGGAAGCTTCGGCCGACTGGCTCACCGAACCAGCCTGCCCAGCCGAACCGGCCTGCACAGCCGAACCAGCCTGCCCAACCGAACCGGCCTGCCCGGAAGCTCCGGCATACATCCGGTCGATCTCCTCACCGACCGGCACCGTGAGGATCTGGCTGGCGAGCCCACGACCCATAGCCACCGCGGAGCTGCCGGCCGCACAGCGGGCCGTCCGTGACGTCAGCGCCAACACGAGATTGGCCAGATGCAGCTGCGCATCCGATCCCGCCTTCGCCGCCGCCAACGCATCCAACGCGGCTCCCAGCAGCCCCATGATCGCGGCATCGAAATTCCGATCCGCCACCCACTGATCGATGCAGGTCAGAGCGGTCTGACTGAGTCCCGCCATGATCCCGGCATGACTTTCCTTGCCCAAGCTGCGGGCATAGGCGGTGAGGTACTTCTGCACCGGCATGAGCCCATCGCGCACCGCATTGTCCAACGCCGACCACACCAGTGCCCGCGACAGCGGATCCGTGATCCGCGACGCCGAGGTGACCGCCGCCTCCGTCGACGCCGGATCGAGGCGCACCCGCGCATAGTCCAGGTCGTTGTAGTTGAGCAGAGTGATCACGCCGGCGCTGCGACCAATCAGCTGCTCGACGTCGGCCGACTCGGTTGAGAACTCGAAACGGAAGGAATCGAGGGGAACGATCGCCCGCCCCGACCGCCCGAGCGTGGCGATCTCGATCGTGTGCGGCCGCAGCAGGGCCGTGCCCTCGGCCGAATCGGACTGAGTGATCGTGGCACCCGCGACCTGTTCCGAACCGGACCGTCGCCGAGGCGGGTCCACCCTGCCGCTCGACCCGGATCCTGCCCCGTGAGCGGCTCCGGCAGCCTCATCGAAACCGTCGCCGAACGCATCCGGGCTGCGCAGCCTTGCGCCCGAGCTCGAAGCCACGATCCTCCCTCGTCCTGCGCTCTGCGCGGAGACGTCGGAACCGGCAGAATCTCCGTCGGCCCCGATTCCGGCCCCACCCTGCAAGAACGCGGCCGACCCATCCGCGGACCCAGCCGAACCGTCTGCCGTCGTGAGCTGCAGGGACAGCTCCGAGACTCCGGACGTCCCCAGCCACGCGGCCGCCCAGTTCGCGATGTCCCGGTCGGGAGCCGCCTCGGCGAGGCATTCGAGGAAATCAGCCAACTCGGTGTTGCCGTATTCGAACCGTCTGAAATACAGCCGCGAACCAGCGAAGAAAGCCTCCCGGCCGACGAACGCGACGAGCTGTTTGAGCACGGATGCGCCCTTGGCATATGTGATGCCATCGAAGTTGAGCTTCGCGGCCTCGACATCGGGGATGTCGGCGACGATAGGGTGCGTCGTCGGATACAGGTCCTGCGTGTACGCCCACGTCTTGCGGCGCAGCGCGAAGGTCACCCAGCCATCGGTGAACCGCGTCGCCTCGGCCAGCGCGAGCCCGCCCATGAAATCGGCGAAGGACTCCTTGAGCCACAGGTCATCCCACCACTTCATCGTGACGAGATCGCCGAACCACATGTGCGCCATCTCGTGCAGGATGACATTGGCGCGTGACTCGTAGTTCGCGTCCGTGACCTTGTCCCGGAAGATCAGATTGTCCGTGAACGTCACGAGGCCGGGGTTCTCCATCGCGCCGAGGTTGTATTCGGGAACGAAGATCTGATCGTACTTGCCCCACGGGTAGGGGTAGTCGAATTCGGAGGTGAAGAAGTCGAGGCCCGCCTTCGTGACGCCGAAGATATCCTCCGCATCGAGGTGGTCGACGAGGCTCGCGCGCGTCCACGCGCCCAGCTGCACGGTCTGCCCGGTGCGCGGATCCGTCCACTCGTCCGTGGCCCCCTCGTAGGGCCCCGCGGTGATGCAGGTGATGTAGCTCGACTGCTTGAGCGTCGGTTCGAAGTAATGGGTGACCGCGGCCGCCGATGCGGATCCGTTCGCAGGCTCGAATCCCGCCGAGGCGGCCCCCGCCGAACCATCGGCCGGTTCCGTCCGTGCCTCGGCCCGGTTCGACAGGACCTGGAAATGAGCGGGAGCGGTGACCGTGAAGATGAACTCGGCCTTGAGGTCGGGCTGGTCGAAATTCGCGAAGACGCGACGGGCGTCGGTGGGTTCGTACTGCGTATAGAGGTAGGTCTTGCCGTCGGCCGGATCCGTGAACCGGTGCAGACCCTCGCCCGAAGTGGAGTAGCGGGCCTGTGCCTCGATCGTCAGGGAATTGCGTCCGGCGCGGACGGGGAAAGTGACTCGAGCGCCGTCGAAGACCTCGGCAGGGGAGAGGCTCTCACCATTGATCAGAACGGAGGTCACGGAGTCGGCGATGAGGTCGATGAATGTCGAATCATCGAAGCGAGCGGAGAAGTCGACGACAGTGCGAGACAGGTACGTGTCGGCATCGGTTTCGGCGTTGCTGACGTCGATATGGACTGAGTAGGAATCGACCTCGAGCAGCTGTGTTCGACTCTGCGCTTCGCTTCGGGTGAGATTCGTTGTCATTCGTTAGCCTCCTCGGCGGACAGACTTTAGCATGCCACATTTCCGGTATTCTGAGTACAGCACCAGCGAACGGCAGAGGGGACTGATGGCGGACAAACGGGTCAGCGAACTGCCTCGGCGGGGGTTCAACGTCGTCGCCCATCGCCTGCGCTTAGGACTCAAGCGGGTGTGGGTGAACTCCGGTCAGCTGATCCAGATCCCCATCGCCGCGACCGCCGCCTACTCCTTCTGCGTCTACGTGCTCGGCCACCCGTATCCGTTCCTCGCTGCGGTCGCCTCCGCCGTCGGCATCGGCCCTGTCGTCGACCGTCGCCTGCGCCGCGCTCTCGAGATCGGCATCGGAGCGACGTTCGGGGTGCTCGTGGGCGAGATACTCGTCAATTTATACGGCTCCGGCACCTGGCAGCTCGCCCTGACCCTGATCATCGGCCTGACGATCGGCACGATCCTCAACTCCGGCGGCATCTTCATCACCCAGATCGCCGTCCAATCCGTCTACGTCGTCGTTGTCCCTGCCACCGCCACCACCATGCCGTTCCCGCGCACCCTCGACGCTCTCACCGGATCCGTCTGCGCGATTCTGCTGGCCCTGCTCATCCCGCGCGACGCTCGCAAGGTCCCGCGGCGCTTGGCCGCAGACATGCTCGAGGAGGTCGACGCCGTCCTCAGGATGATGAAACGAGCCCTGCGTGAAGCCGATGTGACGATGGCCGGCCGAGCCCTCGAGCGCGCTCGCGAAACCCAGGACATCATCGACTCCTGGGGCTCATCCCTGCGGATCTCCCGCGAAGCCGCGAAGATCAACGCACGTGCCCGCCGGCATGCGGCCGAAGTCACGCGCCTGTCACGTGCCCACACCTTCTCCGACCGCGCGATGCGGACCATGCGAGTCATCGCCCGCCGCGTCGTCGGCATCACCGAGCTCGGCGTCGCCAAACCCGTCATCGCCGACTATGTCGGATCCTTGGCCGACGGTGCGAAGAAGCTCGAGATCGCTCTGCGCCGCGGCACCGACCGTTCCCTCGCCGAGGCGGCCCTGTCCGAGGCGGCGGGGGCTCTCGATCCGCGGGCGAAGCCCGATTGGGACATCCACGACGAGTCGATGGTCCTGCTCCTGCGGACTGTCGCCGTCGACCTGCTGCAGGCCGCAGGACTCACTCGTGAGGAAGCCCAGTCACGGCTTCCACCGCTGGCCGTGAACGCCGATGAGGAAGACGGGCCGGCCGTCGAATAGCCGTCGAGGTGGTCAGCTGCTTTCGACGACGAAGACGGCGTTCGTACCCGGTTCCAGAGCCGTGAAGCGATGAGGCTGATCGCCTGGATGGGTGAGATAGTCGCCGACGCCCAATTCGTAGGACTTGCCGAGCACTTCGATGCGTGCGGCCCCGCGGCCGAGTATGACATGTTCGATCGTGCCCTGCGGGTGCGGCTGAGACTCCCTGGGCTCACCCGGTTCGGCCTGGATGAAGTAGACGTCGCGTCGGGCATTCGTCGGCGACGGTGAGAGCAGAGTGGCCACATAGTCTGCGCTGGTCGAAGGCAGGCTGGGCATATCGCCGACGTGTTGGAAGGCGACCTCGTGCGGGGGCGGGTCGAGCAGGCGCGCAAGAGGGATGTCGAGCGCAGCGGCCAGAGCCCACATCGTCTCCAGACTCGGATTTCCGCTTCCCGTCTCAAGCCCGGACATCGTCGACTTGCCGATGCCGGCGCGCCTGGCGACCTCGGAGAGGGAGAGCCCGGCACGCAGTCGTTCGCGTTTCAGTGCCGCCGCGATCTGCTGACTCGGCGACAGCGACGGGCCGGGCGCTGTGGCGTCGGAATCGGTGGCGCTGGGAGCGGACTCGGGGTCGGAGCCCCCCTGAGCGTCATTCAGCGAATCGTCGTTGCTTCGAGAAGTCATGGGTTCACTATAGCGGTTAGTCCGTTCGGGTTGACGAACGATATTCGACGGTGCACTGTATAGAACATGGGTTCATTATTTCGCACGGCTGATCGGGTGCTCCCCGGCTCGACCTATCGTGCGGTCGCCATCGTCACCGTCACGATCATCGCAGTCGCGCTGTCGTACGGGGCGATCTCCGCGGTCTCCGGATTCGCCTGGTGGCAGACTCTGCTGCTGGCGATGTTCGCTCTCGGCGGCGCCGCCGAATTCACCTTCGTAGGCGTCATCGCCGCCGGCGGTGCCCCGGTCCTCGCGGTGCTGGCGGGTCTCCTCGTCAACTCCCGCAACTTCGCCTTCGGAGTCTCGGTCGGCCCTTTCTTCCCACAGGACTGGCGAGCTCTCATCGCCTCCCACTGGATCAACGACGAATCCACTGCGATCTCGCGCCTTGGGCACAACGACCGGGCGAAATGGCATGCTTTCCTGCTCATGGGTGCCGCAATCGCCATCATGTGGCCCGGTGGTGCCATGGTCGGACAGTGGCTGGGCAATGTCATCAACGCGGACCTGCTCGGACTCGACGCGGCCTTCCCGATCATCCTCTTCTGCCTCATCCGCGGGGACCTGAAGAACCGGGTCACACTCTCGGTGACCGTCATCGGCATCCTCATCGCCGTGGGCCTGACCCCGCTGCTGCCCCTCGGGCTGGGTGCCGTGACCTCGCTGTCCGTCTTCGTCTTCGTCGCCGCCGGCTGGGGTGTGCGCTGGTTCATCCGTCGCCGCCGCGCCGGCGACAACAGCGCAGACCCGCACGATGCCGCCCACTTGCAGCACTCAACTCGAGAGGAGAGCTGCCGATGAGCGCCGTCAGCTTCCTCATCGCCCTTGCCGGGCTGAGCCTCGGGACCTATCTCATGCGCTTCGCCGGTGTGAAGGTGGGAGCGGCCATCGCCACGAAGGGGCGCCGGCGAGCCCCGGCGACCGCCTCGGTGGGGGCTGAGGCCTCCGCAGGTGTGGGCGGACAGGGCGCAGCCGCCCCTGCAGGGGTCGACGGACAGGGCGCAGCCGCCTCGGCGGGGGCAGGTGATTCGGCCGAATCGACCGAGCGTGTGACGATGTGGATGGACCGGGCCACGGTCGTGCTCATCGGCGCCGTCTTCGCCACCACCGCGGTCTTCGACGGCACTGACATCGCCGATCCGGCCCGCCTCATCGGCGTCGGTGCCGGCGTCCTCGCCTCGATTCTGCGCGTGCCGATGCTGCTCGCAGTCGTCATCGGCATGGGCGTGTGTGCGCTCATCCGCACCACCGGGATCCTCTGAGCAGGGGCGGCACCCACTGACCGCGGTCCCGAGGCATCGAGCCGCCACCGCAAACATTGGCCGCGGCCTACCGGCTGCCGCCTACCGGCCGCCGCCGCGGGACGGCACGCACCCACTGTGAAAGCCGTGGGATGCGGGTGGGCAATTGCCGAGGATCTCCAACCCGGAACTGCCCCGAAAGCCCGAGATTGCTAGGCTGGGACCATGGAATACATCGCGGGCTTTCAGCGTCTCGTCTTTCTTGCCCTGACGGTGGCCGCATTCGTCGTCCAGCTCTGGGCGTTCGTCGACTGCCTCCGCTTCAAGGACGAGAACTACCGTGCCGTGGACAAACAGAGCAAGAAGTTCTGGGCCATCCTCCTCGGCGTCGGACTCGCACTCGCCCTCATCGCCCTGCCGCCGATGGGCATGAGCATGATCTTCCTCAACATCATCGCCCTCGTGGCGGGCATCGTCTACCTCACCGATGTGCGCCCGAAGGTCCGCGCCGTCGACCCGCGCTACCGCAACCGCTGACCGAGTTGACGCCGTAACTGCATTCGCGGACCCGATCGGCAAGCGCCCAGCACACGCTGACTAGACTCACCCTATGAGCACCGACCTCAACCTGCCGGGCCCCGAATCCGGCTTCATCGCCACGTTCGGAAGCGGCGAGCCGCACACCTTGTTCGGCCACGGATTCGCCGGCGCCATCCGCGATACTCGCCCCTTCGGCACCGGCATCACCGGCACCCGCCATTTCCTCCACCTGCCCGGCCACGGTGGCCGACCCTCACCCGGCCCCGGCTGGACCTACCCGCAGATCGCCGAGGTGCTCGCCGACGCCGTGAGCACCACCTCGGCGAGCCGAGCGCTGGGTGTCTCGATGTCCGCCGGAGGACTCCTCCATCTGCTGAGCATCGCCCACCCCGTGACCCGCGGCCTCGACAAGGTCGCCCTCGTCCTCCCCGCCTCCTTCACCGGATTCCCCGCCGAGGTGGCCGCCGCCAACCGCTCCTACCTCGAGCAGCTGCGTCGCCTCGTCGCCGATGAGGACATCGACGGCATCGTCGAACTCATGCTCTCCCGCGAACCCGCCGAGGTGGCCCAAATGCTTCCCGCGCGAGCCTGGACGAAGGCGAAGGCCGAGAACCTCGTCCACACGGACATGTCCGACGGACTCGGACTCGCCCTCGAAATCGCTGTCGCGGACGCCGATGAGGCAGCCGAGAATCTGCGCTCCTTCTCCGGCGACGTCCTCGTGCTCACCCACGAAGACGACCCAGCACATCCGGTCTCCGTCGCCGAAGACATCCACCGTGCGATTCCGAACTCCCGCCTCGAGGTGCTCCCTGCCGGATCGATCCTGTGGCGCGGCCGTCACGACGTGCGGCGCATCCTCGGCGAGTTCTTCGGTTAGGCACCGGCTTCGGTTAGGCACCGGCTTCGGTTGGTCACGTTCTTCGGCTAGGTTCTGGATTCGGTTCAGTGCTGGTTTCGGCTGGTCACCTGACAGAAGTCGTTGGCTAGACTGTCTCCGTGCGCATCTCCGTCCTCTCCCTCCACACCTCGCCCGTCGCCCAACCCGGCCAGGGCGACGCCGGAGGAATGAACGTCTACGTCGACCAATCCGTGCGCGCGCTCGCCGCCGCCGGACACCGAGTCGACGTGTTCACCGCCGACCCCGGCGGACTCGACGGCACGGGAGGCAGCGCAGAAGTCGCTGTCGACGGAGCCGGCGCTGGTCGGGGACGCGGCGCGGGCCCCTCCGAGGGTCAGAGTGCGAGGCTGGAGATCACCGAATCCATCACCCTCCACCACCTGGCGGTCGGCGCCGCGACGAAGGACGAACTCGCCGACGCGATCGACGAACTCGCCGACCTGCTCAATACCCACCCCGACTTCCGCTCCGCTGATCTCATCTGGAGCCACTATTGGATCTCCGCCGAGGCGGCCCTGCGCGCCCGTGACAACGCCGTAGACAACGCCGCCGAAGCCGGAGACAGCAGCACCGAATCCGGAGACAGCGGTGCCGACGCCGTTGCCGGGGCCGGGCAGGACCGTGCGGCGCAGGCTCCGATCGCGGTGAGCATGCACACGATCGGGGCCGTGAAGAACCGCGATTCCGACACCAGCCACGAACGACCCCAACGACTCGAAGCCGAAGAGCGCATCGCCGCCGAGGCCGACCTGCTCGTCGCCGCCACCCCCGCCGAAGGTCGCGACCTCGTGTCGGAACTCCACGCCGACCCCGACTCGGTCGTCGTCGCCCGACCGGGTGTCGATCACGCGCTCTACGCACCGGACTCGCAGTCGGACGCGCGCAAGCGTCTGGGTTTCGACCCGGACGAGGCGATCGTCCTCTACGTCGGGCGTATGCAGTTCATCAAAGGCACGGACGTCGCCGTCGACGCTCTGGCCGAACTGCGGGAACGCAACCCGCACCTGGCCTCCCGAACCCGCGGTATCCTCCTCGGAGCCGCCTCGGGGGCAGGCGTCGAAGCAGGCGGGGGAGCGGTCCGAGCGTCCTCGGCGTATCTGCGGGAGCTGACCGCGGCGATCGCGAGCGAACCCAGCGTCGAGGTCCGCCCGCCCGTTCCCTCCCACATCCTCGTCGACTACTACCGGGCCGCGGACGTGCTCATCGTTCCCTCCCGCAGCGAATCATTCGGACTCGTGGCCGCCGAAGCGGCCGCCTCCGGTCTGCCGGCGATCGCCTCGGCGGTGGGTGGACTCCCGGAGATCGTCGAACACGGACATTCGGGACTGCTCATCGCCGACCACAACCCTCACCACTGGGCGACGGCGATCGAAACGCTGCTCACTGACACGCAGCTGCGAGCCGAACTCGCCGGCCATGCCGTCGACCGTGCCGAACGCTTCGACTGGGGCCACACCGTCGCAGCCGTCCTCGATGCTGTGCCGGACATCTCCGGTATATCTGCGCGGCGCTCGGAAGCGCTGGGAGCGTGCTGAGCGACTAGAGTCGGCGGTGAGCACGAGAGCCGAGCGAAAGGCGTGAGAGCATGAGCACCGACACCGAGGCGATCCTGTCCGGAGTGCGCACCTGGGCCGAGAACAACGACGTTCCCGTCGACTCGATCGAGGATGCGGAGATCGTCGTCACCCTGCCCGGGGAGAAGAAGCTCAAGACGAACGTGGCGATCAGCGTCTTCGCTCGCACCGCCCATCTGCAGGCGTTCGTCATCCGTCATCCCGACGAGAACTCGGCCGCATTCAATCGGTGGCTGCTGCAGAAGAACCTCAAACCCGGGCCGGTGGCATTTGCGATCGACAGCCTCGGCGATGTCTATCTGCGCGCGAGCGTGCCGCGAGAGCGCCTGCTCGATGACCTCGACGGACTTCTCGGGGCGATGCTCGCCACGGCGGATTCCTCATTCAACGAACTTCTCCAGATCGGATTCCTCACCGGAATGAAGAAGGAGTGGGCCTGGAGGGTCGGCCGGGGCGAGTCGACGCGCAACCTCGCGGCCTTCGAAAAGGTGCTCAGCGGGGATGACAACGAATTCCTCGGCACCTTCGGCGACGCCGATTCCGAACCCCCGGCGGTGTCGGCCGATCGGGAGAGTAAGGGAGAGTAAGGGCCCGAGCTCATGAGTGCGGCGAACTCAGTCGAGCGGGCGCTTCATTCCCTCGTGACTACGGCGTCGGGGATGGCAGGTGCAGTGCCGGCTGCGACAGCGCCCGCACGGTCGACCACTTCGACGTCGGCCTCACGGGCGGCCCCGAGCACGTCGTCACGCAGGAGCGCAACAATGGCCGGCACATCGGCCGCGGTCGCGCGGCGGATGACGAACGTCCGGCCCGCCAGGCCCAAGGTCTGAGGGAAGAACCCGTCGAAGCCTCGGCCCGATTCGGCCTGACCCGATTCGCCCTGACCCGGTTCGGCCTGACCCGATTCGGCCTGACCTGATTCGCCCTCGCCCGGGGCTGCCTCGGCGGTCATCGGCTCGCGGTCCCAGCGGAGGTCGCTCCGGCAGCTGCCGGCTCACGGCCCGCCGCATCGACCGGCGGCTTGCCGTAGGGACGACGAGCGAAGAGCGAGGCCAACACGGCGCCGGAGACGTTGTGCCACACGCTGAAGACGGCTCCGGGCAGCGCTGCCAGCGGTGAGAAGTACGTGGTGGCCAGGGTCGATGCCAGACCGGAGTTCTGGAGTCCGACCTCGAACGACACTGCGCGACGGGTTGGGGTGTCGAGCCGGCAGGCCGCGGCAACACCGTAGCCGACACCGAGCCCGAGCAGATTGTGCGTGACGACGGCCAGCAGAACGAGCACACCGGCAGTGGCGATCGAGCTCGCGGATCCGGCCACGACGATCGAGACGATATAGGCGATGGCGATCGAGGCCAACCACGGCAGCACCGGCGAGATCGTGTCGACGAACTTCGACGCGAACACGCGGACGAGGACGCCGACGATGACCGGCACGAGCACGGTCTGGCAGATCGAGACGAACATCGACCAGAACGGCACATCCATATACGAACCCGCCAGCCACAGAGTCAGCAGCGGGGTGAGCACCGGAGCACACAGCGTCGACAGGGTCGTGATCGACACCGACAGTGCCGTGTCGCCCTTGGCCAGATAGGTCACGACATTTGACGCAGTGCCGCCGGGCGCGCAGCCGACGAGGATGACGCCGACGGCGATCTCGGGAGGAAGTGAATACACGGTCACGACGAGGAGGCCGAGCAGCGGCATCGCCACGAACTGAGTGACGACGCCGAGCACCGCGATCCACGGCCGCTTGGCGATGCGAGCGAAGTCCGGCACCGTCAGGGTCAGCCCCATGAAGAACATCACCACGCCGAGCGCCCACGTGATCGACGGGGCCAGAGGCGTGAAGGCATCGGGCAGCAGGAACCCGAGCACTCCCGCAATGACGACGAGGACCGGCAGAGCCGTGACGGCGATGATCGAACTGCGATCGTCAGCGGGAGCCCCTGTGCCCCCGGAAGCCTGATGTGCTGGCGTTGGTGACATGTGTCCAGGCTACTCCGCCGATTTTGTCATTCGAGACACACGCCAAGAAATTGAGACCCGATCGGCGAAGAGGAGCGGCGGGGTCGTCGGCGGACCACCGCCGGAGGAGACCGGCGGTGATGACGGTCGTCGGCGACCGAGACTGAGCGGTCGTGTCAAAATGGAGCCATGACGTATAACCTCATCCTGCTGCGCCACGGCGAAAGCGAATGGAACCAGAAGAATCTGTTCACCGGATGGGTCGACGTGACCCTCACCGACAAGGGCCGTGCCGAAGGCAAGCGCGCCGGCGAACTGCTGCGCGAGAAAGACCTCATCCCCGATGTCGTCTACACCTCGCGGCTCAAGCGTGCGATTCTGACCGCGAACATCGCACTCGAGGCAGCCGATCTGTCCTGGCTCGACGTCCACCGCAGCTGGCGCCTCAACGAACGCCACTACGGCGCACTGCAGGGCAAGAACAAGAAGGAGATCCGCGACGAGTTCGGCGAAGAGCAGTTCATGACCTGGCGACGCTCCTTCGACACCCCGCCGCCGGCACTGGCCGACAGCTCGGAATTCTCACAGGCCGGTGAAACCCGCTACGCCAACCTCGGCGATGCGCTGCCCCGCACCGAATGCCTCGCCGACGTCATCGATCGCCTGCTGCCCTACTGGTACGACACCCTCGTGCCCGAACTCACCGTCGGCAAGACCGTGCTCGTGGCCGCCCACGGCAACTCGCTGCGCGCGCTGGTCAAGCACCTCGACGGGATCTCCGATGCCGATATCACCGGGCTGAATATCCCCACCGGCATTCCGCTGCACTACGAGCTCACCGAGGACTTCACCCCGGTCGCCCCCGGCGGCACGTACCTCGACGCCGAGGCGGCCGCGGCAGCGATCGGCCAAGTCGCCAACCAGGGACGCTGAGCCGGACACAGACGACGATCGCCGAGGTGGAAGAACCACCTCGGCGATCGTTGTCTGCGCGTACGTGCGTGAGTCCGTGCGACGCGGGCCTCACTTCTTCGACAGGTAGGGCTCCCAGTTGCCGGTGAGCAGGTACTCGACCTTCTGCGACACGGACACCGCGTGATCACCGAAGCGCTCGTAGTAGCGCGAGAGCAGGGTGACATCGGCGATATGGCGGGGAGCCAGCGAACCGGCCGGAGCCTCGCCGAGCTTCCCGAACACGCTCAGGTGGAGTTCGTCGAGCTCCTCGTCGATGGCGTTGATCGTGGGCACATCGGACAGGCCGGGATTCGAGAGCAGGCTCTGCGTCGCCTCGGCGATCCTCTCACCGGACTCGCCCATCCGCGCGAACGTCGATTCGAAACCCTCGGGGATTGCGGACTCGGGATAGCGGATGCGCACCTGCTGGGCGATATGACGAGCGAGGTCGCCCATGCGCTCGAGCGACGCCGACATCCGCAGCGAACCGATGACGGCACGCAGATCTGCGGCCACCGGAGCCTGGAGAGCGAGCATCTCGGCGGCCTGCTGGTCGAGGGTGAACTGCATATTGTCGATGACGGAGTCGGCCTCGATGACCTGCTCCGCCAGCTCGAGATCATTCGACTGCAGCGACTGATTGGCCAGGCGGACGGCGTCGAGGACCTTGGTGGACATGCCGACCAGCTGGGTGGCCAGGTCGTCCAATTCGTTTCTGAAGACTTCGCGCATGAACTGCGGTTCCTTAACTCTCGATTGTGACAATCGGAACTGACTGTCGGCGGTGCTTGGTGTCTTGAGGGGTGCCGGCGCTTCCGGTCCGCACCCTCAGCGGGGGAAAGCAGAAGGTGGGAACGACGGGGAACGCAGGCACACAGACGTCAGCATCGCACGATCGAGTGAACGACTCCAGACGGGAAGGTGAATTCCTCGGCAAATACTGCCAGCAGAAGTGAATTCGGTGCGCCGGGACGGTGGACACCGCCTAAGCTTGAGGCTGTGGATCTCTTAGTAGTGGCGGTCCTGACCGGCGTCGTCGGCCTGGGCCTGGGTATAGCGGGAATTCTTGCGTTCCGATTCAGCGAACGCTCCCGTGATGCTGCCGATCTGCATTCCGAGGACGACCTGCCCGAAGGCATCGCCGAAGTGCTGGCCGTCCTGCCCTCGGCCGCGATCGTCATCGACGCCGGTGACGACGTCGTCAAGGCGTCGCCGGCCGCATACACGTTCGGCCTGGTCAGGGGGCATTCACTGGCATCGCCCGAGATGCTGCGGGTCGTCGGCCGCGTCCGCGCGCGCGGTCTCATCGAAGAGATCGATCTCGAGCAGACACGGGAGAACTCCGATTCCGTGATCCGCTACCTCCACGCCCGCGTCGCTCCCTTGGGCACCTCCTTTGTCCTCGTCCTCTGCGACGATCAGACCGAATCCAAGCGCGTCGACGCCGTCCGCCGTGACTTCGTCGCCAACGTCTCCCACGAGCTCAAGACGCCGATCGGTGCGATGGCACTGCTCGCCGAGGCGGTCACCGACTTCGCCGACGATCCGGCCGCTGTCGAACGCTTCGGCGGGCGGATGCAGCGGGAGTCGAAGAGGCTGACCCAACTCGTGCAGGAGATCATCGACCTCTCCCGCGTCCAGGACCACGCCGCTCCTGCGACGACCGAGAAGATCTCCGTCGCCGAGGTGGTCGACGATGCCGCAGACCGTGCCCGGACAGGGGCGGAAGGCAAGAACATCCACATCGAGGTCTCCCCGCCGAGCGATCTGCTCATCGAGGGCAACTACGAACTGCTTGTCAACGCGGTGCGCAACCTCATCGACAATGCCGTGAACTATTCGCCGGAGGGCACCCGCGTCGGCGTCGGAGTCGACCTCGTCGACGAGCGCATCGAGATCGCCGTGACCGATCAGGGCATCGGCATGACCGCCCAGGACACCGAGCGCGTCTTCGAACGCTTCTACCGAGTGGACCCGGCACGCTCCCGGATCACCGGCGGCACCGGGCTGGGGCTGAGCATCGTCAAGCACATCGTCGCCACCCACGGCGGTGAAGTGCGTGTGTGGAGCCAGCTGAACAAGGGATCGACATTCACGATCGTGCTCCCGCTGGCCGGAACTGCGACGGAGACCTCCGCTGCCGATTCGGCCCCGGCCGGTGTCCTCATCGAACATTCCGCGGATTCGACCGGAGCCGCCTCGGCGGATGAAGACGAACTGACCGGAGCCGCCTCGGCGGCAGATGACGAGCACACGGGGTCCGCCTCGGTGGACGAAGACGCCGCCGTCGGGACCTCCTCGGCGGATGACGATGGGCACGGAACCGCCGCCTCCGGCGCAGACGACCCGGCCGGCGACAACGACGAGCCCTCCGGTGATAATGGAGACGGCGGGGCGACCTCCGACCCACCCAAGGATCTGACCGAAGAAAGCGAACAAAGGAAGCTCACAACGTGACTCGTATTCTGCTTGTCGAGGACGAAGATTCGTTCTCGGACCCGCTGTCGTACCTGCTCGGTAAGGAAGGGTACGAGGTGACGGTCGCCGATGACGGTCTCAAGGCTCTGGCGGAGTTCGACCGCACCGGCGCCGATCTGGTCCTGCTCGATCTCATGCTGCCCGGTGCTTCCGGCACAGAGGTGTGCCGCGAGCTGCGCGCGAAGTCCAATGTGCCGATCATCATGCTCACGGCCAAGGACTCGGAGATCGACAAGGTCGTGGGGCTCGAGCTCGGCGCCGATGACTATGTGACGAAGCCGTACTCCTCACGGGAGCTGCTGGCTCGCGTGCGAGCCGTGCTGCGCCGCAATGTCGAGACCGAGGAATTCGAGGACGAGTCCGTGCTCGAGGCCGGGGGCGTGCGCATCGACGTCGAACGCCACGTCGTGTCCGTGCGTGGTGAAGAGCAGTCCATGCCGCTCAAGGAGTTCGAGCTGCTCGAGATCCTTGTGCGCAACTCCGGCCGCGTGATGACCCGTGGTCAGCTCATCGACCGGATCTGGGGCGAGGACTACGTGGGCGATACAAAGACTCTTGACGTCCACGTCAAGCGACTGCGTGCGAAGATCGAGGAGAACCCCTCGGAACCGCGTCTGCTCACCACGGTGCGCGGACTCGGGTACAAGTTCGAAGCCTGAGGGCGCCATCCGGCGAATCCGGGGGATTCTGCGCGGCGAGGTCGGTGGATGCCGGCCAGGTTCGTGAGGCCGCGTTCGTGAGACCGGAATCGGCTGGCCGGGTTCATGAGACCGGAAACTGCTGGCCGGACGTGAATGCAGAAGGAGCCGCTCACATCATGTGAGCGGCTCCTTCTGTGCTCCCGCGCGGGATTGGTCCCGGTGCTCGAGGAAGACGGATCAGCCGTCGGCTGTTGCGGTTCCTTCCGCGGAACCGGCATCCTCGGTCGGCATGTCCGACGGGGACTCGGACGGTGATTCCGACGGCACGTACTCGTTGTAGTACGGCAGGGTGTCGGTGAGGAGCTGGGTTTCGATGACCTTCTCTTCGCTGCCGTTCTTGACTGTGATGTCGACGAGGTCGCCGGGCTTCGCCTTGAGGCTGTCGACGGTGACGACTTCCTTGGACGAGGTCTCGGGGCTCTTCGGGTCCTGGACGAAGGTGTCGCCGGCCTTGATCGATTCGCTCACCGTGGTGTCGGCGACCTCGATGGACACCTTGGCGGTGGAGTCACCCTTGTTGATGAGGGTGAAGAACAGCTGAGCCGGACCGGAGCTCTCCTGGTCCGTGATGAGCATGAGCCCACGGACCTCGACGTCGCCGACGGCTCCCGAGGCTCCATCGCCGCCGTTGTAGTGGTATTCGGCGGTCTGATGGGGAGACAGCAGGCTTGCACATCCGCTGACGGGGATAACGAGAGCGAGTGCGGCAACGGCGAGAGCCGCGCGGTTGTGCCGTTTCATTATGCTCCTTGAAGTGGCAATACAAGATCAGTCTGTATACTACCCGGTTTTTGACCCGCTGTAGAACCGGGTGATCGGAGAGGACGAGGTTCCGCGACGCTCGGGCGCGTCGCGGTTGAAGTTTCGGTGAAGAGGCAGCGAAGTTCGGCCTGCGTCGCGGTCGGTCGAGGTTCGCTGCCGAGCTTCTCGGCAATGCGTCCTCTCCCGATGTTCTCGCTGGCAGAGGCGGCAGCCGGGCCGATCGCGGCGAGCCGCAGTGGCGGAGCCTAGCATGAAGATTCGCTGCCCTGAACGATTTCTGTGGCGAGCCTCATGGTAAACTGGTATTCCGCGAAAGGGGTTTGAAGAGAATATGAGTTTCCAGGTCGGCGACACTGTTGTCTATCCACATCACGGTGCAGCGACAATCCAAGAAATCAAGAAACGTGCCATCAAAGGTGAGGAGAAGCTGTATCTCAAGCTCCAGGTCGCCCATGGCGATCTCGTGATCGAAGTTCCGGCAGAGAACTGCGATCTGGTCGGTGTGCGAGATGTCGTCGGTGAAGAAGGCGTTGAGAAGGTCTTCAACGTCCTGCGTGCCGAATTCGTCGAAGAGCCCGCGAACTGGTCCCGTCGGTACAAGGCCAATGTTGAGAAGCTCCAGTCCGGCGACGTCATCAAGGTGGCCGAGGTCGTCCGTGACCTCTGGCGTCGAGAGCAGGACCGTGGCCTGTCGACCGGTGAGAAGCGCATGCTCTCGAAGGCCCGCCAGATCCTCGTCTCCGAACTCGCGCTGGCCGAGAAGAAGGAAGAGTCCGAAGCAGAAGCTCTGCTGGACGAAGTGCTCGCATCCTGAGCACCTGTGTCATCATTCCGGCCGCAGGGTCGGGATCCCGTCTGGGTTGCAATGAGCCGAAGGCTTTCGTCCGTGTGAACGGACGGACCCTTCTGGCCCGCAGCCTCGAGTCGATCATCTCCTCGGGAGTCGCCTCCGCAATCGTGGTGGCCGCTCCCGAGGATTTTCTTTTGCAGGCGCAAGAAGAAATCGCCGAAGCAGCCACGCGGATGAAATGCGAAATTTCAATTACAGCCGTAGCAGGTGGCAATGATCGCAATTCTTCGGTGCAAACAGCCTTGAAACTTAACCGAGGTGCGGAGTACGTTCTCGTTCATGATGCGGCAAGGTGTCTGACCCCGCCCGATGTGTTCACCCGAGTGGTCGCCGCGCTGCACTCCGGCGCCGAGGCGGTCGTTCCGGTTCTGCCGATGGTCGATACCGTGCGGAGGGTCGTTCCGCACGGGGCCGGCGGTGCGGAACCGAGCGCAGGTGCAGGCACGGGCGCGGAGGGCGCTTCCGGCGGAATTGTCGGGTCGATCCACGGCGATTCTGGCGCTGAAACCACCGCGGATCGACCAGACAATCCAATTTTGGCTGTGACTGAGGGCTCTGGCGCGCGTGCAGTGGTGCGGGGCGACCTCGATCGGGCCGAGCTGCGACGAGTCCAGACGCCTCAAGGATTCCGTGCCGAGGTGCTCCGGCGGGCCCACCACGAGTTCGCAGCCGACGGTGCTGGCTTGACCGACGGCACTGTCGCGACCGATGACGCTTGCCCAACCGATGGTGCGGGCTCGACGACCGAGGCCGACCGGCTGGGCAGAGCGCTGCCGACGGACGACGCGGGACTGGTCGAACGCCTCGGCGTCGACATTGTCGCCGTCGACGGTGACGAGGAGGCGCTGAAGATCACCTATCCGCTCGACCTCGTCCTTGCGGAACAGCTCGCCCGAATGCGCGACCGAGCTGCAGTCCTTGGAGCAGGTACGTTGGATTCGGCGAAGGAGCCACGATGAATCAGGTCATTCCCTGCATCGGCACCGGTGTCGATGTCCATGCTTTCGCCGTCGATCCCGCGCGCGAGCTGTGGATTGCGGGACTGCTGTGGCCGGGCGAACGAGGGCTCGAAGGACACTCGGACTCCGATGTGGCCGCCCATGCCTGCTGCGACGCGCTGTTCTCCGCCGCGGGGCTCGGCGACCTCGGTGAGCATTTCGGAGTCGACCGTCCGGAATTCGCCGGTGCCTCGGGCTCGGTGCTGCTCGCCGAGGCGGCCCGTATCGTGCGCGCGGCGGGTTTCGAGATCGGAAACATCTCCGTCCAGGTGATCGGCAATCGACCGAAGATCGGCACGCGCCGTGCTGAGGCCCAACAGGTGCTGTCGGCTGCTGCCGGCGCACCCGTGTCGGTCTCGGGCACCACCTCTGACGGACTCGGACTGACCGGGCGAGGCGAAGGAATCGCCGCCACCGCCACCGCCTTGATTCATCCGGACTGATTCAACAGCTCTGAACCTAATAGAGTCAAACGCACTTCTCTGTTCGAACCGAGTCAGGTGCGTCGAGGAAGGAACAATCAGTGAGAGTCCTCTTCCAAGGAGCCGGAGCCATCGGCATCGCCGCTGCCGCGCTCTTCATCGATGCCCATGAGGTCGCCGTCGTCTCCCGCACGGCTGGTCCCAATGGGCGGACGGCCTTTCCGCAGCGCGTGAGCACCTTCGACCCGACGTATTCGGGCCAGGTGGGAGTCGGACACGGCAGCTGCAGGGAAAGAAGCGGGCGAGCCGGAGGCAGCAACAGGGGAGCGACAGGGGGAGAAACCGGGGGAGAAAACGGGGGAGCTGAAGGCAGTCGAGCGAGCGCGGGCAATGGTTGGGCGGTGACTCGCGTGGCTGCGACTCGACGGGTGACGATCACAGACTGGGCTGCTGCCGCCGCTGATGGGAGCTGGGACCTCATCGTGCTCACGACTCGGCCGGATGAACTCGACGCAGAGGTGATCTCGGCGATTCGGGACATCTCGCCCGCGTTCATTGCGACGACGAGCCAGGTCGAGGGAGACCTCGATCGAGCACAAGCAGTCTTCCCCGGCACTCAAGCAGTCATATTCGGACCCGCGTTCCTGTCCGAGCGACTGGACCCAGGCGCTCCGGCTGAGGTTGTGCGCGCTGAGGGCAACCGTGCCGGGGAGGGCGACGGAGGTGTGCGTACAGAGGGCAACCGTGCCGGGGAGGGCGACGGAGGTGTGCGTACAGAGGGCAACCGTGCCGGGGAGGCCGACGGAGGTGTGCTCACAACTGGCGGTCTCGACGGAGTGGTCGGCAGAAGGGCCGAACCCGGGCATGAAGTGACGTTCTGGGTACCTGCAGGTGCGCCCCGGTTCTTCGTCGCAGGACCGTCGACCGCGGTGCGTGCGCTTGTCAGCAGGCTGGGTCGACTCGTACTGCCGGTGCCGATGGAGGCCGTGCTTCTGCCGCCCACGGTGTTCATTCCCTTCGTCGCCGAACTCAGCATCCGCAAAGGCAGTTGGGCCGAACTGAAATCGCACCTTGATCGCCCCGCAAAGGCCGCGACCGAAGCCGTGCGGAACCGCCTCGGGGTGCCGGTTCCCGTTCTCGGCACCGCCGCGCACGTCGTGCTCGAAGCACTGGAGAGGATCGTGCCGATCGACGTGCCGAACTATGCGGGCAGGCACTTTGCCCGGCACGTGGGCCAGACCCGGGACATGCTCGCCGGCTGGGCGGAATCGGCAGATTCGGCCCACGCCCTGCGCGAGCTCATTGCCGCATTGGACGCACGTGACGATTGAGGCTCGACGGTTTCAGGTGTCCGCATTGTACGAAGGCTGCGGCCGAACACCGGCCGCGAGGGATCGCCGCGATCCGGCCGCGATCCTGCCGCGGGGGACTACCTCGATCCGGCCGCGGGCGATCGCCGCGATCCGGCCGCGAGGACTGCCGCGGTCCGGGCACGGAAGCCGACAGCCGCCTCGGTGGCGGTGAGCGCCGGACTCAGACCTTCGCGTTGGGATGGCGCTTCGTGACGACGAGACCGACGAGGTAGAGCGCGACGACGAAGATGAGCGTGCCGACGATCTGGAAGCGCACGGATTCGACGGTGAGGCCGAGCCCGATGATCACGGCGATGCCGGCCAGAGTGACATACGACAGCCACGGGTAGCCCCACATGCGCAGCGGCAGGGACTGACCGGCCGCCTCGGCGCGACGACGCAGAACGATCTGCGATACGAGGGTCGCGACCCAGGTGACGATGAGCGTGGAGCCGACGATATTGAGCAGGACCCCGAGGACTTCGGCGGCCCAGAAATAGTTGAGTGCGACGGCGACGAAGCCGAACGCCGAGGTGGCCAGCACCGCCGCCACTGGCACACCGCGGCGATTGGTGCGGCCGAGCCCGCGCGGCAGCATCGACCGCTGCGACATCGAGAACGACATCCGGGACGCTCCGTAGATGTTCGCGTTCATCGACGACAGCAGCGCGATGACGATGACCGCGGCCAGCAGCGAGGCGATGAACGGCAGTCCGGCGGTCTCGAGAACGGCCACGAACGGGGATTCGGCCAGGCGGTCGTCCGTCCACGGCAGGACGAGGACGATGATCGTCACGGACCCGATGTAGAGGAACAGGATGCGCCACACGATCGTCTTGATCGCCTGGGAGACGCTGCGTTCGGGGTTCGCGGTCTCGGCCGCGGCGACCGCCACGATCTCGATGCCGCCGAAGGCGAACGCGACGACGAGCAGTCCGGCGGCGATGCCGGAGATGCCGGTGGGCATGAACCCGTCGGCGAAGATCTGAGCGGGCGGTTCGGCCGGGGTCCATCCGAACAGGTATGCGGCACCGAGGACGACGAAGAGGACGACGAAGGCGACCTTGATGAGCGAGAACCAGAACTCGAACTCACCGAAGCTGCCCGAAGTGGTGAGGTTGATGGCAGTGAAGACGAGCATGATCGCCAAGGCGATGACCCACTGTGGGACGGCCGGAATATAGGAGGCGGCGATCTGCGCGGCGGCGGTGGCCTCGGCGGCGACGACGAGGCACAGCTGAACCCACCACAGAGCACCGACGGCGAAGGCCGCGGCCGGGCCCATGGCCTTGCCCGCATAGTGCGAGAACGCGCCCGGATTCGGGTCGGCGGCGACGAGTTCGCCCAACGCCCGCATGACGAAGATGACGATGAGACCCGCGACGACGTAGGAGATGAGCACGGCGGGACCAGCCGCCTGCACCCCGGCACCGGAGCCGACGAAGAGACCGGCGCCGATCGCCGAGCCGAGGCTCATCATCACCAGGTGGCGAGGTTTCATCCCCACCTTGAGGCCGTTGGACGAGGTATCAGAAGAGCCGGAGGCCGAGGCGGACGCTGACTCGGCGGGCTGCGAAGACTGTGATTCAGGCACCCGACGAGTCTATCCGTCAGGGTCGGAAAGCGCAGACGCGGGTCGCGGACCACTGTGGGTCGCGACCCGCGTCTGCGAGTTGCACTGGTCGGTCAGAGACTGACCGTAGGCCGGTCGGCGATGCGATCTGCGTCGTCGCCGGCGAGCGGTCAGAGCCGGATCAGCTGCCGATCGGCCGTTGGCCTGCAGCGGCTCAGTGGCCGCGCTTGATCCAATCCTCAAGGGCCGGGCTCTCGGCGCCGATCGACGTCGAGTCACCGTGCCCGGTGAGCACGACGGTCGCCTCGGGCAGCCGGAAGAGCACGTCCCGGATCGATTCGATGATCGTATCGAAGCTCGAATGCGAACGCCCCGTGGCCCCGGGGCCGCCCTTGAACAGAGTGTCTCCGGAGAACAGCACGGGCCCAACGGCCCGACCGGCACCGGCCGATACCGGAGCCGGCAGACCGGTCTCGACGAAGAAGCACGTCGAACCGGGGGAGTGGCCGGGAGTGTGCAGGGCCTTGAGCCTGACTCCGCCGACGGTCCAGGTGTCGCCGTGGGCGATCTGTCCGTCGGGACGGTAGTTCTCATAGGTCATATCCCACAGCACATAGTCATCGGGATTGAGGTACACGGTCGGATTGCCCACCCGCTGTGCGAAGTCGCGGACGACTCCGACATGATCGTCGTGACCGTGCGTGAGCAGGATGGCCTTGACGTCTCTGGACCCGACCGCCTCGGCGATCGCATCGACATCATGGGCCGGGTCGATGACGATGACCTCGGAATCATCGCCGATGATCCACACGTTGTTGTCGACGTCGTGCGTCTGCCCGTCTAGGGAGAACGTGCCTGACGTGACGAGATGCTCAATAGCTGTCATTACAGTTCCACCACCGATCGCAGGACTTGGCCCTTGGCCATCTTCTCAAAAGCTGATTCGACATCGCCGATGCCGATACGTTCGGACACGAACTTCTCGAGCGGGAAGCGCCCCTGCTGATAGAGGTCGACGAGCATCGGGAAGTCCCGGTCGGGCAGGCAGTCGCCGTACCAGGAGGACTTGAGCTTGCCGCCGCGGCCGAACACGTCGAGCAGCGGAACCGTGAGCTCCATCTCCGGAGTCGGCACGCCGACGAGCACGACGGTGCCGGCGAGGTCGCGGCCGTAGAAGGCCTGCCGCCAGGTGGCGGGGACTCCGACGGCGTCGATGACGACATCGGCGCCGAAGCCTCCGGTGCGCTCCTGGATCGCGGCGACGACCTCGTCCTCGCTCATGCCCTTTGTCGAGACGGTGTGCGTGGCACCGAAGTCGCTGGCCCAGGACAGCTTCTTCTCATCGATGTCAAGGGCGATGATCGTGTTCGCCCCGGCCAGAGCGGAACCGGCGATCGCCGCGCAGCCGACACCGCCGGCGCCGATCACGGCAACGGACTTGCCGCGGGTGACCTCACCGGTGTTGATGGCGGCGCCGATTCCGGCCATCATTCCGCAGCCGAGCAGTCCCACGACGGCCGGGTCCGCCTCGGGCACCTTCGTGCACTGGCCTGCGGCGACGAGCGTCTTCTCGGCGAAGGATCCGATGCCCAGAGCGGCTTCGAGTTCGGTGCCGTTGGGCAGGGTCATCTTCTGTGAGGCATTGTGGGTGTCGAAGCAGTACCAGGGTTCGCCGCGCTTGCAGGCACGGCAGTCGCCGCAGATGGCGCGCCAGTTGAGGATGACGAAATCTCCGACCGCGACCTCGGTGACTCCTTCGCCGACTTCGGAGACGACTCCGGCGGATTCGTGGCCGAGCAGGAACGGGTAGTCGTCGCTGATGCCGCCCTCGCGGTAGTGGAAGTCCGTGTGGCAGACGCCGCACGACTTCACATCGACGACGACTTCGCCTGGTCCCGGGTCCGGGATGACGATGTCGGTGAGTTCGACCGGGGTTCCCTTGCTGCGGGAGATGACGCCCTTGACGGTCTGTGGCATTGCGTCTCCTAAATGTCTTCGGTGGTGGGTGTCCGCGGAGGGGAACACCCGAAGTGGACTGAGTGCACCCCTGGACGGTGCGCTCACACCCCCACCCTAACCAGGCCGGACGTCCGCGACCAGTGGACGGTTCCGGAGTGAGACGATGCGGTCGACGCGGACAGGGTGGGGTGGGACGGTGCAATGGCCGCGGACAGGGTGGGGTGGGACGGTGCAATGGCCGCGGACAGGGTGGGGTGGAACGACGAAGGCGGCCCGATGCTTGGGACGCATCGGGCCGCCTCGGTGAGGGGGAGCCGATCCACGTCGCCGAGGCGGCGCTGCGGATCCGACTCAGCCGGACGTGATCACGGGGTGGGGCTCACCCCGAACAGATCATTCGGCCGCTTCCTCATCGGGGTGCTTGCGCAGGTGGAGCAGCGATGCGGTCAGACCGCCCCAGACCGTGACCATGGCGATGACCATCATGATGATTGCTGAAGTGCCCATCTCAGGCTCCCTTCTTCTCGTGTTCGACGGAGTCGGCGATTGCGGCTTCTGCCTCGTCGAGCGTCTTCTTCGGCCATTTGATGAGCGTGAAGACGATTGCCAACACGATGAGCAGGCCGATCATGCCCCAGCCGAAGACGCCGATGATGCTCGTCGGGTACTCCTCATAGCCCTCGGTGGAGAAGGTGATGATCTGCGTGATGAGCATGTAGGCCAGCAGCAGTGTGGTGACTCCGCCGAGGATGATCATCCAGAACCAGCCCACCTTGAAGCTCGAAACCGCGTTGAGGTGATCACGCAGCACGGGCAGCTTGCGGGCGAACCAGGCGATGGCGATGAGCCCGACGACGGCGGCACCGACGATGCCGATGTTGTTGGCCCAGGCATCCATCGTGTCGAGCACGTAGAGGCCGGTGATCGTGGTCAGCAGGAGGATCGAGATGACCGCCATGACCCCGCCGACGAGCAATGTCGAGGTCTTGTTGCTGAGGCGGAACTTCTCGCGCATCGCCTGGATGGGCACCTGCACGATCGAGATGAGCGAGGTGAGTCCGGCGAAGACGAGGCAGGCGAAGAACACGAAGCCGAAGATACCGCCGCCGGGCATTTCGGAGATGAGCGTCGGGAAGGCCATGAAGGCCAGACCGATGCCGCTGTCGGCGACTTCGGAGACCTCGGTGCCCTGGGCGGCTGCCATGAAGCCGAGTGCGGCGAAGACGCCGATGCCGGCGAGGATCTCGAATGCGGAGTTCGAGAAGCCGACGACGAGGCCCGAACCGGTGAGGTTCGTCTTCTTCTTCAGGTACGAGGCGTAGGTGATCATGATGCCGAAGGCGATCGACAGGGAGAAGAAGATCTGACCGTAGGCCGCGATCCACACGCCTGGATCGGTCAGCGCTGCGAAATCCGGGGTGAACAGAGCGTCGAGGCCCTCGGCCGCACCGGGCAGGAACAGCGCCCTGACGACGAGTGCGAGGAAGAGGATGACGAGCAGCGGGATGAAGATCTTCGAGAAGCGGGCGATGCCGTTCTGCACACCGGCCAGCAGGATTCCGAGGGTGACGATCCAGACGAGGATGACCGGGATGAGCACCCCGGGGACGAACTCGAACGAGACGCCCGGGTCGCCGGCCTTGAGGAAGGAGCCGGTGAAGAATCCGGCGGCATCGTCTCCCCACGCCTGATTGAGTGAGAAGAACATGTAGCAGCCGGCCCACGCGATGATCGCTGCGTAGTAGATGCCGATGACGAAGGCGATGCCGGTCTGGAACCAGCCGATCGGCTCGGTCACCTTCGAGGCCATGCGGAATGCCAAGGGAGCAGAACCGCGCGAGCGGTGTCCCATCGCATAGTCGAAGAACAGCAGCGGGATGCCGGCTGTCAGGAGTGCGACGAGGTAGGGGATGAGGAAGGCGCCGCCGCCGTTGTCGTAGGTGATGTACGGGAAGCGCCAGATGTTGCCGAGGCCGACCGCCGAGCCGATGGCAGCGAAGATGAACGCGCCGCGGGTGGCGAAGACCTCCCTCTGGGGTGTGGCTTTTGTCGACATGGTGTCCTTTCTTGTCCGGCCTGCCTGCTGTGAGGCCGAGTGCCGGAGCCTATCTCATCTGTGAGACGGTCCGGCGGAATTGAAGTCGGCGGTGAGAGCATGGTTCTCATCTGCGTCTTCATTGCATGGCCCCACTTTACTGTGAAAATTCTGTGCAATGTGCCACGCGTCACGTGATGCGCATAACAGTCCCGTATCGAATCCTGAGAAACTGGGATGCCCGTGCGGCCCGGTAGACTTGGGGCGTGACTATCTCGCTCTATAACACCGCCAGCCGCACGACCGAAGAACTGCGCCCCGTCAACGACGGTCAGGTCGGTATCTACGTCTGTGGCGCCACGGTGCAGGGCGAGCCGCACATCGGCCACCTGCGGTCGGCCTCGGTGTTCGACACCCTGCGCCGCTGGCTGCTCTACAGCGGCTACCGGGTGACCATGATCCGCAACGTCACGGACATCGACGACAAGATCCTGTCGAAGTCCGTCGAAGAGGGGCGGGAGTGGTTCGCTCACGCGTACAAGTACGAACGCGCCTTCACTGCAGCCTACGACGCGCTCGATGTTCTGCCGCCGAGCAGCGAACCGCGCGCAACCGGGCACATCACGGAGATGATCGAACTCATCTCCCGCCTCATCGAGGCCGGTCATGCCTACCCCGCGCTCGACGGCAGCGCCGATGTCTACTTCGACGCCGCCTCGTGGAGCGACTACGGGGCACTGACGAACCAGAGGCTCGACGACATGGAACTGTCCGAGGGCGCTGAGCTGCGCGGGAAGAAGGACGCCCGGGACTTCGCGCTGTGGAAGGCGCACAAGGACTCCGAGCCGATCACCGCCTCGTGGCCCTCACCGTGGGGTCGGGGCCGACCGGGCTGGCACATCGAGTGCTCGGCCATGTCGACGAAGTACCTGGGGTCGAACTTCGACATCCACGGCGGCGGACTCGACCTGCGCTTCCCGCACCATGAGAACGAGCTGGCGCAGTCTCGTGCCGCCGGGGACCAGTTCGCGAACATCTGGATGCATTCCGGCCTGCTCAACGTGGGCGGGGACAAGATGTCGAAGTCCCTCGGCAACTCGGTCTTCGCCTCCGACCTCTTCGACACGTTCAGCCCGCTGGCCGTGCGCTACTTCCTCACCGGTGCCAGCTACCGGTCGATCCTCGACTTCTCGAGCGAGGCGATGGAACGCTCCGCGGCCTCGCTCGAGCGGCTGCAGAACTTCCTCCAGCGCGCCCGCCAGGCGCTCGGCGCGGACGCGCCGGCGCTGCCGGACGTCAGCGACGCCTACGCTTCACGCAGCGTCGACGTGCCCTCCGAATTCGCCGCCGCTCTCGACGACGACCTCGGTGTGCCTCGTGCCTTGTCCGTGGTCTTCGCCTCTGTGAGCGAAGGGGCGAAGCTCCTCGACTCCGGCAGCGACCGGGCGCGCCTGGCGCGGATCGTCGCCGAGGTGGAGCTCATGCTCGACATCCTCGGTGTCAATCCCAGCGCTGCGGTCTGGGTCGGTTCGGCGGCCGATGCCAAGGCGGAGTCGGCGCTCGACTCCCTCGTGGCCGTCATGGCCGAACGACGGGCAGAGGCGAAGGCGGAGAAGGACTTCGCCACCGCGGATGCCCTGCGGGACGAACTGGCCGCGGCCGGCGTCGTCATCGAGGACACGGCCGACGGATACCGCTACCACCTCGGCGAGGGCTGAGGGCGACGATTTTCGGCCACGGGCACGAGCTCGCGGCCCCAACGTATTTGAAGGAATCAGATGGCTTCCAATCCCCGCTCCGGCGGTTCGAAGAAGGGTCCGACCAAGGGGTCGGGCGGTAAGAACAAGCGCGGCCTGCGCGGCAAGGGACCGACGCCGAAGGCCGAGGACCGCGTCTACCACAAGGCCCACAAGGCCGCGCAGCAGCGCAAGACCTCGAACGCCTCGGCGCAGGCGAAGCGGAAGAAGAAGGAGCTCGGACCGAATATGGTCGCCGGGCGCAATTCGGTCCTCGAAGCTCTGCGCGAGGGCGTACCGGCCACCGCGATGTACGTCTCCGGACGCATCGACTCCGACGATCGGGTCCGCGAGTCCATCACTCTCGCGACTCAGCGCGGCATCTCGATGCTCGAAGCGAGCAAGCCCGACCTCGACCGGCTCACCGATGACGCGATCCATCAGGGCATCGCCCTGCAGGTCCCGCCATACGACTACGCCGATCCCTCCGATCTGCTCGAGTTCGCGGCTGAACGCGCCGAGACGCCGCTGCTCGTGGCCCTCGACGGGATCACGGATCCGCGCAACCTCGGTGCCATCGTTCGGTCGACGGCGGCCTTCGGCGGTCACGGAGTGATCATCCCCGAACGTCGAGCCGCCTCGATGACTGCCGCCGCGTGGAAGACCTCGGCCGGTGCCGCATCGCGCATCCGCGTGGCACAGGTGGTCAACCTGGCCAGGGCGATCGACGAGCTGAAGAAACAGAATGTCTTCGTCGTCGGCCTCGACATGGACGGCGACGTCGACTTGCCCGAACTGACCTTCACCCGCGACCCGCTGTGCATCGTCGTCGGCTCCGAAGGCAAGGGGCTGTCGCGGCTCATCGCGGAGAAGTGCGATCAGATCGTGTCGATCCCGATCGCCGCGACCACCGAGTCGCTCAATGCCGGTATCGCCGCTGCCGTGTCCCTCTACGAGGTGGCAAGAGCCCGCCGCTCCTGACCCCTCTTACTACCTGACGGCGGCCCAGCAACCTCGCGCGAGGTTGCTGGGCCGCCGTCAGGTAGTAATTAGAGGGAGGTGCGGTAGGTTGCCTCGTCCAAGGCGCCGACTCTTGAGTGGCGGCGGCTGTAGGTGAAGTAGACGATGGCGCCGACGGCCATCCACGCACCGAAGACGATCCATGTCCGTCCGCCGAGGTTGACCATGAGGAACGCACACGCCACGGCTCCCAGCGCGGGCACGACCGGACCGAACGGAACCTTGAATGAGCGCTCGAGGTCGGGGCGTTTGAACCGCAGGTAGATAACGGCGATGTTGACCAGACAGAACGCGAACAGGGTGCCGATGCTCGTGGCGTCTGCGAGTTCCCCGAGCGGAATGAACGCCGCCGTGATGGCCACAAGGCCACCGACGATGAGAGTGCCGACCAGGGGAGTGCCGGTGCGCTGAGAGACGCGGCCGAAGATCTTCGGCACCATTCCGTCCCTGGCCATCGTCAGCAGGATCCGCGACTGACCGTAGAGCACGGTGATGACGACGGAGAAGATCGCGAGCACCGCGGCCACCGCGAAAATCAGCACCGCGATATTCGACCCGGTGATCTCCTCGACGATCTGCACGAGCGGGGCGTGAGCGCCGTCGAACCACTGCCACTGCCGTGCACCGATGGCTGTGACGGCGACGAGGACGTACATCGAAGTGACGATGAGCATCGAGAAGATGATCGCCCGCGGCAGATCCCGGCGCGGATTCTTCGCTTCCTCACCGGCCGTCGACGCGGCATCGAAACCGATATAGGAGAAGAACACGCTGGAGGCGGCCGCAGTGACACCGGCGGCACCCATCGGCAGCATCGGCGCGAAGTTGCCGGCCTTGAACGCAGTGAAAGCGACGATGGCGAAGAAGACGAGGATGCCGATCTTGACGAACACGAGAATGGTGTTGACGACACCGGATTCGCGGGCGCCGCGCATGAGCAGCACGGTTGCCAAGGCCACGACGAGGAGGGCCGAGACGTTGATGACTCCGTCCGGATACTCGGCCAGGCCCGGCCCTGTGGTCAGCGATGCGGGCAGCTCGAGGCCGAAGACGCGCAGGGTCTCGTTGACGTAGTCGCCGGCGCCGACGGCGACCGCCGCGACCGAGACCGCGTATTCCAGGACGAGGCACCAGCCGCAGACCCACGCGACGCCCTCACCCAGGGTGGCGTAGGAATACGAGTAGCTCGACCCGGAGACCGGCACCATTCCGGCCATCTCGGCATAGCTGACCGCAGACAGCAGCGCGGTGATTCCGGCGAGAACGAAGGCAAGCCACACGGCGGGGCCGGCCACAGGCACTGCCTCGCCGAGGATGACGAGGATTCCCGTGCCCAAGGTGGCGCCGACGCTGATCATCGTCAGCTGGAAGACGCCGAAGGTCCGCCGCAGCCCACCCTGCTGCGCGGTCTGCGCATCGGTGTGGGCCTCGGCGGTCATGGCGCTGATCGACTTGCGTCGCCCCAGCTGCCGCAGCACTCCTGTGGGAGTGTGCGCCGGAGGGGTGGGCGGAGTGTGCGAAACGGTCATCTGAATATTCTTGCATAATCATGAATATTGTCTCGCCGGGTCCCCGCGTGGTCACTGGTCACTCCGCCCCGCAGCGTCGCGGATCTCACACGGCGACGGCGGAGATCCGCCGCCACGGGCTGCGATGTCAGGGACGACGAGCCGCTGCAACCGACCGCCCGGAGGCCCCCGTGCTCACACGTCGGGGGTGAACCGGCCGTCCTGGGCCATCCAGCCGCCGTCGACGAGCTGGGAGTGCCCGGTGACATAGCTCGAGGCGTCCGAAGCGAGGAACAGGACGGGACCGGCGATCTCGTGCAGGCGACCCCAGCGGCCCAGGGCGGTCTTGTCCGCATACGCGTCCCACCACTTGCCGTCGGCCTTGATCTGCTGCGTCAGGGGAGTGTCGAACGGGCCGGGCAGGATCGCATTGACGCGCACGCCCTTGCCTCCGAGCTCGCTGGCCATCGTCTTCGTCAGCTGGACGACACCGGCTTTCGCCGCCGCATAGATTCCCTGGCCGGGTTCGATGGCCAGCGCCCGGAAAGATGCATAGGTGACGATTGACCCGCGACCGCGCTCACCCATCTCACGGCCGAACCCGCGCATCAGCCGATACGTGCCCTTGAGGTTGATGTCGATGACCCGGTCGAACTCGTCATCGGTGGTGTCGACGAGGCGTTTGCGCACGTTCGCCCCCGGTGTGATGACGAGGATCTCGGCATCGGCCCAGGCGTCCACGAGGGCATCGACGGAGGCCGTGTCCGTGATATCGACGGCAGCGGCCGTGGCCGCCCCGTCCGTTCCCGGCGCGGCCGATCCGTCCGACGCCGTACCCTGCGCCGTGGAGTGGGCAGCTGACCCGCTGCCGCGAGCGGCGATGAGGGCGGCGGTCTCCTCGGCGCCGGTGAGGTTGAGGTCGGCGACGACGACGTGCGCCCCCGCATCGGCGAGCCCGATCGCGCTGGCCTGTCCCAGTCCGGAGCCGGCCCCGACGACGACGGCCCTGCGGCCGCTGAGGTCGAACAGGGATGGGATCGACGGGTTGTTCTCGTTCGTGGGCATCGGCTCGTTCGTCGACATCGGGAATCCTTCCGGGCGGGGTTCGGTTCCGGAGCGACACCGGTGTCGCTCCGTGGACTTCAAAGGTATGCCCGCCGAGGCGGCCCCGCCGTCCCCGTTTCACCTTGTGGAACATCGGCTGAGGTCAGGACCGCCTCGGGGAGGGTGTCAGAATTTCTTGCTGTCGACGTAGCGGATCTCGTCGGGGAGGTTCGCCAGGTAGTCGACGATGAAGTAGGCGATGGCCTCCATCGTGGGGATGTCGCGCTGGCGGGCGCGCGCCATGGTGCGGCGGTGTTCGGCGAATTCGTAGAAGATCTGCCCGGGTTCGAGCTTGCGGGTGAGGTTCTCCGGGATCGCCTGGATGAGAGGTTTGTACACCTCGTCGAGCCAGCGACGGGCGGCTTGGGACTCGTCGAGTTCGTCGAATTCGGCGATCTCGGGAGCCGAACGGAAGGAATCGAGGTCGTTGAGCATTGCTCGGGCCTGGTTCTCGTTCGCGCCGATCCCGGTCAGGCGCAGCAGACGCCGTGAGTGGTGGTTGGGTTCGACGACCTTCGGGGACACAAGCAGGCTGATGCCGTCGATATCGGTCGTCACGGTCAGCTCCCCGAGGTCGAAGCCCAGGTCGTTGAGGCGGCGGATGCGTTCGTCGATGCGCCAGCGTTCGCTGACGCTGAATTCCTCGACCCGGGTCAGCTCCGCCCACAGTGCGTTGTACGACTCGCAGAGCCGTTCACCGGCCGCCAGCGGATCGGTCTCGGGGGCGACGAGTCCCGCGGCCTGCAGATCGAGGAAGTCCCCGGCGATGTTCATCCGCGCGATCCGCAGGTCCATGTTCCGCTGTCCGTCGGAGAGCTGGTCGTGCAGCTCGCCGGTCTCGGCGTCGACGACATAGGCGGCGTAGGCATCGGCGTCGCGGCGGAAGAGCGTGTTCGACAGGGACACGTCTCCCCAGTAGAAGCCGACGAGGTGGAGGCGGACGAGCAGCACGGCCAGAGCGTCGACGAGGCGGCCGCCGGTGTCCTCGGCCAGGTCCCGGGAGAACAGTGCACGGTAGGGCAGCGAGAATTCGAGATAGGCGGTGATGAGAGCGCCCTTGAGTGCCTGGCCCGATGCGGTCCTGCGGCCTCCGACGACGGCGCGGGCTTCGACGAGGGGGACGTCGAGGTTGCCGAGCGCGCCGAGGATGTCGAACTCACGCGTGGCCTGCGCGTCGTCGGTCTCCTTGATCGCGAGGACTTCGTCTCCGATCTCGACATAGCGCACGACGTGGCGGGAGATTCCGCGGGGCAGGCCGCCGAGGAGCTTCTCCGGCCATTCGGCCAGGGGGAGGTGCCAGGGGAGTTCGGCCAGGGCCGCATGACCGGCGTTCCGAACAGTGTGGATCTCCGGCGCGGGAACGGCCGCGCCGACCGATGCCGCGCCGCCGACAGATGCGGGTGCGCTATTCGGCGTCGTCGCCGACGGTGAGGCCTGTGCTGACGGGTCCGGCGGGGGCAGGGTTCCCGACACGGCTCAGGAGTCCGTGTCGGAGACCGAGGCCACGAGCGCCTCGGCGAGGTCGGGTGTCTCCACACCGATGAGCCGTCCGCGATCGAGGAAGGCGATCCGGTCGCCGAGGACCTTCGCATCCTCGAGATCGGAAGTGGCGTAGATCGTCGTCAGCCCGAACTCCTGCTGCAGCTGTTTGATGAGCGCTAGGGTCTCAGCCTGCTGCTCGGGGACGAGATTGACCACGGGCTCGTCCATGATGAGCACCTTGGGTCGGCGCACCACAGCACGCGCCAGGGCCACGGTCTGGCGCTGCAGCTGGGTGAGGTCGCCGGGAACCGAATCGAGGATGTCGCTCAGCCCGATCTTGTCCATCACGGATTCGACGCGTTCGGTGATCTCGTCGGCGGGCAGGCCGTCGACGCGCAGTGCAAAACCGAGATTGTCGCGCACGCTCATATGCGGGTAGAGCGCGTAGCTCTCCAACGCCAGGGTGACATCGCGGTCGTTGACGGCGGCGTGGGTGATATCCGCGCCGTCGATGAGGATCGTGCCGGACTTCGGGGTCTCCAGTCCGTGCAGCATCCGCAGGATCGTCGACTTGCCCGACCCGCTGGGTCCGTAGAGGACGAGGAACTCTCCGTCATCGACGAAGAGATTGAACGGGCGGACGGATTCGGACGTCGTGTTCTCGTAGACATGACTGAGGCCATTCAACGACACCGTTGACATAAGTCCTCCTATAACTTCCGAATAACTCCGTGAGCAGCTGGTCGTCGGTGACCCGGCAGGGATGCTCAGTCACTCTCATCCTAAGGGGTGGATGGTTGGGGTACTCTGTGAATTCGACAAAGCGTAGAGTGATTCTCCGCACGATGGCTGTGCGCCGACGCATACCGCGGCGTCCAGCCCGCCGGATGCGCCGACCCATACCGCGGCGCGAAAGTAGACTGATTCGTATGAAGGTCACGTTGGACGAGGTCGCCGCCAAGGCCGGAGTCTCTCTGGCCACGGTCTCCCGGGTGCTCGGTCGCCGCGGTGCCGTCGCCGAGTCGACACGGGCGAAGGTGCTGGAGGCGATGGGCGAGCTCGGCTATTCGCGCTCGACCCTGCTCCATGATGCGCCGAGGCGGCTCGTGGCCGTCAGCGCTCCCGGCAATCCCGAACATTGGCAGGTCCAGGTCTGCACTCGCGTGGCCAAGGCCCTGCAGGATCATGATCTCCTCGTGACCCGACCGCTCGTCGAAACTGACCCGGAACCGCTGCAGACCGCAATCGACGCGGGCGCAGTGGCCCTGGTGACCACGACGATGACGAGTCTGAATACGGAGATCCCCTGCATCCGCGTCGCCGAACAGTCCACCACCGAGGAGGTCTCCGAAGCCGGTACGGAGGTCATCGCCGCGCGCCTCGACCTCGGCGGTGGGATGACCACGGCCTTCGAGCATCTGCGGGCGATCGGACACCGGCGCATCGGGCTGATCTGCAACGACAGCGGTGAACTGGCCGTTCAGCTCATCCGCCGATTCCTCGCCGAACATCCGGCCAGAAACCTCGGGCTCAACCTCGAGGACTGGATCTCACGGGTGCCGAAGTCGTTCTCCGGCGGATCGCGTGCGGTGCTCGAACTCAAGGATGCGACCTGCACAGCGGTGATCGTCCAGTCCGCGCTGCAGCTGCACGGTGCTCTCCACGGGCTGCGGAATCGGCATCTGCAGGTGCCGCGGGACATGTCGGTCGTCGGATTCGGCGATTCCCCGACGATGAAGTTCACGGGCCCGCCGGCCACGGTGCTCGGTCTCGACGTCGAGGGGCTGTCGAATGCCCTCATCGATGCGACGCTGCAGACCCTGCGGATCTCGACGACGGGTCTGCCTTCGGTGCCTCCGGTGTTCCGTCCTCGACTCGTCGCCCGAACCTCGACGACGGCGGCTCGCCAATGAGCGAACACCTGCCCGAGCACCGGCACGTCCGTCTCGCCGAGATCGCCGGCACTGCCGGGGTTTCGAAAGCCACCGCCTCACGAGCTCTGCGCGATCCCGAATCGGTGTCGGCCGCCTCGTTGGCGAAGGTGCGGCAGGCCTTGGCGATCCTCGGCGCTGCCGGGCAGAACCCGTACGCCGAATCCGGCACACGGGACGGATCAGGTGCTGGGTCCGGTACCGGATCCGCCTCGTCGCTCATCGCGCTCATCAAACCCGCGGTGTCAGCGGGCAACGTGGACCCGTATTCGCGGCTTGCGGAGATCCTGACGAACCGGATGTTCGGACTCGGCATCGCCGTCGTCCACATCGAGGCCATCGCCGAACGCAATGAGGCCCTGCTCGAGACGATCCTCGGCAGCGAACACGGCGGGCCCACGATCTCCGGAGCCATCGTCGTCGGCGGCGGTGCCGCCGGCGTGCTCGCAGGGATGCTCGCCGAACGCGGGCTGCCGCTCATCCGCATTTCGAATGCCCGCCACGACGACGGGATCTCGCGCATCTACCTCGACGCGACCGGCGGTATCGAAACCGCCGTGGCCCACCTCGTCCACCTCGGCCACAAACGCATAGGGCTCGCCGTGCTGCGCGATTCGGCTGCCCCGGCCCGCATCGCCGGATTCCGCAGATCGATGGCAGGGATCCTCCACATTCCAGCCACCCGTGATCAGGCCCCCGTCGTCGAGGCTGCCGGCGGAGCCATGGCCGGAGTCGCTGCCGCCGAGGAGCTGCTCGACCTGCGGTGCACCGCCGTCATCGCCTGCGCCCCGTCCTTGTCCTTCGGCATGCTCGAGGCCGCCCAGCGGCTGCGACTCGACGTTCCCAGGGACCTGTCCCTGCTCACGGTCGGCGACGTCCCCGACGCCGATGTCGTCCAGCCGCCCCTTTCCCAGGTCGTCTACGACTGGGCGACCGTGGCGCAGTCGGCGATCGACGAGATCCGCGCGATGATCGCCGCCGGAGAGGCGCGGGTGCACGTCGACTACACGGTCGACCCGGATCTCGTCCTCCGGGCCAGCGCCGTGCCCCCGCAGCGCCGCTGATCTCGGGTTTCGATCACAATCATCCTCGCCGAGGCGGTCCTGCCGTGACGTGGATCCGACCGGCGAGGCGGCTCGACCTCAGCCGCGGACGGTGCGGAGGAATTCCGTGCGTTCGGCAACGAGGCGGCCGAGCAGTTCGGCCACGGCCGCAGGATCGGCGATCCGCCATGAAGCGCGAGTCGGGGCGGACCCGACCTTGACGGTGAGACCAGCGTTCAGAGCGCGGGAGTCCGTGAGTTCGTCGAGTGCCGCGAAGGCGTCCTCATCGGTGACATCGTCGCCGATGTAGCCCATCGCCGTCGGTTCGCCGGCGCGGGCGAGCAGCCGGATGGCATCGCCTTTCGTCGCCTGCTTGACGGCGAGTTCGGTGATGTCGTGGCCCTCGATGACACGGATGTCCGGGAACTCCTCGGCTACCTCGGTGGCGTGTTCATGGAGGGCGGCAGCGGCTTCGGGGGCGAGTCCGCGAGTGTGCACCGTCCGCGAATAGGGTTTGCGCTCGATGAGGAAATCCGAGGGTCCGTCGGCGCTGCCTGAGTCGTCCGCGCCCATCGTTGCGGCCGAACCCGTCGTGGCCGCGCCCGCACCTGTCGTCGCCGCGGCCGCACCGGGGCGTTCATCGGCGCCCGGAAGAGCGTGTTCGAACGCGTCGAGGTGTGCCTCGATGGCGGCGAGCATCTTCGCCTCGGCCGGAGTGAGCTCGGGTGACCGGCCCATTGCGGTGTCGGGTTCGCGATCAGCGTCGGTGCCGAGCTCGGCCTCCGCGCCGTGCGAACCGATCAGCCATGCCGAGTCCGGTACCTCGGACAGACGTCGCAGGGTCGCGATATCGCGTCCGGACACCAGTGCCACCCGAGTGCGCGGCAGCTCGGCAAGCGCCGCGATGGCCGAGGCCGATTCGGGGAGCATCCGGGACGTCGCCGGATCGTCCTGAAGAGGTGCGAGCACCCCATCGAAATCCAAGGCCAGCAGCAGCGAATCGGCGGTGGCGAGGTCACGCAGGGCCACCTCGGCGGGGGCGGAGGGGGCAGGACCGAGCACGGTCGGCTTCGATGTCACTGTTCTTCTCCTAGCGAGCGGTGGAGATATCGTCTGTCCACTCGGCATCATCGGGTCTGTCGGCGCGATCTGACGGGGCCGCCGGCACATCCGGCGGCGGTGCGGTGCGGTTCTTCTGCACCACGGGCCGTTCCGGGACGATTGACTCGGGATTGTCCTTGATGTGCTCGAGCTCGGCGAGGAAGTTCTTCGACCACCGGCTCACGGTGTCCGTGGCGACCCGCTTGCGCATCTGCTTCATCCGACGTGTGCGGGTCCTCTCGTCCATCTGCACGGCTTCGAGGATGCCCGCCTTGAGGTCGGCGATGTCGTGGGGATTGACCATCACCGCGCCCTTGAGCTGTTCGGCAGCCCCGGTGAATTCGGAGAGCACGAGGGCTCCGTCGTCCCGCCTTCGACACGCCACATATTCCTTGGCAACGAGGTTCATTCCGTCCCGCAGAGCGGTCACAAGCATGACATCGGCGGCGAGGAAGAACGCTGTCATCTCGTCGCGCGGATAGGAATGGTGGAGGTAGCGCACGGGAATCGAACCGACATCGACCTGCTCACCGTTGATCCGACCGACGGCCAGTTCGACGTCGTGGCGGATGATCTTGTACTGCTCGAGGCGTTCCCGCGACGGTGTCGCGATCTGAATGAGCACGACATCCTCGACATCGAGTCGGCCCTCGGCGAGCAGCTCCCCGAACGCCTTGAGCCGGTGGCGGATGCCCTTCGTATAGTCCATCCGATCGACGCCGAGCATAACCACCCGCGGATTGCCGACCTCCTCGCGGATCTGCTTCGCCCGCTCGAGGATCTTCGGATCGCGGGCGAGCTCCTCGAGATAAGGCGTGTCGATCGAGATCGGGAACGACTCGGCGCGGACGAGGTGGGCCGGGAGGAAGTCACCCGGCGGGACCGAAACGGTCGATCCCTTCGTCGCATATCCCAGACGCCCGCGGACGGCACGGCGGAAGTTCGCTGCGTCCGCCGGCCGTTGGAACCCGATGAGGTCGGCGCCGAGGAGGCCGCGGAGGATCTCGTCGCGCCACGGCAGCTGAGCGAAGAGCTCGTAAGGCGGAAAGGGAATGTGGTTGAAGAACCCGATCGCGAGGTCAGGGCGCAGACGTCGGACCATCTGCGGAACCAACTGGAGCTGATAATCGTGAACCCACACGGTCGCGGACTGCGCAGCCACCTCGGCGACCTTGGCCGCGAAGCGCTCATTGACCCGCACATACGCATCCCACCAGGTGCGGTGGTACTCGGGAGGGACGATGACATCGTGATAGAGCGGCCACAGTGTGGCGTTGGAAAACCCTTCGTAGTACCTGAGGACATCCTCACTTGTCAGGGTCACCGGGGTCAGGTGCATGCCATCGATGGTGAAGGGTTCGAAGTCCTCGTCGGCGACACCCGTCCACCCGATCCAGGCACCCTCCTGAGCCTTCATCACGGGAGCCACCGCAGTGACCAAACCCCCAGGTGAGGTGCGCCATCCGCGATTCACGTCGTCGGGATCGCGGTCGACGGGCAGGCGGTTTGCCACGACGACGAAATCGCTGTCGCCGTAGGGGATCTCGGTGCTGGGCTCGGCAGAGTCGACGGTGCTCATCTGCGCCTCCTCCTGTGTCGGTCCTTGGAATGAACTGTACCCGCTCGACTAGGCTTGGCCAGGTGATGGATCAGGAATTGGGGGGCTACCGCCTCATCGAGGAGCTCGGCTCGGGCGGCATGGGCGTCGTCTACCTCGGTGTCGACGGCGGAAACAACCCGGTCGCGGTCAAGGTCCTCCACCCGCATATCGCCAATGACGAGACCGCGCGCAAGCGTCTGGCCCGGGAGACCAGGACTCTGCGACGCATCCGTCACCCCCGCATCGCCGAGGTGCTCGACGCCGAGCTCGATTCCGCGCAGCCATTCATCATCACCGAGTTCGTCGACGGGCAGACCCTGTCCGACGACGTCCGCGACAACGGCCCCTTCGCCGAGGATGAGCTCGTCCACTTCGGCCACGCCCTCCTCGACGCGCTCAACGCCGTCCACGATGCCGGCGTCATCCACCGCGACCTCAAACCCGCCAACGTGATGATCATGGACGGTGAGCCGATGGTCATCGACTTCGGCATCGCCCAGGTCGCCGACGAAGTGCGCGTGACCGCCACCGGGCTGGTCATGGGCACCCCCGGCTATCTCTCCCCGGAGATCGCCGACGGCAAGGCCTCGAGTGAGAAGACCGACTGGTGGGGATGGGCCGCGACCATGGCGTTCGCCGCCACCGGCCGCAACCCCTATGGCTCCGGACCGTTGGAAGCCGTGCTCGGTCGCGTGGCCATGGGCAAATTCGACCTCGACGGGGCGCCGAAGAACTTCGCTCCGCTCATCTCCGCCTGCCTCGACCCGAAACCCGAACGTCGTCCGTCGGGGCAGATGATCCTCGACGCTCTGGTCGACATCGAGTCCGGGCGGATGCCGCAGCTCGGTTCCGGTCCCAGCGGAGGGGCCGGCTCGGGTGGTCCGCAGCGGACATCGAGCGGGACCGCGGTCATGCCTGCCGTCGACGACGGTGGCGGTCGCGGTGGTTCAGGACACGGTAGTGCCGGTCTTGGTGGTGCCGGGGCCGCTGGGGTCGCGGCCGCGTACGGCGGCTCTGCTGGTCAGGGTGGTCAGCGGGGAGACTTTGCGGGCACGGGGTACCCGGGAGCCGGCCCTTCCGGCAGCGGGCAGCCGCAGTACCCCGGATCCAGCCGACCGACCAATCATGCCGGGTCCGGTCATGGTTTCGGGCCCAACCAGGGACCGGGCTACGGTCCCGGGCAGATGCACCGGCAGCCGCCGCAGCAGGCGACCGCACCGCCGATCAGCAACCCCAACGGCGGCATCCAAGCGGGTCCGGGCTCCCCGATGGCCGGGGCTGACCTCGGGCGTTCCGGCTTCGTCCAACCCGGCCACGGACAGAACCTCGTCGGACCGAACGGTCCCGGCGGACAGAACCTCGTCGGACCGAACGGTCCCGGCGGACAGAACCTCGTCGGACCGAACGGTCCCGGCGGACAGCACGGCCAGGTTGCCCAAGGACAGTGGGGCGAACAGTCCGGTCCCAGTGGCCAGCACATGGGGCCCGGCGGTCAGCAGATGCAGCCCGGCGGTCAGCCGTGGGCGCCGATGGGATACCGGCGTGTGCAGTCGGGCGGCTGGGTCGTCTTCGGACTCATCACCCTAGCTGTCGCCGTCATGCCACTCGGCCCGCTGGTCATCAGCGTCGTCGCCCTGATCTGGTCGGTGCTCGCTCGCACCGGCACACGCCTGGACCGGAAGGTCCAGCGGTACCGGTTCGACCGCGGAACGGATTCGGGCGGATTCTTCCGGGCGCTCGCCTCGGCGCCGGGGGCCGTGCTGGCCTCGATCCTGACGTCGGTGGCCTCGCTCATCCTGCCGGCGATCGCGGCCGCCGCCGCGCTCGTGCTCACCCGGCTCGACATCGCCGGGATCGTGCCCAGCGGGTCATCCGAACAATGGTCGGTGTGGGCGGCCGGCGCCGCGGGTTCGCTGGTGCTGTGGGTCGGGCCGGGAGCCTCGAGTCTGCGCTTCGGCTCACGTCTTCTCGTCTCTGGAGCCACTCGGAATCAGCTCGGCCGGCTCATTGCCTTGGCCGTGATCGCGATGCTCGTCATCCTCGCCGTCATGGTCATCCAGTCGGGGGCGGCCATGTCGTGGTGGCCGCTGACGATCAACCCCTTCGACTATCTGCCCGGACCGGTGTGAGCAGGTCGGACTGACTGCTTGATCCGGCGCGGGCCGGTCGGTTCGACGCGGGCGGGAATGTGGCGGGCGGGAATGAGGGAGTTCGCCTGGGCGCCTGGGCGCCTGGGCGCCTGTTCAACTGTGCGATCGGGCGATTCGATCCGAACTGAGTGCCGGAAGAGCCCGAGGTAGTTGAACGTTGTAGTTGAAGCTTGAATGTTTCTGGGAGTCGGCGCAGCACCTGTTTCGGTACAGTGGTGCCGTCGGGTCGCGGAAGCCGTCCCGCACCGTTCGGGCCTCAGGCCGCACCGATGTCAGACGATCCAACGTGAGGAACAATGGCGAAGAACAACTCCGCGGACGACAAGCGGAACCGCGCACGCGAGAACGCCCGCCAGATCGCGGCGAATCAGGCGAAGAAGGAGAAGACCGCGAAGACGATCCTGTACACCGGGATCGCAGTGGTCGTCGTCGCCGTGCTCGCCGTGGTCGGTGTGCTCGTATTCCAGCAGAGCAAACCCGCTGTCAGCCCCGCGAACTATGTCTCCGACGGGATCACCGTGGGCAAGGACAACACGCTCGTGCAGCCGCTGAAGATGCCGGAAGGCGAGGAATCGGATCTGCCGGCTCCGACCGAGGAGGGTGCGAAGAAAGGCGCCGCCACGGTCACCGTCTACCTCGACTTCCAGTGCCCCGGGTGCAAGGCCTTCGAGGAAGGCAATGCGAGCATGCTGCGCAAGCTCGCCAACGAGGGTTCGATCGTCGTCAACTACAAGCCGGTGTCGTTCCTCGACCGCATGTCAAGCGGCAACGAGTACTCCACCCGCGCAGCCAACCTCGCCGCCTGTGTCGTCGACAGCCAGCCCGAGGTCGCCATGGACCTGTTCGACGCTCTCTACGCTCAGCAGCCGGAGGAAGGCAGCGAGGGCCGCACCGACGAGGAGCTGCTCAAGGTGGCCGAGGACGCCGGCGTCGACACCTCGAAGAAACTCAAGGCCGATCCCGAGCAGACCGTGAAATCCTGCGTCACGGACCGCACCTTCGACAAGTTCGTCGAACAGTCGAGCCAGACCGCTCTGGACGACGGTGTCGAAGCCACCCCGTGGGTGCTCATCAACGGCAAGCAGACCGACAAGACCAGCGACTCGCAGGCTCTCGCCACCGAGATCCTCAAGGCCACCGGAGAGTTCAAGGGCTGAGTCCCTGAGGACCTGATCGGTTCCTGTCCGAGGCTGGACCGGACATCGTCCGGGGCGGCGCTCGACCCGGCAGTGCACGAGTGAAGGCCGGACCCCGCCGAGGTGGGGCCCGGCCTTCGTCGTCCCCGCAGGACGGGAGGTGCCTATCGGACGGGGATTGCCTACGGTGAGGTCGGGGCCGCCTCGGTGACGGTGACCTGCCGGACTCGTCGGCTGCGATTTTGTGGCCGGACCCGGCCATGGACTACTATCGTGTAGGCGCGCACGCTCGGTGCGCACCTCGCCTCCTTAGCTCAGTTGGTAGAGCACCGCTCTTGTAAAGCGAAGGTCGTCAGTTCGAGTCTGACAGGGGGCTCCACTCGGGAAAGCCCCGCGAACCGCTAGAACTAGCGGAACGCGGGGCTTCTTCTATCCCCAGACATGGCGGCGTGCCCACACTTTGCCCACACTTCAAATCGCTTCGGACCTCGCCCGGTCCAGACTCGTGGCCACAGTATCCAGGTCGTCATCCCACAGCTCGGCATAGGTATCCAACGTCATCCCCGCCGACTTGTGCCCCAGCATTCGCTGCACCACCTTCACATTCGCCCCAGACGACACCGACAACGACGCCGCAGTGTGCCGCAAATCGTGCGGAGTGATCTCAAGCCCCGCAGCCTTCTTCGCCCGCGTAAACCAACCCTCAGACTTGTTCTGCGACTTCCACGACTTCGTCGACCTCGAGTTCAGCATCACGTTCCCCGTCTCCGTTACGAACATGCGGTCGCCCTCCGGCCGCAACAGCATCGGACGGTACATGGTCATCAGGAACGGTGGGATCGCCACCGACCGTGCCTCGTGGTTCTTCAACGTTCCCTCCTGCCACGACTTGCCACCCACCTCGGTGACGTTGTCCCGCAGGTGCAGCCGGCGCCGCTTCACATCGACGTCACCCACCTTCAAGCCGGCGGCCTCGCCCCACCGCAGACCGCAATACGCCAGGGTGTACACGAACTCCGGGTACTTCGACGCCTCCGCCAACCGCTTCACATCCTGGTGAGTCAGATACACCTTCCGCTTCCGCCGCTTCTTCGGCAACCGCACCGCACCCATCGGCGACGCCGGCACCAACCGATCAGCCACCGCGATATCGAAGATCCCCCGCAGCACAGTCGTGGCCGCCGCGATCGTCTCCCGCGACGAACCCTCACCGATCATCCCCGACACCCACGTCATCACCTCAGACGGACGAATCGACGACACCTCACGCTCACCGAATGCCGGCTGCACCCGGAGCCGCCACGCGATCTCCTTGCTGTACAAAGTCGTCGGCTTCAACCCATGCACCCCGGCCTCATAGATCGGCCACAGATCCCGCACCCGCGTCCGCCCTGCAGTCGGATCGATGTACGTCCCTTGCGACTTATCGACCTCCACCGAGTTGAGGAACATCTGCGCATCACGCTTCGTCGTGAACCCACGCTTATCCGTCTGCTTCCCGTCCGGCTTCCGGTACCGAACCCGGTACCGTCGACCAGCTCTGGTCTCGTACGGAGTGATCGTCGCCATGGTCAGCCCTTCCACGCACCACGAGGATGCGGTTAGTCGGCGCCGCGCTCCCTGGCGCTCGCCTTGAGTTGTTCTGCTGTGTGTTGTTCGTCGGGGGATAGGTGGTCGAGTCGGTCGGCGAGGACTGCCGGCGTCACCCATAGGCTCTCGGCCCACTCCTCGACGCTCAGCGCGGCCTTCCACGCCCGAAACAGGAGCCGGGCGGGGATCAGTCGCTCTGCGGTGATCTGTCGCACCTGCGCCTCGATTCGGGAGTTCTGGCGGCAGGTGTGGCCGTGCTCGATATGGATTAGTTCGTGCTGTAGGGCGCACCGTCGTTCGACCTGCAGGAGGTTCTTGGCCATCCAGATGATGTTCCGGCCGTTGGTGACAGCATGGACGGGAGGGGGAAGGTCATCACGCCACGAGACGGCAACAGTGTCGAGCTCGCGCAACGCCTTCCACGGGTGTGGAAACACGCTCATACATTCGGACACTAGTTCGAATGTAGTTAGGAGTCGAATTGATGGGCGGTGCAGTCACGGTTGCGGCGAAGGCCGCGAGGGAGCGCGAGTAACCCGATCGTTCGCGGCGACTACTTCTATCCGTTGGGAATAGTCCATCCACTGAAGAGCACGGGACACGCGAGCAATGAGGAGTCCGAGAGATGCGCCAGCTACGAGGATGGCGAGTGTGGAGTTTGCTGCATCAATCCAGAAGCATGCAAGCCCTGTCACCGATACAGCGAAGGTGTCTCGAATGATGCTGCGCCAGTTTTTCCGGAGCGGCTCCCGGAAGGTATCTCGAAGGCTTCCCATCACATCGCTCTTCGCGCCGTAGAGAGTCGACCGTGCGAATGTAACTGAGGCCATGGAGAGCCCGGAGATGGTTAGCAGGCCGGTATAGATCGCCCACCGAAGCTCAGGTTCGTTTAAGCTGACGGTGCTTATTGCCAGCCAGGCCACAAGAGTGCCGACTGGAACGAAGATGAAGTCGTAAGCAGGACTGAGCATGAACGCGTCTCTCACATGCGTGGTGATGCTTGAGTTCATGGTCATCAGCCTCCGTCCACCTCGACATCCAGAATACGCTCGAGGTCGGTTCGCCGGCCATGAATCTCGCCGACTAACCCGCTGAAAGTCAATCTATCGCCAGCCACTGACACTTCCTCCTTGTGGGCGAGATTCGACTCTACGAGGCTGACGTCCTCAATGTGCCCATCGGAGTTATATATCTTAGCTTCGGACTTTTTGCCTGGCTGGATGAACAGGCGGGAGGAGCTGAGGAAGAGTGAAGCCAGGCCGCGTCGAGACTTCTGCTTTTGACGGCCCGCTTTGGTGAGGCGAACTTTGATTTCAACTTCGACGTCATCCCCGACCTCCTCTGTAAGCTGCTGTTCAAGCTGGATGGGCCCCGGAAGCGTGCCTTGCTGGGACTGGTCCTCGATTAGCTTGAGTAGATCTCGCTGAGTCGCGAACTGGGACCTGAATTCGGTGATCTCGCCTTCGCGCTTCAGTTGTTGGAGTTTGCCAGATCCCATTACTGGACTGATTTTCCAATGGATGCCACGTTCCTGTGGGTACGCCTCTTCGAGGAGAGCCAGCAGCTGGGCCTTGCCGGGTGGGTTCTGGCCGCCGCTCGCCAGCACGAAGTAGGGGCGTGCTCCGAAAGGCATTACGAAAGTCGAAATTGAAAGCGGTTTACCGTCGTCACCTGTGCTGTCCGCTAGGTCCTTGACAGGTCCGTCAGAGTCCAGCTGGGTCATGAAATCAGTTGAAATCGGCCGATGTATCGCGAAGCTCGACAGATCGGGATATCTGCTGAACCAGTGGTCCTCGAGCTTCGCCTGGTGGTGCGCGTGGCCGCTCAGGAAGTTATGGACCCGCTCCCAATCAAACTCGTCGGGTAGGAACTCCCCGTCAGGCGTGGACTGCGAAACGCGGAAATACCGCACCCCGACTTCCTTCACTCTCTTGGTGTCTTCCATCAGCTGTCGTCCTTTGTCTCGTCGGGCTGATACGCAGCGTGCCGCATGATCTCATCGACCGGCGCATCGTCGCCCTCGTCCTGTGCCGCGCTCGCCTCTGGCTTGGGGCCGCGCAGTCGTCGGACGTTGTCCCCGCTGCCGTCGTTGATGGATTCGTGGTCGAGGTCTCCTCGGGCTCGGCCTCCGAATGCACCGAGCCCGTCGTCTGCTCCTGTGACCGGCGTCCCGCCGGCGTCTGTATGTGGGGTGGCTTTTCCATCGCCATCACCTGCTTCCTTCATCGCCGTGATCGCGGCAAGAAGAATGCGCTTGTCCCTGGCGGAGATCTCCACGTCGTTCTCGATCGCCTCGGCTGCCCCGGTGGTGTTGCGTTCGGGGTACTCGAGGTTCGTTGATCGGATCGCTGCTTCGACGACGACGCGCTCTGGAACCTGGATGAGGATCGCGAGGTTCTTGAGTGTCGCCGTGCTGATGTGCCTGGGCGGCTCGTTCTTCATCTTGCCGATGTTGGTCTTCGTGAACCCGGACAGACCCAGCTCTTCGGCACGCCTCTCAAGGGCGCGGTTGGACCATTGGCGGTCCTGCTGTGCTCCGGCGATGAGTCGGCCGAGCGGGGTCAATTCAGTGCTCACGGATCACATCTTCCTAGGGGCGATGACAGTCGGCAACACACCAGGTCACCGGCTGGACAATTCCAGTGGACACTAGAAAGTCTAAGCAAAAAGGGGACACGATGCCCGGCCCCGCGCGGAACCTAGGGAATTGCCACTTGCCAAGTGGACACCAGCGTGAATATAATGGCCGTAATTAGTGGACACCCGGCAGATCGGAAGGTACAGTTATGGCTACAGCAAAGGTCTACCAACTAGGAGGGATCTGGATGGAGCTTCGAGACCGCAAGAAGCTGGCTCGACTCATGATCGTCCAGGGCGTTTCTCAGCGTGAGCTCGCACGAGCTGCCGGCTGGAAATCACACAGCTACGTGGCTCGACTCATCAAAGGTGAGGCGAAGACGCTCGAAACAAACCCAGCACTACGCATCGCGCATTTTCTGCAGGTCGGCGTAGAGGACCTTTTTTTGACCCGAGTGGACACAGAAAAAGGCCACATGGAATCAAGTAAAGGCCGCAGCGCAAAGGAGGTCGCGTGATGACTAGCACCACGGAGCTCGCGGAACACCGTGACAACGAGTACCGCGACTTCGCCGTCCTGCACGACCTCGACGCGAGGATGCTCAACCGGGGCGCGAAGCGGAATCGCCTGCACGACCCGTACCCGTTCGAAGTCTCCGGCGACGCGCTCGCCCGCTACAAGGCAACGCACTCATGACCGACTCGACAGTGATGAAGCGCGTCCTCAAACCCGCCGAGGCCGCCGAGTACATCGGAGTACCGGCCAACACCCTCGCATCGTGGCGATACCTCGACCGAGGCGACGGGGGAGGGCGCTCACCGAAGTGGATCAAGTCCCGCAACGGCGCAACGCAGAAGTGCATCGGGTACCGGCTCGAAGCTCTCGACGCGTGGCTCGAAGAGAGCGAATCAGCATGACCACCCACACCGCCACAGACCAAGACAGGAAGTGTTCAACGATGACCACACCAGCACCCACCCCAGCCACCATCCGCAGGAACGCCTCGATCAACCAGGCGATCACCGACGCCGAGCGACTCGCCGCAGTCCTCCGTCAATACCGCGGGGCACAGCGCGACGGATTCCCAATGTCGCACCTGGCACGCGTCGAAGCAGTCCTCGAGCAGGCCATAAACAGTGTGTTCGACATGACCGCCGGTGAACGTCGCGACCTCGTCGAGATCGGCACCGCCGCCGCCGAGGACGAACGCCTCCGCATCGCCGCAGCCCGACCGATCCGCCCGGTCGGGTTCCGCCCGGAACCAACCCTGCCTGCCTCGGCAGTGCTTCACGCAGTCTCAGCAGGGGACTGCGACTGATGCCCCGCGCCGAGATGCCCACCGAGATGGAGCAGTCGCGACTCGACGCACTGTTCAACATGAAGCTCGCCACCAAGAACCGCGTCGAAGCGCTCGCCGCCGAGGTCATGGCCGCCCCGGTCTCCTACGACATGGACGTCGACAACATCGACCCCGTCGCCGACACCCTCCTCAACATCTACGACGAAGCAGACGCGAACATCGCGGCGCTCCGACTGATCACTGAGGACGAGGTCGTGTCGAAGATCCGGCAGAAGCCGACCCCATGAACCGGGTGGGTCCCGGTGGAGGGGGAAGCCCCGGGGCCTGCTCGCAGCCATTGCAAATGAAGAGCCCCCGCCGGGCAGGGCGAGGGCGAGAGACACCAGGAAGGTGATCAACCAATGTCTACGAATCAGTCTAGCGGACTCGTCAAAGTCATCGACGGGGTCCCGTTCACCACATCAGAGGTCGTGTCGGAACATGCCGGCATCCAGCACAAGAACGCTCTCGAACTCCTCGAGACTCACCTCAGCGTCATCGAGGCCGCGTTCGGGCAGGTCGCGTTTGAAACGCGACCTGGCTACAACAACTCGCAGGTCCGGTTCGCGAGACTCAGTGAGGAACAGTCGACCGCGCTGCTGACTCTGATGCGGAACACCCCGCAGGTTGTCGGCTTCAAGATCAACCTGGTCAAAGCATTCGCCGAGGCGACGAAGACCTCGGTACCGGCACTCCCATCCCGCGCCGCTCTCGCCCAGATGGTCCTCGACGCAGAGCGAGAGCTCGAAGCCGCGAAGATGCAGGCCGAACTCGACGCCCCGAAGATCCGCTACCACGAGCGGTTCATCGCTGAGATGGACGACATCATCACGATCGAGTACTTCGCATCCCACTGGGGCACCACAGGACCGAAGGTGCGCGCCATGCTGATCGAGAAGAAGATCGCGGTGCGCCGGTGCATCGGCAAGAAGTGGGACAAGTCGAAGGGCTGCATGGTCGACGAGTTCGAGTGGCGGCCCCGGCAGGGCACCCGCTACCAGGAGTGGTTCGTGGTGCGCCCCCAGCACAACGCACCCAGGCATCACAACGGTCAGGTGCGGCAGACCATGTACCTCTTCTCGTTCCACTCCGAGGACCTGGCCGCGAAGCTCGGTCTCACTCAGCCGGTCATGTTCGACGGTGGTGATGCGGCATGAGCACCCACACCCGCGCCGAGGTGCGCCGGTTCCCGCGTGAGGTGTACTTGCGTCGCCGGCTGCTCACCATCTATCTACCGATGATTGTGATCGGCATGGCCGGCTACTTCTACTCCTACTCGATCACTCTCACCGCGAACGGGCTTTCCGCCCTCACCATGCTGTGGGTCATCGGGGGGGTCGGCATCGCTGCCAAAGACGGGAGTAGGTCATGAAGCGGATCACCCCGGCGCAGTTCCGCATTCTCCAGGAGAAGCCGAAGGGCCATGTCCAGTTCCATCACCGGTACTGGGTGATCTGGGAGTGGAACGACGCGGATGAGAAGTACGAGTACTACCTCTTCACTCTCAACCGCGACCGTGCGTTCTCCCTCCTTGAAGAGGTGCTGCGCCGCCGACGCCTCCGTGCGCTCGAAGACTCCTTGGAGGTGCCCTGTTGACGAACACACCCGGGCAGATCGACATCTTCGAGATGATCCGCAAGCCTGCCGACAACAAGGAACGGAAGGTCATCGACGAAGCGTCCGGCCAGACCGACCGGGTGATGTTGAAGTGGCCTGCCGGACTCTCCGAATGGTACGAGGACCACTCGACTGACTGGTGGTACGGCGAAGAGGAATGCATCGGATGCCGACAAGTCGAGGCCCGCAAGGCCCTCACCATCGGCCACGGAGTCCAGTTCGACGAAGACGGCAACCAGTACCTGCCCGGCGGCCCACGCATGGCCGAGCACGGCGTCTGCATGCTCATGTCCTTCGTCGCAATGCGAGCCGACATCGCCCAGAAACTCGCAGACAACGACCCCAGATACGACGCCTGGCGACGCCAATGCCACAAGCATGAGCACCCCACGAAACGGAAGAAGTGCCCTCAGTCCCACTTCGCTGAGGAAGCCGAGCACAGCGCTCGCCTCGCCACGAAGGTGTGGGGATCGGACGCATGGAAGGAACGAGCATGGTGAATAAGAACATCTGCAAGACCGACGGCTGCACACGCACCGTTCACGCGGCCGGCATGTGCCGGGTCTGCCGGAACAAGCACCTCGAAGCGACGATGCGCCCGATCGGTGACGCGAAGATCCGAGTGATCGAGCTCGTCGCTCACTACGGCACCGTGAACGCTGTCGCGAAGCGGGTCGGCGTCGCCGGGAACACGATCGCACGTGTCTACCGGGGCGAGATCGCCTCTCGCATCACGAACACCGCCTATGCCGCGATCATGACCCACCAGCCGGTCGGCGACCCGGTGCCGGCCCACCATAAACCGAACAGTGACCGTGCCTCCTGGGCAGACGCCGCCGAGTACGCACTCACCCCGGAAGGGCGAGAGTTCGTCGAGCACTGTATGGCCCCACCGAAGTACCGAGGGAAGGTGCCCGCGTGACGATCCCGAAAGTCGAATCCGCCCGAGACAAATGGGGACACTGCACCCACTGCGGCGTCACCGTCATCTCGTGCAAGGCCCTCACCCGAGACCGCGGCTACGGCTGCTGCCCGAACTGCACACACCAGGAGAAGACCGATGCCACTGCTTAAGAACTGCTCCCACAAGTACTGCGACCACCCCGTGTTCCCCTGCCAGTCCTGCAACACCACACCACTAGCATGCACGGCTGGGCAGAAGAACGGCCGCGGCTGGTGCTGCCCCAACTGCCGACACACGCGCAAGAAGGAGCACACCGGTGATTCTGTCTCTGCTTGAGAAGCTCCTCATCCTCCCCGCTCACCTGTGGGTGTGGGTCATCAACCACAAGGTCATCCCCGACAGCGTGTGGGACCGCTTGACGGATTGGAGGACACGTAAATGAGTCTCAGCTTCGCAATCTCACTCTTCACGATCCTCGTCTCGGCCGCCTCGGTGGCCATGGTCGTTCGTCTTCGCCGTGTATACCGGCGCCGGGTGCTCGAGCTAGAGGCCAAGCTAGCCGCCCATGAGCTCTCCGAGGCGCTACGAGGCGGTCTTGCCGCCGCGCTGGCCGCGCGGGCGGGTGCTGACCTCGTCGAGCCGATCCGTGTGGAGGACATCAAGTACGGCGACAAGATGTGCTGGCATCCGGAAGACATGTCCGACCACTAGCACTATGTCGCCGGGTACGACGGAGACCCCGGCCCCTCCGCTGACGGTATCCATGCCCGCAAGATCGTCCCGAAAGGACTCTGAACATGACCATCAACCAGATCACACCGAAGCTCTACAACTGGGCATCCATCCTCGAGAACGACACCGAGTGGCAGGCTCGCACCACTTCGGAGATGCCGTTCGTTCACCCGCACCTCGCACTCATGCCTGACGCACACCTCGGCAAGGGCGCCACCGTCGGCTCCGTCATCCCCACCGACCGAGCGATCATGCCCGCCGCGGTCGGCGTCGACATCGGCTGCGGCATGATCGCCGTCCGCACCCAGTGGACCGCGGACCAGCTGCGCACCGCAGGCACGAACACCCTCACCGCGCTCCGGGAAGACATCGAGAACCGCGTCCCACTGTCCGCTGGCCACTACAACAGCACGCTCACCGACACCGCAGCGAGACGGATCGGCGAACTCGAGGACATGTGGGGAGAAATGGACGGTGGCACCCTCGGAACACGGGTAGCCGGGCCGAGCCAATACGCCGCGAACTGGCGCTACCAGCTCGGCACCCTCGGCTCCGGCAACCACTTCATCGAGATCACCATCGACGAAGAACACCGCGTGTGGGCGTTCCTCCACTCCGGGTCACGCGGTATCGGCAACAAGATCGCCCAGCACCACATCAAGGTTGCACAGGACGTCGCGAAGAAGTACTGGATCGATCTGCCCGACAAGGACCTCGCCTACCTCGTCGAAGGCACACCCGAATTCGACCACTACATCGCCGAACTCAACTGGGCGCAGCACTTCGCACTCCTCAACCGCGAAGAGATGATGGACCGCGTACTCAACGCGCTCGCCACCCACATGGGCGAGGAGCCGGTCGAGCATGAGCGCATCAACTGCCACCACAACTTCACCCAGAAGGAACACCACTTCGGCCGCAACCTCTGGATCTCCCGCAAGGGAGCAATCAGCGCTCGTGAGGGGCAGCTCGGCCTCATCCCCGGCTCCATGGGCACCGCGTCCTACGTCGTCGAAGGCTTAGGGAACAAGATGAGCTTCAACTCGTCCCCGCACGGCGCCGGCCGCAACTTCTCCCGCTCGAAGGCACGCAAGACGTTCACCCACGACCAGCTTCGCGAAGCCATGCGAGGCATCGAGTACCGCGACACGGACGCGTTCATCGACGAGATCCCGCAGGCGTACAAGGACATCGACCAGGTCATGGATGACGCCTCTGATCTCGTGAAGATCCGCCACACCTTCCACCAGATCGTCAACGTGAAGGGCGACTGACGATGACCGAGGCGGAAGCGCTCACCGAGCTGGCTCGGCAGAAGCGGATCGAGAACATGATTCGCTTCCACGAAGCACTCGACTCTAAGAGCAGAAGAGCACGAAGCCTGCGTGACGACATCAGCAGAGAGCTCGAACAACCGTGATGCAATCCGGGCACGAGGAATGCCCGCACGAGGCGATCTCGGAGAAGGTCCTGTGCGAGGCAGAACCCCGTCTTGTGTCGTTCCGATGCCACCACGAGCACAAGGACCCGATCTTCATCAATGAAGACCTGTCCCCGGAGACGGTCGGCTGGCACTGCCACTGCTGCGGCCGAGTCTGGGTCGACGAAACCTATGTGAAAGGACCACAACCATGAGCAACATTGAACGAGACACTGCACTCAGTGGAGAAGTCATGGACCCCGTGCAGGCCCACAGGAAACTGAGAACTGGGTTCGCCTCCGGTCTCGAATCGGACGAGGAGATCCCAGGACTCATCAACGTCTTCGACAAGGACGTAGGCGGTTACGAATGGGAATGCTTCGGAGCATGGTACGACGGCCACCGCTACCACTGGTTCTCTGACGGTGGGTGCTCGTGCTACGGGCCGGGCCAGGACATTGAGACGCTCGCGGACATGGAGAACGGTGACGAAGCCGCACTGATCCGGGCGTATAAGACGTGGGCCATTGATTCCTACTTCCTCGGAAATAGCGACAAAGTCGAAGCGGAAGCACAGATCCGCGCCGCGATCAGAGCCGCCCGACGATGAGCTCTGTTCCGCGCAGCCCCGACTGCAGAGACGGGAACTGCCGCAAGTGCGACGGCGAAGCCTGGGACGACACCACCGACGCGCTCGCCTCGTGCGGCTGCACTTGCCACCTCGAATCCACTCACTGACGAACACCACCACAGGAGATAACCCGGATGCCTTGGCTCAGGACTGGCGACACCGCCGCTAACCACCCCGTCGTCCTCAGCGTCCTCGAAGACAAGAGGGTCGACGACCGGCTGGTCAACGAGGCATTCGGGTTCGTCCTCCGCTGCGCCTTGCAGTCCACCGCCCATCTCACCGACTACGTCATCAGCCACGGCACCGCCGTGCAGATGGCAGGCCATTCAAGGGCCGCTGAGCTGATCAGTGTCGCTATTGCCGCCGGCTACCTCACCGAGGTGGCTGACGGGGAAGGCCGACGCGCCTACAAGCTCATCGAGGACGACACCTTCATTCACATGCGAACGAGAGAGGAGATCGAATGGGAACGCCAACGCAAGCTCGACAACTCGAACCCTGCACTCACGATCCCCGTGCGCCTCCGCGACGGTGACGCGTGCCGCTACTGCGGCCTCGTCGTCAACTTCCAAGGCGACCGGCGCGGCCAGAAGGCAGGAACGTACGACCATCTGGACAGGCAGGTGCAGTCACCAAAAGACATGGTGGTCGCCTGCGGCAGATGCAACGCGGCCCTGCTCGATGCGCCGCGGGCTCATCGTGAGAAGCAGATGATGCCCCCGCCGAAGACGCCCTACTTCAAACCGAAGACGTTGGAGTGGTTGCGCACCCACGAGTACGTGATCACCCATAACATCGTCCTCCCCGACACCGCCGAAGCCGACGTGAGAGCCGGGCGTGTACCGCCCGGCCGTGACGCCGGCACCGCAGCACAGAGGACACCTGAAACACCTGCATCCCGGTCCGAGGGACAGCCCGCCACCCAGGCGGAGCGTGACCCCGCGGGAGACGTTCACCGGCCCGAGGGACCGCACGGCAACCCGTTGTGTGATGACCCCGCGGTGAACACAGTCTGGTCCGAGGGACTATCCGCCACCCAGACGGAGTCAGACCCCGCAGACACCGGCTCTGGACCGAAGGGACCGCCCGACACAAACCAGTCGGAGTGTGACCCCGCAGAGCCACCAAGCAGGTCACAGCAGGTTCCAGCAGGTCGTGTGCATCCAGGATCTGGATATGCCGGGTCGGGTCGGGACGGTAAGGGTTCGGTACGTGACGGTAAGGGCAGGGCTGGGTCTGGACGGTCGGCGCCACCTGCTGCCCTTGTGAATTCTCCTGCTCAGAAGAAGCGGAAGAGGAGGAAGCGGTGAAGGTGCAGGATTACCGGGCTCTCCAAGCTAAGGCCATGTCGGAGACCCAGCTGCAGGATCTGATCATTGCTCTGGCCAAGCAGATGGGCTGGCTCAGCTATCACACCTTTGACTCGCGTCGCTCGACACCTGGGTTCCCCGATCTGGTGTTGGTGCATCCGAAGCAGAAGCGTGTGATCTGGCGTGAGTTGAAGTCGGAGACGGGCACGACATCGGCCGAGCAGAAGGTGTGGATCTCCACCCTGTTGCTGGTCGGTGAGGACGTGGATGTGTGGCGGCCCCGCGATTGGGTGAGTGGTCGTATCGAGAAAGAACTGAGAGGACGTTGACGATGTGGGATGCCCGTGATGTTCGGTCTGCCTCACTGCCGGACCTGGTGCGCATGTGTGCTCCGATCGTGCAGCAGTTGGAGGTGACGAAGCTGAGGCAGGATGCCACCACACCGCAGGGTGAACGCAGGTCGTCGGATGCTGTGCCGATGGTGTTCCGCATTGGTGCCGCCGAGGTGGCTGATCGGATCACCGAGGTGCTCAGGTCGATGCTCGCTGCTTGGGTGTCAGAGCAGGAGCGGCCAGTGCATCGGATGCTGACAGTGCCGCAGCTCGTAGCCAGCCTAGATCCGTTGCGCGACTGGGTGGTCAAGCATGCGCAGGCTGAGGCTTGGCATGATCATCTGCTCGAGCAGTGTCTCAAGGCATTGGAGCAGATCGACATTCCACCCGAGCGTGTGTTCGCCGGCTCGTGCCCGAGCGCTGGCTGTGGTGTGGAGCTGTGGCCCGTGATGGGTGAGGACGTGACCGTGTGCCCGAGGTGCAAGGCGCAGGTCGATGTGCGTGCTCGCAGGCGTGAAGGACTCAGGCGTATCGAAGCGTACGAAGCACCGCTGTCTCGTGTGGTCGACACACTTCGCGCAGCTGGTGAGCAGATCAGCTATGAGCAAGCACGCAAGTGGACGAGTCGTCGTGATGCTCATGATCGCGTGATGCTCAATGCTGTTGGTCAGGACCAGCGAGGCACGAAGCTGTATCGCCTTGGTGATGTTCGTGCAGTGTTGACGCGAACGACACGCCGCAAGGCGCGATCCTTGCGGGCGTAGACTTTCAGTCATCTGTCCCATACAATTCTCGTAGAGTCACCAGAGGTGGCAATGAAGGTCTGACACGGTTCATCCGGTCAGGCCTTCTGTCATGTTCGGAGGCAGTCAGTGTGGAAGGTATGCAACGGCAAGGGTTGCCCCGAGCTAGTGCCCAAGGGCACACGGCTATGCGCCGGCTGTGCCCGTGAGGCCGAGAGGCTGCGTGGCTCACCCGCATCCCGAGGCTATGGTCGTCGGCATAGGCGCACATTCCGTGAGGCAGTCCTCGCACGAGACCCGATCTGCATCCTGTGTCATCGTCGACCATCCACCGAAGCCGATCACTATCCTCGCTCCCGTCGCGAGCTCGAGGATGCTGGACTGAACCCGAACGACCCACGCTTCGGCCGGGGCCTATGCAAACCCTGCCACTCAGCAGAGACAGCGGCCCACCAGCCGGGTGGTTTCCGACAACGCGACTAGGCAAGTGGTCTTGCCGTCATGCCCCCGGGGGATGACCCCCTTGGCCCGGGAATTTAGAGACCGCCGGGGAGGGTTAAGTAACCGGCGTCGGGTTCAAAAAATCCCGAAACCCCAGGTCAGGGCGGGTGCAATTCTTGGACTTCGCGGGGCGCAATGCCTCGTCGTGATGGTACCGCAAGGGTGCCGGAAGTGAGGTATCGACCATGGCATCAGGAGGTGCACGCGCACGTAGCGGCCCGCCGGCCGACTTGAACTCTTACCGTCAGCGCCGCAATGAGGACGGGTGGATCAAGCTGCCCGAGCGTGTTGACCGCCGGCGAACCCCGAACTGGCCGCTCAAGCCTGGTCTTACTGATCGTGAGCGCGAGTTGTGGCGGCAGTTCTGGAAGATGGGTCAGTCCATCGTCTGGGAGTCCCAGCACCAGCAGGTGACGCTCGCGATCTACGTACGTCTGCTCGTGTCGATCGAGAATGAGAACTTCGATGTCCCGGCTTCGCGGCTCACGCAGATGCGCATCATGGCCGAAGACCTCGGCGTGAACCTCTCCGGCATGGCCCGTCACAAGTGGCGCTATGCCTCCACGGAAGAGCTGCAGAAGAAGTCCGAGGCCTCGGCGCCGGCCGCCGAAGCGAAGCCGCGCAAGTCGACCGCTCAGCAGATCGCGGATCTCTTCCCGTCTGCGGGTGACGACGGTGCAGGCTGATCGGAAGGTCCCGCGCCCGAACTACTCGATCCCTCACCCAATCAAGACGATGGGGTACTTCCTCGCGGACTGGCTCGCGAATCACGCCGTGGTCCCGGACGGGGACATGTCCGGTGAGATGTTCGAGCCGACGATCGACCACAAGATCTTCCTCGCCAACCATTACATCGTCCGCCCGGACGCGCAGCGCGGCGAGCTCGCCTCAGCGTTCCACTACCGCCGCTCAGCATGGGTGGCCGCGCAGAAGATCGGCAAGTCGCCGGGTATCGCCGGCCACGCGCTGATCGAGTTCGTGGGCCCGTCCCAGTTCGACGGGTTCGCAACCGGCGGCGAGACCTACCGTTGCGCCGAACACCGGTGCCCGTGCGGGTGGGAATACGACTTCATGGCCGGCGAGCCGATGGGCCGGCCCCGCGCCACGCCCCGCATCCAGCTCGCCGCAGTCGTTGAGGACCAGGTGGAGAACACGTGGGGCGCTCTCGTCCCGATGATCGACTTCGGGCCGCTGGCCAACGTCATCCCGAAGACCGGTGAAGAGTTCATTCGCCACCCGAACGGCAACCGTGACTCTCTCATCGAGATCGTCACCTCGAAGGCTGATTCGAAGCTCGGCGCGCGAATCTCGGCAGCGTTCCCCGATGAGACGGGCCTGTACACGGACTCGAACAAGATGCGGAAGTTCAACCGCACCCTTCTCCGTGGCCTCGGAGGAATGGGCGGCCGCATGGTCGAGTCCTCGAACCCACCCGACCCCGCCGAGAGCTCGTGGCTGCAGAAGGACACCATGGAGTCCGGCCTCGACGACGTCTACGTCCACCACTTCCCGCCACCGAAGCACCTCGACTTCGAGAAACCCGGCGAGCGGATGCAGATCTTCCGCTACAACTACCAGTTCTCGCCCTGGGTCGACCTCCGCGACATCGAGAAGACCGCCAAGGACCTCATGCGCGAGCACCCCGCCGAGGCAGAACGCTTCTACGGCAACCGCATCGTCGCCGGCTCCGCACATTGGATCAAACAGACCGTGTGGGACCTCCGCGCAGCAGAACCTCGCGTCGAGGTAAAGCCGCGTACGAAGATCTGCCTAGGATTCGACGGTTCGGAGACGAACGACTGGACCGGTTTCCGCGCCGAGACACTCGACTTCCACCAGTTCACCCCGACCTACCACAACGGTGCCCGCAAGACGATCTGGGACCCGCGCCGATGGGACGGCCGCATTCCCCGTCTCGAAGTAGATGCCGCGCTCGCCGACATCCTCTCCGAGTACGAAGTCGTCCGAGCCTACTTCGACCCGTTCGGTTACCGCACCGAGCTAGCTGAGTGGTCGGCGAAGTACGGCGACGTGATCGTTGAGTTCGCGACGAACCGTCTCGGCCAGATGTGGGAGGCGCTGGAAGCGTTCAAGATGACCGTCGTCGACCCGGAGTCGGAGTTCTCTCATGACGCCGACGAGACGGTGTCGATCCACATCCGTAACGCTGTCGAGTCCGCTGTCGGCGGCCACGGCAAGTACTACATCAAGAAGGCTTCTGAGGATCAGAAGATCGACCTCACCATGTCCTCAGTCCTCGCCCACCAGGCCGCTCTCGACGCTGTGAAGTCGGGAGCGAAGAACACGAAGAAGTCCACGATCTACACCGGCACATCGACGAAATGGAGGTGACATGCCCACACTCAGCGTCGACCAGGCCGAGAAGATGACAGACCGTCTCTCGCAGGACCTGCAGTACCGCCGCGGCGAGATCTCGAAGCGCATGAACTACCTCACCGGTGAAACCGGCCGCCTCCGCTTCGCCTCGGACAAGTTCAGGGAGAAATTCCACGAACGCTACGCCGGGTTCACCGACAACTGGTGTGCACCTGTCGTCGAGGCCGTAGGCGAACGCATGGTCTACCTCGGCCTACGACCAGCCGGGAAGCTCGGCGCCGACACAGAACTCTCCCGCGCCTGGGAAGCCACCGGAGCCGACGCCGGCATCCAGGAGGCGCTCGCCGTCCGTTCGGCGGCCTCGCGGGCCTTCGCGCTCGTATCGCCCACGAATCGTGCCGACCGTCCCCGGATCACGTTCGAGCATCCCGAGCTCACGATCGTCGACGAGGACCCGGCGACGGGTGTCCGTCGTGCCGCGCTGATCATGTGGGCCGATGACAACTGGGAATACGCGACCCTGTACACGGCCACCGAGGTATGGAAGTTCCAGCGAAAGACCTCCGAGGACCGCGAGATGCGCCAGGGCCGCCCCGTCGACGTCGGCAGCGGGTGGGAACCACGCCACCACAACACCGATGACACCTGGCCGGCGAAGAACCCGCTCGGCTGCGTACCGATCGTGGAGATGAAGAACCGTTCGTTCCTCCGCCCCGACCACCCGATTTCAGAGATCTCGGGTGTCATGGCCATGCAGGACGCGATCAACCTCAACTGGGCGTACCTCCTCAACGCCCTCGACCGGGTATCCCTGCCTCAGCGCATCATCACCGGCGCCGACATCCCCGAGGTGCCGGTCCTCGACAACGACGGGCAGATCGCCGGGTACCGTCCTGTCGACCTCGACTCCCTCACCGGGGAGAACATTCTCTGGATCAACGGGGATGAGGCGAAACCGCACGAGTGGTCGGCAGCGCAGATCGCCCCGTTCCTCGAGGTCACGCAGCAAGCTGTCGAGCACATCGCCGCGCAGACCCGCACCCCGCCGCATTACCTGTCCGGGAAGATGGTCAACACCGCCGCCGAGGCGTTGACGATCTCTGAGGCCGGTCTCGTCTCCCGCGCCCGCCAGTCGATCCTGTTCGTCAACCAGGACGTGCGCACCATAAACTACCTCACCGCGCTCGCCATGGGCCGCTCGGAAAAGGAAGCCGATGCGATCGCAGCCGGCACCCCGATGTGGGCCGACCCGCAATACCGGTCGGACGCGCAGCGTGCTGACGCTCTGCTCAAGAAAAAGCAGCTCGGCTACCCCATGAAGTACCTCCTCGAGCAGGACGGCCTACCCCCGCACGAAATCGACCGTGTCATGGAGATGATCAAGGAAGAGCAGGAGCAGGACCCGCTCGGCGTCATCAACCGCATGGCCACGACTGGTAACCCAGGCGTGTTCGACCAGCCTGAAACTCACCAAGACCAGCTATGAGCACCGCCGACGTCGTCCGCGCAGCATCTCGCCACAAGGAGAACACCGAGAAGCTGACGGAGGCCGCGTTCGAGCATGCAGGCAGGGCGTGGAAACGCGTCAACCCCGGATCCATCGTCTCGTCTTGGCAGACACTGTCCGCCGGCGTCATCGGCGCGGTGATGCTGGCACAGACGGAGACGATCGACAACAGCAACGACTACATCGACTTCGCGTTCAACGACCAGAACATCGACGGTCTCGACGCCAGACTCCGCCCGGGAGCGGTCGTCGGCACCATGCCGGCCACCGGGGCGACACTCGACGCAGCGCTCGCCGGTGTCGCCTACCACGCTCTCGACCACATCGGGCGCGGGTATTCGACGAATGAGGCCATGCAGACGGGTCTGGTGGAGTTGTCGAAGCTCGTACAGTACGGAGTCGCTGACGCGGGCCGTGCCTCTTCGCAGATCCGGATCGGCTCGACGCGACAGAAGGTCGGGTACGTACGCATGGCTTCTCTCGGGTGCTGCGCACGATGCTCAGTGCTCGCTGGCCGCTACTACGCGTGGAACACCGGGTTCCTCCGCCACCCGCACTGCCGGTGCGTTCATATCCCCGCGCAGGAGTCCATGGCCGACACCTTCGCCACAGACCCGTACGAAGTGTTCGACGCACTGACTGCTGCTGAGCAGGACCGCATCTATACGAAGGCCGGCGCCGAGGCGATCCGTAATGGCGCTGACATGAACCAAGTGGTCAACTCCCGCCGAGGTATGACCACCTCAGGCCGGTTCACCGCCGAAGGCGTAGGAAGGCGCGGCTACTACAAGATCACCTCCGAGGCTGGCCGACGCGGGTACAGCCGCTTGTCCGTCGACGAGATACTCCGCCGCTCCGGCTCCGACAAGGAGCGTTTCGTCAGCCTGCTCACCGAGTACGGCTACTTCGTCTGACCCACAGATTCCCCGCCTCCACGGCAAGCGTGGCGGCACCCCACCATGCGCAATGCAGGAGGAGAACACCCATGTCAACGCTCAAACCCGCTGACGATCCGAAACTCACCGAGAACAGTGACGACGAGGAAACCAACCTTGACGAGGACACCTCGACTGAGGACGACTCGATCAACAATCACGACGACGAGGATGACGACGAGGACGGCAGCGATTCGCTCGGCGACAAGGGCAAGCAGGCCCTCGACCGTATGAAGACTGCTCGGAATGAGGCGAAGAAGCTCGCGAAGGAACGCGAGGCAGAGATCGCCGAACTCAAAAGGCAGTTGGCGGCGAAAGACAAGACGCCCGAGGAGAACGAACTCGAGCAGGCCCGCGCCGAAGCCCGAGCCGAGGCGATGACCGCAGCCAACGCCCGCGTGATCCGCTCCGAGGTGAAGTCCGCGGCTGCCGGCAAGCTCCGAAACCCGGCGCTCGCTCTCCGCCTGCTCGACCTTACAGATTTCGATGTTGACGAGAACGGGGACGTCGACACCGAGCAAATCCAGGAGGCCATTTCCGACCTGTTGGAAGAGAACCCCGAACTAGCCGCGCAAGGCGGCAACGCGAGTTTCGACTCCGGGCGTGGCAAACAGCCGCGGAAAAAGAAGCTCACGAAAGACGATCTCAAGGGTATGTCTCCGGACGAGATTACCAAGGCCTACAACGAGGGCCGGATCGAAACCTCATGACTCCCACCAGGGAAGTCACCTAACCAGAAGGGACGATCGCCATGGCGATTACCAATTTCATCCCGGAGATCTGGTCGGCCAAGATGCTCACCGAGTTCCGCCACACCGCGGTGTGGGCAGGACTCACCAACCGTGAGTACGAGGGCGATCTTCGTTCGGGGAACAAGCTCCACATCACCAGCCCGGTGCCGATCGCGATCAAGGACTACAAGGCTGCGAACCGCACCACCAGTGCTGACGCAATCTCGGACACCGGCATCGAGCTCGACGTCGACCAGGAGAAGAACTTCGACTTCTACGTCGACGACATCGACCGCGCCCAGGCCGCCGGCAACCTCAACGAGTACACAAAGTCGGCCGCCGACGGACTCGTTGAAGATGCTGACAAGTTCCTCGCCGCGCTCGCCGTAACCAACGGCACCGCCGTGACTCCCGGCGCTCCGGCAACGGATGCGAAGACCGCGTGGAATGTTCTGCGCGACCTGGTCAAGGCCCTCAACAAGGCTGCCGTGCCGAAGGAGAACCGTGTCTTCGTCGCGAACGCTGAGTTCGAGGCGCTGCTCTTCGAGCATGACTCGAAGATGACCAACGCTGATCAGTCCGGGACCACCGAGGGCCTGCGCAACGCCTCTCTGGGAAAGATCCTGCGACTCGACGGGTACGGCTCGGAGAACCTGCCCGAGACTGACGCCCCGCAGGTCGTGGCCATGCACCGTTCGTCTCTGGCGTTCGTGTCGCAGATCCAGAAGACCGAGGCGATGCGCGCCGAGAACAAGTTCGCTGACCGTCTGCGTGGTCTCCACGTCTACGGCGCAAAGGTTGTTCGCCCGAAGGCCATCGCTGTCTACACGGCAGCCTGATCGGAAGGTTCACTCATGACTCTCGTGAAGGGACCCAACGGTCTCGTCTTCGACGTGGCCCCGTCGGTCGCCTCCGGGCTGATCGGCGGCGGCCACGTCGTGGCAGTCGAGGCCAAGGGCAAGAAGAAGTCCAAGAAGGGCAAAGTCGACTCCGAGAAGCAGGAGGCCCAGTCGGGCTCCGAGGTGGAAGATTCTGAGGATAACTCGGACGATTCCTTCCACGAGACCAACTCGGACCCGACTGACCAGGGCGAACAGTCCGAAGAACAGGTGGAAGATTCCGACGACGATTCGGACGAGTCTTCCACTGAGACGCCGGCCGTCCCGTCCGGCAACGCGTCCCGCGGCGAATGGGAGGCCTACGCGCTCGCCCAGGGGTTCGCAGAGGAACAGCTCGACGGGCTCAAGCGCGACGAGATCCGCGCACTGTTCGACGAATGAGGGGGTGACTGACGATGCTGATCCAACCCACGGCGCTCGCGCTCTACGGCGAGACTTTCGAGGACTCCGAGACCGCAACGGTCAATGAGCTCATCGAATCGGCATCGTCAGCCATAACCTCTGCCGCCGGCACGGGCATACTCGCCGAGACGTCAGCTATCGAGGTGCTCGGGCTCAACGAGCGGTTGCTCAACCTGCCTGGTGCCCCGATTCGTCGAGTCGACGAGATCCGTGCTGATGGTGAACTGATCGACCCGAACACCTACCGAGTGGCAAGCAATGGCGTGTACCGAGCGCAAGGCTGGGCATGCGGCGCTGCTCTTCCCACCCTGCGGATCACCTACTTCCATGGCTTCGACGTCACGCCGAAGGACATCCAGACGCTCTGTGCATCCATGGTGATCGCGGGACTCATCGCGTCTCGCGAGGGCGGCTGGGATCTGCAGAACGGTCGCATGTCCTCGATGGGGGTCGACGACTACCGGGAGGCTTACGCCACGTCTGGTGAGGGCGTTGAGCAGGTCACTCCGATGGATCTGCCTGAACGCACCCGCAAGGCGCTGCGGAAGCGTTTCGGTGGGTCTGTGGCCGTGGTGAACTCGCTGTGAGCGCAAGGGCACGCGCAGTCACTCTGCGGGGCCGCCGCCGCGCCGAGGCTCTGATGCAAGATCAGTGCCTCATCCGCCGCGTAACCGGAGAGACCACTGACCGGGAGACCGCGAAGGTGGTCCCGGTCTACGCAGACGTCTACACCGGCAAGTGCAAGCTGCAGTCCTACGAGGGCTACGAGCAGGAGAAGAACACCGCCGAGACCGCTCTCACGGTCCAGCGCATGTCCGTCCACCTGCCGGTCGGCGCGTACCGGATCAATGTCGGCGACGTCGTCGAGGTCACCGACTCACGCATGGATCCGCTGCTGGTAGGCCGGAAGTTCCGCATCACCCAGGAGGCACCGTTCAAGACGTTCGCCACCGCTTACCGGGTGTTCGTCGATTACATCGCTGACTGAGGAGGACCGAATGCCGTTGGACACCTCAGAGACTCAGAACCTCGTCGATGCGCTCGACAAGTTCGACTCCGATGTTCGCTCAAAAGCGGAAGCCGTGCTGGTCAAAGGTGCCGTGCAGATCAAGAAGAACCTGCAGGAAGATGCCCGAGGGTCGCGGTACTTCAAGCAGTTCGCGAAGAAGATCAGCTACGAAACCACGAAGCGGAAGAACACCACCGAGGTGGAGATCGGCCCGGAGAACGACAAACCAACCGGGAAGAATCCCGGCGGAGGCCCCGGCGCGGCCATCGCCTACTTCGGTGGCGCGAACGGTGGCGGAGGCACTCTCGACTTCGACGAACCCGTCGAGCGGGAGTTCGATTCGATCGACGAGTACATGAAGAAGCTCGGAGACGCACTGTGAGCAGCATCCTCGCCCTCTCCGACGCCATCGAGGACGTGTTCCCCGAAGGGACACTGTTCGAGGCTGTGAAGCCCAACGAGAAGGGCGAGTACGTCGAGTCCGCTTTCCCGTGGACCGTCGCTCGCGTCCAGATCCCGAACACACTCTCCCGCTCCATGGCCGGCACCAGGCACGCGCAACGCGTCCGCATCACCGTCACCATCGCCGGCATCACGTTCACCTCGGTCCGCGTCATCGTCGACAAGCTCGACCCGATCCTCGAAGGCGCTCGACCCACCGCGGCCGGATGGTCACTCTCCCCGGTGCGCATGCTCAACGCACGCGACATCGTCGAAGACGAAACGATCACCCTCACGACCGCGAACCGGCACCCGGTGTACACGGTCCTCGAGTACGGACTCACCGCCGCCCGCAACTGACTCTCCCACCCACCACAGGCCTCGCACCTTCCCGGCGCGGGGCCTTCGTCATGCCCACACCAGGAGGCCCCATGTACGTCCGCGTGAAGGACAAGACCACGAAGCATCAGTTCGACGTGCCGGAGGGCGACCCCCGCATCGGCACCGCCTTCGAACTCCTCGAATCTGCCCGGTATCCGCGTGCGCGCTCGCCGCGGCCACCGAAGCATCACGTCCCTGTGAAGTCGGCTCGTGCCGCTGAGCAGGGTTCGTCCGACACCAGCCCGGCGTCGGACTCGCAGACCGAAGCACCCGCTGAGGCTGCCGAAACACCTGAGTCGAAGCCGGCTCGGGCCAACTCAAGAAAGTGAGGCCATGTCATGGCTGAAATTCCATCGACGCCGGCGGACGGCAACTTCAAGGTCGTGTACGTCCCGGCTATCGCAGACACCAAGGCTCCGAAGCTCGACGAGCTCAATGCCGATGGTGCTCTCGACATCAGCTGCTACCTGACTGGTGACGGCTGGAACCCGACCAAGGAGCAGGCAACGATCTCGGATCCGCGCATGTGCTCGCGGCAGGAGTTCGGTCGCCCAGGCCGCAAGACTCCGGGTCTGTCGATCACCGTCATCGACAACACCAACTCCGACAACGAAGCCGACGCGAACGAGGCTGTCGAGACGATCACCGAGGGCGCCCAGGGCTACTTCGTGGAGCGTGTCGGCGTGCCTTACGAGGAGGAATTCGCGGTCGGCCAGAAGGTCAGCATCTACCCGGCCACCGCCGGTGAGAAGCAGCTCCTGGCACCCGAGGCGAACTCGGTGACCCGGTCCACGATCCCGCAGTTCATCTTCGCGGATGTGCAGACGGACAAGCCGATCGTCGCGGCTGCCTGATCCACCCCTACTCCTGGCCGTGCGTGGCTTTTCTCCTGTCCACGCACGGCCAGGGCATCACCCCACCACCCAAACAGGAGAGAACAGGAGAAGCACCATGTCGAAGCTCGGTACAACCCGCCCCACCACCGTCGTCAACGTCGTCACAAACCTCGATCTGCTCGCCGAACACCAGGCCGCCCTCGAAGAGCTCGAACGACTCAATCGTGTCCAGTCTGCCTCTGACCGCTTGAACTCCGCCTACTCCAAGGAGATTCGCGAACAGGCGCAGAAGGTGCAGGACCTCGAAGCGCAGATGAACGAGTCCACCGTGTGTGTGAAGCTCAAGGCGCTCAAACGCGCGAAGTACGCCGAGGTGGTCGCGAACCATCCCCCACGTGAGGACAACGACGTCGACACCGCGTTCGGCGTCAACACTGACACCTTCGGTGACGAGCTCCTGCCCCTGTCGATCGTTGACGCCTGGAACAAGGCCACCGGCGACAAGGTCGACTTCACTGGCGATGACTGGGCTGAAGAGGCCGCCGAGTTCACTGACGCCCAGTACAACGAGTTCACCATGGCGGCCCTCAACATCAACCGAGGTGCGACGGCAATCCCTTTTTCGTCGATCGCCTCCGCCGTGATCCGGAACTAAGACGCGAAGTCGAGGCGGCCGAACGCCTCGGCATCAGCGTCAAACGCTTCAACGGCTGGGAGCCGACCAACACCTACGTCTATGACGAGGATGGTCGGCTCCTCTCGTCCCAGGCCGAACCCGAATGGGACGAGACACAACGGAACTGGATGCTCTCACTCACCGAGTACAGGGCCGGTCTCTGCCCGATCTGCGGGTACCCGAAAGACGTCTGCCAGGCGCTCGAGAACGCCGGACGCTTCGATGTGCCCCCGCCGGCGAGATGCCACGCAACGACCGCGCTGCGGCAGTTCCAGAAGGACCGCGAGTACGACGTGCCCGACGCGCTCGTGTGGTCCGCGATTCTCAAACCCCCAACCGCGACTACTTGAGGAGGTGACCCTTGGCTGATCGTTCTGCAGCGTGGAAGCTCTCGCTCGACTCCACTGGTGTCGTCACTGGCACCCGTGTGGCGAAGAGCGCACTGCGTGATCTCAACGCCAACGGCATTTCGCCTGCGCGTGCGCAGCTGGCCTCGTTGGAGAAGTCAGCCAGGGAGCACCCTCAAGCGTGGGACGCGGCTGGTAAGGCCGCTCTCGGGTTCGGCACGGCAACCGCGGCAGGATTCGCACTCTCGGGCAAGGCGGCCATGTCGTGGCAGTCCGACTGGACTGGCGTCACGAAGACCGTTGACGGATCCGCGAAACAGCTCGGCAGTCTCGAATCGGGTCTGCGTCGGCTCGCGTCGAAGGAACTCCCGGCCACCCACACGGAGATCGCGGCCGTCGCCGAGGCGGCCGGCCAGTTGGGCATCAAGACCGGCAACGTCCTGATGTTCACGAAGTCCATGATCAACATGGGCGAGTCGACGAACCTCTCCGCCGAAGAGGCAGCCACCTCATTGGCTCGGTTCTCGAACATCATGGGCACCAACCAGAAAGACGTCGGCCGCCTCGGTGCCGCCGTCGTCGGCCTGGGCAACAACTTCGCCACCACGGAACGCGAGATCGTGGAAATGGCGATGCGCATCGCCGGTGCCGGCAAGCAGGCGAACCTCACCGAGGGTGACGTCCTCGGCCTCGCCACCGCACTCTCCTCCGTCGGTATCGACGCGGAAGCCGGCGGTACCGCGATCTCCATGGTCATGAAGAAGATGGGCAACGAGGTCTCCGGACAAGGCGACAAGCTCGAACTCTTCGCCCAGACCGCAGGCATGTCAGCCGGCCAGTTCTCCAAGGCATGGGAGACCGACGCCGCCGGCGCTCTCACCACCTTCGTCAAAGGACTCGGCGAAGCCCAGGCATCCGGCGAGAACGTCAACGGCACCCTCACCGCCCTCGGCATCACCGGCATCCGCGAATCCGACGCCCTGCTGCGCCTGTCCAGCGCCTCCGACGTCCTCAAGGACGCGCTCGCCACCGGCAATGAGGAGTACATTCGCGGGATCGCCCTCATCGAGGAAGCGAACAAACGCTACGACACCGCAGAGTCGAAGGTGCGGATCGCAGGCAATGCGATCAAGGACGCTTCGATCGGGTTCGGCCAGGTGTTCCTACCCGCCGTCGCCGATGCCGCCGAAGGTGTCGAGGGACTGGCGAACTGGGTCGGCAACCTCCCCGCGCCGGTCAAGGAATCTGTAGGCGCATTCGGTGCTCTTGCTGGTGGTCTTGGGCTCGCTGCGGGCGGGTTCCTGGTGCTCGCTCCGAAGGTGTTCGACGTCATCGACGGTTTCAAGCAGCTCAAGTCGGACTTCCCTGACCTGATGGGCAACCTGGGCAAGGTCGGCCAGGTCGCCGCCGCGGCCGGCGCGGGTCTCCTTGTCGTCGGTACTGCCGCTGCAGCTGCGTCTCAGCACATGCAGTCGCTGGAACGCGACACCACTCCGACGGCGTTCATGGAAGCCATCGTCAACGGTGGCGGCAACGCCGAGAAGATCCTCAGGGGCATCAACCGGGAAATGCAGGACGTGTCCGTCGTCGGCGAGAAGACGAAGGGCACCTTCACCGAGGTCGACAACCTCGCCGGCGCTTTCGACCGCCTCTACAACTCCACGTTCTCGGACAAGATCAACACCGGTCTCGGGTGGATCCCCGGTGTCGAGTCCGGTGCGGAAAAGGCCACGAAGGCTTTCCGCGACATGGACAAGGCCGTCACCGACCTCGCCACCGGCGGTTCCCTACAGTCCGCGCAGGACGGGTTCAAAGCGGTCATGTACGAGGGCCGCGCAGGTGGTGTCGCCCTCGAGGAGACATTCGACCAGTTCCCGGAGTACCAGAAGCAGACGTACGCGCTCGCCGAGGCGGCTGGCCTGTTCACGAACTCCATGTCGGAGCAGGAGAAGAAGTCGATCGCGCTCAAGATCGCCTACGGGGAGATCACCCCGGCGATGCTCGAGGCCGAGGCCACTGCGAACGGCAACGCTGATGCTCTCACTGAGCTCGGCGCAACCGCGGAGACCACTGAGGACAAGATCAAGTCTCTCGCCGACGAGATCCGCGGGTTCGGATCCGCGCAGCTCGACGCGCGCAAAGCCAACCGTGAAGTCGAAGCGTCATTCGATGACCTCGACGCCGCGATCAAGTCCGGAAAGACCTCGATCGATGACTCCACAGAGGCCGGACGCAAGAACAACGACATGCTCGACTCCGCGGCCCGCAGCATCAATGAGGCAACGGCGGCGAACATCGAGAACGGCATGTCTGCTGAGGACGCGTCGAAGAAGCACAAGAAGCTTCGCGACAAGCTTGTCGAGCAGGCGACCGCGTTCTTCGGGTCGAAGAAGAAGGCGGAAGCCTACGTCGACCAGCTGGTGAAGACCCCGGACGAGATCGAGACCGACGTCAAGATCAACACCGGTGAAGCCGTCTCCAAGCTCAAGAACATTCAGCAGTGGATCGACGGAGTCAAGGACAAGACCGTCTGGGTGCGCGTCAACGAGGTCCACGTTCGCCAAGAAGGCAACGAGAAGGTCTACTCCTCGGACCCGAAGAACAAGTCGGTCCAGAAGTTCAAGGCCGACGGCGGCATCCTCGAGTACATGGCCGACGGTGGCCTGCGACCCATGTCTCCGATCGCGGAGATGGTGCCCCCGAACACGTGGCGCGTCGTCGGCGACCGCATGGACGTCGACGAAGCCTACGTTCCCCTCGACGGTTCCCGCCGATCCTGGAAGATCCTCACCGAGGCACTCACCCGCATGCCCGGGTCCCTCCCCATGGCCAAGGGCGGTGTCGTCTCGGCGCAGAACCGAGTCGACGACGCGAACTCTGCCCTCAAACGCGCCCGCCGCGCGAAGCAGGACGCAACCTCGAAGTCCGGAAAGGCCTCCGCCACACGCCGTGTCCGAGCCGCCGAGGACGAGCTTGCCGCTGCGAAGAAGTCCCTCAAGGCCGCGCAGGACCGTGCGAAGGCCGACGAGAAGGCCGCGAAGGCCGCCGCCGAGAAGGCGAAGGAAGAGAAGCGCATCGCCGCCGAGAAGGCGAAGGAAGAACGCGAACGCAAGGCCCGCGTCGGCGATCTCCGCACCGACCTGCGCACCGACCTGCGCCGCGGCGACGTTCGCGACCAGGTCACCAGCGGTCTCTCAGGCGCATACTCCGCCGTCGACCGCCTGCAGGGCCTCGCCGACAACAAGGATCTCTCCCGCGGCGCTCGCCGTCGTGCCGGCATTCAGGCTCGCCAGTACGAGAAGTCCCTCAAGTCGCTGTACGGCACACTGGATCGGCTCGAGAAGAAGACCGAGAAGGCACAGGACAAACTCGACGAGCTCAAGCAGATCCAGTCGTCCGTGTCGTCGTCGATCGAAGGTCGGGCGTACGAGCTCGATGTGTCCTCTCAGTGGGCGCAGGACAAGAACGGCACCTGGCAGCAGACCACCGGAGTCTCCGGTGTCCGCACGAACGCGGCCGCCGCCGCAGCCAAGGTGAAGGGCCTCGCCGGGAAGCTCAAGAAGCTCGCCGGCATGGGCTACGGTGGCGCGATCCTGCAGGAAGTCGCCAGCGCGGGTTCCATCGATGAGTCGATCACCATGGCCGACGAACTCATCAAGGGTTCCTCGTCGGACGTGAAGTCGATCAACGCCTCCTACAAGGACATCGCGAAGTACTCAAAGCAGGCTGGCGCCTACGTCACCGAAGGTTTCTACTCCGGTGGGGTCAACGCGGCCGCCGGACTGGTGAAGGGCCTCGAGTCTCAGCAGAAGACCGTCGAGAAGACGATCGAGAAGATCGCCAAGGGCATGGAGAACTCCCTCAAGAAGGCCCTCGGCATCAAGTCCCCATCCCGAGTCATGTACGCCCGTGGACTCGACACCGCCGCCGGCTACAACAACGCCCTCCTCGACTCCATCCCCACCATCGAGGAATCAGCTGCAGGCATGGGCCGCGCCGCCGTCCCCGAAGTCTCCGCATTCGGACCCATCCGCACCGAGTTCGCCACCGAACCCGCATTCGCCTCCATCACCGACTCGTCACTGGCTGGCTCCGCGCTCGCCTCGCCGGCGGCTGAGGGGCCGACTGATCTGGCGGGATCGCAGTTGGGTGCGGATGTGTCGTGGGAGGACACGGTCGCGACGACTGAGGAAGCGCTCACGTCGATGCAGGCCCTCACAGAGGCCGCATATCTCAAGATGACCGCTGACACGGATGCGTCTTTGCTGGCGCGTCAGGACGGCACTCTCGCCGCGATGACGGGGATGCAGGAGACGATGACGACCGGGCTCACGGTGATGGGTACGGATCTGGCGTCGAAGATGTCGACGATGGCCGGCACTCAGTCGACGGCGCTGTCGGGCATGGTTTCGAATCAGGTGAAAAACCTCGAGACCATGGCCTCCGATCAGTCGAAGAATCTCAAGGCGATGGGCAAGACCCAGTCGGATGAGTGGTCGGCGATCAAAAAGTCGACGACCACGACTGCTGGTGACATGCGCAAGGGCGTCGACACGACCATGGGCAACATGGACACCGACGCCAGCAAGCGTCTGGGCACGCTCGGCAAGACCACGGACGCCGGGTTCGGCGCGATTGAGCGTGGTGGCAAGGCGAACTTCTCCGGCATGCGGTCGGGCATCGATAAGACGATGGAGAAGATCCCCGGCGATGTCGGCGGGTCTCTCGACAGCACGGCGGATGTGCTGAACTCGTTTGCGAAGGAGATCAACAAGTCCTTCGGTTCCGTCGGTGTGAAGCTCTCCGGAGTGAAGAAGCCGAAGGGCGGGTTCGCTCGAGGCGGCATCCTGCCTGGGTTCACCCCGTACTCGGCCGGTGATGACCAGCTCACCCCGATGCGCTCCGGTGAGGGCGTGTACGTCTCCGAGGCCATGCGTGACCCGTACGAGCGGGAACGCCTACTCGCTGTGAATGCTGCGGCCCTGCGCGGTGAACCGCTGCACCAGTTCCGGGAGGGCTACGCCGGTGGTGGCATCATCTCCGCCGGCAAGTGGTGGGAAGCCCGCGGTGCGCGCGTCTCTGAGCATCCGCACTGGGGTCGCGTCGGTCGTCACTCGCCGAACTCGCAGCACTATTCGGGTAACGCGATCGATGTGAACTACGGTCCCGGCGGACAGAACGCCACGGAGATGAAGTTCTTCGACGCGAACGTGGCTGCGTTCAAGGCCGCATTCCCGTGGGCGTTCGTGCTGTGGAGAGCAGCTGGACACTACAACCACCTCCATGCCGACAACCGGGGTAAGGCTGTCGGTGGCGGGGCTATGGACGCTGGCATCCTCGGCGACATCTCCTACACGGGCGACATCAAGAAGGAACTCGAGAAGGCCGCGCGTCGCAAGGGCAAGGAACTCATTGCGAAGTACTCCGAGAAGCTCGACGGCAACACGCTGACCGGGCAGCTCGGTGTCGGTGTCATGGAGAAGGTCGTCGCCGGCTCGATCAAGCAGGCCAAGGAGTACGCGAAGACCTTCACCGAGGGTGAGGGCGATTCTGGCGGGAACGTGGAGCGGTGGCGTCCTACGGTCATCTCCGCTTTGAACTTCATGAACCAGCCCCTGTCGAACGTGGGCCGCACTCTGCGTCGCATGAACCAGGAGTCTGGTGGTAACCCGAACGCGGTCAACAACTGGGACATCAATGCGAAGCGCGGTTACCCGTCGCAGGGCCTCATGCAGGTCATTCCTCCCACGTTCCGTGCCTACGCCCGCGCACCGTATGACAAGAACATTCTCGACCCGATGTCGAACATCGTCGCGTCCATGTCCTACGCCCTGGCTCGGTATGGGTCGCTGGCGAAGGCTTACGACCGTCGCGGCGGGTACGTCAACGGCACGAAGTCGGCACGGAAGGGTGTGCACAAGGTCGGCGAGGCCGGTTGGGAGTACGTCGACTTTGATGGCGGCGAGACGGTCATTCCTCACCAGCAGTCCGTGTCGATCGAGAACCAGCTGCTCCGCGGCGGGCCCTCCACCCTCGCTCTCGACCAGGCGTCGGTGAACGCGATCGCGACCGCGGCCGCTGGCCAGATGAACGCCTCCGATCTTGCTACCGCGCTCGAGGGTGTGCAGCTGACGGTGCGAGTCGGCGACCAGGACATGGCCGGGTATGTCATCGCCACTGTTGCCAACGGATACGAAGACTCGAAGCGCCGTGTCTCGCGTTCCTCGAACCTGATGCGGAGCTGACTCATGAACCCACTCATCCACGCCGAGTTCGACCTCGACGGATACCGCTTCGGTCCCGGCCACCCTGTCTACCTCTCCCGCGTCGACACCCCGGGAATCGCGTGGCGGGACCAGGACATCGTCAACCCGGTCGGGGCGAACGTGTTCTTCGGCCGCGACTACGCCGACCCGAAACCATGGGGCCTCGACTTCACCATCACCGGCACCACCCCCGCCGAAGCAGCCGAGAACTACTTCAAGCTGGCCAACGCCTGGGCCGCGCAGCACATCCGCGACACCCCCGGCGAGGAACTGCCGCTGGACTTCAACATGCACGGCACCGCCCGACGCATCTACGGCCGCCCCCGCGAACTGAAACCCGACGACGCCACCGACCTGTTCGTCCTCGAAACGATCAAAGCGAAGGCCACGTTCCAACCGTCGTCAGCAGAGATGTTCGACGGAACCACACGCGAACACAAGATGACGATGACCCCCGGCGCCGCCGGCGGCATCATCTTCCCCGTCATCTTCCCCATCTCCACCACGCAGGGCGGCACCCGGCAAGGCATCATCACTGACGGCGGCGGACTCACACCCACTCACGACGTGCAAGTCGAAATCCACGGCCCCGTAGGCAAAGGACACGTCACCGGTCCCGGTTGGGAGTTCGGTCTCACGAACAACCTCCCTTACGACCGAGCGATCACCCTCGACGCCCGTCGACAAACGATCCTCTGGGACAACGGGTCCTCAGCCGCCGGCCTAATCACCCCTGGCACCCGTCTCGACGACATCACCATCCCACCCGGCCGATCGGAGATCACCTTCAAAGGTGCAGACCAGTCCGGTACATCCACCGTCACCGTCACCTGGCGGCCAACCATCACCTCACTTTAAGGAGAACCGATCATGGCATTGGACCAAGCATGGGCCGTCGGCGGCGGAGCCGAAAACCCAGTCGAAGGTGCTCGCCTCAGCACCTACACTGCGACGAACGGTGGGCGTGGGGTCATCCTTCCCGACGATATGAAGGTCAGCGCACTGCCCACACCGGGGCCGTTCGTGCGCGCCGTCTCCGGGGCTTGTGTTTCACCGAACGACTACCTCGGCGAAGATGGCGGCGGCCAGTCGTATACGGGGCGTGAAGGCAGCAGTACCGACATCCCGGTCGCACCCACCGGATCGTCCGGGGGTCAGACGAAGTATCTAATTTGGGCGGTCCACGATGAGCAGTACGAGCGCGGGCTGACACCAGCCGACAAAGTCAACGACCCCCGGAACAACTACGAGTGGGTGTCCTCGGTGAATGGTCTCACCTTCCCCCACGTTCCCCTGGTCAAGCTCGTCCAGCCCGCGAACACAGCCACGATCACGAACTCAATGCTCACGGACATTCGGGAGGTCGCAAACCCGATTGTCGGTGGGTTCACGTTTGCCCGTCCCCGAATTTCTGAGGACAGCGTCCGCCAGATCAAACTCACCAGACCATTCACGGACGGTGGCGTGGGGCCGTTCTACGGTGAACTCTTCCCCGGCGGCGACGGGATCCCGAACCAGACCAGGAGAAAAATCCCGGCAAGAGCCGCGTACATGTCGATCCGTGCAGACTGGATGGCGATCAGCGTCAAGGGAGAACAGAACGCCTGGGGCCGGTACTGGGTGGAGTTCGGAGACGAATACCGAGAGCACACCTGGGCCAGCGGTCGGCAGTATGAGTTCTCGACTCAGCAGTTCGGGTTCGACACTTCCGGCGCGGGCACGAATTATAAGGAGTCCTGGCCGCTGATGGATCAGGTGTATATCCCGAAGAAGCTACGCGGCAAACTGGTCACATTCGCCTTCAAAGCCGGGCTGGATGTCGGTGCTTCTGCAGCTGGAATCGAGATGGCAGGCCTCGGTGGAATGGGCATGCAGGTGGTGTTCTCAATGGCCCCGCTCGACGAAGACACTATCTGAGGCCCTCATGTCTCAGTGGCGCTACATTGCAACCCGCCTCAACGGTGACGGCACCGAAACGTTCCTCAACTTCAACGTGCCGCTCTCCGCCGTCGAGATCAACCCCGTCGTCAACGGCCACGGCGGAGTCAAGGGGACCATCACCCCCGAAATCGCATCCCTGAAAGCCGACGACGGAGACCACCTGTTGGTGCCCTGGTGGACCGCGATCTACGCCGAAGAAGACGGCCACATCCGCGGCGGCGGCATCCTCAAAGACTACGACGACGAGGCACCGAAACTGCAGCTCGACTGCATCGGCCATACCGGCTACCTCGTCGACACCCGCTACACCGGAGCCAAGTCCATCGAACGAGACGACCCCCTGAAAGTCTCACGCCACCTCTGGGAACACACCCAAGCACGACCCCACTTCAACATCGGAGTCGAATTCGCCGGCGCCGAGAAATCCCGGGACATGTTCATCGGCGACGACTCCATACTCCCCACCCAAACCCCCACGAAAGTCACCCCATACGTCCTCGCCTGGTACCAAACCCACGACCTCGCCAAGGAATTCGAACTCCTCGCCTCCCTCGCCCCATTCGAATACACCATGACCCACGAATGGAACACCGACAAAACCGCGATCCGCCACATCCTCCACTACGGCTACCCACGCCTCGGCGCTCGCCGCACCGACTTGAGGTTCGTGGTCGGCGAGAACGTTGTGGAGCAGCCACGGTTCGACGTGGGTGGCGACTCTTATGCGTCGAACGTTATCGTCCTCGGCGCAGGTGAGGGTTCGAAGATGATGCGGAATCCTACGGACGCTGCGGATCCGGCCCCGAAGCGACTCGGCCGGGATGCGGTGGTCATCGACAAGTCCATCACCACACCTTCGGAAGCACAGAAGCGCGCTGACGCTGAGCTCAAGCTTCTGAAGGGCACCGCGGACGTGACAGAGATCCAAGTCCGGCAACACGAACATGCGCTGTTGGGCTCCTACTCCGTCGGCGACGACATTCGCATCGAAACAGCCGACGGATGGTCGGGCATCCGTTCCCTGTGGGTGAAGATCCTCGGCATTCAGATCCGACCCGAATCCAATGTGACCACGCTGCAAGTCATGCGTTCAGAGAAGGTGAGCAAATGAGCCTGGACCGTCTGTACCGCGACGTCGAGAACCTCAAGCAGCAGTACAAGGGACTCGCCGGCGGGCCGCAGCTTGCTCTCTCCTCCATTGAGAACGGCGCGATCGACTCGATGGACGCCGACGGAAACCTCAAGATGACCATTGGCCAGCAGGACGACGGCGGCAACACCATCAACGTCATCTCCGGCCCCACCCCACCCACACCGGTCGGGTTCACAGTCGACGTCGACCACGGGAAGTTCATCGTCCACTGGTCCGGTGACTTCGACGGGGACAAGCTGGCTCCGTCGGATTGGTCGCGTGCCGAGGTGCATGCTTCCCAGGATCCGTTCTTCGTCCCGTCCAGGGCGACGGCTCGTGGGTCGATTGTGTCGGCTGCGGGCGGTGAAGTGACGATCGGTGTCCTCAAGGGCCCGTGGACAATCAAGATGCTCGCCTGGTCCCAGGCTGGGAAAATGTCCGCCCCGTCAGCCCCTGTCACTGTTGATGTTCCTGGTTATGGGGACATTGTTTTGGCTGAAATTGATGCTGCTGAAACGGTCATCAAGAATGCTGGTGAGGTTCTTGTCACGGAGCAGGGCACTTTGGATGAGAAGCTTTCTGAGGTTGATGGTTCGCTGAATGATCTTGGGCAGGATTTGCAGGCTGTTGAGGATGCTCAGGCTCAACTGAACACTGACCTTACTGATGTGATGACTTCGGTGGATGGGAAGAACACGATTACGTGGGACCCGTCTGCACCATCGGCTGTGTCTAATCCTGGTAAAGCGGTTGGTGATTTGTGGTATCGCACTTCTGGGAACAACATTGTGGGGTTCTGGAAGTGGGACGGCACTGATTGGGTGACGCAACTTCTTGATGTGACGACGATTCCGTTGATTGATATTGGGGCGGGAACGTTTGGGAGCCTGTCGGGTTCGCGGCTTGATGTTGCGTCTGTCACTGCGGACAAGGTTCTTATCGCCGGTTCGGACAATCTTGTTGTTAACCCGAAGTTTGAGAATGATGCCGCCGGGTGGTCGTACAACTACGCTGCCGGGAACACGGATAACTTCGGCCCGATGGAAGGTGTTGGCCGGTCTGGTGGTGCCGGGTTGGTTGCGATTGGTCCTTCTGGTGACTGGTATGCCATGTCGCAGGAGGTTCCTGTTGAACCTGGCGAGTATTTGATGACGGTGTGGGTCAAATCGTCTGTGGATATTGCGCCTGGTGTGGAGTTCATGTTGACAACGATTCGCCCACTTCTGGTGAATGGTTCTCAACCTTGGATGACGAGTCCTGCTGCTGATCGTAATGTTGGTTTGGCTGCTGGTGTGTGGAAGAAGATTCAGTCTGTTTTCACGGTGCCTGCTGATGGTTTGTCTACGATTTTTCGTGTTGGTTCTCGTTCGGGTTTAACGTCGGGCACTTTGGTTATGTCTGACATTTCGGTGGTTCGTCGTTCTGGCGCAACGTTGATTGAGAATGGTGGTATTACTACCCCGAAGCTGTCGGCTGATGTGTTGGAGGTTAAGAACCTTAAAGCCACTACGGGTCAGTTGGATGAGGCGGTTATTAATAAACTGTTCTCTGATGTTGTGGTTGCTAAAATGGCTGTGGCTGAACAGTTCATTGGTGAGAATGCGATTCTTACTGGTGCTGTGACTGCCCCGAAGATCACCGCGTCAGAGGAGCTAACGGCGAAGGTCGCTGAGTTCCTACGAGTCCGTGCTGAGATGATTGAGGCAGATGCGATCGACAGCATGGTGATTACCGCGCCAACTATCCAGTCTGCACGGTCTGGTCGCCGCTGGGTGGCTAGTACAGACTCAATTCGCGTCATTGACAGCAACGATGATGTGCGCACCCAACTGTCACCGGAAGGGTCTACGTTCAAGGGCGAGGTTGAAGCTGACACTCTTGTCGTCAACGAGGGTGCCGAGTTCAAAGCGAACAACACTCTTGCCCAGGGTGCGAAGCTCACTCTGGCTGCTGGTGTGACGGACCCGACCGCACCACCTGTTGTACAACCGTACTGGGGCAGGTTGGAATTCGAGCCAGTATCCATGAACACTTCCGCTCCTGTCGGTCTCGCCTGGGATGGAACGAACTACATCACAGTCGGTTCGAACAAAGCCGACAAGGGTGTTGCATCGTATTACACGGGCGTGTACGCCATGAAGATCACCGGCACGACCGGTGCGACATCTCAGTTCCGGTGCGACTTCAGTGCCGGTGCGGCGAACGAGCAGCGCGTGTCGGAAGTGTTCGGTGTGACCTGTATCGGCTCGGAACTGTTCTGGCTGGGACGGTACGGGTACGTGGGGTACGTGTGGGTGACGGATCTGAGTGGGACATTCCTGCGACGGTTCGCTTACCCGGAGTTGGGTTATGAGAGCGGCGGAAGCCCCCTCGTCTACAAACCTGGTATCGGCAATGATGGTACGAACGTTGTCATCGCTCAGTGTGACGATGCAGGGTTGCTGCGCATCAGGATATACAACAAAACGACTGGTGCACGAACTTCTCAGCTTCTAGACAACGGCAACACCCGGTCGGATATTACTGGCGTGTATGTGGGGAACGCGGATTGGGGTCGGAAGCTTGCCACTGTTGTGGTGGATCGAACAAGTGAGCTTCTGTCGTTCAGTCCCACCACGGGTGTTTATGACGGTGACGGTACGAAGTTCAATGCGGCGGCGACCGGATCGACTGGTGTTGTGTTCGTGGACGGGAAATTCCGCACACTCGACTCCACGGGGGTGATCCACGAATACGCGGACTCGAATACCGGCGATGGTTCCGGTGACTGGTGGGCCACCTATTACTGGTACACGGACGTGGACGATGATGACATTATCGAATCGTCTGACTACCAGTCGCGCATGGCGCCACCGGCACGATTCACCTGGCCACGTAGGGCTGGGTTGAAGATCCTGGGTCAACCAATGCCAGATGGTGTTGAAGCTCTCGGACCAGCATTGGCGAAGAAGACCACGACGCCCGTGCGAACGGACTTCAGTGGGCCAGGCTGGCAGGTGGATGTGGGGAAACCGTCCGCACGGTACACGTCGTTGCCGACGAACTGGACCACGTACGCGTCCCCATCGGCAACGAACACGTTCCCAGAAGCAGAATCGTCCGTACTCGAGTCAGCGTCGGGCACATTCCTGGTTCGTGGTGACGGGTCCGGACATTGGGGACCACTCAACGTGGGCCGCAACGGCATCATGTCGGGTCTCATCGTCACCGGGCAAACAGTGTGCAAAGTAGACACGGCAGGAACACCAAAGAAGTTCACTGTCCAACTTCCCGCAGGCCGGTTCACGAAACCACCCGTCGTGTGGGCCACCAACTCAACAACCGTCCCACAGGACGTGGCCATTGCAGTCAGGTGGGAAGACGTTCGCACAACCAGTTTCGACCTGTGGTACTGGCGTAAAGACCTAACCGCGAACGGTGTCACCTGGTTCGCAATGGATGCGGAGTGAGTATGTACGGAACCTGTGAAAACGAAGACTGCGGCAACTACATGTGGCCGTGCCCACTCCCAGACGACCACGGAGCCGTCATCTGCGGACCATGCGGCACCCCAGTCACCAACATCACCGACATCAAACCAGAAGAAGGGACGGTGCTGCCGGAATGGATATCCGAGATGCTGACACAGCAGAGCTCCGCCGACTGAAAACCATGATCGACGGGGAGCTGGACCGCCGGCAGACGCTGACCACAGCGGAGAAGCAGGCGACTGAGCTCAACACCGCCTACCTCGCGGCCTCGGGTGTCGCCCAGGGCGATCCCTGGCGGCAACCGACGTCGGCTGTGGACGCGTACCCTCCGGACTGGACGGTCGAGCACGACGGCAAGATGTGGGTCTCGCTCGTAGCGGCGAACGTGTGGATGCCTGGTGAGTCCGGGTGGCGCGAGAAACTCGAGGACGGGGGAGTGCCCCAATTCGTGCAGCCGACCGGCCAGCATGATGCGTATCAGACCGGCGAGCACGTCATGTTCGCCGGCGCCGAGTACGTGTCCACGATCGACAACAACGTGTGGTCGCCAGCCGATTACCCACAAGGCTGGGAGGCCGTGTCATGAGCAAAACATCCCGCACTCTCCGCACTCTCGGCTCCTGCGTGTTCACCGCTGCGGGACTCTTCTATGTCCTCGCCCCACCGAACACGACGACATCGTTCTTCGACACCCCAGCGCCGGCCGTGATGTGGGGATGGGTGTTCGCGATCGGTGGCCTCATCTCCCTGGCAGGCACACTCTCCCGCGTTGTCCATGTTGAACGCCTCGGCGTGCTCTTCGTTGCCGTCGCTGCAGCCATGCTCACGGCCGGCCAAACCCTCGTCATGTTTGCCGACCCCATCACCTGGACCCGCGGAGGAGGCACCCTCGTCTACCTCGGCGGTGGACTCTGGGCGCTCGAAAGGTGGTGGAGGCTCGGGCTCGATGAGCGAGCAATCAACGAAGTAGCGGATGCGAGGTAGGGATGGATGCCGAGATCATCAGAATCGTCCTCGGCGGAGGTGTCGCTGTCATCATCGGGGCGGTCGGGAAGTTCATCTACGACCTCCGCAGCGGCCGCGTCATCAAAGAAGACTCCGCAGTCGGCCAGTGGAAAGGCATCGCCGAATCCCGCCTCGAAGAGATTCGAGAATTGAGACGCGAACTCACCTGGTACCGCACCTACTACCCCCGCCTCTGGCACGCATACAGGCTCCTCCCACCGGATGAGAAGGAACAGTTCCCGAACGTGCCACCACCGCCCGAACAAATCGCAGACATCCCGAACGACTAGAACACACCATCCGGGCCCCAAGCATCCGCTTCGGGGCTTTCTTTATGCCCGAAAGGAGGGCCCATGAGTTGGAGAGTCGCACGAGCACTCGACAAACTGCTGGCCCAGATCAACGCCTACGCCCCGAACCGATCCAAGATCAGTGACGGGTCCATCGGCGACACAGCACACAGTTCTCGCGTGTCCGACCACAACCCGGACTCCCGCGGCATCGTCCACGCGAGGGACTTCACCCACAGCCCCGCCACCGGTTTCGATGCTCACGCGTTCGTCCGCCGCCTCGCCAAGGCTGGGGACCGGCGCATCAAGTACCTGATCTCCAACAGGCAGATCAGCAACCCCTCCATCAGTGGTGGCCGTTGGCGGCCCTACTCCGGCAGCAACGCACACACCCAGCACGCTCACGTGTCCTGCGTTTACGGGGCACTCGAAGACAACACCGCCGCCTGGCCGGGACTGGACGGCACCAGCAACGCAGGTGGCACTAGCGGCGCCGGTGGCACTAGCACAGGCGGAAGCAGCTCGACAGGAAAGGGCAAGAACATGATCACTAAGAAGACCAGCACGGGAGGGCAGAAAACTGTTCCCGTCTCCCGCGCAGGGTACAAGCAGCTCAACAGAGGCGACGGGGACTACACGATCCTCACCGTCGGTAGTGGTGTCATCGACATCGACTCCACCTTCCGTGTCCGCAATCTCCCCGCGGGTGCAGAGGTGCAGATCCGGTACATCATGATCGAGTACCACAACTGGAAGAAGTCCACCGAGATCCTCCGTAACGGCTCCCGCGGTTCCGAGGTCGGCAAGCTGCAACGATTCCTCGGCATCAAGGACGACGAGATCTTCGGAGCCGGCACCGAGAAGAAAGTCCGCGCCCTGCAGTCGAAGAAGGGCATCAAGGTCGACGGGGAGGTCGGATCCGGCACCCGCGCCGTCCTGCCCACGAACCGCCGCATCACCACCTACAGTGCCCAGGCCCAAGAGATCATCGGCACCGGCGGCGACACCTTCGGCACCACCCACCTGCGCGCATGGCCCGGCACCAAGTCCGGACAGTCCCGACGCATCCGCATCGAAGCACAAACCTTCCACCCCGGCGTGACCATTGTCAGCCAGGAACACCGCGCCATCGTCATGGCCTGAAAGGACACATCATGGCTAACCTCACCACGAGAGAATTCTGGGCCGCCACCGGCGACCGAGCAATCAAGACAGTCGCCCAGACAGGCCTCGCCCTGGCCCCAGCGACGTTCATCGCCAACGAAGCAGGCATCATCGACTTCAACGGCATCCCCTGGGCAGGACTGGCAGCGACCGCCCTCTTCGCAGGCGCAATCTCCGTCCTGACTTCCATCGTCGGAGACACCGTCGGCAAGAACGGCCCCAGCTTCGTCCACGCCGAAGGCATCGGCATCGAAAACGCCGAAGCCGAAGAAGCGCTGCGGAGGCAACGCGCCGGCGAAGTCATCGACCTATCCACCGAAGTGTCCTTCGCCACCGACGCCTCCGCAGGCGAGGACGAAGAGGACGACCACCTCGACGATGACGAAGCCGACGACCTCGAACCCGCCGAAGAAGACCTCGAAGCGCTCGCCAACAGCGAGGTGGATGACACGCCGCCGGCTGAGGGCTACCGGCCCCGGCACTGAGAGGAGGCACCGTGGCCACACCGATCATGCGCTACTTCGCATTCGACCACCTGCGCGCAGGAGCACTCCGAGACACGTCTGAGAAGTTCCACACACTCGCCTGTGATCTCGACGAGTCACTGCCCGATGGGCCGGAGAAGTCGACTAGTCTGAGGAAACTCCTCGAGGCGAAGGACGCGGCTGTCAGGGCTGCGCTCGACGTCTGACCCGGACACATAGAAGGCCCCCACCGCCAAGTAGCGGTGGGGGCCATTCGTCATTGGTCGGAGTCGTCGCCGGCTTCGAAATAACCGTGCATCCTGTACCGTTCGAATGCCTGGCTGATGCCCAACCTTAAATCCGGGTGCAACCACCGTAGGAGGTAGAACGCACCTCGCTCTGCATCGTTCGCGATCTCTGCGAACTCGCCCCAATTGATTTCTTCCCCAAAAGGATTGGATTGAGGCTTATTCGTCTCGGTGCGGGATGCGAGATCTTCGAGAAACTCGGCGACGTTCCACGCAAACGCGTCGTCATCCTCGGCAAAGTCAGCATAGATCTTAAGCCCGAACTGACGTAGGCGCATCAGTTCCGGGCCTTCGTAGTTGATTCGGCCATCGCGAACACTTCCCGAGAAGGCAACCAAATAGTCTGATAGCTCACGCAAGAACCGAACTTCACGCTCTCTCCGACCTTGCAAGAGCATCGCCTGGATCTGTTGCTCGTGACGGACCTCGGCCCGCTTCGCCTCGGCCCGTAGGCGATCGAGCTCGGCGTCGTGCCGAGTTTGTTCATTCTCAGCCCGAGCATCGGCGCGCGCCACGTTCCCCCGATATATCAGCCACGAAACAAGAGCCGTCAGCGCAACACCAGCGAGAGAAATGACAGGATTCACCCACCCTGCCTCAGTCACAACTGTCACATGCTCGATCGTCGGGCTAGCTAGCACTTCCACAAACCTCCTCTCACCGTTCACAATAGAACGCATGTACTATAAACAGTTCTCGCCCGGTCCACCCCAATACCAGGAAGTCCTCAATCGCCTCTCCGCGAGGGACAAGCCCATGCGCACAAAGATCCCCGTCCGCGCTCGCCTCGTCTGGGAAGTCGATGGGGAGGAGTGGGCTGAGTGCCGCGCGTCTCGTCTCGATGCTGATGGCCCTGCGATCTATGTCGAGCTGGGTGACCAACGGTCCAGGACGGTTGGAGTATGGCTGCATCCTGACGATGTGCGGTGGGAAGGGAAGCTGGTCTAGTCGTCGTAGACGTCTTCGTCTTCCATTGCGGCGAGCTCTGCGCGTTCATCGGCTCTGGCCTTGCGCATGCCTCGGCGCACGCCCTCTTCGATGATGAAGAGCGAGATGGTGAGCACGATGATGATGCCGAGGACGCCGGCAATAAGTGGTCCGAAGAATTCCATGGCGTTCTCCTGCGCTACTTGAACTTCTTGTTGGGCTTGTAGTTGAAGACGGACTGCCCGTCTCGGTAAGCAGGCTGATTGCGTGCCTCCTGCTCCTTGCGCTCGTCGATCCGTGACCATCGCATGCCGACCCGGACGCCGGCGCCAATGACGAAGACGAGGATGACAAGGCTGAGCGCCCAGATGATGAGTGCTGCAATTGGTTCCATGGTTTCTCCTGTGCGGTGAAGTGTCGCCTTCCCGGATCATAGGCCTGTCCGTGATGCCCGAGCGCGCAACTACGTGGTTAGTTGCTGTTTCGTTATTGAGGCAGCCGTGGGTGGGGGGAGAGTACGTGCCCATTCCGTGCCCACACTTTGCCCACATTCTGCCCAATCCACACAATCCCCACGTGTCTAGAATCCGCGAAAACTAGCGGATCGAGTCTCTGACATGGGGTGTTGAATCAGTTCGAGTCTGACAGGGGGCTCCACTCGGGAAAGCCCCGCGCATCGCTGGAAACAGTGAGCACGGGGCTCTTTCTGTGCGTGCCGGAGGACTGAATCCAGGTCACTATCGGACACTGGCCGCCGATTGCAGGTCACTATCGGACATTTCTACTGGCGAAAAGTATCCGATACTGACCTGAAGTCAGCCGCTGGCCCCTTGCGAGCTCGGATGCTGCGCCGTGGCGGTGAAGGGGTGACGGCTGGTTGACCGGCTAAGTCTGGCCGTCGCGTCGGAACACGAGCATGAGGGAGCGCATGCTTAAGACGAAGCCGCCGAAGAGCAGCACGAAGCCGAAGAATGAGTACAGGCGGATGTCCTTCGTCAGCAGTGGACCCTCATTGCTGGTGATGAGCATGATTGCTCCCACCACGGCGGCCCCGGCGAGGACGGCGACGATGAGCTGCTGAAACAGGCTGGTGAGGAAGCTGCGGTCGGATGGATTCTCGAGCACACGCATGTTCATCGAGAACCGTCCCTGTTCGAGGTCCTCGGTGATCTTGTTGATCCGGCGAGGCATGCGGTCGATCATCGGCATCAGCTGCAGGGCCCGGCGCTGCAGCTCATCGGTGATCTTCGTGTCCTTGAGCTTCGACCTCACGAGCCTGTTGCCCTCCTGCCGGGACACGGCGACGACATCGAAGTGCGGATCGATCGTCAGCAGTGCACCCTCGACGGAGGCCATCGCCCGGAATGCGGCGCTGATCGGCGCCGGCACGGAGAACCGGTGCGCGAGCACCAGATTGAACAGGTCGTCGAAGAGCTTCTGACCCTGTGCCGCACGGGTGCCGCCGCCGTAGCGCAGCAGGAGTTCGCCGACGGCCCGTTCGACCTCCCGATCGTTGAGCCCGTCTGGACGCCCGAGGAGTTCGATGAGGGCGTCGGTGGCCCCGGCGCTGTCGTTCTGGTCGATCGAGTAGAGCATGAGTCCCAGCGAGGTCTGCGTGCCCGGATCGAGCCGGCCGACCGCACCGAAGTCGAGCAGCCCCAGCTTCCCTTCGGGAGTGATGAAGATGTTGCCGGCATGCAGGTCGGCGTGGAAGATCCCGTCACCGATGATCTGCTCGAGCGTGGCGCCCAACAGCGTGGTGGCCAACCGGGACCGTTCGGCATCGCTGAGCTCGGTCAGCAGCGTCCCCGCTCGTGAGAGCGGCTGTCCGGGCAGTCGATCCATGACCAGCAGGCGTTCGCCGCTGAGGCCCGGGTAGCCGTGTGGAACTGTGACGTCGAACTTCCCCGATCGTTTGAGAGAGGTCTCGATGCTGGCCATATTGTCCAGCTCGATCCGATAGTCGAGCTCCTCCTCGAGCGTGTTCGCGAATCCCGCAGCCAGTGACTGCACACCCAGATCCCTGCCCCAGGTCGTGGTTTTGTTCAGCCAACCCGCCAACCGCAGGATGATGTCGAGATCCTGAGTGACCTGATTGAGCGCCTTCGGCCGCTGCACCTTGACGATGACTTCCGTGCCGTCGAGCAGGGTCGCCTCGTGGACCTGTGCCACCGAGGCGGCCGCCAGCGGCGTGGAGCCGATCCGTGCGAACACCTCTCCGATCGGTTGACCGAGCCGCTCGGCGATGGCCGGTTCGATGACCGACCAGGGCTCGGGTGTGACCTGGGTCTGGAGGGTTTCGAGCTCACGGACGAACACGGGCGGGAGGATGTCTCGGCGGGTCGAGAGCATCTGTCCGAGCTTGACGAAGGTCACCCCCGCCTCGGCGAGGGATTCCTTGAGCGCTCGTGCGGTCTTGACGTCGCGACCCGGCGAATCCCCTCCGAAACCGCGCAGCTGTGAGCCGAGCCCGTGCCGCACGGCGATGGACACGACCTGCGCATAGCGGCGGCCGCGGCGACGGCGGGACTTCCACCCGAAGAACAGTGACTGCGGGCTCGGTAGGGATCCGGTCGGGAAGGCCGCTTCGAGCATGACGAGGGCACCGACGCCCAGGGCGAAGATCCACCCGAGGGCGAGCACCATGAACAGCACCGCCACTCCGGGGGAGACGTCGAGACCGTCGACGTTCTGCCCGGTGCCGGCCCGGTAGAGGTACTGGACGGTCACGGCCACGACGGCGCTCATGACGAGACCGACGGCCAGCGTGCGCGGCCAGCCGGTGGGAACGCCGACGACGCGACGGACCACGGTGGCGGCGAACCACGACTGTAGGAAGAGGAAGACGAGCGCAGCCAGGCTCACCAGCACGTACCCACCGACGTCCAGTGCTTCCATTGATGACTCTCCTGATCCTGTTCGGACTCCCAGCCGCGGGACGGCCGCTGCGTGCCTTCAGCTTCGGGCTGTCAGCCGAACATCGTCGATTCGGTCATCTCCAGCCTAGTCTGCCGAGTCAGTCCGTGCGCGGCGGATCGAGGCGCCTCCGCCTTCCGGGCAGGCCCACCTGACGGGCCCAGATGAGGATCCACACCGCACCGAGGAAGGCGAGCAGTCCCGGGAAGAGCACCCCGAACCGCAGGGTGGTCACGGTGATGATGAGGGACAGCAGCGTCGGCCCGCCGAGCTTGCCGCCGTTGTTGAAGATCGCCCAGATGCCGAGGAACCGCGGCCTCCCGACCGCGGGAGAGAGGTCCGCACCGATCGTCATATTCACACCCGCCCCGAGGCCGTTGCCGAAGGCCATGACCGCGGCGGCGATGACCATCCCGGCGAGATCCGGCTTTGCGACCATGATGACGAACCCGGTGCCGAAGATGGACAGGCACGCGACGAGGGTCGCGACCCGGCCGAGGTGATCCTTGATGTACGCGCCGAGGAACATGACGATGAGTTCGAGTCCGGCGCCGAAGGCGATGATGAGCGAGATCGAGGACTTGTGCAGACCGATCTCGACGCCCCACAGCTGAACGACGACCGGCTGGGCGGCGCGGGCGGCTGCCAGTGCGATGATCGTGACGCCGGTGAGGATGACCGATTTCCACCGCACGTCCAGCGGCGGCCGGCGATCCTTCTTCCCCCGCCGAGGCGGGGCGGCGTCGCCGTGCGCCGCATCGTCCGTCGTGGCGGGGTCGGCCGCCTCGGTGGGATTGGGAACATCGGTGAGGGAGGGATCGTCTGCGCGCGAGGTCGGGGCCGCCTCGGGGCGGTCGGGATGGTCGTCGAAGCCGGGGATCTGGGCGATCGGCAGGGTCATGATCGCGATCGCGGCGACGGCGGTGAGGCCGGAGAAGACGAACACGGACCAGATCGGGAAGACGAGCATGAGTCCGGCGCCGATCATCGGCCCGACGAGGTTGCCGACCCGCTGCGTTCCGCCGAGCGCGGTCATCGCCTTCGCGAGGTCGGACGGCGGCATCACCTCGGCGACGACGGCCTGCCTGGCCAGGCTCCACACATCGGAGACCGGGCCGAAGACCATGAGCGCGACCGTGTAGACGAGCAGCGAGTACGGCGAATCCCAGATGAAGGCGGCGACGATGGAGCCGAGCACGATGATCGCCGCGCACGTGGCCACGAACATGGCCCGGAAATCGCCGAGGCGGTCGATGAGGATCCCGGCCGGCACCGTGGCCATGAGCGACACGGCCCCCATGATGCCGACGATCGCGGCCGCGAACGCCTGTGTCGAGCCCAGCGAGAGCGCCCCGAGCACGAGGATCGGCATGATCGCGCCCAGGCCGACGGCGAAGAGGGCGAACGGCACGAGCACCGGCCACAGGATGGGTTTGAGCACGTAGCAAGTTTAGTTGAGGTCGCGCCGGGCCGTCCGCCGCGGATGTGCCGGGTACCCTATCGGTCCGTCTCTGAAAGTGGCACGCTGGAGTCATGGTCTCTCAGAGCGTCGTCCCATTTCACAGTGTCGTCCCGCCCTACCTTCTCGATGCGATCGCCGAGCGGGGCGCCGAGCGATTCCCGAAGGCCGCGGCCGCCGCGGCAAGCTGCCGGATGTCCGACGAGAGCTGTCGGAACCTGCGCCTGGCCGGACTGCGCTATACCCCTCCGGCCGATCTCGGCAGAGACGAATCCGCGCTCGCCCCACCCGCTCCGGCGGGCCTGCAGCGCCTCGTCCACGATGCTCAGAACACCGAGGTGCTGCCCGGCGAACTCGTCCGCTCCGAGGGCGAAGAGCCCGTCGACGATGAGCCGGTCAACGAAGCCTATGACGGGCTCGGTGCTTCGTATGCTCTGTTCTCCGAGGTGTTCGGGCGCGATTCGCTCGACGGCGCGGGAATGCCGCTCATGGCAAGCGTCCACTACGGCAAGGACTACGACAACGCCTTCTTCGACGGCCGCCTCATGGTCTTCGGCGACGGCGACGACGAAGTGTTCACCGGGTTCACCGGCTCGCTGTCGATCATCGGCCACGAGCTCTCCCACGGCGTCATCAGCCACACCGCCGACCTCGAATACCTCGGCCAGCCGGGTGCGCTCAACGAGCACTGCGCCGATGTCTTCGGCGCCCTGACCCAACAGCACGACGCGGGACAGAATGCCGAGGACGCCGACTGGCTCATCGGTGCCGGAATCTTCACCCCCGAGGTGACCGGCCGTGCCCTGCGGTCCATGATCGAACCCGGCACGGCCTATGACGACGACGTCCTCGGCAAGGACCCGCAGCCTGCGCATATGGACGACTTCGTCACCACCGATTCCGACAACGGCGGGGTTCACCTGAACTCCGGGATCCCGAACCGGGCCTTAGCGCTCGCCGCCATCGCCGTGGGCGGCCCGGCCTGGGAAAGCGTCGGACAGGTCTGGTACTCCGTCCTCACAGGGGCTGAGATCACGCAGCGCACCGATTTCGCGGAGTTCGCAGAACTCACTATCGCCGAGGCGGCCGACCAGTTCGGAGCCGGATCCGACGTTCACGATGCGATCGTGTCCGGGTGGGAAACCGTGGGCATCTCCCACGCAGGTTCGGCCCGCGGAAACCAGGGGAGCAGCTGGTGAACGAGAAGCCTGCCGGTGGTTTCGGGCATCTGCTCGTCGAACGCTCGGGCGGTATCGGCGGGATGCTGCTCGTCTGGGAAGTCGACATCGACGCAAGCACCCGACGCGATGAACTGGGCCCGCGCATCGCCGAACTTCCCTGGTCCGACAGCGGGCAGAGCGATGGTGTGGTGCAGAGTGATGATGCCCCGCAGGCCACGGGTGCTGATCGGTTCGCCTACCTCATCGAGAGCCGGTACGGGCGAGTCCGCTTCGGCGAGACTCAGATGCCGCCGGAGTGGAAACGGCTCGTCGATGACGTCCGGGAAGTCGCCGAACCGCAGAGGCGCCAACCCGGCTGACCCCTATGCTGGAGATCATGACCGACACCAACCATGACCCGGGCAGAGACGCTCGGACGACGGCCGAGAAGAACGAACGCGACCTCGAGGCCGGGGTCCACACCGACCTCAAGGAATCGATGACATACGGGTCGTATCTCGACCTCGACCGTCTCCTCGGTGCCCAGCATCCAGTCAGCAGTCCCGAACACCACGATGAGCTGCTCTTCATCATCCAGCACCAGACCACGGAGCTGTGGTTCCGGCTCGTCATCCACGAACTCCTCGACGCTCGGCGACTCATCGCCGCTGATGAGCTGCAGACCGCGCTCAAGCGCATCGCCCGCGTCAAACACATCCAGAAGACCCTGACCGAGCAGTGGTCCGTGCTCGCTACGCTGACGCCGAGCGAGTACGTCGGCTTCCGCGACCAGCTCGGCCGTGCTTCCGGCTTCCAGTCCTGGCAGTATCGGGCCGTGGAGTTTCTGCTCGGCAACAAGAATCGGGCCATGCTCCCGGTCTTCGACGGAGAACCCGAGGCGCGTGCGGCCCTGGAGCAGTACCTGGAGGAACCGAGCATCTACGATGTCTTCCGCATCATCTACGAGAACCCGCAGAAGTACTGGCAGGAGTACGAGAGCTGCGAAGAGCTCGTCGACCTCGAGGAGAACTTCCAGATCTGGCGCTACCGACACATGCGCACAGTGCTGCGGATCATCGGCATGAAACGCGGTACGGGCGGTTCGAGCGGAGTCGGATTCCTGCAGAAGGCGCTCGATCTCACGTTCTTCCCCGAGCTCTTCGACATCCGCACCGGAATCGAGAACGGTCCCGGAATCAGCCCCGAAGGGATCTGAGAAATACCTTCAGCCGAGCAGCAGGTTCCTCACCTGCGGGAAGAACAGGGAGTCGGGGTCGATGACATCGGCATGGTTCGCCTCCGGCAGCTCGGTCAGGGCGGCGGGGAAGACACGGGAGAATTTGACGTTGACCGTGGCATCGGCATCCCCATGGACCGAATGCACGTCGACGCGTGCCGGGATGAGGGCGGCCCGAGATCGCGGATCGTGGCGCAGGTAGGCGTCCAGATCGTCGTCTGGCCGCACACCCATATAGTCGAGGACTGCCCCATCGCCGAGGTTGCCCTCGACTTCCCGCAGCAGATCGGTCACCGGTGCCAGAGGACGCAGACGGATCCGCGGTCCCTCGTCGGGCAGGTGCGAAGCCCAGGCGAGGACGAGGCAGCCACCGGCCGAATGGCCCGACACGACCAGGTTCTCCCGTGCCTGCTCGCTCATACCCCAGCGCGGCAGTTCGGCGCACACGGATTCGATGGCCGCGGTGACATCGTCGAGCAGGAGCGGCTGCCCGCCGAGGCGTCGATACTCGACGGAGGCGACGAGCACTCCCGACTCGGCCAGCTCCCGAGCCAACGGTCGGGCATGGGACAGATCGGTGCGGGGTCGGAAGTAGCCTCCGTGGACGAAGATGACCGTCGCCGAGGCGGTTGCCGGGTCACCATAGACCTCGACGAACTGCTCGGGCGAGTCCCCGTAGACGTGTCGGAAGGACGGAGCCACGGTGGCCCCGGCGGCGGAGAGTTCGGGAATGCGCACGGACTCGACGCTCATCCTTCGGAACCCCGAGGTGCGTTCATCCCGCCGATGCCGGTTTCGTCGGCGCGAGTTCTGCCTGAGTCGGTCAGGTCGGCCGCGTCCGACCGGCCGGCAGCGCCCGCTTCGCCGGCGGCGCCTGTCTCACCGTTCTCCCGGGCACGGTCGACCTCACGGGAGCGTTCGACGAGGTCACGGACGCGGGTGAGCTCCGCCAGCTTCGGGTCGAGAGTGTCACCGGAGGACTGGCCGCGCAATCGCCGACCGACCCACGGGGCCAGGTACTCCCGGGCCCACCGCGACTCCTCGCTCATCACCTCGCGAATCGCCCGCGTCGGACGAGCCGGAAGACCGAAGCCCTTGACCGGCAGGGAACGACCGCTCTCCAGGGTCGCCAGAGCCTGCTCGGCGACGAGGTGGTGACCCTCCGTCGACAGGTGGATGCGGTCATCGGCCCACATCTCCGCGGCGTAGAGCGAACGCAGCCCCCACAGGTCGACCATATGGCAGCCGTGTCGCTGCGCGATCGACCACAGGTGGGCGTTGTAGATTCCCACTCGTGGACGCACCGCACGGATGAGCGGGGTGCTGAACTCGGTATCGAAGCCATTGCACATGAGCACCTCGATGCCAGCCTCACGCATCGCGATCACGGCGCGTTCGAACTTCGCGGCCAGGGCATCGATATCAGCCTTCGGACGCAGGCAGTCATTGCCCCCGGCGCACAGGCTCACGAGGTCCGGCTTCATCTCGAGCACCTGCGGCACCTGGTCATCAACGATGCGGTCGAGCAGCCGCCCCCGGATGGCCAGATTGGCATAGGACAGATCCGGGCCGCCCACCGACGACTCGGTGAGCATGAGCGCGAGCCGGTCGGTCCAGCCGCGGTACCGATCCTCGACCCGTGGGTCGGGATCCATCAGACCCTCACTGAACGAGTCTCCGATTGCGACGTATGAGGTGATCGGCTCAAGCATCAGGGATCCTTCTCTCTTCGGGCGATGCACCCAGACTATACGCCGGACCCGACCCAGGGACCCGTCCGCCCCCGAACTACCTGACGGCGGCCCAGCTACCTCGCGCGAGGTTGCTGGGCCGCCGTCAGGTAGCAATTGGGAGGGGAAGAGGGCGGGAACTCGTCCCGCCGGAAGCCTCCCGCCAACGCGGCGAACGGCCCCGAGGTCACCGAGCGGAATCATCGAGTGGCGTAGACTCGACACCGCAGCCAGACGTCGTCGCCGACCCCCTCGCTAGGAGCAGAATGTATCGGTCAGTCCCGGTCCCCGCAGCCACAGATTTCGTCATCACGAACGCGCGGATTGTGCCCGTGGCCGACGAATCCGGCAACCGCGCGAAGGCGATCGAATCAGGGACGCTGACCGTCAGGAACGGCCGCATCACCGAGGTGGCCCCCGGTTCCGTCGACACCTCAGCCCTCCCAGCGGACACCGAGGTCATCGATGCCGGCGGACGCTGGGTCCTGCCCGGTTTCATCGAAGCCCACGGCCACCTCGGCGTGCATGAGGACGGTGAAGGCTGGTCCGGTGACGATACGAACGAGATGACCGATCCCAACGGTGCGGGCCTGCGCGCGCTCGACAGCATCGACCCCACCGATCTCGGATTCGAGGATGCCCTGCGTGGGGGTGTCACCTCGGCGCTCATCAAACCCGGTTCCGGCAATCCCATCGGCGGTCGCACCGCCTTCCTCAAGACCTGGGGTCGGATCGTCGACGAAATGCTCGTGACGCAGGATCTGTCCGTGAAGTCCGCACTCGGCGAGAACCCGAAACGCGTGTACGGGGAGAAGAAGGTCACCCCATCGACGAGGATGGGCACCGTCAAGATCATCCGCGACGCCTTTGTCGAAGCGCGGAACTACCAGGCCAAACGTGCGCAAGCCGAAACCGACGGCACCCCGTTCGACCGTGACCTGGTCAAGGAGACCCTGGCCGACGTCCTCGACGGCAAGCTCGCATGGGACCAGCACTGCCACCGCGCCGACGATATCGCCACCGCCATCCGCCTGTCCGAGGAATTCGGCTACCGCCTCGTCATCAACCACGGGACCGAAGGTCACAAGATCGCCGATTTCATCGCTGCCAAGGGCATCGACGTCATCCTCGGTCCCCTGATGACCTCGCGGTCGAAGGTCGAACTGCGCGATCGCACCCTGGCCACCGCGGCCTCGCTGGCCGAGGCGGGAGTGCGCATCGCGCTGACCACCGACCATCCGGTCATCCCGATCAACTTCCTCATCCACGAAGCCTCCTTGGCCGTGAAGGAAGGACTCGATCCGACCGTCGCGATCGAAGCGCTGACAATCAACCCGGCCGCGATCTTCGGCCTCGACGACCGCCTCGGTTCCTTGGCCGTGGGCCGTGACGCCGATATCGTCATCTGGTCCGGCGATCCGCTCGATCTGAATTCCCGCGCCGAGACCGTCTTCGTCTCCGGCCGTCGCGTCTTCGACTACGACGCCGCCTCAGGAACCGCGCACATCGCCGACCCGCTCGGCCCGACACTCATCAGCGAGCCGTGAGCGACAGAGAACTCGAAGACGCCACCACCACCGAGGTTCGGGTCGATCCGCCGACCGAACCGGGCCCTGTCCGCGGCTCGTCCCCGGCGCCGGTCTCCGGCGGCAATCCGGAGGCCGGATCCCAGGCCCTGCGCGAACTGCTCGAACGCACCCGCCTGCAGCGACTTGCCGAACTGAGGGACTCCTCACCGGAACCCCAGCCGGAAGATCTCGCTAGGGCCGCCGCGGCGAAGGCGGCGAAAGCCGAGCGTGGCGGCGGGCGGTCGAAGTCTCGCACCGACCACCTCGGTGCGTCTCAGCGCATCGCCCAGAAGGTCGCTCGGCGCACCGTGGGCAAACTCGTCTCGGGTACGACGGAGAACACACAGCCGGTGCCGATCGTCACCGCCCTCAAGGGCACCCCGTATCAGGCGCCCGTCCAGGCGAACGAGCCGAGCGAAGACGAAGCCCGGATGATCCTCGACCTCGCCGCCGATATCGCGGCGATGATGATGCGCGCCGGTGCCGGCACCAGCGATGTCGAGGTTTCCGTCATCGCCGCGTGCACCGCGTGCGGTCTGGCCACCGTCGAGGTCGATCTGACCTCGAACACGCTCGTTGTGCACTATTCGACCTCGGACGGACGTCTGCTGACGGTGATGCGGGTCAACCGCGGTGAGTCCACGCATTTTGCGAAGCTCGCCTCGGTGCACAAGCTCGTCACCGACCTCGTCGACGGGCGTCTGGAATTCCATGAGGCACGCAGTCGTCTCGACGCGATCCGCACGCAGCGGCGACCGTTCCCCGAATGGTTCACCACCGGTGCCTGGGGCTTCATGGTCGGTGCCCTCGTCCTGCTGCTCGGAGGAGGCCCGATCGCGATTCCCCTGGGCATCACGATGGCCATCGTCGTGTTCCAGTTCGGCAAGCTGCTCGGCCGCACCCACCTGCCGTCGTTCTTCACCACGGCGCTGCAGGCCGCCTCTGCGACGCTCATCGCCACCATCGCCGGCGACGTGGGCATCATCGCCTCACCGCAGTACCTCGTGGCTGCCGGAATCGTTCTGCTGCTGCCGACGCAGTCGCTGTATTCGGCGGTTCAGGATGCGCTGACGAACTTCCCGCTGACCGCCGCCGGGCGGGTGGTCGGGGTGTTCATGACTCTGGCCGGCATCGTCTCCGGCATCGCCCTGGGAATCGTGTGCGGTCAGGCCATCGGCCTCAGTCATATCGAAGTGCTCGTGCCGAAGACGAGCCCGCATGTGGTCACGGCGATCCTGTCGATGGTCGCGGCGGCCGTGGTGGCGATGTCCGGTGCGGTGGCGATGTCGGCCAGGCGCCGGTTCATCTTGCCGGCGGCGCTCGTCGGCCTTGCTTCGCACATCACGATGATGTCGCTGACGCTGTTGGACGTCGACAATGTGCTTGCCAGTCTGCTGGCGGCCACCGTCACCGGCTTCCTGTCGCGGCCGCTGGCGCTGCGGCTGGGAGCTCCGGCGATCGTGCTGATGATTCCCGGCATCTACACCCTTCTGCAGGGGCTGTCGATCTTCACCGCTGTCTATCAGATCGCGTCGGAATCGGAGAACGTCTCCTTCGCTGTGGGTCTGTCCTCGCTGTTCACCGCGATCCTGGCGAACGCGGCGCTCGCTGTCGGCGCTGTGCTCGGCAGCTATCTGGCGCTGCCGTTGAAGAACCTCAAGAGCCAGAGTTCGGCCGAGGAGAAGGTCGAGGAGGTGCGCAGCGGCGAAACCTCGACCGCCGTCATCGACTCGGTGCAGCCGGGAGGCGCGAAGACGCAGTCGAGTGGGCCCGGAGGAGCGAAGGCGCAGCCGGCCGAGACCGGAGGAGCGAAGCCTCAGCCGAGTGGGCCCGGAGGAACGGGATCCTCAGAGGAGACCGCGACCGGTCCGATTCAGATCTGATCCGGACTCAGATCGGACCGGGTTCAGACCTGACCCGAGTCCGGATCGGACCCGGGCTCAGGTCCGATCCGGGCTCAGGCCTGATCCGGCAGTGCCCAGTCGATCGGATCGATGCCCTTCTGGGCGAGCAATTCATTCGTGCGCGAGAACGGTCGGGAGCCGAAGAATCCCCGCCGGGCCGACAGAGGTGAGGGATGGGCGGATTCGATGATGGCCACCTCGGCGGTTCCTGATGTCAGCAGGGGAGCGAGGTTCCGGGCGTCGCGGCCCCAGAGAATCGCGACAAGCGGCTGATCTCGATCGATCAGCGCGGTGATCGCCCGTTCCGTGATCTCCTCCCAGCCTTTGCCGCGGTGGGAAGCGGGTTCGCCGGGGGAGACGGTCAGCGCCCGGTTGAGCAGCATGACTCCCTGGCGTGACCAGGCACGCAGGTCCCCGTGCGGGGCCGGCGGAATGCCGAGGTCGGACTCGAGCTCCTGAAAGATGTTGCCCAGCGACCGCGGCAGGGGGCGGACATCGGGGTCGACGGCGAATGACAGGCCGATGGCGTGACCAGGCGTCGGATAGGGGTCCTGGCCGACGATGAGAACTTTGACCTCGGACAGTGGTTCGGCGAAGGCGCGGAAGACGAAGTCCCCGGAGGGCAGGTAGGCGCGACCGGCGGCGATCTCGTTGCGCAGGAAGTCGCCCATCGTATGAATGCGCTCCTCCACTCCGACCAGGGCGTTCGCCCAATCGGGGGACATGATCTCGGTCAGCGGAGGCGTCGACGTCATGGGCACGAGTTTAGCGATGCTCAGCGGACGAGGTCGCGCTGAGACAGTGGTGTCAGCTTCCAAGGAATGGACGGCGCAGGAACGGCGGTGCTGTCGCCAGCGGAGGGGAAGCGGCGGCGGGAAGCCACCACGGACATGATTGTTGGGTCGATCCACGGTGGTTTCCTCACTGAAATCACCGTGGATCGACCCAACAATCCGCCATCCACCGCGCAGGGGCGGGAGGGGCGAGCTTTGCGAACTCCGGCACCGCCTCGGCGAGGGCAGACGATCACCTCGGCACCACCCCGGCGGGCGCAGACGAAAACGTCGGCACCACCTCGGCGGGGGTGGGAATCGACCTGCGTGAATGTGCACGGAGCGCAGATCGGGTGTGCGCGATCGCCTATCGAACCGGTGTATTGCCGTTCAGCGCCACGCGTTATGCTCGGCGTAAGGAGTTCATCGTTGAACGAAAGGACCGAAATGTCGGAATTCCCAGAGGCCAAGAACTGGAAGATGCTCATCGGCGGTCAGTGGGTCGACGCCGCTGACGGCGACACCACCGATGTCATCACCCCGATCGACCGCAACGTCGTCATCGCCAAGGTGCCCAACGGCAAAGAGGCCGACGCCGACCGCGCCGTCAAAGCCGCACGGAAGGCCTTCCCCGAGTGGGCGGCCCTGCCGTTCAAGGAACGCCAGAAGAAGCTTCTGGCCTGTGCCGATGCGCTCGAAGCCGCTTCGGAGGAGCTCGCCCAGCTGACCGCTCTCGACACCGGCAACGCGATCCGCACCCAGGCTCGGCCGGAGACGATCATCCTGGCCGACCTGTTCCGCTACATGGGCGGCGTCGCCGGTGAGGTCAAGGGCAACACCCTGCCCGCCGGAGACAAGCAGCTCCAGTACACCAAGCGCGTGCCCCTGGGTGTCGTCGCCGGCATCCTGCCGTGGAACTCGCCGCTGATGATCGCCGCCTTCAAGACCCCCGCCGCGATCGCCGCCGGCAACACGATAGTCCTCAAATGCGCCGAGGATGCACCTCTGACCATCCTCAAGATGGCCGAGATCATCGCCGACATCCTCCCTGCCGGTGTGCTCAACGTCGTCACCGGCAAGGGCTCGGTCATCGGTGAGGCCCTCAACGTCCACCCCGACGTCGACAAGGTCTCATTCACCGGATCGACGAGCGTCGGCCGTCACGTCGCCGAGCTGGCCGGTGGTCGACTCGCACATTCGTCGATGGAGCTCGGCGGCAAGTCCCCCAACATCATCTTCCCGGACTCGAACGACGACGACACCCTCGAGCAGGTGCTGCTGTCGACCCGCTTCGCCCGCCAGGGCCAGTCGTGCACCATGGGGTCACGTCTGTTCCTCCACGAAGACATCTACGACGACTTCCTGTCCAAGCTCGTCGACGCGGTGTCGAAGATGAAGGTCGGCGACCCCCGCGATGAATCCACCGACATCGGCTGCATCATCAACCAGAAGCAGTACGACCAGGTCGCCAGCTACATCGAGATGGGCAAGGCGATGGACGGCGTCGAGATCGCCTATGACGGCTCCGATTCGCTGGAAGTCGGCGAACCCGGCTTCTACCACGCGCCCGTGATCTTCTCGAAGGCGAAGAACGACTGGCAGACCAGCCGTGAAGAGATCTTCGGCCCCGTCCTCTCGGTCATCCCGTGGAAGGACATCGACGAGGTCATCGACATGGCCAATGACTCCGACTTCGGACTCGCGGCCTTCGTCTTCACCAAGGACGTCGACGCGGCCCTGACCATGGCCAACCGGATCGAATCCGGCTGGGTCCAGGTCAACCAGGGCGGCGGCCAGCTGGCCGGCCAGTCCTACGGCGGCATGAAGACCTCCGGATTCGGACGAGAGGCATCATTGGAAGGCATGCTCGAGGGATTCACCCAGATCAAGCAGGTCAACATCCGCATCCGCTGATCCGATCTCGCCGAGGCGGGTCTGCCCGCGCGGTAGAATGTGGGGCCGATCCGATCCTCTCGATCGGGTCACCCGGTTCGCCGAGGCGGCCCCGCCTCGGCGAAGGTCGTTCCCTTCACCCCGTCGACACGGTCACCGATCCGGTGCCGTGCGGCGGGGTGTTGCGGTTGCGGGCGCAGCAGCCGCCGGGCATGTGCGAGTTGCCGTCCCACGAGCCGTGCCCTGGTCGGGATCGACCTCACAGCCTCGGCGGCGCGCCGGAAATTTCGGTACCGCCGATCCGGCGATAGAATAGAAGCTCAGACACCTCTCGAAGGAGCACAACCTCTATGCCGCCGAACGACGACACCTCAGAACTGAGCGAGCTCGAGGTGGCCGTTTTGGAGTTCGAGCGGCGGTGGTGGAAATACGGAGGCGCCAAGGACCACGCGATCCGTGAGCGCTTCGACATGTCAGCCACCAGCTACTTCCAGATCCTCAACTCGCTTCTCGACAACCCTGCAGCTCTGGCCAGCGACCCCATGCTGGTCAAGCGCCTTCGCCGAATCCGCAGCACGCGGCAGAGCGAACGCGCCCAAGCCCGCGTCTCGAGGTAGACATGACCGACGAATTCGACGAGATCGAGCCCGGCCGGCGCAGCGGTGCCCATCGACAGGAGTCCGCGGCGTCGTCGAACATCGGTGCCATCTCGCTGGTCATCATCCTCGCCCTGGTCGCCGTCCTGCTGGTCGTGGCCGCCATCAACATCATCTTCTCCTCGATGGGCAACCCCGAGTCGAAGATCGCCGACCCTCCGGCCTCCGAATCGACGTCGGCCGAACCCTCACCGAGTGAGAGCGAAGTCAGCGTCGCAGACGACTCGATCACCGTCGACGTGCTCAACGGCTCCGGCGTCTCCGGTGCTGCGAAGAAGTTCTCCGAGGCTGTCGAAGAGAAGGGCTGGAAGCTCGGTCAGGTCGGCAACTACTCGACGAACCTCTCTGATTCGACGGTGTACTACAACGGCGAAGAGAACGCGTCCCAGGCCAAGCTCGTCGCCAAGTCCCTGGGGGTCTCCGCCACGGAGGCCTCGTCCGACTTCGAAGCCGACGTGACCGTCGTCATCTGTTCGGACATCGCCGATCGCGGACCCGAGCCCAGCGAAGGCGGGGGCTCGGAGTGATCCGAAGCGATTCGGTGGTGCGGCAGCGCGACTGAGTCGGCGGGATCGGTTCGGCCTCGGCCGCACCGGCGATGGGGGCATGAGACGGCGGGACTCCTCGGTTGCGGGCGGGTCATGGGGCGGTGGGCCGCCTCGGCGAATTCCTGACCGAACGGTCTGATTCCACTCGCGGTGATCCCCGCTGTGAACAGGACAGAAATCTTTAGGTAACGAATCTGTAACAGTGTTGAACCGCTCTAGGTGGGATGCGCGCCTGCGGTAGAGTTGCAACAGCTAGGCAAGCACAGCACCTTGTGTTCTATTCGTGCTTCACCGAGATTATTCTCCAGAGGTCAATGAGAGAAGTCGCGGGGTCAGTTGAGTTTAACTAGCTTCCGTATCTCGGGTGGGGTCATCTGATCGCGGCTGCGATGCGGGATTTCAATGGCACTGCACTGTATGGAGAAGTAATGGCACAAGGTACCGTCAAGTGGTTCAACGCTGAAAAGGGCTATGGATTCATCACCCTTGAAGGCGACAACCAGGACGTGTTCGTTCACTGGAGCGCAATCCAGATGGACGGCTACCGCTCTCTCGAAGAGGGCCAGCAGGTTCAGTTCGAAGTCGGAGAAGGACAAAAGGGTCCTCAGGCGGAGTCCGTCACCCTCCTCTGAGACTGGCTGCTGTCAGCACAGTTTTCTGATCCGCTGCGGCGGGGCGTCGGAACGGCTCTCGGGCCGACCGGCACCAGTCGCACGGGGGAAGCGCCGAGCAGGCAGCTGCTCGGCGCTTTTCAGTGCCCGCGGGGCCCGGGGGTGCGTCGGGTGCACCCGGGCGCATGTACTTCGATTCAGCCCAGTGTGAGTTGAGCAGCCCATGTTGAAAACAGGGCTAATCGCCCTAAACTGGGCTGTTCGAAATCGTGGGCAATCGGACCCGCGCCAACCGTTTCGCGCTGGGCCGAACTGCGCGCTGCACCTCCATCGTGCGCCGACTACTCGCGGATCTGGACTGCCCTCGCCCATCTTGGCGGGCGACAAACATTTGCACTCGCATGGGGAGAGTGCTAAATCTAGTACTGGTGAAAACCGATGGGTTCCCACCAGTCGTCTCGAGAGCGTGGTCCATATGTGGAATGGAACATGCGGACACACTCTCTGCCGTCGCGGGCGTTGACGACTGCTCTGGATTCCCACTCCACTCCATCAGGGAGGATCTAAGCCACTATGGCAAAGATGATTGCATTCGACGAAGAAGCTCGTCGAGGACTCGAAGCTGGCCTCAACCAGCTTGCGGACGCGGTCAAGGTGACCCTTGGACCCCGCGGTCGCAATGTCGTGCTCGAAAAGCAGTGGGGCGCACCGACCATCACCAACGATGGCGTCTCCATTGCCAAGGAGATCGAACTCGAGGACCCCTACGAGAAGATCGGCGCCGAGCTCGTCAAGGAAGTCGCCAAGAAGACTGACGACGTCGCAGGCGACGGAACCACCACCGCTACCGTGCTCGCACAGGCTCTCGTCCGCGAAGGCCTGCGCAACGTGGCAGCCGGTGCTGATCCGCTCAGCCTCAAGCGCGGCATCGAGAAGGCCGTTGAGGCCGTCACGAACGTCCTGCTGAACAACGCCATCGACATCGAGACCAAGGAACAGATCGCCGCCACCGCCGGCATCTCCGCCGGAGATCCTGCAATCGGTGAACTGATCGCCGAGGCCATCGACAAGGTCGGCAAGGAAGGCGTCGTCACTGTCGAGGAGTCCAACACCTTCGGACTCGAGCTCGAACTGACCGAGGGTATGCGCTTCGACAAGGGCTACATCTCCGGTTACTTCGTCACCGACACCGATCGCCAGGAAGCTGTCCTTGAGGATCCCTACATCCTCATCGTCAACTCCAAGATCTCGAACGTGAAGGACCTGCTTCCCGTCCTCGAGAAGGTTCAGCAGTCCAACAAGCCGCTGTTCATCATCGCCGAAGACGTCGAGGGCGAAGCCCTGGCCGTCCTGGTGTTGAACAAGCTCAAGGGCACCTTCAAGTCCGTGGCCGTCAAGGCTCCGGGCTTCGGTGACCGTCGCAAGGCTCAGCTCGCCGACATCGCCATCCTCACCGGTGGCCAGGTCGTGTCCGAGGAAGTCGGGCTCAAGCTCGACAGCGTGACCACCGATCTGCTGGGCACCGCCCGCAAGGTCGTCATCACCAAGGACGAGACCACCATCGTCGAGGGCGCCGGAGACGCCGAGGAGATCGCCGGACGGGTCGCTCAGATCCGCGCCGAGATCGAGAACTCGGACTCCGACTACGACCGTGAGAAGCTGCAGGAACGTCTGGCCAAGCTGGCCGGCGGTGTTGCAGTCATCAAGGCCGGAGCTGCCACCGAGGTTGAGCTCAAGGAAACCAAGCACCGCATCGAAGATGCCGTGCGCAACGCCAAGGCTGCTGTGGAAGAGGGAATCGTCGCCGGTGGCGGCGTCTCGCTCATCCAGGCTGGCAAGGCCGCATTCGCCGACCTCGCACTCGAGGGAGACGAGGCCACCGGTGCCAACATCGTCAAGGTTGCCATCGAAGCCCCGCTGAAGCAGATCGCCACGAACGCCGGCCTCGAAGCCGGTGTGGTTGCCGACAAGGTCGCCAACCTCGAAGCCGGATTCGGTCTCAACGCCGCAACCGGTGAGTACGAGGACCTGCTGGCCGCCGGCATCAACGACCCGGTCAAGGTGACCCGCTCTGCACTGCAGAACGCCGCCTCGATCGCCGGTCTGTTCCTCACCACCGAGTCGGTCGTCGCCGACAAGCCCGAGAAGGCCGCCGCAGGTGCAGACGCAGCTGCCGGTATGGACGGAATGGGTGGAATGGGCGGCATGGGCTTCTGATAGCCACTGCTTGTTCGATCGGCCGTGCCGGTGCCCGCAAGGGTGCCGGCACGGCCGTTTTCGTGCCCTGACTCCCGAACCCCGGCTCGACGGTCAGGTTGTTCAAGCGGACGTGGCCGCTCGTCGTGAGTCGGCGACCACCTTCGCCGAGGCGGCCCGCCGACCCGTTGTTCCGCAGCCTCGCCCCGCATAGGCTGGGTCCATGACTTTCACCGGAACAGATTCCTGCGGAAACAGTCCGAAGAACGTCTTCGTGGCGACGTTCGAGGAAAATCTGTTCTATGGCGACAAAGACGCCCTCGCCGAGGTGATTGCCGACGACTGCGTCCTGCAGATCGTCCACCATTCCGGCGTCGAAACCCACACCGGACGAGAAGACGTCGTCGAAGCGCTGCTGAAGCTGTCCGGCCAGTCTCACGAGGTCGGCCACCTCGAAGCGGCGATCACCCACGGCAAAGCCGCGGCCGCATGGGGATACTGGCAGGCGGAGCCCGACGGCGACGACCTGAGGCACTTCTCGCACACGATGTGGTTCACCACGCACAAGGCTCAGGAGTTCGGACAGATCCGGCTCTTCCAAGTCTGAGACAGTTCCGGACGTTCCCTGCCTGAGACGGTCCCGGAGGTTCCCGGTCTGAGTAGGAAACGGAGTTTCCGGGCCTGAAGAGGCCCAGACCCTGCCGGACTAGGAAACTGACCTCAGTCCCAGGGACTGTCGCCGTTATGGCGGCGATGCGACCGGCGCCGGTCCCGCTCGTCCCTCCGTGAGATCCGTCCGGGAGAGTACGGCGGATGGGACGGATGAGACGGCTGCCGGCCGGTACCGAAGTCCGCTTCATAATCCCGCTCGGGAGGCCCACCCTCTTCCAGCTGTCGTTTGGCCTCATCATCACCGAGCTGGGCCCGGGCTCTGCGGGTGAGCTCCTTCTTCCGGTTGCGGATGATCTCATCCTTGCGCGCGATGTGTCCCAGCCCGCCGAGCAGCGTGGGAATGATGACGAAGATCGGCCAGAAGAAGATGAACCCTCCAGAGGCGATCGACGAGATCGCCCAGATCGCCAGCACGATCCCGACCGGCCCTGCAACAGCACCGAGCAGTGCACGACGCACCCGATCTCGGTAGTACTTCTGCGCGGCGGCATCGATCTGCTCCGGCGTGATCGGCACCCGATCTGCCTCGAGGCGAGCCAGTGCCTGCGCGCGGCCCGCATCATCGAGCTTGCCAGGCTCGACTTCGGCTGGATCGGCGAGGACGAGATCCTCGATCAGAGCTGGCACTTCACCGAGCGTCTTGATCTTCGCAGCCGCCTCGGTGCGTTCATCGAACTCCTCAACGTCGAGCTGACCGAGGGCATAACCCTCCGAGAGGACATCACTGACGACCGCGCGATCGGCATCAGAGGCCCGGACCTGCCCATACGATCGGGGATCTGCGCTGAACCGCGACCAGAGGGGACTGGCGTTCATGGTGAATACTCTAACCCCGCGGTCAGCGGTGAGACTGAGGATCAGCCGGGAATCGGGCTGGACTAAACTCGACCGAGTGGACCCCGTCGTCGTGCTCATCCTCTTCGCAGTGTTCCTCGGCGCATTGTCCCAACGCGTCACCGGGATGGGATTCGGCTTGGTCAGCGGCCCTTTCCTCGTCCTCCTCCTCGACCCGTCCAGCGGCGTCATCCTCGTCAACATCTGCGGAATCGTCGCCTCATTCTCCGTCTTCGTCCGCACCTTCGCCGAGGTGGAATGGCCGCCGTTCCGGCATCTTGCCTTGGGAGCGGTGATCGGCACCATTCCCGGCGCACTGCTGTCGTCATCGCTGCCCACCCCACTGCTGCAGATCCTCATCGGCGCGCTCATCGTCGTCTCCCTCATCAGTTCGCTGACCTTGGGGAAGCTGGGGCGGACGATCCCTGCGAACGTCGGAACACGGCTGACGGCCGGGCTCTTCTCCGGGGCGATGTCTGCCGCGGCAGGAGCCGGGGGGCCGGCGGTGAGCGCCTACGCTGTGCTGACGAACTGGGAACAACGGTCGTTCGCGGCCACCCTGCAGCCCTTCCTCGTCGTCGGGACCGCCTCGGCGGTGGTGACGAAGGTGATCATCGACGGAGGGACCTGGCCTCACCTGGAGATCGGAGTCTGGATCGGACTTGGACTTGTCCTTGCGGCGGGCCTCGCCGGAGGCGATCGGCTCTCCCGCCATATCGACGTGGGCGCAGCGCGGATCGGGATGCTCGTCCTCGCTTTCGGAGGAGGGATTGCGGCCTTGGTCAAAGGTCTCGTGGCCCTCGTCTGAGGCGGTGGCGCACGAGGCGCTGCGCTGTTCGATGACCTGCGCAATGGTGCCGCAAGACCCGCGCGCAACGGCGTCGCGTGATCTGCGTGCAGCGGTCTTCCACCGCCGAGTCTGGGCCGTCATCGACGGTCGGGGACTGAGCGGATGTGGGGCACAGGCTCAGACGTCTTCCAGTTTCATCGGGCATACTGTTCGAGGACAAAGCTAGCCTGGGAGGCATGGATCGTGACTGAAGTATTTCTGTTGCTGCTCGTAGTTCTCGGGGCCGTTTTCTTCATCGGCCACCGCAAGGAGAAGAAGCGGCAGCGGGAACTGCACGCCGCCGAACTTCAGCAGGTGAAGAAGACCGCTGAAGAGGACGTCACCGCATTCGGCGAGGAGGTCGCCGAACTCGACGTCATCACCGCTGGCGTCGACCTCGACACGGGCGGAGCGCAGGACTACAAGCAGGCGCTCGACTCGTACGACGTCGCCAAGGAGACACTCGAGAAGGTCTCCGAACCCACCGATATCCGCCACGTCACCGAGGCGCTCGAAGACGGCCGCTATGCCGCCAAGTGCGTTCGCGCCCGGGTCGAAGGCAAACCCCTGCCGGTGCGTCGTCCGCCCTGCTTCTTCAACCCGCAGCACGGTCCCTCTGTCGAAGACATCGATTGGGCTCCGGCAGGCGGCCAGCTGCGCCCCGTGCCCGTGTGCGCCGCCGACGCCGAACGCGTCGCCGTCGGAGCCGATCCGCTGGTGCGCAAGGTCGTCACCGGTGACGGACACACCCGCCGCGCCTACTGGGAGGCCGGACCGGCCTACGCCGAATACAACCGCGGCTACTTCAACTCCTACGCAGGCTCCGGTCTGCTGCCCGGCGTCCTCATGGGCGCCATGATGTTCGGCGGAATGGGCGGCGGCTGGGACGGCGCCTACGGCGGCGACATGGGCGACGCCGGTGGCGATATGGGCGGCGGTGACGGCGGCGGCTTCTTCGGAGGCGACGGCGGTGACGGCGGCGGACTGTTCGACGGATTCGGAGACATCTTCTGATGGACACGATCGAGATCCGCGGCGAGTCGATCAGGCTCGGTCAGCTGCTCAAGCTCCACGGAATCGCCGAACACGGCGCCATGGCCAAGGACATGATCGCCGACGGTGAGGTCAGCGTCAACGGCGAGGTCGAGACCCGGCGCGGTGCCACGATCCGTCCCGGCGACCGTATCGAAGCTCTCGGCGAAGTCATCGAGGTGGCAGCTGAGGAAGGCTGACAGCTTCGGATATGAGTGGAGGGCGTCCCTGCGGGGACGCCCTCCATCTGTCTGTTCGGAGTGAATTGCTCTCTGTTCCGACTGAACTGCTGTCTGTTCGGTCTGGAACTGCCTACCGCAGTTCAGGAGCTCCCGGGGTGTCGTTCATACCCGGGGCGTCCCACAGAGCCGACCAGTTCGACGTGTCCTCTTCGAACGGCAACTCATTGGAGAGGATGCCTTTGACCTGGATCTCCAGGGGATTGTCCCGCTGTTTCGGGCCCAGCTGCACGAACGGATAGAACGTTCCGCGCTTGTACTGGTAGACCAACGCCATCCGGCGTCCATCGGGATGGACGAAGTACACGGTTGTGCACAGCAGCATCGTGTCGAAGCCCTGATTGACCAGTGCCGAGTTCACGGCGTGGATGTTCGTGACGAGGTTGACCACCTCGGCGTTCTCATCGGCCACGACCTGCCATGTGAACCCGAAGCCGTCGTTCTCCTGCCTCACCGAGGCGGCCGGGTCGGAGCCGATGAGCGCGACGCTTTCGGACTCGGCGGATTGGAACGCGGCTCCCTCGACCTGGCGGAAGGCGACGGCCCCGACACCGGTGGGGGTGAAGCCGGTCGCGGCCTGCAGAGTCAGTGCCGCCGGCGGCAGGGCGAAGAGGTCGTCGAGGTTGGCCCGCTTCGGTTTGGACCGGCCGAGCAGTGCGTCGAAGAATCCCATGGAGCTCCTATTTCGGTGGTGCGCAGTTCAAAGGGTGCGGATGAAGGATCACTCGGGGCGGGAGAGCTGGGCGGAGATCTGGGCCAGCTGCTCCAGTCGCTTCTCGAGTGAGGGGTGAGTGGAGAAGAGCTGGCCGAAGGCGGCCTTTCCGCTGATGGCGGGGATGAGAGCGAGGTGGTTCGCCGAGGCGGACGACCGCAGATCCTTCTCCGGGATCTTGGCCATGTCTCCGCTGAGCTTCGTCAGCGCCGACGCCAGTGTGGACGGTGCACCGGTGAGGATGGCTGCTGCGCGGTCGGCGGCCAACTCGCGATACCTGGAGAGGGCGCGTATGAGGACGAACGAGAGCCCGTAGACGACGGCTCCGACGAGGATGAAGAGCAGCTGGATCGGGATGCCGTTGTTATTGTTGTTCGACCGTCCGAAGCTCATGTAGTAACCGGCGCGCATCATCAGCGCGGCGACGACACCGGTGACTCCGGCAACGGTCATCACCGTGACATCGCGGTGGGCGACGTGTGAGAGCTCATGGGCGAGCACGACCTCGACCTCATCACGGTCGAGCTTCTCGAGCAGGCCACGGGTCACGCACACCACCGAGCGCTCAGGGGAGCGGCCGGTGGCGAAGGCATTGGGGATCGGGGAATTCGAGACGGCCACGCGGGGTTTCGTCGAATCGGCCAGCTGGCAGAGTCGGTCGACGATCGTATGCAGCTCCGGAGCCTCCTCGGGGGAGACCTCCCGTCCGCCCATGGCACGCATGGCGATCTTGTCGGAGAAGTACCACTGGAAGAAGAACGCGCCGGCGCTGATGAGGACGGCGATGATGACTCCGGGAATGTTCTGTCCGAAGATCCACCAGATCGCGAGGATGAGGACGACATAGATGAGGCCGTTGAGGAAGATCGTCCATCCCATCCGCATGGTCAGTCCGTTGTCTTTGACGAAGCGATTCTTCATCGGGGTTCCTCTCTGGCAGTGGCAGAACCGGCCCACTGTCGAAGACAATGGGCCGGGTGCATTTCGGTGCTCTGTGGTTTCAGGCCGGGTCCGGGATGAAACCCTCGCCGGTGAGCAGTTCGGCGATCTCGGCCAAGGTGGCGTCGACGAAGGGGATGACGACATCGGAGGATCCGAGGTAGTCATCGGCGACAGGCTGCCCGTTGGCAGTGACGTAGTCGTGGAGAGCGCTCAGCGCGGTGCGGGCGGCTTCCTCGTTGCCGGCGTTGACGGCATCTTCGACCTGGTTGTCGTACTTCTGGAGCAGGTCCTGGTCGACGTTCTTGACGTCGAACTGTCCTTCGCCCATGATGCGGATGATCATTGCTGATCCTCAGCTTCGAGCGACTTCTGGTCCTGCTTCTCCGACCCGGCAGGCAGGGAGTCACGCATCCGCTGGAGTTCCATCTCGACGTCGTTCTCGCTGGAGAGGGAGTCGAGCTGAGCGGTGATGTCGTCCTTCTGGGTTCCCGTGACGTCGTCGAGGGCACCCGAAGCGAGGAGCTCATCGACGGCACCGGCCCGCGCCTGCAGCGACGCGGTCTTGTCTTCGGCGCGCTGGACGGCGAGTCCGACGTCACCGAGCTCTTCCGAGATGCCTGAGAACGCCTCGCCGATCTTGGTCTGTGCGTCGGCCGCGTTGTACGTGGCCTTCAGCGTCTCCTTCTTCGTGCGGAAGGCGTCGACCTTGGCCTGGAGACGCTGCGAGGCGAGAGTGAGCTTCTGCTCCTCGCCCTGCAGTCCTTCGTGCTGGGTCTGCAGGTCGGTGATCTGCTGGGTCAGCCCCGACTTGCGGGTCAGTGCCTCGCGAGCGAGGTCTTCGCGACCGATCTGCATGGCTTTCTCGGCCTGACCGGAGAGCTTGTTCTGCTGCTGTTCGAGCTGGTTGATCTGCAACTCGAGGCGCTTGCGGCTGGTGGCGACATCGGCAACACCACGACGGACCTTCTGCAGCAGCTCCAGTTGCTTCTGGTACGAATAGTCAAGGGTTTCGTTGGGGTTTTCGGCCTTGTCCAGAGCTTTGTTGGCCTTGGCACCGAAGATCGTCGCGATCCGTTGGAAGATACTCATCCGTAGTCGACTCCTGCATTGGTTTGACCCGACGCTGCCAACCCGATCCACTCCGGTCCGGAGATTCTTGGCCAACACCGCCGCGAACTATCGCTCTCAAGTCTACTGAGAAAGGCTGATAATTTGCCAGACGCCGACTACGAGAACGAACAGATCCCGGCCGCAGAAACTCGGGGATCTGCGGCGGGGATCTGTGACTATCGGCGAACGGGACTCGACAGGGGCGTGCAGTACGAGCTGATCCGGTCGGGACGCCCGACCGAGCAGGGACTCGACAAGGCGGAACAGGAACCGCCCGTCACGAGCAGAACCTCGATCGTGACGGTGCAATCCGATCGGCTCAGGGGGCGAAGAGACGCGAGTTCGCCGCCTCGACTTCGGAGTACTGCCGGGCCGCGGTGTGGAGCGCTCCGTGGACGGAGTCGAGCGATTCCATGAGCTGCTTCTGCGCACGCTCCCACTGGTTGACCACGGCTTGGAAATTCTGGGCGGCACTGCCGCGCCAGCATTCCTGGAGGGCGAGCAGATTGCGCATCATCGTGTCGGATTCGGACACGAGATTGCGGGAGGTGTTCGCAGCGGCTGTGGCAGCGGATTGGACGCGTTCGGCGTCGACTTCGAAACTCATCATCACTCCTCTTGGTCAGAGACGTTCCGCCGCGGTCGGGCGGGACGACATCAGTGTCGGCTGCCCAATAGAGGAGGGGAAGAGCACGGAAAGAGGGTGTGGACAGCGTTCGGCTGTCCACACCCTCCAGGTGGCTGAGTCACGACCGGATCCCCATGCGCGGACGCGTGAGTGGCGGAAATTCGGGCGACTGACCGCTGCAGCAGCGGACCGCCTCGGCGGCTTGCCTACTGCAGCACGAGCGTGACGTCGAGCTTCTGTTCTTTTCCGCCCCGGACCACGGTGACCTCGACCGGAGTGTTCACCGGCTGGGCGCGGACGAGGGCGCGCAGAGCGATGGCGTTGTTCACCTTGGTTCCGGCCACCTCGACGATATCGTCTCCGTCCTTGATTCCGGCCTTGGCCGCGGGGGATCCGCCGGCCACGGACTGCACCTTGGCGCTGCCGCGGCTGATCCCGCCGCTGTTGATGTGCCCGTCGGTGAGAGTGATGCCGAGGAACGGGTGCTTGGCTTTGCCGGAGGAGATGAGCTGATCGGCGATCATCACAGCCTGGTTCGCGGGGATCGCGAATCCGATGCCGATCGACCCGGACTGACCTCCCTCGCCCTGGCTCAGCGATGCGGCCGCCGAGTTCACGCCGATGAACTGGCCATCACCATTGACCAGTGGCCCACCCGAGTTGCCGGGGTTGATCGCCGCATCGGTCTGGATGGCGTTCGTGATCGTCATCTCCTTCTCCTGGGAGGAGGCATCCTCGCCGATGTTCTCAGTCGACACCGGGCGGTCGAGCGCGGAGACGATGCCGGTGGTCACGGTGTTGGCCAGGCCGAGCGGATTGCCCAGGGCCATCACGGGGTCGCCCACGGTCAGCTTCTTCGAATCGCCGATGACCAACGGTTTCACCCCGTCGGGCACCTGTTCGAGCTTGATGACGGCAATATCGGTCGAGGGATCGCGGCCGACGATCTTCGCCTCCGTCGTCTCACCGTTCTTCATGGTCACGGCGATCTCGCCGTCGGGGGTGTCCGCCGGCGCGACGACGTGGTTGTTCGTGATGACGTGGCCCTGATCGTCGTACAGTGCACCCGAACCGAGTCCCTGGACCTGGCCTTGAGTGCCGACCTGGATAGACATCACACTGTCCGAGGTCTTCTCTGCGACCTGCGTCCAATCGGGGGTCTCGATCGTCTCCTCGGCGACCTTGCGCGGTTCGTCGTTCTGCAGCGCCGAAAGCGCATAGTTTCCGCCGAACGCGAGAGCCCCACCGAGGAGCGCGGCCACCAGGCCGATCGCGATCGTCGCACCCCAGCCGGGTCCTTTCTTCTCTCGCCGAGGCGGCTGCTGAGCTCCGTACGGACCGAACCCGTCCGGCCCCTCCGGGCCACCGGGGCCGTTGGGATCTCCCGGTCCACCGGGTCCGGGCTGGGAACCGACGGCCGAGAATTCCGAGGAATAGGGGCCCGAGCCATGTGCGGCCGAATATGCGTTGGCGCCGGTGGGCTGGCCGGGAGCGCCCGGGTAGCCGGCAGAACCTGACTGCTGAGAGTTCGGCCCGGTCTGATAGGTGCCGGCGCCACCAGCTGCGGCTCCGGCGCCAGCAGCTGCTGCTCCGATTCCTGCCGCGGCTCCGGTTCCGACAGCAGTCGAGCCGGTGTTGTTCTGTCCGGCGTTGTTCTGGCCCTGATGCGACTGCGGACCATTCTGCTGGGGCTGCCCGTACGGGGACGGGTGCTGAGTCTGATTCGGCTGGACGTTCTGCCGATCCGGTCGTGGCTGATTGCCGAAATCGCCCTGGGCACTCTGATGTCCTGGATAGCCCGGCTGGCCGCCCTGCTGTTGGCTGCCCGGATGGTGCGAAGAGTGCCGCTGACCGTTCGGTTGATACGGCGACGACTGCTGGGTGGGAGAGCCGCCTCGGTGAGGGGATCCGTCCACAGGGTTCTGCGCCTGAGTCGACGGAACGTCGGGGCGTCTTTCGGGCGGTGCCACCGGTGGACTGACCCGTGCAGGGCCGTTGGGCTGGGACGGGAAGGTGCGCGGAACCTCAGCTCCGGACCCGCGGGAGCCACCGGCCGATGGGCTGCGACGCCCCCCGGCGGCGGAACCGCTGTCCTGATTCCCCGACGGACGCGGTGTCTGATCATCCGATCGGGAGCTGCGGGACACCTCATCCGGATTCTGAGGGTCGGTGTTCTCGTTCATCGCTCATCCTTTCGCGTGTCCGCAGTGGTTTCGCCGTTGTCGGAGATCGGCAGGTCGATGCGGAACGTCGCACCGCCGCCCGGGGTTTCGTGGACGGAGATCGCACCATGGTGGTTCTCCACGATCGCCTTGACGATCGACAGCCCGAGCCCGGATCCGCCGGTGTCCCTGGTCCGAGACACGTCGAGGCGGTAGAAGCGCTCGAAAATGCGCGGAACCACCTCGGGGTCGATTCCGTCGCCGTGGTCTCTGACCTCGAAGCGGACCCGGCCGTTGGGGAATCCTCGCAGTGACTCGTCGACCGTGATCGATCCGGCCGCCGTGACATCGGGGACGATGTTCGCCGGCTCGGGAGCCTTGGATTGAGGTCCGGATTGGGGCTCGGCTGATGAACTTGACTGCGGCGCAGTCTGGGAGTCGGCCCCTGCCCCATTCCGCGGTCCGGAACTCTGAGGACCGGAGGGCTGCGCCGACTGCGATCCGGGCGGTGTCCTGAGCTGCCCGTTATGCTGCCCCTCTCCGTGCTCCGCAGTCGGAACGGTACTCTCGGGCCCGACCTGACGGTCGGGCTTGGCCGGGGACTGAGCGGCGGTCCGGGGGTTCGGCTGGGTGTCGGATTGGTCGTTTCCGGCAGAGTCGCCTCGGCGGAAGATTCGTACCCCGCCGGTGACGAACCCGCGTTCACGTGGTTTGTCTTTCGCCCCGTTCTTCGCACCATTGCGACCGTTCTGACCGCGCGCTCCGCCTTCGCGGATCTCGCCGGTGTCCGCGGAATCGGGGTCGACCGACTCGGGCAGACCGACGACGCCGACGGCGAATTCGATGGCCGTGTGCTCAGGTGTGTGGCGTACGGCGTTGCCGGCAAGGTTGACGATGACCTGGCGGATCTTCGATTCGGATCCGCGGATCATCGGCACGGGTTGGGCATCCTCACCGTCGAGTCCGATGAAGCTGATATCGCGGTCCGGGGCCTGTGCCGCGGCATCGGCGGCAGCATCGCGGACGACCTTGTGCAGATCGACCGGACCGATCTCGGCGGCCCGCTGCTCGTCGAGCCTGGCCAGGACGACGAGATCGTCGACGAGGACGCCCATGCGCTTGGCCTCGGACTCCATCCGCTCCATCGCATTGGCCACGTCCTCGGACTTCGTGATCGCACCCTGACGGTACAGCTCCGCATACCCGCGGATCGTGACCAGAGGCGTGCGCAGCTCGTGCGAGGCGTCGGAGACGAACTGGCGGATGCGCTTCTCCGAGCGGGTCTGCCCGTCGAACGAGTCCTCGATGCGTCCGAGCATCGTATTCAGCGCCGCCGACAGCCGCCCGAGCTCGGTGTTGCGCGGATAGCTGGGCACACGTTGGGACAGGTCGCCGGCGGCGATGCGGGAGGCGGTCTTCTCGATATCGCGCAGCGGCCGGAACGTGTTGTTGATCGCCCAATAGCCGACTCCGGCGACCATCGCCAGGGCCAACAGGCCGATGCCGATCATCGTGTTCCGGGCCCGCTCGTTGATGTTGTCGACCTCGCGGTCGAAGGGAACCGCGATGGACACGAGCACGTCGGTGTTCTTCACCTTCATCGCTCGCGCTCGCCACTGCGAGCTCGTTCCGGCGACGGTGAAAGGCTCGCCGCCGCGCGAATAGACTTCCTTCTCATTGATCTTCGGCAGGATCGGATGGTTCTGCGGCTCCGGTGCGACGGGGTCGCGGATCGGATCCCCGTCCGTGTTGTAGAACTGCACGTAGAAGCCGCCCGGCAGGAGGCTCTTGAGCTGATCCCAGGAATTCGAATCGATCGTCGTCGACGACGGCGCATCCTCGTCGGCGTCGTCCCCGGGCTGGAGTTCGGCCTTCTGGAACACATCTTGGTAGGCCTGCTTCGCCAACGTCTCCGAAGCACTGATGAGTCGCTCATCGGTGCGCTGGACGAGGCTGTCGCGCAGGTTCTCCAGCACCCAAGCGCTCGTCCCTGTGAGGACGAGCAGCATGAGCAGCATCATGATGGCCAGCAGCTTGGTGGTCAGGGACCATTCTTCCCAGAAGCCGGGACGAGAGGGACGGGATTCTATTGCCACGTATGTAATCTATCGCCCTTGGTTGGACGACTACTTGGATTCCGGTGTGCGCAGCATGTAGCCGACCCCGCGCTTGGTCTGAATCATCGGCGTCCATTCCATCTCGACGGGGTGACCGGCGGCGTCCGTTTCCGGAGTGACGTCGATCTTGCGGCGCAGGTAGGAGATATAGGACTCGACGATTCCGGTGTCACCGCCGAAGTCGTATTCCCACACGTGGTCGAGGATCTGCGACTTCGACAGGACGCGGTTCGTGTTGAGCATGAGGTAGCGCAGCAGCTTGAACTCGGTGGGGGAGAGATCGATGAGGATGCCGGAGCGGCGGACCTCATGGGTATCGTCGTCGAGTTCGAGGTCGCCTGCCACGATGACGGCGTTCTCCTCGTCTTCGAGATTGCGAGTGCGGCGGAGGACGGCGCGGATGCGGGCGACGACCTCTTCGAGGCTGAAGGGCTTCGTCACATAGTCGTCACCGCCGACGGTCAGACCGGTGATCTTGTCCGAGGTGTCGTCACGGGCGGTGAGGAACACGACGGGGGCGTTCATGCCGATCTGGCGCAGACGGCGGGTGACGGTGAAGCCGTCCATGTCCGGGAGCATGACGTCGAGGACGAGGAGGTCGACCTCCGTCTGCTCGGCCAGACGGAGCGCCTCGGCGCCGTTGGCGGCGGAGACGACGTCGAATCCGGCGAAACGGAGACTGGTGGACAGGAGTTCGCGGATATTGGGCTCATCATCGACAACGAGCAGGGTGGCTTCGATGTCGGTGTCGTTCTGTGCTGTAGTCATGGCTCCAGTCTGAGTCCCGTTTCTGGGAGTGGGCTGGAGGTCAGCTGAATGCGAATGTGACATGCGTCACTGGAAAACTCTCAGGAAAGTCCTTTTGGGCCCTGGATCGGGTATTCGCTCTCAGGGACGAAAGCCAGATTTCAGTGAAAAATGTGGTTGCGGTCAGTTCGCGGTCAGAAATGATCGCCGAGGCGGCCGTTCGTGGGTGGCCTCCGCTCAGTTCCATGCGGGGCGGGCTAGTGCCTCAGCTCCGGCTGGGTGGGCGTCTGTCTGGAGGCATCGGGAACGCGGTGTGCGGCGACGTATCGGGATTCGCGCGGATCTCGCGAGGCGGGCGGAGATCGAAGAGCTGTTGAGCGACGGCGAAGCGTCGGACTCTTTCGGGGCGATGGCGGTCATAGACAACTTGGCCGCGTGTTCCGGGCATCGATGGATCTTGCTGGACGAGGTGGCGTGCCCAGCGGTCCCTGCCCTTGTCGTCGACGAAGTGAATCACGGTCAGGCTGGGGCCCCTCGTGCCGGCTCGGGACCAATGATCGATGACGCTGCCTTCGGCCAGGGCTGTATTGCGATAGGGAGGGCGGTCGAGAATCGGATAGCGGGCCTTGCGGAATGCGAGCAGGGAGACGGCGATGAGTCCGAGACCGGCGGTGATTGCAACCACCCACCAGACCGGGGCCGCGTCTGTCATGGCTGGAGCGAAGCCGAGGCCCAGCCCGCCGCCGGCCCCGAGTGCTGCCAGCTGATACCGAAAGAATCGAGACAGGCTGCCGCCGGTGCGGAAGCGGCCGAGGGCGGCGAGTACGAGCAGAAAGCTGATGGTGGCAGAGACGAGGGCCGCGATGACGGCGAGGGCGCTGAAGAGGACTTTTTCGCTGAGCAGTCCTCCGGAGCCTGCGGGGAGGAAAGCCAGTGCTGCGAGGGCGAAGCCCGACGTCAGCGTGACCGACATGGTGATGATGCCTGCAAGGCCGGCGGCGAGCTTGCGTCCGGCGGTGATGCGCAAGGGTTGAAGTGACATGGGCGGCTCCTCGGGTCAGTTGTGGGAGTCGGCGTCGGAATGGCGGGCGCGGAAGGCCGCGACGTGTGTGCGGGTGGCGCAGCTGCCGGTATCGCAGAAGCGCTTCGAGCGATTGCGGCTGAAGTCGGCGAGGTAGGCGCGGCAGTCCTCGGCGGCGCAGCGCCCGAGCCGGTCGAGATCGCCGGAGCGGATGAGGTCGATGAGGACGAGAGCGACATCGGCGGCCACTCGGTCGGCCAGGCTGGCTCGAGTGCCGGTCGCGTGCAGGTGCCAGTCCCAGTGGTCGTGTTTGACCAATTGCGGCACTGACCCCGAGTCGCTCAGTGTGAGATTGATCTCATCGACGACCGCGATCGTCCCCGCTTCGACCTCGTCATCGGTCTCGGCGTCGATGCTCGCATCCAGTGCCGCGGCGAATCTGCGACGCAGGTCCAGGGTCTCGTTGACGTCGCTTCTGGTGGCGGTCAAAGGTCCGGAGAAGTCGTGCCGGGCCGCGAATCCGCGGAGTTTTGCGGTTGTCGTCAGTTCATCGCCGCCGTCCGTGATGTCGCCGGAGGTGTTGAGGAGGTCGACGAGCATCGTGAGGTTCGCGCGGATGTCGTAGATGAAGGCCATAGTGAATGACATTCTGCCACACGATGTAATGACCAAAATGAACTTGACCCATTTCAATTTCAGGGCCGATACTGAAACCGGACATTCCGCAGGACCCGCTGAGGTTCTGCACAACCCGACGACGAGCCGGCTCGGCAGAACGACGAAACGGTCACTCCGATGTCGACGTCGGGCCGCCTCGGCGAGGTCATGATCCGGCACCGCACCATCAACTCAACACCGCACCGTCAATCCACGCAGCACCACCACCTCGGGGATGTCTGTCCTCGTACGCCACTCAACGTTTCACCACATCAGGAGGTCAGGAATGAATCGCACCGTCATCGCAGGGTTCCTGCTCACTCTTGCCTCCGCGTTCTTCTTCGCGGTGTCAGGGCCGATCGCGAAGACGATGTACGCGATCGGGTGGACGCCGGGCGCGGTGGTGCTCATCCGCTTGGCCGGCTCCGCGGTCCTGCTGCTCATCCCCACCCTCATCGCCCTGCGCGGACGCTGGGGCGAAGTGCTCACGCACTGGCGCACCGTCCTCACCTACGGCCTGGTCTCGATGGCCGGCGTCCAGGGGTTCTACTTCGTCGCCGTCGAACACCTCACCGTGGCCGTGGCGCTGCTGCTGGAGATGACCGCGCCGATGCTCATCGTCTTCTGGATCTGGGCGCGGACGCGGACCCGGCCGGCGACCGTGACGTTCATCGGGGTCGTCGTCTCCATGATCGGGCTCCTGCTCGTGCTCAATCTGCGCGGATCGTCGATCAGCATCTTCGGCGTGGTCATGGCCATGGCCGCCGCGGTCTGCCTGGCCAGCTACTTCCTCGTCTCTGCGAAGGACACGATCACGATCCCGCCAGTCGCGCTGACCGGTCTGGGCATGGGCATCGGGGCCCTGGCGATGTCGGCCATCGTGCTCGCCGGCGTCATGCCGTGGAACGCGGTGACGGCTGACGTCGACTTCGGCGGGGTGTCGATGTCGTGGGTCGTGCCGATGGCGATGATCGTCGCCTTCACGGTCGGCGCCTACATCACCGGGATCCTCGGTCTGCGCTATGTCGGGGCGACGGTCGGATCGTTCGTCAACCTCGTCGAGGTCCCGTTCTCCGTCATCGTCGCCTGGCTGGTCCTCTTCGAGATGCCCGCCCCGATCCAGCTCTTCGGCGGAGTCTTCATCCTCGGCGGCGTCGGCTTCATCAAGTGGGGCGAGTCCCGCCTGGCCCGCCGCGTCGCCCGCCGCGAGGTAGTGGTCAAGTCCGAACCCTCCCTCATCACTACGTAATTACTACCCGACGGCGGCCCAGCAACCTGGCGCCAGGTTGCTGGGCCGCCGTCGGGTAGCAATTGAGGGGCGTGTCAGCGGACTTCGATGCTGTAGCTGTAGCCCTGCTCGGTGAGGAAGCGGCGGCGCTGAGCGGCGAAGTGCTCATCGACGGTATCGGCGGCGACGACCGTGTAGAACGTGGCCGACCCCTTGTCCTCCTTCGGGCGCAGGATCCGCCCGAGGCGCTGAGCCTCCTCCTGCCTGGACCCGAAGGCTCCGGAGACCTGGATCGCCACCGAGGCGGCCGGCAGGTCCACGGAGAAGTTCGCGACCTTCGAGACCACGAGCACGGGGATCTCCCCGGACCGGAACTCGCGGAAGAGCTCCTGGCGCACCGATTCTGGAGTCTGCCCGGTGAGCACGGGCGCACCGAGTTCGGCTCCGATCTCCTCGAGCTGGTCGAGATACTGACCGATGACGAGGATCTGCGCATCCGGATGATCGGCGACGAGCTCGGAGACGATCGGCAGTTTCGCATCCGATGTCGCAGCCAGCCGGTACCGGTCCTCACCGTCGGCGCGGGCATACGCGGTTCGGGTTCCGCCGTCGAGGCGGACGCGGACTTCATGGCAGGCGGCCGAAGCGATATAGCCGAGTCGTTCGAGTTCCTTCCACGGCACCTCGTACTGCTTGGGCCCGATGAGGGAGAACACCTCGTCCTCGCGTCCGTCCTCACGCACCAGCGTCGCGGTCAGGCCGAGGCGACGGCGAGCCTGCAAGCTTGCGGTCAATCGGAAGATCGGCGCCGGAAGCAGATGCACCTCGTCATAGATGACCAGGCCCCAGTCCTTGGCATCGAGGAGCTCGAGGTGGAGATACGAGCCCTTCCTGCGAGTCGTAAGCACCTGGTAGGTGGCGATGGTGACCGGGCGGATCTCTTTCGTCGATCCCGAATATTCGCCGACCTCGTCTTCGGTCAGGGTGGTGCGGCGCAGGATCTCGTCCTTCCATTGCTTGGCCGAGACCGAGTTCGTCACGAGGATGAGCGTCGTCGTCTGCACCCGAGACATGGTGGCCACGCCGACGACAGTCTTTCCCGCGCCGCACGGCAGAACGACGACCCCGGACTCGCCGGACAGCGACTGGTCGATCGCCTGCTTCTGGTAGTCGCGCAGGTGCCACTGACCGCCGTGAGCATCATCGGACAGGGAGATCTCGTGGGCTTCGCCGTCGACGTAGCCGGCGTGGTCGGAGACCGGGTGGCCCAGCTGCAGCAGGGCGTGTTTGAGCTCGCCGCGCTCGGAGGGGTGGACGAGGACGGATTCGGCGTCGATGCGTTTGCCGAACTTGCCGACGAGGTCGGGCTGACCGACGAGCTCATCGAGCAGTCCCGTCTCCGTCGACGTCAGGGTCAGTCCGTGGATCGGATGGTCGATGAGGGTGAGGACACCGAACCGGTCCATGATGTCGACGATGTCGACGAGGAGCTCATGCGGGACCGGGTACTTCGCGAATTCGAGGAGCACGTCGACGACGGATTCGGCATCATGGCCGCTGGCGCGGGCGTTCCACAGTCCCAGCGGAGTGATCTCATAGGTGTGGATGTACTCCGGGGTCCGCGACAGCTGCGCGAATGGAGCGATCGCCACGGCCGCCTCGACGGCCAGAGGATGCCCCGATTCGAGCAGCACAGTCCGATCGGACTGCACGATCAACGGACCATTCATTCAATACTTCCCTTCCCGACGTGTGATGACACCAGAGGACACAACACGTCCATCACTCCGATTGTTCCCGCTCCGAGCTACCTGACGGCGTCCCAGCAACCTGGCGCCAGGTTGCTGGGACGCCGTCAGGTAGCAATTAGGGGGAGGGGTCGACGGAGACGATGCGGGCGACGGACAGGGAGGCCTCGGCGCCGGTGGTCGTCACCACTCCGCGCACGCGGCCGGCGTTGAGTGTGGCCGGCAGCATCTCGATCGTTCGTTCCTTGCCGTGGGAATCCGCGATCCGAATGAGCACGCGCTGCTTCGCCTCCGCGGCCTCCCGCAGCCGATCCATATGTCCCAAAGGCTCATCCGTGCTCACCTGGGCGGCCGCCGCCGGTGCCGACCGCAGGATCCGAATATATTCGCCGAGGTGGCCGTCGCCGACCCGCGGACGTCGCCTCACGCTGACCTCGGGTTCCGAGTCGGTGATCACCCGTCGCTTCCGCACGGGTCCGGCCGCCGAATGCAGGAGGGCATGATGATCCCCGGCCTCGAGCAGATGCATCGTCCGCTCCGGGCCCAGCTGAGCGATCGCCACGGTCGGAGCCAGTCGTTCGAGACCGGCCGGCATCATCGCCTGATCGGAGAGGATGACATCGAGGTCGACGGGGTCGTCGACGATGAGCACCGCCCTGGCCCCTGCGACACGCACCCGGCGCAGCTTCGAGGCCGTGTTCTGCACGAGGAACTCCAAGGTCGACGGCAGCTCTTCGGCGCTGATGCCTGCGAGTTCGGCCAAGGCCTCCTCCGGAGTGGTCCCTGACTGCATGGTGTCTTCGATGGTCTCGCCGTCGATGCGATAGACGGTGCCCTGGCCGCGTGCCTCGACGACGGCGTACTTGCGCAGAATATGGTGGACCCGCGGCTCGATCGGGCCGGTGGCCACCGCGGTGAGATCGGACTGGATGAGCACCGTGTCGACCTCGGCCCCGAGCCCCTCGGTGACCGCGGCGATGACATCGCCGGGCACGGTCAGGGCGTCGACGGACACACCCAGGGGCAGGATCGAAGGGTCCTGTTTGGCCTGCTCGGCCATCGCCCGGTCCAGTCCGGCGGCCAGACGGAGACCGAACCGACTCGGGCCGAAATGATCCGGCTCCTGCAGCGGAGTCGTCGCCAGCCCGAAACTCACGCACGTATGGAGAACGGCCTCGGTCATCGCGAATTCGTGTGCCGGCAGCAGCGGATGCCGACGCAGCACCTCCGCATGGATCCACCCGGCCGACCGTGCCGAACCCAGACCGATGTCTTGGAGGACGGAGAGCGCGGCGAAGCGCAGCAGCGGCATCGCCGGCACCGACAGTCCATAGCCCTTGAACAGGGACTTCTTCGGAGTCGCGAGCACTGTGAGGCGTTCGTTCTCGCTCGCCCCCGCCGCCAGCTGAGTGACGTCGAGCAGATCGCGCAGCCACGCCCCGACCAGCGCCGCCCACAGTTCGGCACGATCGCCGGCGAGAGCGGAATCGGCATCGTCGGCGGCCGTCCACTGTGGATCGAGCGCATCGTCGAGGACCCCGATGAGGTGGAGCGACTTCGCCGCCTGCAGCAGAGTGATCGTCTGCTCGAGACCCAGCTCGAGAGTGCGGGCGAGTCGGGAAACGTCCCGCTTCGATATGCCGCCGCTGGTCAGCCGGGAGATCGGGGAGGCGGCAAGCTCATCGACGAGGCCGCGCAGGGATGAGATGACCTCGGCCACGGCGGCCTGTTCGCTGTTGTGGATGAGAGGCTGGCCGATCGTGGCCGTGCTCGAATCGAGCGACGACGAGTCGACCTGCCAGGGATAGGCCCGGGCGGATTCGGCCGCCGAGGTCGGCAGCAGTGTGATGGCCTCGGACTGGATTCGCCAGGTCCCGTCCCCACCGGCTGGCCATGCCAGGCCGAGGTTGCGCAGTCGGGGCAGCGCCGCCTCGGCGAGGGCGGGATCGATGTGCGGATTGCCCGTGATCTTGATCTCCGGCGTCGTCCGGGCCGCCTTGGCCAAGGCGATGAAGACCTCAAGCGACTGCGCGTCGAGGGCTTCGATGCCGCGGGAGACCCCGATGCGCGAGGACGCGGCCGCGGCCAGGGCCGCCATCGTCGGGGACTCGGGTTGGAGGAGGTCGCGTCGGGTCCGGACGAAGGACTCGAAGTCGGCATCTGCACTGTGGGACAGCCACTGGCTGAAGGTCATTGACATCGCAGATCAGTCTATCGCGAGGGGTACAATGGAGGCGCAGAGAAGGATCACAGATCGGACGGAAGGACGCGCATTGTCAGCCACTCGAGTCGACACGACCATCGTCGTCGCCGCGGTTGCCGCCGCAGCCATCGGGGCGCTCGGCCTCATCGGCGTCCTCGGTCAGGCCTGGATGGGACTGACGCCCAGTCCGCTGCTGACCTACCTGCCCATGATCCTCGTGCCCATCGCCGTCATCCTCGCCTGCGTGGCCATGATCCGAGCCGCGATCCGACGCAGACAGACCGGGGTGGGCCACCGCTGAAACCATCACCCATGCCTCACCTCGCAGGTGTGGGGACGGGCATGAGCCACACCCGCACAGTGTGATCGAGGCGGTGCGGGTCCCCACCTCGCCGAGGCGGCCGACCTCCCAGTCGCGCACGCTCCGGTGATCTCCCGCCGCCGACAAGGCGCCCACCGCCACCGTGCACGTGAGCTTCACAATCAGGTGAGAGCCAGCGATCACAATGCTCATGCGATGCCCTCGGCCACACAGACAAGACGGTCTGACCGACGGCGACGAGAGCACAGCGACCACACCATCCGATCAACTTCTCGGCTGTTCCGCAGCCGACCGACACACAGCCCGCACCAGCGGGCACCGTACGATCAGCCCGCTTCAGCGGGTACGAACAGACAGAAAGGACATCATGCCCACCGGACGCGTGAAATGGTTCGATGCCGACAAGGGCTTCGGCTTCGTCATCGCCGAGGACGGCTCGCAGGCCTTCCTCCATTCCTCCGTGCTGCCCGAGGGAGTCGAAGTCACCAAGGGCACCCGGCTCGAATACGATGTCGTCGATTCCCGCCGCGGAGCGCAGGTGCTCAAGGCCCGCCCGATCACCACTCCAGGCAAAGTCGCCAAGGCCCGCCGACGTTCGGCCGTGGACATGGCAGTTATGGTTGAAGATGTCATCAAAGTTTTGGATGACCTCAACAACGGACTGCAGCACGGCCGTTACCCGGACCCCACCCATGGGAACAAGGTCGCCAGCCTGCTGCGGGCGATTGCCGACGATTTGGAGTCCTGATGTCATCACTGTTCAGTGATTGGCTGGCCCGGCAGACCGCCGCGCCCGCCGAGAACGACGCCGAACAGACCACCGAGGCGGCCCCGGGCAGCGATGTGCCCGCCGCTGCGGGCGAATCGACCGCCGCTGGAAGTGCGGTCGCCGCGGATTCCGGCACGGTCGCCTCGGCGAAGGCATCGAAGACCGGTCGTCCGCGATCGGGCACGGAGAAGGTCGTCCTCGACACCCAACTGGCCGCGGCGATCGACATCGCCCGCTCTGCCATCACCGAGGTGGCCGGCACTGCCGTCGTCGGCGAACACCTGGGCACGGTGGCCGAGGCGACCCGTCTGGTCACCCACTACTTCGTGTGCACCGACCCGACCTACCGCGGTTGGCGGTGGGTGGCAGTGCTCGCCCGCGCTCCGCGCGCGAAGAAGGTCACGGTCTGCGAAACTGCGCTGCTGCCCGGGCCTGATGCCCTCGTCGCCCCCGAATGGGTGCCGTGGGAGGAACGCCTCGAACCCGGCGATATGGGCCCGCGGGACACCCTGCCGAAGCTCGACCAGGACCCGAACCTGCAGCCGGGCTTCCAGCAGACCGAGGACAATTCGGCAGACAACATCGACCAGATCCAGAACTTCGAATTCGGTCTCGGTCGTGAACGCGTGCTCTCCTCCGACGGGCTGAGCGCGGCCGCAAGCCGGTGGTCGGAATCCGATGCCGGACCCGACAGCGAGTTCGCCTCACGCGCGGCCGGACACTGCGGCAGCTGCGGCTACCTCATGCCGATCGCCGGATCGCTGCGTCAGAAGTTCGGGGTCTGCGCCAATGCGTGGTCGCCGTTCGACGGTCGCGTGGTCGGACTCGAATCCGGGTGTGGTGCGCATTCGGAGACCGATGTGAGACGGCCGAACAACGAGCCTGCTGAAGCAGTCGTCGACGACTACTCCGGCGAGCTCGAGTTCCAGGAGGGCTGAACCACTCGATGTCCCAGATGTTCCGGTCGCTGTCGGAGCCGAACTACCGGCACTGGTTCGCCGGTGCCCTGATCTCCAACACCGGGACATGGATGCAGCGCACGGCGCAGGACTGGATCGTCCTGACCATGCTCACGGACAACAACGCTTCGGCGTTGGGCCTCACCATGGCTCTGCAGCTGGGCCCGCAGCTGATCATGTTCCCGTTCGCGGGAAACCTCGTCGACAAGTTCGACAAACGGCGTCTGCTTATGGTCACCCAGGCGCTTCTGGGATTCATCGGACTCGTCCTCTTCGTCCTCACCATCACCGACGTCATCGTCCTCTGGCACGTCTACGTGCTCGCTTTCACGCTCGGGATGCTCACGACCCTGGACAACCCGGCCAGGCAGGCCTTCGTCTCCGAGCTCGTCGGTGAGAAGCTGCTGCCGAATGCCGTCAGCCTCAATTCGGCGTCCTTCAACGGCGCCCGCATGATCGGTCCGGCCGTGGCCGGTGTGCTCACCGCCGCCATCGGCCCCGGTCCCGTCTTCCTCCTCAGCGGTCTCGGCTTCGCGGCGACGCTCACCGTGCTCCTCCGGCTCGACAAGTCGAAGCTGCATCCGTCCGGTCGGCGCGGCAAGGGCGGGGTCCTCGGCGGACTGAAATATCTGCGCAGACGCCCGGACATCACGGTCGTGCTCGTCGTGCTGTTCATCGTCGCGACCTTCGGATTCAACTTCAACATCTACACGGCGACGATGGCGAAGATCGAATTCGGCAAGGACGCCAGCGGCTTCGGCCTGCTCAACTCCGTCATGGCCATCGGGTCCGTGACCGGGGCGCTCGCCTCGGCCAGGCGCGAGAGACCCCGACTGCGCTTCATCTTCGGCGCCGCCGGCGGATTCGGTGTGGCCGTCGGCGTGGCATCGCTGATGCCCAACTACTATCTTTTCGCCGCCTCGCTGATGTTCGTCGGCTTCGCATCGCTGACGATGATGACCTCGGCGAACGCCTATGTGCAGACGACCACCGCGCCGAACTACCGCGGCCGAGTCATGGCCATCTATGCGGCTGTCGTCATGGGCGGCACCCCGATCGGGGCACCCCTGGCCGGCTGGGTCGCCGATGCCTTCGGACCGCGGATGGCGCTCGTCGTCGGAGCCGCCTCGGGGATCATCGCCTTCGCCGTGGGCCTGCTGTGGATGATCATGGCCAAGGACCTGCGGCTCCACAGGGATCCGAAGTCGCGGATCCGGCTGCACATGAGCTATCAAGGCAGGCCGCCCGGCGGCAGCGGACACTGACGGGCTCGAGCAGGCGGGGTCGCTGTCTGCCGGTGGGAGCTCGACCTGCGGCGGTCACGGGAGGAGCCCGGCACTCGGCAGGGGTCGGCACTCGGCACGGGGCGGCACTCGGCGGGCCCGGAGGTTCGTGTCATAGAATTTCGATCGACCGCCTCGGCGAGGGATTCGAGGGTCGAGCGACGGAAACGGACGGACTGTGACAACTGACATCATCACCTCGGCGCTCGTCGGCCTGGCGATCCTCGTCGGCTGCCTGGGCATCATCGTGCCGGTGCTGCCCGGGTCGATCCTCATCGCCGTTGCGGTGCTCATCTGGGCGATCATCATCGGCGGGCCGGCCGCGTGGATCATCTTCGCCATCGTCGCCGTGTTCGTCGCGGCCGGGATGAGCGCCTCGCTCGTGCTCACCGGCCGCAAACTCAAGTCCATGCAGGTGCCGAACTCCTCGGTGCTGCTGGGCGGGGTGCTCGCGGTCATCGGCTTCTTCGTCATCCCGGTGCTCGGCCTGCCGATCGGCTTCGTCGCCGGCCTCTATCTCGCCGAGTATTCCCGCCTCAAGGACGGCAAGACGGCCTGGAACTCCAGCTGGGAGTCGATCAAGGCGATCGGCATCGGCGCGGGCATCGAGTTCATCCTCGCGATGCTCGCCGGCATCACCTTCGGCATCGGCGTCCTCATCCACTTCTTCGGGTAAGGGCATGCCGGACCCCTCGCCAGCGGCGGCAGAACACCGCGTTGCAACGGGGTGTTCTGCGGCTAAGGGTGTGGGATGCCTGAGGCGGACCGGCGAAGCGGCGCGAACCTGTTCCGCCAGGTATGCGATTCTCAGCCGCGGTCGAGTCGCGCAGCCCTAAATGGCGAAAACCACAGTCCGATTGCTGTGAGAGCGAAGATCGCGGCTGCGAGGACCAAGGCGAAATCGGTGCCGGTGGCAGCTGCGAGGAATCCGGCCAGCGGCGAGACTATGACGATGACGGCGCGGTTGATCGAACGCATCGTCGTGTTCGTCCGCGCCTGGAAACGGTCAGGAGTGATCGACTGTCGGTAGGCCATCTCATGTGAGTTGCTCAGCCCGATCCCGAAACCGTGCAGGAACATCCCGGTGAACAGGATGATCGCCGAGGCGACTGTGGACCGGCCGTTCCCCGCCTCGCCGTCCGCGGCGAGTTCGGCCGAGATGAGAACCAGCACTCCGATGGCCGAGCCCACGTGGGCGAGGATCACGGTCCGCCCGGATCCCACGCGACGCCCTACCGCCCCTGAGCTCAGCGCTCCGGCGATGCCGCCGAGTCCGCTTCCTCCCATGACGATGCCGAAAGCGACGGTGTTGAGCCCGACGTCGCTGAGGAAGTACACGGCAGTGACCGATGCCAGAACCGCCTGCCCGGCGAACCAGATGTGTGTCCACACAGCGAGGTCCCTCAGCGTTCGAGTCGTATACACCCACTTCAGGCCGGCTGCGATTTCGTGTCCGAGCCGCCGTTTCGGCGGTGGCGGCGACTGCGGCGGTAGCCTGGGTTCTTCGACGCGGATGAGTGCGACGACGATCGCGGAGAACAGAAAGGTCGAGACATTGACGAGAACGGCCAGAGGAGCGGAGATGACGGCGAGAAGTGCACCGCCGAGTGCGGGTCCGGCGGTCTCTGCTGCCGCGTTGGTGCCGTCGATTCGGGCGTGGGCGGGCTGCAGGCTGCTCCGGGTGACGAGGCGGGGCAGAAACGCCTGCGAAGCGCTGTCGTTGACCAGTGTCGCCGTTCCCAGAAGCGCGACGAGTAGGACGAGCACGCCAAGATCGAGCAGATCGGCGAACCACAGAGCGGGGATTGCACACAGCAGAATTGCTCGCACCAGGTCGGTTCCGATCATGACTGGTCTGCGTCGCACCCGGTCTATCAGTGCCCCGAGCACGAGACCGAACAGCAGGTAGGGCAACCACCGGGAGGCGTTCAGCCAGCCCAAACCGACAGTACCCGCGTGCAGATGGTCGACGACGATGACCTGCAGGGCGATCATGGTGATCCAGCTGCCGAAACCAGAGACGGTTTCGCCCACCCAGAACCAGCGGAAGGCTCGGGGCAGCGCCGCAGTCATAACCTCAGGCTAGCAAACCGCGAAACCCACCCGACAAGCGTCTGCGGCCACGGAGACAGTCCTCAAGTCATTGAGCCAGCCCGCGGATCACAGCGCCGGACCGCAACGCTCAGTGTCAGACCGCAGCTCACAGCGCCAGGTGGGCGATCTCCGTTGCCTCTTCGCCGAGTATCAGCCTGGCCAGCCCGTCGCCGATGAGCGGACCCATCGTGAGTCCACCGGCTCCGAACCCCGAAGCCAGCCACAGTCCGTCCGCGCCCGGGACCGCTCCCGCGTAGGGCAGCGCCCCCTCCCGCGTCGACATGGGGCGTACGCCGATCCGGGCCTCGAGGACAGTCGCCTCGGCGAGGCCGGGGGCGATCCGCAGCGCGTCGTCAAGGACCTGCTTCGTACCGGAGGCCGTTGCGCGGACGTCGAAGCCGACGCCGTCCTCTCTAGTGGCTCCCGCGACGATGCGGCCACCGTCGAACGGGGTGATGTAGTGGTGATCGAGCGGGTGAATCGTTGGCCACGGAGATGTGTTGACACCGCGCAGCCCCAGATGGAGCAGCTGGCCACGCTGAGGAGTGATCCCCACCGGGTGACCGAGCCGGTCGAGGAGGTCAGCACTCCGTGCGCCACCTGCGATGACGAGTGCGTCGAATTCGTCCATCGCCGAGGTGGTGCGCACCGACCAGGTTCCCCTGCTCGATGCGGTGATGGCCTGCGCGGAGTCAGCGACGAACTTGGCGCCATACTGCCGGGCCCCAGTGAGGATCGCATCTCGCAGAACCCGCCCGTCGACACGTCCGCCTCCGGTGATGAGGAGTCCAGTCATGTCCGGAGCGATCGGAGGGAAGAGCTCGGCCAGCTCCGCCGCATCGACGTCATGGTTTTCGCCTGCGACGGATCTGGCGGCCGCGACGCGCTCACGAATAGTCGCAGCCGCCTCGGCGAGAGTGTCCGGGTCATTGTTGACGACGAGGGCACCGGATCGGCGGTAGCCGAGGTCCGGGATGCCCAGCGCAATCAACCGTTTGAGAAACTCCGGATAGAAGTTTCCGCCGGCTGCGTACGTCTCGTAGTAGGCGCCCGTGCTCGTCGACACCCACGGTGCGATGATCCCTGCGCTGGCCGCTGTAGCCTGCCCGGCCGTGGCATCGTCGACGACGATGACGTCGACGCCGCGGTAAGCGAGGGCGAAAGCGGTGCTGGCCCCGGCGATGCCGCTGCCGATAACGCCGACGCGGGCACAGGTGTCGACGGTGCGTGCTGGTGCGTCGGTCGCGGTGCTGGTCACGGTGCGCCTCCCCAGGCAGATCTTTCAGAACGACGGTTGCCGCCGATCTGTCACGAGCCTACGCCCCGCAGCACGATCTTTTCGGAGTGGAGGTCTGCCGTCCCGCTGGCGGCATCCCGCACCATGAGCGCCGGAACATCCCGTAAATGTCAGAATGCCCCGTTGCAACGGGGCATTCCGGAATTACGTGGAGGAATTGCGCGGGCGGCGCGACGCAGTCCCTACTTGAGGGCTTCGATGACGAAGTCGATGCAGTTAAGCAGTGCCCGCACATCGTCGGGGTCGACGGACACGAACGTCGCGATGCGCAGCTGATTGCGGCCGAGCTTGCGGTAGGGCTCGACGTCGACGACGCCATTGGCCCGCAGCACCTTGGCCACGGCAGCCGCATCCACCGAATCATCGAAATCGATGGTGGCCACGACCGACGAACGGTCCGCCGCATCTGCAACATAGGGGTGAGCCGCCTCGGCGGAATCCGCCCAGTCGTAGACGAGCCCGGAGGACTCAGCGGTCCGTTCGGCCGCCCAGGACAGACCGCCGTTGCCGTTGATCCATTCGATCTGCTCGGCGAGCAGGAGCAGGGTCGCCACGGCTGGTGTGTTGTAGGTCTGGTCCTTGGCCGAGTTCTCGATCGCGGTGACCAGGTCGAGTGAGGTCGGGATCCAGCGTCCGGAGTCCTTGATCTTATGCGCGCGGGCGATCGCGCGCGGCGACATGATCGCCACCCACAGTCCGCCGTCGGAGCCCATGTTCTTCTGCGGGGCGAAGTAGTAGACGTCAGTTTCGGCGATGTCGACGGCCAACCCGCCTGCGCCGGAAGTGGCGTCGATGACGACGAGAGCATCCTCGGCGATCCCGGTCGGACGGGCGATTCGGGTGGCGACACCGGTCGAGGTCTCGTTGTGGGGCCAGGCGAAGACGTCGGCGGCGTTCTCGCCGGTGGCCGCCTCGGCGGGGGAGTCCACGAGACCAGCGGCGGCCAGGGCCTCCGGCGACGGGATCGCGGCGGTGCCGGGTTCGGCACCCAGGATAAGGGAGGACTTCAGGTATGGGGCGGTGTCGGTGGCCTTCGCGAACTTCTGACCGAACTCGCCGAAGGTTGCGTGGGCGGCCCGTTCGCGGACGAGGCCGAATGCCGCGACGTCCCAGAACACGGTGGACCCGCCGTTGCCGAGCACCACTTCGTAGCCCTCGGGCAGGTTGAACAGCTCGGCCAGTCCGGAGCGGATGCGGCCGACGAGGTTCTTCACCGGCGCCTGGCGGTGGCTGGTGCCGAGCACCTCGGTCGCGGCCGAGGTCAGCGCCTCGATCTGGGCGGGGCGGATGCGGGCCGGGCCGGACCCGAAGCGTCCGTCGGCGGGCAGGAGGTTCTTCGGGATCTCAATATTCGTCGCAGTCACGCTCGACATTCTACGGCGGGCCCGCCCGGCGCCCGGGACCGGTCCGTCATGTGACGGACGTGCCGTTTCGACATTCCGAGTCTCGACCGCCCTCGCCGAGGCGGTACCCGGCTCGATCGCCCACAGAGGCAGGACCCGGCTGACTCGTGTCCGTTCCGCGTCGTAGAGTGAAGACATGAGTGAGCCCGTCGATCGTCTCCCGCAGACCCGGAAGTCCTATGACTCAGCCGTCTTCGAACACCCGGACGCCGCACCCCTGGACCTGCTGCGCCAGTGGTACGACGAGGCGGCCGACCATGTCCGCGAACCGAATGCGATGACCGTCTCGACCCTGGACGAATGGGGCCCGAGCTCGCGCATCGTCCTGCTCAAGGGCCTCGACGAAGGCGGACTCCTGTTCTTCACCGACTACGACTCCGCGAAGGGCCGGCAGCTGCGGGCCGACCCCCGCATCGCCGTGAACTTTCCCTGGCAGGACATGGAACGACAGGTCCGCATCCGCGGCGTCGCCGAGGTGGCCGCCCCCGAGGACTCGGACGCGTACTTCGCCGTGCGCCCCCGTGGATCGCAGATCGGGGCGACCGTGTCCAAGCAGTCCCAACCGGTGACCAGCCGCGAGCAGATGCAGGCCGAATACGATGCCGCGGCGGCCGAGCTTGAGGGCCAGGACGTTCCGCGGCCCGACCATTGGGGCGGATTCCGCGTGCGCGTCTTCGAGATCGAATTCTGGCAGGGCCAGCAGAACCGGTTCCACGACCGGTGGGTCTTCCGCCGCGCCGACGGCAGCCACGAAGCAACCGACCTCGACGACTCCTCGGCCTGGGAGGTCGTCCGCCTCTACCCCTGAGGCACTGCCCCACTCCTGAGGTTCTGCCCCAGGGCACTGACCTCCCGAGTTGCAGAACGAAGCAGCACAGGGTGCCGGCCACCCAGCAGAATGGTCACAACATGCGCGCCGCATCCGGGCGCAGACGATGCAAAGGAGCACCCATGACCACTTCCAATACCCAGTACGGACCTGACGCCGTGTTCGACAACCTCATCGGCGGCGCACGGGTGCCCAGCGATGATCGGTCGACGAATACGAACCCGTCCGATCCTTCCGATGTGATCGGCCGCTACGCCCGCGCGGATGCCGCCACGGTCGCCTCGGTGATCGAGGTCGCCGACAACGACGAAGCGCTGTCCGTGGCCAACGTCACCGAGTTCGGACTGTCCGCCGGCATCTTCACGTCCTCCCTGAAATATTCGGCCCACTTCAAGCGTTACGCCGACGCCGGGATGGTGATGGTCAATGCCCCGACGGCAGGAGCGGACTATCACGTGTCCTTCGGCGGACGGCAAGGGTCGAGCTATGGTCCCCGCGAACAGGCTCGGGCGGCACGCGAGTTCTTCACGGTGCACAAGACGGCCTATACGAACGTGAGCTGAACAGACCGGTGCGAATTCTTCCCGAACGGGCAGATGCACACCCTGATCGAACCGTCAGGCGCTGACCGAGGCCGCGACCGGGATGGGGCGATTCCTCGACTCACGGGAAATGCTGAACGCACGATAGGATTGGGGCAGATCGCAACGGCCGCGAACGGGTTCGCCTGTGCGGGGTGGGGCAGGGTCGGAACGACCCGAAATGGTGACAACGCCTGAAACGGTCGAAACGACCTGAAGACGAAGAGTGGAGTGGCTGGTCAGAAGTGAACGACCTCATTGATACAACCGAGATGTACCTCAAATCGATCATCGAGCTCGAGGAACAGTCGATCGTGCCGTTGCGTGCCCGCATCGCCGAGCGCCTGGATCATTCCGGCCCGACCGTGTCACAGACCGTGGCGCGGATGGAGCGCGACGGACTGCTCCACGTCGGCAACGATCGCCATCTCGAGCTCACTCCGGAGGGCCGGCGGATCGCCACCGATGTCATGCGCAAGCACCGTCTGGCCGAGCGTCTCCTCTCCGATGTCGTCGGACTCGAATGGGAGCTCGTCCACGACGAGGCCTGCCGCTGGGAGCACGTGATGAGCGAGCAGGTCGAGCGCAAGCTCGTGACGCTGCTCTCGGAGACCTCCACCGGGCCCTACGGCAACCCGATCCCAGGACTCGACGTCATCGGCGGCGAAGCCTCGAAGTCCACCGACGTCATCGACCTCGCCACGGCGGTCGGCCGGGACGGTGCGAAGAAGCTGACGATCGCCTGGCTGGCCGAACCCCTTCAGGTCGATATCCATCTGCTTCAGCAGTTCCAGGTCGCCGGCGTCCTGCCGGGCAGCGACGTCGAGATCTCTCGCAACGGCGAATACATCACCGTGCAGGTGCCCGGCGCGCAGGACGTACTCGACCTGCCGGTCGAGACCGCCTCGCACGTCTTCGCCTACCGCAGCTGAGACGCCCAGGGGCCTCCGCCGATAGCGGCGAGACTGATTCTCGGCAAGGCGCCGAGACGCAGTCTCTGTGACGGCAACGCTGTGTCTCGATAACGACGAAACCGAGCAACGGTAACGAAAGAGCGGGTGCCTGAACCCCGATTCGTTACAAATCACTGTGATCTCTGACCCAGGGAGTGGTTCCTCCACCCCTGGGTCACGTCGTATAACGAGAAAATGTTACGAATATTTCAAGCCATTTAGAGCCTCTGACCTGCGGGTTTATGGAAAACATCACGGTTTCCCTCCGCTGGTTGTGACAAAAACGTGACAATCAGTCACCGATTGGTTACAGTTGTGGAGGTCGTTCACGCAGTGACGACTTCACAGCGAGATCCGAGCGCCACGCTCGCCGTGAGATACCAAGGACCGATAGTGGCGGTTGGCTGAGAGCAGCCAATAGGGACGAGAGGGAAAACGTGGCAACTAAGCAGCATGGCCGCCGCGCCGCCGATGCCAAGGTCAAGACTCCACTGACCGAACTCACTGAACTTCTGAACGCCAACTCAGGCGTCTTCGGCCGTCGTGCAGCAGTTGTCGCTGCCAGCGGTGGTCTGCTGACCGCCGCAGTGATGCCGGCCGCCGGCCAGGGAGCCGACGACCAGAGCAAGGTCTCCGCAGAAGCCGAGACCACCCAGAAGGTCGACTTCGAGAACCAGACCGTCACCATCGGCGACGACTCGAACAGCAAGAAGGATAAGAAGGACGACGAGAAGTCCGATTCCTTCGGTGTCGAGAGCAAGGCCATCACCGCTGAGGCTGCTCCGAAGCCCAAGCCGAAGCCCAAGCCGGTCGAAACCTCCACTCCCTCCTCCGACGAATCCGCCGGAACCTCCGACGAATCCGCCGGAACCTCCGACGACACCGCCAACAGCGGATCGTCCGATTCGGGCGAGTCCGACTCCAAGGACTCGGGATCCATCGACGGATCCAAGGCCGAGCAGGTCCTCGCCTGGGCCCAGAAAGGCGTTGGAACCCCTTACGTCATGGGTGGAACCAGCCAGAGCGGCTGGGACTGCTCCGGCTACACCTCGTGGGTCTACAGCCACGTCGGCGTGAACCTGCCCCGCACCTCCGGTGCTCAGAAGGGTGCAGGCCAGATCGTCTCGCAGTCCGAAGCCAAGCCCGGCGACCTCATCTGGAAACCCGGCCACATCGGCATCTACGCCGGCGACGGACAGATGTACGATGCCGGTTCACCCGGATCCGGAACCTCGAAGCGCAGCTACAGCTGGATGGGCAACGTCACCTTCATCCGCGTTCTCTGATCTTCTTTCCGATTGCTCCCCGTACGACTCGACGGTCCTCGAGTCGTACGGGGAGCTTTCGTGTGCCCGGAAACTTCGGGCGCCCGCTCACACATACCAGATTCGGTGAACGGAAACCGAAGTTTCCGTGACGCGAGCCGTATGAATTGGGTCACGGGCGCGCGCGGCGTTACTCTGGAGAAGATTGAGTTCCATAAATGGTGGACACCAAGTGGTGTCAACCGCTGATGCGAAGGAAAGCAGATGGGGCATAGTCGAATAATTCGAATAGCCGCTCCAGTCTCTGGTGCGGAGTTCATATCTGTCTCCGTGCCCTCTTTCCCAGGCGTCGTGCCCATGAGCACGGCGCCTTTTGTGTTCCCTGGGGCTGGGGCAGCCGGTTTCGGCCCAGTAGAGAAGAAGATGAGGGGCGAGATATGAAGACTCTCGTGCTGAACGCCGGTTATGAACCGTTGTCGATCGTTCCGTTCACACGAGCCGTGGTGCTCGTGCTGACCGGAAAGGCGACAGTCCTGGCCGCAGAGGACATTCCGGTGAGATCCGAGCACATGAGTCTCGATCAGCCCTCCGTCATCCTGCTCACCCGCTATGTGCGCCCGCCGAACAACCGCCGCGTCTCGCTCTCCCGCCGCGGAGTCCTGCGTCGGGACGGCCACCGCTGCGCCTACTGCTCGAAACCGGCGTACACCGTCGACCATGTCGTCCCACGGTCCCGCGGAGGAGCGAACACGTGGGAGAATCTCGTCGCGTGCTGCCGCGAATGCAACAATCGCAAAGGCAATCGCACTCTCAGCGAGATCGGATGGAAGCTCAGCTTCCTGCCGCAGGAGCCCCGGCTCGGTCAGCTGTGGATGCGTGGGATCGACAAGCCCGTCGAGAAGTGGCGGCCATTCCTCGAGTACTCCAGCGCTGCCTGACAACAACTCCAGCGCCGCCTGAAAACGGGGCATCGTCCCAGATAGGGGACCGTGTTGTCCATATGTTGGCGCAATTCGGATAACGATGTGACATAGGTGAAGTTCTCACCGTCAATGTGCTCTAGGGTGGACGAAACAGAAGTTCGCTTCGACCCAAGGAGCTTGCGATGAGTGAGCAGGATCGCCCACAGAACCCCGACCCGGCCCCGGCCGGTGAGCCCGAAGCCGTCATCGTCGGAATCGACGGTTCGCCGCCGAGCCGCAACGCCCTGGCCTGGGCGATCCAAGAGGCTCGCTCCCTGAACCGCCCGATCCGCCTCGTCGGCGCCTACACGATCCCGAGCGTGGCCGCAGCCGCCATCGATGTGTCCTATGTGCCCATCGACGACAGCTCGATCCGTGCGGCCGTGACGAACACCCTCAAGGAGGCCGCCGCCGAGGTGAAAGCCGCGGGTGTTCCCGTCGAGGCGGTCATCGAGATCGGAGACGCCGCCGGTGTGCTCATCGACGAATCGAAGACCGGCTGCCTCACCGTCGTCGGCTCCCGCGGGCGCGGCGGCTTCGCCGGTCGTCTCCTCGGCACGGTCTCGAGCGCTCTGCCGGCGCACTCCGCGTGTCCGACGGTCGTCGTCCCCTCCTGCTGGGACAACCAGGCCGAGCGCCCCGCGCACCCGACCTCGTCGCGGCCGATCCGACAGGACGGCGTCGAGGTCGAAACCCACGACCCCAACGCCGAGTCGATCGAAGGTCTGCGCTTCGACGGGAAGGTCGTCGTCGGCGTCGACTCGCTCGGCGCCGAATCCCCGGCGCTGTGGAAGGCGGCCCGACTGGCTGTGCGCCGTGGCTCACCGCTGCATATCGTCGCCGTGATCACCACAACGGTCATCGGTCCCGAGTGGCTGCCGAGCACTGCCGACCTCGAACGCCTCGTCAACGAGGGCGCGGACAAACTCGTCGTCGCCAAACAGCGGCTGGCCGAGGAGTTCCCTGATCTCGACGTCACGTGGACGCTCTTCGACGGCCAGCCCGCCGAGGTGCTCGTCCGAGCCTCTGACACGGCCGAAGTGCTCGTCATCGGGTCGCGTGGCCGGGGTGGATTCGCCGGCCTCCTGCTCGGTTCGACCTCGCAGTCGGTGCTGCCGTACTCGCAGTGCCCGACGATGGTCGTCCGCGTCGCCCGCGATTACGGTCGCCGCAAGAGCAATGAGGCCCCGGCAGAGCCTGGTCTCTAGAGTCCACCTGAGTCCGTGAATCCCGATCACGATGATCGGATGCTTCAGGCCGGCAGACAATCACCGAGGCGGCCGATCGATACGATCGGCCGCCTCGGTGATGGTGGGTCTGGGCGACATCGGCAAGTGGATCTTGCTCGGACAGGTGGTTCTGGCGCCCCCGGGCAGATTCGAACTGCCGACACCCGCTTTAGGAGAGCGGTGCTCTATCCCCTGAGCTACGGGGGCCAGGTGGTCATCCTCAACCACGATCACCCAGTGTAGCGTAGAAGAAACCTCACTGTTCCACGGTGTGCCAGCACCTATTATGGACAGATTCTCGTTAGGGTCGAATTGTGTCGGATTCCGTTAGAGACGAACAGTTCCCAGAACTCGGAGATGTCTTCGCCGAGTGGAAGAAGCAGGCTGCCCATCTGGGCGGTCGCGACACCATGCTTCATTTCCGGGACTCCCGTGACGGAAGCATCGACCTCTCCGGCGCCCACCCCTCCGGCCTGGCACAGCTGCTGGCAGGGCGCGCCACCCGACTCTCCAGCCTCATTCGCGACCACGACATCCTCACGGATGCGCGCAGGCGAGCGAAATCCATCCGGTCGAAGGCAGAGCAGCTCGACAACGAACGCGGCATCCGCACCGCCCATCTGGCGCTCGGATTCGCTTCGTGGACGGAAAAGGACGCGAAGTTCAAGTTCAACGCCCCCGTCGTCATGCGCCATATCACGCTGGTGCCTCGTGGTTCCCGAGTCGAGGACTACGAGATCGTGCTCGACAACGAGATCACGATCAATCCCGCTCTCGTCCAGCATCTGCGGGAGGAATACGACCTCGACGTGCCCGTCGACGAATGGGTCGACGCGACCGGCGGACCGCACGGCTTCGACCCGGGTCCGGCTCTCGACCGTCTGCGCGATCTGGGGCAGAACGTGCCCGGTCTGCGGATCAACCACCGCCTGATCATCTCGACGTTCGCAAACATTGCGAACCCGTTCTCCACCGACTACCTGCCTACCCAGCATCCCGTCCTGCGGGCGCTGGCCGGCGACGAGGACGTGCGTGCCTCCCTCGGCGGGCCTTCGTATGTGCCGCAGCCGGGCGTCCTCCCGGACGAGAAGATCGCCGCCGCCGAGAAGGCCGAGGCCGAGCAGAAGCGAGCCGAAGCTAAGAGAGTCGCCGGTGTCGCTGCCGCCGCCGAATCCGCAGACGAGGACACCGAACCCGCAGGCGACGAGAAGTCAGCGCCGGAAGCGACCTCCGCGGACGCAGCGAAGTCCGGAGCTGAGTCGAAGACTGCGGAAACGGCAGAAGGCGACCTCGCCGAGGATGCTGCTGAGTCCGCTGATGAGTCGGCGACCAGCGGCGAGAAGACCGGTGAGAAGGCTGCGTCCGAGAAGCCTGCGGCCGAGAATGCTTCGGTCGAGGCATTTGCCGGTGCCGCTGATGCAGCGGATGCCGATGCCGATGAGGACTACGGTCAGCCGACCGTGCCGATCAGCGACGAACCACTCGACGCCGCAGAGCCGGTCACGGCCGCCGAGTCCGCCGTCGACACGACCACCGACGACGAGAAGACGTCGACCGATGCCGAAGCCGTATCGGCGACCAAGTCTGAGAAGACAGCACCCGCGGCTGAAGCCGACGGTGAGGACGTCGTACCCGCTGCGCTTCAGGAGCCGATCACCCCGCTTCCCGACCGGAAGCCGCAGGAGGAATTCCTCGTCATCGACGTCGACGGCGACCAGCAGGCCGTCGTCGACGCTGCCGTGTCCGGTCACTCCGTCGTCGTCGACACCCCGCCCGGGACCGGTGCCACACAGGTTGCCGTCGCCGTGGCCACCACACTGGCACACACCGGCAAGAGCGTCCTCTTCCTCGCGCAGACCTCCGATGCGCTCGACGATTTCTCTGCTCGCCTCGGCGAGGTCGGGCTCTCCGACTTCGCGGTCGACACCCGCGCTGGAACGGATGACATCCGCAAACAGCTCATCGGTCTCATCGCCTCGGCGGAGAAGTCCGAACGCCCGGACCTGTCCCACCTGCTGACCGAACTCAACGAACAGCGGGCGACCCTGGCCGACCATGTCTCCTCCCTGCACCGCAGGCGCAAACCGTGGGACGTCTCCGTCTACGAAACCATGCAGCACCTCGCCGAACTCACCTCCGGCGATGACTCTCCGCAGACCCCGGTGCGCTTCGACGAGGATATTCTCGGCGCCAGTGACGACCGTCGGAACATCCTGCGCGGCAAACTCGGTGAACTTGCCGGACTGGGCGCCTTCACCCTCGATGTCGAAGACACCGTCTGGTTCGGAGCCGACCTCAAATCCGTCGCAGAGGCCGAAGCCGCGCGCACCGTGGCCGAACGCATCGGACGGATGATCCCCGATCTCGTCGCAGCCACGGAACCGGTGCTGCAGAAGGCGAAACTCAACCCGCGCCGCAACGTCGACGACTGGTCCCGCGCCATCCGCGTGCTCCTGCGCGTGCGCAAGACGCTCGACAATTTCGCCCCAGACATCTACGACCACCGCCTCGATGACCTCATCGCCGCCACCGGCACACCCGAATACCGGGCCGATGTCGGCGTCGAGATGGGCATGATGCAGCGCCGTCGACTGAAGAAGTCGGCTGCGGAGTTCCTCCGCCCCGGGGCCGAGGTGGGTGACCTCCACGAGGCCCTCATCGACGTCCGCGCCCAGCGGGTCATCCTCTCGGACCTCGCCGGACATGACGGTCGCCCGCAGATCCCGCGCGGCGTGCTCGAAGCCGACGAGATCCTCCAGAGCCTCGAAGCCGATATGGCCAAGCTGGCCCCGATCCTCGAGACCACCCCGGACGGCGGGGACCTCGGATCTATGCTCATTGAGGAGCTTCAGGCACGTGCCGAAGCGATGGGCAGCGATTCGGAGAACCTCGCCGATCTGCCCGAACGCTCCCGCCTGCAGCGTGAACTCGACGGCGAGGGCCTCGGCGATCTCATGGCCGATCTGCGCCGACGCAAGGTCGACGAGTCACTCGTCGGCCCCGAATTCGATCTCGCCTATTGGGCCTCCGTGCTGCAGACCATGGCCGGTGAAGATCCTGCGATCGGCCGCCACGAGGGTGCCGCTCTCCACCAGGTCGCCGAAGGCTTCCGCGAGAACGACCGTGCCTTCGTCGCCGCAGGCGCCTCCCGACTGCGCTTCAACCACGCGCAGGCATGGAAGCGCGGAATCGAATCCGATCCGATCGCCGCCGGAGTCATCAAGCAGGAGCTGCTGTCGAAGCACACCTCGACGAAGCGGATCTCCACTCAGGCACCCGAACTGCTGACGACTCTGGCCCCGGTGTGGATGGGCAGCCCGTACGCGGTGCCCGAACTCTTCTCCGCTCTGCCTCTCTTCGATGCGGTCGTCATCGCCGATGCCGGACGACTCTCGGTCGCCGATGTCGTCCCCGGAATCACCCGAGCCCGTCAGGTCATCTCCCTCGGCGACTCCCGCCTGCTCGGACCGCGCCCGTTCTCGATCGCGGTCGATCGATTCGGCATGGACGACGGGAAACATCCCCGCTCGGTGCAGGACCGCCTCGGCGAGTTCCTGCCGCGGATGCGACTGTCGAACTCCTACCGCCTGTCCCCGGTCGGGCTCATCGACTTGGCCAACCGGCACTTCTACGATTCGACGATTTCGACGCTGCCGACCGCGCACACCGGTGAGGGCAGCGGCCTTGAATTCTCCTATGTCGCCGACGGCAGGGGCCCCACGGACATCGGGACCGGTCGGGTCGAGAGCCCCGACGCCGAGGTCAAACGGGTCGTCGATCTGGTGCTCAAGCACGCGCGGAACCGGTCGCGGGAATCGCTGGCCGTCGTCGCGCTCACCCCGCACCACGCGCAGCGAGTAGCTACGGCGATCTCGCGGGCGATGAAGGATCTGCCGTATGTGGCGGCGTTCTTCAACGACTCATCGAAGGAGCCGTTCGTCGTCACCGACGCCGAACGCGTCCAGGGCATGTCGCGCGATGCCGTGATCTTCACCCTCGGCTACGGCCGCACCGTCCACGGCCGCGTCATCCACGACTTCGGTCCGCTGTCCGGCCCGGACGGTCGTCGCATCCTCGCGGCCACGATGACGCGGGCCAGGAAGCGGCTGACCCTGGTCTCGAGCATCGAGGCCGAGGACTTCGATCGCAGCAAGCTGAACGGGGGAGCGGTCATGCTCCCGCAGCTGCTCGAGGAAGTCGCGACCGGCGGCGTCCACCAGCCCGGACCGCACGGTGAGATCTACGATCCGCTGTTCAACGACATCGCTGACCGGCTGCTGCAGCTCGGCGTCGTTGCTCACGAACACTACAACGGCATCGACTTGGCCGTGGCGAACTCCACCGAGGACGAGCACGGAATGATCATCGCCGTCGCTGGCGACGGACCCGAATACGCGTCGATGCGCAGCCTGCGCCAGCGGGATCGGGTGCTGCCCGAACAGCTGAGCCGCCGAGGCTGGAAGTTCATGCGCGTGTGGTCGACCGATGCGTTCGTCGATCCGCAGTCCGAGACCGAGAAGATCTTCGAGGCCTGGCGCGCCACCGTGGAGACGATGAGCCCGCAGGCCGTGCTCAATGCGGCGCGTGCCGCCTCGGTGGTCGTCGGCCGCACCGGCAGCCGCCCGAAGCTCGTGCCCGGTCTGCCGATGCACAAATACTCCGCCGAAGGCCTCGACCAGATGATCGACTGGATCCAGTCGGATGCGGTCGTGCGCGGCGACGGTGAGATCAAGGATCTGCTGCGCACCGCCCTGGCGCAGAAGGGCAACTCGAGCCGCGGCGATTCCCAGCTGCAGGCCGCCGTTGACCGTTACCGCGAACGCCATGCGCAGGCGAAGAAGGTCACCGGCGTCGAGGTGTTCATCCCACGGTCGAACTCGACTGGACCCGTCGAAGACGAGATCCTGCCGACATTCGACACGGGCAAGATCCGTGCCGACGAGCTCCGGTCTGCGGGCCTCGTGCAGACCGCAAGCAACGATCAGGTCCCCGAGGCGGCCGACGAGTCCGACAGCGCTGATTCGGCTGATGCGACGTCTGACAGCGCCGGTGATGACAGGGCACGTTCGTCCGCAGTGGCAGCTGGAATGCGCGACGCTGAGGCCGCCAGTGCAACTGGTGCCGAGTCCGCAGACTCGAGTTCCGCCGATGAGGATTCGACCGCCGTTGAATCGGGCGGGTCGGATTCGGCCGAGGAGGAGTCGGGGGAGGCGGAGCCGGCTGAACCCGGGACGGACGGGACAGTCTCGGCGAAGTCGGGGTCGAAGAACGACGATGCCTGACCGGCCCACCGATGCCGAGGATCCTGACCATGACCGCGAATCGGACGGCAGGGACCGAGAATCGGTCGAACCCAGCGTCAACGGATCGAACACTGAACTGGACGAGCCGCCGCATAGCGGCGGCGAGTCCGGCGCTGAGCCGACAAAGCCATCGTACGGGGACGGCGATACCGAATCTGATGAGTCTCGGACGGCCCGGATCGAAGCGGCGAAGCGCCGATATCGAGCGACTCTGCGCAATGAAGCCGACTCCGGTGGCGGCGGCTTCAGCGACGAATACTACCGTTCGCAGAAGCCCCCGCACTGGTCATAGCTCCTGATCCGTCTGGTGGCTTCGATCCGTCCGGGCATCTCCCCGCCCTCTCCGGTCGGTCAATAGCGCCCGATCGGTCTCAGATAGCCCGATAGGTTTCAAGCGGGCTGGATAGGTTTCAGATGCGAAGAGGCCCGCTCTCGGATGAGAGCGGGCCTCTTCGCGATCGGCTGGTGATCAGTGCCGCGGAGGCTGGTTCGGATCGATCGGACCGTCGGTGGCGGGACCCTCGGCGGGCCCGGCAGGCGAGGCAACCTGGTTGCGCAGGATCTCGCGGATGTCGCCGAGCAGATCCTCGGTGGTCGGAGGAACTTCTTCTTCGGGAGCTCCGCGCTTGCGCAGCTCGTTGAGCTTGTTCATCGGCACGATGATGATGAAGTAGACGATGGCGGCCACGATGAGGAAGTTGATGGCCGCAGTGATGACCGCACCGATGTCAAGAGTTGCCTCGGGCACGCCTTCCTTGAGCGGGATCTTCAGGGCCGGTCCCTCAGCACCGCCGACAGCGGCGATGAGCGGGTTGATGATCTTGTCGGAGAAGGCGGTGACGATGGCGGTGAAAGCGCTGCCGATGATGACCGCTGTTGCGAGTTCGACGACATTCCCCTGGAGAATGAAGTCTCTGAATCCCTTAAGCATTAGAGAAACCCTTTCGGTGTGTGTTCACTGAAATGCTGTTATCGAATAGCTCAATTACGTTCCAATATTACACATGGGTAACTCATTGTCAGCAGAAATGTTCTGCGAGTCTGATCATCGTATTGACGCTCCGGGTAATCGTTGTGATAGTCCGGGTAATCGGTTTGCAGTGATGAATGCCGGTCAGGTGAACGCAGACGTCTCCGACTACCGCAGATCAGCAGGCGAACGGCCCGGCGATGACCTGGTTCAGTGAGGGAGGATCGCAAAGCTGATGGGGAGTCCGGCGAACTCGGCGACACGCCCGGCATCATCGGCGGAGAGGATCACGGAAACAAGTTGTCCTGACTCCGCGGCAATTTCTTGGGGTTTGTCGACGAGGCGGGCGATCGTCACTTTCTCGACGACGACTTCCGACCCGCCGTCGGGCAGGGACGAGAAGAGACGGATCTTCTGCCCCGGTTGGAGCAGTGCCGCCGAGGCATCATCGGCAAGACGGATGGGCATGAGAAGATCGCGACTGCCTTTTGGCAGCGCCTGCTGATCGAGCACGATCGACGAGGTCAGGGGTGACCCCTTCGACAACCCCGCCGAGGTGGCGCGTCCCTTCACCTCTTCAACGGACCTGAATGCCTTGTCGGGGACGAGGTCGGAAGGGAACCGAGTGAGAGTGAGGTCCTGGGCCTTGAGCTCGGTTCCGGGTGCCAGGTCCGACTTCGCGACGACGATCGCCGTTCCTGCGCTGCTCGGTGTGAGCAACCAGACGGCAAGAGCGCAGGCGCACGCGAGGCAAACGGCGGCGAGGATGCGCTGAGGCCGAATGCGAGACGGCCGAGACCAGCCAGTAGACGTGGACCGGATGCGGTGGAAGATGCCCATGCACCGAGCCTGCGGCGCTCCGCGGCCAGCGGCAAGGGTACGGAACTAGCCTGTGGACAGTTTGTGCCGTCCACAGGCGATCGGTGTCTGAGTGAGGGGAGCCGGTCCGTCGCGGCATCCGGTCGGCTGGCGGTTGAGGTGAATCGCCCTGAAGGTCCAGGCTGCCAGCTGGCGGCAGCGACGGTGCGCCGGCGACCGGCGTAGTTCAGCTTGCGGCTGGGGTGCTCGCGGTCGAGGAGCTGCTCGATGACGAAGTCGACGAGCTGGAGGCTTCCTTCGACGACGAGCTCGAGGACTCCTTCGAGGAGGAGTCTGAACTCGAGGAGCTGACAGTGCTCGACTTGCTCGAGCGGGAGTCGGTGGCGTAGAAGCCGGATCCCTTGAAGCTGATGCCCACGGCGCCGAAGACCTTCTTCAGGCGGCCCTGGCATTCCGGGCAGTCGGTGAGCGAGTCATCGCTGAAGTCCTGATGAATATCAAAGGCGTGACCACAGCTCTTGCAGGCGTAGGAGTAGACGGGCATTCGAGACCTTTCTTCGACGACAAGATTATAGTGCATCTCAGTTCCTCCCCGGAGCACCGGTCCGCGATATGCACAAGGTTATCCACATATCAACACGCGCGAGTGGGTGCTGATTCCCGACGATCAGGCCGTGAAGATGTGAGTTCCGTCGTCGGTGACGGCCTCCGGGATGCGCAGGTCCCAGTCTTCTGCGGCGAGGCCCTTGAGGTTGAGCTCGTCGGCGAAGCACACCCCGACAACGCGGGGACCCGAACCAGGAGCTGCCGAACCATTGCGTCCCGAACCACGGGACTCGGGACCAGAGGACTCTGAACCAGGGGACTGGGAACCAAAAAGTCCCCATCCGAGAGCGCCCGAACCGAGAGGCTCCTCCCCGTGTGGGCCGAAGCTCCTGTCGTAGAAGCCGCCCCCGTTGCCCAGCCGAGCACCATCGGCTCCGAAGCCCAGGGCCGGGACGAAGACGAGGTCGAGGCCGATCGTGGGGGAGAGCAACTGGACGGCGGTGAGCAGCTCACCATCCCGGACCGGTTCGCGGATTCCCCATCGGCCCCGCGGTCTCAGGCTGGCCATCGAACCAGTAACCTTTCCGAACATCAAAGGTTCGCCCACCTTGGTGACGACGGGCAGGTAGACGGTGCCGCCGGATGCGAGAAACTGATCGAGCGCCGGGTCGAGGTCCGGTTCTCCGGGCAGCGCCGCATAAGCAAGAAGGGAACGAACCGGTGTTTCTCGGATGAGGTCCCACACTGCGGCCGCCACAGTCCCCGCGGCCGCCACAGTCCCCGCGGCCGCCACAGTCCCCGCAGCCGCTGCGGTCCCCGGCGCTGCCTCGGTGAGGGAGCGGTCTGCGCGAGCGGCGCGGATGCGGGACCGCAGCCGCGCCTTCGAAGTCTGTGAGTCCACGTATTTCAGACTAACCGGGGCGGACGGATTCGTTAAGATGACTTCATGAGTGATGAAGCGCAGCGCACCGTTCGCAAGGCCGTGATCCCCGTCGCCGGTCTCGGAACTCGGTTCCTCCCCGCCACGAAAGCCACCCCCAAAGAGATGCTCCCGGTCGTCGACAAGCCGGCGATCCAGTACGTCATCGAGGAAGCCGTCGATGCCGGTCTGCAGGACGTTCTCATGATCACCGGTCGGAATAAGCGGCCGCTGGAGGATCATTTCGACCGGGTCGACGGGCTCGAGGCAGCACTTGCTCAGAAGGGCGATGACAAGAAGCTCGCCGCGGTGCGCCATCCCTCGGAACTCGCTGATATCCACTATGTGCGCCAGGGCGACCCCAAGGGACTCGGCCATGCCGTGCTCAAGGGACGTCAGCATGTGGGCAATGAGCCGTTCGCGGTCCTGCTCGGTGATGACCTCATCGATGAGCGCAGCCCGATCCTGCCGAAGATGATCGAGGTCGCGGAGAAGACCGGCGGCAGTGTCGTCGCCCTCATGGAGGTTCCGCCCGAGGCGATTCACCTCTACGGCTGTGCCGCCGTCGAGTCCACTGCTGACGACGAGGTCGTCAAGGTCACCGACCTCGTCGAGAAGCCCGCCACCGAGGATGCTCCGTCGAATCTCGCCATCATCGGCCGCTACGTGCTGGCGCCGGAGATCTTCGATGTCCTCGAGACGACGAAGCCGGGACGCGGCAACGAGATCCAGCTCACCGATGCACTGCAGGAGCTCGCCGGAGACGACGAGGGCCACGGCGTCTACGGAGTCGTGTTCAAGGGCGCCCGCTACGACACGGGAGACAAGCTCGACTACCTCAAGGCCGTTGTGCAGATCGCGTGCGACCGGGAGGACCTCGGCGGCGATCTCAAAGCGTGGCTGCGCGAGTTCGTGCCGACGCTGGACTGAACGCCGACACGGCTCCGAGCCGACCGTCCTGGTCCAGCCCATCCGGGCAGACCGACCTTGATCCCGAGAGCGAGGGCAGCCGCGTGTGGCCTGTCATCCTGACTGATCGACAGTCCGATATCGTGCTGCGACCGCTGCGCCGCCGCGACGAAGAGGCCTGGCGAGAGGTCCGCCGATTCAACCGCGACTGGCTGCGCCCGTGGGACGCGACCCTGCCTGAGTCGGGCCAGGAGCTGCCGGGGTTCCGCACGATGGTGCGGATGCAGGACAAACAGGCCAAACGCGGGCAGACCGTGCCGTTCGCCATCGAGGTCGACGGGAACTTCCGCGGACAGATCACCGTATCGGGACTGAGCTGGAGTTCGATCCTGTCCGGGCAGATCGGTTACTGGATCGACTCGCGCGTGGCCGGGCGCGGAATCACCCCGGTCGCCGTGGCGATGGCCGCCGACCACTGCTTCTTCGCCCTCGGACTCCACCGCATCGAGATCAACATCCGCCCGGAGAACACCGCGAGCCTTCGCGTGGTCGAGAAGCTAGGTCTGCGCGATGAGGGGCTGCGCGAGAAGTACATGCACATCGATGGGCAGTGGTGCGACCACCGCACCTTCGCCCTCCTCGCCGAGGAGGTCCCGCAGGGTCTGCTGGCCGCATACAGGCACGGCACCGGCGGGTGGTAGGCGCGCATCGGGAACGTTCAGCCGCCACCTGGGAATTCGGTGAACTTCGCCCCAGTTTGACCGACACACCTCGCGTCTTCACGACTTCCCTGATGCCTGCAACTTAGGGTGGCACTGTGGACACCAGCATCATCGTCGTCATCGCCATCGTCGTGGTATTCGCCGTTGCTGTGCCCGCAATGATTCGGAAGTCCGCGACGGATCTCTCGCGCGTCGAAATCGACACGGTTCCGGACAATGCGGCCGTCGTCTCCGCCGAGACAGCCATCCCCGGACACGACCATTCGGAGCGCATCCAGGTATTCCACGACAAACCCCGGAAGGTGCCGTCGGTTACGACCCCGGACGTCTCACAGGAAGTCGAGGCCCCGAAGCTGAGTCTCTCGGCCTCCACTCCCGAGTTCGCCGTCATCGACGGTGACGCCGAAGCACACACCATCACCGAGGCTGCCGAGGACGCCCAGCTCAACGTCCTCCCCGTTGCGGTCGGTGAAACTTACTCCTCCCTGTCCGCCGATCATGCGGCCGTCGGTCGCGGTGTTGTCGGTTCCAGCGTAGGCGTCGGCACTGACACAGGTGTTCGTGCAGGCGCTGCCAATGACAATGTGCGACTGCTCCACCCCGCGGTCCATGCCGTCTTCAACGACAGCGGCCGCTCCGTCGGGCAGTCGGACACACAGGGTCGTTCGCCACAGGCCCATCCGCCGCACTCGACCGGCGCGGGGCACAAGGCGTCGACTAGCCGGACGGCTCCGGCCGGCGCTGGTCCGGCACCTCAAGGCGGCGGACCACGTGAAGGCCGGTCGCGGACGGGACGCGGCGGCCACCTCGGCGAGGGGATGGCCGGCACAGATGTACAGAACCGACAGATTTCCAATCCGACCATCGGAACCGATGAGGAACATGCGATGACCGAGCAAGCCACGACCCTGCGGGAGTCACTGAAGTCGCTGAACACCATGGTCAGGGGCTTCTCCCTGGTCTTCCTCGCCTCGGTTCTCGGCATCCTTGTGTCGAGTGTGCTCGCAGCCTTCTCGGTCGTGCACATCGCCCTGGCCGGTGTCTTCCTCGGGCTCGCGGTCGTCACTCTCTTCCTCGTGCGCACGCTCAATCTGCGCAAGCGCGAGACGAAGAAGAAGCTGCGACGTCTGCAGGAGACCGCACGGTCACGGTCAGCGGGCCAGCCGAAGCATGCCACCGAGGCGGAGAGCGTCGCCAAGGTCGAGCGTGCCTCCGGGACGAAGCCGGCCGAACCGTCGACTGCCACGGCACGGCCGACTGACTCCTCACGATCGACTGCCACGGCCAGGACGACGACAAATGCTCAGCCTGCAACTGGATCGCAGACGACAACTCGCACGGGCGCGAAGTCCGCGAAGTCGCAGACCGTTCCGGTCAAGCAGCAGCCTCGCACAGCCCCTGCATCGACATCGAGCGGAACTGCTGCCCGGATCGCCGCGGCCGCCCAGGGTACGAGCGCGGCGGCGAAGGCCGCGCAGGCTCGCGCTGCGATGAACCGCTCCGCCGAGGCGAAGAAGTCCCGCGAAGAGGCCGACACCGGCGAGATCCCGCTCGTGCGCATCCGCAAGGAAGCCGCCGAGGGCCACACCACGCGCCAGGTCCTCCTCACCGGACCGATCCCGGTCGTGAAGGAGAACGCCACCGCAGACGGTGACGCGACTTCCGCCGAGGCGGCTGCCGACTCCGAGACCGCCTCGACGTCGGGCACCGTCGCCACCGCGGAATCGACGTCGACGGCAGAGCCGAAGGCGGAAGCGACGGGTACCACGATCGACCGCGAGAACGATGCCGACGCCGCCTCGGCGACATCTGCAGAGAAGGCTCGGACCGAATCCGCCAAGGCCCCGGTCTCGCTCGGAGCCGACCTCCTCGCTGAGACCGAAACCGTCTCAGATGCGGCCGGTCGAAAGGAAGTCGATGCGGATGTGCACGCTGCACTTGATGCGGCGGCTCGCACGGTCGATGACCCGTTCATGCAGCGTCTGAAATCGCGCGACGGCTGGTCGCCGACCCCGCTGCCGGTGCCCAGCTACGTCGACGCACCCGAAGCCGAGCATCCCGTGCCCTCGGCATCGGCGGCCGATGCCAGCTCGTACGAAACCGAGGCCCGCAGCCGTGAAGATATCGCGGCTCAGTTCGCCGAAGAGCTCGGCTACCGTCCGGAACTCAGCGACTCCGCCCGCGAGGAAGGCCCGCTCGGCCATGGGCGCAAGGCGATCCGGACGACGAAGGCCGCCGACCTCGGCGCCGTCAACGACGTTCTCGCTCGCCGGCGCGCGTGACGTCCCGAAGTCGCTGAAGCGAGGTCCGCACGGATTTCGCGACGCTGACGCAGAAGCCCCGCCAACGTGCGGGGCTTCTGCGTGCCAGGGGCCAGGGTGTCCACGAGGCTGAGTCGCTGGCAACCCGCTTCACGACAGATAGCACCCGTTTGCAAGCGTGCTATCAGTCGTGGAGGGTGCCGCGAGCGATCAGGCGCTGAATACCGACCAGCAGATCGCATCGCGGCGTGCCTGATCTTCCAGCACGAGTTCACCAACTTCATTCGGCAGCCGGTCACGCTGCCAGTCGCGTTCGGCACGACCGGCCGCAAGGTCCTTCCCTGAAGCTCCTCGGGCCGCTTTGATCGCGTAGGCCGCCGCTCCGAGGTTGTGTTCGGCGACGTGTCCGATACAGGCCGCCTGACCCGCCGCATAAGCGGCGAACCGGGCGGGTCCACGCAAGGGTCGTGCCGCACCGATGGCATGACCGCCGAGGGCGCGAGCCTCCATCATCGGCATCTCACCGGCTGCCCACGCCCGGGCGGCGGCAAGGGCGTCGCGAGGTCGATCGTCCTCGGGGCAGACGGATTCGAAGAACGGCAGGACGTGTTCGGCGCAGTCGGCGGCCCACGGCGCGAGAAGGCGGTGGTCGGCATCGGTGAGGGAGCCGCCTCGGCGAATCGTGATCATTCGGGGATCACGAACCCCGGGCAGGATCATGGGAGCCGACCGAGAATCGACAGCGGTCGCGAGCGACGAAGCGAGCAGGCGTTCACAGTGGCCGATTGTAGTGGCCCTTCCGGACGGTGCCTGGCTTGAGCGCATCGGCAACCGTGGACGGAGACTGACTGGCGGCGTGCGGTTTCCCTGGTGGACACGGTCGACTCAGCAGTCATCGGCCGTGCTAGATTGCTCAGCGTCGATCACGCGAGGGCGGCCGGCAGAGAGCCGAAGACGAGTTCAGGGGAGAAACCGATGGCCGATATCGAAGACCAGGTGAGAGCTGAACCTTACGTTGGACGGCGTGCACGCCGTGCGGCGGCCGGGTCGTTTATCGGCGCCGTCGTCGAATGGTATGACTTCCTGCTCTACGGGATCGTCGCAGCTCTGGTCTTCGGCGAGCTCTTCTTCCCCGGCTACAGTGACCGAGCGGGCACGCTCGCGGCGTTCGCAACCTTCGGCGTCGGATTCATCTTCCGCCCGCTCGGCGGAATCATCTTCGGCCACTTCGGCGACCGTCTCGGGCGCAAGTCCATGCTCATCTGGACGATGACGATCATGGGCGTGGCCACCGCGCTCATCGGCTGTCTGCCGACCTACCAGGCGATCGGCTGGCTGGCACCGGCACTGCTCGTCCTGCTGCGCTGCATTCAGGGCGTGGCGGTCGGCGGAGAATGGGGAGGCGCCGCGCTCATGGCCGTCGAAAGCGCACCGCCGAAGCTGCGCGCCTTCTACTCCAGTGGGGTTCAGGTCGGCTACTCGGTCGGCCTGCTGCTGGCCACCGGACTCGTCGCCATCCTCAGCGGCGGACTGAGCTCCGAAGGCTTCCTGGTTTGGGGATGGCGGATCCCGTTCCTTGCCAGTGCCGGCCTCGTTCTGGTCGGGCTGTGGATCCGTGCCGGTGTCGCGGAATCCGAAGAATATGTGGAACGAGTGAAGAACGCGGACGAGGACAAAGTTGCCAAGCTGCCGATCCTCGAGGCCTTCAAACGATTCCCCGCACAGATCGCCCAGATCGTCGGACTGCGGTTCATCGAGCTTCTGACTATGTACATCGTCACCACCTTCGCGCTGTCGTATGCGACGGACGAACTCGGTCTCGACAGGCAGCTCATGCTCAACATCACGCTGCTCGTCGGCGGCCTGGGTATTGTCACGATTCCTGCCTTTGCTTACCTCTCTGATCGGTACGGACGTCTGCGCGTCTACCTCACCGGCGGAGTCGTCGGACTGCTCAGCGCGATCCCGTTCTTCCTCGCTCTGGAATCGGGAAGCACGATCGCCATCGTGATCTTCGCCGTGCTGCTGGTCAACATCGCCCACGACGCGGTCGTCAGCGTCCAGCAGCCGCTGTTCGCCGAGATGTTCAGCCCCGAGTTCCGTTACAGCGGAGCGGGCGTCGGCTACCAGCTGGCCAGCGCGCTGGCCGGCGGCTTCACTCCGTTCATCGCCACGTACCTCGTCGGAGTCGGCGGCGGCAGCTGGTACCTCGTCGGTGCTTACCTCGCAGTGGGTTGCCTGATTTCGATCTCCGTCGCCGCCTACCTCGCGAAGAAGGGACGACGCACCGCCGGTGCCTGATCACCTCGGTGCGCCGAGGCGGTATGCCGCATCGAGGTGGTTGTGGCAGGAACGGTGTGGGGTGCGGCGGCCACTCGGTCATCGCGGCCGCGCGACCTCATCGCCGGGAGCGCACACCGCTCATGGGCCGGCCGCTCAGGCGACGAACTTGTCGAACTCGTCGTTCTTGGCCAGGAAACTCTGCACATAGGAGCACGTGGTCCGGAACTTCAGCCCCGCCTCGGCGCTGGTCTCCAGCGCATAGCGCACCAGCTTGGCCGCCAAGCCGCGACCGCCCCACTCGGGCGACACCTCGGTGTGGGTGAAGATGCGCACCGGACCGTCGGCGGTGTCATCGGCACTCGCCTCACGGTCGATGTAATCGGCGAGACCGATGACCTTGCCCGCGTGGCAGACGGTGAAGCGTTTGGCCGCAGCATCCTCGGCGATGGTGAAGGTCTCTCCCGAGATGTCGATGTCCATGGTGATTCCTCCCGAATGTCCGTGCCGGCGGCACTGCGCGATGGTCGTCGGCGATGTCGCCGTCCTGACAACTGACACTATAGTTCTGTTCCTGAGGAAGCGACTAGCCTGGTCAGACGCAGCCCCACAGAAGATCTTGAAGGAGTCCCACCTATGACCGCACACCCCTCGGCGACCCTGGTCGACGCGCACCGCCGGAAGCTGGGTGCAGCCGGATTCGAGGTCACCGAACTGACGTCCGCCGACATCCCCGACTACGTCGAACTCGTGTCCTCGGCCTACCGCGGTGAAGGATCGAAACAGGGCTGGACCACCGAGGCGGACCTGCTCGGGGGACAGCGGCTCGACGGTTTCATGGCCGAGGACATGCTCGCCGAGGCGGACTCCCAGATCCTGCTCGCCCGCGATCGGCAGGGTCGCGCCGTGGCCAGCGTCTATGTGCGCGAACCCGAAGACGGGGCCGCCTACCTCGGGGTGCTCGCCGTCTCTCCGCTGGGACAGGGCAAGGGGGTGGGGTCCTTGCTCATCGGCCTCGCCGAGGCGTGGGTGGTCGAACACTGGGGTGCAGCGTCGATGCGGATGAGCGTGATCAACAAGCGTGATGAACTCATCGCCTACTACGAGCGCCGCGGCTACGTGCGCACCGGCGAAATCGAGCCCTTCCCCTACGGCGACGAACGCTTCGGACTGCCGAAGGTCGACGACCTCGAATTCGTGCTCCTGGCCAAACCCTTGAGCTGAGGGGCGGCCGAAGCGCGGCTGCAGGCGAAGAGCGGGTGCAGCCGAAGAACGGGGTGCAGCCGGAAAATGGGTCGGCATCGGACACTTCTGTTGGAGAAAAGTGTCCGATGCTGACCTATTCTTGGAGGCCCTGGTGTTCGGGCCCTGGGGCTCGGCCCGGGGTCCAGGCTCGAGAGTCCAGCCTCAGAACAACATGGCGGGCACGACCAGGCCGCCGACGAGCGCGACAGGCCCGATGACGACCATCGACATGCCGAACTTCACGAGGATGCGCGTCAGGCGCGGCTTGTCCTCGACAGGGGCGGTCGCGACGACCGTGGCGCCCAGCGTCGAGAACGGTGAGACGTCGACGACCGCCGAGCACACGCCCAGGGCCGCGATGAGTGCCCAGCCGGGCACCCCGCCCGCGGCGATGAGCGGCAGGGCCAGCGGCACCAGCGCAGCGAGGATGCCCGTCGTCGATGCGAACGCCGACACCAGGCCGCCGACGATGCAGAGGACGAAAGCGGCGATGAGCGGCGAACCGATCGACTCGGCGCCCTCGCCGAGCAGGTCGACGGCTCCCATGTTCTGCAGCACGCCGACGAAAGTGATGATGCCGCCGACGAGCAGTACGGTCGGCCAGTCGATCTTCGGGATCGCGGCCTTGCCCGTCTTCGGATCGACGAGTGCGAGGATCGCTCCGAACATGAAGCACAGCAGACCGATGTCCGGTTCCTGGCCGAGAGCCGCGAGCACGACCACGGTGCCGATGAGGCCGACCATGAAGATCACGGTGAGGATCTGTACGAAGGTGAACGGCTTGGATTCTCCCGCCTCGGCGGTGGTGGAGGAATCGAAGAGCGCTTCGTCCTCATCGTCCTCACCGAAGGCGACGTTTGACGCCGAGGCGGAGCCGCGGGAGACCTTCGACTGGGCACTTCCGGTCGAAGCATGCTCGGCGGCCGCCACAGTCGTCTTCGAGAACAGCGACCGCCCGTACATGAAGTAGGCGACCACAAGCATGACGAGGTAGACGGCCACGGCGATGCCGAAGAGCAGGAACGGAGAGAGGTCGATGCCGGCATCGTGGGCGGTCGAGTACGTGACGATTCCGTAGAGACTGGTCGGGGCGAAGCCGCCGGCGCCGATGGCGAAGCAGATCGCCAGTCCCATGAGCGCGTAGTCGACGCCGTACTTGCGGGCGACCTGCATGCCCACGGGCATCATGACGAGACCCGCCAACGGTGCTCCCATGGCCGCAATGCAGCCGGTGATGACGAAGAACACCGCGGGTAGCAGCACCGCCGAGGATCCGACCCGTTCGAGGGCCCAGTCGATGATCTTGTCGACGGTCCCGTTCTCCTGCGCGATCGCGAAGAAATAGGTGACCCCGGCCAACAGGATCATGATGTCCAGGGGGAACTCGGCGACGATGTCGTCGACGGCCATATCGGTGAAGAGGAGCCCGGTTCCGGCCGCGCCGACGAGCATGAGCACGCCGATCTGCACACCGCGGACCGCGCCGATGGCGAAGAGAGCGACGAATATGAGCAGAGCAATGATCTGAGTGAGCATGATGTCCTTGCGAAGGCTGAAGCGACACTGAGCATCGCTGGCTGATTCGCTGAGAGACTACCAGTGTTACCGGCGGGTACCGATGAGGCGTGTCCGAATCGTCGGAAAGTCCCGATAGACGGAAAATCCTCCCCAATTGCTACCTGACGGCGGCGCAGCAACCTCGCGCAAGGTTGCTGCGCCGCCGTCAGGTAGCAATTGGGGAGGGGTTAGGTGAGGAGGAGGGCTCCGCCGAGGGCGATGAGGGCGACGATGATCGTGACGAGTGCGGCCAGGGCGATCGGTCGGGCGCCGAGGTTCTTCAGCGACCGCCACTGCACTCCGCGGCCGAGGGCGAACATCGCCATCGCCAGGCACACTGTCTGGATCCAGCTGAGTCCGGTGACCGCAAATTCCGGGAGCAGCCCGAAGGTGCGCAGAGCCGCCATGACGAGGAAGCCGACGACGAAGAGCGGAACGATCGGCGGACGCTTGCCCTGCGCCGGAGTCTGCTTCGTTGCGGTCGACACTGCCCCCGCGGCCGATGCGCCCGACCCCTTGCTCTCTCCACCCTGGCCTGCGGCTGCGGAGGTCTCGGTGGAACCGGCGGCCGCCTCGGTGCCGGTGTTCGTCAGTGCCTTGGCCTCGCTGCGGCGCACTGCGTAGCTGAACACGGCGACGGTGGGGGCGAGCATGATGACGCGGGCGAGTTTGACGAGGACGGCGATCTCGAGGGCCGCGGGGCCGATGATCCCGCCGATCGCCACGACCTGGGCGACCTCATGGGTGGCGGCACCGCCCCACATTCCGGCGGTCTCCGGGGACAGACCCAGGGCGGTCGAGAGTCCGGGCACGATCGCGATCATCAGGGTGCCGAAGAGGACAACGAGGCCGATCGCGGCGGCCACATCCTCCTTCTTCGACTTCAGGGTCGACTCGACTCCGGCGACGGCGGCGGCACCGCAGATGCCGAATCCGCTGCCGATGAGCACGGCCAGGGGGCGGTCAACCTTGAGCGGTCCCGCCAGGGCCAGGGCCGAGAGGATTCCGGCGGCGACGATGACGGCGGCGAGGACGAGGACGAGCCAGCCGAGGGCGAGGATGTCACCGAGCACCACCTGCGCGCCGAGGGCGACGATGCCCAGGCGCAGCAGCGGCTTCGCGGCGAAATTGAGTCCGGGCATGAACGCCTCGGGCAGGTTGGGCACGAGATTGCCCAGGAGGATGCCGAGCACGATCGCCACGAGGAGCGGTGAGAGCACGGGGGCGAGCATGGAGATCGGCCACGCGACGGCCGTGGCCACAGCGGCGACGGCGAGTCCGGGTAAGAGGGAGACGAAGCGGTTCATGACTTCAGTCTGTCAACGCCTGCACGGTCGCAGTAGACGGTGATTTCTTCGCAACCCATATGGATCTGATATGTCATGATGAGCATATGCACGATCTCGGGAATATCAAGAACTGGCCCGAGCTCCAGGCTCTGGGGCTGCTGGTGGCCCTCAGCGGCAACGCCAGGTCGATCGGCCAGGCCGCGGCTGAACTCGATCTCGCCCAGCCGAATGCTTCCCGCAGCCTGCGCAACCTCGAACGCGATCTCAAGGTGCCTCTTCTGCGGCGCTCTCCGCGGGGCACCGAACTCACCGTCGAGGGCCGCGCCATCGCCGAATGGGCGTCGAAGGTCATCGAAGCCTACGACACGCTCTACGCCGGGGCCCGCGCGATCCAGGACGCCCGCGCCGGAACCGTCAAGGTCAGCGCTTCGCTGACGGTCGCCGAGTACCTCATGCCCCACCACCTCACGACCTTCCGAGCCGCACACCCGACAATCGACATCGGTCTGTCGGTGGAGAACTCCGCGACAGTCATCGACCGGGTGCGTCGGCAGACCAGCGACCTCGGGCTCATCGAATCCGTGTCCCTGCCGCAGGACCTCAACGCCGAGGTGGTCGGCCGTGACCGGCTCATGATCGCCTGTGCCCCGGACTTCGCCCACGCCTGGACGCAGCCGATCACCGCCGAGGAGCTGGCGCAGGTGCCGCTGCTGGTGCGTGAGATCGGTTCGGGCACCAGAGAAGTCATCGACGCGGCACTGGTCGGAGTGGGGGGAGTGCGCGTGGCGGGGGAGTACGGATCGAACTCCGCCCTGCGCATCGCCGCCGCCACATCCGTGGCCCCGGCCGTTCTGTCCGAACTCGCTCTGCGCGATGACTTCCGGGCGGGACGTCTGGTGCCGCTGCCGGTGGCCGACGGCGTCGACCTCACCCGTGAACTCCACGCTGTATGGGTGCGGACCCGGCGACAGTCACACGGGGCACGTCTGCTGCTCGAGCACATGGTCGACAGCCTCGAGTGACGGGGCTCGAGTGACGGGGCTCGAGTGACGGGATCCGAGTGACGGGACCCGAGCAGGTCGAAGTCTCCGCGCCGTCCGAAGCAGCGGACACCGGGCGAACCCTCCAGAGTTACGGAATACGTGTCCGAAATATCGCTGTCGATTCCGTGTGATGCGGTGAGGCATATATTGGGGACATGACGCAGCCCGAGCCAGCCTCCTCACCCACCCGCAACCCCGGGTTCGCCCCGGACACCGTCGTCGTCGAGATCGGACGGCCTCAGCGCGTCGACGGCGCGTCGGTGAACCCGCCGATCGATCTGTCCTCGACCTTCGTGAGCGCGGGCGACATCTTGAACTCGCCTTATGCCTATGCCCGTTTCGACACTCCCGCATGGACGCCCTTCGAAGAGGCGCTCGGTCAGCTCGAACATGCGAGCCTGCCCGGACTGGTCTTCGGCTCCGGCCTGGCGGCGATCTCGGCCGTGATCAGCCTCGTGCCCGCCGGAGGCACCCTGATCATCCCCACTCACAGCTACCAGGGAGCGCTCGCCTCAGCCGAGCAGATCGCTGGGCGGCAGAACTTCGACCTCGTCACCGTCGATATCGCCGACACCGAGGCGGTCATCGCCGCCCTCGACGAGGCGGGGCACGCGACGGCGGGCCAGGTCCCAGAGGAGGAGACGGTCGCCTCGGCGGGGGACGCTGACGGATGGACCGCCTCGGCGACGGCGGGCGAAGCCGCATCCCCGGGGATGCTGTGGATCGAAACGCCGACGAACCCGATGCTCGAGGTCGCCGACGTTCCCGCGCTGACCGCGGCGGCCAAGGACCGCGGATTCCTCGTCTCCGTCGACAACACCTTCGCCACCCCGCTGCTGCAGACCCCGCTCGACCTGGGCGCCGATATCGTCGTGCACTCAGTGACGAAATACCTCGCCGGGCACTCCGACGTCGTCCTCGGTGCGGTCGTGACCAGCAGCGATTCCCTGCGCGAAGAACTGCACACGGAACGATCCATGCGGGGCGGAATCGCCGGTCCCTTCGAGGTCTGGCTGGCCCTGCGCGGACTGCGCACCCTGGCGGTGCGCCTCGACCGCGCGCAGGCCAACGCCCAGGTCATCGCCGAGCGCCTCGCCGCCCATCCGGCCGTCGTCGAAACCCGCTACCCGGGCCTGCCGAACGACCCCGGCCACGCCCGCGCGTCCGCGCAGATGAACGGATTCGGCGCGATCATCTCCTTCACCGTCGCGACCGCGGACAAGGCCACCGCCATCGCCGAGGCGGTCCGACTGTGGACGCCGGCAACCTCCCTGGGCGGGGTGGAATCCCTCATCGAACGGCGCCGCCGTCACCCCTCGGAACCGGCGACCGTGCCCGAAGGGCTCATCCGGTTGAGCGTCGGCATCGAGAACCTCGACGACCTCTGGGCCGACCTCGAGGCGGCCCTTGCCTGATGAGGCAGACGCCCGACTATGTGCTCGACCGGCCCTGCGCGGACGACCTCGACCAGTTCTTCTCCATCGACTCCGACCCGCGGGTCTGGACGCACCTGCCCAGCGGACGTCTGACCGATAAGGAAGAGGCCGAAGCGATCCTCGTCCGACTGGTCTTCGCCGACCGGGAACTCACCGCCGCCCAGCTCGGCGCGACATTGGCCTGAGACGGGGAGGCTCTCTCCGGCCCAGGCCTCACTTCGGAACGTGTCTCCTGTGGGTGGATCCGCCTCGATAACTCAGTAGATTTCACGGTGGATCCACCCGCAGGACACGGGCAACGCCGACTCCACTTGGACGTGTGACGCAGATCAACTTAACGTACGTTAAAGTGACGGTAGATGCTTCCGTTCTCCTCGACGGCGGATGGAGGCATTAGCCCCGAAAGCTACCAGGATCATCGGATTCGTACGAAGGAGTCGCATTGTCCACCAGCGTTCTCACCGAAGTCAGCGGCGATGTCACGACCGTGACCATCAACCGTCCGGAGAGCCTCAACGCGCTCAACGAGGAGGCATTCCAGGCCATCGGCGCGGCCGTCACCGAGGCGGCTGCGAATTCCCGTGCCATCATCCTCACCGGAAATGAACGGTCCTTCAGCTCTGGTGCGGATCTCCAGGGTGGAGTGGCGAAGCGCGAAGGCATCGACCTCGCCGGGGCGAATAGGATCATCGCCGCGATCCTCGACCTGGCCATCCCCACGATCGCGGCGGTGTCCGGACCAGCTGCGGGCATCGGATGTTCCCTCGCCCTGGCCTGCGATTATCTGGTGATGAGCGAGAAGTCCTATCTCATGCTGCCGTTCACGAAGATCGGGCTCATGCCCGACGGGGGCTCGACCGCCCTGGTTGCCGCCTCGGCCGGACGCCACCGGGCCCTGCGCCTGGCACTGACCGGTGAGAAGCTGCAGGCAGCCGACGCCCTCGACTGGGGATTGGCCAGTGAGGTCGTCCCGGCTGGAAGCCACCTGGAACGCGCCGGAGAAGTCGCCGCGGTCTTCGCGCAGGGCCCGACCCGTGCCCTGGCAGCTTCGAAGCGAGCGATCAACCGAGCCAGCCTGGCCGAACTCGACGCGTCCTTCGCCCGCGAGGTCGAAGGACAGGATGCGCTGCGTGCGAGCAGCGACTTCGCCGAGGGGGTCGCCGCCTTCCTCGACAAGAGGGCACCCGGTTTCACCGGTGAATGATTCTGGGGAGGCGCTCACTGGTCCATAGCGGCCGGACCGCGGACCGGTTGATAACTGTTTGACCACGAATCAATACATCTGCATCCGAGCCGCCTCCGCACCTGATGTGATGGTGACGACCGCCCACCACGAAACCGGCGATCACAATACTTCTCCCGTCGCGGCCACAGCGCCGAGGCGGGACCGGAGCACGAACGAAGGAGTCTCATGCTGACAGGAATTCCGTCCACCATGGGCGACAGCTACCAGCTCAACACCACCAGCCTCATCCGCCATGCAGCCACCGTCTTCGGTGATGCCGAGGTCGTCTACCGCCGTTCGGACGGATCCTGGGGCCGGTCGAACTACGCCGACGAGTTCAAGCGCATGGCGCAGCTCGCCCACGGCCTCGCCGACCTCGGCGTCGGTGCCGGCTCCATGGTCGGAGTCCTCGACTGGAACTCTCGCCGCCACCTCGAGCTCTACTTCGCCGTGCCCGGTGTGGCCGCGACCATGCTCCAGCTCAACCTGCGCCTGGCTCCCGAGGACCTCGCCTACGTCGTCAGCCACTCGAAGTCGGACTGGATCTTCGTCGACGAATCGCTGCTGACCGTCGCCGAATCGCTGGCTCCGAAGCTCGACGTCAAGGGCTGGGTCGTGATGACCGACAAACCCATCGCCGAGATCGAGACGAGCCTGACCAACGTCGTCTCCTACGAAGACCTCATCGGGGAGAAGTCCGAGACCTACGACTGGCCCGTCGTCGATGAGAAGACCGCCGCCTACGCCGGATACACCACCGGCACCACCGGCCGCCCCAAGGGCGTGTACTACTCGCACCGGTCGATCTACCTGCACACGATGGGTGGTCTGGCCGCACTCCACGCGAACTTCGACGACTGCATCATGCCCATCACCCCGATGTTCCATGTGCTGTCGTGGGGCTTCCCGCAGAATGCTGTGGCCGCTGGCGCCAAGCTCGTCCTGCCCGGCAAGTTCGCCGCCGAAGAATTCGGTGCCATCGCGCAGGCCTTCGTCGAGGAGAAGGTCACCCTGGCCAACGGCGCCCCCGCCATCTTCGGGCCGATGCTGCAGATGATGAAGAAGATGCCGCAGGCCCCGGACCTCAGCGGTGTCCGTCTCGTCTCCGGGTCGTCAGAGCCGCCGCTGTCGATGATGCGCGGGTTCAAGGAGGTCACCGGGGCCGACGTCATCCACGGCTACGGTGCCACCGAGACCACCCCGCTGGCGTCGACGAACTGGAAGATCCGTCCCGGTGTCGACCTCGACGAGGAAGAGAAGTGGGACCTCAAGCGTTCGCAGGGCCTGCCGATCATCGGTGTCGAGATGAAGACCGTCGACCCCGAGGGCAATGAGCTGCCACGCGACGGAAAGTCCATGGGCGAGCTCCTCATGCGCGGTCCCTGGATCACCGAGTCCTACTACCAGCTGCCCGACAATGCCGATCGGTTCCTCGACGGTTGGTGGCGCTCGGGCGATGTCGGCACCATCGACCAGTACGGCTATCTGAAGATCACCGACCGACTCAAGGACGTCATCAAGTCCGGAGGCGAGTGGATCTCGTCGATCGACATGGAGAACGCGATCCTCGACAACCCCGACGTCAGCGAGGCCGCCGTCATCGGAGTCCCCGACGAGAAGTGGGATGAGCGTCCCGTCGCCTACGTTGTGGCCAACCCCGGCGCCGAGGTGACCCGGGACTCGATCGTCGAAACGCTGAGTGCTCGTTTCGCCAAGTGGCAGATGCCCGACGAGGTCAGGGTGGTCGAGGAGATGCCGCGCACCTCGGTGGGCAAACTCGACAAGAAGCTGCTGCGCAAGGACTGGGAACAGTCCTGATCGCAAGGCTGATCCGGGCAGCGATCGGTCGAGCCCCGGGCCTGACCGATCACAGCAGCAGCCAGCCGAGCAGCCCGGCGCCGATCACCGTCGCCCACGCCGGGATCTTCCACATGGTCCCGGCAACGAAGGCGGCGACGGCCAGCGCCAGGGTCGCAGGCGAGGTGATCCCCTCGACGAACACGGGATCGTAGAGCGCAGCTCCCAGCAGCCCCACGACGGCGGCATTGACTCCGGTCAGTGCCGCCGTCGCTGGTTCCCAGGCACGCAGCCGTTCCCAGAACGGCAGGATCCCGACGACCAACAGACCCGCCGGAAGGAAGATCGCCAACAGGGCGATACCTGCACCGAGGATGCCGGTCGGTCCCGTCGTCATCGACGCTCCGAGGAATGCCGCGAATGTGAACAGCGGGCCGGGAACTGCCTGAGCGGCACCGTAGCCGGCGAGGAAAGTATCGTGGTCGACCAGCCCGGTGGGCACGAGTTCGGCCTCGAGCAGGGGCAGGACGACATGACCGCCGCCGAAGACCAGGGCCCCTGCCCGATAGAAGATATCGATGAGCCGAATGGTCGCATCCCCGGTCACCGCGGTGAGTGCGGGCAGTCCGAGGAGCAGAGCGGCGAAGGCGATGAGGGAGGCGATCCCCAGCCGTCTGGCGTCGCGGGAGCCGACCTTGCTCTCGGGAGCGTGCGAGCCGACCGCAGCAGCTGCTGATTCGGAGGCGGAAACTGAATCGGGATCGACCGTTGTGTCGGGTGCGGCCGCCTCGGTGGGCGATTCCTTCTCGTTCCTAGCTTTGTCGGGCCGTTTCAGCCAGACGAGGCCGAGAAATCCGCCGAGGACGATCGCGGCGATCTGGACGAGCGCCGTCGGCACCATCGAATCCGGGATGACGAGCATGAGGATGAGGGCGGCAGCGGCGATGCTCGCACGACGGGCATCCGGGGTCAGCGTTTTCGCCATCGACTGAACGGCACCGGCGACGACGGCCACCGCGGCGGCCTTGAGCCCGAGCAGCCACCCGGCATCCCCGAGGTCACCGAAGGCCGAGAGCCCCAACGCGAAGAGGGTGAGCAGAATCGCCGACGGCAGAGTGAAGCTCACCCACGCGGCCGCGAGCCCGGGCAGGCCCGCACGGCGCAGCCCGAGTCCCATGCCGACCTGGCTCGACGCAGGCCCTGGAAGCATCTGGCACAGGGCGACGAGGTCGGCGTATTCACGGTCGTCCAGCCAAGAACGGCGGCCGACGAAGGTCTCGCGGAAGTATCCGAGGTGGGCGACGGGACCGCCGAACGACGTCAGGCCGAGGCGCAGGAACGATCCGGCCACCTCGGCGAGGGGTGCCGGACCAGGCTGATGTGTGGCCGCCGTATCACTGTTCATCGGTCCTCCGCTTCGCACAGGTGAACACCTCAGTGAACACGGATCAGGTGACGCCGAGGTGAACGGGACAGCTGCCGGCAGTGCGAACAGGCCCGCCGCGCCGGGTGAACGGGCGGCGAAGGTGAACGCTCAGGGGTGGTGGAGGAGGTAGGTGCCGCCCTTGAGGCAGGTGTCGACGACCCAGCCGTCGCCGACGAGACCGGTCAGCGCCGTGCGCAGCGCCAGTCGCCAGCGGCTGGCGAGATCGGCATCCTGGCCGCGCAGAGCCTCGATATCGGAAGGGAAATCCAGCGAGACGAACTCGGTCTCCTTCGGTACCTCGCTCAGCAGCGGCTCCCCATCGTCATCGGCGCGCAGGCAGGGGAACGCCGATCCGGGGTCGACGACCGAGGCCCGTGCCGGACGGTCGAGCGGCCAGGACACCATCATCCGGTCGCTGGCCTGGCCGGAGTTCACTCCATCGCGCATCTGCCCGTAGAAATCCTCGAGGTATTCGACCATGCCGACACCCAGACGTTGGAAGTTGAAGTACGCATTGCGGGCGATGAGTGGGTCGAATGTCCAGGTCATCTCGGTGACGCCGAGGTTGAGGCACCACAGACGCTGGTGCAGCTTCATCGCGGAGCCGGCACCGCGGCCGATGACCTGATGGCGGACTCCGGCGATATGCGAATGCATGACCGAGCCCAGAGGCTGACCGAAGAAGCCGATGGTCACACCGATCATCTCGTCGGGCTCGTCGACGCTGTACGCAGCGGAGACATAGTTGCCGGCGTGGGCGAAGGCGATGATGAGGCTGGGTTCGAACACGTTCGTGCCGGTCTCGTCGACGTTCCAGACTTCGTCGAGCAGCATTGAGGCCCTGGCCGCCTCATCGGCGGTGTGGATCTCGCGCACCTCGATGCGCGCGGTCTCGGCCGCGGCGGCGTATTCGTCCTCCGCCAGGGCGATGATCTCCGAGTCCGCTGTTCTCAGTTCTGGGTTCGCGCTCATGGTGACATTGTGCCACCAGGACGCGACCTCGGCGGGAGGCGCACGGCAACGATTCGACTACGGCGAGCGGGCCGACGGCAGCTGGCGCATGCGTGGGTGAATGTCCTGGCACGCCCCAGTGAACTCCGCCGCTCGAGCAGGTGGGGCGGGTATAGCCTGGTCGCATGAGCTCAACAGTCGCCGTCATCGGCGCCGGAACCATCGGCCGATCGTTCGCCTTCCTCTTCGCTCGCAGCGGGTACACGGTGCGGGTCTTCGACCCGCGTTCCGACCTCGACGAGGTGGTCGCCAGCTTACAGGCTGACGTCACCGCCGATGCCTCCGCCGGAGATGAGCTGGCCTGTGAAGTCGGCACCGTGGAACTCGCCGAATCTGTCGAGGCCGCGGTGGCAGGTGTCGTCTTCGTCCAGGAATCCGGTCCCGAGGATCCGGAATCGAAGCCCGTGCTGTTCTCTCAGATCGCCGAGGCGGCTCCGGCAGGAGCCGTGTTCGCCACGTCATCGTCGACGATCCCGGCCTCAACGATCGCGGCCGCACTGCCCGAGTCCGCGGCCTCCCGCGTCATCGTCGGCCACCCGTTCAATCCACCGCACCTCATGCCTCTCGTCGAGGTCGTGCCGTCGCCGCAGACCTCCCAGGAGACCGTCGACGCCGCGGTCGAGTTCTACCGCAGCTGCGGGCGCGAACCGGTGGTGCTGGGGCGTGAGATCCGCGGATTCGTCGGCAACCGGCTGCAGAACGCGCTGATGAAGGAGGCGATCTCGCTCGTGCAGAACGGGGTCGTCTCTGCTGAGGGGCTCGACACGGTGATGAAGAATTCGCTGGGTCTGCGCTGGTCGGCCATCGGCCAGTTCGAAGGCATGCACTTCGGCGGAGGAGAGGCCGGGATCCGCGGTTTCATGGACCACATCGGACCGGCCTTCGCCGCCATCGAGGACCTGCCCGTCGATGTCGATCCCACAGGCATGGAAGACGTCTTCGAACAGGTCGAAGAAGCTTATGGCCCGACCCCGACCCCACAGGCAGCGGCCGTCCGCGATCGGATCCAGAAGGCGGTGCTCGAGGCCCGCGGTCAGGGGCGCTGAAACGCACTCGTCCCAAATAAAGGTCGCTATCGGATATCTTCCGGGCGGGCGGGCTCAGAAGTATCCGATAGTGACCTATTTTCGAGGAGACAGCGGCTCAGACCGCTGCTTGGTAGAAGTACGTGGTGCGTTCGGCGATGAGACCCTCGGTGTTGAAGAGGAAGAAGTCCGCGAAGCCCACCGAGGTCTCCGAGCCGTCCTTGAGGCGACCGCTGAAGACACCGCGGCTGGACGCGCGATCACCGTCGACGAGGATCTCCTGCAGCGAATGCGCACCGGACTCGATGATGCGTTCGCCATGGTAGAAGTCGGTGATCTGCCGGCCGACCATCGTCGGATACCCCGGCCGATCATAGCTGGCGTCCGCGGCGAACAGCGCCGAGGTGGCGTCCGCATCTCCGGCATCGACGGTGGTGTAGTAGCGCTTCACGAGTTCAGTCACACTGGCCATGGCACTACCGTAACAGTGACTCATTTCATATTCGGGGCCGGCCATCGGCTCCGCCGGTCCGCCGGGTCTCTTTTCTTTGCCGACGGCGACCTCATTTCGCATATCTGTCCCGCATCGGGTTAGTATCGACTTGCTAATGATAACGAGTCTCACTAACTAGAGAGTGCGAATAATGAAACGACACCACACGATGCTCGGATCGGCGGTGGTCGCCTCTGCGCTGCTGCTCGCCGGCTGCCAAGCCGGCGAGGACGCCACCGACTACGACGCGGGCAGTGCGGACAAGAAGACCGCAGGCTCCGCAGACGACAAGGACGACGCCGGGCACGCCCAGGAGCTCGCGGCCGCCCAGCCGCGGATCGTGACCACCTACGACGGCGGGATCCTCACCCTCGATGCGACGACTCTCGATGTCATCGACGATACGAAGCTCGAAGGCTTCAACCGCCTCAATCCCGTCGGCGACGGCCGCCACCTCATGGTCTCCGTCGCCGAAGGCTTCCGCCTCTTCGACGTCGGAGTCTGGACCCAGCCCCACGGCGACCACACCCATAGCTACGCCGCCGACCCGCAGCTCACCGACACCGTCTTCGACACCGAACTGCCCGGGCACGTCGTCAACCACGGCGAGACCACCGTGCTCTTCGGCGACGGCGACGGGAAGATCCAGACCTTCGACACCGAGGACTTCTCCGGCGGCGTCCCGAAGCCCCAGATCGCCGAGGTCGACGAACCCCACCACGGTGTCGCCGTGAAACTCGCTGACGGGTCGATGCTGCACACCGTCGGAACCGAGGACGAACGCTCGGGCGCGAAGGTCGTCGACAGCTCCGGCAAAGAGATCGCAAGCAGCGACGAGTGCCCCGGAGTCCACGGCGAAGCCGCTGCGAAGGACGAGGTCATCTCACTCGGCTGCGAGGACGGAATCCTGCTGTACAAGGAGGGGAAGTTCGAGAAGATCGACGCTCCCGACTCCTTCGGCCGCATCGGCAACCAGTCCGGAAGCGACAAATCGGAGTACATCCTCGGCGATTACAAAGTCGACGAAGATGCCGAACTCGAACGTCCCGAACGGGTGAGCGTCACGGATACGAAGACCGGCAAGCTCTCGCTCGTCGACCTCGGCGCCTCCTACAGCTTCCGGTCACTGGGCCGCGGACCCGAAGGGGAGGGCATTGTCCTGACCACGGACGGGAAGCTGAAGATCATCGACCCCGCGACCGCCTCGGTGACGGAGGAGTACCCGGTCTTTGAAGAATGGGAAGAGCCCGTCGAGTGGCAGAAGGCCCGTCCGACCCTCTTCGTCCAGGGCGAGGTCGCCTATGTCAGCGATCCGGCGGAGAAGTCGATCCACATCGTCGATCTCGAATCCGGAGAGGTGATGGCGGAGAAATCGCTGCCGCACGCACCGAACGAACTCACCGGCGTCACCGGCTGAGGGATCGGGACGAACCCGACCGGCGGACCAGGCCCGACCGGCGGAACGGGCTCGATGGCCCCGACCGGCGGTGTCCCTGGACACGTTGCCGGTCGGGTCGGCCACCTCGGTGACGGCTGGGAATACGCTCAGGAAACGAGACCGCCGTTGCCGACGCCGGAGTTCGGCAATAGCGTGGGGGATGGACCTGCGATCGCACCATCAGCGATCGCCTCAACCCCGTCTAAGTGAAAGAGGACAGCCATGACCACCATGTATCGCGTCACCGACCCGGCAACCGGCCAAGTCGCCGAAGAATTCCCCACCGCCACCGATGCCGAGATCCTCGCCGCCCTCGACCGTTCGGCGACGACATTCGACGAGTGGAGCCGGACCACGGTAGCCGAGCGCGCCGCACTGCTGACCCGCGTGTCCGAGATCTACGCCGAACGCGCCGAAGAGCTCGCCGAAGTCATCAAGCTCGAAATGGGCAAATCCGTGCCCGAAGGCAAGGGCGAAGTCCAGCTGTGCTCGATGATCTACAAGTACTTCGCTGACAACGCCGAAGCCTTCATGGCCGACGAACCACTGCGCGGACCCAAGGACGCCACCGCCATGATCCGCCGCAAGCCCGTCGGCTCGCTGCTGGGCATCATGCCGTGGAACTTCCCCTACTACCAGGTCGCCCGCTTCGCCGCCCCGAACCTGGCCCTGGGCAACACCATCCTGCTCAAGCACGCCCCGCAGTGTCCCCGCTCGGCACAGATCATGGAAGAGATCTTCATCGAGGCAGGCCTGCCCGAAGGCGCGTACATCAACATCTACGCCAGCAACGAGCAGGTCGCCGACATCATCCTGCCCGACCCGCGCAACCATGGAGTGTCCCTGACCGGATCCGAACGCGCCGGTGCCGCCGTCGCTGCCGAGGCCGGAAAGAACCTCAAGAAGGTCGTACTCGAACTCGGCGGATCTGACCCCTATATTCTGCTCGACACGGACGACGTCCAGAAGTCCGCAAAGACGTTCTTCGACACCCGCATGGGCAACACCGGCCAGGCCTGCAACTCGCCCAAGCGGATGATCGTCATGGACGACATCTATGACGACTTCGTCTCCTCCATCACCGAGGCGGCCCAGAAGAACACCCCCGCCGTTCCCGGCGAGGACGGCTCCCGACTGTCCCCGCTGTCGTCGGTGGCCGCCGCCGACCGCTTCGTCGAGCAGGTCCAGGACACCGTCAGCGAGGGCGCGACCCTGCTGGCCGGCGGCAAGAAGTACGACGGTGGCGGAGCCTACGTCGAACCCGTTGTCCTCACCGATGTGCAGAAGGGCATGCGCGGATACTACGAAGAGCTCTTCGGGCCCGCTGTGATCGTCTACAAGGTCAGCAGCGAGGAAGAAGCCGTCGAGCTCGCCAACGACACCCCCTTCGGTCTGGGGGCCGCCGTGTTCTCGACCGATATCGCCCGTGCCGAACGCGTCGGCGACCAGATCGATTCCGGCATGGTCTTCCTCAACGCTCCGGAGGGAACACGCGAGTTCCTGCCCTTCGGCGGAGTCAAGCGCTCCGGCGTCGGCCGGGAGCTCGGACCGCTGGCGATGGACGAATTCGTCAATAAGCAGCTCGTGTACAAACAGGACTGATCGGTACGCGCGGAGCCCGAGAATCCGGGTTCCGATCGTGACCGGGCTGTGATCGCCGTCAGGGCGCTGTCTCCTACCGGGAGACAGCGCCCTGATTGTATGCTGAGACCACGCACAGCCAATTCTCATAAACTCAGCGGGAGGTCTTCCCATGTCGGCACCGAAGCCGTCGACCCAGGTCAACGTCGCAGCCTCAAAAGGGATCATGCGACCGGTCAACCGATTCCTCGAACAGTGGATTCCCTCGGCCCTGACCTTCGCCATCGTCCTCACCCTCATCGTCGCCGTCCTCGCGTTCATCTTCACCGACGCCGGACCGACAGACGTCGTCACCGGCTGGGGTGAGGGACTGGCCGGTCTGCTCGAGTTCATGACGCAGATGTGTCTGATCCTCCTGCTCGGGCACATCCTCGCCAACACCGGACCGGTGCGGAAGCTGCTGGCCCGTCTTGCTCGAGTTCCCGGAAACGCCACCTTCGCCTATGTCTTCGTCTTCATCGTCGCCGCGCTCGCCAGCCTCATCACCTGGGGACTCGGCCTCGTCGTCGGCGCTCTGCTCGCCCGTGAGATCGCAGTGCAGTCACGCGAACGCGGAATCAAGGTCCATTTCCCGCTGCTCGTGGCCGCCGGATACTCCGGATTCGTCGTCTGGCATATGGGCTATTCGGGATCGGGCCCGCTGACCGCGGCCACCCCTGACTCCTTCCTCTCCGAATCCCTCGGCGGGAAGACAGTTCCGGTGTCGGAGACGATCTTCGCCGGCTGGAACCTACTGGCGATCGCCGGAGTCATCATCGTCTGCGCGCTCCTCTTCTTCCTCGTCGCACCCAAGGCCGGCGCCGCAGTCTACGAGCTCCCCGCCTCGGTGAGTTCGGAGAACCAGTCGGAGGTCGACGAGGAGGTCGTCACTCCGGCCGACCGGATCGACGCCTCACGAGTGCTCACCCTCATCGTCGGTCTCGCTCTCGTCGCTTACCTCATCATCCACTTCGCCCAGGGCGGGGGACTGACGCTCGACATCGTCAACTGGTCGTTCCTCGCGCTCATCCTCCTGCTCGTGCGCAACCCGTTCGAGCTCATCCACCTGACGAAAGAGGCGGCGTCGAACGTCGGCGAGATCCTCCTGCAGTTCCCGCTCTACGCGGGAATCCTCGGCATCATGTCCTCCACCGGACTCATCGCCGTGTTCTCCGACGCCTTCGTCTCGATCTCGAACACCACGACCTTCGGCGTCCTCGCCCTGCTCTCGGCCGGACTCGTCAACTTCTTCGTCCCCTCCGGCGGCGGACAGTTCGCCGTGCAGGGCCCGATCATGCTCGACGCGGCCAACCAGCTCGGCGTCGACCCGTCGATCGCGATCATGGCCGTGTCGTACGGCGACCAGTGGACGAACATGCTCCAGCCGTTCTGGGCGCTGCCGGTGCTCGCGATCGCCGGACTGAAGATGCGCGACATCCTCGGCTATACCGTCATCACATTCCTCGGCGCAGGGGTGGTGATGGCGGCCGCGCTGCTCTTCGTCTCCCTCTGACCCCGCCTCGGCGAGGGTGAGCCGCTGATCTGCAGAACCGCGTGGCACAACAGGACAAATGACCGGAAGTGTCTATGTGGTAACCTCCGTTGTTGGCCGTCCCCGTGGAACCGTGGATTCGGCGAGGACGGAATTCCATTCAGCAACAGCCGTTGATCATGCCCGGTTGAGCACGCTGTTCGACCGGGTCCGATGCCACGACGCAACAGCGTCCGGATAAGGAGCACAACCATGTCAGCATCAGTCGACACCCCGCCGGGTGAACCGAAGGGAGAGGCGAAGGGCACGGTGAAGCCGTCACTTCCGCCCGTGAACAAGCGAGTGTTCGCGGCCGCGGCCCTGGTGGCGATCGCCATCACCGTATGGGCTCTGATCTCACCGACCAACGCCGAGGCGGTCCTCGGCGCCGTCGTCGGCTGGACCTCCGATTGGTTCGGCTGGTTCTACGTTCTCCTCGTCCTCGCCGTCCTCGTCTTCGTCATCTACCTGGCGGCTTCCCGCTACGGCAACACGAAGCTCGGCCCCGAGCACTCGAAGCCCGAATTCGGCCTCGTCGCCTGGGCGTCGATGCTCTTCGCCGCCGGCATCAGCACCGACCTCATGTTCTTCGCCGTGGCCGAACCGGTCACGATGTACCTCACCCCGCCGAGCACGGAGCCAGAGACGGTCGCCGCCGCCCGCGAATCCACCGTGTGGGCGCTGTTCCACTACGGCCTGAGCGGTTGGGGGCTCTACGCACTCATGGGTATGGCTCTGGCCTACTTCGCCTACCGGATGAACATGCCCTTGGCGATCCGCTCGGCGCTGGCCCCGATCTTCGGCAAGCGTGTCCATGGTGCTTTGGGCGAGACGGTCGACTTCGCTGCTCTGCTGGGAACGATCTTCGGCGTGGCCACCTCATTGGGCATCGGCGTCGTCATGGTCAACGTCGGCCTCAACACGGTTTTCGGGATCCCGATCGGCACCGCCACCCAGGTCGGCATCGTGGTCGTCGGTGTCGGAGTCGCCACGCTCTCGGCGGTCTCGGGTGTGGACAAAGGCATCAAGTTCCTCTCAGTCCTCAACGTCGTGCTCGCCATCGCGCTGAGCTTCTGGGTGCTCGTGGCCGGAAACACGCAGTTCCTGCTCAACGCCTTCGTCCTCAACATCACGGATTTCGTCCGCCTGTTCCCGGACATGGCCGGACAGACCTTCGCCTTCGAAGACACCGGCACATGGATGACCGACTGGACCCTGTTCTTCTGGGCCTGGTGGATCGCCTTCGCTTCGTTCGTCGGGCTCTTCCTCGCCCGCATCTCCCGCGGACGCACGATCCGCCAGTTCGTGCTGGGCACCCTGACGATTCCGTTCATCTACATCTTCATGTGGATCTCGATCTACGGAAACTCGGCCCTGGACATCATCCGCAACGGTGATGTGAAGTTCGGCGAAGCGGTCATGGCCAGCCCCGAAGGCGGCTTCTACGACCTGCTCTCCCGCTACCCGGCGTTCGCCTTCATCGCCGGTCTGGCCACGCTCACCGCACTGCTGTTCTACGTCACAACCGCCGACTCCGCCGCCCTGGTCATGGCGAATCTGTCGTCGAATCTGCGCAATCCCGCCGAAGACGGACGCGCCGGACTGCGCATCTTCTGGGCACTGCTGACCGGTGCCCTGACGGTGGCGATGCTGCTCGTCGGCGGCATCGGCGCCTTGCAGAGCGCGACGGTGATCATGGGACTGCCCTTCGCCTTCGTCGTCATCCTCGTCATGATCGGCCTGTACAAGGCCCTGCGAGTCGAGGCGAACCGCGTCGACAGCGTCGATACGACCCTGCCCGGCTCCTTGGCCCGTCGCTCGCGCGGCCCCGGTCACGAGACGTGGCAGCGTCAGCTCGGTCGGGTGCTGTCCTTCCCGAACCAGGCGCGTGCCGAGGAGTTCGAACAGAAGGTCCTCATCCCCACCCTCCACGAGGTGGCCGAAGAGATGGAGGGCCGTGGGATCTCCTCGCGCTGCGGTCGCGTCGACTCCGAAGGAGTGTTCGTCGACGACGGCGAACTCTTCCAGTTCGAGGTAGACGGAGACGGGGAGTACCCGTTCCGCTATCAGGTTTGGCCGCACAAGGTCAGTGTGCCGTCGTTCGGCGGAATGGTTCCGCGCGGAACCGGCGAGGACTACTACCGGATGGAGGTCTACCTCGATGGCGGCACCGGTCAGGGCTACGACATCATGGGCTTCTCGAAGGAGCAGATCATCGCTGACGTGCTCGACCAGTACCAACGCCACGTCGAATTCCTTCAGCTGCAGGAGAACTTCACCCACCGCGATGACTGAATCGCGATGTCCGGATGACTGAATCCGGCGGGTGAGTGCGGCGCCCGGGATCTCCGACCAACAGGCCGGAGATCCCGGGCGCCGTCATTTCTCGCCCTGAGACGGCGGGAGGCCGCGTAGTGAGCTGCAGGACGGTCTGGCGATCACTCCGTCAACACGTTGCGCAGGGTCCGGGCGACGGACAGGGCCGTCAGCCCGCTGGTGGCAGAGTTCTCCGGGCTGGGCGTCGACCGGATCTCGAACGCGAATTCCCCTGCCGATCCCGACGCCCGGATTCGGTGGGCGGACTGGGTCTGGCCGGCAACCGCCTGGAGTACGACCCGCACCCTCTCCAACGAGGCACCGAGTAAGTCGGCATCGGTGCGTTCAGGCGCGGTCTCGGCCGACGCCGCTCTGGCTCCTGAGTCTGAGGCCGGTGCAGCAGAACGCAGTCCGCGGGTGGCCCAAGCGAGGGCGACGGCGATATTGACATTGGCTGGGAACTTCTCGATCGCCTCGGCGGGATTGCCCTCAAACACCGTCAGAGGGCCGTCCTCGGGGCCGAGGCCGCGCAGACGCTCGGCTTCGGGCTCAGACATACACGGCCGGATGAGTCCGCTCGCCTCCTTCGACGTGGTGATTTCGACGCTGTCGAGGCCATCGGCCTGAGCCGCCGCCTCGAGCACATCGAGTCCGCCGATCGCCCCATTGGTCACATGCAGGCGGCCGGGTCCGGCGAGCAGACCCGCGCGGGCGTCGGGACCGGCCAAGGCGCCGACGCTTGTGAGGACGAGAGGGCGACCGGCCGCGATGGCGGCGGGGCCGAATCGGGCGGCGGCGGGAACTCCCGCGCATTCGACGACGATGTCGAAGCGGTCGAACATCCTCGGCGACGGTGATTGCGTCGACGACGGAGCAGGCAACGATGGTGCCGGTTCGTGAACTGGGGCGGTGAGCGTGGGGAGGTCGACCACCTCGGCGCCGTGATTCGGGCGAACTCTGTGCTTGGCTCGATCCGAGACCAGGGCGGTCAGGTTGAACGCCCCGGACTCGAGCTCGGGAGAGAGCAGCCGGGCGACGTGACGGCCGATGGCACCGAATCCGATGAGGAGCACTGAGGTCATGGCCGCACCCTATCGGAGGACACTGACGTGGGGCTCAGAACGGCGACACCATGTCCTCGGCAACCAGAGGAAGGGGCGTGCAGGCAATGTCAGTGCGACGCGATACGGTTGCAGAATGGACGACGAATCACAGCCGGGCCCCGTCGGGGGAGCCGTCACCGGCGACGACGGACTAGCGCGCACCCCGTGGGCGTATGGTGACCCGATGCTGCTGGACTACTACGACAGCGAATGGGGTCTGCCCATCCACGACGAGGCAGGGCTCTTCGAGCGGATGAGCCTCGAGGGATTCCAAGCCGGACTGTCGTGGCTGACGATTCTGAAGAAGCGGGAACGGTTCCGTGAGGTCTTCGCCGGATTCGACCCCGATGCCGTGGCCCGCTTCGGCGAAAGCGAGATCGAGCAGCTGCTGACCGATTCCAGTATCATCCGCCATCGAGGCAAGATCGAAGCCTGCATCAACAATGCCGTTCGCGTGATCGAACTGCGTGAGGACGGCGGGCTCGATGCCTTCCTGTGGTCGTTCCAGCCTGCGCAGACCCCGCGACCGCGCACCATTGCCGAGATCCCGACGACCGGACCGGAATCCGTGGCGCTGTCGAAGGCGCTGAAGAAGAAGGGGTTCCGCTTCGTGGGACCCACGACGATGTATGCGCTGATGGAGGCCATCGGCATGGTCGATACGCACCTGCTCGAGTCCCACCGCCGAGGCGCGTCCGGAGTGTGGTCGGAATGAAAGACATCCGCGTCTCCGCGCTCGTCCTCTTTCACCCGCAACGCCGGGAACTGCTCATGGTGCGCAAGGCCGGGACCAGTTCCTTCATGCTGCCCGGCGGCAAACCCGAAGTGGGGGAGACCTCTGAGGACACCATCGTCCGTGAGATCGCCGAGGAGCTCGGACTCGATCTGGACGGTCACCGGCTGCACCCTTTGGGCACTTTCGCTGCGCCGGCGGCGAACGAAGCCGACCACCGTGTCATCGGTGACGTGTTCTGCTACGACGGTCTGCCGGCGGCACTCGATGTGGAGAACATCGCGCATCTGGCCGAGATCGCCGAAGCCGGATGGTTTCCCATCGACCCGCTGCCCGCGGACACCGATCTCCGCCAATTCGCGCCGCTGACCCGCAATGAGGTCATCCCGGCGCTGCAGGCCGCGGGGAGACCGGCTTCCGGTGACCGGCTCAGAGCCTCTCCTGCCGCGAATAGGCGATGAGGGCCCGGTACAGATCGATCGGCGCGCAATTGGCGCCCTTGGCCAGGGACTTCATGAGTTTGCGATAGGTCTGGTAGTCCATCTGCGCAGGGTTGTCCGTGGGCACGAGAGCGTACTCGTGCAGCACGGTCAGCGCCCGGGAGTCCATGATGGCGAACTTCTTCGGATTGACGACGGTGAGCAGGGTGCTGGCCATCGGGACTCCCACTCCGGGCAGCATCTGCAGCACCGGCAGCCGGAAGCGGTTGGGTGTGTCGTCGTCGAGGGCGACGCCGGTGACGAAGTCGATGTCATCGGATGCGATCTCCTCAAGACTCGGCAGGACGCCGATGGCCTTCCACTCGGCGACCTTGAGGAAATGCTTGCGTTTGAACGATTCGCGGACTTTCGTCTTCGGGCCGATGCCGCTGAAGATCTCCGACTCAAGATCCGTGAGGACGTAGAGCGGTTCGAACTTGAGGACGAACGCGGTATCGATGGTGCCGCTGGTCGCGCCGCGGTTGAGTTCTGATGAGTTCATGTGCCGATGGTAGGCGATCATTCTGACGCGCAGGTGAACACTTGTCCGCCGAAAGAGAGGCAGACGATGCTGATACGGCAGATGCAGTGCCGATGTCGTAACCTCGGACTATGGACCCCGAACATCCGTCTCAGGCGACGTACACCCCGGCCCTGTTGGGTCTGGTGTGGACGGCGATGTTCGGGTTCTCGGCCTTCTTTTTCAGCTATTCGACGATGGTGACGATTGCGTCAACGGATGGACTGTCGACCGTCACCGGCGGGTCGGTGCTGACGACCATGATGATCGGTGTCATCGTCGCCCAGCCTTTCGCTCCGTGGGCCGGTCGCGTCTTCGGTTTCAAGGTCTCGCTCATGCTGGCTCTTGTGCTGCAGTTCCTCGGCCAGCTCCTCGGACTCTTCGTCACCCCGCCCCTGTTGGCACTCGTCCTCGCCGGACTCTGCGGGGGAGTCGGATTCGGGCTCTTCGTGGTCCTCGCCAATGCCGCGGTCCCAGGAACGACCGCGCCGGGTCGGATCGGCAAGGCGCTGGGCTTCTTCGGTGGGATAACCTCCTTGGCCGCGGCCGTCGGAGCTCCGCTGGGACTGTGGCTGGTCGAGACGATTCCGATCTGGATCTTCCGCCTCATCGTCTGCGCCTGTCTCCTCTTGGCCGTCCCCACTGTGCTCAAATACGTACCCGGTCGACCGCCTCGGCGAGGGAATGACGATTCGGGAGAATCGCCGAGCGGCAACGAGACGGGCGGGGTTCGGCCCGGTCGCAACGAGAAGCGGAGCCTGCGGAAGGTGGGGTGCCGGGCGGGGGAGGCGCTCGGGCTCGTCCTCATGCTGTCTCCGTTCCTCGTCGGCATGATCGTCTTCGGGATCATCGTCGGCTTCGGGCCGGGCGAAGATGTCGCCGTGGCGGCACTGTTCATCGCCGGGATGCAGATATCAGCGGTCATCGGACGCTTCGTCGTCGGGGCTGTTTCGGACAACTTCCCGCCGTTCGCCCTCAACATCTTGGGACTCGTCCTGACGGCGATCGGGCTGGTCTGCGCTGTCGTCTCCTATGGTGGGACGCTGTTCATCTCGATGCTCATCATCGGACTGGGATTGGGCGCCATGCAGTCGGCAAGCCTCGTCATGGCCTTCGCTTCAGTCAGTTCGCCGAGCCGGGCCAGCGTCGCGTGGAATATGAACTTCGACATCGGGCTGGCCGTCGCCGGTGTGGTCGGCGGGCTCGGCTTCACCTATCTCGGATCGTCGTCGACCTTCCTGGTGTGTGCTCTGATTCTGCTGTTCACCGGTGCCCTGTCGTGGATCGCGCGGACTCTGCAGATGCGGAACAACGGGCACGGCTGAAGCAGTCAGCGCTGGGCAGGGTCCGGAGCTGCCGAGGGACCGGATCGGCACCTGAAGTGTCCCGGGATCACTTTCCGGTCGTCTTCTTCTGCCCCGGTTCGAGTCCGTGGGAGTTCTTGATGAAGAACGCACCGAGGATGCCGAGGATACCGACGCAGGCGGCGACGAAGAACGCGACGTTCGCGCCGTGGACCAGGCCCGCCATGCCGTAGGTCTCCGGGTTCCGTGCGGCCGAGACCATGATCGTCACGAGCACTGCTGTGCCGACTGAAGTGGCGATCTGGCGCAGCGTGTTGTTCAGGGCAGTGCCGTGGGGGATGAGGTGCGAGGGCAGCTGGTTGAGCGCGGCGGTGGTCACCGGCATCATCACCAGGGCGATTCCGAACATGCGGACCGTGTTGACCAAGGCGAGGTAGACGAACGAGGTGTCCGGTTCCAGCCGTGCGAAGAGGAACGTGGTTCCAGTGAGCAGGACGAAGCCGGCGATCGCGAGCCATTTGGCGCCCACGGCATCGAACACGCGACCGGTCACCGGCGACATCAGTCCCATCACCGCGGCGCCGGGAAGCAGGACCAGACCCGACTCCATGGCCGAGAAGTCATTCATGTTCTGCATGTACAGCGGCAGGACCATCATGCCGCCGACCATGACGATGAACACGCACATGCCCAGCAGGGTGTTGAGCGTGAACATGCGGTAGCGGAGGATGCGGAACTCGAGGATCGGCTGCTCGAGCTTGAACTGGCGGGTGATGAAGAATGTCAGCGTGATTGCGCCGACGACCAGTGGGATGAGCACCTCGGCGCTGAGCCATCCGGCATCACCGGCGGTGCCGAAGCCGAACAGCAGTCCGCCGAAGCCGAGTGTGGAGAGGATGATCGAGAGGACATCGAGTCGGGGGAAAGTCCGTTCGGTGACGTTCTTGAGCAGGAAATAGGCAACTATGAGATCGATGATCGCGATCGGCAGCATCATGTAGAACAGCGTCTGCCAGGGCAGGTGATCGACGATCCAGCCGGAAAGACTTGGGCCGATGGCCGGGGCGAAGGCGATGACGAGGCCGAAGGTGCCCATGGCCGAGCCGCGCTTCTCGACGGGGAAGATCGCGAACAGGATCGTCTGCATGAGCGGCATGATGATGCCGCCGGCCGAGGCCTGGATGACGCGGCCGATGAGCATCACCGGATAGACCGGGGCGATCGCGCAGACGAGCGTGCCGAGGATGAACAGGCCCATGGCGGTGAAGAACAGGCCGCGCGTCGTGAACTTCTCGATGAGGAAGGCGGTTACCGGGATCATGATGCCGTTGACGAGCATGAAGCTCGTCGTCACCCACTGAGCCGCGCCGGAGGTGATGTCGAAGTAGGACATGAAGTGCGGCAGGGCGGTGTTGAGCAGCGTCTGGTTGAGGATGATGACGAACGCGCCGGAGACGAGGACGGCGAGAACGAGGTTCCGATTGATCGGGGCGCCTTCTGACGGGTCCGTCTGAGTCTCGTCTCCGTTCGCCAATGGCATCCCCTCACCTGTTCGTCGTCTGCGGCTCTTCTCGTCGTCCACCGTCGGCCCGCCCGCTGCGGTGTGCTGAATCAGCCCCTCTTTGCGCCCGGAAATAAAATCCTGGGTTATATAACCGCTTTATGCAGTTTACTGCACGACCCCCGCCGAGGTGGTCCCGGGTCGGTGTGAGATTCGTCGAGTTCATCTCCCGGTTGGGTGACAGACACCCGCCGCTGGTGCGGATGATTCCGACCGCGGCCCCACAAGGGGACCGCAGTCGGAATCACGACGGTCGGCCGCCTCGGTGAGGGGTCAGGTCAGGCGGGTGGCCGGCGACTGGGTCTTGTTGGCGTCGGTCTCCGGCAGGTCGCCGAGGATGTCGTCGATGCGAGTGAGGGCGTCCGCGTCGAGGGCGACCCCGGCGGCCTCGGCGTTCGAGGCGATCTGCTCGGGGCGGGAGGCGCCGACGAGGGCGGTGGCGACGTTGTCGTTGGCCAGCACCCAGGCGATCGCGAGCTGCGCCATCGTGATTCCGAGCTCGTCGGCGATCGGTTCGAGCTTCGCCACGGCCGTCAGTTTGTCGTCGTGAAGATAGCGGCTCCTGATCGACTCCGCGCCGCCGCCGTCCTCGTCGGTTGCCCGGGAGCCGGCGGGGACCGGCTGGCCAGGTTTGTACTTGCCGGTCAGCGCGCCCTGGGCGATCGGGGACCAGACGATCTGCGAGATGCCGAGTTCCTTCGACGTCGGGACGACCCGTTCTTCGATGACGCGCCAGAGCATGTTGTACTGCGGTTGGTTCGACACGAGCTGGATGCCGAGGTCTTTGGCCAGGTGGTGGGCGGCGCGCAGCTGGTCGGCGTTCCATTCGCTCACGCCGATGTAGAGGGCTTTGCCGGAACGGACGATGTCGGCAAAGGCCTGCATCGTCTCTTCCAGTGGGGTTTCGTAGTCGTAGCGATGGGCTTGGTAGAGGTCGACGTAGTCGGTGCCGAGTCGGCGCAGCGAGCCGTTGATCGACTCCATCATGTGCTTGCGCGACAGGCCGGTGTCGTTGTGTCCCTTGGGGCCGGTGGGGAAGTAGACCTTTGTGAAGATCTCGAGCGATTCGCGCCTTTGGCCCTTGAGCGCGTCGCCGAGGACCTGTTCGGCGACGGTGTTCGCGTAGACGTCGGCGGTGTCGAAGGTGGAGATTCCCGCGTCGAGGGCGGCGTGGACGCACTTCGTGGCGGTGTCGTTCTCCACCTGCGAACCGTGCGTGAGCCAGTTGCCGTATGTGATCTCGGAGATCTTGAGTCCGCTGTTTCCCAGATATCTGTGTTCCATGACCTCAGCCTACGACCGGGCGCGGGAGTGCGGAACCCCTCGCCGAGGCGGGGGTCAGTCCACCGGTGAGTGCGCAGCGAGCGCGCGCGGCGGGCCCGTGCGGTCGCGGCCCAGTTCGAGGTGGATAGCCCATGTTCAAACATGGGCTGCTCAACTCAAACTGTGCCGTTACGAGGAGACGTCGAGTCCAATCGCCACAGGGGCCCGGTGCTTCCGTCCGTCAGCGCGCCGGGCCGGCGTTTTCCGCGATGTGTCCTTGCAGGGTGGCCGCGAACGCTGCGGAATCGCCGGAGCGCAGATGCTTCACGAGTGCCTCGTGCTCGGTGATGAGGTCGTCGGATCGATCGAGCAGGTGCCGGCTGTTCATGAACAGAGTGAACCGGTGCCGGTCGGAGAGCAGTGAATACATCTCGAGCATCACCCGGCTGTCCCCGGCCTCGACGAAGCCGCGGTGGAACTCCAAAGTGAGTTCGATGAATCGGGCGACATCTCCCTCGGCGAAAGCGGCCCGATGCTGCGTGATGAGACTATCGAGTTTCTCGGCCAACCGCTGCCGCATGGGCTCGGAGGCCCGCTCGACAGCGGTCGTCTCGAGCACATAGCGGGCATCGGCGAGCTCGGCGACAGTGCGTTCGTCGATGCCTTGGACGATCGCCCCGCGCTTGGGGTAGATGTGGATCCACCCCTCGTCCTGCAGCCTGGCCAGAGCCACGCGCACCGGGGTGCGGCTGACGCCGATCTCGGTGGCCAGTGCCGCCTCGCCGAGCATCGTCCCGGGCGTGTGAGAGCCGCTGAGGATCTGCCCGCGGATGACCGAGTAGGCGCGTTCGGCCGCGCTCATCGAACCCGCCGCAGTCTTCGAAGATTCCGTCTTCCTGCTCATTTCCTCACCCCGTCCTTTCTCGCAGCGGCAGCGGACTGGTCGGCCGCCTCGGCGAGGGAGGATCCGCGGCGTCCGGGCCAGCTCATCAGCGGGATCGCTCGGATCGAGAATCCGACGGCGACGAGCAGGACGAATGTGGCCATGAGGTTGATCCACAGGAATCCGCCGGCGCCGAGCACGGACCCGGCCATCGCCGCCATGAGCGCCCCGCCGAGGTTCATCGCCGAATCCGAAGCGCCCTGCAGCGGCACCTTCGCATGCGCCGGCACCGAGGCGGTGAGCAGGGACGAGCCGCCGATGAGGAACATCGACCACCCGATTCCGAGCAGCGACAGGGCGGTCGACAGCAGCACCATCGACGATTCCGGAGCCACTGCATCGATAACGCCGAGGGCGATCGTGAGAACGAAGATACCGGCCCCACCTGCGATGACGACGCCCGAACCCCACCGGTCGGCCATCCAGCCGAACACAGGTGACAAGGCGTACATGCCGGCGATGTGGATGCTCACGACGATGCCGATCGCGCCGAGGCTGAACTCCTGGTGATCCATGTGCACCGGGGTCATGACCATGACGTTGGTCATCATCATCTGCCCCGTGATGATCGTGATCATCGCGAACAGAGGCACCGGGCGGGCTAGGGCGAAGCGCAGCGCTTCGCCGAGCTTCATCGGGGGAGGGACGGTCGCCTCGGTGTTGGTCGACCTGTTGGTCGCAGCGGTTTCCTTCGCCGAGGCGGCGATGCCGTTGTCCTCGGCCGTGCTCTCACCGTCGTGGCCGGGGTCGTCGACCCCGGGTTCGCCCGGATGGTCGGTGCCGGCGGCCACCGACTTCGTCAGGGTCGAGGCCGACAGTGTCGCCAGGGCGAACGCGACCATCGAGATGAGGTAGGGCCCGGCCAGTCCGTTCATGCCCAGCGTTTCGCCGAGGTGGGCTCCTGGGGCAGTGAAGCTCGGGCCTAGGACGGAGCCGACGGTCGTCGCCCACACGACCAGGGACATCGCGCGACCGGCGGCGGCCGGGTCGGCGAGGTCGACGGCGGCGTAACGGGCCTGCAGGCCCGAGGCGGTCGAGGATCCGCACATCATCATCCCGAGCATGAACAGGGGAAGGAACTGCAGGGCGACGCCGATGAGGACGACCACGGCGCCGAGCGTGCCGATGCCGAAGCCTAAGGTCAGCGCCCTGCGGCGGCCGGAGCGGCCGGCGAGCACGGCGAGAGGGTAGGCGATGAGACCGGCTCCGAGGATGACGCTCATCTGCGCGAATCCGGCCATTGACGTCTGTCCGGTGATCTCTTCGGCGAGCAGTCCGCCGACGGCATACCCGGAGGCGATGCCGGCTCCGGAGAGCAGCTGGGCGGTGATGAGTTTGGCTTGTTCGCGGATGTGGCTGGTCATATCGGTCTCACGTCGTCGTGGTGGTCAGGACCCACTCACATTAATTTGCATCCATCTTGGATACAAGAGTGAATCCGGCCGCGCACCTCACACCGCGTCAGCCTGCAGCGACGGTAAAGTGGCCTTCGCAGCTCGGTACTTCGGCTTCATCGACGACGGCCACCGCCAGATCTTCGGTGCTGATCCAGGAGCGTCCGTCGAGGTCAGTGAGCACGATCGTCGTTCCGCGCTGATAGTCGCTGAGGCGGTCGCCAGGTTCGAGGACGGCCGGAGGGCTGACGTAGGTCCACCGGTCCGCTGCGTGATTCCGGCAGACCTCGAGTTGGGCGAGACTCGCCGCAGCTAGATCTCTCCACTCCTCGGCGACGAACTCAGGATCGTTGAGGACGATGGAGTCGGGATCAACCGGGGACCGCAGCGGACCAGCCCCGCCGACGACGAGCAGCGGCACCTGCGCGTGGGCGGTCGCGGTCAGCACCGCCTCGGTGAGGGAAAGGAACTGTGACGTCTGTCCTGGTGCGGCCTGGACGGTGAGCACGGCCGCATCGGCACCAGCCAGCGCCGCGTTGAGGTCGGAGGCGATGCGGGCGTCGACGGGGAGAGCCTGAACTCCGGGCCGGACTGCGGCAGTGGAAACGGCGGATGTGCTGTTCGGGCGGCGTGAGGCGGCGAGGATGTCATGGCCGCGGTCGGCGGCCTCGGCGACGATGCGGGACCCGACCATGCCGGTGGCTCCGATGACGGTGATCTTCATGCTGTGGGCTCCTTCTCTGTGCGATTCAGGGCGCGTGCACGGGTGAAAACGGTCGGGGAGAGCTGACCGCAGGCGAGCGCGGCCAGGGCGAGGACGAAGCCGGAGACCTGTGCGAGATTGAGGCTCTCACCGGCGAAGACGATACCGAGTCCGGCGGCCACGAGCGGGGAGAGCAGCCCGAGCAGGGCGGTGGCAGTGACCGGCAGGCGTCCGAGGCCGCGAAACCACAGGGTGTACGCGAGCAGTCCGCCGGTCCCGCCCAGCCACAGGTAGCCGGCGATGCCGGGGGCGTCGACCTGTGCGGGGACGCCTTCGATGAGCAGGGTGGGCAGGAGGACAACGAGTCCGCCGGCGCTCAGCTGCCAGCTCGCGAAGCCGACCGGTCCGATGCCGGGCGGCAGTCCCCACTTCTTGACGAGGATGACGCCGGTTCCCATCGAGGCGGCACCGAGGATGCCCGCTGCGATGCCGACCAGATCGAAGTCGGCACCGGGGCCGAGTACGACGAGACCGACTCCGGCAACGCCGACGAACCCCCAGCCCAATCGCCACACCGACAGACGCTCACCGAGGACGATGACCGTGAGTGCGGTGACGAGCATCGGCTGCGCGGCACCCAGAGTCGCAGCGACCCCGCCGGGCAGGCGAGTGGCTGCGACGAACAGAAGCGGAAAGAAGATCCCGATGTTGAGCGTCCCGAGCACCAGTGCTTTCCACCACCAGGACCCGGTGGGCAAGCGGCGGGCGATGAGGAGACCGATGAGGCCGGCCGGCAGGGCCCGCATGAGGGCGGCGAAGAGCGGGTGGCTCGCGGGCAGGAATTCCGTGGTCACAAGATACGTCGTGCCCCAAACTGCAGGGGCCAGGGCCGTGAGGACGGTGGTTCCGACTCGGGAGCCCGTCGAAATCGGAGTGGATGGGGTGGGTGCGGTCGTAGTTGTCATGACTCCAGCATCTGCCTGCGCCGTGTCATGATTCCAACACATAGTTTTCATCTGATCAATGAACTGCCATCATGAATAAATGGAGTTGCAGCAGCTGCGCTATGCCCTCGCCGTCGCCGAGGAGCGGAATTTCACCCGAGCGGCCCAGAAGACCCATGTCGTGCAATCGGCGCTCAGCCATCAGATCAAGGCCCTCGAGCGCGAGCTCGGCGTGCAACTTTTCGCCCGGACCAGCCGAAGAGTCGAACTCACCAAGGCCGGGCACGCCTTCGTCGCCGGCGCCCGAGCGACCCTCGACGCCGCGGATCGGACCGTCACCGACGCGGTCGCCGCAACCGGGCAGATGCGTGGGAGTCTGACGGTCGGTGCGATCCCGACGGTGACCCGACTCGACCTCACCGCGGTACTCGGCCGGTTCCACCGCACGTATCCGCAGGTGAGCATCCGTATGATCGTGGGCGGCAGTCTGGACTTCATCGAACGGATCCGGGCTGGGACTCTCGATGCTGCGATTCTCGGACTGCCGGAGGACGTAGAGCCGAAGGGCGTGGCGAGCACCGTCATCGCGCAGGAGAGGCTTGTGGCCGTGCTCGGGCCGGGCCATCGGTTCGCCGGGCGCCGACGGCTGCGGTTGGCCGATCTCGCCGACGAGGCATTCGTCGACTTCCCTTCCGACAGCCCCGGCCGTTCGCAGTCTGATCGGGCCTTCGCCGAGGCGGGACTGACCCGAACGGTCGCGTTCGAATCGATGCTCGTGGACATGATGCTCGACCTCGTCGCGCACGACCTCGGCATCGCTTTGCTTGCTCCGGCAGTTGTGCCGGAGGGGCGGGGATTGGTCACCGTGCCCGTGGCTGAGGGGCCGAAGCGCGTCGAATACCTCGCTTGGAGCGAATTCAATCTGAGTCCGGCTGCGTCGGTCTTCGTTGAGGAGGCTCTGGCTGGTCTTGATGCGGAATAGGGTTGTAGCAGCGACTAACTCGCAGACAGTGGCGATCGACGGCTACTGCATCGGCGGGGCTGCCGAGATCGCCGCGGCCGCAGATTTCCGCATCGGCGGCAGCGACTCCTGGTATTCGGTGCCCGAGGTGCGCATCGGCATTCCATCGGTGCTCGAATCGGTCAACCTCCACCGCCTCATGGGCTGGACGAAAGTGACCGAATTCGTCCTCACTGGCAACCGATTCACTGCGGAAGACATGCTGCAGTGCGGATTCCTCAACGACATCGTCGCCGAGGCGGCCATCCCGGTACCGTGGTTGCCAGCTCGGGGAGGGGAAGGACCGCGCTCGAAGAGCGCGCTCGCCCTCCTGCGCGACACCACGCAGTGCCAGCCGCGCCGTCATCGCTCAGCAGAAGCGACTGATGCGGACGTGGAAGAACACCTTCGAAGCCGAGGCGATCGCCGACAGTCAGAAGAAATTCGCGCTCGCCTTCGCCGCGAAGGCCGAGAGACAGTAGCCTGAGAACTTAGCGAACGATTGAGGAGGACACGTGACCGACAATGACGTCACACCGCTGCCCGAGGCCTTCTACCTTCCGCGTGGCGACGACGAATTCGACTCGACTCGGGCCACGACGAGCCCGTGGGACGAACGCATGCAGCACGGCGGGCCGCCCGCAGCGTTGCTCGCCCGTGCCGTCGAACGGGTCCGCGAGGACGAAGCGATGAGCATCGGCCGTTTGACGATTGACATGCTCGGCCCCATCCCGCAGGGTCGAATCCGCACCGAGGCGACCATCCTGAGACCCGGAAAGCGCATCGAACTCGTCGAAGCCAAGCTCTGGGCAGACGACCGGCTCGCCGTCACCGCGACAGCGTGGCGGATGCGATCGACACCCGAATCCAGCGCCGAGGTGTCCTCGACGTTCGACACCTCCTCGGTGCCGGAACCGCAGGAGCAAAGGTACTTCCCGGGCATCAGTCGCGACTGGGGCTACGGTCGCGCGATCGAATGGCGCTTCGTCTCCGGCGGCCTCCAGGAGCTCGGCGCGGCCGATGTCTGGGTGCGGCCCCGCATCCCACTCGTCTCGGGGGAAGACACCAGCCCGATTCAGCGCTTCGTCATCGTGGCGGACTCGGCGAACGGAGTCTCTGCGGCTCTGCCGTACGGGGAGTGGACGTTCATCCCACCGTCGTTGTCGCTGACGTTTGCCCGGGAACCGAAGTCCGAATGGCTGAACATGAACGTCCGCACCCACGTCGGTCCCGATGGTCGCGGCGTTGCCAACGGAGACCTGGCTGACGAGATCGGCTACGTCGGAGCTGTGACCCAGCCGCTGCTCATCGCCCGACTCTGAGATCCTGAGAGCATGGAGTTCCTCGGGCTCGTTCTCATCGGCTGCCTCGTCGGCCTGACCACCGTGCTCTTCGGGTTCGGCGGCGGCTTCGTCACGGTCCCGATCATCACCCTGGTCGATGCGGATCTCGGACATGACACGGCGCGGGTGGCGGCGGCCACCTCGGCGTTGGTGATGCTCGTCAACGCGATCATCGCCACGGTGTCGACGAAACGCTCCACGCTCGCCCACCTGCGGGGGAGGTGGTGGCTGCTCGGGCTGCTCGCGCTGGGCGGGGGATTGGGTGCGTTCGCAGGACGATTCGCACCGGACGCGCTGCTGCAGTGGGGGTTCGTCGCGTACATCGCGGCCACGGCCATCGATCTGCTCACCCGGCCCGGATTCTTCCGGCGCAAGGCCGCGGTCGTCGATAACGTTGGCGAAGTCAACGAGGGAGGCCGCGGAATCGCCGCTGTCTGGGGTGTGCCGATCGGTGGGTTGGCCTCGTTCCTCGGTGTCGGAGGGTCGGTGATGACGGTGCCGATGATGCGCCGGTCCGGGGCGACGATGACTGTGGCTACGACCCTGGCCAACCCGCTGACCTTGGTGATCATGACCCCGGCCGTGCTCGTGACGATCCTGACTCCGGCGGCGATCGACGCTCCGGGCATCGTGGGATCACTCGACCTGGTGGCGGCCGCGGCGCTGCTCATCGGCGGACTGCCGATCATCGTGTTCCTGCGTCGCCGGGTGCCGAAGATCCCCGAGATCCTCCACGCTTGGGGCTATTTCGTGCTGCTCGTGGCAGCTGGGGTAGTCGTAGCTGTGGCGTAGTGTCTCGGCCGTTTGGCGAATTGGTCAGCCGGTCCAGCAGCGTGTGCAGGCGCTCAGATACTAGCGCCGGCGCCGACCGCGCACGTCAGCGTCGACCGCTCGCCTCAGCCACATTCGTGCTAACCGACTGCTCACCTTAGCGTCGACCGCTCGCCGTATAGTTTGTGCGCTCGACGCTAAGGTGAGCGGTCGGCGGAGGTGAGTTGGAGAATATGCTCAGCCGTCCCACCGGCGCTGGCGCAGGATAGGTGGGAGACCGAAGTAGATCGGCGGGCGGGCCGAGGCGGTCGGCGGTGAAGTCTCCGGAGTGGCCGAATCTTCGGCAGGCGCGTCGCCAGAGCGAGCGTGGTCCAAGCCGTCCGTTCTGCAGGTACCGTGGCCAGCCTCCGCACTCAGCGCCCAGGCGCTTTCCCAGCTGATGAGTTCGCCGGCGTGGCAGACGGGGTCGCCTCCGCTCGACGGCGGTTCGGCCCACATCCACAGGTTGATCCCGTACTCCATGAGGACCATCTTGCACCCTCCCTCGCGAGACGAATTCTCCTCCACCAATGCGGTCCGCACCTTCGCCGAGGCGTCCTCGAGTTCCGTCCACCCGTCCTGCCGATGCGGCAGAAACACCCACGTCCCCGCAAGGACGCGATCCGGCACGAGCTCGTCGACGGCGGCTACTTCGACCTGGCGGGGCCCACCACGAGCGTCTGCCCTGTCGCCGGCATTGTCGAACGCGCTCAGCATTTCCCCGAAACACGCGTGGGCTATCTCGGGGGAGGGCGCGACGACGAGGTGGTGGGCCGCCTCGGCGCGCACCTCACCCAGTGAAAGATGCGTGAACGGATTCTCGCGCATCGACCCGAGCACCTGCGTCCAGTGCCCCGGCACCGTCCCGTCGGCCAGGAACCCGCTGGTGCGCGGGCGCTCCTCATCGTGTCGCATCGAAAATCCTCCTCGCCGAGGCTGCCCACCGTTCCCTCCATCATGCACCCACCCGCCGGTGGAGTCAGATGGGATGGTCAGCGGGAGGTCCGCTGGCACGTTTTCCGCGTATCTAACGAATGGGAAACGTTTCGGCCGACCGAGTGCCACTGACGCTCTGCCCGTCCTACACTGATCGAAGTGGATCGAGTAGCGGCTTCGCCGGCTCGGTCCACGACCACGTCTGAACCATCTCGCGCCACCAGCGAGCCTGCACGCCCGAAAGTCCATGCCCTTGCTCTCTTCCTCACGTCGCACACTCGCGGCACTCGCAGCAGTCCTGTCCCTCGGCCTTCTGTCCGGATGCGCCGAGGATGCCCAACCGGCCGTGGACACCGCCTCATCCAGCACCGCCGACCCCACACCCACACGTGAGGCCCCGAAGCCGAGCGCCGACCCTTCGACATCGGCGACAAGCGATGACACCGACGAAGCCGGCGAAGAGGACGAAGGCCGCGCGGGCAGCGCGGCGACGGGGACCGCCTCGGCGATGTTGGATGAACTCACGGTCAAGGGCCGGGCACCGAAAACCGGGTATGACGGTGACCTGTTCAAATGGCGTGCGGACACCGACCACAACGGCTGCGACACCCGCAACGACGTGCTCCGCCGCGACCTCACGACCATCACCCTCAAGGCCGGAACCCACGGATGCATCGTGCTGGCCGGAACGCTAGACGACCCCTACGCCGGCGAGACCTACGACTTCGACCGCAGCGCGAACGCCGTCGACATCGACCATGTCGTCGCCCGATCGAACGCCTGGCAGACCGGGGCTTTCAAATTCGACGACGAGACGCTGAAAGAGTTCGGCAACGACCCACTCAATCTGCTCGCCGTCAGCTCGAGCCTCAACCGGCAGAAGGGCGACGGCGACGCCGCGACCTGGCTGCCGCCGAACAAGTCCTACCGCTGCGAATACGTTGCCCGACAGATCGCCGTGAAGCACAAATACGAGCTATGGGTGGTCCCCGCGGAAAAGTCCGCCATGGAACGCGTGCTGGCGAAGTGCGATGACCAGCCCGCCTTCGCCGAGGATGTCGACTGGCCCGGCCCCGGTGACGGTGACAATGTCACCACGAAGGAAGAGACCCGCCCGGCTGGTCAGAAATCCTCGAGCTCGGGATCGTCGTCGAGCGGAACTTCGAGTGGTACATCAGGCCGTTCGTCGAGCGGATCATCAGGTGGCTCATCGAACTCGTCGACGTTCTTCGAGAACTGCACGGCCGCCCGCGAAGCCGGTGCCGCACCCGTTCGCCAAGGCGACCCCGGCTACGGGTCCCACCTCGACCGCGACAGCGACGGAATCGCCTGCGAATAGCGGCGGCTCACGCTCACATTCGCATGGAACCGAAGCGCGGACAGGGATCGGTCGCACTGACGTTCGGCCGCCTCGGCGGGGGCGGTGTGCACGCGATCACATTCGCTCGGTAATCTGAAGTCGAACACCGTCGCAGCTGTGCCTGCCGGCGGCCGACTTGATCATCGACGATGAGGAGATCTGACATGTCCGGACTCGATACCGCCCTGACTCCGCTGCGCTTCCTCGAGCGTTCGCTCGAGGCTCACCCGAACCGGGAGGCGATCGTCGACGGGCCCCGTCGCTTCACCTACCGGCAGATGGCCGAGACCGTGCAGAACCTCGCCGAAGGACTCGTCCGCCGGGGACTGAAACCCGGGGACACGGTCGCGGTGCTCGCGCCCAACAGCGCCGAGGCGCTCATCGCCCACTACGCGGTCCCGCTGGCCGGCGGCGTGCTCGTCATGCTCAATACCCGACTGGCACCGCCCGAGGTCGAATACATCCTCGGCCACAGCGAAGTGAAGTTCCTCTTCGGCGATGCCGGACTCCTCCAACCGATCATCGACGCCGGGGCTGCGAACTCAGTCGAAACGATCGTCGTCCACCCTGACGAGGACGGCACTCCAGGTGAGGTGGCCGCCGCGGATCTCAGTGTGGAAGCGTATGCCGACTGGACCGCCTCGGCGCCGGAATCACCGCGAGCCTACGAGGTCGAAGACGAAACGGCGACGATCACCGTCAATTACACCTCGGGCACGACGGGCCGGCCGAAGGGCGTCATGTACACCCACCGCGGGGCGTACCTGAACTCCCTCGGCGAGGTCATCACGCAGGACTTCCCGGCTCTGACGAAGTACCTGTGGACGCTGCCGATGTTCCACTGCAACGGCTGGTGCACCACCTGGGCGCTGACCGCGGTGTCGGGCACGCACGTGTGCATCCGAGCCGTGCGCGGGCCCGAAGCCTGGCGACTCATCGACGAGGAGAAGGTCACTCGGATGGCCGGGGCTCCCGTCGTGCTCAACACCATCGCCGGGGCCAAGGAAGCCCACGACCTGGGTGGATCGCTGTCGATCACCACGGCCGGCGCCCCGCCGTCGCCGACGACGATCGCCCTGTTGGAGGGCCTCGGCATCGAGGTCATCCACGTCTACGGACTCACCGAATCCTACGGCCCGTACTCCTCCTGCGAACCGCAGCCCGAATGGACCGGCCTGCCGGTGGAGGAGCGCGCGAAGCTGAAGTCCCGACAGGGGATCGGCATGATCAGCGCCGAGCGCATGCGCGTGGTCGAGCTGCGCGACGACGACGTGCTCACCGACGTTCCCCGCGACGGGATGACGATGGGCGAGATCGTCATGCGCGGAAACAACGTCATGAAGGGCTACCTCAACGCTCCCGAAGCCACCGCCGAGGCGTTCCGAGGCGGCTGGTTCCACACCGGCGACCTCGCCGTGATGCACGAGGACGGGTACGTCCAGATCCTCGACCGTGCCAAGGACATCGTCATCTCCGGCGGAGAGAACATCTCCACCATCGAGGTCGAACAGGCCCTCGTCGCCCACGAATCCGTCGCCGAGGCGGCCGTTGTCGGAATGCCCGACGAGAAGTGGGGACAGCGGCCGTTGGCCTACGTCGTTCTGAGGCCCGCCGCCGAGGCGACCGATGCCGACCTCATCGCATTCGTCAAGACCCGAATCGCCTCCTACAAGGCACCGGCCGGAGTCGAATTCGTCGATGAGCTGCCGACGACGTCGACCGGCAAGATCCGCAAGAACGCACTGCGGGAGATGGCCGGGAACTGAGGCCTTCTCATGGATATATCACGAATGATATAATTTTGTATGGTCGAATGGACGATCGAGGTCTCTCGTGAGGTGGAGAAATGGCTGGAATCATTGAGTGACAATGACTTCCGGATTGCGGATCGACACCTGAAGAACCTGGCGGAGCATGGGACGGAGCTCGGAATGCCGCGTTCCAGAAGTCTCGGTGGAGGATTGCACGAACTCAGATTCCAATGCCAGAACGTCGAAAGAAGGATTACGTACACATTCGACCCCGGACGGCGGGTCATCACGTTGACCACGTTCCGCAAACAACGAAGCAGTGAGCAGAAGCAGGTCGCGAGAGCACGACTGGCATTGAGGAGGTGGCGGAGAAAATGAAGACACTTGATCAGATGCGTGAAGAACGTCTGGGCAAAATGTCAGAGAAAGAGCGCGCTGAATACGAGGCGGGCTACGATGACATCGATGCAGGAATCCGGATTGCCCAACTGTTCTACGATGAGCGAATCTCAATGGGATTGACTCAAGCAGAACTTGCAAAGCGCATGAATACCACTCAGGCGGCAATCGCTCGGATCGAAAACGGCGCAGTGATGCCCGGGACAGGGATGTTGGAGCGGCTGGCGCGTGTTGCCCACAAGCGAGTCGCGTTGGTCTGATATCTGGGCCTAGCCCTCTGATGCCCTCAAGCCATCTCCTGCTGCGGGGTGACGATGAAACCGTCGCCCCGCAGCAGCTGAGGTTCAGGCCGATTCGAGAGGGAAGATCAGCAGGCCGCTCGTCGCGGTCGCGACGGTCTTGCCTGCTGCGTCGACGACCTCGCCCTCGGCGAAGGTGACCCGACGTCCCGGTTTGGTGACTCGGCCGGTGGCGACCAGAGGGCCGCTGTCGGCGGTCACGGGGCGCAGGTAGCTGACATTGATGTCGATCGAGGTGTAGCCCATGCCCGCGGGCAACAGCGAATGCGCGGCACATCCGAGGACCGAATCGAGCAGAGTGCAGACCAGTCCACCGTGGACAGTGCCGATCGGGTTGTAATGGGATTCGTCGGGACGGCAGGTGAAGGTGACCTTGCCCCGTTCCACCTCGGTGAGCTCCATTCCGATATGTGCGCCGATAGGCGCACCGGGGATCTCACCGTCGGCGATCTTCTGCAGGAAATCGATGCCGTCGAGGTGAGGCATCTGCTTGAGACCGATGGTCGGATCGCCCCAAGCGATGGTCGTTTCGCGAGGGTCGCGTGTGACCCCGTCGCGCAGCTTCGGCTCCGCCTCGGTGCTCATCTCAGTTCCCTTCGGGCATGGGTACGTTCTGGAGGCGCAGCTGGCCGCGGGAGATCTGCTTGCCGCTGGCCGAGTCCGTGATGATGACCTCCCAGAGCTGCTGAGTGCGTCCCTGATGAAGGGCGTTGCCCTCGACGTTGACGCGGGCTCCCGTGCTCGGGCGCAGGAAGTCGGTGGCGTTGTGGACGCCGACGGCGAACTCGCCGCGCTCAGCCACGGCGTATGAAGCGCCGATGCTGCCTGCACTTTCGACGATGGTCGTGTACACGCCGCCGTGGATGACGCCCCATGGAGGGTGGTGATTCTCGTCGAGTTCCGCATATCCCCGCACCGAGGTGGCCGTCACCTCCTCGACGACGAAACCGGAAGCCGCGACGAATCGACTTGCCTTCTCCAGCGAGACATCGGGGATCTGAGCGGCTTGCGCGTCATCAGTCACGTGTTCTCCGTCGATCTGACTTGTTATTATGAAGTTAGCCTAGCGCGTCGACGACGGTCAACCAAAGGAGGGGACATGGAATGGCTCGAATACGACTCCGCTGCCTGCTCGATCCGACGCAGTCTTGATGTCATCGGACAGAAGTGGACGCTGCTCATCCTGCGGGATGCGTTCAACGGTGTGCGGCGATTCGATCAGCTGCGCGACCACCTCGGGGTCTCCGATCCAGTGCTTGCCGAGCGTCTGCGCACGCTCGTCGCGGGCGGTCTCCTCGAGCCCGCGACCTACAGTGAACCGGGCCGGCGGGCGCGAAAGGAATATAGACTCACCGACAAGGGGCGCGAGCTCTATCCCGCGCTCATCACGTTGCTCCAGTGGGGTGACAAGCACTGCTCAGGGCCGGACGGCCCGCCGGTGAGCGTGACGCATCGCGACTGCGGAGAACCGGTCGAAGCGAAGGTCATGTGTGCGGCCGGCCATGAGCTCACCTCACCGAGCGAGGGCCAGACCGCTCCCGGCCCCGGCGCGCTGGTGAAGCCGTAGGCGCTCCAGAGTAGTGCTGGCGACTCAACCGTTGTGCCGGCAGCTCACGCGAAGAGCGCGAGACTGAAGACGACGAAGATGATGAGGTGAGCGGCCCCCTGGACGGCCGTGACCTTCTTGGCGGCAAACCCGATGACAGAGACCAGGAGCGTGATCGCCAGCAGCGCGAGGTTGATCGGCGACTCGGCGAGCACGATCTGCTGATCGGTGAGCATGCCGATGACCAGCACCGTCGGTATCGTCAGCCCCACCGTCGATACCTGAGCGCCGTGGCAGAGGTTGCTCACCCGCTGGATCTCGCCGTTCCACGCCGCTCGCAGAGAGGTGAGGGTCTCGGGCAGGAACACGACCATCGCAATGACCACCCCGGACAAAGCAACAGGAGCGCCGAGGCGGCCCAGGCCGTCATCGAGGAGCGTGGCCATGTCATGGGAGAGCAGCACAATCGGCAGCACAGTGGCAACGAGGAGGACCAGCCGGAGGATGATCTCCACGCGGTGGGTTGAGAGGATCTCGACGATTCCCTGAGGCGCGTCGTCAGCCTGGTCGGCTGCCTCGGGCCGGCTAGATTCGGACCGGTCGGCCGCCTCGGCGGGGGACGACTGCGTCGTTCCGGCAGTCGATGAGGCGCCGGCCAAAACATCCCCGACGGGTGCCATCTCAGTGAATTCGTGGGCCTGCGGTCCCATCTGTCGGTAGAGGAAGAAGACGTAGGCGCCGACGGTGACCACGATGATCGGGATCTCCTGCCAGATCGCGTAGGCACCGTCGGAGGTGCCGATGAAGGCGGGCACGGCGAAGGCGAGGGCGGCGAAGACGACGATCATGACCAGGTAGTTCGAGACGCCGGTGCGATTGTGGGTGAGTGCGCCGTGGCGCAGTCCGCCGACGAGCAGGCAGAGGCCGATGACGGCGTTGAGGATGATCATCGACACTGCCATCACCGAATCGCGGGCGATCGTCGCGTGGTCGCCGGGGCCCAGCAGCACCGCGGCGATGAGGATGACCTCGATGAGGCAGATCGAGATCGTCAGCACGAGCGAGCCGTACGGATCGCCGAGGCGGTTCGCTAAGTGTTCGGCTTCGGTGACGACGCCGAAGGCGCAGATGAGGGTGACCGCGATGATGACCACGAGTGCGGTCACGAGCAGCGGCAGGGGAACCGGTGGGGCAAGCAGAGAGCCCATGAGTTGCAGGGCGATGAATGCGCCCCAGCCGAGGACGAGTCGCAGGATTGCGGTCGGCGTGATGACTGAGCGGAGGGCGGCGGTCATGAAAGGTATTCCTGTCTCTGAGGCCGTCCCCATCGTGATTCGTTCGCACCCGGGTCGTCCCGGCTGGTTCCTTCCACTTTCAGGTTAACCAGGCCTATCTGGCCCGGCAAATCCGGTGATCTGGGGCACCGGATGGGTTCGTGTCAGTTGGCGCAGGAGCGTTCCTCAGAACCCGTAGGCGGCGTCCCGCTCCTCTCGGATCGAGGCGAAGGTGCGGGTGAGAACGATCGTGTCCTCGACGAGGCGGTCGAGGCGCTGCAGGACGTCGTGGCTGACGATCTCGCCGCGATGGAGGTCGCTCTCGCCGACGAACACATACGGCTGGACGACCTGCGCCTTCATGTAGCTGAGGATCGGCAGCAGGTGCTGGGCCGGAATGAGATAGTGCTTCGACGACCCGGCCGTGGCGATGACGCCGACGACCTTGTCGAGGAAGGCGCTCGTCGGCAGGAGATCGAAGACGTTCTTCAGTGCCGCCGGGATCGACGCCTGGAAGATCGGGGTGCCGATGATGATCGCATCGGCGTCCATGAGCTCCCGGGCCACTCGACCGGTGTCACCGGTGTACTCGGTGAAGTTCCGGCCGTCGGCGAAGACCATGTCCGCCTCGGCGAGGTCGATGACGCTCAGCTCGATGGTGGAGTCGTAGGCGGCGACCGCCTCGGCGAGGTGATCGATCACGGTCCGGGTCTTCGTTCCGACGTTCGACCCGGACAGCAGAATCATCTTCATGCCAGCGCCTCCTCGGCGGAGTCGAATGTGGAACCAGCAGAGCCGGACGCAGAACCAGTGGAGCCGGACGCGGAACCGGCGGATCCGACTCCCGAAACCCCAGGCTCGGTGGCGGTGTACTTCTTGACGGCGGGCAGGATCTCGGTGCCGATGATGTCGATCTGGTTCATCACATCGGCATAGGCCATCCCGCCGAAATCGACCTGCGCGAGGTAGCGCTGGTGACCGAAGACCTCATGCTGGTGGAGGATCTTCTCAATGATCTGCTGCGGGCTGCCGATGTTCGCGATCGACGCCGGATGGACGCTCTGCGCGAAGTGCTGCTTGGGCATGCCCTGTCCGTTCGTGCGCTTCATCCCCTCGTTGATGTGCGGATACATCGCCCGCAGCGCCTCCTGCGAGGTCTCCGCGACGTGGAAGAATCCCGCTGTGGCGATCGGCAGGGTCGCCGGATCGAATCCGGCATGCGCGGCCGCGCGACGGTAGGCGTCGACGGTGCCCTTGAACACCGAGGTGGTCCCGCCGAGGTGGGCCATGACCATGGGAACCCCAGCCAGTCCCGCCTTCACCGCGCTCGCCGGTGCCCCGCCGACGGCGCGCCAGATACGCAGTGCCTTGCCGGTGGGGCGGGGGAGGACCTCGGCGTCGTTGAGCGGTGCCCGGAACTGCCCGGACCAGGTGACCTGCTTCTCGCGGTTGATCTTCAGCAGCAGATCGAGCTTCTCCTCGTACAGTTCTTCGTAGTCGCGCAGATCGTAGCCGAGGAGCTCGAACAGACCGACCCGGGAGGCGCGACCGGCGACGAGTTCGGCACGACCGCCGGAGATGAGATCGATCGTCGCGAAGTTCTCGAACACCCTGACCGGATCCGAGGTCGACAGGATCGTCGACGAGCTGCCGATGCGGATCGTGTCCGTGGCTTGGGCGATGGCGCCGAGGATGACGGCGTGGGCCTGCGAGGCGAAGAACTCCTGGTGGCTCTCGCCGAGGCTGAAGAAGTCGAGTCCGGCTGCTTCGGCGGCTTGGGCGTAGCCGATGAACTCGTGGATGCGCTGCCCCGCATCGACGCGTGATCCGTCGTGCGGATCAGGCAGATGATCGCCGAGGCTGTAGATGCCGAACTGCAGTCCCTGACCTCGGTCGAGACCGAATTCGTGCATATAGTTCGGCTGCTGCGTCGGCTGGGAATCAGTCGTTTCGGAGTGCTGCGGTGGGGTGATGTGCGGCTGCGCGGACTCGCTCAAGGTCTCTCCTCGTGACGGCGACGAAAATGTCATTTGCCATGTCAACTGAGACGGCTGCGGAATTATTCCCGCGGGTTCTCGCCGCGCTTCCGGCTGGTGTCGTAGAGCTTCTTCATCAGTGAGTGCAGCTGCACTTTCTCGTCCTCGCTCAAGGAATCGTCGAACAGAGACGCCTGCTGTTCCAGCTGCGAGGGGAACGCGCGCTCGAGGAGTTCGCGGCCCTTGGGCGTCAGCGAGATATGTTTGGTCTTCCAGTCCTGTTCGCGGGAGATCAGGCCCTCGGACTCGAGCCGCACGAGCATGCGGGAGATGCCGCCGCTGCTGACGGTCAGTCCTTCTGCGAGTTCGGACTGCGTGATCGGCTCGAAATTGCGGATATGGGCAAGGGCTTCGAACTGGGCGACGGTGAGCCCGAATCGGCGCAGGTGCTCATTGGAGAGCTGGTTGCTGTTCTGGACGAAGCGGGCCATGCGCAGCCAGATGAGCGTGCTCAGGCTCAGATCTTCCACCGCTTCTCCTTCTCCTGACTGCGTAGTGGCCGCTGACCTGGTGGTCGACGTGTTTCGCCCTCACATTACCTGGGCTGAGGGAGTGGCGGAGTGTGGGCCGTCGTGGGGGACTAACTGGAGTGGGCGAATTGGTCCCACTGGGTGGGCGAACACGCGAAGTGTGCGCTCCGTCCGCAGGCTCAGGCGTCAGCGGCCACGGCGCGAGATGCGCTCGAGCGCTTGCGTCCCTTGCCTGCTTTGCCGGAGAAGAGGAGGCGGTCGACGCTCAGGCGGCCCGGACCTGAGGCCGCGATCAGCAGTGCGCCGGCGGCCAGCGAGGCGACGAGCTCCCAGCCTCCCTGGTCGACGAACGGCGTGGGGGTGAGGTGGACGATGATCAGGGCACCGATGACATTGGCTGCCAGCAGGAATCCGACGAGGGGAGTGAGCGCGCCGAGGATGAGCAGTGCTCCGCCGATGAGTTCGACGAAAGTTGCAACCGGGGCCGCGATATCGGCCATCGGCACTCCCATCTGCGCAAACGAATCGCTCGTTCCGGCGATGGTCCACTCATTGAACTTCTGCCACCCATGGGCGATGAAGATCGCGCCGAGGCCGATCCGGGCAATGAGAGTGATGATGTCGCGGGCAGAGGTCGGCAGTCCGGTCGTTGCGTACACGGTGATCTCCAATATTGGTTGAAATTGCAATTACACGGTATGTGCCAAACATGGCAAGACGCTGGCAACAGCCGGCAACGAGGTATAGCAGCTAGAGCGGCCCTCACCGATTCGTCCCGTGCATTGTCTTCTCTTCCCGTGGCCCGGGGTCGTGCCGTCTCTGGCCATCCCCGACCGGAGTGGGACAATGGAGGCAGTAACCGTGCCTCGTGGGCGAGCGCAGGGATGGTGAGCAAGTGCACGTACCAGCTGTGCTGTCCACGAGCGCGATTGAAACTGAATGGGGAAGAGGGCAGATAGGTGAGCGAAGAGAACAGCGAACTCCTCGGAGCGGGACGCAAGGCTGCGGTCATCATCGCCTCCACCTCGGCGGCTCGGGGAGAGGCCGCCGACACGACGGGTCCGATCCTCGTCGACTGGCTGCGCGGCCGCGGTTATGAGACTCCCGGTGCCATCGTCGTCCGTGACGGCGAGCCTGTCGGTGAGGCCTTGAGGGCTCTTCTCGTCGACACTCCGGAAGCCGGCCGTCCTCGCATCATCGTCACCAGCGGCGGCACCGGGCTCGCTCCCGATGATCGCACTCCGGAGTTCACTGCCGAACTCCTCGAACGCCAGTCCCCGGGTCTCATCTATGCGATGTGGCGCAAGGGTCTCGAGACAACATCCTCGGCGGTGATGAGCCGCGGGGTCGCGGGAGTGCGCGGACGCAGCTTCGTCATCAACTTCCCCGGTTCGAAGGGAGGGGTCAAGGACGGAATCACCGTCATCGATGACCTCCTCGAGCACATTCAGACCTCCGTCGAGGACACCACCGACCACGGCCCCCGGGTCTGAGAGAGGAACGAGATCATGCAGATGCGCAAGGCCGTGCGAGCCCGGGTCTATAAGTTCGACGCCACTGGTGAGATCTCGGCCGGCCCGGATTCCCTGGCAGGCGAGGAGCCGCTGGAGATCCAGCTCAACGGTGAGCAGTACACCGTGACCATGCGCACCGCCGGACACGACGTCGAACTCATCGCCGGATACCTGCTCTCCGAGGCTGTCGTGACCTCGATGGACGATATCGACGAGGTCAACTTCTCCGCCGGGCTCGCCCCCGATGGCAGCCGGAACTACAACGTAGCCCAAGTGCGTCTGGCTCCTGGGATCTGGAAGCCCGAGACAGCGCCTGCTCGCAACGTCTACACCTCGTCGTCGTGTGGAATCTGCGGAACCGCGGCCGCCGATGCGGTGACGAAGACCTCCGCGTTCCCGCTCATCCCCGCCGCCTTTCATGTCGAGGACCAGGGGGAATACGAGTTTCCGCAGCTGCTCTCTGCCGCCCGGATCGGTGAGCTGCCCGATCGACTGCGGCAGACGCAGGAGATCTTCGACAAGACCGGCGGGGTCCACGCCGCGGCACTCTTCGCCGTCGGAGACGACCCGAACGCAGAACCCGAACTGCTCGTCGGTCGCGAGGACGTCGGCCGGCACAATGCCGTCGACAAGGTCATCGGCTGGGCCATGGCCAACCGTGGCCTGCCGCTGCGATCGACCGTCCTGCAGGTGTCCGCGCGGGCATCGTTCGAACTCGTCCAGAAGTGCGCGATGGCGGGCATCCCGATGATGTCCGCTGTCAGCGCCCCATCGGCGATGGCCGTCGACTACGGCAAGGACGTCGGCGTGAGCGTCATCGGCTTCAACCGCAAAGGCAAGTTCAACGCGTACTCGTACCCCGAACGCGTGGCGTGACTTCGACGCCGCAGCCGCGCCTGAGACATCTCCACACTTGCCGTCGGCCTCCGGCTAGCATGCTGAGTTGAAGCATGCCCTCGACAGGAGGTGAGTGATGGCCGACCACGGCCGGAAACTGGGCCAGAAGCCCCCTGGCATCGGTCTGCTCACCGTTCTCCTCGGTGCCGTCGCCGCCGGGCCTATCCTGCTCTACGGGCTCAGTGCCACGAGCGATTCGATCATCGCCGAGCTCGGCATCTCCGAAGCCCACTTCGGACTGCTGGCCACCACCTGCTTCGGCGCCGCAGCCGTCGGCAGCGCCACCCTGGGCAGGCTCGCCGACAGGCACTCCGACCTCTCGCTCATGGCGTTCATCTTCGTTCTCTCCGCGCTCGCACTGCTTCTGGTGGCCGTGCCGGACGGGTTCGGGATGCTGCTGCTCGCCGCCGGCCTATCCGGCATCGCCCAGTCCTTCCCCAACGGGGTGACCAACCGGATCCTGCTCGAACGCGTCCCCGACATCAAACGCATCGGCTGGGTCGGCATCAAGCAGTCCGGGGTCCAGGTCAGCCAGCTCGTCGCCAGCCTCGCCTTCCCCGTCCTCGCGCTCGGCATCGGCTGGCGCGGCGCAGCCCTGACCGTCGCGATCATCCCGCTCATCCTGCTTGCGATGACCTGGTATTCCCTGCGCACCACCCCGCTGCTGACCGCTCCGAAAACCTCAACCGATACCCCCGCCGAGGCGGCCGACCCCAACCCTGACATCGCCGAGACCGACACCCCCGCCGAGGCGGCCCGACCCGACCCGGGACCGTCACCCACCCGTCCGGCCAGGCACCCCGGCATGGTGTGGGCCCTGGCACTGTTCGGGCTGATCAACGGCATCGGCGTGCAGGCGACGAACGTGTACATGCCTCTCTTCGCCGTTCGCGAGATGAGCTTCAGCCTCGTCCTCGGCGGTGCCACGGCGGCACTGGCCGGCGTCATCGGCGTCATCGCCCGCGTCACCTGGGCCAGACGCATGGCCAAAGGCGCCTCGGGGCCGCACCTGCTGCTGGTCCTCGCCCTCATCGCCCTGGCTGGAGCGGTGCTGTTCCTCATCGCCGACGCGGCTGGATGGGCTCTGCTCGTCTGGGTCGCCGTGGCCTTCCACGGGATCTCGGCTCTCGGCGTCTCGGTGGTGCTCATGGCCGCACTCATGCGGGCTATTCCCGCTGCTTCGATGGCCTCGGCCAGCGGGGTGGTGACGGCCGGAATGTTCTTCGGCTTCGCGCTCGGGCCGCTGCTCATGGGTGTCATCGTCGGCTCGCCCGGCGGGTTCGAACTCGGCTGGATCGCCGTAGGTGCCACCTATCTGCTGTGCGTGATCCTCGCGCTCATCCTCATCCGCTCAAGCTCCCGCCGCAGCTGAGAAGCAGTCGACCACAGTCGACCCACCGTTCAGCCAGAGCGAGGGGTGTCGTCCCGAGCGCCTTCCCCTACAATAGAACACATGTCTGAATATGATCCTCCGGCGTGGATGATCCGCTACCGGAACTTCAAAACGCTGTGCTCCTACGTCTGCGGTGAGTTCATCCGCTTCTATCTCACCACCGGCTGCGATCAGATCAGGTATACGCATTCGCAGATCACCGAGGGACTGCCGAACTATTCATGCCGACTGGACTCCGATGACGGTTCGGTTCTGATGCTGCCACTCGATGACTGGGTCGATCGTCTGGACGAGGTCATGCCGCTGGTGCGGACGTGGCTGGGCGAGCATTCGGATCTCAAAGGGTGCAAGCCGGAGAAGTCGCACTACCAGGGCGACCGTTATTGGTTCACCCGCTGGCAGGAGGTCAACCCGTGGTGACGGGCGACTCTGTGATGACGGAGGCCCGCAGTCGGGCGCCTTGGACATCCGGCGGGTGGGTCGCAGTAGAATTCGGAACATGCGCAAACGTGTGATCGTGATCGTCATCGCGGCCTTGGCGGTACTGGGGCTGGTCGCCACCATGCTGGGCGGCGTGCCTGCCTGAGTCGCCTGCCGGCCTGACATCACCCGCCGTGCCGGAGACGGCTCTGCACGTCTTCGCCCACGATGCGGAGAGCACCGACGAAGTGGTCGGTACCGGCGGAACCCTGAAAGGCCTCGGAGAGCTCGTAGCCGAGCGGTACAACGAACGAGGCGACGAACTCAGGAACCGCTTTCAGCGGTACGGCTTCGACTCCGATGAAATCGAGAAGTTCGAAAGCGATCTCGACAACGGAGCGATTCTGCTTGTGATCGACGACCCCGATCTCCGTGCGAATTATAAAGGCAATCGCCGAACACCGTAAGGGACTGGTCGCGGGCGTCGACGTTTGGGATGGTGGAGTCTCGGTTCGGCAGAGGTCGCGGAGCGGTGACGATTGCTGCTCCGCCGAGCACCTTGACGAACCTCGAGGAAAGGAGAAACCGTGACCGCGAAATTCAACACCACGAACCCGGCGACCGGAGAGGTCCTCAAGGAATTTCCCACAGCCAGCGACGAGGAGATCTCCGCCGTCATCGACGCCTCCGACGCGGCCTTCCAGACATGGCGGACGACCGATGTCCGGGAGCGTTCTGCACCGCTCGCCCGAGCGGCGGATCTCATGGATGAGCGCAGGTGGGACCTCGCTGAGCTCCTCACGCTCGAAATGGGCAAACTGCGCGCCGAGGCCGAAGCAGAGGTCGAACTGGCAGCGAGGATTCTGCGCTACTACGCCGAAGAGGGACCCCTGCTGCTCTCTGACGAGGTGCTCGAACCGTCCAGCGGAGGCAGCGCGGTGATGAAGTACGAGCCCATCGGTCCGATACTCGGTGTCATGCCGTGGAACTTCCCCTACTACCAGGTGGTCCGCCTGGCTGCGCCGAACCTCGTGGCGGGCAACACCATCATCCTCAAGCACGCATCGAACTGTCCGCAGTCGGCTCTGGCCTTCGAACAGGTCATGAATGATGCGCAGCTGCCGTCCGACTGCTATCGCAACGTCTTCGCCGACAGTGATCAGATCCAGACGATCATCGCGGACGAGAGAGTTCGCGGCGCCTCGCTGACCGGTTCCGAAGGCGCCGGAGCGGCAGTGGCAGGGGCCGCCGGAGACAATCTGAAGAAGTTTATCCTCGAACTCGGCGGAAGCGACCCGTTCATCGTCCTCGACTCCGCGGATCTGGACGCGACCGTCACCGCCGCCGTGAAAGGGCGGATGACGAACTCCGGCCAGAGCTGCATCGCCTCCAAGCGCCTCATCGTGGTCGAAGATCTCTACGACGAGTTCGTGGATCTGATGACGGCGAAGATGTCGCAGTTCGTCGCAGGAGACCCTGCAGACTCCGTCACCACGATGGCACCTCTGTCCTCCGAACAGGCCGCCCGTGACCTCATGGAGCAGGTCGAGGACGCTGTCGACCACGGTGCGAAGGTCCACACCGGAGGGCACCGAGTCGACCGACCGGGTGCCTTCGTCGAACCCACGGTGCTGACCGGGGTGACCGAACAAATGCGTGCCTACTCGGAGGAACTGTTCGGGCCCGTCGCGGTCGTCTACTCGGTCGCAGACGAGGATGAAGCCGTCGCACTCGCCAATGACTCGTCGTTCGGCCTCGGCGGCACTGTCGTCAGCGACGACATCGAGAAGGCCCAACGCGTCGCTGACCGCATCGACACCGGAATGGTGTGGATCAACCAGGCCACCTGGACCGAACCCGACCTGCCCTTCGGCGGGACCAAGCGCTCCGGCGTCGGCCGTGAACTCGGCGCAGAGGGCGTTCGCGAGTTCGTCAACAAGAAGCTCATCCGTACGCCCTGACACAGCAGACCGACAGTCGTCCGAGATACCGGGAGGAGACAGATGGATCTCAACATCCGCGACCGCAAGGCACTGGTGACGGGGGCGAGTTCGGGCATCGGGCTGGAGACAGCCCGTCAGCTCCTCGCCGAAGGAGCCGTCGTCGTGATGACCGGGCCTGAGCCCGACGAACTCAAAGCCGCAGTCGACGAGCTCGCCGAGTTCAAAGAGCGGATCTACGTCCACGACGCCGATATCGCCGATGACGAATCAGTCGACGAACTCGCCGCGTCCGTCGCCGCCGACGTCGGCGACCTCGACATCCTCGTCAACGTCGCCGGCATTCACGGGGCCGGCGGGCTGTTCCACGAGATCAGCCAGGAGGGCTGGGACCGAACCATCGACGTCGACCTCATGGGACCGGTCCGTGTCACTCGGGCGTTCCTTCCGGGACTTCGCCGAGGCGGCTGGGGGCGAATCGTGTTCGTGTCCTCCGAAGACGCTGTGCAGCCCTATGACGACGAGCTGCCGTACTGTGCGGCCAAAGCCGGCATGCTCTCCTTGGCCAAGGGACTCTCGCGCACCTACGCCTCCGAAGGACTGCTGGTCAACACCGTCTCTCCGGCGTTCATCGCGACCCAGATGACCGACGAGATGATGAATGAGCGAGCCCAGCAGAAGGGAACGAGCTTCGATGAGGCCATCGCCTCGTTCCTGCGCGAGGAGCGTCCGTTCATGGAACTCGGTCGTCGCGGCCGACCGGAGGAGGTGGCCAAGGTCATCGCATTCCTCTGCTCGGACGCCGCGAGCTTCGTCAACGGTTCGAATTATCGCGTGGACGCCGGATCCGTCGCCACGATCTAGTGCGCCAGAGCGCCCCGAACACCGAATACAGCAGAGACGACAGGAAGAGGAGCATCCGACATGGCTGAGTTCCGATATGTGATCATCGGCGGCGGCATGGCCGCTGACTCCGCGGCCCAGGGGATACGGGAGATCGACGAGGAGGGTTCGATTGCCATCATCAGCGATGACGTCGACGAGCCCTATACCGTCGTCTGCGGGATCTGTCGGGCCGGAACCTGAGCATCGCAGCCACGGACGCGTCCGCGGAGCCCTCATGGTGAGTACGGAGGGCCGACTCGATGACGCACGGGAGATACTGGCCGAAGACTGGGACCACACCCCGGGTGGCCTCGTGACCAGGATCTCGTGAATTGAGTCTCTGGGCAGAACCTCACAGGGGCCCGCGGCGCTGAGCCGTGTTCGCGCCTGCCCTCGATCCTTCGACTCAGCGCCACCGTGCGCTGTGGGCGCAGAGTACTCTCCTTCAGGCGTTCGCACTATGCCTTGTCGGCCCCGCAGAGTGTGCTTAGACTTCCTGGCAATCAGAAGACTCTGTCCAGGAATTGTCCAGGAGGCGTGTGATGAGTGGGAAGATCGAACTCGGGACGGTCAAGACCGACGTGCCGGCACGGTTGGATCGGCTGCCGTGGGCCCGGTTCCACTGGATGGTCGTCGTCGGGCTCGGCAGTGTGTGGATCCTCGATGGTCTCGAGGTCACGATGGTCGGCAACGTCGCGGCTCGGATGACCGAAGAGGGCAGCGGCATCGACATGACTGCGGGGCAGATCGGCACGGCCGGAGCAATCTACGTGCTCGGTGCTTGTGTCGGTGCGATCGTCTTCGGTCAGCTCACCGACCGATTCGGTCGCCGCAAGCTCTTCCTCATCACTCTCGTGCTCTATCTCGTCGCCACCGTCGCCACGGCGTTCTCGTTCTCCGCCTGGTACTTCTTCCTCGTCCGCTTTCTCACCGGTGCCGGCATCGGCGGGGAATACGCGGCCGTCAACTCGGCCATCGACGAACTCATCCCCGCCCGCGTGCGGGGCCGCATCGATCTCATCATCAACGGCTCCTACTGGCTCGGTGCCGCCGGTGGTGCGGCAACGACCCTGCTCTTCCTCAACACCGATATCCTGCCGAAGATGATCGGCTGGCGCCTGGCCTTCGCCGTCGGCATGCTGCTGGCGATCTTCGTCTTCGTCGTGCGCAAGAACGTTCCAGAGAGTCCGAGGTGGCTGTTCATCCACGGTCGGAACGACGAGGCCGAACGCATCGTCGGCGAGATCGAAGACGGCATCGAAGCGGAGACCTCACAGACTCTGCCGGCGCCGAAGAAGACCATCACCGTCCGGCAGCGGAAGACGATCTCGTTCGTCGAGATCATGAAGGTCGCTTTCACGATCTATCCCAAACGCGCAATCCTCTGCCTCGTCCTCTTCGTCGGTCAGGCGTTCCTCTACAACGGCATCACCTTCAACCTCGGCACGATCTTCAGCGGTTTCTACGGAGTCGCCGCAGCCTCGGTGCCGATCTTCATCATTCTGTGGTCGCTGAGCAACTTCGCCGGCCCCGTCGTCCTCGGCAGGCTCTTCGACACGATCGGTCGGAAGCCGATGATCTCGTTCAGCTACCTCGGATCGGCGGTCGTCGCAGTCGTCCTCGCCTTCGTCTTCAATGGTGAAGTCGGCGGCGAATGGCTCTTCCTCCTGATCCTCGTCGTGTGCTTCTTCCTCGCGTCGTCCGGTGCCAGCGCAGCCTATCTCACGGTCAGCGAGATCTTTCCGATGGAGACTCGAGCACTGGCCATCGCGTTCTTCTACGCCGTCGGCACGGCCGCCGGAGGCATCGCCGGTCCGCTGCTCTTCGGCGGCATGATCGAGTCCGGTGACCGCTCCCAAGTGGCCTGGGCGTTCTGCATCGGGGCAGCGGTCATGGCGCTCGGCGGAGTCGCCGAACTGCTCTTCGGAGTCAAGGCGGAAGGTGCCGACCTCGAAGACATCGCCCGCCCCTTGACGGCCGAGGACGCTGAGGGTGCCGAAAGCGCTGCGGAAAGCGGTTCTGAGCGGACCGAGCGCAGTGACCGGGCGGGCTCCGCCGCCGCAGCCGAATCGTCGGCGGGCCCTGAGGCGGGAAGCCGAAGGGAGCGTCTGCGTCCGGGCCCGGGATCGGCCGGCGTCTATGCGCCGTGGCCTTCGGTGTCCTCTCGCGACGTTCCGCCCGAGGTCTCGGCCAACGAGGTCAACGGCATCATCGATTTCGTCCGCGACATGGAACCTGTCGGTGAGGTCGAACTCTACCGTGCGGTCGGGGCTCGGCGATGGGGCCCAGGACGCTTCCGTGCGGCGGTGCGTGAAGCAGTTCGGCAGGGAGCCGTCCATCGCAACCGCCGCGGCAGGCTGGAATACCGAGGCGACCGATCATAGACCGGGTTCGTCGGTCAGCGGGGCTCGCGGAGGCGGAGGAAGCATATCGATGAGTTCATTGACGGCCTCGGCCAGAATGTCGTGCTGATAGGGCTCCAGGAAGTAAGCCTCGTGGAGGTAGGCATCGAGCTCGTATTCGGTGAGTTCACCGCCAAGGCTGACATAGTGCAGCCACGCTCCGGCAACCGATATGTTCCAGAAATCAACGGCCTCCGTGAGCTGCCTCCGCCTGATGATCGCGCGCTCGTCTGAGAACGAGTCACCGGAGTGGGTGTCGATGCGCTTCGGGTTCTGATCGTCCATACGTCTGCTGATTCGCCTCGTGACTTTCGCGGCAGGAGGTTCGTCCTGCCCAGTGTGCCAGCGATCCGGGCCCAGCGCTCCCTGCGCTCCCTGCTCTCGCTGGTCGCTGGTCTCGAATCTTCCCGAAGTGTATATTCTGCTTCTCGAGCAGGGCTAGGGGGTGTCGGCGATCGGTCTGCCGCTTCTAAATCGCCGCGAGCGCATAACGCCTGCACCTGCCGAAGGAGCCTCTACGCAGGTATTTCAGTGAGGTCCCACATCTGGTGTCGCATCCGCGGCCGGTCCAATAGCGTGAGCGGGTCAGAAACGGAATGAGGTGACGATGAGCGAATTCGGCATCAAGGAGGAATTCCTCCTCGTCGATCGACATTCACTTCTGCCTGCTCTATCGAAGAGCAGCTCGCAGGAGGTAGAGGACGCGGTGAGCCCGAGCAGCGGAGAAGCCTGTGCCGAATGGCTGCCCGGGCAGATCGAATTCGCCACTCCCGTCCTGACCACGGCCGACGAGGCGGTCGAATCGCTGCACGCTTTTCGCCGCAGCCTCTCGACAGCGTCTCGGGCGCGCGATCTGTTCGCTGTCGGCCTCGGCACAGCGCCTCAGATCTCGGGCGCCCCCGCAGGCGTCAGTGATGGCAGTCGCTACCGTGAGTTCGCGGACCTGGCGCCCGGGATCGCAGCCGATCAGTACGTCAACGGCATGCATGTCCATGTCGACATCCCCGACCGGGAAGCAGGACTGAGGGCACTCAACGGCCTGCGCAGATGGATTCCCGTGCTCACCGCGTTGAGCGCGAATTCTCCTCTTTGGCGCGGAGCCGACAGCGGCTTCGCCAGCTGGCGTTCCATCCACTACCGGCGGTGGGTCGTCTTCGGCATTCCGCCTCACTTCCACGACCTCGACGACTACGATGCGCAGATCGCTGCTGCGCTGCGATCGGACGTGGTGTTCGACGAGGCGACTCTGGGTTGGCTGGTCCGGCTCTCACCCACGCACAGGACCGGCGAACCGGGGCCAGGGAGTGGGTTCGGTGAGATCCGGGGCCCGGACGATGCGATGCTCGCGGATGGAGTCGAAGCACCCCGCTCGCCGATCTGCGCAGTAAGTCGATGCCGTTCGTCATCGGTAACGGTGGGCGCGGGAGCAGCAGCCGCGTCGCGGGGTATGTCATCGGTCGATACTGCTGAGGTCCCGTCCATCGGAGATGCCGCTCCAATCGTGTCTCAGGTGCCGACCCTGGGCTTGCTGTCTTCAGTCTTCAGTATTCGTCCGCGTCAGGGCCCGCCAATGGCTCCCGACGGTGGTTTTCCGTCGTTGCCCGCCGGGCCCCGCGGTGAACTGTCCCTTCAGTGCAGAGTCGATTTCAGATCTTCGACGCGTGCGGTCAGCCGGGCGATGTCAAGCCTCTGACTCTTCTCACACAGCTCTCGCGTCTGTTCGGGACAGAGGATGCCGGATGCGAGGAGTCGGGAGACCGGTGTGCGCGGCTGGTCGTATTCGCGTCGACGCACGCCTGAGGGAGTGGGGCGCCAACCTACCGGGTTCTTCACGGGCATGAAGTAATTGAGTCGGTCGGCCAAGGCCGCCCACAGCTCGTTGGCTTTGGTGATCGCGGCGTAGGTGGCGTCCGGTGTGCCGAGCGGGAGGGCAAGGCCGCTGAACGCCCGATCGGGCAAACGGCGCCCCTGTCGGAGACCGCTTGTGCAGTGGATCTCGATGAGGTTCTCCTCCGCCCACGTAGTGATGGCGCTGTCCGGAACCGAAGGCGGCAGCAGGACTCCGGTGACGATGAAAGGCACTGCGCGGACCATCTGTGCGAGCATGTCGACGTCCTGAGTGCCGGGGGCGAAGGTCTTCGTGTGCACCCACCCGATCTCGACGTCGGTGAATGTCACTGTGACGCAGTCCTCGCCTGTCGGTGTCGCGATCGTCAGCAGTTCGACAAGGAAGTAGCCGGGTTCGGGTTCGAGCAGCGAACGCATGCGCTGCCGCGGGAGCGAAGCGCGCATCCCCGCCCCGGTGCCGGTCAGCCACGAATCGTCGTGGTCGCCGGCCTTGGCGTCGCGCAGGTACCGATCGATCGTCGCCGCGGAGATGTCGAGGAGTTCCTTTCGCACCGAGGACGAATAGCCGTGCCGTCCCTCACGGAGGTGGCCGTGCCTCTCCAAGGAGTCCAGGCAGTCGGCCATCCCCGCCTCGAGGTACTTACCGCAGGGGCGGCCGGAAGACTTCCACACCAGCTCGAGAGCCCGCTGGGCGTGGGGGGAGAACTTCTTCGGCTTGAGACGACGGCGGTCGACGACGGCGTCGAGGGAGACTCCGGCCCTGATCTGATGGGACTGGCTGCGCAGCTGGTGGCGCGCGTGATCGCGGGTCCACCCGGTCGCCTCGGTGAGTGAGTCGAGGATCGTGCCCTTGCCCTTGCGCGACGACGCCTCATAGGAGCGCGCGTAGGTGCGGGCGAGTTGGATGGGTGAAGTCATGATGTCTTCCTCCGAATCGGTTCGAGGAGCCGCAGGGGTTCCCGTGCTGGCAATCACGCTATTGAGGGCAGAGTTCGTGCGGAAGGGTCTTTACAGATCCGCGGGGTTCGTCTATTGGATTGCGTTGACCTCCGAGGCCCGCCACCTCGCGCGTGCGGAGGGCTTGGTCGCCCCTTCTTGACCGGATAACTCCGTTCCGCTGCAGGCCCACATCGACATCCCCCGGCCCTTCCGTCTCGTCCTCGAGTGACGTCGCCTCGGCCCGCAAGGGAGATTCGCCCCTCGGGCATTTCATTAGCTAAGCTAACGAACATGACGCCGCGAAGCCGCACCGCAACCGATGAGCTCTACACGCGCACCGCCGAGGACGCAGCCAGGGCAGTGATCGCGAGCTATTCGACCTCTTTCGGTCTTGCGGTCAGACTGCTCGGAGCCAGAAACCGGCACCATATCCGCAACATCTACGCCCTGGTCCGCATCGCCGATGAGATCGTCGACGGTCTGGCCTCCGAGGCGGGGCTGACCGAGGCCGAGCAGCGGGAGATGCTGGACCGGTTCGCCTCCGCCACCCACGCGGCGCTGCGCAACGGCATCAGTGACAACCTCGTCATCCATGCCTTCGCCCGGACCGCTCGCGCAGCCGGCATCGACGCCGAGCTCATCGACCCGTTCTTCGCCTCTATGCGGGCAGACCTGGAATCCGCGGACACAGGTTCCGGTCGTAGGACCGAGGCGGCGACCGCGTCGCCGGTCCGCGGCTTCGACGCGAAGGAACATGCCGAGTACGTCTTCGGGTCCGCCGAGGTCGTCGGACTCATGTGCCTCAAGGTCTTCCTCATCGATCTCGACCGCACCCCCGCCGAGGTCGCCCGGCTCGAGTACGGCGCACGGCAGCTGGGAGCGGCGTTCCAGAATGTCAACTTCCTGCGCGACCTGGCCGATGATGATCAGCGCCTCGGCCGCAGCTACCTCACCTCCGGACACCGACTCACCGAGGCTGAGAAAGCCGAATGGGTGAACACGATCCGGCAGCAGCTCGACGCCGCCCAGGATGCCATCACCGGACTGCCGAAGGACGCGCGCACCGCGGTCCGCTGCGCCTGCGCGCTCTTCACCGCGCTCACCGAGAGGATCGCCTCTACTCCCGTCGCCGAGCTCTACCGACAGCGGGTGCGGGTCCCGAGCGCCGTTAAGGCTCGACTGACAGCCCACGCGGTCATGACTTCAGCCCGCGAAGGTCGGAAGTGAACCGGCGGAGCGGCTCCGGTGCCGACAGCAGCCCGCGCACCGGCATCATCGGCGGGGGAGCCGCCGGACTGGCCACAGCGATCCTCCTCGCCCGCGAAGGGCACTCGGTCGACCTGTTCGAGAAGAACACCGAACTCGGCGGACGCATCGGCGTGTTCGAGCGTGAGGGCTTCCGTTTCGACACCGGGCCCTCTTGGTATCTCATGCCCGAGGTCTTCGAACACTTCTTCGCTCTCGCCGGCTCCAGCGCCGAGGCCGAACTCGACCTCCGCACGCTCGATCCCGGCTACACCGTATTCAGCCCACCGGGGCCGGTCGATGAGAGCACGGGAGCCCCGGGGCGCACGCGAGAACTGACGATCCCGCAGGGCAGGTCCCGGGTGCGGGCGACCTTCGAAAGCGTCGAGCGAGGCACGGGAGATGCCCTCGACGACTATCTCGTCTCGGCCGAGCACACGAAGGAGCTCGCGCTCGCCCACTTCCTCTACAACCCCTTCACCTCGCCGCGGTCACTGCTCCATCGGGACATCCTCGGCGGGCTCCCGAAACTGGTCCGGCAGATGGGGACGTCGCTGGCCGGCTTCGCGGAAGCCTCGTTCAACAATCCGGTGCTGCGCCAGATCCTCCAGTACCCCGCGATCTTCCTCGGCACCGACCCGAGACGGGCACCGGCGATCTACCACCTCATGAGCACGCTCGACCTCGCCCAAGGTGTCAGTTACCCTATGGGCGGGTTCCATACGATCATCGACGGCCTGGTCCGATTGGCCGAACGCTCCGGGGTGCGCCTGCACACGGGAGCCGATGTCACGCACATCGACACCGAGGCAGCAGGGCGAGGTCGAGCCGAGCGCGGGCCAGTCGGGCGCGGCCGAACCAGACGTCGAGTCACCGGCCTGAACTGGACCGACAAGGACGGACGCGCACACACGCATTCTGCCGATGTCGTCGTCTCCGCCGCCGACCTCCACCACACGGAGACGAGACTGCTCTCTCCCGAGGACCAGAGCTTCCCCGAACGCTCCTGGACGTCGGTGACGAGCGGTCCCGGCGCGGTGCTCGTCTTCCTCGGCATCGAAGGCGAACTCGATGCGCTGCCCCACCATTCGCTGTTCTTCACCGAGGACTGGGCGGCGAACTTCGACGCGATCTTCGGGTCCAGGCAGAAGATCCCCTCGCCGGCATCGATCTATGTCTGTCGTCCCAGCGCCACCGATCCCACTGTCGCTCCGCCCGGGCACGAGAACCTCTTCCTCCTCATCCCCGTCCCCGCCGATGCGGGACTCGGGGCCGGGGGAGACGACGGCGGAGGCGACCCGCGGATCGAGACGGCCGCCGACCGTGCGATCGACCAGATCGCCCGGTGGGCCGACATCCCCGACCTGCGCCGGCGGATCAGAGTGCGCAGAACCCAGGGCCCGACGGACTTCGCCGAAGGATTCAACTCCTGGCTGGGCGGAATGCTCGGACCTGCGCACACACTGCGACAGAGCGCGATGTTCCGATGGCAGAACTCTTCGAAGACAGTCGACGGGCTGTTCTATGCCGGCGCCACGACGACGCCCGGCGTCGGTGTGCCGATGTGTCTCATCAGCGCCGAGCTCGTCCTCAAACGCCTCCGCGGAGACTCCAGCCCGGGACCGCTGCCGACCTGAGCCGGTGAGGGGGCTTCGAGACCGGCAGTCAGCTCTCGGCCGGTGCTCCACGCCTGTGCCTCGTTGCCCTGCGTCCGCGCAGTGCGCCGAGGAGGCCCCGCCGGAGCAGACCGCGCCGAGGCGGCGACCAGATCTCGGTTCCCTCCACCCGCCAACCGGCGAGCAGTTCGTTCGCGGCCATGAACCCCGTCGTTGCCGCGCGTTCCATGAGCGCCACGGGCGCTTCGCAGGCGACGGCGTCGCCGGCGAGCACCAGTCCGGGAAACGCAGTGGTGACCCCGGGACGGTCGTTGTACGGCCGCGTGTCGGCGAGCGCGCAGTCGTCGGCGATGAGCAGCTCCTGGGCGGTGATGGCGATGTCGGCTGTCTCTGGGTAGACAGCGTGGAGGTCGGCCAGCAGTTGGCGTGTCACGGCTTCCCGGTCGACGTCTTCGGACTCGAGCATCGCTCGCGCGCCGCCGCCCCGATGCGCGGTGCCGAGCGCATAGGCGTGGAGTTCAACGACGGAGCCGCCGTGCGTGTGCCGCCACCTCTCCGCCCCGGCCTCAAAGCGTTCGAGGACCGAGATGTTGTCGAGCAGCGCATAGCCGGTCGTGCCGAGGAAGGCCGGGCGGCTCGGATCCACCTCGTCTTCCAGCCACAGTCTCAGCACCGCGAACGGCGGGGCGTTCCGCTGCGAGGTGACGCTGCCCAGCCACCGCTCGCGAGCTCCCGTGCCCGCGGCCGGTGAGCCGGCTGCGTGTCCGAGAGCGTCGGCGTCGATCGAGTCCTCGAGTCCGGCCAGCAGCGTCCGAGTGCTCCGCGGATCGGCGGCGAGCACGAGCGCATCGCTCTCGAGCGTCCCGCTCGTCGTCTCGACGCACCACCCGGTGCGGCCCGCTCTGTCCGGAGGGCGGAGCGCGGTGACCGCGGTATCGGTCTCGATCCGCACCCCCGCCTCGGCGAGGTATTCGCTCAGGGGCGACCACAGTGCGGTGTCGTAGTCGTCGTCGGGGACGTCGAAGAGCAGCCCTTCGGCGGAGCCAGTGAAGTATGTGTGGAACATCGCGACGAGCTCCCCGGCGGAGAAGTCCGCGGGGTGGGCGAAGAACGAGCGGGCGAAGACCTCGAGCGCGAGATGCCGCGCCCCGACCGGGAACCGCAGCCGGTCGAGGAACTGCTCGGCCGACTCTCCGTCGTAGCGTCGATAGGAGTCCGGGAAGTCGACGTCGATGAGTTCGAACGCCGTCGTCAGGTCGACGTCGGCCAGACCGCGCAGCGGGAAGGACGGGCTGGTGAGCACGAATCCCGCGAGACTGAGCGGGGGAGTCCGCGGAATCCGGGCGAAGGAGTCGCGCAGACCGTCCCGACCCACGAGCGGATAGTCCGTGACCGGGACCAGCCGGTCGAGGCCGGGATCAGTGCGTGCGAGCAGGCTGCGGAGGTTGTAGTACTGGCGGAAGAAGGCATGGAATCCGCGGCTCATAGTCCGGCCCCCGTCGAGGCTCCAGGCCCGGACCCGTCCGCCGAGGCTGGACTCAGCTTCGACCAGGTGCACAGAGGCCCCGTGCTCGGCGAGGACCGTGGCCGCGGCCAGTCCGGCGATGCCGCCGCCGACGACGGTCACCCGCTTGGGCCGCAGCAGTCGCGGACGGCCCGGGTGGGAGGGGGTGAGGATCGCGTGCCGGTCGCGGGGGCGCGGCTGGGAGGCTGGAAGGCTCATCTGCTCTCCTCCGTGGCGGACATTGAAACAGTCTGTCGGTTGAGGCGCCACTGCCAGAGCATGAGGACGGCGGTGATCATGGCGAAGCCGAAGCCGAAGTCCTCGATCGGGATGTCCCACGGGAACCGGATGCCGCTCAGACCCTGCGGATTGTAGATGACGATGGGGTCCGAAAGCTTCGTCAGCCAGCCGTCGACGAAGCACTGGAAGACCAGGCAGATGCTCAGCGCCGCCCAGTACTTCGCCCGGCGGAAGATGCCTGAGTGGAAGACGAACAGCTCGAGGCCGACGACGAGGATCATTCCGACGACGGTCATGATCGTGTATTCGGGGATACTCATCGTTCGTCACCTCCTCCGGACTCGGAGCGCCTGTCAGTGTGCTCCTGTGGCCGGGGCTGGCCTGCGGTCCGGGGCGAACTGTCTGGGCGGAGCGGACTTTCGGGCCTGACGTGCTTGCGTACAGCTGTGAGCACGGTGCCGACCGCCTCATAGCTGAGCAGGGCGCACAGAGGTATGACGATGAAGAACACGAGCTCCTCGAGCGGCAGATTGCCGAGGTGGATGCCGGTGACGAACCGCGGGTTGTACACCCAATGGTCGCGGGCGATGGCCACGACGTCCCAGAGACAGAAGACGACGATGACGGGCACGAGCGCCCACAGCACGGTTCTCCACCGGCGGTACACCCGAGCCCGGAAGAACAGCTCCAGGGGCAGGGTGATGAGGACGCAGGCACCCATGAGGAGCAGATACTCGAAGGCGCTCACGACAGTCTCCTCTCCGGGCAGGAGCCCTCGTCGAAGGCCAGCTGGAGTCCGCGCAGCCGGTAGCCAGAGATGACGCTGTCCCAGCCGATCTCCGGCTCGGCAACCAGTCGCGGGCCGCGGCCGAGCAGGCGGTGGACGAGCGCATCGGTCTCGAACAGCGCCAGCGACTGTCCCGGGCACTTGTGCGCCCCGTCGCTGAAGCTCATGCCGACGGCCGGGACGGCTCCGGCGGTGTGTCGCATGGGGCACAGAGACTGAGGGTCGGGCCCCATCGCCTCTTCATCGGTGTTCGTCGCGCGGACGCAGACGTCGATGAGGTCCCCGGCAGGGATCGTCACGGTGCTATCCGGTGCCGTCACCTCAATGTCGGCCTCCGCGCGTCGGAACAGGTGGCCGACGACCGGCTCGAGGCGGATGATCTCCTCGAGGATCTCCAGCCGCCGCGACTGGTCGGCCGCGAGGTACTCCGCCCCGAGTTCGTCATCTGAGAGCAGATGCCAGCACGCCATGGTGATGAACTCGCGGGTCGTGACCATCCCGGCTGTGCCGTAGGTGACGCACTCGACGAGCATGTCCGACGTGCTGTGTCCGGCCCTGATGAGATGGGACAAGACGTCATCGCGCTGCCTGCGGCGTCGGGCGCGAAGCGCCGGACGAACGTCGGCGAGATAGAACCGGGCGATCGGGACAAGACCGTTGACCGCAGCCTGCAGCCATTGCCGCCGGGACCGCCCCCAACCGGGGGCGGCGAGGTCGACCGGCGGCTGCGTGAAGAATCCTTCGAGCCGCCGCGACATGCCCGTGATGGAGGATTCGGTCAGTCCCACGACTTCGGAAGTCACGGCCACGGAGAAGTGCAGAGCCACCTCGTCGAGACGGCACCGGCCGGCCGCGGCAATCCGGTCGACCGTGTCCTGCGCGAGAGCATCGATGCGCTCGCCGTACCTGTCGGCGATCACAGCGGGGGCGAAGAAGCGGGCGAGCTCTCGGCGCTGCGAGTCATGGGGCTCGCCGTCGGAGATGAGGATCGGGTGGCGGCGGAACACGCCGCGAGGGATCCGCTCTGCGGTGAATCCGGCCTGCGTCGTGAGGTGTCGGGCCCGCAGCACCTGGCGGGCGGCGTCGAAGGAGCGGATGCGCCAGAGGTCGGGACCGTGATCGAGAAGCACCTGCTCGACCGGGGGACCGGCCGGCTCATCGCTGAGCACCGCCCGTCGACTCGGCCGGCACCGATCGGCCCCGCTCATGCGCACCTCAGATTGCAGGCGGAGGTGAGGTCCGCGAGTCTGCCCGCAAGCGCCTGCGGAAGCTCCGCCTCGGCGATGAGCCCGGCGATGGTCTCGCAGTGATCGGCGATCATCGATTCGACGTATGCCCTCGCCCCGGACTCCTCGATGACCTGCCGCAGCCGGAGGCCACCCTCGGCGTCGAGGCCCCGGTCGCCGAAAAGATGGGCGACCTGGGGCCAGGCCGGATGGGCTCGGGCCGTGTTGATGAGCAGGGTCTCCTTGCCTTCTCGGAGGTCGCCGAGTACGGATTTGCCCGTCTCCTGCTCATCGCCGAAGACTCCGAGGACATCGTCTCTGAGCTGGTAGACGATGCCGATGCGGCGGCCGATGGCGCGCAGCCGCTCGACCAGGTTGGCGTCGCTTCCGGCGAGGACAGCGGCGATGGCCAGCGGGGCTTCGAACGAGTAGGAGGCGGTCTTGCGTCCGATCATCGTGAGCACGTCTTCGGAGTCGGCCTCGTCGAGGTGGAGGCTCAGCCACACGTCGGACTGTTCTCCGGCGACGCTCTCGGCGATCGTCTCATCGTAGATGTCGAGCACGGCGAGTCGGCGCGGGGCGTCGAGGTCGAGACGCGCGAGGAGGGACTGGGCCTCGTTGAGCATGAGGTCACCGGCGAGCAGGGACGAGGAGATTCCCCAGGTCTGCGCTGCGGCGCTCGTGGCTCCGAGGAGCATGGCCTCGGAGGAGAACTGACCGGTGATGTTCATCTCCCCTCGACGCACTGTGTCGTTGTCGATGACGTCATCGTGGATGATCAGGCCGATGTGCAGCAGCTGCATCGCGCCGGCGGCGTCGATCGCCGCCGACGTCGCCGTCCCTCCGAGATCCTCATGGGCATCAATGAGCAGGCGGGGCCTGATCATCTTTCCGCCCAGCGCCATCCTCGACAGCGCTTGCCAGAGCTGCTCGTACTGCGGAGTTCGGACTTGAGAGCGTCGCCGAGCAGCGGCGAGGACTTCGACGAGGCGGGATTCGACGGTCAGGACGCTCTCCAATTTCTTTAGCCAGGCGAGAGTTCAATCTAACACGTCAGCGGTATGCTGTCAGCGTGCCGTCCGCAGACTCGAAGGCAGCTGGCCTGACCTACTTCTCGAATGAATCGGAGTTCTCCGATCGCTCGGCCCTGTCCGAATCCGAGAACGCGGAGTGCACCGCGCTGATGGAGGCCCTGCGGCAGTGGCACGAGGCCGAGCGCGATCTCGCCGAGGCGTCGCGGCGGTATATGCAGCTCAACGACAGTGATATGCGCACCATCCGCCTGCTCGTCCGCGCACAGCGGCAGGGGCTCATCGTCACTCCCAAGGACATCGCTGCTGCTGTGGGGATCTCCAGCGCCTCGACGACGAAGCTCGTCGATCGTCTCGTCACCGGTGGGCACCTGATCCGGGTTCCCCACCCCCACGACAGGCGCACCACCAGCATCGAGGTGACAGAGGAGACCGCGCAGGCAGCGCACGAGTCGGTGGGTCGCCAGCATGCCCGTCGCTTCGACGTGATCGCGGCCCTGAACAGCCGGGAACGCGAGACCGTGCTGCGGTTCCTCTCTGCCATGACCGAAGCCGACCGCCCGCAGGGCGTGCTTGCTGATGACGGGAGCGGACGGTCGACGCAGGACCGTGATTAGGACCGGGCTGTTCCCGTTCCTCTCACCGTCCGTGAGTCTTCGCTGCGGTCGGATCAGCCGAAGATGCCGACGATATAGGCAACGAAGAGGAAGGCCATGAACGCCGGCAGGCAGCTGATTCCTGGAGCGGTTGCCTACGGGGTGGGCTGGCCGCCGTTGACGTTGAGGGTCTCACCGACCACGTAGCTCGACTCCGACGAGGTCAGGAAGACGTACGCGGGTGCGAGCTCGGTCGGCTGCCCTGCCCGTCCCAGCGGAGTGTTCTTGCCGAAGTGCGGAAGGGCTTCCTTCGGCTGCCCGTCGGAGACCTGCAGCGGGGTCCAGATCGGTCCCGGTGCCACGGAGTTCACCCGGATCCCCTTCGGGGCTAACTGAGTTGCCAGCCCCTTCGTGAAGTTGTTGATTGCCGCTTTCGTCGACGCATAGTCGATGAGGTGGGCGGACGGCGAATACGCCTGCACGGAGGTGCTGTTGACGATCGTCGATCCGGGCTCGAGATGCTCGAGCGCGGCCTGAGAGACCCGGAACATCGCGTGGATGTTCGTCCGGAACGTGTTCTCCCACTGCTCGTCCGTGAGGTCGGCGATGTCTTCGACGGCGATCTGTCGGCCGGCATTGTTGACCAGAGCGTCGAGTCCGCCCAGTTCTTCTGCCGCCCGGCGGACCACTTCGCGGCAGTACTCGGGATCGGACAGGTCTCCCGGGAGAGGCACGGCCTTGCGACCGGCCTGGCGGATGACTTCGCAGACGTGCTGGGCATCCTCCTCCTCGGCGGGCAGATAGGACAGAGCGACGTCGGCTCCCTCACGGGCAAAGGCGATCGCGACGGCGGATCCGATGCCGGAGTCCGAGCCGGTGATCAGCGCCCTGCGGCCGCGAAGCCTGCCTGTGCCGGTGTAGCTGTCCTCACCGCGATCCGTGCCGGGGATGAGTTCCGCGTCGAGGCCCGGTTCGGGTTGATCCTGCTTCGGCGGTGAGATGTCGGGAAAGCGAGTGGTGGGGTCCTGGAAGATCAGCTGGTCGCTCATCGTCTTCCTCCTTGATCGTTGGCGGTCGTTTCCGCGGGTGTCGAAGACAGACATGGGAATCTCCTTACCGGCGGGTGAGTCATCGGCACCGCTGCCGGAAGATCTCTTCATGCCGCTTCGGTTTCGCCGCATCGGGGCGGTGTCAGGAATTCTGCTTCGTCTTCCGCTTGCTCTCCTTCTCGAGCGCGTCGATGAGTTCGTTCTTCGTCATCGACGAGCGCCCCGAGATGCCGAGCTTCTTCGCCTGTTCGTAAAGGTGGTCCTTCGAGGCGTTCGCGTCGACTCCGCCGGCGGTAGTGCGGTCGGTGTTCTTTCCGCCGGAGCTCTGCGCGTCCGACGGGCCGGAGGAGGCCTTCGCCTCCCATTTGTCCCCGACCTTCTCATAGCTGTGCTTGAGCGCGTCGTAGGCGACCTGGTGAGCGCGCTTCTCGTCACCGTATTGGTCGATGGCCGAGTCGTAAGCTTTGGCGAAGGTCCGCTGCGCCTTCTTGCTCGACTTCTCCAGCGTCGAGGGCAGCTCGCTCACCTTCGGCTTTCCTGTCTTCGTCGTCTTCGGCATAGTGGAACAGCTCCTTCGCGATCGGTTTGTCGTTTCGGTCAGACTGGTGGTGTGTCTCCGTCGGCGGGTCTCTAGACGGATGCATGGGGTCTCCTCCTGCAGACTCCTCGTGCGAGTCTCCTCATCCGGTGCGTTTCTTCGCGGCTGACGACTTCTTCGGTTCCGATTTCTTCGACGAGGTCTTCTTTGTGCTCAACTTCTTGCCTGAGGTTCCCTTCTTCGATGATCGAGAACTGTCCACGGACTTCCGCAGGGCCTCCATAAGGTCGATGACATCGCCTCCGGAGTCCTCCTCGGCGGCGTCCTCGGCGAAGGTCTTCTCGACATCGAAGCTCTCGCCCGATTCGATCTTCGCGTCAATGAGTTTGCGCAGTTCGACCTGGTAGTCGTCGCTGAACTCCTCGGGGGTGAAGTCCTCGGAATACGATTCCACGAGCTTCTTTGACATCTCGAGTTCTTTGTCCGAGATCTTCGCCTTCGAGTTCACGCCCTTGAAGTCGACGTCACGGAGCTCATCGGCCCAGCGCAGGGTCTGGATCATGAGGACTTTTCCGCACACTCGCAGCACGGCCAGACGCGTCCTGGTGCGCAGGGTGAGTTTGACGATCGCGGTCCGCTCCGTGTCCTCAAGCGTCTGACGCAGCAAAAGGTAGGCTTTCGGCGTCTTCGACCTCGGCTCGAGGAAATAGGACTTCTCCAGCATGATGGGGTCGATTTCGTCACTGGGCACGAACTGGAGGACGTCGATGTCGTCGTTGTCCTCTGCGGGAAGGGCCTCGAAGTCTTCGTCGGTGAGGACGACCCGATGCTCGCCGTCGTCATAGGCCTTCTCGATGTCGTCGTATTCGACGGTCTTCCCGCACTTTTCGCACCGATGCTGATTGCGGATCCGCCCGCCGTCCTTCGCGTGGACCTGGTGCATTCTCACGTCGTGGTTCTCCGTGGCCGAGTACAGCTTCACGGGCACATTCACGAGGCCGAAGGCGATGGATCCGGTCCAGATAGCTCTCATTACTCCATTGAAACGCAGGTTTCGAGCACTGGCTAGACCCGTTGGCGATCTGCAGCGGGTCGGTGGCGACTTCCGGCCGCCGGAGACACTCAGTTGCTTCGCGCTGGACTTCACCCATAGTGATCACCTCCGGACCTACTGGTGAGGCACCGCCGTCCGGCTGCCGATTCCGTCCGTGCAGCGCAGGGGTGCTAGATTGGCGGTTCGAACGCGAACGGTTGCCGGAAAGCAGCCTTCGCAATCATCGAGTAAAGGAGTACCCATGGCATTCATTCTCTGGATCCTCGCAGCGATCCTCGTCATCTCAGGAATCTTCGCCATCTTCAGGAAGCAGATTCTGTGGGGTGTTGTGCTCATCGTGGTCGGTTGCCTCGTCGGACCCGGGGGAGTGAGCATCTTCACCTGAGACAGGCGGTCGGGCCCGGAAGGGATAGAGTGAGCGGATGTCTGCTCTGAAAATCCCGTCCCTCCGCCATCTTGGCCGTCTGCGGCGAATCGTGCTCTGGACGGCCGCCGGCCTGGCCGCTGCAGTGCCGACGACCGTCGCCGCCTCGATGGCCATCGACCTCATCCAACAGCGAGGACGGAAATCGCGCACTGCGCCGCGGCCGGGCACGTTCAGCTCGACGGTCGAGCAGTCAGAGCTCGACATCTACACCGACGGCGCCACCCTCTACGACGCCATGGTCGATGCGATCGACACCGCACGTGAGTCGATCCTCATGGAGACGTTCATCTGGAAGAACGACGAGGTGGGGCAGAGATTCATCGACGCTTTCAATGCAGCGTCCGCCCGCGGCGTAGAGATCCACCTGATCTACGACGGCTTCGCCAACCTTTCGGTCCCGGCCTCTTTCTATCGTAGGCTCTCGGCGGACATCCACGTGCTCCGGATGCCGACTCTGAGGCGTAAGTTCTGGAGGGGACCTCTGCGTCATTCGGGATTCAACCATTCGAAGATCCTCGTCATCGATGACGATGTGGCCTTCGTCGGTGGATTCAACATCGGATCGCTCTACGCTCGCCATTGGCGCGACACCCATCTGCGCTCGATCGGGCCCGGAGCGTGGGCGCTGCGACAGTCCGTCGCGGAAGTGTGGAACGCGTTCCACGAGTCGGACGAGCAGATCTCCTGGGTCCCGCCTGCGGCCTGGGAGTCGCAGCTGCGCGTCTCTGCGAACCTTCCTGTCCACCTCGTCTACCCGATCCGCAACACGTACCTCAACGCTTTTGCTCGCGCGCGGGAGCGGATCTGGCTGACGACTCCCTATTTCATTCCCGACCAGCAGCTGCTCCGCTCTCTGATCGAGGCGGCGGAGCGTGGCGTGGACGTGCGTGTCATGGTCCCCCAGCAGTCGAACCACATCCTCGGCGATTGGCTCTCCCGGGGATTCTTCGAGCAGATGATCAATTCGAAGGTCACGGTTCTGCTCTATAACGCGAGCATGATCCATTCGAAGGTCGCCACGGTCGACGGCGAATGGTCGACGGTGGGCACGGCGAACATCGATCGACTGTCACTGTCATACAACTACGAGACGAATGTCGAAGTCATCGACCGTTCGTTCGCGGCCGAGATGGAGAAGGTGTTCGAAAGCGACTCGACGCACTGCGTCGAACTCGGAGCGGGTTGGCTCAACCGCCATCGACTGGCGAAGCTTGCCGAACGTGCCCTCGTGCCGATGCGCCCCTGGCTGTGAATCGGGCCTATCTCACTCTTGGCACCTCTTTTCATGCGCGGCTGCCCGAAGAGTCCGTTTGCGTCAAGGGCCTGTCGGTGACGTCCCTGACGGTATAGTCTCGGCCCATGCTCGATATCCTTCCCGTCGCCGTGTCACGGCTCTTCGACTCGGAGGAGCCGCAGGACGTCGCCGTTGCGACGATCATCGAAACCGAAGGGTCAGTGCCGCGCCCGGCAGGCACCTCGATGCTCGTCGATGCCGCGGGCGGAATCGTCGGCTCCCTCACCGGCGGATGCGTCGAAGGAGCCGTGCTCGAGGCGTGTCAGGACGCACTCGCCACCGGCGACGCCTCGGTGCAGGGCTTCGGCTACAGCGACGAGGATGCCTTTGCCGTCGGGCTCATGTGCGGTGGTCGCATCGACGTGCTCATCCAGCCGTTCCGCGCTGGCTGCTCCGGTCTGCGAGCGGAGAGCGAGCCGGTCGCCGTGGTGCTGCGGCTGCCGTCCGACGACGACGCCCTTGCCCCAGCGGCAGCCGTCTGCGCCGCCGCTGTGGGCGAGGTCTCCGGACCGAGCACCGACGCTCTGGCTGTCAGCCTCGATACTCTGGTGCCCGAAGCTGTGGTCGAGACCGCCGCACAGCGCGTCGGGGCCTTTATCCGCGGCGGCCGCACCGGCAGCATCCGCCTTGCGCCCCCGGCGGGCGGCAGCGAGCCGATCGAGCTCTTCGTCGAGACCCGCATCGAGCCGGCCCATCTGCTGGTCGTCGGAGCCAACGCCTTCAGTCTCGCCCTCGTCGAAGCGGCCAGACCCTTGGGACTGCGCATCACCGTGTGCGACCCCCGTCCGTCCTTCGCCGATCAGATATCGTTTCCCGGCGCCGAGGTGGTCCGGGCCTGGCCGCACCGATTCCTCAATGAAGCGGCCGCCTCCGGCGAGTTCGACACCCGGAGCATGATCTGCGTCCTCAGCCACGACCCGAAGGTCGACATCCCCACCCTGGCCGTCGCACTCGACCTCGACGTGGCCTACGTCGGGGCGATGGGCTCGCGGCGCAGTGACCGCGACCGCCGCGCCGCGCTGCGCGAAGCGGGAGTGGAGAGCCCGGCACTGGCACGGTTGCATTCCCCGATCGGCCTCCATCTGGAGACATTCACCCCCGCCGAGGTGGCTGTGTCGATCCTCGCAGAGATCCTCGCTGTACGCGGTGGCCGCCGACAGGTCGTTCCGCTCAGCGACGAACGGGAAGATTCGCCTCTTCACTGAGTGCAAACGAGTCGCCGATCGCTGGCAGCATCTTCGCAATCGGCTTCGATAGGTGAGTCATAGCATTCGGTAGTGCCTGCCCCTGGCGTGCGCTGCGACCTCACCTTCAGGACTGCAACTCATGAAGAGGCTGAGCCACGCTGATCTGATGGCGGCATTTCGGGCTACAGGGCGAAGTTGCTGTGCCTCTTCCATCGGCCTTGCCGGCGTTCGAATGCGAACCGTTCCGCCCGCAACCGCCTCACCCGCTCCACAACGTCCGGCGCGTAGGCGTATGCGGCGTCCGTGTCCACGATCCCCTCGAGCACGATGGCGTACCTCTCCGCTGGAAGTTCGATTCGCTGGCACAACTCGTGTCGGCCCGCCGCAGTAGGCGCAGTCTTCTCGAGGTCGAGGATCAACCGATCATGCTCGGACAGTTCGTACACAGTGCCGGGGACCATGGGGACCATTGTGACACAGCAGAATTCGACGCCGCGTAGGTGTCAGCGGCTACGCTGGCGATAGAGCTTCAGACAGCGAAGCTGATACGTAGGACTACCCCATAGTGATCATGCTCAGTAGACTTCGGAACCGGAACGATCTTCTACACAACTCGCTGGTCGAGTAGCGGAGGACATTATGCTCAACACCTCATCCCAGGCTCTTCAAGTGCTGGTCGTCGCCGACCCAGGTCTGCCCAGCAGGCGAGCGGCTTCCATCCACTCCTCGTTAGAGCGCTATCTGCGTGAGGCGTATGGGGTGACAACGACGCTGCACACTCACACCGACACGGTCTATCTGACACCCGAGCGCGAGCTGGCTCTAGACGCAGTCGAAGACCTCCGCGCTGATTACCCCGACGTCGACATCATCCTCATCCTCACAGAGATCCCACGGCACACCCAGGGCGACCCTCTGATCGCCGAAGTCTACTCGGACCGCAACCTTGCGGTCATCTCATGCCCCACACTCGGCGCGTGGGCCACCAAGCGCCGCATCATCAAAGTCATGATGAGCTCAGTGAACAAGTTGGTCCCGTGGGACCCCGAAGACACGACGCGCAAATTTCTGCTCGGATGGTCTAACTGGTCGAACAACGAAGACTCCAGCCATCAGTCCTTGCATGCCCACACCATCACCGGAGGCCCACGGCTGATCATGGGGATGACGATTGCCAACGAACCCTGGCGCACGGCTCCGAAACTCTCAGGAGCCCTCGCGGCAGCCTCGGCAACCGGAGCTTTCGGCATCTTCTACAGTTCGATCTGGCAGATGTCGACCTACCTGTCCACCCTCCGGCTGCTCTCAATCGGCGCGCTTGCCATCCTGATGATGGTCGCCTGGCTGATCTTCAGTCACAGACTTTGGGATCGACCGGTCAACGAAAGTCTGGCCACGGTGGTCATGTACTACAACCTCTCCACCGTCCTCACACTGCTGATCACTGTGACCGCTCTCTACGCGACACTGGTCGTCCTCATTCTCCTGGGCGGCCTCGTCGTCATCGATCCGGCATTTATGACCCAACAGATTCAACAAGACGCGTCGTTCACCAACTACCTCGATATCGCATGGCTCAGCGCAGCCATGGGTGTGGTCGCCGGCGGCCTCGGTGCCAGCTTCGACACTGATGCCGACGTGCAGAAACTGACTCATGGTCAGCGGATGCGACAGCGAGTCTATACAGACAACAGCACGGATGCCGACGACACGGTGGAGAGCAGTTGACTGAGATCTGCCGAGCATGCCGTTAGTCTGCACATTGGGGCGATGTGGAAGAGCCGTCTGGAATGGGGTATCTGCACCCACCTGAGATATAAGCGTGTTCAGAGCCATCACCTCCGACTGCCTCCTGCGTGTTCACCACACACCGAGTTCCGATAAGATGTTCTGCCTGAAAGACGTGAAATGGAAACCCTGTTCGACTCAACCTCGTCTCGGATCATCGCCACACCGTTCGAACCGTGGTGGGAAACTCCAGACTTCAGGGATGATCTCGCCGAGGTCGTCACGAGCACTGCGTCGACTGTCGACAAGATCACCGCCCTTGCCCGTCTTCTGCAGCTCACAGGGTGTTCACCTCAGATCGATCAATGGGAAAGGCTGCTTCAACTGGCTGCTATCGACATCGGCGTCGCTCGTATGCTTGAACCCCACGTCGACGCTCTGGGCATCCTCGCCGAGGCCGGACACGAAACACCTGACCCCGATTCGGCCTGGGGCGTGTACGCGGCTGACGTGCCCACACATCGTGTGAACGTGATCGAGGCCGGTGCGGAAAACCTTCTCACCGGCACGAAAGCGTGGTGCTCTTTGGCCGCGGAACTCACCGACGCGATCGTCATCGCCAGCGGCAGCGACGGGAACCGAGCCTACGCGGTGAATCTTCGGCACCCTCGTGTACGACCGCAGACAAGTGCTTGGCCGAGTCTGGGTCTCAGAGAAATCCCGAGCGGCTCAGTTGTCTTCGACCGAGCACCGGCGACGAGTGTCGGCCCCCCGAATTGGTACCTTGACCGCCCCTCTTTCGCTTGGGGTGGGATTCGCGTGGCAGCCTGCTGGTTCGGTGGAGCTTTGGGACTGGCCCGGCGTGCAGCCCAAACCCACCTGAACAGGGCTGGACGCTCGCCGATGGGAGAGATGCAGCTCGGGCAGCTTGATGCTGAGATCTTCGCGGTCCGCACCATGTTGGCACAAACTGCTGCTGCAGCGGATGGGGATGAGATGTTCTCGCGAGAACACGCGTGGAGACTGGCTCTGAGAGTTCGCAACAACATATACCGCAGTGCCCAACGGATCCAGCTTCTGAGCAGGGAGCTGGCCGGTCCCGCGGTTCTGACGAGTGATGCGGCATTTGCCAAAGCTGACGCTGATCTCACCGTCTACCTCAGTCAGCATCACGGGCCTCGGGACGAAGCTGCTTTGGGCGAGAATATCTGTGCAGAGTCAGATGTCGATGAGGTTTAGCCACCAAGACCGCAGCACCAGAGAAGATGCCTGGGTGCAGGCGGGTGCCCTTGACCTTCCGGCGGTTCCGGAGAGCACAATCGCCACAGGCGGAACCATCATCGTCCTTGCCGCACACCCAGACGATGAAGCGCTGGGAGCGGCTGCGCTGCTCGCACGTGCTGATGAGTGGAGCTGCCAGCTGACAGTCCTACTGTTCAGCGCAGGCGAGAAATCGCACCCTGAGTCGCCGACGTATACCGGCGATCAGCTCAAAAGCATCCGTCTGGAGGAGTTCGATCGTGCGCTGAGCACCTTCGACAAGGCGCACTCCAGTCGTTTTCTCGATCTGCCCGACGGGCAGCTGCCCGAATATTCAAGCCAGATCCGAGACGTGATCCGACAGGAGATCGCACGAGCAGACGGGCCGGTGACACTCGTTGCCCCTTACAGCCGGGATGGGCACTGTGATCACGAGGCGGTGGGCGCCGCGGCGCTGGACATCGGGCGATCACATCATGCCGTAGTGCTCGAATATCCGATCTGGTTCTGGCACTGGGCTGCTCCCATAGACCCTCGGTGGCAGTCCTGGGCAGTCTTACCTGACCCTCAAGGTCTTGATCGAAATGCTCTGCTCGCGTGTTACCCGTCGCAGACACAAGCGCTGTCGGATCAGCACGGGGACGAAGCGATCCTCACCAGCGCCCATTTGGAACACTTCATCCGGAGCCACGATACCTTCGTGATCACGGATTTCAGATCCGGTGAGGCATCGGCCGGCTATGGTCAGGAGGGAATAGGCAGAGCGATCAATGATGCGTCCACTGCGTCGGCGGTGTTCGATGATGTGCACAGAGAACGGAGTGACCCGTGGACGGTGTGGGAGTCCGAATACGAAATCGCCAAACGCGAGACCCTTGTGTCCCACCTCCCGTCGACCTCGTTCTCCCACATTCTCGAGATCGGTTGTTCAGTCGGCGCTTTGACTCGAGCGCTTGCCGCTCACAGCGTCAGAGTGACAGCTGTCGATGCCAGCTGCGAGGCGCTGAAAACAGCGAAACGTCTGCAGCCGACCACTGCAACGGAAATAGCCTTCTTGCACGCCACTGTCCCATACGAATGGCCCGAAGGGCATTTCGACTGCGTCGTCCTCTCAGAGACCGGCTTCTATCTGACACGTGCACAGCTGCAACGAACGTTGGAACGCATTGATGTATCAACCCCATCGCGCTTCGTCCTCGTTCTCTGTCATTGGAAGGGTGACATCGAAGGTTGGCCTCTGACCGCCGATGAAGTCCATGACGCGTGCCTGGACTACTGGCCCCGACTGCGGACCGATTTTCACTCCGAGGCCGAGTATCGTCTCGATATCGTGACGGTGGACAAAACTGACGATTTCCTCCCTGCGGAAGCCGTTGAGTGATCACGCACTTGGGCATCGTCATCCCGGCTCACAATGAACAAGACGAGATCCTCGGCTGTCTCGACTCGGTGGCCCAAGCGTGTGCTCAGCTCCCTGACGGGTTCGCGCAATTCTCCACTCGAATCCTCGTCGTGGCCGACGCCTGTACCGACGAAACGGTGAGCCGCGTCGCAGACTTCGCCGAACAGCACCCACAAGTCACGATACTTGAGACGTCGTTCAAGAACGTGGGCAGTGCCCGGAATTTCGCCTGGAACCATTTCAAGCAGACGGCTGAAGCTGAGCGCGATGTCAACTTCGACCTGACATGGATTGCGTTCACCGACGCGGACAGCAGAGTTCCCACCCACTGGCTGACGACGCATCTTGCCTTGGCGGAAGCCGGAAGCGACTGCCTAGTCGGCACAGTGTCGCCTCGACCTGATACCGGGTCGGCAGCGCTGATCGCGAAATGGCACTCTCACCACACGTTACTTGAGGACCACCCCTACGTGTTCGGCGCGAACCTGGGCATTCGAGGCTCGTATCTCAACATCATCGGCGGCATGCCTCCGCTGCCACTCGGCGAAGATGCCGCAACCGTTGCTGCAGTGCTCGCCGCAGGGGGAAACGTGAGACGCACCGATACCTGCCGGGTTCTCACCTCGGCCCGTCTGGAAGGACGCGCGCAGGGAGGCTTCAGCAGCTTTATGCAGAGCCTTCGATGAGACCCGACTCTGCTCACAGCACTTCAGGCCGCCTCCGGCCGAGTTGTTTCCGACAACCCAGAGCTAATCGCGAGAACTGACGACTGTCAGCCTGTGCAGGTCCTTGGGCACATCGACATCGGCCCCGTCGTCGAGGTCGGAGCAGTCGACGAGGTCGACGACAGCTCTGTGCGTCTCGAGCAGGTCGCGGGCACCGACGTCGCCGTGCGCGGCGGCAGCCGCCTGGCTCGTCCAGCTCTCGTCGAAGAGCACAGGGTGACCGCGGTGCAGCGACCCATTCGCATCACAGTGGCCCGCAGCGGTGATCGCACGGGGACGATGGGCGGCGATGAGACGAGCGACTTCCGCCGCACAGATTCCGGGACGGTCCACAGGTGTGACCATGACGTCGGGTCCGGGGCCGATCGCCTGCAGGCCGCGGCGCAGCGAGGAACCCATACCCGAAGACCAGTCAGGGTTGAACGCGACGGACACGCCGTCACACCCGGCCAGCAGGCTCGCGACCTGCTCGCTGCAGGCTCCGGTGACGACTGTGACGTCCCGGCAGCCACCGTCGAGCAGGGCGAGGACCATCGACTCCACTAGAGTGAGCCCATCCTCCCGCAGCAGCAGTGCCTTCGGCCCTCGGCCGAGGCGTCGCCCCGCTCCGGCGGCGAGGACGAGCCCTCTCGGGGGACCGGGGACGGGTCGTTTGGGAGGAGTCGACCCGGTCTCGCCGCTCACGTCGGCAGGAACGCGTCGCCGAAGATCGGCAGATCGCGGACTCGGACTCCGGTGGCGTTGAAGGCGGCGTTCGCGATCGCGGCTGCGGCACCGACGATGCCGATCTCACCGACGCCGCGCGCGCCAAGGGGACCGGCCTGCGGGTCCTTCTCGTCGAGCCAATCTGCCTCGATGTCGGTGATGTCTGCGTTGACGGGCACGTGATACTCCGCGAGGTCGTGGTTGACTACGTGACCGAAGCGCGGGTCGAGCTCGCCCTTCTCGTGCAGAGCCATCCCGACGCCCATGGTCATGCCGCCGATGAGCTGTGAGCGTGCGGTGGTCGGGTTGACGATCCGACCGGCGGAGAACATGCCGAACATGCGCCTCAGTCGGATCTCACCGGTGGTCGGCTGGATGCGGACCTCGGCGAAATGGGCTCCGAAAGAGTGTAGGGCGAACTTCTCCGCCGCGGGATTGGCCTCGGCCTCACCATGGGCCTCGGCGCCGATGGCAGGATCGGCTCCGTGCTCGGAACGGAGCTCCTGGGCTGCGGTGACGATCGCCGTGCTCCAACTCGCCAGTCCCGTGGACCCGCCGGCCACAGTCGCGTTCGGCAGCGCGGTGTCGCCGATTCGCAGATCTACTTGCCCGATGGGAACGCCGAGAGCGTCCGCGGCAGTCTGAGACAGGACGGTCCACGTCCCGGTGCCCAGATCGGCGGCACCGATCGAGACCTCGAAGCCTTCGGGAGTGCGGCGGATCCGCGCGACGGAGCCCGGCTGCCGACTGGCCGGGTAGGTCGCAGAGGCCACCCCCATGCCGACGAACCAGCCGTTCTCCTGCCGGGCGCGCGGCTGCGGATTCCGCTTCTCCCAACCGAAACGGTCTGCTCCTTCTCGCAGACAGTCGATGAGGCGGCGCTGGTTGAATGGCAGCCCGGTGTCCGGGTCCGTGGTCGGGTCATTGCGCACCCGCAGCTCGATGGGGTCGATTCCGGCGGCCACTGCGAGTTCGTCCATGGCGATTTCGAGTCCGACCATGCCCGAAGCCTCGCCGGGAGCACGCATCCAGGAGGGCACCGGCACGTCGAGCGGAACCACTCGCTGGGTGAGGCGGCGGTTGTCGCCTGCGTACATCATGCGGCCCGGCTTCGTCGACTCCTCGGGGAACTCCTTGGTCTGCGAGGACATGGAGATCGCATCATAAGCGAAGGCCGTGAGCGTGCCGTCGGTTCGCGCGCCCAGACGGATGTGCTGCAGGGTCGGAGCTCGATAGCCGGTGATCGAGAACATCTGCTGCCGGGTCACGGCATATTTCACGGGTCGACCCGGCACCGCCTGTGCCGCGAGGGCAGTGAGCATCATATCCGCGTGGGGGAGGCCCTTGGAGCCGAAGCCGCCGCCGACGTGCGGGGAGATGATGCGGATCTTCTCCTGCTCCACCCCGAGGATCGGCGCCAATGTCGCGCGTGCGGGGTGCACGCCCTGCGTCGAGGTCCACAGGGTCAGTTCGTCTCCGTCCCGAAGGGCGACGGTGGTATGCGGTTCCATGGGATTGTTGTGCTCCATGGGGGTGCTGTAGCGCTCATCAATGGATACGGCCGCCTCAGCGAGGGCTGTGTCGACATTGCCTGTGCGCACATCATCCCCGCTGCCGGACTCCGGTTCCCGGGAAGCAGGGTGATCCTCGCGCAGCTCGACGTCGTGATCGTCCTGCGCATAGGTGATCTCGATGAGGCTCGCCGCGTGGCGGGCCTGCTCGGGGGTGGTGGCGATGACGGCACCGAGGTACTGGCCTCGGAATCCGATCTCAGCAGAGCGCAGGATCGCGAGCTCACCGTCATCCGTGTCCGCCAGCTCGGGGGCGTTGTCGTGGGTGAGCACATGCACCACCCCCTCCGCAGCTTCGGCTGCGGAAGGGTCGATGTGCGCTGCCTGCCCACGGGCGATCTTCGCCTGCAACGGGTAGAGGAAGAGCGGATCGTCGAAGGGGTGCTCGTAGGCGTAGGGGGCGAGGCCGCGGACCTTGGCCGGGCCGTCGAGGCGGGCCTGATGGGTACCGACGGCTGTGGTCGTGAGCAGGTCACTCATGGGTGTCCTCCGTGGTCGATTCCGGCAGAGCTTCCGGGACTCCGGTGAGCTCGGCGAGCACGCTGCTGATCGCTCCGCGTGTCATCGGCACCTTGAAGCGGTTGCCGTCGAGGGGTTCCGCCGCCTCGAGCTCGGCGTCGGCTGCTGCCAGGAACGTCTCGGCAGTCGGTTCCGCCCCCCGCAGCACCGCCTCGGCGGCGCGGGCACGCCAGGGTTTGTGGGCGACGCCCCCGAGGGCGATCGCGGCTTCACGGATGACCGGCGCGTGCCCTGCGGTGTCGACGTCGACCCGGGCCGCGACGGAGACGAGAGCAAAGGCGTAGGAGGCGCGGTCGCGGATCTTCCGGTACGTCGAGGCGCCGGGCCGCGGGGGAGGGAGCTCGAGTGCCGTGATGAGTTCGCCATGCTCGAGGACTGTGTCCTGCTCAGGGCGATCCCCGGGCAGCCGGTGAAGCTCGGTGACCGAGATCCGGCGCTCACCGGTCGCACCGAGGACGACGACCGTGGCATCGAGTGCGGTCAGAGCGACGGCCATATCGGAGGGATGCGTGGCCACGCAGTCCGCTGAGGCACCGAGGATCGCGTGGTAGCGGGTGTAGCCGCCGATGGCCGAGCAGCCCGCACCGGGCTCGCGTTTGTTGCAGGGGGTCGAGGTGTCCTGGAAGTACACGCACCGGGTGCGCTGCAGCAGATTCCCGCCCATCGTGGCCGCGTTGCGCAGCTGACCGGAGGCACCGGAGAGCAGGGCACGTGCGAGCAACGGGTAGTCGCGTCGGATGCGCGGGTCGGCGGCGGCGTCGCTGTTGCGCACCATCGCACCGATCCGCAGGCCCCCGTCGTCGAGTGCCTCGACCTCCGTGAGCTCGAGACGATTGATGTCGACGACGAGATCCGGTTCTGCGACGCCCAGTTTGAGGTGATCGACGAGGTTCGTACCTCCGGCCAGGAACACCGCATCGGGACGATCGGTGACAGTCGAGACGGCTCCGGCGGCATCGGCGGCGCGTTCGTAGTCGAAGGGATTCATCGTGACTCCTCTGCGGCTCGGCTCACGGCCGTGACGATGTTGACATAGGCTCCGCAGCGGCAGAGGTTGCCGCTCATTCGCTCACGGATCTCCTCCTCGGACAGCTCCACGGGCCCTTCGAGGTCATCGGTGACCACGCTCGGAGCGCCGTCGGCGGCCTCGGCCAGCATGCCTGCGGCCGAACAGACTTGGCCCGGGGTGCAGTACCCGCACTGGAACGCGTCGTGGGCGAGGAACGCCCGTTGCAGAGTGGAGAATTCACCCTCGGGGGCCAGACCGTCGGCGGTCGTGACCTCGGCGCCGTCGTGGGTGAGCGCGAGCGCCAGGCAGGAGTTGAGTCGACGACCGTCGACGAGGACGGTGCAGGCCCCGCATTGGCCGTGGTCGCAGCCCTTCTTCGCGGACATCACCCCCAACCGGTCCCGCAGCGCATCGAGAAGAGTGGTTCTGGAATCCACGACCAGAGTGTGCTCCTGGCCGTCGACGGTGAGGTGCAACGAATGTCCCATGTGAGAGCCTCCAGACAGCATGGTCGACGTCTGTCAAACCTAACCCCGTTCGGAAGCCGCGACAAGGGGGTTCACCGGCGCCGAGGGCGTTCGGGGCCCCGCACCCCCTGTTGCGCATGATCGGCGCGAAGTACGGTGAAAGGACTATTCCGCACGTACGGTGCACGCGAGGAGGTGCTCAGTGGCAGGTCACGAGCAGAAGGTCACGGTCGAGGGCCATCGACTGACATTGAGCAATCTGGACAAAGTCCTCTACCCGGAGACCGGCACGACGAAGGGCGAGATCCTCGACTACTGCGCCAGGATCGCCCCGCACCTCATCCGCCATGCCCGCGACCGAATCGCCACGCGCAAACGATGGGTCGACGGCGTCGGCACTCCCGATGACCCCGGAGATGTGTTCTTCGAGAAGAACCTCCCGGACTCCGCACCGTCGTGGATCCGAACACGGGCGATCCGGCACTCCACCGGCACCAAACGCTATCCCCTGGTCAACGATCTCGCGACCCTGACCTATCTCACGCAGATGGCCGCGCTCGAGATCCATGTGCCCCAGTGGAGGGTGAGCGCCGGAGCGAAGGACCCCGGCACAATCGACGCGGAGACCCGCTGCCCCGACCGCATGGTCTTCGACCTGGACCCGGGCCCCGGACGCGGCCTCGCCGACTGCATCGAGGTGGCCCAGCTCGTGCGCGAACTGCTCGAGGGCATGGACCTGGAGGTCTACCCGGTGACCAGCGGATCGAAAGGCGTCCACCTGTATGCGCCGCTGGACGGGTCGGTGAGCTCGCAGCAGGTCTCCGACGTCGCCCATGAGCTCGCCCGCAGCCTGGAGGCCGACCACACGAAGCTCATCGTCTCTGCGATGAAGAAGACGCTGCGGGAGAACAAGGTCCTCATCGACTGGTCGCAGAACTCGGCGTCGAAGACCACGGTGGCTCCGTATTCTCTGCGCGGACGCTTCACCCCCTTGGTCGCCGCACCGCGCGGGTGGGACGAATTCGACGACCCGGCCGCCGTCGAGCAGGTGCGCTTCGAGGAGGTTCTCGACCGGATTGACGATGCCGGGGACCCCCTCGAACCCCTCGCCGAGGCGGCCGGAGGAACCGCTTCTGCCCCGGAGTCCGGGGCCGATTCGGAGTCCGGGGCCGACCCGAAGTCGGACGATGCCCCGAAAGCCGAGCGCGACCGACTGGTGGCCTACCGGTCCAAACGGGATCCGAAACGCACGAGCGAACCCGTGCCAGCGAAACAGGGGACGAGCGGGGACGAGCTGACCTTCGTCATCCAGGAACACCATGCGAGGAGCCTCCACTGGGACTTCCGACTCGAACACGATGGGGTATTGGTGTCCTGGGCGTTGCCGAAGGGACCGCCGACGAAGCCGAAGGAGAACCACCTGGCGGTCCAGACCGAGGATCACCCCCTCGAATACGGCAGTTTCGAAGGCACGATCCCGAAAGGGGAGTACGGGGCCGGCGACGTCGAGATCTGGGACGCAGGCACCATCGAGGTCGAGAAGTGGCAAGAAGGCAAGGAGATCATCGCGGTCCTCCACGGGCGCGAGGACGGCGGTCTCGGGGGAGTGCGGCGGTTCGCCCTGTTCAACACCGGGGACCACGGACCGAACAAGGAGCCCGAGAAGAACTGGATGATCCACCTCATGGAGGACGAGCCAAAGAAGCAGTCGGCGGCAGCGGACGACTCATCGAAGAAGGGTACGCCGACCGGGCGTACCTCCAAGAAGCGAGCCGCGAAGAAGGAGGCTCTGCCGGCGGATCTGGCTCCGATGCTCGCGAGCATCGGCGACATCGGCTCCCTCCGGCGGGAGGCCGAGGACTGGGCCTTCGAGATGAAATGGGACGGCATCCGTGCCCTGGCGAAGGTGGCGCCCGGTGACGGGGAGCGCACCGGCAGCATCGAGCTGACCAGTCGCAACGGTCATGACATGACGAACACGTACCCCGAGCTTCACGAACTGGTCGAGTGCATCGATGTCGACTGCATCCTCGACGGTGAGATCGTCGCCCTCGGGCAGGGCAGCAGACCGGACTTCGGACGCCTCCAGCGCAGAATGGGGCTGAGCCGGGACAGCGATATCGAGCGGGAACAGCGACGCACCCCTGTCTACCTCATGCTCTTCGACGTCCTCCACGCGGACGGATCGTCGTTGCTGCGCACCCCCTATACGGAACGGCGCGCACGTCTGTTCGAACTCGTGACCGAGAGCGAGCACATCCATGTGCCCGAGGCCTTCGAAGGAAGCGTCGACGCCGCCTTCGAATCCAGCCGGAAGCTTCGACTCGAAGGAGTGCTGGCGAAGCGGACCGACAGCGTCTACATCCCCGGAAAGCGCACCCGCACCTGGGCCAAGCTCAAGCACGCCTCGACCCGCGATGTCATCATCGTCGGCTGGCGGACCGGAGAAGGAGAACGCTCATCCAGCTTCGCCTCGCTATTGGTCGCCGCCCATGACGACGAAGGGCTCCACTACCTCGGTCGCGTGGGCACCGGGTTCGACGAGGCGGCCCTGCGGAGTCTGCGCTCCAGCCTCGATCGCCGGTCGCGGAAGACGCCGGCGCTCACCGTGCCGGCCGACGAGTCGCGAGATGCCCACTGGGTGCGACCCGACCTCGTCGGGGAGGTCCGGTTCTCTGGCCTGACCGAGGCCGGACGCCTGCGGCACCCGGTCTGGCGCGGCCTGCGCTCCGACATCGACGCAGAGGACGTCCGAGTCTGAACCAGTCGACGCTGATTCTGCTCCGATCCTCATGGACCTTTCGTCACGCACGTGCCGAGGAGCAGAGCCACGAGGAAGGCCACGACCACCCGGTCGATGGCATTTCGATGCGGGTTACGCACTTCGGGCATGCCATTGACTCCGAATGAGCTCTGCCGTTGTCGTCCTATGCTCAACAGTAGAGGTGTGTCTGACCATCTGCTCCGTCATCGCTGACAGCAGATCGGCACGCGGCTGGCTCAAGGGCGGATTGCCCGTTCCTCGGCGCTGTGTCCGGGGGTGAGGTCTCCCAGTTGCGAAGGGCGCAGCGATGCGAAGCCGCCCGTCGTCTCGGTCGCGATCACACGTGCAGTGAGGCAGACGTGATCGCTCCCGTCGTCGAGCATCGCGATGCGTTCGACGATGAGACGGTTGGGCAGGTCCTCGAGCAGCGGCACCCCGTCCTCGGTGACGGTGAAGTCAAAACCGGCGAATTTGTCCGTCTCCATTCCGGAAAGTGATCCGAAGTGCCGTGCCGACTCGCGGTCGACGTCGGTGAGGAAGTGCACCGCGAAGCGCTCGGAACGCAGCGCCACCCGGTAGGTGTGGTTGGCCTTCGACAGCCAGAAGCAGTAGTGCTCCGGATCGATGCTCGCCTGGGAATGGAATCCGACTAGGCATCCGGCACGTTCGCCCTCCGCCGAGGTGGTGACGACGATGAGCGGGGAATCGACCGAACCCATGAGGTCGTCGAGCCCGGAGGTGCTCATTTTCGTCCCTCCGCCGCCGGCTTCGCTTCGTATCGGAGGAAGAGAGTGTCATCGGCGACCATCGTCGACTTCAGCGAGAACTGTGCGATGCCGGCTCCCGGCGGCGCGACGCTGACGGGCAGCGCATCGCCGCCCATCATCGGTGAGATCGACAGGCACAGCTCGTCGAGGCGGTCTGCGGCGACGAGCTCCCCGAGCCACCGGGGTCCGCCTTCGCACAGGACGACTTGGTAGCCGAGACCGGCAAGGGCCTGCAGAGCGGCGGCTGGTTCGACCCGCTCCTCGCCGGCGATGATGACCGTGGCCGCCTGTTCGGCGGCCGCCAGCCGCTCCGGATCGGCCTTTGCGCACGTGATGACGATGGTGCGCGCGTGCTCCGGTGCTGCGGTGAAGACCTGTGACGACCAGTCGAGGTCGAGGCTGCGACTGACTACCGCCACGGGTGGCATCTCGGACTGTCCCCGTGTTTGACGCTGCGCTCGGGCGGACTCGCTCAGCCGCATCGGCGCGTAGCCTTCGCTGCGCACTGTCTGCGCGCCGACCATGACGACATCGGCGATCTGTCGCATCCGTCGGAACAGGTCCTGATCGGGTTCTGTCGACAGAGCACCGACGCGTCCGTGAATGGCAGCGGTTCCGTCGAGACCGGCGACCATATGACCGGTCACCCAGCATTCGTGCCGCGGCTGGGTGCGGTCGACCTCGAGATAGGGTGTCAGCGGGTCCGGGATCGGGGTGCCGCGTTCGAGAGGCTCCATTCGTGCAGTCTACTCAACGTCGCGGGCACTCGCGGCGGTGATTTTGCGACCCTCTCCCGGATCCCGCTGTTTGATCATCGGTGCGAGGAACTCAGTCCGTCCAGGCGTCGTCGGTGAAGTAGCCGTCGATGAACCCGGGCAGGCGCTGCCCGTCCTTCGAAGTCTCGAGCGTGTACGGGGCGACGTGGAAGCCGGCCTTGTCGAGTTCGCGCATCTTGTTCGTCGGCAGGTTCTTGCTCGGTCCCACCCATTCGATTCCGGCGTCCTTGATCTCGGCCGGTGATTCCTTCGGCATGGTCGAGCCCATGAGGTAGAGCGAGGTGTATCCGCGGTCGGCGATCGTCTTCGCCGCTTCGAAGTCGAAGGACTGGACGACGAGGGAGTCGTTGAGTCCGCGTTCGTCGAATTCGTCGAGGACGCGGTCGACCTCCTCGGGGGTGGCCCCGGGCTTGATCTCGGGCACGAGGACGACCTCGCCGCCCATCTCGTCGAGGAGTTCGTCGAGGGTGACGGTGGCGGCTTCTTCTCCGCCGGCCGGGTGCTTGATCGTGGCTGCGTCCCATTCCTGCCGGCTGAGGTCCCGGATAGGGCCGGTCGCGCCGTTGAGGGTGCGGTCGGCGGTGTCGTCGTGGATGAGGACGGGGGTGCCGTCTTCGAGGAACTGGATGTCCATTTCGGGGAGGAATCCGTCCTTCGCCGAGGCGGTGAATCCTTCCATGGATTCTTCCGGATAGACGTCGGCGCCGCCTCGGTGGGAGATCGTGGTCGGGAATTCGATGTCGGCGACCTTGTCGGGTGCGGTGTAATCGTTGGCCGAGCCGAGTCCCGGGGCGTCTCCGGCTGAGCCGAGGCCCGTGGCTGCGGCGGGTGCGAGGCCGGCGCCGAAGGTCGCCGAGGCCGCGAGGACCGCGGTGGCGAGGATAGTGAACGGACGGGTGCGCTTGGATGCTGTTCTCTGTGTAATCACGTGCGCGACGCTACGAAGCGCAGGTGATCTTGTGGCGAAGCCGCCGTGAACGTTCTTCGCAGAGTGGGCGAACGGCTGGGAAATGATTGACCTCGCCGAGGCGGCCGACCGGGCCCGTACGTCCGGCCGTTCACCGAACGGCCGGCACGAACCGTGGGTTAGTCAGTTTCCGAAAGCCTGCTTCGTGTGCGAGCGGCCGACGAAGGCCATGACGATGAGGAAGATGCCGAAGACGATCGTGTAGATCGCGATGATCCACACCAGCGCGAGCAATGCGGCTCCCGGGTTGGAGAAGACGACGATGAACGTGATGACGCCGAAGATGATGTCGAGGACTCCGAGGGCCTTCGACCATCCTTTGAATGATTTCGACGCGACGCTGAGGATGCCGCGGATGAGCATTCCCGACGCCATCATCAGCAGGATGACGGTGCCGCCCATGACGGCGAACGACAGCGGTACGATCATGATGATGACGCCGCCGATGACGTAGGCGATGCCTGCGGCCAGCTCCCAACCCCATGACAGGTTCTGTTTGCGGGCCTGCAGGGCGTGGGTGATCTCGAAGACGCCGTCGACGATGAGCCAGGCGCCGACCCAGATTCCGAGTGCTACTGCCATTGCGGCGGGTGCGACGAGGAGGAGGATGCCGAAGAGGACGGCGAGGATGCCGCGGATCAGCACCGCCCAAAAGGCGCCTTTGCCGAGCTCGGTCATCAGCGAACGAACGGCACCTGCGGGGTTTGTCGGGTTCTGTGGTGTAGCCATGATTCCTCCTGCTGACAAGACGTTTGGCTACTTGCAGTCTATACCTGATAGGTGAGGAAGGGAGGAGGGGCGCAGTTCTCGCTAAGATCACAGCATTGAGGTGGAGTGTTCTCTGGATTTCGGGGGATCGATCATTAGTCTTTCTGTAGTGAACAATAGCCCCGAAGCATCCCCAAAGCAGTTCCATCCCCACCGATTTCCTCATCGTGGTCTCCTGCCCGAAGGCAGATACTTCACACTGACCTGGACGATCGGCTACGACTTCGGTGGGATGACCACAGTCGCCCTGGAACGCAGCTCGGCCTTCGCCCGGCTCGACAACCGCCGGGTTGAGATTCTGACGCTGAGTCCGGAAATGAAGGGTCGGGACCGTGAGCGCGAACTCCACGAGGCGGGAACCCTCGATCGCAAGGTGAAGATCCGCAGTCTGTGGCAGGACCTCACCTCGTGGTCCGACCGGAAACTGCGGCGAATGGTCGGCACGGTCGATCCCGATCCGTCAGCAGTCGATGACGTCTTGAATCGGAGCGGACGGGATTGGACTGAGCTGAGGGAAGATTCCGAGGGCCACCTGCTCCAGGCCGACAGGTATCACGATCGTGGGCATCTGCTTGTCATCGATCGCCAGGACATGAAGAAGCGAGGCCGCCGAGGCGGACGCCGGATCACCCTGTTTGACCGTGACCAGAAGGTGATTGCCCAATGGGGCTCTGCTCGTGAGTTCTACCAGGCCTGGCTCGATGTCGTCATCGGGGACAAGCCTTCGTACCTCATCTGCGACTCGGCCTTCGTCGGCAATTTCATCCACGAATTTCGGCGCGACAATGTGATTCTTTGTATGGTCAACCACAATCATTTTCTTGCTGATGCGGATGATGAGCCCACTGGAGCACTGGCTGAAGACAAATTCGGCTACCTCCGTCATCTGGACAATTTCGACTTGGCGACCACACTCACCGATTCGCAGCGAGTCGCAATGGAGAGGCTGGACCTGTCGGCGGGAAAACTCACAACGGTGTCGAACCTGACCGATGACCTGCATGGAGACCCGTACCGACCGCGGGCCCGCCACAAGGGCTCCATGATCGCTCGTCTGGCTCCTCAGAAACGCGTGGAAGACGCGATCGTCGCTGTTGCGGACGTCGCGGCCCGTGGCCGGCAAATAACGCTCGACATATACGGCGACGGCGAGGACAGGCCGATGCTCAGCGAGCTAATCCAGAGCAAGAACGCCGTTGACCGAATCACACTGCGCGGCCACGTTGAAGGTGCGAAATCAAACTTTCTCGCCAGCTCGTTCAGCCTCTTGACCAGTCGATACGAGGGGCAAGGGCTGGTGGTGCTGGAGAGTATGTCGGCAGGCTGCATCCCTATCTGTTACGAGGTGGACTTTGGCCCGGCAGACATCATCGAGCACGGTGTCAATGGCTTTCTCGTCGACCCGGGCGACGTCGACGGACTGGCTGACGCGATCTCGACATTCCTTTCTCTGTCTGAAGACGAGGTTTCGGCGATGCGCCGAAATGCCGTATCCCGGGCAGCAGACTTCTTCGAACGTCCCATTATTCGACGGTGGGGAGAGGTACTGGCCTCACAGTCGTTTGCTCCGATCATCCGCGCCGAGGGCGCGCACGCCGAGGCCCAATCTGCCGAAGTGACTGCAAACGGAATTGCCATCACTCTGAGAGTCTCTGACCTGAAGGAGAGCACCCTCACCCAGACGTTCGTCTCCTGGAAGTCGCGGGCTGGCACCTTCTATGGGCGAGTCGAAGCTCGCCGGAGTGGAGAGCTGATCACGGCCGAGATTCCGTATTCTCGGATCGAGCATATGACGGGAGAATACGTTGACTTCTCCCTTGACCTCGTCTTTGACAGAGGGTTTGAACGAGTGCGGATCGCCTGTGGCGAAGACTCCGTTATCAGAACTTCAGATCAGGTGCATCTCTATTCGACCAAGCACGGGAACTTCAGTGGCCGCCTTGTCCGAACGGATCTCACATCCACTTCTTGACTCGGAAGACGACGTAGAGAACGACTCCCAACCCAAGCATGAGCCCCAACGCCATCGGATAGCCGAAAGTCCAGTGGAGTTCGGGCATATCGTCGAAGTTCATGCCGTAGATCGCTCCGACGACGGTGGGGGCGAAGAGGATCGCTGCCCAGCCGGAGATCTTCTTCATGTCCTCGTTCTGCCGCTGCGCGACGAGGGAGGAATTGACGTTGAGGATCTGCGACAGGGCTTCTCGCAGCTCGCCCGCCTCGGCGAGGACTCGCGTGAGGTGGTCGGTGACATCATCGAGGTAGGCGCGAAGGTCGTCGGGAATCGCGTACTTGGCTTCCCCGTTCCCGAGCGCCTGCGTCAGTCGGTTGAGGTGGGTGGAGTTGTGGAGGACATCGATCACTTCCTGGCTGAGGAGATAGATGCGCTCGGCAGCGGCAGTGTCCCCGCTGAAGACCTGCCGCTCGATCCCGTCCTTGTCATCCTGCAGTCCGTCGAGGACGGGGAAGTATCCATCGACCACGGTGTCGAGCAGGCGGAACATGAGCGCCTTTGGTCCGAGTGCGAGAAGTTCGCGGTCTTTCGCCCAGCTGCGCTTCTCGTTCGTGAAGTACTCCTGGACTCCGCTGGTGTCCGCCGGAATCGGTGTGCCGTCGATGAATCGGTCTCCCTGACAGATGATGACGAGCACATCATCTTTCATCAGCAAGTGGAACTCGTTGAACTCGACTTCCTCTTTCGCGTCGATGTAGACCGCTGATTTGAGGACGACGAAGAGCACATCACCGTAACGTTCGACCTTGGCCCGCTGGTTCGCATGGAAGAGGTCATCGACGAGAACCGGATGCAGGTCCCACGTCGAGGCGACCTCCGCGAACAGCCCGGGAGCGGGCCTGGGGATGACGATCTGCGTGATCGAGCCGGGAACCGACGAGCCGGAGCCGTCCGGGTCATGTGCAGACAGCGCGTCGGCAAAGGACCGGACGACGTTCATCTCCTGCGGTTCGCTGTCGATGATGCGGCGGCTGAACAGCGTCGGTGCCTCGGTGGACTTCGCTTCTGACCCCACCGCCGGTCGCTTGCGCAGTGACGGTCGTTCGGGCTTGTCTCTGCGGACTCTTGACATTGTGCTCCCTTTCCTCTGACAGCTCTTCAACGGTACTGCACACATAGGTCGGCCTCAGGACGCAGCAAGTGGGAGGCGAAATACTTTATCGTCGAATCCTCAGACCGGGTGCGGTGCCTGCGCCAAATCTCTGACTGCGCCCGTGCGCAGATGGGGTTAGAGTGGCAACCGGTCGGCATCGTCGCGGACCGGTTGCCCACCACGAGGAGCATGAGAGGACGGAGCCGTAGACCATGCCACGCATATTCCTCCGCCTTTGGCGCCGCTACCGGGATACAGCACTCTTCCTGAAGATGACGGCCGGGTTCGTCCTCGGACTCATCGTTGCCTTCGTCTTCGGAGAGAAGGCGCAGGTGCTGTCACCGATCGGTGACATCCTGCTCAACCTCCTCCAGCTGATCGTCATCCCGATCATCATGGTGACGCTGATCGACGCGGTCAACAGCACGCGCCCCGGAAACCTCGTCAGGGTCGCCTTCAAGACCTTCGCCTTCTACATCCTCACGACGATCGCCGCCGTCATCATCAGTCTGTCCCTGGCCCTTCTGGTCAAACCGGGGACCGGTCTCCAGCGCCCTGAGAAGGGCGCAGAGACACCCGAGGCCCCCTCATTCGTCGACCAGCTCGTCGGCATATTCCCCGAGAACGTCTTCAAGGCTCTGGTCGACGGCAACATCCTCGCTCTGATCTTCGTGGCCTTGATCGTCGGCCTCACGATGGCAGGTATGCGCCGCTCGTCCGATTCGACGATCTCCGGCTTCGGGAAGCTCGTGTACGACCTCGTACTCGCGGCCAAGGAGATGACGTTCCGCATCCTTGGAGGGATACTCCAATTTGCACCGTTCGGTATCGCAGCCCTGGTGGCGAGCGATATCGGCAGCCAAGGAATCGATGCCCTGGCGGCACTGGGCAAACTGACCGGCGTCGTCTATGCCGGTCTGGCAGCGCAGATCCTCCTTGTCTATATTCCGCTGCTGCTGCTCAACCGGATTCCGGTCGGCGGATTCTTCCGCGTCGCCGGTGCGCCGATGGCCACGGCGTTCACGACTCAGAGCAGCTCAGGGACGATCCCTGTGTCGCTGGAGGCGACGAGGAAAGCAAACATCCGCCAAGAGGTCGCTGGCTTCGTCATCCCATTGGGTGCGACCATCAACATGGACGGAGCGGTCATCCGTCTGGGGGCGTCCGTGGTGCTGGCTGCCAATATCGTCGGCCATGACATGTCCGTGCTCGAACTCGGCGCGATCGTCCTCACGGCCACGTTCGTCTCGATCGGCACCGCAGGAGTCCCCGGCGCCGGACTCATCGGCTTGACGATCCTGCTGCAGCAAGCCGGTCTCCCGCTTGAGACCGTCGCTCTGGTCGCCGGTGTCGACGTTCTGCTCGGAATGGGGGCGACGATGCTCAATATCACCGGCGACCTCGTCGGAGTCCACCTCATCGACAAGAGTGAGAAGCGGATCAGCGAGGGCAGCCGAGAATTGTAGCCCGTTCACTCGAATCACGGGAGGGGTGGCGAAGGCTTCGTCATTCTGAAAACCTGAGGGCACGGTCCGCACACGTGCTCACCCGACGATACGGCGAGGCCCTGGACCGTGGAGTGAACTGCATCGATACAGCCAACCTCTGCTCGGCCGGGGACGCGGAAAGAGTCCTCGGCGAGATCATGGGCGACAAACGCGATGAAGTCATCCTCACCTCAGATACGAATCACAGATGAAGGAGAAACACCGATGACCACACGTGACGAACTCCGTGCAGAGAAGGCCCTGCAGGGGATGGAATTCCCCGCTTCGAAGACCGAGCTCATCGACTATGCAACCGAACGCTCGGCCACGGCGAAGACACTTCAGGCCTTGCAAGCTCTGCCGGATCGGCAGTTCGAGAACAAGGACGATGTCGTCGAGGCAGTGCCGCAGGAGCCCGAAGGCGACGCTCCCGGAGGCGTGCACCGATGAGATCGGCCGGTGCACTGACGACGTGACAGAAGACAGTGAATCGGAAGAAGGTGTTCGAACATGCGCAGTGATGAGTTCCTCAAAAACGTCACCGAAACCGGCGGGCCCGGCGATCCTGAAAGCGCTGCCGTCGTGACCCGGACGGTATTGGATAACCTGGGGAAACGGCTCAAAGGCGGAGAGGCGGCGGATCTGGCCGCCCAGCTTCCTGCCGAACTGCAGGAGCCGCTCCAACGGCACGGTTCGGAGGCCCCACTGACCGACGACGTCGATGAGTTCCTCCGTCGTCTGGCTGACCAGCTGGGCCAGGGGATCGATCCTGTTACCGCCCGTGCCTACGCGCGTGCCGTGATCTCGACGCTTGACGCCGCGGTCTCAGAGGGCGAGGTCGATGATCTCCGCTCACAGCTGCCGGCAGGCTTCGCACCGCTGTTCGAAGGCTGATCTGTGCTTCGCCCCTCACCCTGGTGAAGGCACGGTCTTCGCCGGAGTGAGGGGCGATCTGTCTCCGGCGTCATGGCCGCACCTGAACCCGGCGGCGCGAACACCGTCGAGATGAATGAATCCCGGGGCCCACTGGCAGCGCACAGCGCGTGAACCCCATCCGACTTTCGAGGGCTGCGAATTCGCGAATATGGACAGTCTTCGAACTCTCCGGCCACCAGCACGACATCATCGCGCAGGCCGTCAATGAACTCATCGACATGCTGCCGGATCCGCCTCGGGCATCCTTCAGCAGCGAACCCGACCTCGACGAGGTTGAGCCCCTCGCTCCGGGTGACGACTTCGGGGCGTAGCCCTCATGCGAGAAGAGCGCGAGGTGCGTGGTGCGTGGTGTGAGGATGCTCTTGGCGAAGCCGACCACACCGCGTGAGAGCTGACCACGATCAAGCAGGAACGGAGGTCGAGTTCAGGTCGGACACAGATGGGCATGCACAATAGTCTCCATGACCTTCCTACCGGCAGATCTGCCGCACACCGCTGTTCGCGGTGCCAATTTCGCGCAGTCGGTCGCCAAACTCGTGGCTCAGAGGCTGCGGGAACGCTTCCGTGAATCGCGACTGCCAGACGAATTCTCTCCGCAGGACGATGACGTTTTCGTTGCAGCCGGCTACTTCGCTGGTGACCTCACCTCGGTTTACCAGCTCGAGCAGTGGCTCTGGCCCTTCAAGCAGCTCGAAGCGCGGCTCAAGGAAGCCGGTCATGGGGATCAGCCTTTCGGGATCATTGTCCGCAATGCCCCGGTTGCTGAGTACCTTAAGAGCATCACCTCGTTCCCGGTGCGGTTCTCACGCCTGACCAGCGGCCTCGACAAGTTCATGCAGTCCCCGAGTCTCCGTGCCGTCTTCTATGTCAACCAGGGAACCAGCAATTTCCAAGCGCTGCGCTACCCCGAACCCGCTCACGTGCACCTCAGCCACGGCGAGAGCGAGAAGATCTCGATGATTTCCAACCAGCTCAAGGGGTACGACTATGTCTTCACAGCCGGCCGGGCTGCAAGGGAACGAGTCCAGCAGGCTCTTTACGGAATGAGCGACGATCGCATGTTCGACGTCGGACGACCGCAGCTCGACCGCCCCCGTTCGGTTCCGCACGAGTGGAAGAGATTCAAAGAGGCGTCCCCGGACGGGCAAGCCGTATTCTATGCGCCCACGTGGGAGGGTGACTCTCCGTCGATGGCGTACGGCACCATCGCCTACAACGGAACGCAGCTCGTCACTTCGCTGCTGGAAGCCGGATACCGAGTGATCTTCCGCCCGCACCCGCGCACCGGGGTGATGTGCCACGAATTTGAGAAGGCTGTGGAAGACGTGGCGGAGATCGTCGAGTCCGATCCGCGTGGGTTCCTCGACGAGAGTCCAGACGTGTCTTGGCAGTTGGACGAGGCCGATCTCGCAGTGGTCGAGATGACCTCCGTCGCTTTCGACTGGCTCTCCTCCGGGAAACCCCTCGTGATGGTCCAGCCTCACGAAACCGAGGCAGAGGTGCTCGAAGGCGGCCTGCTGGATCTGTGTCCGACAGTCGGATCCACCGGTGAAGCCGATGTCGTCGACGTCATCGCCGAGGCAGTCGCGCAAGCCGGGTCTGTTGAGGCGATCGCCCAGCTCTATCTCGGTGACACGAGCCCAGGGGCGCAGATGGCCCGTTTCATCCGGTCAAGCGAGCAGGTGATCGCCCAGCGGGTCGAGGAGCATCGGTTGAAGCACCTCGTGTGAAGCAATTGATAGTTTCTTAACTTGAAATTACAGAATGGTAAAATAACGCCGGACCAATTCTGCGGCCCACCACCTGGGCTCCGATCACTGGACGGAAACAGCAATGCGACGAGTCATTACGTATGGAACCTTCGACCTGCTCCACTACGGGCATATTCGCCTGCTCCAGCGGTGCAAGGAACAGGGCGATTACTTGGTGGTGGCCCTGTCGAGCGACGAGTTCAATGCCGGCAAGGGCAAGAAGTCGTACTTCAGCTACGAAGAACGCAAGCACATGCTCGAAGCGATTCGCTACGTCGACCTCGTCATTCCCGAGGACAACTGGGAACAGAAGTCGACCGACGTCGACAAGTACCATATCGACACGTTCGTCATGGGTGATGACTGGGAAGGCGAGTTCGACTTCCTCAAGAACAAGTGCGACGTCGTTTACCTGCCCCGCACGCCGGAGATCTCGACTACTCGAATCAAAAGCGAGCTGGGTAAGTCCTGACCGAAGGGGCGCGGACTTCGCGCTATCGTGGCTGGAGACCAACCATGGACCAGAGAGGAACGGACGTGCCCGAAAAGTCTCCGGCGAAACATCCGTCGCTGGCGGAGCTTCGGGCCAAGGCCCAGCCGATAGAAGTCCGCAGCCGAAAGAACGCGGAGCACTGGACGGCACAGCTCTATCTTCGGCACATCTCGATCTATTTCACCATGTTGCTCGTTCGGACCCGGATCAGCGCCAACGGCGTCACCGGGCTGATGATCCTGTCAGGTTGGTGCATCGCCGTAAGCCTGCTGATCCCCGGCATCTGGGGTGCAGTCCTTGCCGTGTTCTTCTCCCAAGTGCAGATGTACATCGACTGCTGTGACGGTGAGGTCGCCCGCTGGCGCGGAACGAGCGGTGCCAAAGGCGTCTTTCTCGACAAGGTCGGCCACTATACGACCGAAGGTCTTGTCGCGGTTGCCCTCGGAATACGAGCGGTGGGGGAGTGGAGCAACCTCGTAGACGACCCGGCCGGTTCGTACCCGCTTCTCCTCGCCGGGACCGTCTTAGCCGCATTGGTCCTGTTGAACAAGGCACTCAACGACATGGTCCATGTCTCCCGCGCGTTCAACGGACTCGACAAACTTGCGGATTCGAAGGAAGCCACCGCCGTCAACCCGGGCCTCGTCGCCACTCTCAAGCGCATCGCCCGATTCGTGCCCTTCCACCGCATCTTCCACTCGGTGGAGATGTCTCTGATGGCTCTGCTCTCGAGCATTGTGTCTGCGATTGCTGTGGCAGGTGGGGCCGAACCGCTGTTAGGAGAACGGTGGCTCGTTCTCATTATGGTGCCGCTGTGCCTGCTGTCGGTCATCGGACATTTCCTGTCGATCATGGCATCGAAGCGGTTGTCATGAGCGAGTCATCCAGGATCCTCTCCCAGCGGTTCGAAGGCAATCGTCGCTACACGTTCGGCGTCGTCGTGCTCAGCCAGGGAAAACGACTCGACGACCTCAACCGCGGTTTCGAATCACTGCTGGCGCAGAAAGGCGTCGATCTCGACATCGTCTGTGTTGGAAATGGATGGGAGCCAGAAGGCATACCGGACCAAGTCAAGAAGTTGGGGCTGCCGGAGAACCTGGGCATCCCTGCCGGGCGCAACGCCGGAGTCCCTCACGTCGACGGTGAGTTCCTGTTCTTCCTTGACGATGACGCATGGCTGCCGGACGACACGTCGCTGATGCGCATGGCGCAACTGATGCGTACGAAGCCGCAGATCGGTCTGATTCAGCCGAGGGTCGAAGAACCTGGCGGGCCGGACGCGCCGAAACGGTGGATTCCCAGACTCAAGAAGGGGAGCGCCGACCACTCATCGAACGTGTTCTCGGTGTGGGAAGGCGCAGTCTGCATGCAACGTCGAGCGTTCGACGAGTGCGGGGGATGGCCGGCACCATTCTGGTACGCGCATGAGGGAATCGAGCTCGCGTGGAGGGTCTGGGACGCCGGCTACATCGTCTGGTACATGGGCGATCTCGCCGTCGCCCACCCGGTGATCGACCCGAGGCGCCACGACGAATACTTCTACATGAATGCGAGAAACCGAGTTTGGCTGGCGCGGCGTAATCTGCCGTGGCCGTTCAGCTGGGCCTATGTGGGTTCATGGACATTGATGCAGTTCATCAAGTGGGCCAATAAGCCTCACCAACTCAAAGCGTGGATGGAAGGATGGCGCGCTGGATGGCGTCTCGACCCATGGGGGCAAGACGAAGACCGGCAGAAGCTGTCAAGAAGAGGTGTACTTCGAATGTCCCGGCACGGACGCCCCCCGATCGTGTGAACGCCAGGATTATCTGCCCGGCGCGCGATAGATCGCACCGACAACAAAGAGGGGACCGCGGTCGGGTCCGACCTCACCGACTGAGAAACCGAGTGGAGCCGCTTCATGTCGTCATCAGCGTACGTTGCTGAAAGCTCTCCCCACGCGAACAGCGCACCTCAGCCCTCCGGCTTCCGCTCCGATATCCAGGGGCTGCGTGCACTGGCTGTGGGCATCGTGCTCTTCTACCACCTGTGGCCCGACCGCTTCGTCGGCGGATTCGTCGGAGTGGACGTCTTCTTCGTCATCTCCGGCTTCCTCATCACCAGCCACCTCATCAAGTCCCCTCCGCGCAGCTGGGGCGATGTGGCAAAGTTCTGGGCGCGACGAGTCCGGCGACTGCTGCCGGCGTCACTGCTCGTCCTCTTCCTCGTCGGAATCGCAACCTTCCTCGTTGCTCCACAATCTGTCTGGGCCGATACCGGACGCCAGATCCTCTCCGCAGGGCTCTACCTCGTCAACTGGGACTTCGCCGTATCCAGCGTCGATTACCTGTCTGCGGACAATGCTCCGTCGCCGGTGCAGCATTTCTGGTCACTGTCCGTCGAGGAACAGTTCTACTTCGTCTGGCCGATGATCATCGGTCTGGCGTTCCTCGTCGGGGCGAAGCTCGGCCGATCCAAGAAGATCGTCGGTTTCACCGTTCTCGGAATCTTCCTCGCCTCCCTCATCTTCTCCATCGTCTACACGGCCGACGAACCTGCAATGGCCTACTTCATCACCCCGACCCGGATGTGGGAACTGACCACCGGCGGCCTCGTCGCCGTCTTCGTTCTCTATGTTCGACCAGAGCGGCTTCCATTCAGTTCAGTGCTCGGGTGGGTCGGTCTCGCCGGAATTGTGGCTGCCACCTTTCTCATCCGCGCAGACATGCCGTTCCCCGGCTACATCGCGCTGGTCCCGGTGGTGTCGACTGCCCTCGTCATCCTCGCCGACTCCCGGGGCCGGGCGTCTGTGCTCCCACTGTTGTCACTGCGTCCGGTGCGCTTCCTCGGTGACATCTCGTATTCCGTCTACCTGTGGCATTGGCCCCTCATCGTCCTCGTGCCGTACCTGTCGGCCAAGCTTGGACGCTCGGAGAGTCTCGGCGTCCTGGACAATATCGCCATCATCTTGGTCTCGATCATCGCGGCCTGGGCTTCGACAACCTGGGTCGAGAACCGATTCCGCAAGTCGTCGTTCTTCAGCAATTCGAAGAAGACCTTCGCGTTTGCAGCCTTGGCGATGGCGCTCGTCGCCGCACTGGGACTCAGCCAGATGGTCATCGCCAACACCATCGTCGAGCAGAACGAAGACAAACTGCAGGCCCAGTTGGACGATCCCGACTCCTGCCTCGGCGCCGGGATTCTCCTCCCCAGTGCCAAGGACAATCCCAACTGCGAAGACAAGGACTCGTTGCAGATGGAGCCCGCTGCGGCGAAGAAGGACAGGTCAAAAGCCTACGCGGATGGTTGCTGGGCCAGTGCACCATACGCAAGCAAACCGGAATGCACCTATGGAGACGGGTCGAAACATGTCGCGCTGGTTGGAAATTCACATGCCGGTCATTGGCTGCCGACGCTCGAGCGCTTGGCCGATGAACAAGATCTGACGATCACCACTTTCCTCGCCTCGAACTGCAGCATTTCTACCCTGCCGCAGGACCTTTCGACGCCGGCCGAAACCAAGGGGTGTCAGGATTACGCCGATTGGGTATCGAAGAGAACGACCGAAGGAGGATTCGACGCAGTCATCACCTCCGAGCGGCAGTCCACGCCGCTGGAAGGTATGGACTGGGAAGAAACAGAGAAGGAAGCGCCTGAAGGACATCGTGAGATCCTGCAGCGCTGGGTCGATGCTGATTTGGATGTTGTGGTCATTCGGGATACCCCATACCCAGGCGGGGCAGGTGTCACCGTGCCGGATTGCGTTGCCAAGCACGAAGACGACCTCGAAGAGTGCTCCGGAACTCCGGAATCATGGCACTGGATGGATCCGCTCGCAGCCTCCGCGAAGACCATAGATTCGAAGAAGATGTCGGTCATCTACCCCCAAGACTGGTTCTGCCCCGAGGGGCGCTGCGAGCCTGTCATCGGCGGCGTCATCACCTATTTCGACACCGCCCATATCACCGCGACCTATGCGCAGACCCTTGCCCCGCAATTCGACGCTAGCCTCCGCAAGACGGGCCTCGGCACCTTCGATTGAGACCGCTGCGGTTCAACGAACTGACAGTCAAGTCGTATACCGTGTGCCTGATTGCTCTTGACCACCGACTGCTACGAACGACCGATCACCGAAACCTCTGAAAAGGACTGAACGAGTGACCACTGGACGAAACGCTGCCGACCGATACTTCAGCAAGGGACGCGAACTGGTGAAGCCAGTCGTCCACGGAATCGCCCGTCGTGCACTGCCCGTGGTCGAGCGGGCCTCCGGGACGAAGTACGTGCGCGAGCGCGCAACCGGCGGCACCGGCAAGTCGTCCGGCAAACCGAAGAAGATCGCGACCGAGACCGCTCGTGCCTACCGGAAACTGGCAACAGGATTGCGCGGAGCGACAGCAGAGGACACCGACGGATGGACCGTTGCGCCGTCGACCCGAGAGGTCGACACCAAGGCACGGCAGCTGGCGCGCCTCAAGGCGCACGCGGCATTGTCCGAAGCACTGACTCAGGGATCGTCGTTCGGCCCCGCAGCTGTGCAGGTCGGCCGGTCACTCGTCGCTGCCGGGCACCTGGCTGACACCGTGTCGATCGGGCTCAACCTCCGCAGCAATCCCTCCACCGAGGAAGCCGGTAGGGTTCTCCTAGGCATGGCCTACCAGCGGTCATCGGACTCCGAGGTCGCCTGGGCGCAGTTTGAGAAAATCGACGACCGGGACATCATCGTCTCTGCCGCCGAGGAGTACTACCCGACTGCGATCGACACGCTGGGTGACGACGGTCTGCCGCTCCTGGACCGGGCGAACGAGACAGGCGAAACCGACCGCTGGAGTGCGAAAGCCGTGCTACGCACCGCTGAATCGGCCTTCTGCATCGGAGCCTTTGACCACGTCCGTTCGCTCGTCGAATCACGTCTGAACCAGATGGAAGACGCGACGGATTCGGCGGTGCGTTACGAGCTCAATCGCATGCGCGACTGGCTACCGGGAGGAAAGCACCTCGAGGCTCTGCCGACGACAGCCGGAAAGCGCAACTTCGGTGTCCTCAGTTACGATCAGCCGGGGATCCGGTCACGCAACATCGGCGACTACATCCAGACGATTGCCTCGATTGGTCACCTCCTCCGGTATGAGAACCTCACGTTCTCCGGCGACGAAGGATTGACAGCACTCTTCAAGAAGTTCCGCAAGTCAGTCAAAGAGGAACGAAAGTACGCGGGGCCGGAGGGCGAACTCAATCTGGTCGAGGTCTATCGAGACGGCAACGTCTACCAGGACATCCCGGAGGACACCTGGTACATCGCCTTCGGATGGTACATGCACGACATCTTCGGTAAGTCGTTCAATATTCCGTTCCACCCGAATCTGCGCCCGATCCTATTGTCCGTGTTCGTGCGCTACCCCGAGATGCTCACCCCCGAAGCCATCGCCTATCTCAAGAAGTACGGACCGGTCGGTTGCCGTGACTGGCAGTCCGTCGCCGTGTTGCGCGCAGTCGGTGTGCCCGCATTCTTCTCTGGCTGCCTGACGACGACAGTCGATACTCTCTTCCCTGCAGCCTCACCTGATCGTCGCTCGGGGACGCTGCGCGTCGACTGGACGAAGGACAACAAGGGGCCGAAGAAGAAGCAGACCGTCACCGCGATCCGCGACAAGTCGTTCCCGGAGAACCTCGAACTCGCACGCAACTGGGTCGCTGATTACGCCTATAAGTACAAGCACGTCCTCACTTCCCGCCTGCACGCGAATCTGCCCGCACGATCGGTCGGGGCCGACGTCGACTTCGAACCCAAGAACAAGTCCGATTCGCGGTTCGGTGGACTCATCGGCATCGACTCAGCCGAGTTCGATGCCATTCGCAATGGAATCCTCGACAAGCTCGCTGAATTGCTGCCCCTCATCGCAACGGGCGCATCCGAAGACGAGATCTACGCAAAGTGGGTCGAGATCACAGCAGACGAGATGGCATTCGCTGACGAATATCTGGCATCGGCCCAACTGCCCGTCGCGGACAGAGAGACCGTTGCCTCGGCACTGAGCGGGATCGAACGCCCCGCACCTGACGCGCAGGTCACCGACATCGTCATTACCGTTGAGAAAGGCGAAGGGACTTTGGTCGGGGAGGCACTCCGCACTCTCGAGACCCACGCGGGATCCGCCTACCGGGTGTGGCTGCCGAACGGTGCGTTGACGTCAGCCGAGGTCGACGAGATCCGAAACGAGCTCACTCGGGGGAGCATTGACATCCTCCCGTCTGTGGCACTAGGGGACGAGAAGAACACGTCTGAAGTGCTGTTAGCTGTTCTGCCTGAGCTGTTTGCGGACCACGAGCGTCTCATCGTCGTGCCCGCAACCGCCGAGGTGTCCGCAGACATCACCGAGCTCTCGACCGTCGACTTCAAGGACACGCTGCTGGCTGCGAAACATGACGTCAGGAAGAGCCGATCCAGCGGTCTCACACTGATGCGGCGGATCGCGAGCTCGTTCGGTGACGATCACACGGGCGCCCTCGATTTCGTCTTCGCCAGCCACGCAGGGATGAACGAAGACTTCGTGCCGTTCGACCCGCAGATCGCCGTGCTCAATCTGGCCGGCCTGCGCAGCGAAGGCATCGTGGAACGAGTCCTCGGTCTCGTGCAGCAGAACGGCCTCAGCTATATCGACGCGATGCAGATGACCGTGAAAGGCCGGTACGCCGACCTCGACGGTGACTGGAACATCCACGCTCAGTGGGAGGCATCGGATGTTCCCAAGATCGTCAATTGGCGTCGTCAGGCTCGCCACTTCGGCCACATGGCGCTGACGCGCTGATTGCCCGTTCGCCGTCGATGAGCGCTGAGGAAAGGTACCACTTGTGAGGTTGCGACCCCGAACGAACCCAAACGGCAACGGCCGGGACGCTGAACCAGACGGTCCCGCATTTGGGACCGACGCAGTCCACGTATACAACGTGCTGTGGGGCATTCCGGAGTCCATGGGCGGCATGACGACGGCTGCGCTGCGTCGGATTCGGAGCTTCCAGGACTTCGGCAACCCGCTGTCACAGACCATTCTCACGTTCAGTCCGCGCATGGACACAGATGAGATCAGGGATCGTCTGATCGCACAGGGGAAGATGCGAGAGAACGTTGAACTGGTCAATATCTGGCAGGATCTGCGAGGACGAAACGAAGCCGAACTGGCCCGCCTTGAGGGTGAGCCCCCGAGGATGCCGATCCCCGACGAAGACGGCGAACTCGAGAACATCACCGCCTTCTACGACGTGTTCCGAAACTCGCGGACCGGTCGGGTCATCCGGCGCAAATACCTGCGGGGCGACGGAAGTCTGCTGCTTGCTGACATCGAGGATCCGAAACTGGGCAGACGGTTCATCCTGCATTCCCCGGCCGGGGAGCCGATGGCTGAGTGGCGACGCCCGCGGGACTTCTACAATGCGTGGATCACGGCGACCGTGACGAAGTCGCCGGCGGTCGTCATCGTCGATGACAAGAAGGTCAGCGAATTCATCCACGAGATCCCTAACCGCGACTTCGCACTCATCCTCTTTCTCCACGGGAGTCATCTCCGCCACCCGTGGAACGGCGATCATGGGCAGCCTCTGAAGGCCCGTACAGATACGATGCGCAACTTCGACCGATTCGACATCGTCGGAGTGCAGACACAGCAGCAGGCCGAAGCAATTCGAGCTCTGGGCTTCTCAGGCGAGAACATCAGACTGCTGACAGGGGAACTGCCGCAAGGGTCGGTCGTGTCTGATCCGCCTATGCTTCGAGACACGGGGAACGCCATAATGGTCGCGAACCTCATCGACCTCAAACGCATCGATCACCCGATTCGCGCTGTCGCGAAGCTGCGCGACCGCGGTATAGCAGTCTCCCTGACCGTGCTCGGAGAGGGACCCGCGAGGCCGAAGCTTGAAACCCTCATCGATGAACTCGACCTCGGCGATCGCGTCGCACTGCCTGGGTACGTCAATGATGTGCATGAACGATTGACGTCGGCGTCGTTCTCCACGCTCACCAGCACAAGCGAGGGTCTGCCGCTGTCGATGCTGGAGGCGATGGGCGCCGGCTGTGTTCCCATCGTCTATGACATCACCTACGGGCCACAGGATCTCATCGATCAGGGCGACAACGGCTTCATTACGCCGTGGAGCGACATCGACGCACTGGCCGATCAGATAGAGGAATTCCTCTCCCTGGAGCCCAGCGAAGTCGAGTCCATGCGTCGAGCAGCGGTGAGCTCCGTCGAACGCTACCTCCCCGAAGCCGGATACCGGCGTTGGCAGGAGGCGCTCGGTGAGATGCGGTTGACGAACTTGCCGGACAGCGTTGACACGAAGTCGGCTCCGTCGATCGAAGTCAAGAAGCTCACCTGCACCCCGATTGCGGGCGGCAGCAGAATTGAGATCGAAATCGACGGTATTCTTCAGTCGACTGCAGAGACGCTGCAGCTGGTCGTGGCCGGCAGGAAACTCAGCACGTTCTTCATCAGTGAGCTGTCCGAGATCTCATTCCGCAGGTTCGGGCACCGAACGGTGCTTACGTTCGACGTGGACGATGAGAGCTTTTCCGAGTCCGCTGGTGAGACATTCGACGTCTTTCTTCGCCGACCCCATGATCTGTGGTCATCGAAGCGGAGAATCAGCACTCCGAAGCGATTCCGCGTCACGACTGCGACAGCCAGCGAATGGTATGCGACGAAGCACGGGAACCTCTCGGTCAGACCTCGGAAGTAATTCGAGCTTCAGGCGTCCGCATGTTCCGGTGACGCGCTGACCGCGGCGATGACCCGCTGGCGGAGTCCGATCGCGGCTATTCGTCGTCGGCCTCGGCGTTGACGCTCTCGGTGTGGTAGCTCTGCAGCGCAGCCGTACGATCAGCGATCAGCCTGGACACCGCCTCGGTGAACAGAACGGTCGATGATCCGGGTTCGCCGTCGCCGAAATAGTGGCGGCGGAGCTCATGCCTGATCTCTGCTGAAGAATCGCGCACGAGCATCTCTTTGAGCAGCGATTCGACACTTCCGATCGACTCATCGTTGATGAGGGGCGCGGCGCGGCTGATCGGCGCCTCGGCATTGAGTGATTCAGTGTCACCGCGACGGTCGGTGAGAACGAGCGGCTTATCCGGGTGGAGATAGAGGAAGTCGAGTCCGACGCTGGAGATATCGGTGATGAGCAGGTCGACCGTGTCGAACATGCCGAGGATGTCTCCCTGCATGAGCACCTGGTGCTGCTGGGTCTCGTTGGCGATCGACACATTTGCCGCCTCGATGAGGTCGAGGATTCGAGCATTCGCCTCGACCACGTCCGGGTCTTTGGACGTTTCGACCCGAGGATGGGGTTTGTAGATCAGACGCGCACCGGGAATCTGGAGGGCGGCTTCGACGATCTGCGGACCAAAGCGATCGACCGAGGTGTAGTTGTTCGCATCATTCTCGCCCTCCCACGTGGGCGCATACATGATCGTCCTGGCAGACGAAGGTGCGAGCTCGAGCGGCCTTTCGATATCCAATTGGGGCCGGCCGACTCGGACTAGCTGGGATTCATCAAAGTCGATGAGAGCCCTGCGGTGTCGTTCCACAGCGGCCTCGCCGGCAATGAAGACCTTGTCATAGGCCTTGGCCTGATTGGACACCATGCTCAGCTTGTCGGACTCACCATGATTGATATGGACATGGACCATCGGAGCAAAACTGAGCGACTGGAAATTCGTCATTCCGTTGTTGACGTACAGAGCGAGCTTGAAGTCATTGGCGTGGTAGAAGGTCTGCAGGGGATCGAACCTTCGTTTGAACACCACGGGGAGGCGAGTGGTTTCCAGCACGCTGGTCAAGGCTGAACCTTTTCGCACGACGATGACGACCCTGTGCTCCTTATGGAGCTCCTCGAGGACCGGGATCCACTGTTCGAGTTGGTAGAATTTCGAGCTGCGGTCGCCGAAGTAGACGACGACTTCGGCTTTGACATAGCTGCCGTCATATTCGTCTTCGAGGCGGTTCCATCGTTCTGTGCCTCTGATCCACTTGCTTGTATTCTTCCAAGCGGATGATTTCAGAGCCCAGAGAGCAGTCTTTCGGATCAGGCTCATTTCGATGTCCCTTTCGAGGCTGACGCAAACCATTGAGCAAGCTTTAGTGTGACTCTCGAGTCAATACTAGGGGCATGTAGCGTGGAGAAGAGAACGGTGACATATGTGAAATTCAATACTGAAGGGTTCTCGATCTGAACGAGCACTTGGTCCCGCGTTCTCCCATTCGACAGACTCTCTTGTCACCTCAGCATGTTTTGGGTTCATATTGAGAAGGCCCTGCTGAACCACAGATCAGATGGGCTCTGCGCAGTCGACGGGGTTGGTCGCAAAATTCGAGGAATAGGCGAGCTCGACATCAGGCTATCGCCGACGAAGCACTGCCGAGATTGTCTTATAGAAATTGTCATTCTAGATCTGAAACGTCGAAGTGTCTGGCAGCCAGTAGCTGTCATGATGCGTACGAGCGTACACCCAGATGACGGCAAACGTGTGACCTCCTCAAGAGAACGATCGCGGATCGGCCCGAGCAGATCGTCGTGAGAAGTTGATCGTCCACATAGCCGGATATCGCGGATATTGTTGGCCATCTCGTCAATAACCCCAATGAATACCAGAAATGCTCATACCGTTCCCTAGCAATCACAGACTGGTTCAGTAACCGAGGCACTGCCTATGCCCTGACACCTCGCGGTATAGCAACGCCGCCCGAATCGAAGTTCTACGCGAATAGCTTGCGGAAAAGCCTTCGAACCCGCCTGTAACTCAGTCCGATGACGGATTGTGAGAGCCGGCGCCGGAGCGACACCTGCTCGAGCTTTCGCCGCTCCGCAGCCAAGTAGTACCTGTAGTAGCGCTGGTAGTTCTCGTAGGTCCGGCGGAATTTGATCTGACTGCGGAGTTTGTACTGAGCGGCGGTCGTGGCCGGCTGAGGCGGGAGCTTTGTCTTCAGCTGCTCATAGCTGTACGGTTCGAAAGAACTGTCCGGTGCGATGACGCTCTTGATCCCCTCAAACAACGTGTTGTACACGGACGTGAGGAATTCCTCGTCCCGATCGATCCCGGATACCATAGCTCGTTCGAGAGCAGGGATGACTGCTCCGGCGTTCCATTGCTCCGGCGGAACAGCACGTTCGGAATATCCGATTGAATCGTAAAAGTAAGGGACTTTGAAGTTCCAAGATAGCCCGATGGAGGGTACCGAGTAGGCGAAAGAAGTGATAGAGGCGTGCAGACGGAACGCAATGACCCCATCACATTCGTTTAGCTCCTGGACCAATTCGTCAGGAGTATTGACGGTGAAGACTACGTTGCGAGCGGGAATCTTCTTTTTGCGGAACAGCGCGTCAAGAAATACTTCATCTGAAAAATGGCCTGTAGTGAAAAGGCGGTAGTCGTATCCGCGCTCAGTAAGTTGTGCGATTATGTCGAGCCAGAAGCGGCGCTGTTTGCTCTCGTTCCAGGAGATGCCGTTGTCTGCGAATATCCCAGCACGGGTCACAACCAATCCAATGGTCTTGGCACGGCCCACGGCCGGTAGCGTGCGAGGAGTTGCGACATCCCGATACACAATATCCGCGAGAACAGCTGGATCAGCTACTCGTGCGACTGGAATATTTGTGCTTTCAGTGTACTTCCGTAGTGACTCCAGATCATCGCGCGTGGTGATCTGACGAACGCAGGGCAATTCCAGAGCGGCCTTGAGCGCTTGAGATTTGGGATTGTCAGGATCGTAAGACTCTACTCCGATGCTCGAGAAGATAACTGGAACATTGTACTCATTTGCCAACTCGAGTGTCGTGATAGTGCGTCGGTAAAAGCTCTGGTACTTGTAATTGAACAGCGGAGCTCCACCGAAAATGATGAGATCCGCATTGGAAATGGCTTTTTTAGCGTCTTCAAGCAGTTTCGGATCGCCAGTCTTCAAGAATTTCTTGCTGACTATGCCCGCGGCTCGACTGTTGATCGAATACTCGTCAGGGGTCAGGCCAAGGTTGGACATGATTCCCTTGATGATCGAGAGAACGCTGCCCTCGATGATCTGATCGCCGACATTGTCTGAGTCGCGATTGGTCAGTAACAGGATTCGGAACTTTGCCATTGACCAGCTCAACTTTCCTCGTAGGAGGCGATCGTCCGATTGATGCCTTCCGCTAGTGAATGTTGCGGGGTCCAGCCGAGGGCGCTCAAACGCTGAGATGATAGACCGAGCGATGTTACGGGAGAATATGCACGATCGTCATCGGGATTGGCGAATTCCAAGTGTAGACTTTTCTCAGGACGGGCTGCAGCGAAGGCTTCTGCAAGCTGTCGAATCGTGATATTTCCGGCGGGATTGGCAACGTTGTATACGTGATCGTCACCGATTAGATGCGCGAAGAAGAGGCCGAGTACAGCATCAGCCACGTATGTATATGTACGCATGGCGGCGCCGGAACTCATCATGCGAACGTTTCTACCGTGGACTACGTCGGCTAAGAAGTCCGCCTGGACTCTGCCGTCATCCAATGCGAGGCCCGGACCGAATATATGGCCGAACCTGAGGGTTAGCGCCCGAATTCCGTACTCTTCTTGGTAGGCCGCAAGCGCAGTCTCTGCGATGCGCTTGCCTTCAGAATAGCTAGCTCGTGGGTTGAAGTGCTGTAGAGTCCCCAATGAGTCTTCGCTGATGAGCCCTTCCTCAGCTACTGAGCCGTACACTTCCGACGAGGACAACAAGACGAACGAACCGCCGCCCTTTGCGGCTTGGGCGTCTAGAAGGTTAATCGTGCCCAACGTATTTGCCTTGAGCGTTGTAACGGGTGAACCTTTGTGCAGAGCAGGTCGCGCGGGTGAGGCGCCGTGGAAAACGGTGTGGAACTGTTTGTCGAACTGAATCCGATCGATGACATCGACTGTTTGCAACTCGAAGTCCGGACGATCGAGCGCAGTGCCCAATCTAAGCCTGGCTTTATCAGGTCTCCTTACCATACCGGTGACATTTAAATCTAGCCCATGTAGATCGTTGGCGGCGAGAAGTGTGCCCACAATATAGATTGGGAGCATCCCTGCAGCTCCTGTGACGAGGATGTTCTGCCCTCGGTACTGTTCCCACTCCAGCGGTGAGGATGCGATCGTTCTCACATCGTTCTGAAACACGTCCAGGTCGAAGACGGTCACATCATTCGCCACCGAAGGCCTCCCTGTCCTCGATAAGGGTGAGGAAAGTTCTGCAGATGTAGTAGTCAGACGCCGTGGTGATCTTGATGTTCGTGCGGGGTCCCTCGACACGATGAAGAAAGTGGCCGTAGCCGTGCATCAGGGTGCAACTGTCAATCGAATCGTTCTGACCATCCGCAACCGCGCGATCATAGGCTGCGAGAACCTCGCCCAGCTTGAACGTTTGTGGGGCCTGAGCGCTCCACAACGGATCTCTCGGGATAACGTCTCCGACGCCGTCTCCCTTGGCCACCGTCACGGTTTCCGTCATCTTCGTACAGGTGATAGCGGATCCGAACTGGCGACCGGCGGCGATGTTTTGAGTGATGAGATCCTCATCGATAAGTGGCCGGACGCCGTCGTGGATAAGGACGAGGTCGTCGGAGTCAAAGTTTTCGGCGACAACCTGAAGTGCCCTGTGCCGAGACTCCTGTCCTGTTGCGCCGCCGTCGACGATCCAACGCACCTTGTCCAGGTCGTATCTGTCGATAATGTGTTGCATATACTCGCCGTACTCCGGCAAGATCGCCACGGCAATCGCATCAATATCCGGATGGTCCTGAAACTTCTCCAGGGTGTGTGCGATGACTGGTCGACCGTGGATCTCGAGGAACTGCTTGGGACGGGTGGTTCGTTGCATGCGCGAACCGACACCTCCGGCGAAGATTACTGCGATGTTTGCCATGTTTGTTCGATGGATCCTTCCGGTGTCGGGGTGCCAAGAATTAGATTATCGATTACTCGGTCCGAATTGTGTGTGTCAGCGAAATCAAAATTTTCGTGCATGTACTCTTCTGTCGCACCGGCGTCCAAGTGACGATCATTAATGAGTGCTAGGAACTGATCGAAGTTCTCAGCAACTGGGCCCGGAGCCGCCACACGGTAGTCCTTGTGCATTCCCCGTGTTGCGGAATAGAGCTCCAGGTCGTATGCGAACAATACGATCGGCCGCTCCAAGAGTGAGTACTCGTACACGATCGACGAGTAGTCCGTGACCAGCAGGTCCGATATCAACAGTAAGTCGTTGGAATCCGGGAAAGCGGAGACGTCGATGAGCCTATCGGTGTATTCGTCCGGTATAGGCGCCGGGTCCACGATAAAGTGGTGCTGCCGGAAAAGAACTACAGAATCGTTCCCCATCGCTTCGTAGAGTTTGTCGAAGTCGAACTGCGAGTAGTCATAGTGTGCGTCACCAGCGCCGCGACCTCGGAAGGTCGGCGCGAACAGAATCTTGCGTTTGCCGACAGCTGCAGGGTAATCGCTGGCGAACACTTTGCTTACGTTGTCGGCGCGACCCTCTTCGAGGAAGTAGTCGATTCTTGGCAACCCCGTAGAGATGATCGATTCGCGTTCCATGCCGAAGACTTCGCTGTATACGTCGCGAAGGTGCTGTGAGCCACAGATCGCATAGGTGTATTTTCGGTGTGCGTTGTTGAACTTTGGAGAGCCATAATTACCGAACCGGGAGAATCCCACTGACTTGAACCCGCTGCCGGCATGCCACAACTGAATGATGCGCTGACTCTTCCGATCGCCGATGTCCATGAGGATTGCAAAGTAGTCGTCAATGAGGACGGTGTTTGCTCGACCGACCTTCCATGCCAGCGCAAGCGCATTTTGGCGAGTGGCAGAGTGCTGGGTCCTGAACGAATAGTCGAACTCAAACTGTTCTTTAAGGCCACGCTCAACCATTCTGTCATGTACTGCTTTGAGGTTGCCCTGCATATTGGGACGGGCCTCAGAAGCGAACAGAATCCGATTGCCATCGTCCTTACGGAATGACTGGCCCGCCTTGTATACGCGTTTGAGCGTCTTCCGTTTGAGCTTTGTCCAACGCTTCTTCAACTTGGATGAGGTCCGTGCTCGGAACCCGGACGGCTTCGCGCCTCCACGGGCAAACGCATAGGTTCGTATGATGAAACCCGGAGCGTCTTCGTTGTCTGAGACTGCGAAGTTGACTGCGTAGGACGATCGATTGTTGTTGTACAGAAACGAACGCGAGGCGTCATCGAGCTCGAGAATTCGTTCCAAAGGATAATAAGCTATGTCGCCCGCGACGTCGTACTCGGGTTCAAGTTCCGATTCGAACTCTGATTCACGGCCGATATATTCGTTGGGAACCGGACCATTGACGACGTAATAGGTGCCGTTGGGCACTTGGCGTCGCCCGTTGAACTGCGTGATATTGATAGTCAGTCGATACTGATCGTCCCCCGTCTTTTCGGCCGAAACCGGATAGAGCACCTTGAATGGGCGATTGTTCGGGGTGAGGTAGAACTCGTTTGGGTCGGCTCCAACTGCTTCGATATCGATGTGCAGGAGAACCCGTTCCCACGACAGGTGCGTCACGAGCAACGGTTGGGCCACGTAAACTCCTAGCGTTAGATCTATCAGGCGGACAGCTGGTTAACGGTGAGCGAACAACCCTTGAAATAATACATGCCCGTAATCTCCCGATCGATGCCCGGTCGTCGCGCTTGCCTCCAGTCGCCGCTTGGGCCGACATCGGCGATGTGTCGACTAGTTCAAATCTTCGTGAACTCTTGAGTACGATACCGTGAGGTAAAGACAGAGTGGTACTGACTACCCGATGAACGGGAGAGCCATGCGTGGAATCATCCTTGCTGGAGGCTCGGGCACGCGCCTGTGGCCGATTACTAAAGGCATCTCGAAGCAACTCATGCCGATTTACGACAAGCCCATGATCTATTATCCACTGGCGACTCTCATGGCAGCTGGAATCCGCGACGTCCTCATCATCACGACACCCGAGCACAATGCACAGTTCAGAGCGCTCTTAGGCGACGGCTCTTCGTGGGGGATGTCAATTGACTATGCGGAGCAGCCTTCGCCGGACGGTCTTGCTCAGGCGTTCATCATCGGCGAGAAGTTTATCCGTGGAGAGTCCGTGGCTCTAGTTCTGGGCGATAACTTGTTCCACGGGACTGGGCTTGGCACCGCTTTGAAAAAGAACCACGACATCATTGGCGCTCAAGTGTTCGCCTATCCCGTAGCAGATCCAACTGCTTATGGTGTTGTCGAATTCGACTCTGGCGGCAAGGTTTTGTCGATCGAGGAAAAGCCCCCGTACCCTAAGAGTAAGTATGCGGTACCGGGCCTGTATTTCTATGATCAAGACGTAGTGGAGATAGCGAAGACTGTCGAACCGTCGGCTCGTGGAGAACTCGAGATTTCGTCTGTCAACGATGCGTATCTGCATCGTGGAACTTTGCAGGTCAAGGTGCTGGACCGAGGCACAGCTTGGCTGGACACCGGTACATTCATCTCAATGATGGAGGCGGCGGAATATGTGCGCATCATCGAGGCACGACAAGGATTCAAGGTTGGCTGCGTCGAGGAATTGGCTTGGCGCAACGGCTGGATCTCCAGCGAGCAATTGGCGCAATTGGCGCAGCCTCTCGTTAAAAGCGGGTATGGCACTTATCTCAATCAGTTGTTGGAAGTATAGCTACCCACGCTCGGTAGACTCGGGATCACGGAACAGTCTGCGTTCATGAACTTTCGGCGCACAGCCAAGTCGCAATTAATGTACTAGGAGGCATAGTTTGGCCCGTAGGATTCTCGTTACTGGAGGAGCCGGATTCATCGGTTCGAACTTCGTGCACTATCTAGTTCGCGAGACCGACTGCATTGTGACTGTGCTCGACAAGTTCACGTATGCAGGGAATGCCGCATCGTTGGACGGACTTCCGGCTGACCGGGTGAGCGTGGTGCATGGTGATGTCTGTGATGCCGATCTTGTCGATCAGCTAGTGGGTCGGAACGATGCGGTTGTGCACTATGCCGCCGAATCGCATAACGACAATTCCTTGCACGACCCGAGGCCGTTTCTCGACACAAATATTGTCGGTACGTACACGCTGCTTGAAGCGGTGCGCCGCCACGAGACGCGCTACCACCACATCTCCACGGACGAGGTATACGGCGACCTGGAACTCGACGATCCGACTCGGTTCACAGAGACGACTCCGTATGCGCCATCGTCTCCATATTCGTCGTCCAAGGCGAGTAGCGACATGCTGGTTCGCGCGTGGGTGAGGTCATTTGATGTGCGTGCCACGATTTCGAATTGCTCCAACAATTACGGGCCTCGACAGCATGTGGAAAAGTTCATTCCCAGGCAGATCACGAATATCCTCGTGGGTGATCGTCCCAAACTATATGGAGCAGGTCTCAATGTCCGCGACTGGATTCACGCGGATGACCATTCATCCGCGGTTCTGCGGATTCTGGAAGCTGGCCGTATCGGCGAGACTTACCTGATCGGTGCCGACGGCGAGGAGAATAACAAAGAGGTCCTCGAGCTGATCCTGACGACGATGGGCAAACCCTCTGACGAATACGACCACGTGGTGGATCGGCCGGGCCACGATCTTCGCTACGCCATCGATTGGACCAAGTTGCGAACGGAATTGGGATGGCAGCCTTCATTCCAGGACTTTGAGCATGGGATTTCAGCGACGATCGAATGGTACCGGGCAAACGTCGCTTGGTGGGAGCCCCAAAAGAGGGCGACTGAGGCTAGGTACAGGGAACAGGGGCAATGAGCGACACAGTGGAGAGGCCCGTGCCTAAACAGCTGGCCGTTCGTGAGACGACCATCCCGGGTATGGTCCTGATCGACCTACCGCTCCACGGCGATAATCGTGGCTGGTTCAAGGAGAACTGGCAACGAGAGAAGATGATGTCGCTGGGGCTTCCGGACTTCGGACCGGTGCAGAACAACATCTCGTTCAATGATAAGCGTGGCGCTACTCGCGGCATCCATGCGGAACCCTGGGACAAGTACGTTTCGGTCGCTACCGGTAGCATTTTTGGTGCATGGGTGGATCTGCGTGAAGGGCCGTCGTTTGGCACCGTGTTCACCGCTGAAATCGGACCTGACACTGCAATCTTCGTCCCGCGCGGCGTAGGCAACTCCTACCAGACTCTAGAAGATGATACGGCGTACGTTTATCTAGTGAACGACCACTGGAGTCCGAACGCGGCCTACACGTTCTTGAATCTTGAGGACGAGACCGTTGCCATTGAGTGGCCGATCCCACTTGCAGAGTCGGAACGATCGGCAAAAGATTTGACTCACCCGCGTCTCGCAGACGTCTCCCCATTCAAACCACTTCGTACTCTGGTGATTGGGGCGAATGGACAGCTGGGGCGTGCGATTCGTGAAGCACTGCCCGACGCCGACTTTGCCGATCGTTCACGTATTGACCTGACGAAACCGGAAACTCTTGATGCTGTTAGCTGGAGTGAATACGATACCGTGATCAACGCTGCTGCGTACACAGCTGTGGATAAGGCCGAGACTTCCGGGGGGCGGGCGGCTTGTTGGGACTCAAACGTCACGGGTTTGTCGCACCTCGCGAGCGTGGCTCGCGAACATCGCATAACCTTGGTGCACGTCTCAAGCGACTACGTGTTCGATGGTTCCGGAAGTTTGCCTTGGACTGAGACCGATGCGCCGGCGCCGTTGGGAGTGTATGGACACACAAAGGCTGCGGGCGAGGCTGTGGTTGGCCAGGTTCCGCGTCACTTCATTCTGCGCACGAGCTGGGTGATTGGCGACGGCGATAATTTCGTGCGCACGATGTCGTCGCTCGCCGGCCGCGGTGTTGATCCGTCGGTTGTACAGGACCAGATCGGAAGACTCACATTTACTGCCGACATCGCAGCTGGCATCATGCATCTACTATCTGTTCGGCCTGAATACGGAATCTACAATCTGACGAGTGGGGGCCCTCATGTCTCTTGGGCTGAAATCGCGAGGCGTGTGTTCGAAATCACCGGGCACGATCCTGGGCGCGTAACGGGCGTTTCCACCGCAGAGTATTTTGCTGGCAAGCATGCAGCACCCCGCCCGCTGAACAGCCGGCTATCTCTTGAGAAGATTGCGGCGACCGGGTTCGTTCCGCGAGATGCCGACGATGCGTTGCGGGATTATCTTCAAGACGCGACTCAAGATTAAAGGGAGCCACGGCCTCTATGCTTTCAAATGTGTATAAAGTCTCCATTATTATTCCAACGTATAAGACCGATCCCCAAGGTCTGAGTCGACTGTTGCAGTCGTTGGATGCGCAAACGCTCTCGGCCGACGAATTCGAGATCATCTTTGTGGATGACGGGTCACCCGACAATACGTTTGAGCGACTGCAGTCTGAAAAGGCCAAAAGATCGAATGTCTCGGTGACAAGGATCGAAAACAGCGGCTGGCCATCCAAGCCACGTAATATCGGGATCAAAATGGCTAAGGGCGAGTACGTGCTCTTTATGGACCATGACGATGAGCTTTACCCGGATGCGCTGCGAGCAGGTTACGAATTTGCGGTGCGCAACAATTCGGATGTGCTGTCTGGCAAGGAGTCCCGCACGGATGATCCGACCTGGGGCGTCGATGTCTACCGCGAGGACCAGCCGCAGGTGCTGGGCGGAAATGGCCCACACGCTTTGATTCCGATGAATCCTCATAAACTTTATAGGCGACAGCTTCTCCGTAAGCACAAGATTGGATTTCCTGAAGGCCGAATGGTGTTTTGGGAAGACGTACTGTTCAACATCGAAGTCGCCAAACATGCCAAAGTAATGTCGCGCATGGCCAGTGTTCCCTTCTACCACTGGGTAACCGTTGAAGGAAGTGGCACGAGTCAGTTCGACAAAGACACCAAGCATTACTGGGAGATGCTCCGCGAGGTATGTGAGTCAGCAGTCCGACATCTCAGCAGTCCGGGATTGAAGGACCAGCGCGAGCAGATCCTGCGAACGCAGTACAGTGCACGTGTCCTAGGGGCTTTCAACGTAGGATTCCTCAACCGGTCCAAAGACAGTCGCCGGATGATCTTTGCCGAATCACGCCAGATTCGTGAAGACTTTGGGCTTGAGCGATTCGACGAATCTTTGAGTGTTTCCGTGGCGTTGCGTGCTGCACTGCTAGGCCTCGGCCGATTGGATCTGCTCGAGCGATTGTGTGAAGAAGACGTGACCATTGCGGGGTGGGGGACCACCGAGACTGTCTCTTGGGAAAATGGCGTATTAAACGTTGAGGCGAGTGTTGAGTGGACTAGTGCGCATGGTCGCCGATTGTCACTGGGGCATAGAGGCGGTCAGATCGACAAAGTCTTGTCGCCAGAGCTCGAATCAGTGTTTTCTGTCGAGCAGCTATCGATGACCAACGAAATCGCTGGTGCGACAGGCGACGTTGCGGTTAGATCGCGGTCGAGCAAACTGACTTACCTGGCCGACACAACATTGTCGACGTCGGTATCTGATCACATTGACGGGTCGCCGGTGCTTAGCGGTCGTGTGCGAGCTTCGATTGATCCCGCAGGCATCGCATTCGGGTCGCGGCTGGATGATGGATATTGGGACGTGCAAGTCCGAATTGCGTTGGGCAGTGCGGTAACGCACAGGAACGTTCGGTCCAGCGTAGCCGCCTCGCTAACAGTCGCAGACGGTCAACTTCACGTGGTGTATCCAAATGACGGTGGCACGGCCACACTTGTTCCCAGAGGCCAACAAGAGGCAATACGACGGCTCACACCAGTTCGAGCGAGCTACGATGCTGACGGGCTCATTAAGGTGGATTTGGCTGGAGTCCACGACGGCGAAGGCGAGGTCACCTGCACTCTCGGGCTGGACACATCAACCAGTGCGAAGAAGAACACTTTCACCGGTCACCCGGCTCTCTTGCGCGTATCGGGTGGGAAGGCGTCTCTGCATTTCCGCAAAACCGGGTCCGTCATGCGTGTGCGAATTGGCGACCATGCGGGCCTGCGGCCGCCGTTCTGGACGTTGTTCATCTCCGAGGACCGTGTTGCCATGAACGTGGGGCAACTCCCTAAGATCAGGACGGCTGCGGAATACGAGCATGCGGAGCAGTCGGGGTGAGCTCGGGTGCTCCGGCTATTTCGAACTGCGAGCCTCTTGAGCTGAGGGCAAGACTGAGAACGAACACCGTGCATTTGTGGATTGTTTCTGCACTCCCAATCTTCACTTGCAGTCAACCAAGCCTGATTGCAGAGGCTGAGAGTGCCTAACGGGAGCTCCTGACTTAGGTGAGGGTTGTTTTCAGGGTCAGGACTGATTTTAAAGTTGGTCAGTTAGTTGAAGTCCTCAGGATTGCGCAAATATATAGCGCCGTTTCATGGAGAAATGAGCCCATTCGTCCCCAAGGTACTTACCGCGTCTGGTGAGCCTGTCAAATTGTTTGTGCTCGGGCATGATTTACAAGTAGGGATTCGTCCGGTTCGGATAGACCGCGGTCAGTCGAGCCAGGGCCTGTTTCCAGTTCGTCGTGATCCGGCCTTCGTCGAAGCTGGCAAGACCAAACTCCGAGACGCTGGGCAGGGCACACTCGACTTCGGCACAGCAGACACGCCCCGTCTGGCATCAGCAGTCGTGAAGTCCAGCCGGTCTGGGATCCTCATCGACACGATCCGTCGTGTTTACACTCGCCTCGGATTCGACATCGTCGATGACGAAGTCTTCTTCCAACTCGTCGCTGCCCGACTGGTCGAACCCGCTTCGAAATCCGATAGCGTGCGAGAACTCGACGAGCTCGGAGTCGACGTCGTCCACCCCAATACGTTCCTCCGGGCGAGTGGGTGGACAGGCCATCAACTTCGACCCCGAGATTTCCGGGCAGGGAGAGAACGCGCGGCTTAGCGACTACCGGCTCGGCTTCCGGGACTCTAAAGTGGTCCATCGTGATTGAGAGTGTAGAACCGGCCTGAATCCGCCGGGCTCGAGCAGACTTCTCGCGATGTAGTGCGTGATGTTACGGAACCCCAAAGCAGACCCGCGGAGATGTTCGAGTCTGCCGTTGATCGCTTCAGTCGGGCCATTGGACGTACCCGGTCGGGTGAAGAGCGCGACCACATCAGTAGCTCGACGCTTCAAGGTCCGTCCCAACCGTTTGAGCTCAACCAGCCCTGTCGGCAGACTCGTCGTCAGTGCGTCGATGACCGTTTGCAAGAGTCTCTTGCCCTCTTTGCGGTCGGCGGTTCGGTAGCCGCTGACAATGTCTTGGTAGAGGGCCCAGGTGGCTTCGACTTTGGTGAAGTTCGGGTCAGCGAAGAGGTTCGCGATTCTTTCCTGTTGCTTGGTCGTGAGTAAGCTGCTGCCCGTGTGCAGAGTTCTTCTTGCCCGGTACAACGGGTCCTTTGCTCGTCCGCGATGGCCGGTTGTCTCTTGCTGAACTCGGCGACGTACCTCGTCGAGGGCATCACCGGCGAGTTTGACGACGTGGAAGGGGTCCATGACTTCGACCGCGTCGGGCAGTTGCTCAGCTGAGGCTGTTTTGAAGCCGGAGAATCCGTCCATCGCGACGACGTCGATGCCCTCACGCCAGTCTTTCGGTCGGTCTTTCAACCATTGTTTGAACACCTGCTTCGAACGGCCAGCCACCATGTCGAGCAGACGTGCCGAGCCGGTTCCCTCGCTGATCGGGGTGAGGTCGATGATGACGGTCACGTACTTGTCACCACGCCGAGTATGCCGCCAGACATGCTCGTCGACACCAATGACGCTGACCCCGTCGAAACGAGTCGGGTCGTTGATCAAGAGCCGCTGACCTTCAGCGAGGACGGCGGAGTTCGCGGTGTGCCAGGACACGGCGAGTTTCGCTGCGATGACGGACGCGTTGTCGTGGTCGATGACGAGGGCACGCAACGCCCAGTCGAGGCCGGTTCGCGAGATCTTCGCTCGTGGTGGCGCCGCAGCTGTGGTGTCTTGCCGCCAGACGCGGTCGCACTCGACGCATTTGTAGAGGCGGCGAAGATGAAGTGTGGTTGGTCGGTGGCCGAAAGGTTCGTGTGCCAGACGGCGGACGGCGGTATCGCGTACGATCCCGTGGCCACCGCACCGTCGGCACCAGTCATCGGCGGTGTAGGGCCGTCATTCAAGGATGGCTTTGTGTCCGGTGATGTTTTGGCCGGTGCAGGTCAGGTCGAGGGTGTCGAGTCGGCAGAATGTCGTGAGGTCAGGGGTCGAGAAAGTAGGGTTGGCCACGTCGAGGTCTTTCGGATGGATTGTGTGAGAACTTCCATCATCGGACCTCGACGTCTATCCGCGCAGCGACGCGCCGTGTCCTGGAATCACCGATCTACACCCTCAATTGCGAAGAGCCACAAATTCTGAGCACGTCTCACGGTGAGGCGTCAGCAAAGTCGAGGGGTCGGGAGAAAGTGCGTATTCATGCGGCTTCTTCCCAACTTTCCGGCTAAGCCTGTGCGATTTAAGACGAAATTCGCACCTCGTCTCGACCTTTTCCGGTGAGCTCATGTCTATCTGGTCTTCTATAGATTGCCCTCGCTGGGCAGCTCCGAGGGGCAGGATTGTGGCATCTGTCAGTGAGCAAGACGGACGTCGACACGCTATTGCGAACATCTCTCGTGCCTAGGCTTTCTTCGGCACGAGAACTGAGCGTTACTGGAATTGAGGTGTTGGCTTGAGTCGGTCGGTGGCGACGCGGCTGCACTACTCGGAGGTGTGGTCTCTCATTGAATCGTCCTTGGCTGAGATTGAGGAGAGGTCGTGCGGAAGCCTGCTTCCACAAAGTGTTCGTCATTGTGTCTATAGGTCCTCCTGTGGTCACTTGATTGCACCGTAATGAGTTCGAAACCTGCTGGCGTAGCAAGAAGACGTAGCCGCGACCCAAAACTATCAAATTTGCCAGTGTCTATTGCCAAAATCGCAACTTCTGTGCAGACTGTAGTGGTGGTCACGACAAGCAATAGTGCTGAAAGCACAGAGACGTCGCTGGTCGCCCGTGTCCGCATCGCCATCAAAGACGCGGGGATCAACCACAGCGAAGTCGCCCGGCGCGTCGGCCTCGACGCGAGCAAACTGTCGAAATCCCTCGCTGGAACACGAAAATTCCGGGTAGAGGAGATTTCTCACATCGCCGAACTCACCGGGGTCACCACGGATTGGCTGACGACGGGGCGAACGGCACGGCCGCCTCGGCGAACAATGGTCGCCGACGTTCCTCCTGCTCTCAGCGAATCACCCGCCGACGATTTCGCAGGTGATGCGCGCATGGCGCAAGCCGATGGGGAAGCTGCCCTCGGTCCTGCCTCCGAACAGGACTGGATGTCAAAGGGCACCCGCAACCGGGTGACGATCATCGCCGCGGCCTGGGAGCTCTACGCCGACCTCGGCATCGCCAAAGTGCGCACCGAAGACGTCGCCCGCGCATCCGGCATGACCGCCTCGGCGGTGAATTATCACTTCCGGACGAAGGACCAGCTGCTGCAGGCGGCCCTGCGACACTCATTGGACATCATCGCCCAGACCCGCCACCTCAACGACCCCGCCGACCCCGCTGCCGTCCTCCGCCATTTTGCTCGACTCCACGCCGGAGTCGACCGGAAGATCCGCCGCGTGTGGTCGATCTGGCTCCAATGCTGGGCACGTGCAGCCACAGACGAAGGCGCCCGCGCGAACCTGACTGCTGTCTACGGCGAATGGCTCGACATGATCACGGCGGTCGTCGAGTCCGGGCAGCGATCGGGCGCGATCCGCACCGGTGACACCTCCCTCATGGTCAAGGCGCTGGCGATCTTCATCGACGGCCTCGGCGTCGCCCGTACCACCGAGCACATGCCCATCACCGATGACGAGGCGCTGGCCATGCTCGAGAACTACCTCGTCGCCCACGTCCTCGCCGACGGTGACACCTCCACGCCAGACCCCCGAATCCCGAAGCCAGAGCGAGTCGCCGCAGCAGGCGGACCCGATTCGACGTCCTAGGAAGAAGGCACATGAACACACCGAACCGAAGACAAGCGCTGGGGGCCGGACTCGCGGTATCCGCGGTCGCCGGACTCAGCGCGTGCGGGGAAGGAACCGTCGGTGCTGCCGACGCCGGTGACCCGGTCAAGGGCGGCACCCTGCGAGTGGGAGTGACCGGCGGAAACTCCGCTGACACCGTCGACGCCCACATCCCCGTCAACAGCGGCGACATCGCCCGCACCGTCAACCTCTACAACTGCCTGCTGTCGCGGACCGATGACTACAAGATCCAGCCCGAGCTCGCCGAATCCTTCGAACGCAACCACGACGCCACCGTCTGGACGGCCACCCTGCGCGAAGGCGTGAAGTTCTCCGACGGACGCGACATCACCCCCGAAGACGTGGTCTTCAGCTTCGACCGGATCAACGACCCGGACGATCCGAAGACCGCCTCGGCGAGCTTCACCATGCTCGACGAGGTCGTCGCTACCGGCGACCGCACGGTCGAGTTCCGGCTTAGCGAACCCAACGGCATCCTCGACGACTCGGTCTCCGAATACACGACCGGCATCGTCCCAGCCGACTACGACCCCAAGAACCCGGTGTGCTCCGGCCCGTTCGCTCTCGTCTCGCATGCACCCGGCCAGTCGACAGTGATCAAACGCAACGACTACTACTGGCGGACCGACGGCAACTTCCTCGACAAGGTCGAGATCCTCAACTTCAACGACACCGACGCGCTCATCAATGCCCTCCTGTCGACCCAGGTCGACGCGATCGCGCAGATCCCGCTGGCCCTTGTCGAAGTCATCGACGCCGACGAGCGGATGAGCATCCTCAACTCCGAGACGGGCATGTGGTTGCCGTTCACGATGCGCGTGGACAAGAAACCCTTCGACGACGTGCGGGTCCGACAGGCCTTCCGCCTCGTCGTCGACCGCGAGCAGATGATCGAACAGGTCCTCTCGGGCTTCGGCACACCGGGCAACGACATGTTCGCACCGTTCGACCCGAACTATCCCGACTTCCCCCAGCGCACCCGCGACATCGACAAAGCCAAGAAGCTCCTCGCCGAGGCGGGCTACCCGGATGGTCTCGACGTCGAGTTGGTCACCGCGCCCATCCAGTCCGGTGTGGTCGAATCCGCCCAGGTCTTCGCCCAGCAGGCCGCCGACGCCGGCATCCGGGTGAAGATCCGCAAGGTGGACGCGACGACCTTCTTCGGCGACGGATACCTCAAGTGGGACTTCGCTCAGGACTTCTGGAACACCCGCGACTTCCTCGCCCAGTGCGTGTCCTGCGTGATGGACGAATCGCCTTTCAACGAAACCCATTGGAACAACGAGAAGTTCACCAAGATCGTGAAGAAGGCCCGGACGATGTCTGACGCCGAAGCCCGGCGCAACCTCGAACACGAAGCGCAGAAGATGCTCTACGACGAGGGCGGCTACATCATCTGGGGCTTCGCCAACCAGGTCGACGCCTTCCAGAAGTACGTCGGCGGTCTGAAAGAGAACGCCACCGGCAGACCGCTGGGTGGCTGGAGACTTGACCGCGTATGGATCGGAGAGGTGTGACATGTTCGGAAAAGTCATCGGTAAGCGGCTGATCTTCTCCGCATTCATCCTCCTCGCAGTGTCTCTACTCGTCTTCGGCGCAACCCTGCTGCTGCCCGGCGATGCCGCCCGGGCGATTCTCGGGCAGCAGGCCACCCCGGAACGGATTGCGGCTCTGAACGAACAGCTGGGGCTCAACGATCCCGCCTGGCTGCGCTACCTCCACTGGCTGGGCGGACTCTTCGTCGGTGACTTCGGGACCTCCTCGGCGTCGGGAGGGCCCGTCTCCGAACTGCTCGGGGACCGCCTCGCGGCCTCCTTCATCCTCATGGCACTTGCCGCGATCATCTCCGTGCCCTTGGGCATCGGCCTCGGCGTCTATCAGGCTCTGCACCGCGGGAAGCGCCGTGATCAGACGATGACTGGCATCTCCCTGGTGCTGGCCTCCATGCCGGAGTTCGTCATCGGCATCGGCCTTGTCGCGCTCTTCGCGACCTCGGTGTTCCAGATCCTGCCGGCCGTGACCCTGGCTCCGCCGGGAGAACCCGTGTGGAACCGGCCGGAGCAGCTCATCCTGCCGACGTTGACCCTCGTCCTCGTCGTCACTCCCTACATTGTGCGAATGATGCGAGCGACGATGATCGAAGTGCTCGACTCGGGATTCGTCGAGATGGCGAGACTCAAAGGCGTCCCGGAGAAGCGTGTGATCATGCGCCATGCCGTGCCTCACGCCCTCGGCCCGGTCGCTCAGGTCGTCGCTATCCAGCTGGCCTGGCTGGCCGGTGGTGTGGTCGTCGTCGAGTTCCTTTTCCGCTATCCGGGACTCGGCCAAGCACTCATCGACGCGGTGACCTACCGTGACGTGCAGGTCGTCCAGGCGATCTCCATGCTCGTCGCCGCCGTCTACGTCGCGGTGAACCTGGCGGCCGATGTCGTCGGCATCCTCACCAACCCGAAACTCAGGAGCGCAGCATGAGCACCGACGCCAACAGCCTTGATGACCTCAAGTCCGCGGCCACCGATGCCGCTGAGGTCCCCAAGGAATCCGCCACCACCTATGTTCCCTTCTACAAGCGAGTGCTCGCCCAGAAACAGGGCAAGATCGGTCTGATCATCACTATGGTCGTCGTGGCGCTCGCCCTGTGTGGTCCGCTGCTGCTGCCCTGGGCCACCGGCAACACCGCCACCGAATTCGTCACAAAACCGTTCAGTCCCTACGGCCTGTTCGGTTCGGACAATCTCGGCCGCGATGTGCTCTCTCGATTCCTGGCCGGAGGACTGACCCTCATCGTCTACGCGGTGCTCGCCACGGCGCTCGGCATGATCGTCGGTGCCCTCGTCGGCATGCTCGCCGCGTATATCGGCGGGACGTTCGACGCTGTGATCATGCGCATCAACGACGTCTTCCTCGCCATCCCGCAGCTGGTGTTCGCCCTCCTGGCGATCACAGTGCTCGGACCCCAGGGATGGGTGCTGGTGACCGTCATCGGCCTCACCCACGCTCCGCGCATCGCCCGCGTCGCGAGGTCTGCGACCCTGGGCGTCATCACTGAGGACTACATCAAGGCAGCGGAGATGTACGCGATGCCGCGCTGGAAAGTGCTTATCCGTGAGCTGCTGCCCAACATCACCGGACCGCTGAGCGTGGAGGCCGGCCTGCGCCTGACCTACTCGATCGGCTATATCGCGTCGCTGTCGTTCCTCGGACTCGGTCTGCAGCCGCCCGCGGCCGACTGGGGTCTGATGATCAACGAGAACCGCATCGCCCTGTCCATCCAACCCTGGGGTGTGCTGCTGCCGGTCATCGCGATCGCGCTGCTGACCATCGGCACCAACCTGCTCGCGGACTCCTTCGCCCGAGCCACCGCATCGACATCAGTGGAGGCCTGATGAGCACGAAGACAGAGACCGTTCGCCATGATGATGCAAACGAACCGAACGAGAAGATCGTCCTGCGCGTGTCCGACCTGCGTGTGCTCACGAACGCCGGCGACGAGATCCTTCACGGCGTCGACTTCGCCCTGGCCAGGGGAGAGATCCTCGGACTCGTCGGCGAGTCCGGTTCCGGTAAGACCACGGCTGGTCTGGCCTGCATGGGACACTTTCGGGAGGGCCTGAAGTTCGGATCCGGGTCCGTAAGCATCTGGCCGCGCGGGGACGCCACCCACCTTGAGGTCGGCGAGCTCGACGAGGTGGCACTGCGCGATCTGCGCGGATCCCGGATCGCGTACATCCCCCAGGATCCCGCGCTCTCGCTCAACCCGGCAATGCGTGTGGGCGAGCAGATCCGGGAGGTCCTCGACATCCACGACTTCGGAGCCTCGGATCGTGAGCGAGCTGATCGCGTTGCAGAGGTGCTCGTTGACGTCGGCTTGCCCGGGGATCGTGCCTATCAGCGACGCTGGCCCCATCAGCTCTCCGGCGGTCAGCAGCAGCGCATCGGCATCGCCATGGCCTTCGCCATGTACCCCGATGTGCTCATCCTCGACGAACCGACGACCGGCCTGGACGTGTCCACGCAGTCGGTCGTGCTCGACACGATCCGGCAGATGACGGTGGCGAACAATGTCGCCGGTCTCTACATCACCCACGATCTGGCGGTGATCAAGGACATCTCCGACCGAGTGGCTGTGATGCTGCGCGGCGACCTCGTCGAAGAGGGCCCGGTGTCGGCAGTGCTCGAACGTCCGCAGCACGACTACACAAAGATGCTCATGGCGGCTGTGCCCGATCTTGCAGGACGCAAGACCATCGGCGACGGGGCCGCGGAAGCGAAAGCCGTCGCCGAGGCCGACGAGAAGACACATATCCTCGTGTCGACGGGGGAGCCCGGCGGATCCGCTGATTCGGGCGAGCACAGATCCGACGGTGACGCACGGGACGGGGAAGCCGCCTCGGCGGGGGAGCGGGACGGAGGTGCCGCCTCGGCGACTGCACCTCTGCTCGAGGCCAAGGATGTGGCGCTCGCCTACGGGAAGGCGCAGATCCTCGACGGGATCAACCTGACGCTGGAGCCGGGGGAGTGCACGATGCTTCTCGGCGAATCCGGATCGGGTAAGACGACCCTTTCGCAGTGCGTGGCCGGGCTCAATGACGACTACAAGGGATCTGTTCGACTGCGCGGCACGGAACTGGCACGGTCGACGCGCAAACGCACGAACGAGCAGCGCGTGGGCATCCAGTACGTGTTCCAGTCGCCGTTCTCATCGCTCAATCCGCGGCGGTCCATCGGCCAGTCGCTGACGGTGCCCTTGGAGATGAGCGGTCAGGGGACGGCCGCGAGCCGGAAAGCCACCGTCGAGGAAGCACTCGATTCCGTGCGGCTGGGACGGACGTTCTACCACCGACGTCCCGGTGACCTCTCCGGCGGTGAACGACAGAGGGCTGCGATCGCCCGAGCGCTGGTCAACGCACCGTCGGTGATGGTCTGTGATGAGATCACCTCGGCCCTCGACGTCAGCGTCCAGGCTTCGATCGTCGCACTGCTGCGGACCTTGCGGGAGGAGCGGCAGTTGGCGATGCTCTTCGTCACCCACAACATCGCACTTTCCCGGCACATCGCCGATAACCTCGCCGTGCTCAACAAGGGCAAGATCGTCGACTACGGGCCGACCGCGCAGGTGCTCGAGGATCCATCGCACGAGTACACGCGGGCGCTGATCGCCGACGTGCCGAAGTTCTGAAGGCTTGTGGCACAGTTTGGGGCGGATAGCACCTGTTCAAACAGGTGCTATCCGCCCCAAACTGTGTTGTGAGCCGAAGAGGCTCTGCCGGTCGTCAGCGATCCGTTGAGGCGGTCAGCGGTCCTTGGATGCCTCATCGTCAGAGGTCGTATCCTCGTCGCGGCTCTGATCCTCGCCGGTCTCGTCTTTCCGCCCGAAGTCGTCGGGGTCGACCTTGTCGAGATACTCGGATGACGGTGCACCTCCGGCCTCGTGATCGAGGTTCTCCGCAGCTTTGCGCATGCTGTCTGATGTGTTGCTTTCGGTGCTGTTGTCGTCGGTTGACATTCTGGTCACCTTTCGCTGGAGAGCGCGGATAGGTGATCAGTCTACGTGGGGCCTCTGCCGAGCGGCACCCCCGTAATGCCTCATGCCAATATGCCCGCACCCCTACCCAGTTGGACCAAAGAGTGTCAGCATAGGTTCGTACACTCGATAGAGAAGGGATGATCGTGATGAGCGATTTCAGCGAAGACGAGAAGGATCCGAAAGTGGCCCCCGAGGGAGCCAAGGATGACGTTGCGGAAAAGCCCGGCACGGATTCCGCGTCGAAGGAGAAAGAGGACGAATTGGTCGATGAGTGGGAGGAAGAGTCCTTCCCCGCGAGCGATCCGCCAGCACACTACTGACTTCCGTGATCGCAGGGCCCGGCACCGATGCACAGGTGCCGGGCCCTGCGTCGCGGCAGTGAGCATAGTGCCGCTTCGACTGAGGAACTGACCAGATTGCGCTTGGCCTACTCGTCCATTGTGAGTACGAGTTTGCCGGTGGTGCGGTTGGTCTCGCCCTCTCGATGGGCTTCTGCTGCCTTCGAGAGCGGGAAAGTGCCGGCGATTGTGGCACGCAGTGCACCGTCGTCGACGAGCCCGGAGATGGTTTCCAGTGTGCTGCGCGAGGAGTCCACGAGCATCCGAAGTGCTCGCACTCCGAGCTGATCTGCTTCGCGAAGGAGATCAGCGGAGCCGACAGGGATGAGCGACACGAGAGAGCCGCCCTTTCGAAGCGTGTGCAGGGAGCGCATTGCCGTGTCACCGCCGATCGTGTCGAGCACCGCGTCGACGTCTTGCACTCGCTCGGTTAGGTCCTCTGTACGGTAGTCGACGACCTCATCGACGCCGAGCTCGCGCAGGAAGCCGTGCTTCGCCGAACTCGCGGTTCCGATCACGTATGCGCCCAGCGATTTCGCGATCTGTACGGCTATGTGCCCGACGCCGCCTGCGGCCGCGTGAATCAGCACACGCTGTCCGGGCTGTAAGCCGGCGTTTTCGACGAGCGCCTGCCAAGCGGTCAGAGAGGCGAGGGGGAGTGCTCCCGCCTGCACATGGTCGACCGATCGGGGTTTCGACGCGAAGAATCTGGCCGGGGCGGCGACGTATTCGGCGTGGGAGCCGAGCCAAAACGGATACGACAGCATGCCGAACACCTCGTCTCCGGGCGCGAACGTCGCGACGCCGATGCCGACGGCTTCGACCACTCCGGAGACGTCCCAGCCGAGCACCAATGGCAGATCGTCGACGAAGCCGTGGCCGGAACGGTGCTTCCAATCGGTCGGGTTGAGACCCGCAGCGTGGACTTTCACAAGGATTTCGTTGGTGCGGGGCTTCGGTCGTGGGATCTCGGTGATTTCGAGGACGTCGGCGCTTCCAAAAGTCTGCTGACTGACGGCGCGCATCATCGTTTCGGTGTTTGTATCGGTGTTCATGTTCCCATTGTGTCACTTCAGAAGCCGAAGCTGGCCTGACTTTTTCTGTAAATGCCCGACCCTGGTTTGTCAAGACTGTTTACAGCGGTCTCCCCACAATGTCACGCTGAGAACACCGCGCGCAGCGCGGTGAGCCCCGCGGGGGCAGGTCAGACAGCCACAGACGCTGAGGAGGAACAGGGGATGAACCACAATCACTTGCGCACGGTCGTCGAGAGCGGCGGGCCATATGCCACCGTCTACCTTGAAGGACGAACCCCATCAGCCGATGCCGATACGCAGCTGCGCCTGCGGTGGTCGGAGCTGCGAGACCAGCTGTCCGAAAGCGGGGCAGAGGAGTCTCTCCTCGAGTCCATCGATGCGATCATCCTCGCCGACGAACCCACCGAGGTGCACACAGACGGTCGGACCATCGTCGCGAACTCACAGGGAGTTCTGCTGGACGAACACTGGGACGCGGCGCTGGGAGAAGGAGATTCGGCCCACTACGGCGAGGCGCCGGAGCTTGGAGCCTTCCTCCGACAGGATTGCAGACAGTTCGATGTCGTCCTCGTCATCGCCGGCCAGGACGGAGCGGCCATTCGTGAGCTGAGCGTAACCCCGGATCGCGAACGCATCGAGAAAGAGTCGGTCCACGTCACCGGCGACAACGACGAAGACATCAACAAGCCGCGGCGAGGAGCATACTCGCACAACCAGATCCGGCGCCGTGTCGACGAGATCATCAAGGACAATGCACGCAGTGTCGCCGACTTCGTCGACCGTCTCATCACAGACCACGCGTCGGACGCACTCGTTCTGGCCGGAGAGGTGCAGGGCAGAACCGCCGTCAAGGCTGAGCTGTCGGCACGAGCCGAGGAGATGCTTCATGAGATCTCCGAGGGCGGCGATGAAGACGAAGGTGCCGAAGAGGCGATTGACGTGGCCATCAGGACGCTGGTGACGAGGCTCGCCGAAGAACGTGAGGCTGAGAACTCGGAGCGTCTGGGCGAAAGCAAAGCACACGGCCGTGCGGTCGAAGGGCGAGCAGAAGTCGAAAAGGCAGTGGAACGCGGAGCGGCGGCGGTCCTTCTGCTCGATGATGCCGAGGCCTCAGCAGGAGAAGCGGAGATCGTCTCCGCGGCTATCCTGTCCTCAGCTGAGATCGGTCTCAGCCACGATCCGATGAGCGACGGCATTGCTGCGATCCTCCGCTACGACGTCGGCGCTGCGCTGGCGGACTGAGCAGCAGCTATACGATGGCCAACAGTATCCGGTGGGGTACATGTGTATGGTTGGTCCGTGACAGCCGATCTCGGCAGGCCGGAAGGATTCCCTGATGAACCGCCCGACGGAACGCTCGACCCCGCCCGACCCGAAGTCGCTCGGCGACGAAGTCATCCGCCAAACCCGCACCCCGCGACGCGTGCTCGTGCTCGGGGCGACCGGTTACATCGGCGGTCGCCTTGTGCCGCGACTGCTGCAGGCCGGGCACCAGGTTCGGGTCGGGGTGCGGCGACCGGAGAAGCTCAAGCAGGTTCCATGGGCAGCCGACGTCGACGTGAGAACCGTCGACCTCGACACCGGTGGCGGTCTCGATGACAGCCTCGGCGGCATCGATACCGTCTATTACCTGGTGCATTCCATGGGCTCCGGCGGGGACTTCGAGGCAGCCGAAGCCGAGGCGGCCAGGCGCTTCGCCAGCGCGGCCGCATCTGCCGGCGTACGCCGCATAGTCTACCTCGGAGGGCTCCATCCGGAGGGACGTGAGCTCTCTAAGCACATGCGTTCACGAGCGAACGTCGGACGGATTCTGCTCGACTCCGAGGTCGACGCGATCGTCTTCAACGCCGGCATCATCATCGGCTCCGGATCGGCTTCGTTCGAGATGATCCGCCACCTCGCCACGACCCTGCGCTGGATGCCGGCACCGGACTGGGTGTCCAACCGCGTCGAACCCCTGTCAGTTCGTGACGCTCTCTACTATCTTCTCTCCGCGGCCGATGTGCAGGAGGCGGTCAACCGGTCCTTCGATATCGGTTCACGTCAGATCCTCACTTATGCGAACGTGATGCGCACATTTGCTGCCGTCGCAGGGCTCAAGCCCCGCCACGTCATCGCTTTGCCTCTTCCCGCACCGACGCTGTCAGGCATCTGGGTCGGGTTGGTCACCCCGCTGCCGTTCAGCCTCACCTTGCCGCTCGTCCAATCCCTGCAGGAGGATGCTGTGGCCTCGGACCAGGACGTCGACGCGGTCATCCCGCCGCCCGAGTCCGGACTCATCGGGTTCGCCGACGCCGTCCGACTCGCCCTGCGCCGTGAAATCGAAGGGGCCGTGGACACGAACTGGGACGCCGACGCCGGAGAGCTCGACGAGGCGGCCCAGCCGTCGCCCAGTGATCCGAAGTGGTCCGGCCGGCGCATCTTCACCGATGAACGGTCGGCGACGATCAGCGGTGTCAGCGCCGCCGAGGTGTGGCCTGTGATCGAGGGGATCGGCGGGACCAACGGCTGGTACTCGTGGCCGCTGGCATGGAAGATTCGTGGGATCTGGGACAAAGCAGTCGGAGGCGCTGGTCTCAACCGCGGTCGACGCCTGGCCGACAGCCTGCGCATCGGCGATCCCGTCGACTGGTGGCGAGTCGAGGAGCTGGAGCCGAACTCTCGTCTTCTGCTGCGCGCCGAGATGAAGGTCTCCGGGCACGCGTGGCTCGAATTCGCTCTGACAGACTCAGTCGAAGGCTGTGAGTATCACCAGACGGCGACCTTCATCCCCACTGGAGTGCGAGGCCGCATCTACTGGGCCCTCGTCGCCCCGTTTCATCGCTTCATCTTCCCCGCCATGGCGAAGAACATCGCAGCCGAGGCGCGGCGCCGAGCCTGAACGCCCCGAGTTTTGTTCACGTTCAGGGGGCTGTCGTCAGCATAGAAGCGAAGCCGTGCCGGTACGTGGGGTAGCCGAGTTCGCCCATGAGCGAGCCGAAGCGAGTTCCGTCGATCCGTTTGCCGCTCGGCTTCTCGTCGTCGGCATGGCCGGGGACGGGCACGCCGAGGCGGCCGGCGATGAAGGCGGCGACGTCGCCCATCTGGGCAGGAAGCGAATCGACAGCGTGGACCAGGTCCGGCGGTTCCGAGCCGAGTGCCAAGCGCTCGAGGCCGAGAACGAGGTCGTCTCGGTGGATGCGATTCGTCCACCGCTGATGGTTGAACCGCTGGCCGCGTCGCACGGAGTCGATGAGGCGGGTGCGGCCAGGTCCGTAGATACCAGCCGGGCGGACGATCGTGAGGTGGTCGAAGAGCTCGGCCGCCTCGGACTCGGCCGCAGCGAGGACCTCACCAGGCCCGGACCCTGGGGCGAGTGGAGCGTCTTCGGTGATCACACGCGTCGGGTCCTCTGCAAGGACACGCGTGGAGGAAACCAGGACGACTCGGCCCGGCTGTGACCCGAGCACGCGGGTGAGACCTCTCAGCCCGTGGAGGTAGGCCCGTTCGTATCCGGTCCGAGTCGGTTCGTCCGAAGTCAGAGTGATCACGACCGCATCGAGGGCGTCCAGTCGCGGATCGCTGCGGTCCGCGGCATCGACCCTATCGCGGCCGGGAGCTCCGAATCCGGAGAGGTCCATACTGATCGTCTCAAAGGCGTCGGGCAGTTCGGCGACGCGTCGGCGCAGTCCGATCACCCGGTGCCCCTGGTCGACCAGTCGCAGGCCCAGCCGTGTGCCCAGGTCTCCGCACCCGGCCATGAGAATCCTGCGTCCGTTCGTCGTGCTCATTTCGCCTCACTCTTCATCCGGTCATAGGCGGCCAATGCCGCCTGGCGCGATGCCTTGAGATCGACGATCGGCTCGCGATCACCCTGCGAGCGTTCCGCCCGAGTGAGACCGCCCGGACCGCGGCCCAACCACCTGCCCACGTACTCGTAGTCGGGATCGAAACGCTCACGTTGGCGTTCGGGATTGAAGATCCGAAAATATGGAGCCGCATCGGCTCCGCACCCGGCCACCCATTGCCACGAGACCGGGTTGTTGGCTTCATCGGCGTCGACCAGCGTGTCCCAGAACCACTGCTCGCCGTGCCACCAGTGGATCAGCAGATTCTTCGTGAGAAAGCTCGCCGTGGCCATCCGCACTCGATTGTGCATCCATCCGGTCTGCCACAGCTGAGCCATGCCGGCGTCGACGAGGTCGATCCCGGTCGTGCCGCTGCACCAGTGGTCGAGTGCCTCGAGGTCGTCCTCATAGGGGAAGGACGCGAATTCAGGTCGCATCGGTTCGGATTCGACGGCCGGCAGGTGATAGGTCAGGTGCCAGGAGAACTCCCGCCAGTAGAGCTGCCGGATCCATGCCTGCCGATCATCGTCCCTCACCTCCGGTATGTCCAGGGCCGCTGCCAGCAGCTGGCGGGGGGAGAGTTCGCCGAAGCGCAGTCGCGGCGACAGGCCTGACGTGCTGTCAGGGTCTGCGGGGACATCGTGAGAATCTGCGTAGCCGTCGAGCCCGTCGCTCAAGCAGTCGAGCTCACGGGCCGCTTCCCTGCACCCGGGGTTCCAGTGCCCGGCCACGGTCGTCCGCCACCACTGTGGAGTCCTCGCCGAGGCGAAGCTGCCCGAGCCCGTGTCGGTCCCGTCGAGAAGACCGAGATCGTCGAGGTCGCGCACCCAGGAGTGATTGTCCAGATGCTTACGGTCTGCCTGCGTCAGGGGGCTCTGTTCGTCGGGCAGCGGCAGGACCTCTCCGACCTCGCGATCGCGCACAGCGTTGAAGAACGGCGTGAAGACCTTGTAGAAGTCACCGCCCTGCGGGCTGACCGTCCAAGGCTCGACGAGCAGCGCGCCGGTATGGGAGTGCACGGCACGACCGGCATCAGCCAGGTCCGTCTTGATCTGCGCGTCGAGGCGACGTGCAGCCGGCGCATAACGGCGCGACCAGCGCACAGCATCGACTTTCAGGTCCGCAGCCGCCTGCGGGACGATGTCGGCGGCCGAGCCGGCTGCGAAGAGCAGCGGGATGCCGAGCTGTGCGAGTTCGGTCTCCAGGACGCGCAGCGATTCGTGCGCCCACCACCGGGCCGCCCCGCCTAACGGGCGTGGGCCCAGGCCATCGTCGCCGCGGCACTCCCTGATCCAGAGGCCGATCACCTGCCCGTCGCCGCAGGCCGCTGACAGGGCCTCGTGGTCCTCGACGCGCAGGTCGTCGCGAAACCAGACGAGGGTGAGGGACTCGCGGTCGTGGCTCATCGGCAGACTCCTCTCACTGCTGGTTCGCCCAGCCGGCATTTACACCAAAGTGTAGTATCCGAGCAGGGTTACTGGATTGTGAGGACGTCAGCTGCTGGTCGAGTAGACCTGCTGCGAGCCCCCGGCGCGGGTGCGGTTGCGGCGACGAGTCTCGGGGCTGGTGCCGCGGGATTCGGACGCGCGGTGGCTGCTCGGCTGACGACTCGAAGATTCCGCGCGCTGACCGCCCGAGCGGCCATTGCCGGAGCGGCCGCCGCGGGAGTTCTCGCGGCTGCGGTCGCTGCCGCCGTTGCCGGCCTCACCGCGACCCGAGCTTCCGCCGCGGCCGCCACGGCCGCCTCGGCGACGGCGGGATGAACGACCATTCGACGTGGAAGGTTCGGTCTTCTTGCGCGGCTGGACGGGTTCCTTCGGCTGCGGGGCGACGAACTCGGCGATCTCACCGACGAGCTCGGTCACCTCGGGGGACTCTGCGTTGACCTTCTGCGGGGTCGCCTTGATGGCGGCCTTGCGCAGGAGGATCTGGGTGTCCTTGCGCTCTTCGGCGGTCATCACCGTGACGACGTCACCGGCGCTGCCGGCACGCGCGGTGCGACCGGAGCGGTGCAGGTACGCCTTGTGCTCGGTCGGGGGATCGACGTGGACGACGAGCTCGACGGAGTCGACGTGGACGCCGCGGGCGGCGATGTCTGTGGCCACGAGGACCTTCGCGTCACCATTCGTGAAGGCGGCGAGGTTGCGGTCGCGCGCACCCTGGGACAAGTTGCCGTGGAGGTCAACAGCGGGGATTCCGGCTGCCGTGAGCTGGCGGGCGAAGCGCTTGGCCCGGTGCTTCGTGCGGGTGAAGAGGATGCGGCGGCCCGTGCCGGAGGCGAGCTTGTGTACGAGTTCGTTCTTGTCGTCGACCGACACCTCGAACACGTGGTGGGTCATGGCCGAAACGTGGGAGGTCGCCTCATCCACGGAGTGGAGGACCTCGTTGTGGAGGAAACGACGGACGAGCTTGTCGACGTCGTTGTCCAAGGTGGCGGAGAAGAACATCCGCTGGCCCTCAGCCGGGGTCTGGTTGAGGATTCGGGTGACTCCGGGCAGGAACCCGAGGTCAGCCATGTGGTCGGCCTCGTCGAGGATGGTGACCTCGATGTTCTCGAGCGTGAGGATGTCCTGCTGGAGCAGGTCCTCGAGGCGGCCGGGGCAGGCCACGACGATGTCGACTCCGGCCTTGAGTGCGACCTCCTGGCGACGCTGCTTGACGCCGCCGAAGATCGTCGTCGTCCGCAAGCCCACGGCCTTGGCCAACGGGTCGATGACCTCGGTGATCTGCGTGGCGAGCTCACGGGTGGGAGCGAGCACGAGTCCGCGCGGATGGCGGAACTTCTGCGACCCCTTGCCGGATTCGGCCAGTCGGGCGACGAGCGGAATGGAGAACGCCAGGGTCTTGCCGGACCCGGTCTTTCCGCGGCCGAGCACATCGCGGCCGGCCAGCGTGTCGGGCAGAGTGTCCTGCTGGATCGGGAAGGCCTGGGTCTTGCCCTCCTTGCTCAGCGTGTCGACCAGTTTCTGGGGGACACCGAGCTCGGCGAAAGTGGTCGGGGCTGGGGAGGCCTTCTTCGTGCGATTGCCCGAGGCGTCGGCCGCGGTTGTGGCGGTGTTTCTATTGCTGCCTCCGCGGGTGCGGGTGCTGCGGGGATTTGTGTGAGTCTGTGACGTAGTGATGGGGTGGCCCTTCGACGTGCCGGAGGGCGTGCCGGTGCCGTGAATAGGTGGCAGGCAGCCGCTTCCGGTCATGGAATGAGCGCTGTCGGCGCTCTCGATCGCCGAGAGAAAACGGCTTCGGAAATGCGCGGGTTCTTTCACCCAGCTGCAGAGACGAGGCGTCCTGACGACGCAGGGAACCCGAAAACGGGTTCGCAGGTGATTACAGTATAGCCCCGGCGGTGCGTGAGACAGAATCCGCGGGTTTCGCGGCGGGCACGGAAACAGGCTCGGAGACTGCGGCGACCGGCCGTCGGCGTGCTCTGCGGTGCCCGGTCACCCATGCGGAGAGCGCCACCGACGCCCCGCCGATGCCGATGCCCGCGATGTCGTCGAGGATGTAATGCCATCCGAAGTAGAGGGTGGCCACGACCGTCACACCGAAGAAGATCCAGGTGAACGCTCGAACGGCGCGATGCTGTTTCGTCAGCGTCATGAACAGAGCAGCGGCGAAGGTGACGGAGACGTGAAGCGATGCGAACGCGGCGACACCCTGGATGGAGTCACTGCCGATCGGGTTGCTCAGGTAGTCGAGGCGAGTGTCGATGAGTGACTCCTGGAGCTCACTGACTCCGGTGGCCGGCAGCGCCCGGAAGACCTCGGGGTGGCTGAACACGGGACCGACCGACGGCAGGAGGTAGTAGCTGACGGTGCCGAGCACCCAATTGAGACTCAACATCGTCGTATACCAAGCGCCGACGGCGAGTCTGCGATTGAGCACGAGGACCGCGCCGAGGCTGATCGGAATGAGCGGCAGGTAGGCGAGGTAGGCGATCGACAGGAGGTTCGCCGCGATGCCGGTGCCGAGGAGTTCGTGCAGGAGTACGGCCGGAGTGTTCCCGCCCATGAGCCACTGGTCGAGGCGGAACAGCTGCTGATCGAAGAGGGTACCCTCGCGGTACACCGGCAGCACGCTCTTGAGATTGCGGTAGGCCACGTAGCAGACGTAGAAACTCAGCAGCCCGGCGCCGATGCACAGCAGCCGGTGGGTGTTCCACTCCTTCTTAGCGATGTCGACGACAGACGTCGGCAGATTTCGCCACCCGCTTCGCCTCACCGTTTCCACGATCAGCCCGGCGCCGATGAATCCGAGAACCAGCAGAGGCAGACGGATGTATGAGGGGCCGAGGAATCCGTCGGGGTCCCGCAACGGGAGATCGAGGAAGAGGGAGGAGAACACGGCGGCCGCTCCGACGAGGAGAGCGAGCACCATGGCAAAAGTGTAGGGCCAACGTCGCAATCTGGTCATCGGAACATCGTAGTGATTCACTTTTAGTACATCTTCGGATTTTCCTCGGAAGCCGCTGACCGGAGCCCCGTCTCGCCCGCGCCGGAGGGGCAGAACAGAATGGTCCACCCACTGTGCGGCTCGCGGCATTAGTGTTGGTCCATGACAGAAGGTCCATTGAACGCGCCCCCGAATCGCGATGACCCGATACCCGAGGGACTCAGACTCGGTGCCCGCTTCACCGGATACCTGCTGGTGATCATCGCGGGAATCACAGTCGCGATCTTCGTGGCACTGCAGGTCGCACAGATCGTCGTTCCATTCCTGGCCGGCCTCGTCCTCTCTGCCCTCCTGGTCCCCATGTCGACGTTCCTGCAGCGGCATCGGTGGCCGAAATGGTTGGCGGTGGTCACCGTCTGGGTGGTCGTCCTCGGCCTGTTGGCCGGGCTCGTCCTCCTCATCACCTTTCAGATCAGAAGTGAGATACCTGAGATCCAGAATCAGGTGGCGACGACCCTGGACGCGGCGAAGCAGCTCTTGGCCACGCAGCCGTTCGGAATCACCGAAGCCAAGCTCAATGATCTCGTCGATTCCTCGGGGAAGTGGCTGCAGGACAACGCCGCCGGTCTCGGCTCCGGTGCCGCCGAGGTGGGCACGACGGCGGCTCATGTCATCGAAGGCGTCATCATCATCCTGTTCGTCACCCTCTTCGCGCTCATCGACGGGCGCGGCATCTGGACCTGGGTCGTCAACATCTGGCCGAAGAAGGCGCATGCGCGGATCTTCGCGGCCGGTGAGGCCGGTTGGAAGACGCTGACGAACTTCATTCGGATCCAGCTCGTCGTCGCGGCCAGCGATGCGATCGGAATCGGAGTGGGTGCTCTGATCCTCGGCGTCCCCTTGGCGGTGCCGATCGCCATGGTGGTCTTCCTCGGTGCCTTCGTGCCGTTCGTCGGAGCGATCGTGGGCGGAGCGGTCGCGGTGGGCTTGGCGCTGCTCTTCAACGGGTGGGTGCACGGCCTGATCATGCTCGGGATCGTCGTCGTCGTCCAACAGCTCGAAAGCCACGTTCTGCAGCCGTGGCTGACAGGGCCCACGGTGAAGATCCACCCCCTGGCTGTGATCCTCGGGGTGACAGGGGGAGCAGCGGTGGCGGGCATCGCCGGGGCCTTCTTCTCCGTGCCGGTCATCGCGACTCTCAATGCGATGATCCACGCGGCCAAAGACTACAGAGTGGGACAGCGTTGAGACGGGCCGGGCCACGGTTGAACCGATTGCAGATCGTCAGGGGTGCGCTTCGGCGTCTGCGCGACGACGAGTGCCTCGACAGAGCTGCCGGGCTGAGCTTCTATGCTCTGCTCTCTGCTGCCCCGGCGATCCTCGCCATGGTGTCGCTGCTCGGCGTGGTCGGGGAAGCCGAGTCGACCACGAAGGCGGTGCTCTCCCTGGTTCACCGACTCTCTGTTGAAGCGGCCACGGTGATCCGCCCGTTCATCGTCGAACTCACCGAGTCGTCCTCGGCCGGAGTCACCCTCATCGGCAGCCTGCTGCTGGCGATCTGGTCGTCGTCGAAATACATCGGCGCGCTCGGTCGTGCGCTGAACGCTGTCTACCGGGTCGAGGAGACTCGGCCGTACTGGAAGTTCAAGCCGCTCATGCTCCTGATGACCGTGGTCACGCTTATCGTCCTGGCCGCTCTGGGGCTGCTGCTCGTGCTGTCCGGGCCCATCGCCGAAACGCTCGGCGAGCTCATCGGAATGGGCGCGACTGCCTTGTTGATCTGGAACGTGGTCAGATGGCCGGTCTTCGTCTTCTTCGTCATGCTGCTCATCGCCCTGCTCTACTACGTGACCCCGAACGTCAGGCGGTCGAAGTTCCGGTGGGCCAGCCTCGGTGCGTTCGTCGCGCTGTTCGTGCTGCTTGCCGTGTCGGCCTGCTTCGTGCTCTACATCAACAACTTCAGCAGCTACAACGTCACCTATGGGTCGATCGGGGGAGTGATCGTCGGGCTCGCCTGGGTGTGGATGGTCAACCTCTCGCTGCTCCTCGGCGCCGAGTTCGACTCTGAGATCGAACGCGAGCGGCAACGGCAGTCCGACGGTGACGCAGACGTGCTGTTCCGACGGCCGACGCGAGGCGTTCATTCGGATCGCGGCAGCCAGGAGCGTTTTGCTGACGGCAGTCACGGCAGCCCTGGGCGAAGGAACCAGGTCACGGGCCGCTGACTGGAAACCCGTCTCGTCCGCGCCCGCTGGGCGCCGTCCGCACGAATCAGTTCAGATGGTGTGCAGCGAAAGCCGCAGCGTTGTGGAGCACCGTGGTTGTGTCGTCGAGGATCCGACCGAAGTGGAGGAACGAGTGGAGCACATGCGGATACTCCTCGAAGCGGACGTCGTTGCCTGCCCGCTGCAGGGTCCTGGCCAATGCCCGGCTGTCATCGCGCAGCGGATCGAGCCCGGCGGCCGCGACGAACACCGGCGGCAGACCGGACAGATCGGCGGTGAGGTGTGCGATGAACGGTGAATGTTCGTCCTTCGGGGTCGGCAGGTAGTCGTCGAGGAGGTTGCTGAGGTCGTGGATGCCCATTCCGTCCCAGTCGCCGCCGTAGAGCCTGCGACTGGCCGAGTCGTTGAGACCGTGGCTGCCGTAGATGGGCAGAAGGGCGCGCAGAGCCGAGAAGCTCGCGGGACTCGCCCCGACGGTCTCCGGTTCGTCGCGCAGAAGCAGACCTGCGCCGAGGGTGAGCACCGCCCCAGCCGAATCTCCGGAGATGGCCAGACGTGCGCCGTCGATGCCGAAATCCTCACCGTGGCCGGCGAGGTGGTCAACGACCCCGGCACACTCGTGCAGTGCCTGCGGGAACTTCACCTCCGGCGACAGCGAATAGTCGACTCCGATCACGGCGAAGCCGCCGGCCGCGGCGAGCACGCGCATGATCCGGTCATGTGTATCGAGGTCACCGAGGCTGAACCCACCGCCGTGGAGGAACAGGAGACCGGGCAGGACCGCCTCGGCGGTGGGGCGATGGATGCGGATCGGAACGTCGATCCCGGCTGTGCGGATGTGGTGGTCATCCGTGCGGCTCATGGTCGGGCCACCTTCGTTCCACAGCGTGCGTTCGGTCCGGTACTCGGCGCGTTTCGCGGCCCAGGATCGAGCGGCGGGGGAGAGGTCACTTTGAGCAGCGGCAAAATCTTCGCCGGCTCGGCGGCACGCGTCGGCCCGAGTGGCCTGGACAGCCATCACCTCGCGCATCTGCGGCGACATCGATGCCACGATGTCGGCAGGAATGGTGGCCAGAAGCGCATCTGTGAGCGCGGGGTCGACGGTCACGCCGGGAATCATCAGCCTCATCCTTGGTCGGGGGCAATGATTCCCAGCTTAGCGAGGCGGCACCTGCCGCTGCGGGGAGGGGTGGTGTCGGTCGGCGGGGTTCAACTCGCGGCGGTTGATACAGCACGCGGCTGATTTCATCCTTTTAGAGGATGTGCTCGACCGGTTGAGGTGCATAAGCTCGCTATGGTGGGGAAGAACCCCTCCTGGAATCACTGTGGAGATTTTCTTGAAGAGTGCCTTCCGACGCCTCGTGGCTGTGTCGGCAGTATCCGGCGTGGGCGCGGTCGCATATTTCGTCGGTTCTGGACGATTCGACTACGCGGCGCACTACCTCGCAGGTGCAGGAGGCACACTGGCACTCATCGCCGCGGTGAACGTCGCATGGCGCCTATTGGAAAGCCAATGGCCGTCAGCATTCTCAGACTCAGCACCGGGCATCATGGTGGCTACGCTCGCCTCTATCGGATTCGGCCTGGTTGCTGAGTTCACAGTATTTGCAGCGCCAGTCGCTGACATCGTCGACATCGTGCACCAGTCTCTGGGTGCAATTGTCGTCGGCATAGCCTGCATCGCCTTTCAGTCGAGCCACCGGTCGTGGGCTGCTGTCCTCGTCACCGAACTGGTTGCAGCAGGGGTGGGCGCCGTGATGATTGCTGTAGGAGCGGTCCTTGTCGGAGTCATCTGATCTCATGAGCAAGAACACACGTGCGCGGATAGTGAGCGTCATTGGGCTCGGGGTCGTGGGCATCGCGTTGATCATCCTCGGGTCGGTGACTTCATGGCAGCGCACGCTGATCCCTGGTTCATTCGACGGCGAAGTGCAGAACATCGTCACCTACGAAGTCGATCAACCCGGGGTCGACGACTGGGTGAGTCTGAGCATCGGCGGTCATGAGACCACCACAGGAAACGATGCACTCGTATGCATGGAAGAAGGCTCGATTATCACGAAGGCCGCATTTTCACGCCACGTCTTCGTCGATGGGCAGCAGTGCGAGCTTCCTTTCCCACGTCAGGCACTGACGGATTCTGTCGTGCCACTTCTGCTTGTCGGGGTTCTTGTACTCTTTGGGGTGCCTCTGCGTACTCGCCGAAACTCCGAGCCTCAGCTGGACGACGAATCATGAAGCCCGCTGCTGCGGATATTCTTTCACCCAGACGTCACAGACGGTTTCACTGTCGCAAGTGTGACGACATCAATGGGCTGTTCGACCGAGTAGGTGCTGTTTCGGAATAACCGTAGGTCTTGGATGTTATGAAGATGGGATTGCTTGACCGGGTGCTCGACTACCCGGAGCGACCCTTTCTGACCACAGACTCTGCAGGAGCGAAACCGTGACCGACAGCGATGAGACCGGAGGCACGCAGCCGAACGAGACATCGACCGGCGAAGTGCCGAACAATGTCGCCTCTCCCGAGAAGCTGCGCACCGATCACATGCGCCGGCACGAAACCGACCACGATATTCCGTGGTCCCTGCCGATCGTCGTGCGTCGGTCCAAGACCGCCATCGCCCGCCATATCGACGTCCTCGAGGCCACCGCTCGTGCCGTCGTGACTTTCCTTGACGATCCGCGCTCGCGGCCGGGCGGGGAATGGAACGGGGCCGTCGAATACTGGCGTGACGGAGCCATCCGCAAGGTGGTGCGCCGCGGTGACGGGAAGAAGCTCGAGGACGCACGGGCACTCGGGTGCGTGAGCGTGACCTTCGGCGGCACCGACGATTTCGCTCCCGCCGAGGCGCTCGTGTTTGAGCCGGGTCCGGTCGAGCCCCTGCCACCGGAGCTGAAGAAGCTGCAGGTCGGCGGCACCGAATTCCCGGATGAGGGCGAATCCTCGATCCCCGCCGCTGAGGCGGTCGTGACGATCGAGCTCTCGCCCGAGCTGACGCTGACGACTGGGAAGGCCGCCGCACAATGCGGTCATGCTGCGCAGCTGGCGTTCGAGCAGATGCCCGATGAGGTGCGCGACCGCTGGCGTGAGTCGGGCTTCAGTCTGCGCGTGCAGACTGCGACGAAGGACGCGTGGGCGGCGAACGACCAGCAGATCAGCGTCGTCGACGCGGGTTTCACCGAAGTCGACGGCCCCACGGAAACCGTCCGCGCCCGTTGGTGAGTTCGTGACCCACCCTCATGGTCCGCGGTGAAACGGGAAGTGGGGAAGCCGCCTCGGTGAGGGGTGGCCGGGATCAGTTTCGGGAAAGCTCAGGCTTCGTTGAGATCTTCGACCTCGTCTTCGGTCAGCGGCCGCGTCTTCGTGCCGTTGCCGAATTCGTCCAGGTAGATGACGTGTTTGACCATCTCGCCGGTCTCTTCGTCCTCGACTTCGATGATGTCACCGGGTTGGGTCGCTGGCTGGTAGAAATCCTCATTGACTCCGGTCATCGTGACCACCTCCTATAGGTATGTTCACCATACGATGCTGTGATCTGAGTCTCAAGGGATCCCCCTTACTACCTGACGGGGGCCCAGCAACCTGGCGCCAGGTTGCTGGGCCCCCGTCAGGTAGCAATAGAGGGTCTTCAGGGTGCGGAATCGGTAGTCTGAGTTCATGGAACGACAGAGATTTCACTTGTCCGGAGGTCGCGATCGCAATGTCGCCGAGGAGGCCCGTCCCGGAGAGGACGAGTTCCGCATCGATATCGAACGGATCCGGTTCTCCCCGTTCTTCTCCCGCCTGGCTTCAGTCACCCAGGTCATTCCGCAGGCCGGTTCCGGCACCGTCATCCACAACCGGCTGACGCATTCGCTCAAGGTCTCCGCGGTGGCCCGGTCGATCGCGATCACGTTGAACAACGCTGACGAAGGGACTCGGGAAACGGTCAACCGCCTCGGCGGGTGTGATCCGGTTGTCGTCCAGGCGGCCGCGGCCGCCCACGATCTGGGGCACCCGCCGTTCGGCCACCTCGGCGAGAAGGAACTCGACCGGGTGTCGCGGCAGGTGCTGCGCCTCGAGGACGGGTTCGAGGGGAATGCGCAGACGTTTCGGATCCTCACCGCCCTTGACAGCTGCGAGGCCACGGCGCGCGGTCTCAACCTCACACGCGCGATTCGGGCCGCGGTGCTCAAATATCCGTGGGAGCGCGCGGAATGGACCGGCGACCGGGCGTCGTCGGCGGCGCGGATGCCACGCGGGGTCGGCGACGATGTCAGTGAGGGCGCCATGAAATTCTCCGCCTACGCCACTGAGGTCGAAGAGATGGCGGACGTGCTCTCGGCGTTCCCGGCGATCGGGAAGTATCAGCAGACGCTCGAGTGCGCGGTCATGGACGTCGCTGACGACATTGCCTACGCGGTGCACGACCTGGACGACTTCTACCGGTCGAACGTACTGCAGTACACGGCTGTGTCCGCTGAGCTCGGGCGGTGGCTGCGCGATCATCGCGAGTTGGCGGCCCTGGACGCTGCGGAGTTGGATCGACGCCGTCCCGGCCATGCCCTCGAAGCAATCCGGCGACACATCGGGGAGAAGGACCCGTGGGTCGCCTCGGAGGAGGCGTTCCGGGAGTCGGTGGAGCGGGTCAACCGGGATCTCGTCGAGGGACTCCTCGGCGTCCCCTACGACGGGGGATTTGAAGCGGATCGGGCGGTCACCGGGTTCACCCGGCGGTGGATCAACCGGTTGCAGGCCTCGATCGTCGTCGATCCGGACCCGCATATCCGCAGCGGTCACGTGCGGCTGAGCCAGGAGGCTTGGCACGATGTCGTGGTGCTGAAATTCGTGCATTCGCGGTTCGTGCTCGAACGGTCTGACCTGGCCGTGTATCAGCGTGGGCAGACGCGGATCATCGCGTCCCTGGTCGAGGGATTCCACGAGTGGCTGCTCGACCCGGATGAAGCCACGCGGATTCCCCGGCGCCTGGTCGATTCCGTCGAGGCGGCCACGCAGGAGTATTCGGATCTGTACGCGCGCAACCCTCAAGCGCTGGGGGAGGAAGGCGCGGCCGGGATCGTCAGGCGTGGTCGGGCACGGGCGGTCGTGGACTATATCGCCTCGTTCACCGATGCGCAGGCGATGTCGGTCAACGCCCTGATCACCGGTGCCTCGGAAGAGCCGTGGGAGGCCGGGCGCGGGTTGTAGTCTTTGGGCCGCCCGGGTTGGGGCTTGCTACGATCTCTTGTCCGGGGTCGTGGCCCACCTCGGCGCTGGCCATTGCCGAACACCTCGTCGGCATCATCGACGGGTGATGATGCCGGTGCCGGGCCTCGACGACGAAGGGCCGCCTGCCCGACCGTGAGGACGGGGAGGCGGCCCGAAGACCAGAGAGGCTGCTCAGCCGCACCGACTCACTTGGGAGTGCGGGTCTCTGCGCTGATGAACCAGGCCTGCTGCTCGAGTTGGGCGATGTAGCTGTGGAAGATGTCGGCGGTGGTCGGATCCGCCGAGTCGACCTCGTCATGGCAGTCACGCATGGACGCCACGGTTGCCTCGATCGACGCGACCATGTGGTCGATCGCGTCGTGGGTGCTGATCTCTCCGTTCGGGAACTCCGGCAGCCCTGTCTGTTCGGCGATCACCGCGGGGCGACCGTCCGGAGAGGCGTGGAGGGCACGCATGCGTTCAGCGATCTCATCGCTGCCTGCACGGGCGATGTCCGTGAGTTCGTCGAGGTTGAGGTGGAGGTCTCGGAAGTTCGTGCCCACGATATTCCAATGCGCCTGCTTGGCGGTCAGGCTCAGAGCGATGAAGTCGACCAGAACCGTTTGGAGGTTCTTGGTCAGGGCGTCGGAGGCGATGAAGCCGCGTTCGGCGTTCTCGCGGGTTGTCTTCTCTGCGCCATGGGGGTCGGGAACTGTCACTGACTGTGTCATGATTTTTGCTCCTGTTCTCTCCGGTTTCGCGTTGCCGGAGTCTATGACCACCATAACGCTGCCGCAGATGACGCGTAACCCCCGTCAGTTCCTACCAGTCTCATCGTCCTGAGGAAGGTGACCGGTGGAGCTCGACGCAGACGGGCGATCGCCCAAGTCGAATCTGAACTACACGGCCGAACGCGTATTCTGATACCGACGTGTTGAAGAGACGAAGGAGGACGCGGTCAATGGCAGTTATGGTGACCGGCGGAGCAGGCTACATCGGTTCGCACGTGGTGCGGTTGCTCACCCAACGCGGTGACGACGTCCTCGTCGTCGACGATTTCTCCACCGGGATCGGCGCTCGCGTCGAGGGGCTGCCCGTGGTCCATCTCGACCTGGCCGCAGCGGATGCTGCCGACCGACTCGTCGAGGCGATCAGGGAACACGGCGTCGACTCGATCATCCACTTCGCCGCAAAGAAGCAGGTCGGCGAATCCGTCGCGGAACCGGTCATGTACTACCGGCAGAACATCGGCGGCCTGACGAACATCCTCGCCGCCGTGGAACGCACCGGGATCACCTCGCTCGTCTTCTCCTCCTCGGCCGCCACCTACGGCATGCCCGACGTCGACATGGTCGGCGAAGACCTCGACTGCCGCCCGATCAACCCCTACGGCCAGACCAAGCTCATCGGCGAATGGATGATCGACAACCAGATCACCGCCTCGCAGATGCGCGGAACGTCCTTCAACGCCGTCAAGCTGCGCTACTTCAATGTCGCCGGCGCCGGCTGGAACGAACTCGCCGACACGGCCGTCATGAACCTCATCCCGATCGTGCTCGGACGGTTGAAGGACGGCAAGGCGCCGATCATCTTCGGCGACGACTACGACACCCCCGACGGCACCTGCATCCGCGACTACGTCCACGTCAAGGACCTCGCGGAGGCCCACATCGCCGCCCTCGACTACATGAAGGCCGGTGGCACCACGGAGACCGTGTTCAACGTCGGAACCGGCACCGGAGCCTCGGTGAAGGAAGTCATCGACACCATCGCCGAGGCGACCGGCCGAGACATCGTCCCCGAAATGGGCGAGCGTCGCGCGGGAGACCCGCCGGCACTCGTCGCCGACGTCTCCCGGATCGGGGCACTGCTGAGTTGGAAGGCCGAATTCGGTCTCGAGGAGATCGTCCGCAGCGCCGTCGAGGCCGCAGGAATGCTGCCCGAACAGGAATGATGAACCAGCCGGACCCATCCGCTGCAGCGATCGACTGGGTCCGAGCTCGCTCCGCAGCGGGACAGGGCCTGCCGGCCGAGGCGCGTGTGGCACTGCATTTCCATCCCGGGGCCGATGCTTCGGGGACCGAAGTCCTGGCATCGATCCTTGATCGTGGGCAGTACGTGTCCCAATTCGTCACTGGCACGAGCAATGGGGGCCTGACCGCCTTTCCCGGTGGTGACCGATGGCATTGGGAGCGGCGGATGTTCGGCGGAGCCTATGACCAAGTGGACGTGCAGCAACGACCGGTCTATGGGGCCCTTGACCTCGACGGCGACCCCTATGGGCCGGCACCGCGGTTCGGGCCAGCCTACCTGCGTCTTCGCCCGGAGGTTCTTACGCGAGCGTCGTTCGCCTACCCGGACAGCACCTTCGGACCGGAGCTCTTCGGGGTTGCTGACCGCATGGGGCTCGTTGCCGACTTTCGTCGCGACGAGTCGGCAGACGACGCGGCCGTTGCGCCCGGAGGTGGTCTGTGTCGCGACCGTCTCGATCACTACATCGAGGCTCATGTCCACGGTGGGGTGACGGTGCCCGGAGACGTTGAGGCACTAGTCGTCGACCCCAGCTTCGACGATCATGCGGTGCTGGAGACGGCGGACCGCTGCGGTCTCGCCGTCGAGACTCATCCGGGCTATATAGCCGAGGTTGCAGAAATCGCCGTGCATCCCGAGTATCGGGGTCAGGACGTGGTCGAGCTCGCACAGCGGATCGCCGAGGTTCTGGGGAACTCAGCGCAGCTGAGACCCATCCATATCGCACACGCCCGCCGCGAGTGGAACCTCGACTGGCAGCAGCTGAAGAAGGTCTGGCACTGCCTCGCTCGGTTTGGTCGAGCCTGGTGAGACCACGCCTCACTCCACGGGTTTCATCTCGCTTTCGACAACCCATTTGTGGTTCGTCATCTCCATCTCATCTGTCTTTACGTCGACCATGTAGACGGTCTCGTCGGTCGCTGAGTCGATCGTCGCCTCGGCGCCCTTCATTCCGGGCATATGGTCGGCGGTGACGGTGGCTTTCGCGCCCTTCTCCAGCGGCGCTTCGCTCGGATCCTCAAGCTCTTCGTGGACGACCCACTTGTGATCCTCGACTGGGTCTCCGCCATCGGTCGGCGTGTAGCTGATCGAATACGTTGTCGTGTCGAACGCGCCGGAGACTTCTGCCTCGGCGCCCTTCATGCCCGGCATGTGATCGGCGGAGAGGACGACTGTGTCACCGACGTCGAACTTCGGGTCGGCGGCCTTCGTGATTCCTGCCGGTGGGTCGCCGCCGTCGGCAGCGTGTCCTTCATGTCCGCCCGATTCATGTCCGGATTCGCTGCTGTCCGTATCTTCGTGATCGGCCCCGCCTGCTTCATTCGAGGCGGATTCGTGATTGCCGTGGGAGTCCTCGCCGCCGGATTCTCGGGTGTCGTCATTCGCGGTTGAGCAACCCGCCAATGCCAGTCCGAGTGCTGCGGCGACTGCAGTGAATCGAATGGTCGGAGTGAGCTTCTTCATGAGTGGTCTCCTGATCCTGTGAGACGGTCGCGTCGGATTCGCTCGGCGGAAGATGAGAGTATCTGAGGGCATCCCATTCCTTGGGCCCGCCACGATCACCCTATACCCCTTGAGGGTATGATTGCCAAGACGACAGAGGTGCTCTGCACCCGTAATGACATGGGGAGATATATGAGAACGACGCAATTCGTGTTGGGTGCGACGGCCCTGGCTCTAGCACTGACTGGGTGTTCGGCTCCAGGGCAGGGAAGCGGGTCGTCCGCTGCATCAGGAGAGTCCGCGGCGGTGCAGCCGGGTTCGGCCGAAGCGCTGCTTGCGGATCTCGATCTGGCCGACGAAGACGTCACCGGAGTCATCGATCATCTCGATCGCCTGCCTGTCGACGAGAGGCCCACCGACCTCATGGCCTCGGTGCAGCCGGACGAGCTCGTCCTCACCGACGGGCAGGACGAGGCGACGATGGCACTGCCGGAGGGGAGGCGCTATGTGTCCATCGCTCCCTTCGTCGATGAGACACACGACTGCTTCTACCACAGCCTCACGACCTGTCTCGGTGAGTTGAGCGGGAAGGACGTCGATGTGGTGATCACCGACTCGGCGACAGGCAAAACAGTGGTGGATGACTCGACGACGACCTTCGACAACGGTTTCGTGGGCTTCTGGGTGCCATCCGACATCACCGGTACCATCGAAATCACCGCCGAGGGCAAGACCGGAACGACCGAGTTCTCGACGAGAAGCGATGGGCCCACCTGCGTGACCGACCTCGAATTGCAGTAGACACGATCAGGCGCGGCCGACCGATCACGCCCATCCAACAGGAGCGCAGCTATGACCCACCACATCGTCATCGGAGCGGGCTTGGCCGGTGCCGCAGCCGCATATTCCCTGACCGCGCGCGGCGAGGACGTCACCGTCCTCGAACGGCACACTCCGGCCAACGACCGAGGCAGCTCCCACGGTTCGGCCCGCATCTTCCGCTATGCCTACCCGGATCGTCTCTACACCGAGCTCGTTGTACGCGCCCGGGAACTGTGGGATGACCTCGAGACGAAGTCGGAGACCGAGCTCATCACTCGAACGGGAGCGCTCGACTTCGGCGATGCCCGGCACACGGATCTGCTCGCCGAGATCTTCGAGGCAGTCGGAGTCGAGTACGAGGTCCTCGACCCGGCACGAGCCGCCGAACGGTGGCCGCAGTTCGTCTTCGACACCGACGTCCTGTGGCACCCCGATGCCGGCGTCATCGACGCCGAGACCACGGTGACGACCATGCTCGACCGTGCGATGGACACCGGGTGGGCCCGGGTCCTCATCGATTGGACGGTCACCGAGGTGGCCCGACGGTCCGCGGGCGGCTTCCGTGTCACCTCGGCGACAGGCGAAGTCGTCGAGGGCGACCGTGTCATCGTCGCGGCGGGCGGGTGGCTGCCCGACCTCCTCGGCGATCTTGGTCTTCCGCAGGCGTTCCTCGATGCGCTGCCGCGATTCGAAGTGCGGCAGGAGCAGGCTTTCCACATGCCCTACCGCGATGCCGGCGCGGACGGGCGGCCGAGCACACCCTGGCCGACGTTCATCCACAAATCCGGTGAGATGTTCACCTATGGACTTCCCGGCGGTCGGGATGCCGATTTCGCGGGGCAGAAATTCGCCCAGTTCAACGGTGGGAAGGTGATCGGATCGCCGCTTGACCAGGACGGACAGATCACCGAGGAGATGCGGACCCGGATGATCGACTATGCGAAGCGGAATCTGCCGGGACTCTTTCCGGAACCGTACGCGGAGACCACATGCCTGTTCACGAACACACCGAACGAGGACTTCGTCATCGACGCAGTCGACGGTCTCGTTCTCGTTTCGGCCTGTTCGGGGCACGGGGCGAAGTTCGCGCCGCTGCTCGGAGAGTTCGCAGCCGACCTCGCCACTGGTGCCGGTGAAGTGCCGGACCGGTTCCGGGTGGGCGTTTCTGCTCGGTGAGCTGCCGGCGACGGGCGGCTCGGCGCTTCGACGTGAGGAGGTGCCTCAGCGCGTTGACGCGATGATGAGGTGCCTTGTCGAATGCGCGACGAAGGGCTCGCCCCTGCGCATCCGCGAGTTGAGTTCGCGCAGCTGTGGCAGGTAGTCGGCGACTGTGAAATCGGGTACCCACCACGGGCACTTGCGCAGGATCCAGACGATCGCGCCGACGTCGAAGAACTCCATGCGGCAGCGTGCTGTGCGCAGCGTTTCGACCGTGAGTCCGGCCGCCTCGGCGGCGTCGGATTTCGGTCTGCGGGTGCCGTGAGCGACGATTTTCCGGCAACGGCCCGAGAAAGAACTCGATGAGCTCGAACGCCGAGGCCGGGCCGACGTGCGGGGCGAGGTAGGTGCCGCCGGGGACGAATACGCGGGCGATCTCCGACCACGCGGGGCTCACGGGGTGGCGGGAGGTGACGAGGTCGAAGCTGCCGTTGGCGAACGGCAGTCGGCGCGGATCGGCCTCGACGACATCGACGCCACGCGGACCGAGCCGATGGCGGGCCACGGCGATGTTGGGGCGGTGCGATTCGGTCGCGGCCATGCGCGGCGGCAGCACGGGTGCCTCGTCGATGACCTCACCGCCGCCGGTGTCGATGTCGAGGGCCGCGGTCGCCGTCGACAGCCGTCTGGCCAGCAGCGTCGAGTAGGTCCACGGTGGTCGCTCCTCGGTGGCGCGTCCGTCGAGCCAGTCGAATCCCCAGCCGGTGACATCGGCCGATTGTGCTTCGGTAACGAGCTCGTCGAATGCGCGCATACCGTCATCTTCGCGCACACGTCTCTCACCCGTGAAGCCATGCGGTCACATCGGCGTGGAGGTCGTGCGGCGCCTCCAGCGGGACGAGGTGCCCGGTGCGCGGGAACCGGGTCACGTACGGACGGTGGGGAAGCGCCTCGGCGAGTCGGTCGGCCTGGTTGGCGGGAATCCACGGATCGTCCGCACCCCACCCGATGCGGACCGGGCAGCGGGCCTCGCCGAGGCGGTCGACGATGGGTGCCGTGTGCTCGGGACGCAGCGCGGCGAAGACCTTTTCGTTCTCGGCGACGAGGCGGAAGAACGGTGAGCCCCATGGGTCGAGGGTCACGACATCGAGCAGATACAGCGACGCGAAATCACTGCCTTCGAGCAGGTGCGCGCCGAGTGCGACGGCGCCGCCGATGTCATGGGCGATGACGTGGGGATCCGAGATGGTCCAGCAGTCGATGAGCTCGGCCAGACGACGACGTTGGGTGATGAGATCAACGGCGGGGGTCGCCTCGGCGAGGGGATCGTCCGTCGGCTGTGCCGACGTTCCGGCCGGGGCGGGGATCGACTCGCCGGATGTGGCGGGAATCGATTCGCCGTAGCCGGGCATGTCCCAGAGTCGGACTCGTTTCGTCTGCGCGAGTTCGCGGGCGAGCGGCAGCCACATGTGCGATGACCAGGGGGTTCCGTGGCAGATGATGACCTCGCCGAGGCGCACCTGATCGTTGTCGCGGTCGCTCGGTTCGAGTGTCGTGGTGGCGACCTCGCTGCCGTCGCTGAGGGTGAGGCGGTCAGTGATGGTGCGGATGGCGGGACTGCGGTCGGTTGGCGTCGTCATGAAGCGACGGTAGAACTTCAGGTCAACCTGAAGTCAAGGTGTCATCATGGTCTCATGAGGATCGGAGATGCGGCCGCCGAGTTGGAAACGGCTGCGCATGTGCTCAGGCATTGGGAGGACGAAGGCGTCGTCGTGCCGGGCCGGACCGCGAGCGGGCACCGGGAGTATTCGGCTGAGCATCTGAGCCGGTGCCGGATCGTGTTGTCGTGTCAGGGAGTGGGCATGAGTCTTGCCGAGATCCGAGCGATCCTGCATCGCGGCGAGGCGGGACGTGCCTCGGTGATCGCGGCTCGCTTGGTGGCGATTCGGGCGCAGCGAATCTCGCTGGACTCAGCGGAGCAGTTCCTACTCCACGTCCGCGAATGTCGACACGACTTCATGACCCGGTGTCCGGAATGCTCGGAATATGCGGGGTGAGTGGGCCGCATTAGGACGGGACGGTCGGCCGCCTCGGCGAGGGGAATGTTGCGGTGGGCGGAACTCAGTGCACATTGCGCGAATTCTCGGGGCGGTGATGGTCACAAAATCTCGCAGAACGGGCATGATGGCCTTATGACCACTGATATGGACATTGCGCTCAGCGCTGAGCTCGATCCCATCGTCGACATCGCCGCTGGGTTGGGTCTCGACGCGCAGGACATCATTCCACACGGATGGACGAAGGCGAAGGTGCCGATCGACGTCCTCGACGAGGCGGCCGCGGATGCCACCGAGGGCCGGCTCATCCTTGTCACGGCCATGAGCCCGACCCCGGCCGGGGAGGGCAAGACGACGACGAGCATCGGCCTGGCCGACGGACTCAATGAACTCGCCCGCTCAAAGCCCGAGGTCGGGCGGGCTGTGCTCGCGTTGCGGGAGCCGAGCATGGGCCCGGTCTTCGGGATGAAGGGCGGCGCGGCCGGCGGCGGATACGCCCAGGTCGTGCCGATGGAGGACATCAACCTCCACTTCACCGGGGACTTCGCGGCCATCGCCGCAGCGAACAACCTCGCCGTGACGATGCTGGATAACCACATCCACTTCGGCAACGACCTCGACGTCGACCCGCGGCGCATCCACATCCGCCGCGTCGTCGACCTCAATGATCGCGCGCTGCGCGGGGTCGTCGTCGGACTCGGAGGCCTCAACGGGGGTGTGCCCCGCGAGGACGCCTTCGACATCGTCGTCGCCAGCGAGGTCATGGCCGTGTTCTGCTTGTCTACCTCGTTGGTCGATCTCAAGGAAAGGCTGGGTCGGATCGTCCTTGCGCACAGCAGGGGCCGGGAACCCATCACCGTGGCTGACATCGGGGCGGCCGGGGCGATGACCGCGCTGCTGCGCAATGCTCTGGCGCCGAACCTCGTGCAGACTCTCGAGCATTCGCCGGCGTTCATCCACGGTGGACCGTTCGCCAACATCGCTCACGGCTGCAACAGTCTGCTGGCGACGAAGGCCGGGCTGGCGCTGGGGGACTGGGTCGTCACCGAAGCCGGGTTCGGTGCGGACCTCGGGGCCGAGAAGTTCCTCGACATCAAGTGCCGGATCGCGGGCATCTGGCCCTCGGCCGTAGTGGTCGTCGCGACGCTGCGTGCATTGAAGTACCACGGGGGCGTTGACGTGGCCGAGGTCAACTCTCCTGATGTGTCGGCGGTGCTGGAGGGGATGGGCAACCTCGAGCTGCACTGTCGGAACCTGCGTGAGATCTACGGACTGACTCCCGTGGTGTGCTTCAATCGATTCCCCACGGACACCGACGAGGAGATGGCCGCGGCGATCGCCCATTTGGATGGGCTCGGGGTTGCGGCCGTCGAATCGACGCATTGGGCCGATGGCGGCAAGGGTGCGCTGGCGCTCGCCGAGGCAGTGGTTGATGCCGCCGCCGGTGTTGACGGCGAGTTCCGGACGATTCGTGATGAGAATCGAGCCGAAGAACCGCACGATTCGTCCGGAACTCGCCCTCAGCGGGCGGTGCCGCGTTACTCGTACGAGCTCAATGAACCCTTGGAGGACAAGATCCGCACGATCACCCAGCGGATCTACCAGGCGAAAGACGTCGACCTGCCGACCGCGGTGAAACGAAAGCTCAAGCAGTTCACCGACGAGGGCTACGGGGACGCGCCGATCTGCATTGCGAAGACCCAGTACTCTCTGTCGACGGATGCGAGCCTGCGCGGGGCGCCGAAGGACCACATCATCGCGGTCAAGGACGTGCGGCTCTCAGCAGGCGCCGGCTTCGTCGTCGTCATCGCCGGGGACATCATGACGATGCCCGGCCTGCCGAAGGAACCCTCTGCACTGAAGATCGACGTCAACGAGGACGGCAACATCACCGGCCTCTTCTGAGTGCCAATTGCTACCTGACGGCGGCCCAGCAACCTCGCGCGAGGTTGCTGGGCCGCCGTCAGGTAGCAGATGGGGCGGGTCTGTCGTGCCTAGCGTCGTGGTTTCTGCAGCCATGGACGGAGGAGACGGGTGCTCATCGGCAAGAAGATGTAGGTCATCAGCGGTGTGAGGATGCAGATGTTCAGCAGCACAGCGAGCACCGTCGGCCAACTGTGCAAATGGGGCATGAGGAGAAACGTCGAGAGCAGGCTGAGGGGGAAGAACGGCAAGAAGATGCTCACGGCCTGTTTCCACCGAGGCGGGACGACGGATTCGGGAATCGTCAGGGTCTCCTCACCCTGCGGTTCGAACCAGCCCTCGATACCGGTGCGGTGTTCGACGCGGGTGGTCTCGACGAGTCCGGCGGCGCTTTCGATCCACCAACGGCGGTCCTCGGAATCATCCCAGGCCCGCAGGGTCTTCTCATCGGCGAAACGATAGAGCAGATGCCACTCATCGGAGTCCGGGCTCGTCCGCACCCAACCCGATCCGAGGTAGCCCTCGCGTTCGCGAGCCAGTTCCTGCCCGGCCTGGGCCCAGGCGGTGAACCGGCGGTGCTGACCGGGCTGAACGGTGCGGGTGATAGAGACGGTGATCGGCGACGTTTGCAGCATAAGGGAGAGTATAGAGACCCGCTCGCGAGCACCAGCAGCCGCCTGGAACTGCCGCGCCGAATTCAGGCGTCCCCGGTCACCCGAATGAAGACTCGGTCGAGTGCGGCTGCTAGGTTCGCGCGGTTAGTGTCGTCCATCCAGTCCCGGTTGACCTGCTCGTTGAGTCCGCCCGGAGTCTCATGCGCGGCGACGAGATCGGCGATCGGAGCCTCGGACTGGTCGAGCGTGGTGCCGAGACCGATGAACTGGCCTCGGATGAAGTGGTCGGCATCGGCCTGATCCCACCCCCGGTCGACCAGCCATGCGGTGATCGTCTGCAGAAACGCGAAGTGTGCCGACATCGTTGCCGTCACAGCTGACAGCGTGCTGAACTTCGTCTCGTCGGCGGCCGTGACCGATCCGCCGAGGAGGTCGAGGAGGGCCTCGACATCGCCGTCGGCGGGGAACATCGCCGTTACTCCCTTGCGTTCACGGACGGCCGGGAGCGGGATGATCCGCACAATGTCCGGATCGTGGGGGAGGAGCGCTGAGAGCTCGTCCGTCGGAATCCCGGCAACTGCGCTGACCAACGTCTTCTCTGCCGGAATGTCGAGGGCGCCGAGGGCGCCTGCAGCCTGCTGAGGGAGGACGGCAAGGACGATGAGGTCGCTGCGATCGACGACCTCCTGGTTGCTCTCGGCCACCTCGGCGGTCTCAATCGTGTCGGCAAGATGCCGTGCCCGCTCGGCATTGCGCGGGGAGAGCACGAACCGCAGTCCGGTTTCGGGCGCACCGCCGTTCTCTGTTGTCGCAGTGCCCCCGCTCAACCCTTCGACCATCGCCGAGGCGATCTCGCCGACACCGATGACTCCGATCGTGCTCATGTTCTCCTCCTTGAGTGACGAGGTGAGTTCTTCCGTCTGTTCGCATTGTGTCATCGTCTGTTGGACGACGCGTCAGCGGTCTGGCTCGTGACTGTGGAGAAGCTCTTCGCCGAGTTGCAAGAAGTGTCGTCGGTCTCGGGATCGGACGATGTTGATCGCTGGCGCACACCCACCAACTCCGCCCCAAAACACCTGACGGCGGCCCACCAACCAGGCGCGAGGTTGCTGGGCCGCCGTCAGGTAGCAATTGGGGTCAGAAGCTGGGGAGGACGGAGCCGTCGGCCCACTTCTTCTCGATGAACTTCTTCACCTCGGGGGAGTGGAGCAGCTCGTCGAGCTTCTTGATGTTCTCGTCGTCCTTGTTCTCCGTACGCACGGCGAGGAAGTTGCCGTACGGGTTGTCCTCGGCCTTCTCCAGCAGGATGCCGTCCTTGGCCGGGCTCAGACCGGCTTCCAGAGCGTTGTTGCCGTTGATGACCGAAGCATCGACGTCTTCGAGGGTGCGTGCCAGCTGCGCGGCGTCGGCCTCGACGAACTTCACGTTCTTCGGGTTGTCCTCGACGTCGGAGAGCTTCGCATCGACCGCGTCCACGCCGTCCTTGAGGGTGATGAGCTTCGCGTCTTCGAGCATCTTCAGCGCGCGACCCTGGTTCGACGGATCGTTGTTGATGCCGATCTTGGCATTCTTCGGGATGTCACCCACGTCCTTGATGTCCTTCGAGAACAGCGCGAAGGGCTCGAGGTTGATCGGCTCGAAGCCGGTGATCTCGTAGCCCTGGCCTTCGACTTCGGAATCGAGGTACGGCTTGTGCTGGAAGTAGTTCGCGTCGATGTCGCCGTCGTTGAGCGCCTTGTTCGGCAGCGTGTAGTCCGTGTACTCGGTGACCTCGATGTCGAGGCCGGCATCCTCGGCGAGGTTTTCATCCACGTAGCGCAGGATGTCGCCCTGCGGCACCGGGGTCGCACCCACGGTGAGCTTCGTGATGTCGCCGTCCTTCTCACCGACGGAGTCGGTACCGCCGCCGACGAGTCCGCAGCCCGAGAGCAGCAGAGTCGCGCTGGCCGCGATCGCAATGAGTTTCGTCTTCATGGTTCTCCTTGATGTGTGATGTGTGTTGTGCAAAGGGGTGAGCAGTGGTGGCCGTTAAGTGTGCGCAGATTGCCGGTTTCGTCGCCGATTCGGACAATCTGAGCACACTTAACTCGGAGTTCCGTCGCCGCGCCGGACGCGATCGACGCCGCCGAGGCGGCTCACCGGTGGTCGACCGTGCGGGCCAGCCGATCGCCGATGATCTGGATCAGCGTGACGATGAGGACGAGGACGATGATGCACGCGATCATCGTGTCGCCCTGATAACGGTTGTATCCGTAGGAGATCGCCAACGCTCCCAGGCCGCCGCCGCCCACTGCACCGGCCATCGCGGTGTAGGACACCAACGTCACCGAGGTGACCGTGGCGGCTCCGATGAGACCGGGCATCGCTTCGGGCACGTAGACCTGACGGACGACCTGCCCATTCGAGGCACCCATCATCAGCGCGGCTTCGATCTTGCCTTCGGAGACCTCGCGCAGCGAGTTCTCGACCAGGCGGGCATAGAAGGGGATCGCGCCGATCGTCAGCGACACCACGGTCGCCTGCCAGCCCAGCGCCGAGCCGACGACGAATCGGGCGAAGGGGATGAGCGCGATGATGAGGATGATGAAAGGGATCGAACGAGTGATGTCGACGATGAAGGACAGCACCCGATAGACGACCGGGTTCGAGTTCAGTCCGCCCTTCGAGGCGGTGAACAGCCAGATGCCCAAGGGCAGTCCGAAGAGGACGGCGAGTCCGGTCGACCAGGCCGTCATGAGCAGAGTCTCGATGGTGGCCGGCCACATCTGATCGGCGATCGCCGGGTTGTCGAACCACGTGGGATCGTTCATCAGGCAGCCTCCTCCGCATAGATTCCATCGGCTTTCAGGGCGCTGATCAGCTCTTTCGCCTGTTCGGCGGAGCCGACGAAGAAGCGCAGTCGACCGACTTGACGGCCTTCGATCGTCTCCACGGCTCCGGCGAGGATCGCCTCGGCGCTCGCACCGGCATTCCGTGCGGTGGTGAGCACGGTGGGCAGATCGGTTCCGGCCAGTGACACCTCGACGAGGTGGCCCGCCCCGTCATCGATGCTGACCGGAGGCAGGGGGACGAGATCCTTGGCCAGGACCGATCCGGGCTCGGCGATGACCTCGGCGAGTTTCCCGGTCTTGGCCACGCGCCCGTCGGCGAGCAGCGTCACGGAGTCGCAGATCTCACGGATGACGGACATCTCGTGGGTGATGATGAGGACGGTGATGCCCAAGCGGTCGCGCAGGGAGCGGATGAGGCTGAGAATCTGATCCGTCGTCGTCGAATCCAGCGCCGAGGTGGGCTCATCGCACAGCAGCACCTTCGGCTCTGCGGCCAGGGCTCGGGCGATGCCGACGCGCTGCTTCTGTCCGCCCGAGAGCTGGGACGGATAGTTGTCGACTCGGTCGCCGAGGCCGACGAATTCGAGGAGTTCACGGGCCTTGCCCAGGCGTTCGGCCTTCGGCACTCCGGCGATCTTGAGCGGGTGGGCGACGTTTTTCAGCGCCGTGCTCGAGTCGAGGAGGTTGACGTGCTGGAAGACCATGCCGATGCTGCGACGGGCTTCGCGCAATCCGGCACCGGACTGGTTCGTGAGGTCGACGCCGTTGATCGACACCGTCCCGGAGGTGGGGGACTCGAGCCCCGTCAGGCAGCGGATGAGCGTGGACTTGCCGGCGCCGGAGCGGCCGACGATGCCGTGGATCTCTCCGGCGGGGACCGAGAGGTCGATCTCCTCCAGGGCGACGGTCTCTCCGAACACCTTCCGCAGTGCGCGCAGTTCGATCACAGGCGCCTCCTCGTGTGGTTGACGAATGCCGCGCACGGTGGTGAACGGCAGAGATTTGGGGATGGGCCGGTCTACGGTCCAGTAGGGCCGACGATTCAGGATGACAAGGAATCGCATGATCCTCACAGGCAGATGTCATAAAAGGACGCATAACGGAGTGATCGTGACGGAGAACTCACTCTCAGAGGACCCGGTCCAAGGTGACGACGAGATGAACTCGAATGAAAGCCGACGACAACACAAACCGCAGTTGTCCTTGTCGTAACCCTGCGGCCACCTCGGCGGCGTATGCCTGAAAAATCGGATTGGACCGGCCACGATGGGACGCACATGCACGAGCAGACGACGAGGATCGCAGCGATCGTTCCCTGCCACAACGAGGAGATCACCGTCGCCAAGGTCGTCGGCGACCTCAAGGCCGCGGTCCCGGGCATCACGGTCTACGTCTACGACAATTGCTCGAGCGATCGCACCTCGCAGCGCGCCGCTGACGCCGGTGCCATCGTGCGCAAGGAGAACGTCCCCGGCAAGGGCAATGTCGTCCGCCGCGCCTTCGCCGACATCGACGCCGATATCTACGTGATGATCGACGGCGACGATACCTACGAGGCGGCCCACCTGCCCGAGATGATCGACACCCTGATCTCCGGCCCTTACGACCACGTGCTCGGCGTTCGCCAGGACAATCAGGAGACCACGTCCTACCGTCCCGGCCACGAAGCCGGGAACAAGATGTTCAACCGGCTGACCGGGTGGCTCTTCGGTTCGCAGGTGTCCGACATGCTCTCGGGCTACCGCGTGTTCTCTCGCCGTTTCGTCAAGTCGTTCCCCGCGATCAGCCGCCGGTTCGAGATCGAGACCGAGCTGACCGTGCACACGATGTCCCTGCGCCTTCCCACCACCGAGGTGGCCGTGGACTTCCGTGACCGACCCGACGGAAGCGAGTCGAAGCTTTCGACCTTCAAGGACGGGTTCCGCATCCTCGGGCTCATCTCCGCTCTCGTCCGTCACGAACGACCCCGCCTGTTCTACGGCACGCTGACGGCCGTGCTCGCCGCGGTGTCGCTGGTCTTCGGCCTGCCCGTGGTGTGGGAGTTCTGGCAGACCGGGCTGGTGCCGAGGTTCCCGACGGCGATCCTCGCCACCGCGCTTATGGGCCTGGCCTTCCTCCTCGGCAGCGTCGGCCTGACCTTGGACGGTCTCCGCAGGGCTCGTCGAGAGACTTCCCGCCTGGTCTATCTCAGCCTGCCCGCTGTGACCGGACGACCCGTCACGCAGCGGCAGGCTCCGCGACAGACCGGTCCCCCGGACCGAGAGTTTTCAGCTCCGGAGGCAGAGATCTTCGCCGACGCAGCACGGATGAAGCCGAGCCGGCAGGTGCGGGCACGCTTCGCTTCATGAGTCGTTCTGCTATTCGCAGGTGGCTGACGTCCCCGCTGGCATGGGACCTGCTGCTTGCTCTCTTCACCCTCGCATGGTCGTTTATCTTCCTGCGTCTGTTCTGGCCCGGTCGGGTCAATGTCGATATCGCCAATCAGTACCTGCAGGCCACCGAGAAGATTCCCGTCACCGACTGGCATCCGCCGGTGATGAGCGCGGTGTGGCGAATCCTCATCGACATCACCGGAGACCCGGGCAGTCTGCTCCTGCTGCAGGTCGGACTGCTGGCCGCGGCCGCGTGGGGGATCGGGGTGCTCGTCCACCGATCTGGGGCGCCGAGGTGGGTGTCGCTCTTGGGGCCGACAATCATGGTCACGCCTTGGGTCGTCTCCCAGATGACGACGCTGTGGAAGGATACGCAGATGGCCGTGGCCATCCTGCTCGCCGTCGTCCTCATCATGATCACCCGCTTCCTCCCGAAGACGTGGCTGCTGTGGCTTCCGGCGCTGACCCTCCTCGTCTATGCGGTGGGGGTGCGGAAGAATGCGGTGTTCGCGGTCGTGCCGATCGCCGTGTACGGCGGGTGGTGCCTGGTGCATCTGTGGCGCCATCGTCGAGGACGATCTGGAGACTCAGCCACCCCTCCAGGCTCCGCGTCACCGGAGACTTCAGAGCCGACAGCAGACTCCGTGAAGAAGGGACGCCCGCTTCTGCTGACGGCGGTCTCGTCGCTGATCGTGCTCGGACTCATCGGCGGAGGAGTCAAAGTCACCGACGCGGTCATCGCCTCGCAGTTGGGAGTGACGAAGACCGGTCAGATCTCACAGATCTTCCTCGACGACGTGATGTTCTCCGTGCCGGAATCTCGACTGCAGTCGTCTGACGCACCCAGAGCGCTCAAAGATCACATCAGTTCTGCGCGCGACAAATGCCTGAAGAGGGGCGAGATCTGGGACGCCTACTGGAACTGCTACGGCAGAGGCACGACTGGGAAGGCATTCAGTCCCATTGCCTACCAGGATGAGCTGAAGTCGCTGTGGTTGAACGAAGTCGTGACTCATCCGGTCAGCTACATCGAATATCGGACATCGGTCTACTCCTCCTACTTCTTCACCTCGAAGCTCGAATACTGGGAGGCCGACTGGGACGGCGATGCGCAGAGGGCACGTTTGCCTGCAGGGAGCCCAAAGGCTGACTACATCTTCCGACCGTATGTCGAGGACTTCGCGCTGGGAACTTTCCCGATGCTCTTCAAGCCCTGGTTCTGGACCCTCGTCGCCGTTCTGCTGCTCGGTCTCGGGTACCGATCGCGCAGCCGCACCCGTCGGGAACTGAACGCGTCTGCCCACCGGCCGCGGTCTTTCTGGCCCGAGATCACGGTCCTGGCCGCCTCGGCGCTGTGCTACATCTTCGGGTACTTCCCGATCGTGCCGGCGAACCATTTCCGGTACACGTTCTGGCCGGCGCTCGCCGTCACCTTCGCGATCGTCCTCTGGCTCGCTCAGCGCCTGATCCAGCAAGTCCGAATCCTAGGGCCATAGACTGAGTTCAGTTATGAAAGAGTCATTCTCGGACCGTCTCCGGCGCCTGGCGGTGGAAGCCTTCAAGTTCCTCACCGTCGGCGGGCTCGGCTATATCGTCGACGTCGGCCTGTCGAACCTTCTGGCCTACGGGTTCGGTCCGATTCCCGCCCTCCTCGAGGGCAGCCCGATCAAGTCGAAGATCATCTCGACGATCCTGTCGATGATCGTCGTATGGATGGGCAACAAGCTCTGGACCTACGGCGACCGGACCACGAACTCGAACTTGCGCGGCATCGTCCTGTTCGTCGCGGTCAACCTCGTCGGCATGATCATCACGGTCATCCCCCTCGGTGTGACCTGGTACCTGCTCGATATGCGCGACCAGCTCACCTACAACATCTCGACGAATGTCATCGGCATCGGACTGGCGATGATCTTCCGCTTCTACGCCTACCGCACCTGGGTGTTCAAGGACCAGGCCCCCGACACCGAGGTGGTCGTTCCCATGGAGGAATCGAGCCGGGTCCCCGACGACCGGGGCTGAGGTCTGCGGCCGCTCGCGCTGCTGGCTCCGCCTCTCTTCCGGCGGCTTGGATGCTTGCCCGCTTCCTCCCACCTCCGCTTGGGTGGGACAAATGGTCGCGCCCATCCGAGTTTTCTGTGACCATTTTGACCACTTAGGGGCCCCGATGCGCAACTGCTCGCCGCTGGTCAAGAATTTAGGTCAGCATCGGATAGTCTCCGGCGCTGAAATTATCCGATGCTGACCTATGTTTCGGCGCGAAAGTCCGAAAGCGACCTAAGTTCAGGCTGTCGCGCTGTCAGCGGGTGCGGCGCAGCTTGCGGTAGGCGCTGACGACGGGGGCCGGGGTGACGGTGCGCAGTTCGGCTCGAATGAGCATCCGCTTCTGCTTGAGCAATGCCGACCGGCGGTTCGGCAGTTGACCGGCCCGTGCTCGGGTGGCCAACAGCCCCAGGTCTCGGCGCAGCTGCCCGTCTTGCGCGTGAAAGTAGTTCTCTGCCAACCACTCCGGGTCAGGGAATCCGATTGACCCGGCAGCCACATCGGTCAATGTTCCGGTGGCGCCCGAACCTTCGAAGACCTCGTTGAGCAGCTCGGCATTGAAGCCGAAGTCAGAGACGAGCAGGGTCGGAATGCCCCGATCGATGGATTCGAGGGCGGCAGTCGAGGACACAGTGACCAGTGCCGAGCCGTCGGTGAGGAAGTCGCTGAGGGGACCATATCCGAGCTCGATGCGGTCCGTTCCAGGTACTCGGCGGGTGCGGAAGTCGTCGAGGATCTCGAAGTAGGAATGCTGTTCGTGATGGGTTTCGAACTCACCGGGACGCGACCGCATCTTGATGACCGCCGTCGAATCCGGGTGCCTGTCGGCGAACTCGGCCAGGGCCGCAATGATCGCCTCACGGTCGGCACGCTCGGCCGGAACCTTCGCCTGCGGGGCGAAAAGCAGAGTCCTTGGGGCCGCAGGGGCACCGGTTCGTGCGGCACCCGCCGAGGACGGCGCGGCGGCGACGGATGGTGGGGTCGCCTCGGCGAGGGATTCCGCTGGTGCCGCGAGCTGCGGGATGCCCTCCGAACGCAGCATCGGCAGGCGCGCCAACAGAACTTCGCAGGGCACCTGCGATCGGGCACTCGCCTCGGTGTAAGCGGCCACCTCGGCGGAGGAATGGGCGATGAACGCATCCATCAGCCGGCGATAATTCATCCCCTTGCCGCTGGCAGGAAGACCCATTCCGGGCAGCCCCGAGATCAGGGCTGGACGGTCAGTGCTGGTGTGCGCGGTGAGGAAGACCTGGGCGACGATCGGGCCGGTGGCGGCACCGAGAACGATATCGGGGGAGTGATCGGCGATGACCTGCGCGAGGTCGGCCCGCGCGATGACGGGGACTTCTCGGTGTTCCCAGTCGGTGCCGGCGACGGCGCTGGCGATCTGCTCATCTGTCGGCAGAATCGGATTGTCGACGAGGAACACGCGTCCCTCCACGTCGGGCAGGGACGACAGCAGCTGGGTCGCCCACTTGAGATACGACTCACTGTCGGAAATCGAGAGGATGCGGATAGGGGCAAGCCCGGCCGATCGCCGAGGCGGCAGCACCGGCCCGTCCGGGAAGTTCGACTGCGACGAGTGACCGTCCGCGCGAGTGCGCTCGGTCAGATGTGAGGGCCGAGGCGGGGAGTCGGAGAGCGACGGCGGCATGATCGGCCCGCTGTAGTGGGGATCGCCTGGTTCAGGAATCGTCATCTGCCTTGACCGACTGGGCGTTGAGGGACTTTCGCAGACTATCGGGTGAAGCGCCGGTCCACCACTTCGCGGGGATCTCTGTGACATCGATGGTCACATCCGGATTGAGCACCGCCAGAGACACCGCTGCCGTCGACGGCAGGCTGCGGATCGTCGAGTCCGGCGGCAGGTTGATCAGCCGCAGCTCGATCGGCAGGCCGAGATGTTTGATCCTCACGCGCTCATCCTGGGCGAGATCGGCGAGGAACTCCTCGGTCTCACGTCGATGCGGGTAATAGGTGATCGACCCGTGAGTGTCGATGATGTCATCGACCCACGCCCGGTAGGCGAAGGCATCGATGAGGCCATCGGCGGCCAGGGACGAACCGATGACCGGATTGTCCCGCGGGTGACTGCCGCCGGTGGGCAGAGTCTGCAGGTGTTCGAATTGGTGGCGGGTGATCTCGCCGCCGGATTTGAGGAAAGCCTTGCGCAGCGGTTTCGCCACCGGCAGCGCCGTGTGCCAGCGCAGCTTGCCCACAGTGGCGAGGTGGCGAAGCCGATCGGCGACGTGAGCGGCCATGACCGTGCGCGAGGCCTTGAGCTTCTGCCGGGGACGGACGAGGGGACCGCGCTTGGCGGTGAGGATCTCGATTGCAGAGTATGTGGCCAGACCGTCATCGAGGATGACCACCTCCGGCATCCGCCGCTCGAGATACGCCAGCGCCAGGGCCTTGTGCACCTGACCGGAGCAGGCATCGCCGAGATAGATCCGGTCGAAGTTCGTCTTCCGCAACACTCCCGGTTTCGCCCCATCTCGCTCGAGGCGGACATTCTTCGGCAGCCAAGCCGGATCGAAGGCATCGAGGAAGGACGTCATGCCCTTTGCGTTCGCCCGCGCCCGGATGAGCAGGTCTTCGGTCGGCTCGTGGGATTCGAGAGCTGAGAGGAACTGCAGAGGGGATTCGACGAAAGCGACGGCGCTCCGGCGCTTCTTCTTCGGTGTCACCGCTGTTGGATCCGTTTCATGATGCGTTGTTGTTTTCTTGCCACGGCTTTGATCACGAGCGTTCCTGATCGTTTGATCATGCGCTTAGGAGCAAACGCCTTCGACGTGCTGCCCGGCAGAGCGAGCGCGGTCAGTCGTCGGCGCTTGAAATAGCGACTGAATCGGTCGGCTGACTCGCCGTGGCCTGTGCTGACGTCGAAGACCTCTGTGAGGAAGTCTGTTGCCGCGTCACGCAGATCGTGCGACAGCGTCGGTGCCATGCAGTAGGTGACGGCGGCGAGCAGACGGCTCAGCTGCGGATATGCGTCGGCCTTTTCCGGGGTGCTGCCGTCGCAGATCTCGGAGATGATCGTCAATGGGATGCGATTGCTGTTCTGATAAGGAGCGATGGCTTCGAGCAGCAGATCCGTACCCACAGCCAGGGCAGGTACCTGATAGATCTGGCGAGCAGTCATCAGCGCCGTCGAGAAGCCGCCGACGATCAGGTCGGGAGCCAGACGATCGATGATGACCTCGGCCATGACGGGCGGGTCGAAAAGTTGCAGAGTGATCCCGAGTTTCTGTGCTGCCTCGAACAGTGGTCCTGTCTGCGAGGGAGGAGCGGCCGGGTGCGGTTTGAACACCACGACTTCCATTCCGCGCGCAGCAGCGGCCTCGATCATGTCGATGTGCAGCTGCGTCTCTTCCTCAGCAGTGATGAGTCCGAGCGCCGACAGATACTGGCCGACCACCAGTGCCCACGGACGATTGCTCGACGGCGCGGCGCTGAGAACCCCTCCCAGCTCGTCCTCCAGTGCTTCGGCCGAATGCTCGCCGAGCTCGCGCACCACACCGGTGAACGACTCAACACCCAGTGGGCGGTGGACGATTCCGAACTCGCGGAGCAGTTTCGGCGAGATTCCAGGCACCAGCGGCAAGTAATGCAGCACGGACATTCGCTGACCGTTCGTCAGCGGAATCTGATTGCGGGTCGGGCCGAAGCTCATCAGTCCGTCGGCATGCACCCTGATCGTCGCGCGGGAGAACACTCGGCCAAGCGCAAGGGCCGGATTGACCTGGGGCGATTCGATTACGAGCTCGATCTCGTCGGTTTCGTCCAACCCCCACCGGCTACGCAGATATGATTCCACGACCGGCAGATCCGTATGATCGGGCCGCCATGACGAAGGATGGACGTGCAGAGGCGCGAGCGCCTCATTGAGGTTGACGACCCGATCGAACCGGGCGATCAACGAGGCGGCTCCCGGCGAATCGACGAAGGATTCCGCGAGCTCCATGACCACGGCGTTGTTGCTGACCAGAAGGATCCGTTCGGTCGGAGGCGGGGTGTCCTCGGGCGCGAGACCCTCGGTGCCCATCAGCGCCGGAGCCGCCGGCCGGTCGTAGTCACCGCCATCGATTCCTGCCGCCAAGCAGACGAGTTCGAACAGAGTCGAGGCCAGAAAGATCTGTTTCACTTCACCATCTCCAGCATCAACGAAGGTGCGTCATTGAGGTAGCTGCTGACGTTGAGCTGCCGTCCCTGTTTCTGCAGAACGAATTCCTCACGCAGATACTCTGGCGGAATCTTCGCCGAAATCGTTCGTGCACCCCTTCGCAACTGGTTTCGCAGGGACGCCGGGGACGCTGCGAAACGATTGATCTGATGGTCGAGGATGGCCAGCCAGTTGCGGATCGCCTTCGGCCACAGTCGGTCGGCGTCCGGTTCGGCGGCGACCAGGTCGAAGATCTGTCCGAAAGCGCGGATGAAATCCAGCTGTCGGATGTCGACGATGCGCGACAGAGACCCTGCCAGCCCGCGTCGATAGAGGATCCCCGGAGCATCGACGACTGCGAAGGACTCGGCCTGCAGATGCAGCCGCCAGATCCAGGACCGGTCTTCGGCGGTCATGAAGTTCTCCGGGAAATGGAGGATCCCCTGTTCGAGCACCCTGCGGTGGAAGATGCCTGCCCACGCGAACGGATAGTCGACCATCGTCGATTCGTAGACGGGCAGGATCCCCACCTTGGGATCCAATGGCACATCACGGACCGACATCGGTGCGAGTTTGCGCACCCGTTTGGTCCCCTCCACCGTCGTATGGTCGCAGCGGATGAAATCGACTCCGAGCCTGTGGGCCGCCGCCAGCATCGAGGACAGATGCCCCGGAGCCAGCCAATCGTCCCCATCGAGGAAGATGATGTGCTCGCCCCGAGCAGATGCCAGACCCTTGTTGCGGGCATTGGCGAGTCCCGTTGCCTCGGGGTTGGTGAGCACCTCGAAATGAGGGAACCACGTGCTGAATTCCTCCAGCAGCTCTGGTGTCTCATCGCTCGATCCGTCGTTGACGAAGATCAGCTGAGTGAGGTCCCACACGGGGCCCTGCTGCCGCAGTGAGCGGAACAGTGTGCTCAGGTAGGGGGCACCATCTTTCGCGGGGATGATGATGCTCAAGTCGAAATCGGTCACGGTGCTTCTCCGGAAGGTGCGGTCAAGGTCGGGTCACCCGACCGTCGGTGGGGCGGACAGGGAAGAGCCACCTCGGCGGGGGAAGAACCTCGCCGAGGTGGCTTCGCCGATTGCTCAGGCCGTGACCTTGCGCAGCGAATCGATCTTCGACTCCTCGCCCGGCATGACGCGCTTGACCCCGTCGCCGAACGCGGTTTCGAGGACGCGGACGCCCTTGACGAGGGAGGCGAACTCGCGCGGTTCCATCGATGCGGACTGGTCGGATCCCCACATCGAGGAGTCCAGCGTGATGTGACGTTCGATGGTCGCAGCGCCCAGAGCGGCGGCAGCGAACGAGATCTCGAGGCCGAGCTCGTGACCGGAGTAGCCGACGGGAACTCCGTAGCGTTCGCGCATGGCCGGGATCGCCGTGAGGTTGACCTCTTCGGGAGGCAGCGGGTACGTGGAGGTGGCGTGCATGAGCACGAGCTTGTCCCGGTCGAAGACCTCGACGGCCTTGTCCAGAGTCTCCCAGTCGGACATGCCCGAAGAGCACAGGACGGGCTTGCCGGTGGCGGCGATCGCGCGCAGCAGTTCGAAGTCCGTCAGCGAGGCCGAGGCGACCTTGTAGGTCAGCGCATCGAATTCGGTCTCGAGGAAGTCGACGGAGTCGGTGTCCCACGGGGAGGCGAACCACTGGAGTCCGACTTCCTTGGCGTATCGGTCGATCTCGGTGTACTCGTCGATGCCGAACTCGACGCGGTGCTTGTAATCGATGTAGGTCATCTCGCCCCACGGGGTCGAGCGCATCTTCGACTTCTGGTGTTCGGGAACGGCCACCTCGGGGTTGCGCTTCTGGAACTTCACTGCCTGCGCACCGGCGGTGACGGCGACATCCATGAGCTGCTTGGCGATGTCGACGTCGCCGTTGTGGTTGATGCCGATCTCACCGATCATGTACACGGGCTGGTTCGGGCCGACGAGGTGCTCTCCGATGGCCACGGGGGCGAGTTGATCAGTCATGAAACCTGCTTTCGGTTGGCACGCGAAATCTCCGCGCGGTTGGTGAACTGCGGCTGGTGCCGCGGGACGGATGGTTGCTGGTCGGGGAAGGCGGACGCATGGCCGGACATGGCCGCCGACTGATGGCCGGCCAGGTGTCCTGACTGGTGGCCTGCCAAGGTCGATGGGTGACCGGTGGGCGACCGCAGTGAGGTCAGGGTCGGATTCGGCAGGGGTTCGGCCGCCTCGGCGGGGATGGGAATGAGGTCGCAGACCTCACGCACCGCACCCCGTCCGCCTGGCCTGTCGAGGATGACGCGGGCGGCGGCGAGGACGCGCGGGTGGGCGTCGGCGACGGCGATGGGCCAGCCGACGACGTCGAAGGCCTCGAGGTCGTTGATGTCGTTGCCGACGTAGGCGACTCGGGCCGGGTCGAGGTCGTTGGCGGTGATCCACGCGTCGAGGATGCTGGCCTTGTTGTCGATGCCCTGGGCGACGTCGACGTTGAGTTTCTCTGCGCGGCGGGTGACGACGGGGTTGCGTTCCTTCGACAGGATCATCACGGGCACGCCGGACTTCACGAGTCGGGAGACGCCCATGCCGTCGCCGCGATGGACGCGCACCTGTTCATTTCCGTCCTCGTCGACATAGGCGCCGTCGTCGGTGTGGACGCCGTCGAAATCGGTGACGAGGGCGTCGACGTCGATGACCTGAGTGGTTTCCTGGGTCTGCGATGCTGCGATGGCGCGGACGAGAGTGAGGTCGGACATGTCGTCGATCTCGCGGGCGTGCTCGGGCGGGACCTCCTCGATGCCGATGCGGCCGAAGAAGCGGTGTTCGTGCTCGATGAGGCCGGAGGTGCGCATGACGTAGAACGCGCCGGTTTCGTTGAAGTGCTTGGCGCGGTCCTGGCGGCGCGGGCGGAAGCTGGCTTCGTGTCCGACGGCCACTGCCTGGGTGTCGTCGTCGAGGCGCCACAGGAAGGAATGGTCTTCGACGGCGGAGAAGACGACATCGGCGTCGTCGTCACGGACCGTGCGCACCGCGTTCTCGATCGAGGCGGAGTCGATGAACGGGGAGGTGCACTGCATGAACACGGTGATGTCGAAGTCTTCATCGAGGGTCGACAGAGTGTGGATGAGCGCGGATTCGCTGGTGGCGGCATCGCCGGCGATCTCGGCGGGGCGGTGGGCCACCTCGGCGCCGGCACGCAGGGCTTCGGCTGCGATTCCGTCGTGGTCGGTCGAGACGATGACACGGTCGATGCTGGGGCTGGCCTGGGCGGCGTTGATGGCGCGGGCGAGCAGAGAGACTCCGGCGACCTTCTGCAGGTTCTTCAGCGGGATGCCCTTGGATCCTCCGCGCGCGGGGATGATCGCGACGGTGCGGTGTGGAGTGGGGGAGGTGGTGCTGGTTGGTGCGGTGGTGCTTTCTGCCGTCTGGTTCGCGGCCACGGTGGTGCGCGCATCCGGCTTCATTTCCGACTGAAACTCGGTTGCGTTGGGCTCGTAGGTCGTCGATTGGTCATTCACAATGATTCGACGCTAACGACGGGGTGTTACCTCAAGGTGAACACGTCATGTCACCGAGGCGACCCTTCGATGGCGAACCCGTGACGGACCAAGCCCGCTGGTCGGCGGCGGACGGGGCAGTGCGGCGAAGTTCTAGCCATCCGCTGTGCCCGCGACCGGTAGCCGTGGCACAGAAAGTGCACGGGAGACACCTCGGTGTCAGTATGCTCAGGCGGTGGTCACCTCTGAGTGCACGCTGCCTATGCCGGCCTCATCGCCTTTTGGGTAGGCCTGTGAATCGCTCCATCGCCTTTTGGACGGATCATCGGGTTCGAAGGCGAGTATCTGATCAAAAGGTGATGACGAGTGGAACAGAACTAGATGACAGGTCGAATGGAAGTCGATGACGCGCGGTCCGAAGCTGCCGGCGGCGTGATTCGACGGAGCCAGTGCGGCGCGTGGGTGTACGCCAACGTCAGCCGGTCAGCGCCACGTGACGTTCCACATGCGGTTGTTCCAGGCCGAGAACGGGATGACCTCACCGGTGTAGACGGGCCAGAAATAGGCGAAGGCGAGGATCGCTGCGACGAGGAACAGGCCGACGCTCAGCCGCCTGGCAAACAGCGCCGCGGAGATCCGAGCGAAACGCTGCTTCGTCGACCGGATAGGTGCAGCGGCGCCGGAGTGGCTTGAAGAATCCGATGGGACGGTTTCGGCAGAAGCCGCACCATTGCCCGCGAGTCTGACCCTGGTCGGGCTACCGGCCGCACCACCGTCGGCGCCCCCGGGCGCTCGACCACCCAAAGGCACCCGACCCCAGACGAGGGTCAGGCAGTACGTCACGGCCAGTACGACGAAGGGCACCATGACGATGGTGTAGAAGGTGAAGATCGTCCGCTCCTGGTAGGCGAACCATGGCAGCCAGGTCGCTGCCAGGCCGGCGAGGATGACGGCGGGGCGGACGTCACGGCGGATGATCCACACGATGAGGCAGACGAGCACAGCCAAGCCGGCCAAACCCCAGATCACAGGGTTGCCCACAGAGGTGATCGCCGAGGAGCACTTCGCGACCGTGCACCCCATATCGCCCCGGTCGTAGGACTCGTAGTAGAAAGACGTCGGCCGCCACTGCACGATCCAACCCCACGGGTTCGACATGTACGGATGCTCCGAGTCCAGCCCGACATGGAACGAGTACGCCGTGTAGTGATAGTGCGCCAGCGACGGCAGCCAGTCCAACCAGTCCGGCAGCGCACGCCACCAGCCGAAATTCTCCGCAGCCCACTGCCGGTCCCAGGCATCATCCGACCGGATCCACCCGGTCCAGCACGCCACATAAGTCACGAGCGCGATAGGCACGAGCTTGAAGAACGAGGGAATGCTGTCGCGGATGAGCATGCCCAGCCACGGATGTACGACCCCGGCCCGATACCGCGAATGCACATCCCACAGGACGAGCAGCATCCCGAACGCCGCCAGCGCATACAGACCCGACCACTTCACTCCGGTAGCCAAGCCGAGGCTGATCCCCGCGGCGAAGATCCACGGACGCGCGCCGAGGCGGGGCCCGAAGTTGATCACGTCCCTGGACTTCGTCCGACGCCGACGTCGGGCTTCCGCGGTGGGCGGGGCCGCCTCGGTGATGGGAGCAGCGGAGGTGATCGACTCGGTCAGCGTGGTCGGGAAGGTTCGGGGGACTGCACTCGGGTCGGCGGGGGAGGTAACGGCCGCCTCGGAGGTGGTCGACGTGGACGTGGTGGCCGCCTCGGTGAGGCGTTCTGGATTCTGCTGGGTGCGGGACGGTGCGAAGCTGTCGATCTCCGCGGTGCGCTTGGTCCATGCGGCCAGGCGCTTCGTCACCTGCTCGCGGTCGAGGAGGATGAAGAAGAAGGCGAGGAGGACGAAGGCCATGAGCACGATGTCGAGCAGGCTCGTGCGGGAGTGGACGAAGTGCTCGCCGTCGATGGCGAGCAGGCCGGCGGCGACGCAGGCGAAGAATGCCGAGCGGAAGAGCTTCCAGGCGATGACGCCGAGGAGGAAGATCGTCAGCGTGCCGATGATCGCCACGGTGAAGCGCCAGCCGAACGAATCGTCGGCGCCGAAGAGGTCGATGCCCCACCCGATGAGCCATTTGCCCAGCGGCGGGTGGACGACGTATTCGGGGGTGGGTTCGATGACGCTGGGATCGCCGGCGTTGAAGGAGTCGTCGGCGTTCTCGGGCCAGGAGCGTTCGTAGCCGAAGTTGAAGACCGAATAGCCGTCCTTGACGTAGTAGGTCTCGTCGAAGATCAGGCGGTGTGGGAAATCGAGGCGGAAGAATCTCAGGGCCGCACCGATTCCGGTGATGACGAGCAGGGCCGGCCACATCCACAGCGGCGCGCGGGTGGCCCACATGCCGGCGTGGAAGGTTTCGCGGCGCATCGCAGCGGCGCCGGCACGCACCTTTTCGCGTTTCCTCGCCAGGCGCTCGCGGGCGATGCGCCTGGTGGGGGCCGGGGAGTCTGCGGTGTGTGTCATCGGAGTCCAGTTTAGAGATCTCGGCGGGCGGGGCTCACATGCGACCCGCAGGGAAGGGCTGCGGTTGTTGGTGCGGGGTGGGGAGCGAGGGTGCGCCGGGCAGGCGGGCCGGCATGAGGTTCGGCACCTTGAGCAGGATTCTTGGGCATTCGACTGCAGGGATCACTAGAGTAGTGGGAGACAGCCGGAGTCAGAGCGAATGGTGCACAAAGTGTCGAACAATCCTAACTACCGCCCGAGCGATCCTCCCCAGGTCGGCTCGCAGCAGTTCAACAACAACTACGGATCCCAGCCGCAGTACGGTCAGGGACAGTCCGGACAGTACGGATCGGGTGCTGGCCAGTATGGTTCGGGCGCAGGTCAGTACGGTTCCGGCGCGGGACAGTACTCGCAGGGACAGCCATATGGGCAGCAGAACTCCTATGGGCAATCCGACCCATACGGACAGCAGAACGCGTACGGACAGCAGAATGCATACGGACAGTCAGGCGGCTACAGCCAGCCGGGCGCGTACGACAGCTACAGCCAGCCGAACGCCTACGACAGCTACAGCCAGTCGGGCGCGTACAGCCAGCCGATGACCTACGGCGCGCAGCCGGTCTTCGTCCGGCCCGCACCCAACAAGATGGCCGTATGGTCGATGTGGATGGGCATCGCCGGAATCGGCGGCGGATTCGTCTGCGGTCTGCTCTCGATGATTCCGGTCATCGGCATCATCTTCAGCATCATCGCGATGTTCCTGTGGATCGCACCGGTGCTCGCCGTCATCTTCGGCCACATCGGCCTCGGCCAGATCAAGCGCACCGGCGAGGAAGGCCGCGGACAGGCGATCGCCGGTCTCATCATCGGCTACGTGACCATCGCTCTGGGGCTCATCATGGCAATCGTCATGATCGGGATCCTCGGCATCGGCTTCCTGGGCATGATGAGCAGCTACTGAGCTGCCCCCTGGTGAACTCGGCGCAGTCCCGTGTGACCTCGGCGGACGGCCGAGGTCACGCGGGTACGGGACGGTCGGGTCGCTCGGCACGACCCGGGACTCGTCTGCCCGTGGTGCTGCGTGCACCTTGAGGTCACGCGGGTACGGGGCGGTCGGGTCGCCTCGGCGAGGGGATTCTGCAACCTGTGGTGCAGGACTGCAACACGATTCGGCCGCCGTGCTCGCCGCAGGTGGGTAGCGTTGATCTCAGACATCGGGACGACCGTCGAGGACGGCCCGGAACAGCCCTGACGATCAACGACAGCCAGCGGAACGGAACGGACATGAACACTCGCGTACTGCCCCTCGGGAACACCTACACCGGATCGAACGGTCCGGTCCACGCCCCCGTCGCAGCCCACACGCCCGCGCCGGTTCATACTCCGGCCCACTCTCCGGCCCTGGTCCAGGCTCCCGTGACGTACGGAAACCGAGCATCGGTCGTCGTCTACCAGCAGGTGGCGCCGACGAATTCCTCGTCGATCGTCGCGCTGGTGCTCGGCCTCATCTCGTTCATCTCATCGTTCTTCTTCCTCGGCTTCGTCGGCATCATCTTCGGCCACATCGCCCGTTCGCAGATCAAGGCCCGCGGAGAACGCGGCAACGGAATGGCCGTCGCCGGGCTGTGGTTGAGCTATCTGAGCGTGCTCTTCTGGGTCGCGTTCTGGCTGCTCTACTTCGGCGTCATCGCCCTCATGATCGGCGCGGCGATCACCGCTGGAGGAGGCACCGTCAGCTGATGCCGCGTTGCCGCGGCTAGGCAGACCCGGCATCCCACCCCACGGTCCCGCATCTTCAACTGTGATTGACCTGTAACCGCCCCGCCTTTTGCCGCCACCGACGACTCTGTACCGTTGAAGGCAACCACAAGGAGACTTCGCTATGAGCAGCCAGAACAACTGGGACAACCCGGACATGTACTACCAGCAGCCCCAGTCGAACGCGGGCGGCTCGTACGGTGCCCAGTCGTACAGTCAGAACAGCGCCTACGCTGCCAATGCGCAGTACGCGGGCGGACCCGGCTACGTGTACCAGCAGCTGCCACCGACCAACGTGCTGGCCATTGTCGGCATGTGCGCCTCGATCTTCGGCGTCATCTCGTCCGTCTTCATCGGCGGCATCGCCGGCATCATCATGGGCCACATTGCCCGCAAGCAGATCCGCGAACGCGGTGAGCGCGGCGACGGCATGGCGATCGCTGCCCTCTGGGTCGGCTACATCGGAACCATCCTCTGGATCCTCTTCTGGGTCTTCATGATCCTTCTCTACGTCGGGATGTTCGCCGTGCTCTTCGCGGCTGAAAGCGCTTCGTGATCGAGGATTGCTTGAATCCGAACTCTGAGTTCACCACGGACGTGGATCCAGGCTCAGACGAGGGCCTCGCCGAGGCGGCCGGCCACGGAGCCGACGACAACCCCACCGAGGCGGCCGGCCACGGAGCCGACGACCACCCCACCGAGGCGGCCCCCTCCGGCGACATCGACCGGGCCGATGACGCGGGACTGAGTTCGGGTCCGAACCTCACCGGCGGTCGACTGATCCTGGTCGGAACTCCGATCGGCAACCTCGGCGATGCGAGCCCGCGGATGCGGGAGGCCATCGAAACTGCCGATGTCATCGCCGCCGAGGACACGCGCCGGTTCCTGTCGCTGGCGCAGCGGCTCGACCTCACACATACGAAGCGGGTCATCAGCGTCTTCGACCACAACGAGGGCCACCGTGCCCCCGAACTCGTCGACATCATCGACGCCGGTGAGACCGTTGTTCTGCTCTCGGACGCCGGAATGCCCGCCGTCTCCGACCCCGGCTACCGCGTGGTCAAGGCCTGCGCCGAGGCGGGACTTCCGATCACCTCGACACCGGGGCCGTCCGCGGTGCTCATGGCACTTGCGGTCTCCGGGCTGCCGAGCGATCGGTTCAGCTTCGAGGGGTTCCTGCCGCGCAAGTCCGGGCAGCGCAAGACCCTGCTGACCGAACTCAAAGCGGAGAAGCGGACGATGGTCTTCTTCGAAAGCCCGCACCGCATCGCCGATGCGATGGACGACTTCGCCGAGATCATCGGCGTCGACCGTCCGATGGCCATCAGCCGCGAGCTGACGAAGACCTACGAGGAGACCCTGCGCGGAACCGTCGGTTCACTGCGCGATCGGGCCGCCGAAGGACTGCGCGGGGAGCTGACCCTCGTGCTCGCCGGCGCCACCGAGGTCGAAACGGCTCCGGAGGACCACCTCGGCGAGGTCAGCGCACTGGTCGACTCCGGCGTACGTGCCAAGGATGCGGCCGGGCAGGTGGCGAAGAAGTTCGGCCTGTCGAAGCGCGACGTCTACGAGGCCTGGCTCCACCGCGAGTGACACGACTCGTGCGCAACTGGCTGTGGATAGCCGGCAGCCCAGTTTCGGGTGGATAGCCCAAGGCAGAAAGTGGGCTACTCACCTCAACCTGGGCCATCAGCGCGGTTGAGCTACTCCTCAAACGAGCCTGGTGCGAAAGGCACGATCTGCCGAAGCCGGTCGACGACTCGACTCGAGCGCTGAGGCCTGTTGATTGACTCCTTACTGAGGCGCTGTCGCCGTGTGGACCCCGGAGTTGATTCCACAGCCACAGGATCGAGCATTGCTGAATCAAAGTAGATTTCGGCAGTGTGCCGGCATGAAGAACAACGTCGTGTATTTCACGGACCTTCGCAATGCTGGAGCCTCAACGGCAGACATCCGCAACACTTTAGGCTGCTGTCTGCGGAAGCTCTCTCGTGGAGTCTATATGGTCGTCAGACGTTGTGAAGTCCGTGCTCACCGATACCTCGCTCCCTTCGCCACGGACTCGGCTTGGATGACGTATCACGAGGAAGGACGCGACAAGGAGCGGTCCCAGCAACGCAGATACGAGGCGAATCTGAAGCGTCTGCAGGTCCTCCACTATCCCCACTACCGCGCAGGAGACATCGTGTTCGGGATTTCGGCGGCCCGGCTGCACAGAATCGGTATGTTCGATGAGCCGGACGAACCAGTATCGGTGTTCCACCCCGTATCAAGCACCAAATCACCCGAGCTGATCAGGCGACGCAGAACAATCGCAGTTGAAGACGTCTCCGAGGTGGAAGGTCTTCGCGTCACTACTCCGGCTCGAACTGCCTTGGATCTGCGGGCCGAACTCGGCTGCGCTGCGGCGTTTGCCGCGATGGAGCAGGTGGTCAGATGGCATCTTCTCGGCGACGACGAGGATCTGATCTTCAGGCTCGGGTATCCGGCACATCTGCTGGACGAGGTTCCGGGTGCAGTCGCAGCTCTGTTCGCAGCGCCCATTGATCGCCTGGCGCGGGGCGCAAAGGTGGCCGCGAGACTGGTCTCACTCGCATCACCGTTGTCCGAAAGCTATGCGGAGAGCAGAGCCGCCTTCAATCTGCATCTTCTGGGTCTGCACGACTTCGTGCAGCAGGTGAATATTGCCGATGGCAGCCGACTTCTCACGAGACTCGACTTCCTGTTCCGTGACGATAGAGTCGCACTCTACGTCGATGGGACTCAGAAGTACGTTGATGGCGGCTTCGACGTCATGAACAAGGAGAGCCGACAGCACAATCGTCTGCTGGCGATGGGCTATAAGATCGTGCGCTTCAAATTCAATGAAGTTCTGGACCCGAAGACCTTCGGACAGAAGCTCTTCTTTCAGGCACCTGAACTACGTCGTCGATGTGGGAAACCGCTGGTTCTGTGAGCTGGTGTCCAGGTGCGAACTGTTTCAGCCCAGTCCGAGGTGAGCAGCCCATCTTCAAACGTGGGCTACTCACCGCAAATTGGGCTATTCACGAATCCTCGGCAAGTCCACCCTCACCAGCCCATGCGCGCCTGCCGCGCCGCGTCCCTTAGACTGAGTTCCCTATGGGTTACTACTTGACGACAGCGATTGCCTACCCCAACGGGGCCATTCACATCGGGCATGCCTATGAGTACATTGCGGCCGACACGATCGCCCGGTTCAAGCGACTGGACAATCACGAGGTCTTCTTCTGCACCGGCACGGACGAGCACGGACTGAAGATGCTGCAGGCGGCGAACAAGCTCGGCATCACCCCCAAAGAACTCGCTGACGACAACGCGAAGAACTTCCGCGACACCCAACTCGCCCTCGGCTCGACCTTCGACCGGTTCATCCGCACCACCGACGAAGACCACTACGCAGCCTCGCAGGCCATCTGGCGCAAGCTCGAAGAGGCCGGCGACATCTACCTCGACACGTACTCCGGCTGGTACTCCGTGCGCGATGAGGCCTTCTACACCGACGACGAGACCGAGGTCGTCGACGGCGTGCGCCTGTCCAAGGAGACCCGCACCGAGGTGACTTGGACGGAAGAGGAGTCCTACTTCTTCCGCCTCTCGAAGTACCAGGACAAGCTGCTCGAGCTGTACAAGAACCACCCCGAGTTCATCGGCCCTGACTCCCGCCGCAACGAGATCGCCTCGTTCGTCGCCTCCGGGCTCAAGGACCTCTCGGTCTCCCGCACGACCTTCGACTGGGGTGTGCCGGTGCCCGGCAACGACAAGCACGTGATGTACGTGTGGATCGACGCTCTGACGAACTACATCACCGCCGCCGGTTACCCCGACGACGAGGAGAAGTTCGCGAAGTGGTGGCCCGCGGACGTCCATATCATCGGCAAGGACATCATCCGCTTCCACTCGGTCTACTGGCCCGCATTCCTCATGAGTGCCGGTATCGAACTGCCCAAGCGCGTTCACGCCCACGGCTTCCTCTTCAACTCCGGAGAGAAGATGTCGAAGTCCGTCGGCAACGTCGTCGACCCACTCGACCTCGTCGACGCCTTCGGCCTGGACACTCTGCGCTTCTTCCTCTTCCGTGAGTTCTCCTACGGCCACGACGGCTCGTACACGAAGGACTCGATCATCACTCGGAAGAACTCCGACCTCGCCAACGAATACGGCAACCTCGCCCAGCGCTCGCTGTCGATGATCCAGAAGAACTGCGACGCCCAGGTCCCGCAGCCGGGCGAGCTCACCGAGGCGGACGAGAAACTCCTCGCCCTCGCCCGCGCCGTGCCCGACACCGCCCGGCGCCACGTCGACACCCAGGCCCTCCACCTCTACGTCGAAGCCTGCTGGAAGGTGCTGTCCGAGGCCAACCGCTACTTCTCCGCGCAGGAGCCGTGGAAGCTGAAGAAGACCGATCCCGATCGCATGGCCACCGTGCTGTGGGTGACGATCGAGGTCGTGCGCATCATCTCCATCCTCATCCAGCCGGTCATGCCCGAATCTGCGGGCAAGATCCTCGACCTCCTCGGTGTGCCCGCCGGCGCCGGTGAGGCCGGTGCGAAGGTCCTGCCGACCGCCGTCGATTCCGGGTCCGGCGCCGAGGCGATGGGAGCTGTATCCGCGAGTGCGGCCATCGGCGTCGCCGCTGGTGCCGCCTACGCGTCGGCCGCCTTGGCGCCGAATGTCGTCGAGGCCGCTGCCGATGGCATCGCCGCCGCCGAGGCGGATCCCCGGTCGTTCGCGGCCGTCGGGTTCCCGCTCGAACCGGGCACGCCCCTGCCGAAGCCCGAACCCGTGTTCCCGAAGTTCGTGGAGGAGACCGAATAATGGCCTCACGCGCCGCCGGAACCTATCCACCGGTGCCCGAACCGCTGCCTCACCCCATCGTCGACACCCACACCCACCTCGACATCTGCACGGGTGTGCGGCTGCCGCTGGGGTCTGGTGAACCCGAACCCGAGGTGACCCCGGACGCGGACGAAGAGTTCCCGTCGCTGGATTTCTTCCATGACACCGCCGCCGAGGCGGGGGTCCGTCGCATCGTCCAGATCGGCTGCGACCTTCCGGCCGCCCGGTGGACGACCGCGCTCGTCGCATCCCAGTACTCAGGTATTTCCGGGATCGATCCGATCAGCGATGCGGCATCATCGCTCGTAGCCGGCGAAGCAGCTGCACGCACCGTGCCGCCTCCTCCTTCCGGAGGGCGGACATGGATGATCGGCGGGGCCGCCCTCCACCCGAACGAAGCTCCGAGGCTGGCCGAGCGCGGCCTGCTCGGCGATGCTCTCACCGAGATCGAATCGCTCGTGAGCTCGCATGAGCGCATGCGCGTGGTGGGGGAGACCGGCCTCGACTACTTCCGCACGGCAGAAGAGGGAGTTGCCGAACAGCAGCGCTCCTTCCGAGCTCATATCGAGATCGCCAAGCGCACCGGACGTGCACTGCAGATACACGATCGGGAGGCACACGCCGATGTGCTGCGCATCCTCAAGGAGGAAGGCGCTCCCGAGGTCACGATCTTCCACTGCTACTCCGGCGACGAGGCGATGGCCCGCGAATGTGCGGCCGAAGGCTATTACATGTCCTTCGCCGGCAACCTCACGTTCAAAAACGCCGACGAGCTGCGGCGGGCCGCGGCTGCCGCTCCACTGGAGCTCCTGCTGACGGAGACCGACGCACCCTTCCTCACCCCTCACCCGCATCGCGGGAAGCCGGGAGGTCCTTACCTCACGGCGATCACGGCGCGGAAACTCGCCGAGGTGCGTGGGATGAGCGAAGAGGATCTGTGCGCGGCCGTGTGGAACAACGCGGAGCGGGCCCTCGGCAGCTGGGACTGAGCCGGGCCCAGCCCTTCGTTCTGTGAGCGAGATAACGGGACGCAGCGCCGCCTCGGCGGGGAGATATCACGAGCGGGAATGCCCTGGAAACACGGGGAACTCCAGGTCAGACACGCCCTCAGGAAACTCACACCGTTACATTTCCGTGATATTTTGCGAACCGTGTAACGAATCGGTTACAGTGAACAGGTCGATAAACTCTGCTCAGGGATATTTTTGTGATTGATTTTCTGAAGAACCGCAAGGTTCAGATCGCTGCACAGGCGGTCGTGATCACCGGACTCGTCGGTGGCACGGGCGCGGTTGTGACCATGAACAAGCCCGTGACCTTAGAGGTCAACGGACAGGCCGAAGAGATCCGAACCTTCGGTGGAACGGTCGGGGACATCCTCGACAGCCATGAAATCGATGTCGATAAGCGCGACCAGGTCAAGCCGGGTGTGGGCACCAAGGTCGACCGTGACATGACGATCACCGTCAACACGGCGAAGAAGGTTGCGCTGTCCGTCGATGGCAAAGAGACGAACGAATGGACCAACGCGAACACCGTGGGTCAGGCTCTGGCCGACCTGGGTGTCGACGCGAAGGGCGCCGACCTCAACGCGAAGGCCAGCCAGCGTTTGAAGGACAAGGGCAATGACATCGACGTGACCACGTCGAAGGATCTCACCGTGGTCGCCGACGGCAAGGACCATAAGGTCTCGGCCGCTGTGGGCACCGCCAAGGAAGCTCTCAAGGACACGGGCGTCAAGCTCGACAAAGACGACTTCCTGTCCGTACCGATGTCCGCCGAGGTCTCCGACGGCCAGGTGCTGACCGTCAACCGCGTGAAGAACGACACCGTCAAGGACAAGCAGGCCATCAAGGCCGAGGTCGAGACCAAGAAGTCCGACTCCCTCTACGAGGGTGAGACCAAGGTCGAGACCGAAGGCAAGGACGGCGAGAAGCAGGTCACCTACAAGGTCAAGACGATCAACGGCGAAGAGGTCAAGAAGGAGAAGAAGGACGAGAAAATCGTCTCCGAACCCAAGGCCAAGGTCGTCATTCAGGGCACCAAGAAGAAGGAAGAACCGGCGGACACCGGAGGCTCCGACTCGGGTGATTCCGGCGATTCCGGTTCGGGTGATTCCGGCGATTCCGGTTCGGGTGACTCCGGTGACTCGAGCACCGGCGGCGGATCCGGTTCCGGCGGCGGCGACATGAGCACCGCTGAGATCAAGGCGATGCTCGGTGGCCCCGGGTCCAAGTGGTACCAGGTCGCCAAGTGCGAGTCGGAATTCAACCCCCGTGCGGTCAACAAGTCGAACAACGCACACTTCGGTCTGTTCCAGTTCAAGCTCCAGACCTGGCAGTCCATGGGCGGCAGCGGCAACCCGGTTGACGCCAGCCCGCGGGAGCAGTTCGAGCGTGCCAAGAAGCTCCAGGCCGCAGCCGGCTGGGGACAGTGGGCCTGCGCCTGATCTGAGATCAGGTTCGCGGCAACCGACTGAGCGTCTGCAAAGGCAAAGAACTCTGGCCGCCATTGACAACAGATATCGACAACTGAGCTGAGGCGGTCAGCAAGGAGCGTGGGCCCCGAGGAGAGATCCTCGGGGCCCACGCTTTTCGGCACCGGCTCCACCTCCGCGCGGGGCCCAATCTGAACTTTCGCCCAGAGCATGACGAATTGCTGGCACTCAAGTTGACCGAGTGCTAAGAGCGTTCTAGAGTCAGAATTAGCACTAGCACTCATTGAGTGCCAGTTTCATGAGACGGTCGAATCGCTCGGCACCCGCGACGACGAGAGGTTCATGGCAGCAGCCGCCGTCTGACTCGATGAAATAGAACCCAGCGAAGGGAGAGGGCCCGATATGTCGGTCTCCATCAAGCCACTCGAAGATCGGATTGTCATCCGTCAGGTCGAAGCAGAACAGACTACCGCCAGTGGTCTGGTCATTCCCGAAACCGCCAAGGAAAAGCCTCAGGAAGGCGAAGTTGTCGCAGTGGGCCCGGGCCGCGTTGCTGACAACGGAAACCGCGTGCCGGTCGACGTCGCCGTCGGCGACAAGGTCATCTACTCCAAGTACGGAGGCACTGAAGTCAAGTACGCAGGCGAAGAGTTCCTCGTGCTCTCGGCTCGCGACGTGCTCGCCGTCATCGGCTGAATCCCCTGAACAACTACTTCACTGACAGGAGGACGAATGCCTAAATCATTGGAATTCAACGACGAAGCCCGTCGTGCGCTCGAAAAGGGCGTCAACACCCTGGCCGACACCGTCAAGGTGACGCTGGGACCTAAGGGCCGCAACGTCGTGCTCGACAAGAAGTGGGGCGCTCCCACGATCACGAACGACGGTGTGACCATCGCCCGTGAGGTCGAGGTCGACGACCCGTACGAGAACCTCGGCGCACAGCTGGCCAAGGAAGTCGCCACCAAGACCAACGACATCGCCGGTGACGGAACCACCACCGCGACCGTTCTCGCTCAGGCCTTCGTCAACGAAGGACTGCGCAACGTTGCCGCAGGTGCCGCACCCGGACAGCTCAAGCGCGGCATCGAGACCGCCGTCGAGGCCGTCTCGCAGCAGCTGGGCACGATCGCCCGCGACGTCGCCGACTCCTCGGAGATCGCACACGTCGCCGGTCTGTCGGCTCAGTCGCCTGAGATCGGCAAGCTCATCGCCGATGCGTTCGACAAGGTGGGCAAGGACGGCGTCATCACGATCGACGAGTCGCAGGCCGCGTCCGTCGAACTCGAGGTCACCGAAGGAATGCAGTTCGACAAGGGCTTCCTGTCGCCGCACTTCGTGACCGATGCCGATCGCCAGGAGGCTGTGCTCTCCGACGCTCTCATCCTCATCAACCAGGGCAAGATCTCCAACATCCAGGAGCTCCTGCCCGTCCTCGAGAAGGTGCAGCAGGCAGGCAAGCCGCTGTTCATCATCGCCGAGGACATCGAGGGTGAAGCTCTGTCGACCCTGGTCGTCAACAAGCTGCGCGGAATCATCAACGTCGCCGCTGTCAAGGCTCCCGGCTTCGGTGACCGTCGCAAGGCCATCCTCGAGGATCTCGCCGTCCTCACCGGTGGCCAGGTCGTGACCCCGGACATGGGCATGAAGCTCGACCAGGTCACGCTGGAAGAGCTCGGCAACGCCCGCACCATCACCGTCACCAAGGACAACACCACCATCATCGATGGTGCCGGTGCCGACGATGCTGTTGCCGGTCGTGTCGCTCAGATCCGCGCCGAGGTCGAGAACACCGATTCCGAATGGGACCGCGAGAAGCTGCAGGAGCGCTTGGCCAAGCTCTCCGGCGGAGTCGCCGTCATCAAGGTCGGCGCCGCCACCGAGGTGGAGCTCAAGGAGCGCAAGCACCGCGTCGAAGACGCCGTGTCCGCTACTCGAGCCGCCATCGAAGAGGGCGTCGTCGCCGGCGGTGGATCGGCTCTGATCCACGCTGCGAAGGTCCTCGACGGCAACGACCTCGGACTGTCCGGTGACGCGCTCACCGGTGCCGAGATCGTCAAGCGCGGAGTCGTCCAGCCGCTGCGCTGGATCGCCGCCAACGCGGGCCAGGACGGCTACGTCGTCGTCGCCAAGGTCCAGGACCTCGAGTCCGGCCAGGGCTACAACGCCGCCATCGACGAATACGGCGACCTCATCGGCGCCGGAATCATCGACCCCGTCAAGGTCACACGCTCGGCGCTGCGCAACGCCGCTTCGATCGCCGCCCTGGTTCTCACCACCGAGACCCTGGTCGTCGAGAAGAAGGAAGACGAGGACGAGGACTGAGCCATCCGCTCGGACTGACTCATCTCTGACCACGACAGTGGCCCGGAACATCACGTTCCGGGCCACTGTCGCATTCACCGTCACCGAGGCGGCCGTGCCCTGTTCTCCTACCTGCACGGTTCTTGGCTGTCCGTGCTCACCGAGGCAGTCTTCCGACCAGATGTGTGTTCACCCGCCCGTCTTGCCACATTCACGTTCCGGAAGCTCGTCGAGACTAGTGTGTCGCGAAGGTTTCCGGCACGGGACCTGTCATCAGATCCAAGGGAGACATGAAACGCATAACGATGATCGGCGACGTCGGTTGGAGTCGGTTCTACCACCTCGGCGATGAAGCCATGACCGAACTGGCTATCGATGCGCTCCGTGCCCGTACGGACATCTCCATCACTCTCATTGCTGGTGAACCTCAACACGCCGCCGAGATGTACGGAGTCGATGCTGTTTCCCGGATCGGATTCAAGCGGGACCGTGAGCCGAATGTCGTCCGCATGGAGAAGATCCTTGAACATGTAGAGAGCAACGGGACTCAAAGCGCTCTCAGAGCAAACGACCCGGCCTTGAAAGTGATCGACACTGTCCGTGCTTCTGATGCTGTTCTCATCGCAGGAGGCGGAAACCTCAATTCGATGTTCGCTCACCATATCTATGAACGTGTGACCCTTGGGCGGATCGCAAAAGCGCTGGGGAAGCCCTACGCTCTGACAAGCCAGACTCTGGGCCCACTGATCTATGACGAGGACCGTAAGCTCGTCTATGAGTTCCTGGCTGATGCCGAATTCGTCGGCAGCAGGGAAAGCTATACGACAACGTTCGCGAAACAAGTCGGCGGCAAACGCGCAGTTGTGCGCCGACAGGTCGACGACGCGTTTTCGCTCGAAGCACACGATGTCAACCGTGACGCTGTCGAGGATCTGACGAGGGAACGGTTCATCCTGGCCAGCTTCGCTGAGAAGGCATCGTCTCCAGTGCTCTCCGACGGGGCCTATCACGCCCATCTCGTCGAGATCACCCGCCGCCTCGCCGACGAAACCGGATTGAACATCCTCTTGGTTCCTCACGGCGGCGGGCTGCCTCCGGCGACACCGACCAGAGACCAGCTGACCAACGAGCAGATCGCAGCCGAGGTCGGACGGGAGACCGTCACATCCACGAGGATGCTCACCGCCCGCGAACTCATCGCATTGACTGAAAGTGCAGAGTTCGTCATCGGCACTCGCTATCACGCTGGGATTTTCGCCGGCGCAGCCGCGGTGCCTTTCATTTCTCTCGTGCCCAATCTCTACTCATCTATCCGGATGCGCGGGGCCGCCGAGAATGTCGGGATGGAGCAATTCGTCCTCCCCGTCGAGTCGGTCGACGATATTGTGGCGACCGGAATCGGTGTGGCTCAGAACCGGGACACCCTCGTTTCAGCGCTGCGGGACAGTGCGACTCACCGTCGCGCGGAGCACAAGGAATGGTGGGACTTCGTTGTCGCGCACACCGTCGGTGATGGTTCCGGTGAGAAACCGAACGTTTCATCAGTGCCGGCGCCGGGATTCTTCCATGCCGACGAGGTGGACAACCCGTTTGACTCCGCTCCCGCCGGTAATCGTGCGCGGCTTTCAGCAATTGAAGAATTCGGTTTGCTGCTGGCCAAACGCGACCGCCAGTTGGCTATGGCGCGAAAGCAGGCAAAAGACGCAGCTGCGGCCCTGGAAATCAGCAACGCCAGGCACGAGCGGCAGGACAGCATGCTCGCGGTGAAGGCGGCCAGAAAGATACGCGGCTGGCAGCGGAAGCTCAAGCGACAGGTCCGACGCGGCACGAAAACTGTCGGCAAGCACTTCATCGAGTCGGCGCAGCGCCGCAACGAGGTGGCGCCGGCGCAGCTCCGCCGGCAGGGCTGAGCGCGCCTTGGGCGTTCAGAACTCCAAGTTCGGCACACCCTGCTCTGGAATGCACACCGAAGAACCTGGTCATTTCAGAGACGGGTGTAGAAAAAACCTGATGCCACTGACCTAGTCGAGGTTGCGCACTTTTTGTCGTCTAGGACGCGCTCGGACGTGGGGCTATGCGTAGCCGGTCTGTTCAGGCGCGGTCGCTCACGAGCTGGGTGCGCAGTCGGGCGAGGTCGGCACGAATCATGTCGGCGTCCCGGTTGAACTCGGCGTCGGTGACACCGGGCAGACGGAGCAGAGTGAAGACCACCTCGGTGCCGGCATCATTGGCCAGCGCCCGCAGGGGGTGTGCACGATCGTGCCGTCGGGGAAGATCACGTCGTGATCGAGGATGCCCAGATCCGTGTGCGGGCCGAAGCGGACTTCGACCTCACCCGTCAGAGAGTCGGTAATCCAGCGGCCGCCCGCCTCGCGGATTCCATTGCTCAGTCCCGCGGCCCAGGCCGGAAGGTTCGCGGGATCGCCGGCGAAGGCGGCCACTTCGGCGGGGGAGGCGTCGGTGGACCTCGATAGGTGGAGAGCTGGATTCGTCATCTCCCAAGTGGACCACAAGAGAAGCCGTGCGGCCAGAGCACCCGCTGTACACAGCTCGCTCACACCTACTGGCCAGTCGCTTTTCATGTTTCCGAGCGCTGATCCTCGTTAGTCTGGAAATGACAGCTTGCACCGACGCATGAGGAATCTATGACCACCGGCCCGACGATGCCCATCGCCCGACTCTGCGACGTTTCGAAGGTCTTCGATCCGAAAGGGGCCGCGGTCACGGCTCTCAGCGGGGTCAGCCTCGACATCGCACCGGCCGAACTGACCGCGGTGATGGGGCCTTCGGGCTCGGGGAAGTCAACACTCATGCACGTCCTCGCCGGACTCGATCGTCCCACCTCGGGCTCAGTCCACCTCGGCGAACAGGAGATCACGAAGCTGCGCGACGACGACCTCACCGCCCTGCGCCGCCGCCGGATCGGTTTCGTCTTCCAAGCGTTCAACCTCGTGCCCACGCTCACCGTCAAAGAGAACATCCGCCTGCCCTTCGAACTCGACGACCGTCGGCCCAATGCCGACGAACGCGCCTGGATCTCCACGGTCGTCCACCGCCTGGGGCTGGAAGACCGCCTCAAACACCGACCCAACGAGCTCTCCGGCGGCCAGCAGCAGCGCACCGCCATCGCCCGGGCGCTCGCAACTCGCCCCGATATCCTTTTCGCCGACGAACCGACCGGCAACCTCGATGCGAAGTCCGGTCGCGAAGTCATGGCGATCATGGTCGAGGCCGTCCGCGACTTCGGCCAATCCATCGTGCTCGTCACCCACGACCCGACCGTCGCCGCCCACGCCGACCGCGTGATCTTCATCGCCGACGGCATCCCCGTGACGGAACTGAACGACACCATCACCGCCGAAGCGATCGCCTCGACCATGCTCGACATCGACGAACGCGCCGAATCCGCGGTGAGCCGATGAACCCGCTGCGCGAAATCCGAACCAACCCGCGGCAGTTCTTCCCCAGCGTCCTCGTCGTCTTCATCGCCGCCCTCTTCGGCACCGCGATCATGCAGGGCATCGCGATACTGACCGCGTGGCTGTCGTCTGAGAAGATCATCGCCGAGTCCGAGACCGCGCAGAACTTCCTGTCGATGATCGGTGTCACCTTCTTCCTCATCGCTCTCTTCGTCTCCACGATCGTCATTGCGAACACGTTCTCGATCATCATCGCCGGTCGGAGCCGCCAGTTGGCTCTGCTGCGCCTCATCGGGGCGTCGTCGAAACGACTGCGCAGGGCCGCCTCGGTGGAGGGCCTGATCATCTCCGTCCCTGCGGCGGTGCTCGCCTTCGCGGCGTCGACCGGGCTGGCGAAAGCGGCCCAGAATTATCTGGGCAGCGCCATCACCGAGGAGGTCGCCCTCCTCACCCCGACCATGGCCGTTCCCGCGCTCGCCACAATCATCGTGACTTGGGCTTCGGCGTACCTGGGTGCGCGCCGCATCACCGGGATCTCACCGATCGAGGCGACCTCGCAGGCGGTGGAGCTCCGGCCCGAGGATGCCCGGGCCTCACTCGGCGGACTCACCGCCTCGCTGATTCTGCTGTCCATGGGGCTGACGTTCCTCGTCAATTCCGTGATCGGGGCCGCCGATCATCGGATCAGCGTGATCAGCGTGGTGCTCACCGCATTCGGCTCGAGCCTGACATTCATCGGCGTCATCATCGGCCACCCGTGGATACTGCCGCCCCTGCAGGCGGCGATGGGCTGGCTGTGCGGGCGCACCGCGGTGTCCCGATTGGCCGCATCGACGATCGCCCGCCATCCCACCCGGAACGCACGCACGGTCATCGGACTCGTCATCGGCATCACGCTCATCGTCATGTTCGCCACCGCCATGACGACCTTCCGCGATCAGCTGCTGCGGTATGCCAGGTCGCTCGGCGAGGAAGGGTGGGGCGGCCTCGAGGACGCGCTGGCCACCGTCATCGACAAGTCGATGCTGTTCGCGTTGGCCCTCATCCTCTTCTCCGTGATCATCGCCGTCATCGGCGTCGCGAACACCCTCATGCTCTCCGTGCGTCAGCGCACTCAGGAGATCGGGCTGCTCATGGCGCTCGGCCAGACCCCGAAGCGCGTGCGTCGCATGATCACGGCCGAAGGCCTGCAGCTGAGCCTGACCGCCTGCGCGGTCGCCGTCCCGCTGGGCATCGGCTTCGGCTGGGTCGGCGCACTGACCCTGCTCTCGCCCCTGCTCGGCCTCTTCGGGCCGAGCGTGCCGTGGACGGTCGTCATCGCAGTCATCGTCGGCACCCTCATCGCCGTGTTCATCGCCAGCCGCGAACCCGCCCGCGCGGCCACCTCGATCAGCCCCGTCGAGGCGCTCGAAGCTGTGTGAGGGGCGGGTCGCGGGATGGCTCCGTAACCTGGCGGATCGCCTCGCCGAGGCGGGGCCGGAGGGGTGCCGCTCAGCCGGCAGCCACCTCGCTGCGCAGCTTGTGCTTGAGCAGCTTGCCTGAGGGGTTGCGCGGCAGTTCATCGACGGTCAGTACTTCGCGCGGCAGCTTGTAGCGGGCGAGCTTGTCGGCCAGGTGGTCGCGCAGCTCTTCGACACCGAAGTCCTCACCATCGGTGGTCGTGATGAAGGCGACGACCTGCTCGCCCCACTGCGGATCCGGCTTCGCCACCACCGCGACGTCGGCGACCCGTTCGTGGGTGATGATAGCCTCCTCGACCTCAAGGGAGAATACATTCTCGCCGCCGACGATGATGACGTCCTTCGAGCGGTCGACGATATAGAGATACCCGTCCTCGTCGAGCCGGGCGAGATCACCGGTCTTGTACCACTCGCCCTCGAAGGCCGCCTCGGTGGCTTGGGGATTGCCGAGGTATTCGCGCATCCGGGTGTCACCGGCAAACCAGATCTCGCCGGTCTCCCCGGGACCTGCCTCGGCACCGTCGGCCGTGACCACGCGCATGGCGTTGCCGACCATGGCATGCCTGCCGACGGACCCGGCCTTGCGGAGCTGGTCCTCAGGTCCGAGAAGACATCCGGTCGGCCCCATCTCGGACATGCCGAAGAGGTTGTAGAACTGGTTCGTCCCGTAGGCCTCGACGAGCATGGCCGCCGTCGAACGGTCGATCGGAGCGCCGCCGTAGTTCCACCGGCGAATGGACGAGAAGTCATAGTCGGAGAAATCGAAGCCGAGCTTCTTCGCGGTCATGATCGGCGCCACATAGGCGACAGTGGGTCCGAAGAACGTCGTGATCTGTTCCGCCGCGATGACCTGCATCGACTCCACCGGGTGATAAGCCCGCTGGAGGACGACCGTTCCACCCATCTGGATCGTCGGGATGAGAGCGATATTCAGCGGCGCCGAATGCCAGATCGGCATGCAGATGAGGTACCGGTCGTCGTCGCGGTAATCCATGTTGAGGTTGATGAGAGTGCCGACTTGGAAGATATTGCGGTGCGAATGCACGCATCCCTTCGGTGAGCTCGTCGTGCCGGAGGTGTAGAGGATCTGCGCGACCTGTTCATCGGTGAAGTCCCCGGGGTCGGCCTCGGTCGCGGCATCGAGCTGGACATCGAAGCTGCCCGGGGCGCTGGGTTCTGTCTCCAGCCAGGTGATGTCCGGTGCCCCGGCCCGCGCGACTTCGGCGAGCTCGGTGCTGACGATGCCGAGCTTCGCTCCCGAATGCTCGATCGTGTACTTGACCTCTGGGGGCTGGAACTTGTGATTGACCGGTACGACGGTCGCACCGAGGTACCACGCGCCGAAAGCTGCGAAGACGAACCCCGGGACATTCACCGTCATGATGCCCACGGCGTCGCCGGGCCGGATTCCGTTGTCGCTGAGCACCTGCGCCGCCTTGAGCGCCCGGTGGCGCAGCTCGACGTAGGTGAAGCGCTGATCCTCATAGGCCAGGGCCTCCTTGTCGGGGTTCCGCAGGACGGTGGTGTCGAGCATGGTTCCGAGCTTCATTGCTTCTCCTTGTGACGAGTGTCATACTGAAAACAATTGAACCACGATTCATTTCTTTGTGGAAGCGAGCCCTTCGACGATCCGAGGTGAGGATGGCGTATCGCGCAACCCAGCGCACTCGGGCCAATGCCGAGGCGCGTCGGGCCGGCATCGAACGCGCCACTCGCCATGTCATTGCCCGCGGAGGATTCGCCTCGGCGAGTGTGGCCGCGGTTGCCGTCGAGGCCGATTGCAGTGCCGGGTCGATCTACACGTACTTCAGCAGCCGAGACGAGCTGCTGCGGCTGGTCTTCGCGCAGGCGGCAGGCCACGAGCTGGAGGTCATCGCCGGTACCGTCGCCGAGGCGGCCACGGCCTCGCAGATCGCCGAATCGACTGTCGAAGTCTTCGTCCGCCGTGCTGTGGCCGGTCGCCGGCTCGCCCACGCGCTGCTGCTCGAAGAGGTTCCCGAACCGGTTCAGAGTGAGCGACTGCGGCTGCGCCGCGGATATGCCGCCGCCATCGGGGCAGCCCTGGACCGGGTGGGCGGCACGCAGATCCCCGCCGAGGTGGTCGCCCGTTCGATCGTCGGAAGCGTCGGAGAGAACCTCGTCGACATCCTCGACCCGGCGGCCCCGAATCCGAGCCCGACGGAGATCGAGACTCTCATCAGGGCACTGACCACGTTCACCCGATCCGCTCTAGGAGAAACATGACCACCACGCCCGACACCACCGCGAACACTGCAGTCACACGTTCCGCAGAACCCACGTCGGAACCCTCCACCCCACGGACGACGCATACCGTGTTCAACCAAGCGCCGCCTCGGCGAGATATCAACGAGTTCTCGCTGAATACGGCCCTGAAAGACGCGCTCGCCCACTATTCGCCGGGTGCCTCGCACGATGAGCTCGAGCGCATCGGGGCGCTCGTCGGCAGCGCCGATTTCATCAACGACGCACGCTTGGTCAACGTTCACGGGCCGGTGCTGCGGACCCACGACGACTGGGGCAATCGCGTCGACGAGATCGAATTCCACCCGGCTTACCACCGGATCATCGGCGATGCACTCGACGCGGAGGCGCACTCGTATGCCTGGACTCATCCCGGGCCGGGAGCCAACGTCGAGCGTGCCGCGCGGTTCATGCTCTTCTCCCAGATCGAACCCGGCCATGCCTGCCCCGTGTCGATGACGCACGCGGTCGTGCCGTCCCTGCGCGTCGACTCCGCTCTCGCCGATTTCTGGGTGCCGCGTGCCACCGCAGCCGGGTACGATCCGCGGAGGGTCGACCCGGCGACGAAGTCCGCAGCGACGTTCGGTATGGCCATGACGGAGAAACAGGGCGGATCGGACATCCGGGCGAACACCACCACTGCGGTCCCGTCCGGCGACCACTACCTCATCACCGGCCACAAGTGGTTCTGTTCGGCTCCGCAGTCGGACGCATTCCTCGTCATCGCCCAACTCGATGAGGGGCCGAGCTGCTTCGTCGTGCCCCGTGTGCTGCCCGGCGGTGGCCTCAACTCGGTGCGCATCCAGCGGCTCAAGGACAAGCTGGGGAACAGATCCAACGCCTCGTCTGAAGTCGAGTTCGACGCCACCCAGGGGTGGCTGCTCGGGCAGGCCGGCAAGGGGGTGCGCACGATCATCGAAATGGTGGCCCAGACTCGACTCGACTGCGTCCTCGGTTCGACGGCGGGGATGCGCCAGTGCGTCGCCGAGGCGGTCTGGCACGCCCGTGGGCGCGCGGCCTTCGGCGCCAAGCTCATCGACCAGCCGCTCATGCGCGCCGTCATCGCCGACCTCCAACTGGAGGCGGAGGCAGCCACCTTCACCGCGCTGCACCTAGCCGCGGCCTATGATGACGACAGCGCCGAGGCGGCCGACTTCCGCCGCCTGGCGACGGCCGTCGGCAAGTATTGGATCTGTAAACGCGGCCCCGAGCATGCCTACGAGTCGCTCGAATGCCTCGGCGGCAACGGCTACACAGAGTCCTTCCCGTTGGCCCGCCGCTACCGGGAGCAGCCGGTGATGGCGGTGTGGGAAGGCTCAGGCAACGTCATTGTCCTCGACGTGCTGCGCGCCTTGGCTCGCGAGCCGCGCAGTGCGAAGACGTTCCTCGGCTTCCTCGAGACCGGTTTGGGCAAACACGCTGATTTCGACGCGGCTTACGAGTCGCTGGCCCGGTCATTGCAGGACGCGGCGCAGGATCTGGGCTCCGGGGATGCGGCAGCACAGGCGTCGCTGCAGGCCGGAGGCCGAGCTCTCGTGGAGAAGATGGCGCTGCTCATGCAGGCGGCGATCCTGTTCGAATCCGCCCCGGACGAGGTGGCGGCCAGTTTTGCCGCGGCCCGACTCGGTGCCGACCGGGGCCGCGAATACGGCGCCCTGCCGGACGGAGTCGACGTCGACTTCCTCGTCGCCCGGGCGTGAGAGTCGGCGGTAACATCGGCGAACAGCCCAGTTTGAGTTGAATAGCACAGTTTCTAACATGGGCTATTCAACGCGAACTGGGCTGCAGAGGGTGCGGGACTCAAGCGCGGGTGAAACTGAAACGCCCGCAGGCGTCGAGGCAGGAGCTCAGTCGCGGCGGTGAGCGGAGACGCACCGGCGGCGGTCGACGCGCATGACCCGGCCGCGGTTGCGCAGGCGACGCTGAACGCAGTCCGGCGGTCCGTCGAAATCCGGTCGCGGAGTGCGAGAGACGACAGCAGGTTTGTGCTCGAGGGCGAATGGATCGGTTTCCCATTCCGGGGCGCGTCGCGCACCGAACTCAGAAGTTTCGATGAACGACCGGAACTCCGCGACCAGGCGCTCCTGCATGTCGTAGAGGCTCTCATCGTTGCCGGGGTAGTCGAGGAGGACTTCAATGGCCTCCCCGGCGACGACGATCCGCGCGAAGAGTCGACGCTCGTCTTCGGTATCGCGGAGCATCGCGATGCTGTCCCACTCGTGATCGGCGAACATCGCGAGAACGATCGGAGTGACGACCTTCTCGCAGAGGACATCCTGCGTGAGTTCGATGCGGTCCATGTGTCCCACCATATGTGCTCAGTCGTCGGGAGCTCGAAGGTGTCTCGGAGTTTTGCGGAAACCGCGGCCGATCTGCGGTATGCGGCAGACTTCGTGCGGTTCCGTGCCAATGCTTCCGCGCCCCGGACGAGAAGACGGCACCGCAAAGACTGGGACGACGACGGCACCGCATAGACTTGGCCCCATGCCCCGCAGTCCGCTCCCGCCCCGAGAAGGAATCTCGGCGACCGCGCTGCGCGCCCCCGGCGGCAAGGCCACCCATGCGAAGAATAACCTGCCCGTTCCCGACTCGATCGGGGCCTGGCTCGAATCCGAATTCCCCGAGGCGGCCCCCGATTCCCGACAGGCGCTGCTGACAGATGGGGACATGCGCGACGAGGCGGGGCTCCCGGTGACCTGGGACGACCCGGTCATTCCCGGTGGGTTCTACTTCTTCCACCGTCCGGTCCCACCAGAAGAGCGAATCCCGTTTGAGGTCGGGATCGTCTTCGAGGACGAGGACCTCCTCGTCGTCGACAAACCTCATTTCCTCGCCAGTACCCCGAACGGACAGTTCGTCCGCGAATGCGTCGTCACGCGTCTGCGCGTCGACCTCGGCCAGCCCGACCTCGTCGCCATCCACCGCCTCGACCGGATCACCGCCGGACTGCTGGTCCTGTCGAAACGGCCCGAGACACGCGGCCGTTACCAGCGCCTGTTCCAAGACCGACGAGTCAGCAAAACCTACCGCGCCCTGGCGCCGGCCCCGCCGCCGGAGCTCGAATTCCCACTCGTCCGCGAATCGCGCCTGGTCAAACCCGTCGGCGGACGCCAGGTGCACGAAGTCGCAGGGGAGCCGAATGCGGTCAGTCGGATCCGACTGCTTCGAACCATCACCCCACCGGACGGCGAGCCATCGCGAGGTGACACGGATACCTCGCCGCCACCTCGGCGACGGGGAACTGCCAGTGCCCCGCCCGAACGGGCGGGGGACGGAAACGGAGCACCGCCTCGGCGACTGGATGCGATTGCCGAATACGAGTTGAGCCCGGTCACGGGCAAGACGCACCAGCTGCGGGTGCACATGAACGCGCTCGGGCTGCCCATCCTCGGCGATCCGGTCTATCCGGTCGACCTCGCCCCGGACCCCTACGACTTCACGTCACCGCTGCAGCTGTTGGCCGCTGAGATCGCATTCGATGATCCGCTGACGGGGTTGAGCCGGCGATTCGAAAGCGCACTCGAGCTCGATCCCGCCGCGGTCAGCTCCGATTCAGGCGAAACCCGGTAGCCTGGTGTTATGAGTCCACACGCCCCCGGATGCACATCAGAGGCCATCGTCGCCCTTGTCCGCACCCGCATCACCGACGGCGAATACCCGGCAGGAAGCCCGGTCCGCGATGGTGCCCTGGCCAAAGAATTCAACGTTTCGCGCAACACCGCCCGCGAATCGCTGAGCCTGCTGCGCCACGCCGGGCTGCTCACTCAGGAGCCCAACCGGGGCTTCTTCGTCTCCACCTTCGGCATCGACGAACTCAAGGACCTCTACCGCGCGCGCCGGGTCTTCGAGATCCGCGCCGTCCAGGAATCGCAGGACGCCACCGACGAGGCGATGGCCGCCGTCGAAGCCTCCGTGGTCCGGGCCGAAACCGCACCGAAGAACGAAACCTGGGCCGACGCGCAGGAACACTCGGCGTCGTTCCACCGTGCGATCGTCGGCCTCCTCGGTTCACCGCTTCTCGACGAGTTCTACCTCAATCTCATGGCCCGGCTGTCGACGACGTTCTCGCGCTCGCCCGAACCCGGGAAGTACCACTCGCACTGGGCGAACCCGCATCGGGACATCCTCGAGAAGATGAAATCCGGGGACCGGCAGGGAGCCGAAGGACTGCTGCGAATCCACCTCGACGACTCCGAAGCTTCGACCCTCGACCTCGCACGGTCAGTGGGGGAGGGGCGCTAGGGCGAATCCGACAGCATTTCCTGTGTAGCCAGTCTCACAGTGCTCGGTGCTTGAACCCATAGCGGTCGACTCTCTCGCTCCGATAGCATTGAGCCACCGTATCTTCGCGTCGAAAGGCTGTCTTCATGGGTAACCCTGAGCAGGAATCACAGGCCGCAAACGATCCGTTCTCGCTGACGGGACTCACGTATGACGATGTCCTCCTCCTGCCAGGCGACACCGATGTCATCCCTTCTGAAGCCTCCACCGCCTCCCGGCTGACCAAGGAGATCGAGCTCAACATCCCGCTCGTCTCCGCGGCGATGGACACCGTGACCGAATCGCGGATGGCGATCGCCATGGCCCGCATCGGCGGCCTCGGCATCATCCACCGCAATCTCTCCGCCGAGGATCAGGCGAAGCAGGTCGACTACGTCAAACGCTCCGAATCGGGCATGATCAACGACCCGCTGACGATCACCCCGGACAAGACTCTGGAAGAACTCGATGAGATCTGCGGCAAGTACCGCATCTCCGGACTGCCCGTCGTCGATGAGAACAATGTGCTCGTCGGCATCGTGACCAACCGCGACCTGCGCTTCGTCACCCGCAGCGAATTCCCCACACGCACCGTCGCCGAGACGATGACGAGGATGCCGCTGGTCACCGCGCCCGTCGGTGTGGCCGCTGAGAAGGCCTTCGAGCTGCTCGCCGAACACAAGGTCGAGAAGCTGCCCCTCGTCGACGACAACAACGTCATCCAGGGCCTCATCACCGTCAAGGACTTCGTCAAGACCGAGGAATACCCGCTGGCCACCAAGGACGACGAAGGTCGCCTGCGAGTCGGTGCCGCCGTCGGATTCTACGGCGACGCCTATGAGCGCGCAGGAATGCTCGCCGAGGCGGGCGCCGACGTTCTCGTCGTCGACACCGCCAACGGCCACGCTCGCGGAGTCACCGACATGATCAAGAAGATCAAGTCGGACCCCGCGTTCTCCGCCGTGCAGATCATCGGCGGAAACGTCGCCACGAAGGAAGGCGCGCAGGCGCTCGTCGAGGCCGGAGTCGACGCCGTCAAGGTCGGCGTTGGACCCGGATCGATCTGCACCACCCGCGTCGTCGCCGGTGTCGGCGTCCCGCAGGTCACTGCCGTCCACCTTGCTGCACAGGCCGCTCAGGCCGCCGGGGTGCCGGTCATCGCCGACGGCGGTCTCCAGTACTCCGGTGACATCGGCAAGGCCCTCGTCGCCGGCGCCGATACCGTCATGCTCGGCTCGCTGCTGGCCGGATGCAACGAGTCGCCGGGCGACCTCATCTTCGTCAACGGCAAGCAGTACAAGGCCTACCGCGGCATGGGTTCGCTCGGCGCGATGGCTCCGCGCAAGGGCAAGTCGTATTCGAAGGACCGCTACTTCCAAGCCGATATCGCCACCGATACCGACCTCATCCCCGAGGGCATCGAAGGCCGAGTCGCTTACCGCGGTCACCTCAAGCAGGTCGCCCACCAGCTCACCGGAGGCCTGCGCCAGACGATGTTCTACGTCGGCGCACGCACCGTCGGCGAGCTCAAGGCCAAGGGCAAATTCGTCCGCCTGACCACGGCAGGGCTGAAGGAAAGCCACCCACACGATATCCAGATGACCGTCGAGGCCCCGAACTACGTCGTGAAGTGACGTAGGCAGGCACCTCTGGCTGCGATGCCTCTGGTCAGTGAGAAGCCGCAGCTTCCGCGTTTGCGCGGAGGCTGCGGCTTCTTGCGTGTGCGGTCGGCTGAAGGCGCGGGGCGAATTCCTGGCTGTTCGACGGGAAGCTGTGACTGTGCAGTGCCTGAGCAAATTGTTGGGTCGATCCACGGTGTTCTGCGGTCTGAAACCACCGTGGATCGACCCAACAATCCGCGGTCACCGGGGCGCCCTTGGTCTCACGATGCTGGATGACGGACCCCGATGTGACGAATGCCACTCGATCATTTTCCGGCCGATGCACCCGTAGTGCGAACGGTCGCCTTGCCGTGTGAACGCTGGGAAGCGGCGGCATCGTCCTTGGTGAGGAGTCTACTTCCGTAGTCAACAAATCCACCCGGAGGCTCTTCGGAAACAAAAGAACTTAGGGTAGGTTTCCCTAATGCGAGCCGCGCTTCGCGGTGCGCATCATCGAAGGAGGAAACCTCACAGTGACGACTTCTCTGCTCTACGACACCGAAGCGACACCCACCGCAGCACCCCTTCAAACCCCCGAAATCCCCCACACCGATGCCCTCCTCGGCGCTCACAGCGCAGACGCGTACACATCGCTCATGCACGACGTCGTCGACATCCTCGGCGATCGGTTCCGCACAACTGAGCGGGCCGCCTCGGCAAAGGATCGCTCCGGACTGCAGGCCGCCGTCGACGCTGTCGACCTCGACACCGCAGGCGTCGGCAACTCCGAGGCCCTGCGCGAAGTCGACGCCCTCTACGCCGACAATGCCGTGTGGTTCCACCACCCCAGCTACGTCGCCCACCTCAACTGCCCCGTCGCCGTGCCCGCCGTCGCCGCCGAAGCGATGCTCGCCGCCATCAACACCTCGGTCGACACCTACGACCAGTCCGAGGTCGCCACCCTCATGGAACGCCGACTCATCGACTGGACCTGCGGGCACCTCGGCTTCGCCGGCGGCGGTGGAATCTTCACCTCCGGAGGCACCCAGTCGAATCTCCAGGCACTGTTCCTCGCCCGCGAAAACGTCCTCGCCGAGGCGGCGGGACACGTTGAGACCGTTGACGCCGAATCCCGCCGAGGCGGCCCTGGCCTGGGCGCGCCCAACCGCCGCGACCTGCTGTCGCGGCTGCGGATCCTCGCCACCGACCAGGCCCACTTCTCCGTGTCCCGCGCTGCGTTCCTCCTCGGCCTCGACGCCGAGGCGGTCGCGGCCGTCCCGACCGACCAGTCCGGCCGCATGGATGTCGAAGCACTCAATGCCAGCCTCCTCGCGATCAAGGCGAACGACCAGATCCCCATGGCCGTCGTCGCCACCGCCGGAACCACCGACCTCGGTGTCATCGACCCGCTCGAGACCATCGCCGATGTCTGCGAATCGGCGAACGTGTGGCTGCACGTCGACGCCGCATACGGCGGCGGGCTGCTCTGGGCCCCACAACGAGCCCACCTGCTCGACGGGATCTCCAGGGCCACCTCGGTGACCATCGACTTCCATAAGACGTTCTTCCAGCCCGTGTCCTCATCGGCCCTGCTCATCAGGGACGCGAGCCTGTTCGCGCCGACGATCCACCACCACGACTACCTCAATCCCGAAGCCGAAGCGCAAGAAGCCGACGCCGAACCGAACCAGGTCGACAAGTCCCTGCAGACCACCCGCCGCTTCGACGCGCTCAAGCTCTGGACGACGCTGCGCGCCCGCGGGGCAGGCGAGATCGGATCGATGCTCGACACCGTCTGCGACCTCGCGACCGACGTCCGGGCGCTGCTCGAGGACCAGGCGGACTTCGAAGTGCTCGGCGCCTCGGACCTGTCCACGGTGCTCTTCCGATTCACCCCGGCGACCGCGGACCAGGCCACCTGCGACGAACTCGTCCCGCTCATCCGTCGAGTCCTCTTCCGCTCCGGCCGCGCCGCCATCGCCCGCACCGTCATCGACGGCACGCCGTGGCTCAAACTCACCCTGCTCAACCCCGACACCCGCATCGACGACGTCACCGCCGTGCTCGACCTCGTCCGAGCCACCGGACACGGCATCCTCGCCGGCCGGGACCTCGAGGACGCAGCGACAGAAGGAGGCGCAGCATGAGCGCAGATTCCACGCCCATCCACGACATCCTCGGCGTCGGCATCGGACCCTTCGGACTCGGACTGGCCGCGCTGTCGGAACCGCTCGACGACGTCGACGCGATCTTCCTCGACCAGCGCCCCGAATTCCGCTGGCACCCGGGCATGATGATCGAAGGCTCGACCATCCAGGTGCCGTTCCTGGCCGACCTCGTCACCATGGCCGACCCCACTTCGCCGTACTCGTTCCTCAACTTCCTCAAGGAGCGCAAGCGGCTCTACCCGTTCTACATCCGCGAATCGTTCTACCCCCTGCGCGCTGAATTCGACGAATACTGCCGGTGGGTCGCCGCTCAGCTGGAGACGCTGCGATGGAACCGTCGCGTCGTGTCCGTGACCAGGGACGACGGTGTGTACACCGCTCTCGCCGAGGTGGCCGATGACTCCGGTTCGATCCTGACGACCGAGACCTACCGCGCTCGGCATCTCGTCCTCGGGGTGGGAACGCAGCCGGTGCTGCCACCTGCGCTGCAGGGGCTCGGAGGAGGAGCCGCCGGCCCGGACGGTGCCGCCGACTCGCCCGCTGCCGGCCCACTCATCCACGCCGCCGACTCGCCCTCCGCCGGCCCGGACGGAGCCGCCGACTCGCCCGCCGCCGGCCCACTCATCCACGCCGCCGACTATCTCGAGAACCGGGAAGCGCTGCTCGACTCGGGGGCGATCACGATCATCGGCAGCGGCCAGTCCGCCGCCGAGATCTACCGTGACCTCGTCGACGACGCCGAAGACCGCGGAGTGCGCCTGGACTGGGTGACCCGCTCGCCGCGGTTCTTCCCGATGGAGTACACGAAGCTCACCCTTGAGATGACCTCCCCGGAGTACACCGACCACTTCCGAGCGTTGCCCGATGAGCTGCGCGAACGCGTCGGCCGGGAACAGCGCACGCTGTACAAGGGCATCTCCGCCGACCTTGTCGACGACATCCACGATACTCTCTACCGACTCAGCCGCGGCGGGCGGCAGCTGCTGACGAACCTCGTCTCCGAAGCCGAACTCGAGAGCGCCGACATTGATCCGATCAGCGGCGAATACCTGCTCGGCTTCCGCAACACGGCACTGGACAAGACATTTACTCGGCGATCCGGGTCCGTGGTCGCCGCCACCGGATACAAATCGCAGGTCCCGGATTTCCTGGCGCCCCTCGGCGACGACATGCGCCTGGATTCTCGAGGCCGCCTCGACGTCAGTCGCCACTACACGATCAACGACGAGGGGACCATCCACGTCCTCAACGGCGAAGAGCACACCCACGGCGTGACCGCCCCCGACCTCGGCTTCGGCCCGTGGCGGGCCTCGGTGGTGCTGGCCGCAGTGACCGGCCGGGAACCCTATCCGATCGAACGGACCATCGCCTTCCAGACCTTCGGGGTGCAGGCCGACGAATCCGATGCCGTGCCCGATGCCGCCTTCGCACTCGACGACTCCAAGGAGATGTCACACGCATGACCACCGAACTCATCACCAGCCTCACCACCACCGAGGCGGACGAAACCGACCCGACCGATTCTGCGGTTGGTGCGAACGCCACCTGTACGCGCACGGACCGCAGTTCGGACGTGAAGCTCACGGCCGCCTCGGCGACGGTGACCATCCGTCCGCTCGACGTCGACCGGGACACCGCCCGGATCCACGAGTGGCTGACCCACCCGCGTGCTCACTATTGGATGATGACCGACCTCGACCAGAACGAGGTCCGGGCCTACTTCGAAGGCATTCGCGACTCCGCGGACGACGCCGGTTGGGTCGGCTCCGTCGACGACAACGACTGCTTCTACGTCGAGACCTACACTCCGGGCAGCCTCATCCCGCAGAACGTCCTGGCCACCGGGTCTGCGGACATCGGGATGCACCTGTTGGTCGCACCGCCGGCAGGACCGGCCGTGCACGGCCTCACCGACCGCATCATGGCGGAGGTCATCGACTTCTGCCTGAAGCCTGTTGACCAGGGAGGACGCGGTGCCGAGCGTGTCATCGTCGAACCCGATGCCAGGAACGACGCGATCATCGAGAAGAACCGAGCTGCCGGTTTCACCCCCATCACCGAGGCGACCATCATGATGGGCGAGATCGAGAAACGCGCGCTCGTGAGCGTATGCACCCGCGCGGATTTCGAGTCCAGCGCACTGGCCCCGTTCGTCGGCGCCGGAGGCCTGGGACCGACGCCCATCAACTCGGATCACGCGCGACCGACTCTCGTCGCTGAGACCGAGGAATCGGCTGGCGACCAGAAGCTGACGGAATCACGAATGAGCCGGAGAGCAGCAACGCCGCCGGCGCCATACGCCCATCTCAACTCCGATGCGTTCGCCGTCGCGCAGCGCCACCTCGTCGCCAAAGCCCTGTCCGAATTCGCCCACGAACGACTCATTGCACCGGTGAGCCTCGGTGAGGGTGAAGCAGCTGCAGCGAACGGCAGTGCACATCCGTTCGGGGGAGCCGCCTCGGCGAATGGCGAGGGCCGGACCTGGGAACTGAGCATCGACGGCTCCAGCCGGTACACATTCGCCGCGTGTGTGCTGCCGCTCGAACACTGGGTGATCGATGAAGCGAGCATCACTCGGTGGCGCGACGGTACCGAGGTGCCGCTCGACGCACAGGAACTCGTCGTCGAACTCCAAGACGAACTCTCCATCCCGGAGGACCTGATCTCCACATACCTCGAGGAACTCGCGTCGACCCTGGCCGGGGCCGCGTACAAGCTCGAAGACGCCCGCGCCGGACGCAGGCCGGATTCACGTACCCTCGCCGATGCGGACTTCCAGACCACCGAGGCGGCCATGACCGAAGGTCACCCCGGGTTCCTCGCGAACAACGGCCGCATCGGCTTCGGCCTCAGCGACTTCCGCACGTGGGCACCGGAGAACGGGAAACTCAATCGCATCGAATGGGTGGCGGTGAGGCGCGATCTCAGCCATCTCTCCTTGGGCGTTGGACTCGACGAGGAGAGCCACCTCGGTGAGGCGCTCAGCGAAGCCGAACGGGACCGCTTCGGCTCCCGGATCCGGGCGGCGGGACAGGACCCGGCGGACTTCCATCTCATGCCGATCCATCCCTGGCAGGCCGACCACCGTCTGGCGATCACCTTTGCCGCGGACATCGCCCGAGGTGATCTGCTGCCGCTCGGGGAGGGACTCGATAAGCACCAGGCGCAGCAGTCCCTGCGCACGTTCTTCAACCATTCGCGGGCCGGAGCTCCGTATGTGAAAGTCGCGCTCGCCGTGCAGAACATGGGATTCCTGCGCGGGCTGTCGCCGAAGTACATGCGTGACACCCCGGCCATCAACGACTGGGTCGCAAACCTCATCTCTTCCGATGACACCTTCGCCGAGGCGGGATTCCGAGTGCTGCGGGAGCGTGCGACGCTCGGCTACACGGGGGACGTCTACCACCAGACGAAGGAGACGAACCCACACCGGAAGATGCTGGCTGCCCTGTGGCGGGAGAACCCTGTCGAGCAGATCGAACCAGGTCAGAAGCTCATCACCATGGCCGCCCTGCTGCACCGGGATCACCAGGGGGTGTCGCTGGCCGGCGAGCTCATCAGCGCATCGGGTCTGAGTGCCGCGGCATGGCTGCGCAGCTACCTGCGGGCGTACCTGAAACCACTCGTCCATGCACTGCTGGCCCACGACCTCGTGTTCATGCCGCACGGAGAGAACCTCGTCCTCGTCCTCGATGAGCACACGGTGACAGGGGCGTTCATGAAGGACATCGGTGAGGAGGTCGCCGTGCTCGGCCACCGCGAACTGCCCGCCGACGTCGAACGCATTCGCGCCGTGGTGTCGGGAGAGGAGAAGGCCCTGTCTGTGTTCACCGATATGTTCGACGGGGTCCTGCGGCACCTGTCCGGCATCCTCGACGCCGATGGACTGCTGCCGGCCGAGAGGTTCTGGGCGATCGTCGCCGAGACCCTCGACGACTACGAAGCGGAGCACCCGGATGCTGCGCGGGGTGTCAGTGGCGACGTCGATCTGCGTGCCGACCACTTCGCTCATTCGTGCCTCAACCGGCTGCAGCTGAAGAACACGAAGCAGATGGTCGACATTGGAAACCAAGCCGAATCACTGCTCTACGCGGGCACCATGCCCAACCCGGTGGCGCGCTGAGCCATAGGGGGCCACGCCGACCGCTCGCCTCAGCGGCGACCGCTCGCCGCATACCGCATAACGTGATACAGCGACGGTAACTCGAGCGCTCAGTGAAGGAGGACTGAGCCAGTGCGTGCGCTCGCCGCTGCGCTGTGCTGTCGGTGAATCGACGCAGCGGAACACGCCACTCGCCGAGGCGGGACTCCGGAAAGGGGTCCCGCCTCGGCGATGAGTATTGAGACCTGATCGTTGCAGTTCGCATCTCTGGAAACAGGGAGAACGCGCTTAGAGTAACCAGAGGAACAGCCCGATTCTGACGGTCAACTGCGGAGTCGGTCAGTCCATTTAGACAGTCCTTTCGTACGGTACTTCATGCGCATTCAAGAAGGTGACGATGATGCTCAGACTGAGTGCGGCCCTCGCCTCGTGCGGTGCCGTCTATGCTGCCTATGTTCTGTTCGACAGCTCCGATTTCGAGGCCGGAACCGTCCGACCATACGATTCGATGTGCGCGGCTTTCGTGCTGATCGCCAGCACGCTCATCATCGCGGCACTGCCCCGAACTCAGACAGCAAACATTGCTGTGAAGACATTCGGCGGCCTTGCCGTCATCGTTGGACTGGCAACAGCTGTGGCGTCCTGGTCGGTTCCGAGCTCCGGGGCCGCGGAGTACCTTGGGATCATTACTGTGATGTTCGGACTTCCGCTGCTGGGACTGCTGTCGACGGCCTCCGTCCTGGTTGCTTTGGGGATGATCATCGCTAAACTCATCGCATCAAGAACTGCTGCTGCAGAGCCGACCGGAGACCACTGATATGACTCCCGAGCAGACTTCACTCATGGAACGAATCCGTGCGCTCATTGCCGAAGAGCCCGTGGTTCGAGAGGTCTCGATGTTCGGAGGCCTCGCGATCATGGTCAACGAGAAGATGATCGTCAGTGCTGGTAAAACGGGCGATTTGCTCGCGCACATCGATCCCGACCGTCACGATGAGCTCCTCAGACGACCCGAAGCTGCCCAGGCTGAGATGGGAACCGGTCGGGACATGGGGCCCGGATGGATCAACGTGAGCGCAGCCGCCCTCCGTGATGATGAACCGTTGGCATTCTGGGTCGAGACCGCCCTGGACTTCAACCGGACGGTAACAGGCCAGCACAACTGAGTCCGCCGCGCGAGCGGTTAGGATCATTCCAACGGTTGCCTGTGCGTCGATGCGCAGATTCACGAACCGGTTCTCAGACTCAAAGGTGTGCGCATGGCGAAGCAGAACGATCGGCCGACCCTGGCCACGGTCGCTGCGCGTGCCGGCGTGAGCATCAAAACCGCCTCCCGCGTCCTCAACGGCGAAAAGCACGTTGCCGCCTCGACGGCGGAGAAGGTCGAAGCTGCCGCCGAAGAACTCGGATTCCGCCTCAACCCCACGGCCCGACGCTTGCGCGCCGGAGGCCGCTCACCCTATATCGGCGTCGTCCTCTCCGACGCCGGTGATGCCCTCCAAGCCCGTGCTTTCGCCGCAGTGGAAGTCGAGCTCGCAACCCTCGACCTGCGCCCGGTGGTGACCGTGGTCGGTGACGACCCGGACCGGGAGGAAGCCTTCCTCGACGAATGCCTCGCCAACGATCTGACCGGGATCATCGTCATCCGCGCACACCCCGAGGCGGCCGAGACCTACGCACGGGCCGCCTCGGCGCCGGGCACTCGAATCGTGTCCCTCGACCCGGCCGTCGAAGGCCCAGGAATCAGCATCGTCGCAGGTGATGACCGCGAAGCGGGACGCCTCGCGGCCGAACAGCTGCTCGCTCACGGGCACATGGCGCTCGGCGTCATCGGCGATCATTCACCCAGCCTCATCACCACCCGCCGACTGCAGGGAATCCAAGACGCCATCGCCGGTCGCACCGGCGTCGGCTGGCGCGCCTATATGCGCGAGGACGCCCACGACGAAGCCAGCGCGAAGAACGTCGTCGCCGCCTGGCTCGGCTCGCGCAGCGCACCCGGAGCCCTGATCACCCTGTCCGCCACGGTGACCCAAGGTGCCATCGACGCCTGCCGCCGCCTCGGCGAATGGCCGGCCCTGGTCGGCATCGACGATTTCCCCACGGCCGAACTCCTCGACGTCACCGTCGTCGATCGCAACGTCGAATCCCTCGCCGCCGAGGCGGTCCGACGACTCCGGGTCGGTGTCGAACCCAGCGATGCTGGGGAAGGCGGGGACCGCCTCGGCGAGGGGGATGGCTCGATCGCGGGGGAGGCGAACCGGCGCGATCGAGTCGACGACGGCGTGCCCGATTTCGACAATGCACTGTGCGTCATCGCTCGTGGCAGCGGCGAAGAGCCGCCGGACACCCGCTGAAGATTTTTTGACGAAACAGTTGACAGCAGGCGACGTTCGGCGAATCATATTCAACAGCCTGACAACGTTGTCAGAAAGATTGAAAGGTTCACAATGAGGCACAACCTTAAGTCCCACAAGAAGCTGGCGCTCCTCGGTGCCTCCGTCGCGATCGGTGCTCTTGCACTCAGCGGCTGCGGCAATCAGAAGGGCCAGGGAAACGACGAGGCCGACAGCGGATCCGGCGGCGACGGGGACGTCACCATCGCGCTGCTGCTGCCCGAGTCGAAGACCACCCGGTACGAGTCACTCGACAAACCGAACTTCGAGAAGTACCTCAAAGAAGCCAACCCAGACGCGAAGGTCGAATACCGCAACGCCAATCAGGACGCGACTCAGCAGCAGCAACAGGTTGAAGCGGCCGTGACCGAAGGCGTCGACGCCATCGTCCTCGACCCCGTCGACGCTTCCGCAGTCTCATCCGCGCTGTCGAAGGCCGAAGCCAAGAAGATCCCGGTCATCGCCTACGACCGCTTCTTCGAAGGCGCTGACTACTACACCTCGTTCGACAACAAGAAGATCGGCAACCTGCAGGGCCAGGCCGTCCTCGACGGACTCAAGGAAGCCGGAGTCGACCCGAAGTCGGGACCTGTCTGGATGGTCAATGGTGATCCGAAGGACCCGAACGCCGCGGACTTCAAGGCCGGCGCGGAAGAGACCCTCAAGGGCGCAGGCGTGGACATCGCCGCCAGCCACGACACCCTCGACTGGAACCCCGACGACGCCCGCCAGTGGGTCGAAGGTCAGCTGCAGGGGAAGGGTGAGAAGCCGATCGCGATCTACTCTGCCAACGACGGCACCGCCGGCGGCGTCATCGCCGCAACGAAGAAAGCCAAGGTCGAACCCGTCGTGACCGGTCAGGACGCCGAAGTGGATGGACTGCAGAACATTCTCAAGGGTGACCAGTACGCCACGATCTACAAGTCGATCCCACCACAGGCCGAGTTCGCAGCCAAGGCCGCCGTGGCTCTGGCCGCAGGCGAGGACGTCGATGCAGGGACGACCTACAAGGACACCCCCACGGACTTCGTCGAAGCCAAGGTCGTCACCACCGACACCATCAAAGACATCGTCGGTGACCAGATCAAGGCCGAGGACATCTGCACCGGCAAGGTGGAGAAGCTCTGTGCCGATGCCGGCGTCAAGTGAGCGCGTGCGCGTTCACAATCTGACGTGACCGACCTGGAGCCGGCGACCGCCACCGGTCGCCGGCTGCCGGGGTCAACGACTGCGACAAGTAGGAACAGATGACACCAGAGACACCCGACCCGGCAACTGAGGCGACGCGGACGCCGGGCAGCGACAGCGAGCCGGTGCTCGAACTGCGCGGAATCAACAAACGGTTCGGCGCAGTCCAAGCCTTGACCGATATCCATCTCAGCGTCGGTCGCGGCGAAGTCGTCGGCCTCGTCGGCGACAACGGCGCCGGAAAATCGACCCTGATCAAGGTCATCGCCGGAGTCCACGCCGCCGATGACGGCGACCTTATCATGAACGGGACGGCGCAGAGATTCTCCTCCCCGAAGGATGCACAGAAAGCCGGAGTGGCCACAGTGTTCCAGGATCTGTCCCTGTGCGAGAACCTCGACGTGGTGGCCAACCTGTTCCTTGGACATGAGAAGACCCGCGGCGGCGTCCTCGACGAAGTGACGATGGAAGCCAAATCCTGGGAGCTGCTGCGCAGCCTCTCGGCAAAGATCCCGAGCGTGCGCGTACCGATCGCTGCCCTGTCCGGCGGTCAACGTCAGACGGTCGCGATCGCCCGGTCCCTCCTCGGCGAACCATCTCTGGTCATGCTCGATGAACCGACGGCGGCACTCGGCGTCGCCCAGACGGCCGAGGTGCTCAACCTCATCGAACGGCTCAAGGAACGCGATCTCGGCGTGCTGCTCGTCAGCCACAATATGGCCGATGTGCAGGCCGTATGCGACCGGGTGCACGTGCTGCGGCTGGGCAAGGATGCCGGTGATTTCCCTGGTGACGAGCGCACCGATGTGCTGGTCGCCGCGATCACCGGCGCCAGCGACAATGTCGTGACCAAACGCGCCGCACGGAGGGGTGAGCGTCGATGACCCGCAATTCCTTCATCACCGATGAGCGGATCTCGTCCGAAGGTGTGATCGGCACCTTCCTCCGCCGGGTCAAAGAGGGGCAGCTGGGGTCGTTCCCGGTCATTCTCGCTCTCATCGTCATCGTCATCGTGTTCCAGTCGGCCGACTCGAACTTCATTTCTCCGGCCAACCTCGTCAACCTCTCTACTCAGGTCGCGTTCCTCGCGATCCTGGCTCTCGGCATCAACCTCATCCTGCTCCTCGGCGAGATCGATCTGTCTCTGGCGCAATTGGGCGGTTTGGCCGCCTCGCTGCTCGGAGTTCTGGTGGTGAGGCAAGGTGTGCCGCCGGCCTTGGCACTGATCATCATGCTGCTGCTCGGCCTGGTCGTCGGTGCGATTCAGGGCTGGTTCTTCGCCGTCGTCGGCATCCCGGCGTTCGTCGTCACCTTGGCCGGTCTGCTCGCATTCACCGGTCTGACTCTGACGACTCTTGGCACGCAGAAGAACCTGTCGATGTCGGACACCTTCGCCTTCGACTTCGCGAGCTTCTACTTCCCGGCGATCTGGGCCTATATCTTCGGAGCCGTCGCGATCATCGGCTTCGGCGGCGGCATCATCTATTCGAAGATGCGTCGCCACCGCGAAGGCCTCAGCGCTCCGAGCTGGACCTCCGTGATCGTGCGGATCGTGCTGCTGGCCGCGATCGTGTTCGGATTCCTCATCCTCGTCAATCAGGACTTCGGTCTGGCGATGCCGTTCTTCCTCATGATCGTCATTGCGATCATCATCGACCTCGTGCTGCGCAAGACCCGCTACGGTCGTTCCATCTACGCCGTCGGCGGCAAGGTCGAAGCCGCCCGGCGCGCCGGCATCCGCGTGACCTGGGTCCGCATCAGCGTGTTCATGGCCGCCGGAGTGTTGGCCGCACTGTTCGGCTTCATCAAGACCGGAGTGACGACGAATGCGGGATCGACGCTGGTGAGCACGCAGGACCTGCTCAATGCGATCGCTGCAGCCGTCATCGGCGGCACCTCGCTGTTCGGCGGTCGCGGAACCGCCTGGGCAGCCGTGCTCGGTGCTCTGGTCGTCGGCGCGATCAACAACGGTCTCTACCTCATCGGCTTCAATTCCGATGCGCAGCAGATCATCACCGCACTCGTGCTGCTCACCGCAGTCGTCATCGATGCGCTCAGCCGCCGCGGCCAGAGGTACGTCGGGCGCGGGTAGTGAGGCGTGAAGCTTCCTCTGCCGACCGCTCGCCTTAGCATCGAGCGCGCAATGCATAGCTTGATACAGCGACGTTAAGTCGAGCGGTCGGTGCTGAGCATCCAAGCAGAGTATGGAGTCGCCCGTGTCCGACGGGGCTGATACAGTCGGAGCCAATGACATGGGGTGCCTCATGAGGATCCGTTCGCACCAAGACGCTGCGCACGGAGGACACCGAGGCTGAGAGAACACCCATCGAACCTGATCTGGGCCATACTAGCGAAGGGATCGTCATGGTTGACTTCGACCTGCGTTCTGCGAATGCGCGTCTGCGCGCAAGCAATCCACTAATCCAGTGCATCACGAACACCGTTGTGCAGCAGTTCAGCGCCAACGTGCTCCTGGCCATCGGCGCCTCTCCGGCGATGCTCGACCATGAGGCCGATGCCGGACAGTTCGCCGGGATCGCCAGCGGAGTCCTCGTCAACTTCGGAACCGCCTCGAACCATCAGCTGCTCGCCGCCGATGCCGCCATCGACGTCGCCAACGCCGCCGGCAAGCCCTGGGTCCTCGACCCCGTGAGCGTCGGCGCCGTCGATTTCCGCACCTCCCGCATCCGCCGCGCCGCCGCCGATCACCCGACCGCTATCCGCGGCAATGCCTCCGAGATCGCCGCACTCGCCGGAGTCGGACTCGGTGGTCGTGGAGTCGAATCCACCGACGAAGTCGACGCCGTCCTTCCCGCCGCCGCGAAACTGGCCCGAGAAACCGGCGCGATCGTCGCGGTCTCCGGACCCGCCGACGCCGTCGTCGCCCACATCGACGGCACCGACCACGTCGCCCGCATCTCCGGCGGCCATGAGTTCATGCCGCTCGTCATCGGCACCGGGTGCTCACTCGGCGCCGTCACCGTTGCCTACCTGGCCGCCGCCCGTGCCGGACTGGCCGACCCCGACGCCTCGGCCGTCAGCGCTACCGAGCAGTCCGCGAACGGTGGGGCCGCCTCGGCGAAGTTCGAAGCCGTCGTCGCCGCCCACGCCCACTTCGCGGTCGCCGGGGAACTTGCCGCCGATGGCGCGAAGGGGCCCGGCAGCTACTCGGTGAACTTCCTCGACGCACTCCACGCCGTCGACGGTGACCGACTCGCACAGGCGAGAATCGGCCTCGACACGCTCACTTCTGCGAATGAAACCGCCGGCGAAGGCATCCAGGCATGACTGCCGGTTCCGCCCACGTCGCTGACAACCCGGCTGATGACAGCGCGACCGTGAACGACCGAGCAGACGCGACCGACCGCTTCGCCGGAATCGACACGCGCCTCTACCTCGTCACCGACTCCGCGCAATGCGAGGCCGCCGGTCGCAGCGTCGCCGAGACCGTGCAGGCCGCCGTCGCCGGGGGAGTGGGCATCGTCCAGGTCCGCGACAAAGACATCGACGACGCAGGGTTCTACTCGCTCACCCGCCAGGTCATCGCCGCCGTCGACGCCGCCACCCGCGGCACCGACCGCACGGTTCCCGTCGTCCTCAACGACCGCGTCGAGGTGGCCCGCCGCCTCATCGGCGAAGGCGAGACCGTGCACATCCACGTCGGCCAAACCGATGCCACCGTCGCCGAGGTGCGCGCCGCCCTGGGTGCGGCACCGCTCATCGGTCTTTCGGCCGCGAACAGCGACGAATTCGCCGCCGCCCGCAACTCCGGAGTCGTCGATCTCGTCGGCATCGGACCGGTCTATGACACCTCCACGAAAGCCGACGCCCCCGACGGCATCGGACCGGAGCGCCTCGGGGAGCTGGCGGCAGAAGCCGGCCTCCCTGCCGTCGCCATCGGCGGCATCACCGCCGACCGTGCCCCCGACCTGCACGGACGTGGACTGATCGGAATCTGTGTGGTCTCGGCGATCTGCCTGGCCGACGATCCGAAGTCGGCGGCCGAAGAGCTGCTGGCCGCTTTCACCGGGAGCGACCAGTGACGACCCGCCCGCCGATCACTTTGTCCATCGCCGGCACCGACCCCTCCGGCGGCGCCGGAATCCACGCCGACCTCAAGACCTTCACCGCGCGGAAGACCATGGGCACGACCGTCATCACCGCCCTCGTCGCGCAGAACACGCACGGGGTGTCGCGCGTCTATCCGGTCGACGTCGATTTCGTCGCCGATCAGTTCGATTCCGTGCTCGGCGACCTGCCCGTCGATGCGACGAAATCGGGGATGCTCGGCAGCCGTGACCTCGTCGAACTCGTTGTCGCCCGCGCCGCCGAAGGCCGGCTCGGCTTCTTCACCGTCGACCCGGTGATGATCGCGACCTCCGGCCACCGCCTCCTCGAGACCGATGCCGTCGACGCCGTTCGCACCCACCTGCTGCCCGTCGCCGACCTCATCACCCCCAACCTCCCCGAGGCGGCCCTGCTCATCAGCGATGACGAACCCGAAGCGCAGACGACCGAAGCCATGCGTGACCAGGCCGGACGCCTGCTCGAGCGGGGGCCCGGAGCGGTCCTGCTCAAGGGCGGACACGGCAGCGATGACGAGGTCATCGACATCCTCGCCACGAGCGACGGTCAGGTCCGGGAGTTCACCCACCCCCGCGTGACGACGATGAACACGCACGGAACAGGGTGCACTCTCTCGGCTGCGATCACCGCCGAGGTGGCCGTCCTCGGCCGTGAACGCGCAGCTGCCGCCGGGGGACCTGCCGATCCGGCGGCCCCGACCGGGAAAGATCGGTCACGCGCGGCGATCGGGTCCGACCTCCTCGGCGAGGCTGTCGGCAATGCCCTCGATTTTCTCGCTCGCGCCCTGAACTCGGCTGCGGACTGGCAGCTGAGTCTGGATCCGGAGGGCGCCCACGGACCCGTCGACCACCAGGTCGACATCGTCCGCGATCGACCCGCCTGACCGGCCCCGACCCGCCGAATCGCCACGTCTGACGAACACCCCGACACACGCACCGCCCTGTCAACCGAAACACCCCGGCACACGCACTACCACGCCATCCGAACCATTACGTCACACGAGCACAAAGGAGTTCCCATGACCGTCACCTTTACCGCCGGCCCACTGACCACCCAGCTGTGGGACCGCGTTCGCCCCATCGTCGAGCAGATCGAAGCCCTGCCGTTCCTCGCCCAGCTCGCCGACGGCAGCCTCGGTGCGAAGGCGTTCGCCAATTACATCTCGCAGGACAGTCTCTATCTCAACGGGTATGCGAAGGCCATGTCGTTCCTGGCCGCGAAGACCGTCGACCGTGACGAATCCCGATTCTGGGCCGGATCTGCCGCCGAGGCGATCACCGTCGAAGAGGAGATGCACGCAGAGCTGCTCGCCGACGCCCGACTCGCCTCGGCGTTAGAGGAACTCACCGCGGAAGGCTCCCGATTCAAGGCCTCCCCGACGACGCTGGGCTATGTGTCCTTCCTCGTGGCCACGGCCGCCAGCCGATCCTACGGCGAAGGCGTCGCCTCAGTGCTGCCCTGCTTCTGGGTGTACGCCCACATGGGCAAGGTGCTGGTCGACCAGGCCGGCCAGATGTCCGATGACCACCCCTACCGCACCTGGGTGCAGACCTACGACTCACCGGAATTCGACGAATCGACCCGGCACGCCGTGCACATCCTCGAACAGGAACTCGCGAAGGCCCCGAGCGAGGAATCCGCCCGCATGCGAGCCGCCTTCGAACAGGCCTGCGTATACGAACTCCACTTCTGGGCGTCGGCCCACGCGATGCAGAACTGGGACGTCTCCGTGTTCCTGCCCCAAGAAGTCACCGTCTGATCCCGGGGAGCATCGGATCTCCTTCGCCGAGGCGGCCCTGACCTCTGGTCGGTCACCTCGGCGGGAGGGCGGGAGCGTTCCCACCCCTGCGGTCGGGATGGATTGCAGGGTCACCTCGGCGGGGTGGCCGTCGCCGACGACGTGGTCACCTCGGCGGGGTGAGTCTGTGATAGAAGCGCCAGACGGCGAGTCCCGTGGCGGCGAGGAAGACGGCCGTCGGCACGACGGTCAGCCATTCCGGCATCGTCGCCGAGCGAGCTCCCTCGGTGATGATGACGAGGATGGCTGCGATGAGCAGTGCGGTGAGTCCGGCGGTGATGCGCAGGAGTTCCATGAGGCAGTCGACGAGGTAGGTCTTGTCGCCTCGCTCGATCCAATACTCCTTGTGTGGGGCATTGATGAGCGAGATCGGCAGTTTGGCAATCAACGGCCGGATCGACATGAGGGTGGGCAGGCCGAGCCCCACGGGCACGAAGATCCCCAGAAGTCCGGCCTTCGACGTCCAGTCGTCGGGCTGACCGCCGGAATCGAAATGGGTGGCCACGGTGTCCGGGGCCTGCACCCAGAACCAGACGCAGAACGCGAGGAAGACGAGGATCGAGAGACACGCAAAGATGAGCGCGGCGGTTCCACTCGGTGGGTTCCGATGCGGTTGAGAAGGGGAAGGCATGTTGTCACTCTAACAACAGCTGTGCGCAACTGGCCTGCGGCGATCGTCCGGCAGGTTCGCTCCGACTGAGGCAACGGAGGTTCGTCCCGGCCGAGGCAGCAGAGCCTCAGGCTCGGGATGCGCCCGAGGGATCTTCCGGGTAGTGAGTGAGCGGTCCGAAGGATCCGAGCACATGCCAACCGCGGCGCAGGGCGGTCCAGAGGAGCACGTGATCGACCTCGATGAGGGGCACTCGGTCATGCTTCGGGCAGGCGTATCGTCCGATGACGAAGACGATCGTCGCGAACATCACTGCGATCATGAATAGAATCAGAAGATCCATGGCGGCCCCCTCACACCCTGAGACGAATGCTTCTCTTTCAGTCTCGCCCCAAAGTACCGAGAAAGATAGGGGTATCCCACCTGGTGAGCGCGAAGGTGATCAAAAGCACGCCGGAGTGAGACGAAGCTCGCTTCAGCGGCCTCAGAAGGCCTCAGACGAAGCTCGTGGCCAGGCTCTCGGCGGCGGCGATGACGGACTGCGCGGCAGCGCGTCCCTGCTCGTCGGTGATCGAGGACGGGAAGGTGAAGCGCACACTCGTCTGCGCAACCTCGGCGGCGATCCCCAATGCCGTGAGCACATGCGAGGGCTCGTCGGAGCCGACCGCGCAGGCCGAACCACTCGACGCCGTCACCCCGCGGCGTTCGAGCTCGAGCAGCACTGCCTCTCCGGAGGTGTGCGAGAAGCAGAACGACGCATGGTTCGGAGTCCGAGTCTCCCGACCGTCAGACCCGGCCGTGCCCGCCGCGCCTGTGAGGAACGCCCCGGGCACGCTGTCGACAACAGCGGCGATGAACTCATCGCGGACGGCCCGGACTCGATCGGCGGCCTCACGCCGCTCCGCCTCGGCGAGTTCGAGGGCCGTGGCGAACGCGACGGCCAGGGCCACGTTCTCCGTGCCCGATCGTCGGCCCGACTCCTGCCCGCCGCCGTGGATGAGCGGTTCGACGGGGACGCGGGCGCGGATCGCGGCGACCCCGATGCCCTTCGGCGCTCCGACCTTGTGCCCGGCCAGGCTGAGCGCGTCGACGCCCAACCCGGTCAGCGGCAGCCACCCGGCCGCCTGCACAGCGTCCGTGTGGAAGAGAGCACCGGCCTCATGGGCGATTCCGGCCAGGGTCGGAATGTCCGCGACGGTGCCGATCTCATTGTTCGCATAACCCACGGTCACGAGCACGGTGTCGGGGCGCACGGCCGCGGCCAGCGCCTGTTCGGTCACGGTCCCGTCGGAGGTCGGGGCCACCTCGGTGACGGTGAATCCGTGGACGCGGGCCAGGAACTCGACCGAGGCGAGCACCGCTTCGTGTTCGATGGGGGAGGTGACGATATGTCGCCGAGGCGGCACCGCGGTCCCGGCCCGACGCTGGGTCTGAGCCCGACCCTGGGTTTGGTGCCCGAGGGCCATGCCGATGATCGCGAGATTGTCCGCCTCGGTGCCGCCGCTGGTGAATGTGATGTCCGTGGCGCGCATTCCGAGCACCTTCGCCACCCGAGCCCGGGCGTCGGTGAGAGCGTCGGCGGGGCCGCGACCGAACTCGTGATGGCTCGACGGATTGCCGAACGCGCCGGCCAGATACGGCCACGCGGCTTCGAGGGCCTCCCGGCGTACGGGGGCCGCGGCCGCGGTGTCGAGGTAGAGGCGCCCGGTCATCTCAGGCCTCGAGGGTCAGGTCGAGACCGAGATCGATCGCACGGACACTGTGGGTCAGCGCGCCCGATGAGATGACGTCGACGCCGGTGGCGGCGATCTCCGGGATCGTCTCCAGGGTGACATTGCCGCTGGCCTCGACGACGGCACGACCATCGATGAGTGCGACGCCGTCGCGCAGCTGAGCCGGGGTGAAGTTGTCGAGCATGATGACATCGGCGCCGCCGTCGAGCACCGCGGGCACCTGGTCGAGCCGGTCGACCTCGACCTCGATCCTCGTCGTATGCGGCAGACGGGCACGGGCGGTGCGGATCGCCTCGGCGACGGACAGCCCGGCACCGGTGAGCACGGCGAGATGATTGTCCTTGGCCATGACCGCATCGGAGAGCCCGAAACGGTGATTGTGCCCGCCGCCGCAGACCACGGCGTGCTTCTCGAAGGCACGCAGGCCCGGGGTGGTCTTGCGGGTGTCGACGATGCGTGCGCGCCCGGCAGCGGCATCGACAAAGGCGTAAGTCTGGGTGGCGATTCCGCTCATCCGCTGGCAGAAGTTCAATGCGATCCGCTCGGCCTGCAACACCGCTCGTGCAGGGCCCGCGACCGTGGCAAGCACCTGACCTGCGGTGAAAGAGTCTCCGTCGGCAGCGGCGAGGTCGACCGTGACGTTCGGGTCGACGAGGGCGAAGGCGCGGGCGAAGACCTCGATTCCGGCGAGCACCCCGTCGTCGCGGGCACGCAGTTCGGCCCTCGCCGAGGCGGTGGCGGGGATGAAGACCTCGCCGGTGATATCGCCCCAGGGCGCGTCTTCGTTGAGGGCTGTGCGCAGTGCGGAATCGATGGTTGATGCGGTCAGCATGCGGTGGCCTCCTGAAGCAGAGCGGTGGGCGAAGTGGCGGTGGACGGCGCGGTCGTCGACGACGTGAGTGTCGTGTCGGTGCGGGTATGCGCGCCGAGGCTGTGCTCGCGGGCCAGGGCATGCCGAGCCATATGTCCGGCGATGAGGGCGAGATTCGCGGTCTCGAGTGCCTCGATTCGGGCCGCAGCCGGGGCGGTTGGGTGATCATCGGCGTTGCGGGCGCCGTTGGTGGTGCTGCCGGCATTGCGGGCACCGTTGGTGGTGCTACCGGCATTGCGGGCACCGTCACCGAGGCGGTCGAGCAGGGTCCGCAGCCCCGCGGCCGTGCGCTCCACACCCAGATGAGCCCAGGTCAGGGCCTGCAGCTCGGTTCGTGTCAGTGCCGTCTGGTGGAATGAACGGAACTGGAGGAGTGGGAGTTCATGGTCTCTGTTGACCGGCAGTGCGTCGATCGCCGCGGCGGCGCGGTCGGCGAAGACCGCGCCCTCGAGCAGAGAGTTCGAGGCCAGCCGATTGGCGCCGTGGACTCCGGTGCACGCGACCTCGCCGACGGCGAAGAGTCCCTCGATGCTCGTGCGACCGTCGCGGTCCGTGGCCACCCCGCCCATGAAGTAGTGGGCGGCGGGAGTGACGGGAATGAGATCCCGGGACAGATCAAGTCCTTGAGAGGCCAGACCGGCGGTGATGCTCGGGAACTTGGCCTTCACATCCGGGACGGCCCGCGCATCGAGGAAGCACGGACGTCCGTCCTGCTCCGCCTGGCGCCGGTGCAGGGCGAGAGCGACGACATCACGGGAGGCGAGCTCGGCACGATCGTCGACATCAGCCATGAAGCGGCGGCCCCGCTCATCGAGGAGGAGAGCGCCGGCACCGCGGACGGCCTCGGAGATGAGGAAGCCGGGGCCGACAAGGGCAGTGGGATGGAACTGGAAGAACTCGAGATCGGCGACCTCGGCACCGGCACGGATGGCAGCGGCCAAACCGTCTCCGGTAGCAGCTGCAGGGTTCGTCGTGTGTGCGAAGAGCTGTCCAGCACCGCCGGTGGCCAGCACGATCGCATCGGCAGCCCGGGTCTCGACGCTGCCGTCGCGGAGCACGGTGATCCCGGTGGCTGTGGCGACTTCGGTGGCTCGACCCGGGCGGCGATCGTCGTCGCTGGTGAGGATGTCGACGAGCATCGTGTCCTCGAGCAGGGTGACTCGCCCTGCGGCGACCTCGGTGCGCAGCTTCTGCGCCAGGGCGGTGCTGATCGTCTGTCCGGTCGCATCGCCTCCGGAATGGAAGATGCGCGGGTATGAATGCGCCCCCTCCATTCCCCTGGCCCAGACTCCGGCCGGGTCGGTGTCGAAGTCCACCCCAGCCTCGGCGAGGGAGACGATCGCGTCCGAACCGGCTTCGCAGAGGGTGTGCACGGCTTCCGGATCACAGTGTCCGGCACCTGCGGTGAGCGTATCGGCGACATGAGCGTCGACCGTGTCATCGGGGCCGATGACACCGGCGATGCCGCCCTGCGCCCACTCGGTGTTCGACTCGCCGAGGCGATCCTTCGTCACGAGCGTGACCGTGTGACGGCCCGACAGGCGCAGTGCCGCGGTCAGCCCCGCGATTCCGGAGCCTGCGACGATGACGCGGCTCATCAGATCCGCGGCTTCGCGGCGAGCATCCGCTCCAGGGACACGCGGGCGGGATCGGCCACCTCGGCGTCGACGGAGATCTGGTTGACGACCTGTCCGTCGATGAGGGATTCGAGGACCCAAGCGATGTAGCCGGGGTGGATGCGGTACATCGTCGAGCACGGGCAGATGACGGGATCGAGGCAGAAGATCTCATGCTGCGGATGCTCGGCTGCCAGCCGCTGGACGAGGTTGATCTCTGTTCCGATGGCGAACGTGGTCGGTTCGGTCGCCTCGGCGATGGCCTTCGTGATGTACGCGGTCGACCCGGCTTCATCGGCGGCCTCGACGGTCTCACGCGGGCATTCGGGGTGGACGATCACGCGCACGTCCGGATGGTCGGTGCGGGCCTTGGCGATCTGGGCCGGGGTGAAGCGCTTGTGCACGGAGCAGAAGCCCTGCCACAGGATGACGCGGGCCTCACTCAGGGTCTGTTCGTCGTTGTTGCCCAGCGGCCGGGCCGGGTTCCACAGCGGCATCTCGTCCAGACCGATGCCCATGTTCACCGCGGTGTTGCGGCCCAGGTGCTGGTCGGGGAAGAACAGGACGCGCTGTCCGCGTTCGAAGGCCCATTCCAGGACCACCTCGGCGTTCGAGGAGGTGCACACGATTCCGCCGTTGCGGCCGCAGAAGCCCTTGATCGCGGCCGAGGAATTCATGTAGGTGACGGGGATGACCGGGACGCGACCGTCGGCATCGGGTTCGGTGCCGAAGAGTTCGGTCAGCTGCTCCCAGCAGTCCTCTACCTGATCGATGCTGGCCATATCGGCCATCGAACAGCCGGCGGCGAGGTTGGGCAGGATGACCGACTGCTCCGGTTTCGACAGCAGATCGGCGGTCTCGGCCATGAAGTGGACACCGCAGAAGACGATGGCTTCGGCCTCCGGATGATTCTGGGCAGCCCGGGCCAGCATGAACGAGTCGCCGATGTAATCGGCGTGTTCGACGACCTCGACCCGCTGGTAGTGGTGGCCGAGCATGACGACGCGATCACCGAGGGTGGCCTTGGCGGCGCGGATGCGGGCGTCGAGCTCCTCCGGCGAGGCCTGCTTAAATTCGTCGGGAATATCGCCCTGACGTGGAGCGGCGACCGGGATCGGGTCGGCCATCGAGGAACCGGGACCGTAGCCGGGGCGTTCGTCGACGTCCCACGGCGCATCGAGCAGCTCCGTCGAGCACATGTCGTCGTTCGCGCCCGAAGCAGAGATGTCCTTGAGGGTGAGTTCGATCGAAGCTGTCGTGGTCATCATCGTCCTTCGCTCGGTGGGCGGAACCCGCGCCTCGCACGAGGTGAAACCGCCCGAAATGTTTTGCGCACTTGTGCGTTTATTTCTTTGCGCAGATTTGAGCTTAATCCTGGGGGCGGGCAATATACAACTCGGAGGTCGATGGCTCTGCGCTTCGGCGGTCGATGGCTCTGCGCCAGGTGATGCAATAGGCTGTGGTCTGGCTCGCAATCCGAGTCGATGCGCACTGCGGTGGGCGCCCCCGTGAGAGTCACCGAGGCTTCGGACCGAAGCGTCGGCCTCGCCCCGCCCGCGCCGGCACCGACGACATCGCTTATCCGAAGGATTCTCATGCCCGAAGCGGCACATTCGAACCAGTTCACGTCTTCCTCCACCGCCGACGCTGCGGGCAACGCTGCTGCCGGTGGCAATGCCCCGGCCGGCCCCGGCGCGACGGCGGGCCCCGGCACGACGGCGGGCGCCGCCTCGGCGGAGCAGCCGGCCCCGTACGGTGGTCCGGTGTCCGCACCGGCAGCGCCGCCTCGGCGAATCCGGACCCTCGATCTCATCAAGGCCAAGGCCGAGGGCCGGCGGTGGGCGATGCTGACCAGTTACGACCAGTACACGGCGGCCCTGTTCGAACAGGCCGGGGTCGAGGCCTTGCTCATCGGCGACTCCGCGGCGAACAACGTCTACGGCCATGCGACCACCCTGCCGGTCACCGTCGACGAACTCATCCCGCTGGCCCGGGCCGTCGCCTCGGCGACGAGCCGGGCACTCATCGTCGCCGACCTTCCATTCGGCAGCTACGAGGTCTCCGATGAACAGGCCGTGGCCACGGCCGTGCGATTCATGAAGGAAGCCGGAGTCCACGCGGTCAAACTCGAAGGCGGGGCGCGGATGGCCTCGCGGATCAAGGCGATCACGACGGCGGGCATCCCGGTCATGGCGCACATCGGCTTCACCCCGCAGGCCGAGCACAACCTCGGCGGCTACAAGGTCCAGGGCCGCGGCGAAGCCGGCACGGCGCTGCTCGACGACGCCCGCGCCGTCGCCGAGGCGGGCGCTTTCTCCGTGGTCATGGAGATGGTGCCCTCCGGGCTGGCCGGCCAGGTCACTGCCGAACTGACGATCCCCACCGTCGGCATCGGCGCCGGTGCCGACTGCGATGCCCAGGTCCTCGTGTGGCAGGACATGGCTGGCCTGCGCACGGGGAAGGCTCCGCGCTTCGTCAAGCGCTACGCCGACCTGCATTCCGTGCTCACCGAGGCGGTCGGCACCTATGTCGACGAAGTGAAGTCCGGGGTCTTCCCCGAACCCGAGAGGAGCTTCGACTGATGGAGGTCGGCGGCATCCAAGCACTGCGCCGGTGGCGGGCCGAGCAGTTAGGCCGCGTCGGACTCGTCCCGACGATGGGCGCCCTGCACTCCGGGCATCAGGCGCTCATGACACGTGCCCGCACCGAATCGGATCTCGTCGTGGCCTCGATCTTCGTCAACCCCCTCCAGTTCGGCGCCGACGAGGACTTCGTCCAGTACCCGAGGCCGATCGAAGAGGATCTGAAGAAGTGCGAAGAGGCCGGAGTCGACTTCGTCTTCGCTCCGGCGCTGGCCGAGATGTACCCGTCCGCACCCGAAGTGCGTGTTGTCGCCGGGCGTATGGGAGCCGTGTTCGAAGGCGCGGCCAGGCCCGGGCACTTCGACGGCGTGCTCACCGTCGTGGCGAAGCTCTTCACTCTCATCGCCCCCGATGTCACGGTCTTCGGTCTCAAGGACATTCAGCAGTTCGTCCTGGTCAAACGCATGATCGCCGATCTCAACTTCGATATCGAGCTCATCGGTCTGCCCGTCGTCCGGGACGCCGACGGGTTGGCCATGTCGAGCCGCAACTCCTACCTTGCCGCCGACGATCGAGCCCGTGCCCTGGCGATTCCGCGGGCCCTCGATGCCGCCGCCGAGGTGGCCGAACGGGGCCGTGGAACGGCCGAGCCCAGCGCCGGTGGCGGCAGCAGCGGCGGTAGCACAGGTGCAGGCCTGCCGGCCGCCGTCGAAGCGGCCGCACTCGCCGAACTCGAATCGGCGGCCGAGCGCGGCGATCTCGAGATCATCTACTGCAGCCTCGTCGAGGCCGCAACCCTGCAGCCGTGCCCACCGGACTTCACAGGGTCCGCACTCCTGCTCGTCTCGGCGACGGTCGGCGGGGCTCATCTCATCGACAATCTGCCGCTGGAATTCTGATGTGAGAGGCGATTGTGATCGGTTTATGACGATTCTATTGAGTGATCGACATATGCCTATGTAACTGACCGAGATGTGGCGACATCTGTGGTTTCAAATGTCGGCTATCCGTCGCCGGACCCTTGTTCTCAGTGTTCTCTGAGAATAGACTCAAAATCAGCAAGAGGAAATAGAACTTGTCGATTTGCTGAGTTCGAAGGAGATAAGCGACATGCAAGGTATGGATATCTGGTCGGTCCTGGCGAAAGTCGGACTGGCAATCGTCATTCTCATCGTCACCTGGATTCTCGCCGCCATCGTCAAATGGGCGATCGGCAAACTCGTCACCAAGGTCCCCGCTCTGCAGCGGGACGGAAGCAATGGTCAGCAGATCGGCAAATCGGTCGGGCAGATCGCCGGACTCGTCATCTGGCTGCTCGGACTCATCGCCGTTCTCCAGCTGTTCAACCTCGATCAGGTGCTCTCTCCGCTGCAGGGTCTGCTCGATGGAATCTTCGGGTTCCTGCCGAACATCATCGGCGCAGGATTCATCTTCTTCATCGGCTACGTCTTCGCGAAGATCGCCAAACAGCTCGTCCAGACCGCGCTCAATGCTGTGGATCTGACGAAGCTGACGTCGAAGTTCCGCTCACTCGGCGACAAGGCCACCGGGGTGGCCGAAGGTGCCGGACATGCTCAACCGCAACCCGGTGCCACCCAGCAGTATCCCGCACAGGGTCAGCCGGGCGGTCAGCCAGGCATGCCGCCGCAGGGTCAGCAGGGCATGCCGCCGCAGGGCGGCCACCCCGGCCATGCGCCGAACCCGGACGCGGAGGCGAACGCGAAGATCTCGAACCTCATCGGCAACCTGGTCTTCGGGATCATCATCATCGTCGTTGCGATCTCGGCGCTGCAGGTTCTCGGCATCAGGGCGATCTCGGAGCCGGCCCAGCAGATGCTCCAGATCTTCCTCAACGCGATCCCGCTCATCATCGCCGCCGGCATCCTGCTGGTCATCGGCTTCGTCATCGCCAAGTTCCTCGGCAATCTGCTCGAGCAGATCCTCCAGGGCATCGGCACCGACAAAGCCATCAATGAGATCGGGATCGTGCCCGAAGGCACCAGTGCTTCCAATGTGATCACCCGTCTCGTGCAGGTGGCCATCATGATCTTCTTCGCGATCATGGCCGCTCGGATGCTCGGATTCCCCGAGATCACGAACATCCTCAATGAGATCCTCGACCTCGGCGGCAGCGTGCTCTTCGGCGCTGCGATCATCGCCGCAGGATTCCTCATCGCCGCGATCATCGGCAAGTTCATCACGAACAACCTCGCGTCCAAGGTGCTGCGCTACTCGGCGATCGCCCTGTTCATCGCGATGGGCCTGCGTTACATGGGCCTGGCCGATTCGATCATCAACCTCGCCTTCGGAGCCGTCGTCATCGGCGGTGCCGCGGCAGCCGCTCTGGCCTTCGGCCTCGGCGGACGTGACGCGGCCGCGAAGGTGCTCGACAAGGTCGACCTCGCCGAGGCGGCCGAGAAGCACAATCCCGACGCCGCGGACAGCTCCACCCCGGGGACCGCAACGCCGACCACCGGAAACGGCGGTGGCAGCGGAAGTGGGGGAGCCTCCTCGGCGAATGAGAGCTGAGTGAGCGTCTGCGCACCGAACCGAAGGGGCGGGACAGCCGAGGATCGACCTCGGTGCCCCGCCCCTTTTGTGTGCTCGGGGAGTCCGCGCTTCAGAGGGGGATCGCGATGACCGCGATGCCGATGATGAGCAGGATGACGGTGGAGGCGGCTTCGATGACGAAGTCGGCACTGCGGTGAGCCATCGCCGATGCGGCGAGGCTGGCCAGGCATGCGAGGACGAGCTGGTAGGACAGGAGCACGCCGAGGATCAGAGCGACGAGCACCGTGTAGTCGACGCCGGTCGGGGAGGCGGGCACGAGGGTCGGCAGGATCGCGAGGAAGAACAGGCCGACCTTCGGGTTGGACAGCGAGGAGATGATGCCGCGGCGATAGGACACGAGCGAGCGCAGGTGGCCCCATGAGGTCGTCTCCATGGCGTGGGCGATCTCCGTGACGGGGCCGTCGGGAGTGCCGGAATCGGCGGACGCTGCGGGCCCGGACGATCCGGCCCTGGCCGATGCGGGCCCGGTCGACGACGCGGGGGAGACATCCGCGGTGGGGTCACCAGCCGCCTCGGCGGCCTTCAGCTCACGGCGCAGGCGAAGGGCCTGCCGACCGGCGAGGACGCCGAGGAGGCAGAGATAGAGGCCGCCGCCGATCTTGAGCACTTGGACTGCGGCAGGGTAGACGGTCAGCAGGGCGGAGACGCCGGTGAGCGCGAGGATCATCCAGATCACGGTCCCCGTGGCCGTGCCGAGCGCATAGACGAGCCCGGCCTTGCGGCGCAGCGAGGACAGGCGGATCGTCAGGATCGTCTCGGGGCCGGGCGTGACGGCAAGCGCGGCCGCGGCTCCGGTGATGGTGAGGATCTCGGGTCCGGTCACGGCACTCCTTCGGGGGTGAGGACGGTCAGCGGGGATGAAGTATCACGGTGGTCTGCGATGTCGGCGGAGCCGAGCACCATTCTGCCGGAAACGATCAATCGGGAAAAGCAATTGATCGTGAACGATCATCAGGTCATGCCTAATGATATTTCGGGTGGTCGGCGACTACTCTTGAGGGCATGTGGGATCTCAATCGTCTGCGGGTCTGGCGGGCCGTCGCGGCCACCGGCTCCGTGGTCGCCGCGGCGAAGAACCTCAACTACACCCCGGCGACCGTCAGCCAGCACATCACCACCCTGCAGAAGGCCGTCGGGGCACCGCTCTACCGGCGGTCGGGCCGCGGCATCGAGATCACCGAACTCGGCCGACGCCTGGCCGATGACTCCGCGGAGGTCTTCACCGCTGTGAGCCGCCTCGATGATCTGGTCGAGGGATTCCGCAACGTCAGCAGGCCCCGGCTGCGGATCGCGGCGTTCACCTCGTTCAACGCGCGTCTGCTGCCGGGCATAATCGATGCTGTGGCCCGGGATCATCCGAATCTGCGATTCGACATCCAGCTCAACGAGCCGGCGAAGAATCGGCGCGGGCACTGCCTCATCGAGATCCGCGCCGAAGCCCCGCAGGACGGGGAGAACCACCTGCCGGAGATGACGCGGATTCCGCTCTTCGACGATGACTATCGGGTCGTGGTTCCCGAGGGGCACCGGTTCGCGAGTCGTCAGTCCGTGCCGTTCATCGATCTCGAGGACGAGCACTGGGTCGACTACGACATGTGGGCCGGGCCCTCGAGCAAGGTCGTCGACCATGCGTGCGCCGCGGCCGGATTCGAACGCAAGAGCTTCGCCGCTTGCGAGGACGACTTCGCGGCATTGGCTCTCATCGCCTCAAACATGGGCATCACGGTTCTCCCGCGTCTCTCGACTCTGCAGCTGCCGCCCGGCCTCGTCGCCGTCGACCTCACCGACCCCATCCCGCAGCGCCGAGTCGTCATGCACATCCGGGAGAAGGACGCCCACCTCCCGCACGTCCGCGCCTTCGCCACCGCGACGGAGGAGGCAGCAGCAACCCACCTCACCACCCCCTAATTGCTACCTGACGGCGGCCCAGCAACCTGGCGCGAGGTTGCTGGGCCGCCGTCGGGTAGTCCTGGGAGGGGAGATGCGCTGTTCCTCATAGTGGGCTGAGACCTTGTGCCAAGGGCGGTGGGATAGGCTGTTGGGGTGAGTTCTGAAATCGAAATCGGCAGAGGCAAGCGCGGCCGTCGCGCCTATTCGCTCGACGACATCGCCATCGTCCCCGCTCGGCGCACCCGTGACCCCGAAGACGTGTCCCTGACCTGGCAGATCGACGCCTACCAGTTCGAGCTGCCCTTCATCGGCGCTCCCATGGATTCGGCCATGTCGCCGGAGACCGTCATCGCCCTCGGCCGATTCGGCGGGCTCGGCGTCCTCGACCTCGAAGGACTGTGGACTCGGTACGAGGACCCCACCCCGCAGTTGGCCGAAATCGCCCAGCTGCCGGCAGAGATGGCGACCTCCCGGATGCAGGAGCTCTACTCCGCACCAATCCAGGCCGAACTCATCACCGCTCGCCTCGAGCAGATCCGCGAAGCCGGAGTCACCGTGGCAGGTGCACTGACTCCGCAGCGGACCCAGGAGTTCTACAAGACCGTCATCGACGCCGGAGTCGACATCTTCGTCATCCGCGGCACTACGGTCTCGGCCGAGCACGTCTCGACCCACACCGAACCGCTCAACCTCAAGCAGTTCATCTACGAACTCGATGTGCCCGTCATCGTCGGCGGAGCCGCCACCTACACCGCGGCCCTGCACCTCATGCGCACCGGTGCCGCCGGCGTCCTCGTCGGCTTCGGCGGGGGAGCGGCGGCCACGACTCGCAAGACCTTGGGCATCCACGCCCCGATGGCCACAGCCGTCGCCGACGTGCACGCCGCCAGGCGCGACTATATGGACGAATCCGGCGGCCGCTACGTCCATGTCATCGCCGACGGCGGACTCGGCACCAGCGGTGAGATCGTCAAGGCCTTCGGAGTTGGTGCCGATGCCGTCATGCTCGGCACAGCTCTGGCCCGGTCGACCGAAGCCCCCGGCCGTGGAATGTACTGGGGCGCCGAAGCCCACCACCCGGACCTGCCGCGCGGCCACCGCGTGGAACTGGGCACCGTGGGCAGCCTCGAACAGGTGCTCTTCGGCCCCGGACGCACCGCGATCGGGGAACTCAACCTCGCCGGTGCCCTGCGTCGTGCGCTCGCCACCACCGGCTATCTGGACCTCAAGGAGTTCCAGCGCGTCGACGTCACCGTCTCGCCGTACCAGACTGGTTCGGTGGTCTGAGTTGTTCCGCTTGGCACTGACCCCCAAATGGTTGGGGTCTCTGCTCCTCGTCCTGGTGCTCGTCACCTGCTTCGTCGGACTCTCCGCGTGGCAGGTCGATCGAGCCCGGTACAAGAACGATGTCACAGCTTCTGCCGGAGTCGATGAAGTCAAGGACTTCAACGATGTCATGAATGCGCAAGCTCCGATGCCCGGCATCCTCGCTGACCAGCGCGTCAGACTGTCCGGGCAGTGGATTCCCGATGCGCAGGTCGTCGTCCCCGGTCGTATGCAGAACGATGAGTCCGGCTATTGGGTGGTCACGATGTTCGCCCCGGACGGAGCTCGCCTCGGAGATGGTGTCACGGTCGCTGATGCCGACGAGAAGACGATCGCGATACCCGTCGTCCGTGGTTTCACCACCGACGAACACACGGCGATGACCTCGGAAGCCCGCGGCGGCCAGGTCGAACTGACCGCGCGGATCGGACCGATCGAGGGGCCCGTCGAGGGCAATGATCTGCCCGATGGGCAGGTGCGCACCGTCTCGACCTCGCAGATCATCAACATGTTCCCCGACCTGCTCACATACTCCGGCTTCCTCATTCCCGAAACTGCAGGTGGGGCGGCCGCCTCGGTGGGCACCGACGGCCTCGAACAGGTCCCGACCACAACTACGCGGGACGAGGGAGGGTTCGATCTGCAGTCGGCGGTCTACGCCCTCGAATGGATCATCTTCGCGGCCATGGCCCTCTACATGTGGTTCCAGCTGCTGCGCGATGACTACGTCCGGCGCCGACTCGGTGAGGACTCCCAGGATACGGAGAAGAGCGTCGAGTATGTTGTCGTCAAGCCTGCAGGCGACGCGACCATCGCCCCCGAGGTGATGTCCGGACTCACCGGATTGCCGGCCCATCGTCACGGCGGGCAGAAACCCGGAAAGAAGTCCGGGAAGAGATCTGCAAAGACGGGCGGCAAGACAGACGGGTCGACCTCGACCACCGATCCCGCCGACGCCGACCCGACCGACACTTCCACGACCGGAGGAAACTGAGCGTGAGCGAAGAACACGAGTCCTTGGACTCCCGCCCCGACTTCGACGAGAACAACGTGTGGAGCGTCAAGCGCTTCACCTCGGCCCGCAATGCGCTGAAGTTCTACCGGGTGATGGCGCTCATCACCGGCACGATGCTGCTTATCCTCACGGTCGAGATGATCTACAAATACCTCATCGCCGCCGACCCGGCCTCCGCATTGAACTTCAACGGCTTCAACCTCGCCGCGGCTATCGCGATCTGCCACGGCTGGTGCTACGTCGTCTACCTCATCGGCTGCTTCTGGCTCAACCAGCAGATGCGCTGGAGCCTCGGCCGGTACCTCATCCTCGCACTGGCCGGCGTCGTGCCCGTGATGTCGTTCATCTTGGAGCGCCGCATCCACCGCCAGGTCGACGCCGAGCTCGAAGCCGCCGTCGTCGTCGCCCCCAAGTCCTGAGACGGACCCCACCTTCGCCGAGGCGGCCCACCGACCCGTGGTCATCCGCGGTGGCGGAACCGGCCCGGCCCTTCCTCGCCGAGGCGGCCCGCCGACCCGTGTCCGTCCGCCCTGCGAGGGGGCCTGACCCGAATTCGGGCGTCCGGTCACCGACGCTTAGAATTGGATCATGACGCAATCCCAGAGCACGCAGGTGCCCCCCGTCCTCGTCGTCGATTTCGGCGCCCAGTACGCCCAGCTCATCGCGCGCCGCATCCGCGAAGCCGGCCTGTACTCGGAGATCATCGCCCACGACGCCCCGGCGTCCGAGTTCGCCGCGAAGAACCCCATGGCCATCGTGCTCTCCGGGGGACCCTCGAGCGTCAACGACGCCGGCGCCCCGAGCTTCGACACGTCCGTGTTCGACCTCGGAGTGCCCACGATGGGCATCTGCTACGGCTTCCAGCTCATGTCGACCGCGCTCGGCGGACGCGTGGCCAAGACCGACAAGCGCGAATACGGATCGACCCCGGTGTCCGTGTCCCAGACCGGCTCGCTGCTCGCCGAGACCCCTGAGAACTACAAGGTCTGGATGTCCCACGGGGACTCCGTCGCCGAGGCGCCCGACGGCTTCGACGTCCTCGCCTCCACCCCGGACACTCCCGTCGCGGCCTTCGAATGCGCGGCGAAGAGGTTCGCCGGCGTGCAGTGGCACCCCGAGGTCCTCCACTCGGAGAACGGGCAGAAGATCCTCGAGAACTTCCTGTTCAACGTCGCCGGCCTCGAAGCCGACTGGACGAACGAATCCGTCATCGACGAGCAGGTCGAACTCATCCGCGCCCGCGTCGGCAACAAAAAGGTCATCTGCGGCCTGTCCGGCGGAGTCGACTCCTCCGTGGCAGCAGCGCTCGTCCACAAGGCCATCGGCGACCAGCTCACCTGCGTGTTCGTCGATCATGGGCTGCTGCGTCAGGACGAACGCGTCCAGGTCGAGAAGGACTACGTCGATTCGATCGGCGTCCGCCTGGTCACCGTCGATGCGCGTGAGCAGTTCCTGTCCCAGCTCGCCGGGGTCACCGACCCGGAGGAGAAGCGCAAGATCATCGGCCGCGAGTTCATCCGCACCTTCGAGACCGCTGCCGCCGACCTCGTGCTCGAGGCTCAGGAAGGCGAGGGCGAGGAGATCGCGTTCCTCGTCCAGGGCACCCTCTACCCCGATGTCGTCGAATCCGGCGGCGGATCGGGCACGGCGAACATCAAGAGCCACCACAATGTCGGCGGTCTGCCCGATGACATCCAGTTCCAGCTCATCGAACCCCTGCGCGCCCTGTTCAAGGACGAGGTCCGCGCCATCGGCCGCGAACTCGGCGTGCCCGAGGTCATCGTCTCCCGCCAGCCGTTCCCCGGCCCCGGACTGGGCATCCGCATCATCGGCGAGGTCACCGAGGAGCGCCTGAACATCCTGCGCAAGGCCGATGCGATCGCCCGCGCAGAGCTGACGAAGGCCGGCCTCGACGGAGAGATCTGGCAGTGCCCGGTCGTGCTCCTGGCCGATGTCCGCTCCGTCGGCGTCCAGGGCGACGGCCGCACCTACGGCCACCCCGTCGTGCTGCGCCCGGTCTCGAGTGAGGACGCGATGACCGCCGACTGGACGCGCATCCCCTACGATGTGCTCTCCGTGATCTCCAACCGCATCACCAACGAGGTCGACGACATCAACCGCGTCGTCCTCGACGTCACCTCGAAGCCTCCGGGCACGATCGAATGGGAGTGATCCTCCGCGACCGTTGAGGGCACTGCGCGTGTGAACGTGCGGATACCCTCGCCGAGGCGGCCTCGACCGCGACCCCGAATACCGCTCCTGAACACCGTTCAGTTACAGTGGGAGGGTGCTCGAGGCCGCCTCGGGCGTCCCCGATCACGTCGGGGAGGATCACGACCAATGGAGTACTCATGACACCGACCCACAGCACCACCTCGGCGGGGATCACCCGTCCTCGCTCGGCCGGCAGCGATATCGCCCTCGTTGCGGTCTTCGCGGCGATGCTCGCGGCCTTTGCGATGATGCCTCCTGTTCCGGTGGGTCCCCTCGGCGTGCCGATCACTCTGCAGACCTTCGCGATCGCCCTGTGCGGGATGGTCCTCGGACCCTGGCGCGGATTCGCAGCCACCCTGCTCTATGTCGTCCTCGGTCTCGTCGGACTCCCGATCTTCTCGGGAATGCGCGGCGGAATCGGCGTCCTCGCGGGCCCGAGCGCCGGCTACATCCTCTCCTTCGCGCTCTACGCTCTCCTCGCCGGACTCATCGCCCGCTGGGCAGTGCGCCGCTTCAGAGGAATGAAGCTCGGTGTGGTGCTGTTCCTCGGCGGCTTCGGCGGCAGTCTCCTGCTCAACCACCCGCTGGGCATCCTCGGCATGTCGATCAACGGCGATCTGCCGCTCGGCGTGGCTGCGGTCGCGGACCTCGCCTACTGGCCCGGTGACATTGTGAAGAACATCCTGGCCGCCTCGGTGGCGGTGCTCATCCACCGTGCGTTCCCCGACATTCTGCGTCGTCGCGGTGTCAGTGTGGAATCGGTTTCGGCCCGTCAGGAGCAGGACGCCAAGTGACACGTGAGATCCGGCTGAGCGACGTCGGCGTCGGAGTCCTCGATGACGGACCCGACGGCGATGTCGTGCGCCCGATCCTCCAAGACGTCAATCTCACCCTCACCGAGGATGTCGTCGCCGTCATCGGTGCCAACGGCTCGGGGAAGTCGACCCTGCTGCAGCTGTTCAACGGCCTGGTCACCGCGAACGCCGGAGAGGTCCTCGTCGACGGTTTCGACCCGCGCAGGCAGGCGGCGAAGGTGCGTTCTCGGGTCGGTTTCGTCTTCACCGATCCGGCCGCGCAGCTGGTCATGCCGACCCCGATCGAGGACATCGAACTGTCCCTGCGCAAGTCCGTGCCCAAGCGTGAGCGGCGGGCAGCGGCACTGGCGGTGCTCGACGAGCTCGGCATCGCCGACCTCGCCGAACGGAGCGTCTACGAGCTCTCCGGCGGTCAGCGTCAGCTCGTGGCACTGGCCGCGGTGCTTGCGGTGGATCCGCAGATCCTCGTCCTCGACGAGCCGACGACCCTGCTCGACCTGCGCAACAAGGAGCGGCTGCGCGTGCATCTCCAGGAGCTCGTGGCCAGGCGCGGGGTGCGTATCATCCTCACCACCCATGACCTCGAGTTCGCGCAGATCGCCCAGCGCGCGATCGTCGTCGACGACGGTCGGATCGTGGCCGATGCCGCCCCCGCCGAGGCGGTCGCCGCCTACCGAAATCTCATCATGAGCGATACGCCATGAGTGGGAAAGGTCCTGTCGGGGTCGGCCATACCGGCGTTGGTGCCGGTGACACCGGAAGGACGTGGCGGAAGCACGCCGGCATCAAGGCTCGACCGCAGCTCTTCGGGAAGGTGGCGCATCCTCGGGGATGGCTGCATGCAGTGCCGACGGGAGTGAAGCTGGCGGTGATCGCCGTCATCGGCATCGTCGCGCTCATCTTCCGCGATGCGGCGATCAACTGGTCGATGTTCGCTGTCCTCGTGGTCCTCGGGCTCACCGCCCGGCTGCGGGTGAAGCACTTCCTGCGCACCTGGATCTATGTGGCGGTGCTCGTGGCGATCGTCATGGGGCTGCAGTACTTCTTCGAGTCCATGGAGTCGGGGCTGGCTGTCGGTGGGACCGTGTTCGCCTGCGTGCAGGCAGCATTGATCCTCACCCTGACGGCGTCGGTGGCGCAGCTGCTCGACACATTCACGGTGCTGGTCTCGCCCTTGCGGTTCTTCGGCGCGAACATCGAGTTGATCGCGCTGGCGGCGAGCCTCATGGTCCGGGCGATCTCCCATATCTCCGGTCTGCTCGGCGAAGCCGAACGTGCTGTTCGGGCCAGGGGACTGGACTCGAGCATCAAGGCCCGAGTGGTGCCGGCGATCCTGCGGTCGGTGAAATACGCGCAGGACACCGGTCGGGCTCTCGACGCCCGCGGCATCGTGGACTGATCGTCTTCGCTGACCGCTCGAGTTTCCGTCGATCGCTCATCGCATAGCTTGACACAACGACGCTGACTTGAGCGGTCGACGATTCGCCTGCGAGAGTCTGAGCCAGTTGTGAGCCGGGACTCAGCAGAACACCTGGTGGGAGGAGTAGCCTCGGCGAAAGAGGGGACGAACCCCGCTCGAACCGAAGGAGACATGATGACCGGCACCGAGAACACAGTCCTGTTGGCCATGGACTTCCAGAACGGCATCGCCGGGGACGACGCCTTCGCCTCGACCGGCGTGCTCGAACGCGCACGTGACGCCGTCGCCGCAGCCCGCAGCCACGACATCCCCGTCGTCTGGGTGCGAGTGGCGCTGCGTGAGGGGCATCCCGAACTGGCGGCAACGGCATCGTTCGCGCAGATCGCGGCCCACGGCGACCTTGACGAGTCCCATGCCTCGACGAGCATCCACGACGCCCTCGTTCGGCATCAGGGCGAGCCGATCGTGACCAAGCGACGCATCAGCGCCTTCACCGGCAGCGATCTCGAGGTGCTGCTGCGCGGCTACGGGGCATCGTCTCTCGTGCTCGCCGGAGTCGCCACGAGCGGAGTGGTGCTCTCGACCGTGCGTCAGGCTGCCGATCTCGACTTCGAGCTCACGGTGCTCTCCGACGCCTGCGCCGACCGCGACCCCGAGGTCCACACTGTGCTCACCGAGAAGGTGTTCCCCAAGCAGGCGCAGGTGCTCACCGTCGCTGACTGGACGACAAGCCTCGGCTGAGGCGCCGGAGACCTAGTGGGGCAGTGGATTCTCCAGCCCGTAATTGACCATCGAGCTGAATCCGCGGCCGAGCACCTGCGGCGCAGGATTCTCGATCGCCCGCGAATAGTGGCCGACGAGCTGTGAGCACACGCTCTTCCAGCTCCTGGCCTGCACCTGTTCACGACCGGCGACCCCGAAGGCCCGCCGTTTCGCTTCGTCGCCGAGGAGGTCCGCCGCATGCGTTCGCATGGCACGCAAGTCCTTCGGGGTGTAGAGCCACCCGGTGCGCGAGGAGTCGACGAGGTCGAGTGGGCCGCCTCGGGCGGGAGCGATGACCGGCACCTCGGAGGCCATGGCCTCCTGAATCGTCTGGCAGAAGGTCTCGAGCTCACCCGGGGCGACCATGAGGTCGAAGCTCGCCACCGCTTGGGCCAGAGCATCCCCACCGAGGAACCCGGTGAAATGAGCCTCCGGCAGCAGCCGGTGCAGACGCGTCCGCCAGGGACCGTCACCGACGATGACGACCTTCGCCCCGGGCAGATCGGTGAGCGCGGCAAGGTCTTCGACCTGCTTCTCCGCGGCCAACCTGCCGACGAAGCCGATGATCTTCTCACCATTCGGAGCAACGCTTCGCCGCCAGGCCCCGGACCGATGACCCGGGTCGAAACGGGAGGAATCGACCCCACGGGCCCATAGTGCCACCTCGGCGACACCGAGGCTTTGCAGCTGACCGATCGTGTACGACGATGGGGCCAGCGTCAGCGAGGAATGCTGGTGGATATTGCGGACGTGGTTCCACAGCATGGCCTCGATTCCGTGCATTCCGTACCGGGCGGCATAAGCGGGAACCTCGGTCTGGTAGATCGCCACGGTCGGCAGATTCAGTGCCTGGGCGGCGAGGACGCCGCGCCAGCCGAGGACGAACGGACTGGCCAGATGGACGACGTCCGGGGCGAAACGCTGCAGCAGCCGGCGGATGCGGGTGACGCCTCCGGGAGCCACGCGGATGCGTCGGTACTTCGGCAAGGCAATCGAGGGAACCCGGACGATGCGGGCGCCGGCGACCTCCTTCGGACCGTCCCTGCGCGTGCCCGGAGCGATGACGAGGACCTCGTCGCCGCGGTCGGCCAGATGGTCGAGGACCCGCAGGAGTGAGTGGGTGACCCCATTCATATTGGGGAGGAAGGATTCTGCAATGATCGCTACTCTCACGAGCCCCAGCTAAGGCCCGCCGAGTGACGAACGCATGACCCGAAGGCGACAGGTCGGCGACATCTGGCCGAAATCGGTCCGCACTCTGGTGACTGCAGAATGCCAGGGCCGGTGCCCGGGCGCGCCCCTTCTCGGTGGCTGCTCTCAGTCGCCTCGGTGTCCGGATGATGACCTGTTCGCGACGAGTCTGAACCCCGCGTAAACTGAGGTGTCGGAAATGCTCGTGCAGCACATGGAACGAGGGGAATGGCCGTGGTCTGGTTCATCGTCGGCGGTTGCGTACTCGCCGCTCTCATCGTTCTCTTCGTCATCCTCACCGTCCTGCGCTTCAACCAGCTGTCCATGGCCCGGTCGCTGTGCGATGAAGCCAAGCGCCAGCTCATCGGCGAGATCCGCGCCCGCCATGCCCTCGTGCCGGCCTATATCGGCACCCTCCAGCAGATCGCCGGACAGGACCTGTCCCGGCTGGAACTCGCGCTCGCCTCTGCCGAACGCGCCTCCTTCGACCACCGCGGCGCCGCAGCCGAAAACGCCCTGACCGACGCCGTCGATGACGCCGCACTCATCCCCGCGGCGCTGACGGAGAGGTCCCTGACCTCGGAGTCTGCCCGTTCCCATCAGGCTGCGGTCAATGAGGAGATCGACACGACGATCCAGCTTCTGCACGGTCAGCTGCAGGTGCTCACCGAACGGATCCTCGCCGGCGCGCGTTTCTACAACACGAACGTCGAGCGCTATCACCGGCAGCGGACGCGACTGGTCTCCCGCCTCTTCGGCGGGGTTTTCAAGCCCCGAGCCCCGTTCACCGAGGCGATCGATGACGATGGTGGACTCGGAACGGCGGGCCCCGCCTCGGCGAGGATGACCCGATGACCCGCTTCCGCCTCGATCTGGGCTATCGCGGCACGGATTTCCATGGCTGGGCCAAGCAGCCGGGACTGCGCACGGTCCAGGCCGCCGTCGAATCCGGGCTGGAGAGGATCACCGGCACCGAGGTGGACACCGTCGTCGCCGGCCGCACCGACTCCGGCGTCCATGCCCGCCGTCAGGTCGTGCACATCGATCTGGGCGATGAGGCGATCGGCAAGCTGATCGGCCAGTCGAATCGATCCGCCGAGGCGGCCCTCCTGTCACGTCTGCGCGGAGTCCTCATCGCCGGTGAGTTCCACGACATCGTCGTTCACGCGGTGACCGAGGTGCCAGAGGACTTCGACGCCCGGTTCTCCGCGCTGTGGCGGTCGTATCAGTACCGGTTGGCCGATCATCGATCATTCATCGACCCGCTGCTGACCCAGGTGACGCCGCGGCACAAGGGCGAACTCGATGCCGAAGCCATGGCCGAGGCCGCGAGCGAGGTCCAAGGGCTCCACGACTTCCTGCCGTTCTGCAAACCCCGGGAGGGTGCGACGACGATCCGCACCCTCTACGAACTGCATGTCTCGCGCGATCAGGATGCTGTGATCACCATCGATCTGCGCGCCGACGCCTTCTGCCATCACATGGTCCGTGCACTCGTCGGCGGACTGATCAAGGTCGGATCCGGCAATTGGGCGGTGACCCGCCCGGCCGAACTCATCGCCGAGGCGGACGCCGGGCTGACCCCGGATGTGCCCATGTTCGTCACGCCTGCCGAAGGACTCGTCCTCACCGAGGTCGGTTATCCGGCACCCGAGGACTATGCGGTTCGCAACGCCCAGACGATGGCCCGCCGCGACCAGGAATAGGCCGACGGTTCGGCGGGTCGTCGGCAGAAGCATCAATCCGCAGCATCAAGCCGCCTTATATCGCACGAGTCGCGATCATGTGAGAATTCCTCTTTCCAGTTGTGAGAATCCTGTGTAGATTCACACTTAAGTAACTTTCAGTTCGCATTGGCACTGCAGGATGGAATCGGTCTTCATCCCCACCGGCACGGTTGATGTGCGCCTCACTGAACGATCGAAGGAACCGAATACATGTCGAAATTTGTGACCAAAGTGCTGGCCACGGGCGCCGCAGTGTCGATGCTGGCTCTGCCCGGCCTCGCGCCTGCCTTCGGGGCACCCTCTCTGGGCCACGGAAACTCCACCGACGACAGCGCTACGGCACCGAGTCAAGCGGCTCCCGCGGACCCCGACGAGTCGTCGAACGATTCGACCGAAGGCAAGTCCGCGGCGTCGGACAACGCCGGCGACGAGCAGGATTCCGGCAGCGATGCGCAGTCGGCGCCCGAGGGCACCAAAGTTCAGCTGCTCAATATCACCGACTTCCACGGACGCATCTCCGAGGCAGGCACTCAGGTCGCCTCGGTCGTCGAAGATGAGCGGGCGAAGTTCGGCACCGGCGGCGACAACGCAGGCACCGCTGTTCTTTCGACCGGTGACAACATCGGAGCGTCGACCTACACCTCCTCGTCGCAGAACGACACACCCACGCTCGATGTGCTCGACGCGATCGGCGTCCAGGCCTCTGCTGTCGGCAACCACGAATTCGACAAAGGCATCGATGACCTCACAGGACGAGTGAGCGACGAAGCCGACTTCCCGTACTCGGCGGCCAATGTCTACGACAAGGGAACTCAGAACGTCGTCGACGGCCTCGACGAGTACTCCATCGTCGACGTGTCGGGAGTCAAGATCGCCGTCATCGGCGTCGTCACCAAGGACACCGCCTCACTCGTCTCACCGGACGGCATCGCCGACCTCGACTTCGGTGACCCCACGGACGCAGTCAACCGCGTCGCCGACGATCTCGAGAACCTGCCCGAGGACGAACGACCGGATATGACGGTCGTCGAGGCCCACCTCGGCGCGTCGTCGACCGAGAGCCTGGAAGACGCGAAGGCGTCGAACGCGGAGTTCAAGAAGCTCGTCACCGAGGCCGACGCCTCGGTCGACGCCCTGTTCACCGGCCACACCCATATGCCGTATGCCTTCGAAGCACCGGTGCCCGGAGAATCCGATCGCACCCGTCCCGTCATCGAGGCCGGCAGCTACGGCGAATACGTCGGGCAGGTGACCATGAGAGTCGACGGCAACAGCGACTGGCAGGCCAGCGGCATCGATCTCATCGAGACCGAGGGCAAGAGCTATGACTCCGAGGTCGTCGGCAAGGTCGCCGGCATCGTCAGCGACGCAGAGGAGAAGGCCAAGGAGCTCGGCTCCGATGTCTCGGGGACGATCAGCGAGGACATCACGCGCGCATCGAAGGACGGCAAGGAAGACCGCGGTGCCGAGTCCACGTTGGGCAACCTCGTCGCGGATGCGCTCAAGGAAGGCGTCGAAGAGACCCAGCTGGAAGAGGCCGACTTCGGCATTACGAACCCCGGCGGTCTGCGCGCGGACCTCCTCTGCGACGACATCTACAACAACGAGGACGAGTGCGAAGTCACCGTTGCCGAACTCAACAGCGTGCTTCCCTTCGCGAACGACCACGGTGTCGTGACGATGAAGGGCGAGGACGTCATCGGCCTCTTCGAAGAGCAGTGGCAGCCCGACGGTGCGTCCCGACCGTTCCTCCACCTGGGGATCTCCGATGACCTCGACGTCGTCTACGACACCGAAGCCGACAAGGGCGAGCACGTGAAGTCCGTCAAGGTCGATGGCAAGGACATCGACCCGAAGAAGGACTACCGGGTCGCGACGCTCAGCTTCCTCGCCGCCGGTGGTGACAACTTCACCTCCTTCGCCAAGGGCGATTTCGAACAGTCGGGGCTCACCGACTTCGAGACCTGGGAGAACTACTTCAACAAGCACCAGGCCGAAGACAAGGATGTCACTCCCGACAAGAACGAACGCCAGGCCGATGCGGCCAAGGACGTCATCGACAGCGGCGACCTGAGCGCGGAGCTGACCGGTCCGAAGGCCATCAAGCCCGGTGAGAGCGCAGATTTCGCGCTCAGGACGAATGCGAAGTCCGAGGTCGCAGGCCCCATCGACGTCACCGTCGACCTGCCGGCAGGCTATACCGCCGAGGTGGCCGCGCAGTCCGAGTCCCGGTCTGCTTCCAGCAGCGCCACCAAGGGCAGGGCCCCTGAGGTCAGCGCCGAGGCGGCCAAGACCATCACCCTCGATTCGATCCCGGCGGGGGAGTCCGAGACTGCTGTGACGGTGACCGCGCCGAAGGACGCTTCCGGTGAGGTGACCGTCAAGGCCAGCGTCCAGGCAAATGTCGACGGTCCGTGGTGGGACGACAACCCGCTGCCTCTGGCGCATGAGTTCGAAGCCACAGCGGCAGTCGGTGACGATGCGAACGCCTCGGCCGGCGATGACGGTTCCGCCGACGGCGGGGACGACGCTGCCGGTGGCTCGGACGGTTCGTCGAACGCCGGCGGTGCTGATGCGTCGGCCGACGGCGGTTCGGCCGATGGCTCCGGGGCTGATGCGAACGGTTCGAAGGACGGCGGCGACCTGCCGCGTACCGGCTTCGAGACCTTCAACATCGTCGCCGCCGCCCTCGCACTCATCGTCGCCGGTACCACCACGGTCACGATCGTCCGCCGCCGCAAGCTCAGTCTCCAGAACTGAGCCAGGCTGGCGTCAGACCGGCGGGCTGGAGAGTTCATCTCTCCGGCCCGCCGTCGTATTCAGGCACATTTCTCGCTGGGCCATCCCGCACCCTGAGCGTCATCTCCGCCCGGTAGTCGCACGTCGCACCGATGCAAAGGGGCGTTGTGTCGCTGCGGGGGTGGTTTGCGAGGAAGGGTGGGTGGTAACCCTACCGGTGCGTGATGCCCGCAGTATCGGGAGTGCTGCGTTGCGTCGGCGAGACCGGCGGGCGACCGGCGCGGAAAGTCTCGAGGTGTGTGAGCACCGGGACGAGGAAGAGGATGCCGACGGCCGGCACGACGATTCCCGAGTCGTTGATGAGAGTGCCGACTCCCAGCAGAATCGCGAGGCTGATCATCGCCGCCCTCAGCAGTGGGATCCGCAGGTAGGCGTCCTGAAGCCCGTGCAGTCGGAAGCGCGCTGGATCGAGGGCCATCCAGAACACGCCGATGATGACCAGCGGCAGCACCAGAGTCATCCACGACTGGGTGAGGATGTCGATGTTCATCCCGATCTTTCGAGCCAGAACGCTGAGCGCCTGACCGCTGATGATCGAGTCGAAGAACCGTCCGAAGTGCGTGCGCTGATCAGCCGGGCGCAGCCAGTCGAGGAACAGCACGGTGAGCATGACGAACCCGGCGATGCCCACCGTCAGCCCCAGCCGTTTGAGCGAGAACCGGATGCTCGCAGCGGACAGCACGAGGTAGGCGACTCCGATGATGAGGGTCGGCACGGATCCGAATTTCGTGCCCAGACCGGGTGCGGCGAGGATGACGCAGGAGACGAGCACGGGAAGGGTGACGATGAGGACCCGATGCAGCGGCTTGGCCACCAGAGACGCGAACCCGGCGACCGCCAACAGCAGCGCACAGCAGTACAGCGCCAGCGCCGAGTTCCCGATCCCGTAGAACCGGGAGGCGATGAGCAGGGGCTCACCCAACAGCGTCGACATCTGCAGCTGGGATCCGGTGACGACGTCGTAGGCGAGGACGGCCACGGTCACGGTGGACACGAAGAGCACCGGCCCGAACTTATGCCGCCGCCAGGGGCCGAGCAGCGCCAGCACCCCGAGCAGCAGCGCCCACCCGGCCAAGGCTCCGAGCATCGCGATGTCCGGATTCGTCGCCCGCTCCCACGGCACGGTATTGACCAGATACGTCGAGATCGGCATCGCCGCGAATACGACACCGAGGCGGTACGACCCGGAATGGACGAGCTCCCGGTGGTTCTTCCGCATGAACCACGCCAAGGCCAACAGTCCGATCATGAGCACGGCGACCACGGGGAAGAACCACGTCGACAGATCGTTCTGCGTCTTCACCGCAACCTGCCGGTCGAGCACCGCCTGATAGCGCGAATGCCAATCGGACCCGTGCGCCCCCGAGGTCATCGGCGCCCCGGCCGCATTGTCCATCTCCTCGGCACCGGACAGTGCCACGAGCGTCGGTGCCAGGTCGGGCACCTGCACCAGTCCCGGCTGCCGCGTCGACGAGGAGGTGAGCAGTCCCGCCTGCTCGCCCGGGGCGACCATCATCGTCGCCTGCATCGACGACCCTTCATGCGTGCCGTCGGCGATCGATGAGAATACCACGGGAACCCGCCCCTCGCCGAGGCGGTTCGGCCGATTTGCGCTCATCCATCCCGTCGATTCGAGGATGTCCCCGACCTGAGCGTCGAGATTCTTCAGCGAGTAGCCGTCGGCGGCGGTATTGCCGAGATCGACGAGGGTGAGCTCGCCGTCCGCGGCCGATTTCGCGACGTCCGTGCCCAGGTCGGACCCGACGGGCGACCAGTTCTCGACGCGGCCGGTTGGGGTGGCCGCGGCGATGGCGGCACCGCTGCCGAATGCGCGGATATCGGGCACTGCCTCGGCCAGCGCCCCGAGGGAGGCATCGTAGTTGTCGCCGCGTGCCACCTGCGCGTACACGTCCCAATCGGCGACCCAGCCGTCGAGCGGAGAGGCCGGTTCGCGGCACTGGTCACGGGGTTCGTCGGCGGCTCGCCGCCCTGATCCGAGCCCCAGCCAGCCGTCGACCGGGCAGCTCGTCGAGCGCACGCTGCGCGGAGTGATCGTCCCGATCTGCCCGCTCTTCATCATCACCCACAGGTGCGGTGTGGTGCGCGGATCGAGATCCTCGAAGCTGAATCCGGAGACGTTGATCGACACGACCCCGGGATTCTCCGAGGCGGCCCCACCGCCGTCGTCGTCCGTGGCCGGAGCCGTGCCACCGTTCCCGCCTGCCGCCTGAGCGTCGGCCCGAGCCGACGCGCCCACGGCCGCATTCGCGCCCGCAGCAGCATCCGCGTTCGAGCCCGCGCCCGGGACCGCCTGCCCGGCTTGGGGCAGGCCGAGGACGAACAGGGCAATGGCCAGGATCCCGAGCAGAACCCGGGCGGCGGGGGAGGTCACGGGGGCTCTCATCGGTGAGCCTCCTCGGCGTGTTCAGCACTGAGCGCCAGCAGGAAGGGCAGCAGAACCATGGCTCCGGTCGAGGGCACGGCGATCCCGGAATCGGTGAGCACGAGCCCGACGCCCAGTCCGGTGACGGCGGCGAGGAATCCATAGTGCAGGTCGGAGTCGGTGAAGAGCTGGGGGAGGCGTCCTCGCCACTTGTTGACCAGGCGCCCGGTCCGGCTGCCGGCGTGGACGTGGGGGAAGTGGAGGAGGTAGCGGAGGAAGATGAGGATCGCGATGGCCGCAAGCGGGGTGACGATGGCCAGGGCCGGGTTGACCTGGATGATGTGGAGGTTCGCGCCGAGCTTGCGGCCGACGACCTGCAGGGCCTCACCGGTGACGATCTGGTCGAAGAACGTGCCGAAATGTGAGCGTGCCCCGGCCGGGCGCAGCCAGTCGAGGAAGGCGATGCCGATGAGCACGGCCAGCGAAGACAGACCGATGAGGGCGAGGCGCAGCAGAGTCAGTCGGATCTTCGACAGCAGCGCCAGCAGGACCATGAGACCGGCGAGGATGGCGATCGTGCCGCCGAACTTCGCACCCCAGGAGGGGTTGCCGGAGACGAACACGGCGGCCAGCCCGACGACGACCGGCACGATGATCACTGCTCGTCGGTGCCCGCGTGCCCGCAGCCACGAGACCATCAGCCCAAGGAAGATGAAGAGGCTGACGATGAAGATCGCCGCACCCTGATTGCCGAGTCCGTAGTAACGGCCGCCGACGATCGGGTTGTAGCCGAGCAGCGAGTTCGCCTGCAGATGGGACCCGGTGGCCAGGTCGGCGGCGAGGATGAGCAGGTTCGGCCCGGCCAGGGCGCCGACCCGTCCTCGCCAGGTCCGACCCCATGGCGGGATGAGGGCGAGAACGAACAGAACGGCGGCCGTGCCGATGACCGAGAGGAACAGACCGAGCCCGGGATCGGCCATCCTCGACCAGGGGAGGAGCCCGGCGAGGAACGCTCCCATCGGCAGGGAGGCAACGCCCAGGGACACCCAGCCGAGGAAGCGGTGGACGTGGGACGCTCGGGTGGCACCGCCTCGGCGGCCGAGGATGGAGGGGTTGAGCAGGACCGCGCACGCGATGAAGAGGATGTAGAAGATGACGTCGAGGGTGATGGAGAACGTCGAGAGATTCTGACGGATCGTCGTCGACTTCTGCGCCTCGGCGACGAGATCGTCGATGCGCTGCTGCGGATCATCATCGGTCGGGGTGGAGTCGAAGCCGACGGCGCGCGGGGAATCGACACCGAGGACATCGAGGATGCCCGGCGCCAGATCGGTGATCTGCAGCAGCCCCGGGGTACGGGTCGTCGCCGACGACAGGGACCCGGGTTCGAAGCCGGGTCCGGACGCGATGAACGCGCGCAGCTGCGGCAGACCGGAACTGTCACCGAGGCCGGCGACGATGATCGTCGGATCTGCGGCCCCGTCCTTCGCGTTCTCCCGCACTTCCTGCAGCCGCACGCCGAGGCGGCGGTCGGCTTCAGCGACGCGGGTCTCCCGGTCGTAGTTCGGCGGAACGGTATAGGAGTAGTTCGGGATCGGGTCGAACAGCCAGGAGCGGAGGCCGATCGCGCCGAGGTCGACGACGCCGAGGCGGCAATCCGTGGCCAACGCATCCTCCGTGAAGTTCGTCACCACACCGTCTTCGTCCGCGGCGGCATAAGCTGCGCCGGGACCTTCGGCTGCGACGCAGGGTTCGAGCAGAGAGTCCGCATCGGCCGCGTCGGTGCCGGCGGGCACGGTGCTGCCGGCTTCTGTGACGGCGCGCGCCAGCATGCCATAGTCGACGGAGTAGCCGGAGCCGATATTGGGCTCCTTGACCGCATCGAAACCCTCGATCCGAGCCGCCGTCGTTCCGGCCGCGGATTCGGCGTCATGAGCTTCATCACTGTTCGCCGTCTCCTTCGCCGAGGCGGCCCCGTCCTCGGCGTCCACGGAACCGTCCGTGGTGGGGGCGATCATCGTCGGGCAGCGGGCCGAGTCATCGGGGTCGGCATCCTCGGCGATGGGGGAGGGGCCGGCCTGCGCACGGGCACCCGCGCCGAAGGACAGCCAACCGGAGGCGGGACAGGTGGCCGAGCCGATCGTGCGTACGTTGAGGTTCGCTGCCGCGCCCTCGGAGAGCAGATGAAAGAGGTTCGGAGTGCGCTCGGGGTCGATATCATCGATGGTCAGACCCGGAATGCCGAAGACGACCGTCTGCCCGGCCGGGGGCCTGCTGGTGTCAGTGGACTGCGCGGAGGACGCATTCGCGTCGGCCGAACCGTCGGTCGGTGCCATGCTGTCCGTTGATGCCGAGCCGTCGGTTGATGCCGGCGCGGAGGAGGCGCCGAGTCCGAGGCCCGCCGTCAGGAGCCCGACCAGGAGACCCAGCATCAGGATTCTCAATGCGGGAAGTCGGAAGGGCAGGCTGGAGTGAGTCGGCACAGATCAATACTATCGGCTCGGGTTTCGAGCAGCCCTGAGACCGCTCTGGGCGTTTGCTCCCCGGGCCTGAGGGCATGTATATTTGATTGTCGTTGTGTGTGCTTGTCGCACTCCCTTACATAGCCTCATGCGTTGCAGGCCCGTAGGTGAGGGGAATGCGTCGATAGGTTCACCCGATTGAAGACAACCAGCGCTTGAGACCCATTGGACTCACGACCCGATGAGGATCCGGCGCTGCACTGAACACAGATACGAAAAGAAGGCTACTTTTGCGTACGTATACAGCTAAGTCCGGTGACGTTGAGCACCAGTGGCACGTCATCGACGCCACTGACCAGGTGCTCGGTCGCCTTGCTTCGCAGGTTGCACGCCTCCTGCGCGGCAAGCACAAGACCACGTTCACTCCGAACACCGACACCGGTGACTTCGTCATCATCATCAACGCCGACAAGGTCGCGCTGACAGGTGCGAAGCTCGAGAAGAAGCGCGCTTACCGCCACTCCGGATACCCCGGCGGCCTCAAGAGCGTGAACTACGCCGAGCTCCTCGCCACCCACCCCGAGCGTGCAGTCGAAAAGGCTGTCGCCGGTATGGTCCCGAAGACTCGTCTCGGACGTGCCCAGATGCAGAAGCTGAAGGTCTATGCAGGTGCCGAGCACCCGCACGCCGCTCAGAATCCGCAGCCGTACGAACTCAGCCAGGTCGCGCAGTAAGCGCCTGAGCTCTAGACATACCGAGGAGAACCGTGGCTGATACCACCAACGCGACAGAAACTGTCGAAGAAGAGATCACCGAATACACTTCCGAGACTCCCGCATCCGCTGGCCTGGGCGAAAGCACCGCCGGTGGACGTGGACAGTCCCTGACCGCTCCCGGCAACGGAGTCGGCCGCCGCAAGCAGGCAATTGCTCGTGTGCGCCTCGTCCCCGGCACCGGTGAGTGGACCATCAACGGACGTACTCTCGAGGAGTACTTCCCGAACAAGCTGCACCAGCAGCTCGTCAACGAGCCCTTCACCCTGCTGGACCTGGGCGGACGTTTCGACGTCATCGTCCGGATCTCCGGCGGTGGACCCTCCGGCCAGGCCGGCGCCGTCCGCCTGGGCGTGGCTCGTTCGCTCAACCAGATCGACGCGGAGTCCAACCGTGCCGAGCTGAAGAAGGCCGGATACCTCAGCCGCGATGCTCGCGTTCCTGAGCGCAAGAAGGCCGGTCTCAAGAAGGCCCGTAAGGCACCTCAGTTCTCGAAGCGCTGATCTCGCTGGCGAACCGACTGCGGCTGGTCTGCCACTGAGTCGCAGTCATCGACAGTTCAGCATCATGAACATGAGAATGCGGTCCCGAACCAGGTTCGGGGCCGCATTTCTCATATCCGGACTCATCTCACACGGTCACTGACGTGGTCGGCGTTGCGCGCGACCGCGGCTGCGGTCGGGTGTGCCGCCTCGGCGCATAGTCCGTCGTTCAAGGCGACGCACATCTTTCGAGCTGTGCACCGCACGATAAGCGCGCTCGGCCTTGAACGGACACTCGCGACGCCGCGATCACAACGGCCGTGGCTGCGGGTGTGCCGCCTCGGTGAGGGTGCCGACATCACGAGCGACACCCAGTGGATCGACTAAGATCGACTCCGACATTGACGAAAGGATCTCCACTATGTCTCGACTCTTCGGCACCGATGGAGTGCGCGGACTGGCCAATCGCGATATCTCGGCCAAACTCGCCCTCCAGCTCTCGGTCGCAGGTTCACGTGTGCTCAGCCGCGGCTGGACGGGTGAGAAGCGCCCCTTCGCCGTGGTCGGACGTGATACCCGCGTGTCCGGTGAATTCCTCTCCGCCGCACTGAGCGCCGGAATCGCCTCGACAGGAGTCGACGTCCTCGACGCGGGCATGCTGCCGACGCCGGGCATCGCCCAGGTCGTCAAGGACACCGGCGCCGCCTTCGGCGTCGTGATCTCCGCCTCTCACAACCCCATGCCTGACAACGGCATCAAGTTCTTCGCCGCGGGAGGCACGAAGCTCGACGACGCGGTCGAAGACGAGATCCTCGCGATCTTCGATGAGGACTGGGACCGTCCGACCGGCGCGGACGTCGGCCGCATCTCGCGCTACCCGGCCGCTGCAGACGAGTACACCGAGCACCTGGTGCGCTGTGTCGACGCTGACAATGTGCGCCCGCTGTCGGGACTCAAGGTCGTCGTCGACTGCGCTCACGGTGCGGCGTCCATCGTCGGACCCGCCGCCCTGCGCCAGGCCGGCGCCGAAGTCATCGTCTCCGCCGCCGAACCCGACGGCTTCAACATCAACGACGGTGTGGGATCGACCCACCTCGGACCGCTGCAGCGCCTCGTCGTCGAGACCCAGTCCGATCTGGGCGTGGCTTTCGACGGTGACGCCGATCGCTGCCTGGCCGTGGATTCGCTGGGGCGGGTCGTCAACGGCGACCAGGTCATGGGCATCCTGGCGATCGGGCTCAAGGAGCTCGGTGAGCTGCGCGGCAACACCCTCGTCACGACCGTCATGTCGAACCTGGGCTTGACGCAGGCGATGGACAAATACGGCATCGAGACCGTGCAGACCGCTGTCGGCGACCGGTATGTGCTCGAGCGGATGCTCGCCGACGGGTATGCGCTCGGCGGGGAGCAGTCCGGACACGTGCTCATGCTCGATCACGGCACCACCGGCGACGGAGTGCAGACCGCCCTGCATCTGATGAAGCGGATGGCCGATGCCAAGCGCACCTTGGCCGACCTCGCCGCGGAGATCCCGCAGCTGCCGCAGGCGCTCGTCAACGTCAAGGGCGTGGACAAGAACAACGTCGATCACCCGCAGGTCGCCGCCGAGGTGGCCGCTGTCGAGGCCGAACTCGCCGACACCGGTCGCGTGCTGCTGCGCGCCTCGGGCACGGAGCCGCTCATCCGGGTCATGGTCGAAGCCGCCACCGAGGATGCCGCCTCCGCCCAGGCCGAGCGCCTGGCCGCGTCGGTCAAGGAGCACCTCGCGCTGTAAACGCCGAGTCACCGGCTCCGGCGTGCGTTGCGGGGCGCCCCTCGCTCGATCAAGGGCTCGCTCAGATATGTCGCAGTCTTCCGCACCATATTCGAGCGGGCCCTTGATCGACGTTGGGAGGCGTCAGGTTTGCCGAGGGCGCAGTGCCGCGCCGATCGCCGGTTTCAGAGGGGCCCTGCCGTGGCGACCATGGGGCTGAACGACCTTCTGCCGCGGCGTTGGCCAGTCAACTGTGCGCAGATTGCACAATTTCGCCTCGAAACCGGCAATCTGCGCACACTTAACTCGAGGAAGTCTCTGACCCTGCGGCGTCGGAGCAGGGCTCGCACCGAGAGTGGTTCAGCGTCGCGCCCTCAGCTCGAGGCGAACTGGGTGGCGTAGAGCTCGGCATAGCGACCGCCGCGGCCGACCAGCTCCTCGTGAGTGCCCTTCTCGATGATGCGACCGGCCTCGACGACGAGGATCGTGTCGGCCTGCCGGATCGTCGACAGACGGTGGGCGATGACCAGAGCCGTCCGCCCGTGCATCGCCTGGGCCAGGGCACGCTGGATCGCGGCCTCATTCGTCGAATCCAACGCCGAGGTGGCCTCATCGAGCACGACGATCTCCGGAGACGCCAGCAGCATCCGGGCGATGGTCAGGCGCTGACGCTCGCCTCCGGAGAGACGATACCCGCGTTCGCCGACGACGGTGTCCAGTCCATCGGGAAGCGCATCGATGACGCCTTTCAGCTGTGCCCGGTCGATGGCATCGAGCATCTGCTCCTCGGTGGCATCGGGATTGACCAGCGCCAGGTTGGCCCGGATCGACTCGTGGAAGACATGTCCGTCCTGGGTGACGACGCCGACGGCCTCGCGCAGATCGGCGAACGACAGATCGCGAACATCGACTCCGCCGATGGTGATCGTGCCGCCCGTGACGTCGTAGAGCCGCGGCAGCAGTGACGCGATCGTCGACTTTCCCGCACCCGAGGATCCGACGAGGGCAACGGTGTGCCCGGCGGGGATCGTGAAGCTCAGGTCGTGGAGAACCTGATCGCCGCCGCGGGTGTCGAGTACGGAGACGTCTTCGAGGCTGGCCAGGCTGACCTGCGCGGCGCTGGGGTAGGCGAAGTCGACGTGATCGAACTGCACATCCAGCCCGCCGGCTGGCAGAGCCTTCGGCTGCGACGGTTCCTTGAAGTACGGCACGAGGTCGAGGATCTCGAACACCCGCTGGAACGACACCACTGCGCTCTGGATGTCCAGGCGCGCGTTGGCGAGCATCGTCAGCGGCGTGTAGAGCCGGGTCAGCAGCAGTGCCAGGGTCACAACCTGACCAGCGTTGAGGTTGCCGACGACGGCCTGTGCCCCGCCGACGCCGTAGACGAGAGCCAGCGCCAGGGCGGAGACCAGAGTCAGCGAGGACACGAACGTGGACTGCAGCATCGCGACCTTGACCCCGATATCGCGGACCTGGCCGGCGCGGTCGGCGAACTCCTCGTTCTCCTGGCGGGGATTGCCGAAGAGTTTGACCAGGGTGGCACCGGCGGCGGAGAAGCGCTCGGTCATGCGGGTCGACATGTCTGCGGAATTGTTGGCCGCTTCGAACTGCAGGGATGCGAGCTTTCCGCTGAGCATTCGGGTGGGGATGATGAACAGCGGCAGCAGCAGGATCGACAGCACGGTCACCTGCCATGAGATCGTGACCATGACGCCGACTGTCAGGGCCAGGGAGACGAAGTTCGACACGATGCCGGACAGGGTGTTCGAAAACGCCCGCTGCGCACCGATCACATCCGTATTCAGTCGGGAGACCAGGGCGCCGGTGCGGGTGCGGTTGAAGAATGCGATCGGCATCGACTGGACGTGATCATAGACGGCCGTGCGCAGATCGAAGATGAGTCCCTCGCCGATCCGTGCGGACAGGTACCGGTTCGTGATCGAGATGGCCGCATCGGCGATGGCCAACCCGCCGATGGCCACGGCCAGCCACACGACCGTGGACACGGGCCCGCCGCCGGTGATCGCGTTGACGACGTCGCCGGCGAGCACCGGGTTGAGGACGCCGATGCCCGCGGTGAGTACGGACAGCAGCAGGAAGATGATGAGTTTGCGCTTGTGCCGGGTCGCATACCCGGCGATCCGCTTGTAGATGCCCGGTTGGATGCGCGTCTCGGGGGTCTTCTTGCTCTTAACCGAGGAGTACATGAGGTGATGTGCGGACGGCACGCTCATACTGGGTCCCTTTCTGCTGCCGAAACGACCGAGCATGCACGGGGGATCCCGTGACGGTGCGAGGATCGCTCGCATCCGGTCGCCGCCGTGGGCGGGTGGCCTGTCGGCGGTGAGTAGTTCAGTGCACACTGTGCAACCGCCAGAGCGGTGAAACTATTTCCTCACCGCCCGGCGACTCTAGTCACTGGTCCCAACACAAGCTCGCCGAGGCGGCCGCCCCGTCCGAGGTCCCAGACCCACCAGCGACTACCGTCACAGCTTCCGCAGCTGCACCTTCCGGATCGTGTGGTCGGAGGATTTGTGGAGCACAAGATCGGCTCGGCCGCGGCTGGGCTGGACGTTCTCGCGCAGGTTCGGGAAGTTGATGGAGTCCCAGATCTCCGTGGCCAAGGTGATTGCTTCGTCGTCGTCGAGCTGCGAGTACCGGTGGAAGTAGGAATCCTCGTCCTGGAACGCACCGTGCTTGAGTTTGAGGAACCGCGAGATGTACCACTGGCGGATATCACGGGAGCGCGCATCGACGTAGACGGAGAAGTCGAAGTAGTCGCTGATGGCCAAGCCCACGGTCCCGTCCTGACGGGGGCGGGCGGGTTGGAGGACGTTGAGGCCCTCGACGATGAGGACATCGGGGGAGCGCACGACCACCTCGGCGCCGGGAACGATGTCATAGGTGTGGTGCGAATACACAGGCGCACGGACCTCGGGGGCCCCGGATTTCACGGCGGAGATGAACTTGAGCAGCTTGCGCCGGTCGTAGGATTCGGGGAATCCCTTCCGCCCGTTGAGGCGGCGCCGGTCGAGTTCGGCATTGGGGTAGAGGAATCCGTCGGTGGTGATGAGCTCGACGCGCGGAGTGTCGGGCCAGCGGGCGAGCAGCTCGCGCAGCACACGCGCCGTCGTCGACTTGCCCACGGCCACCGATCCGGCGACGCCGATGACGAAGGGCGTGCGCTTGGCATCCTGCGGTTCCAGCCCGCGCTCGTGCAGCGGAGAGAAGAACTCCCTGGTCAGGTCGTGCTTCGCCCGCTGTGCGGAGACGTAGAGGTTGAGCAGCCGTGACAGGGGCAGATAGACCTGGGCCACCTCGTCGAGGTTCATCCGGTCGCCGAGTCCGCGCAGCCGTTCGATGTCGCGCTGCTTCAGCGGAAGCGGCGTGGCCTGGGCGAGCGTGCCCCACACCTCCCGGTCGAATTCCCAGAACGGGGACGTCGTGTCCGGTTCGCTGCGCCGGGCGGTATTGAGTCCGGCGAGCTTGCGCGCACGGTCCAATTGAGGGTCGACATGGCTCATTCCCCCATTGTGTCATGCGTCATGTTCGCCACCCGCGTCAGGTCTTCGCCACCCGCCCCAGGTCGGCGAAAGCACCCCACCCTCACCGAGGCGGCCCCACCCTCACCGAGGTGACCGTTCCGTCTCCGGCCCCGTCAGGTGTGCCCCGACCGTCCCCTCCCGCGCCCGCGTGCGCGTGCAGTTCGTCACGTTGACCCGATCGTGACTCGCCGGAATACCCGAGATCGGCTATCAGTGCGTAAAATCTCCCTCATGTGTGGAATCGTTGGCTATGTATCCAAGGCCCCCGTTGACAATGCCGACCACTCGGCTCTCGATGTTGTGCTCGGCGGCCTGAAGAGGCTCGAGTACCGCGGCTACGACTCGGCCGGCGTCGCGCTCGTGACGCCCGACGGTCAGCTCGCCTCGGCGAAGAAGGCCGGAAAGTTCTCCGCCCTGACCGAGGAGATCGAGGCCAACCCGCTGCCCGCTGCGCAGACCGGAATCGGCCACACCCGCTGGGCCACCCACGGTGGACCCACCGACCTCAACGCCCACCCGCACCTGGCCGACGGCGGCAAGCTCGCGCTCATCCACAACGGGATCATCGAGAACTTCGCCCACCTGAAGAAGGACCTCGTCGCCGAGGGCGTCGAGTTCCTCTCCGAGACCGACACCGAGGTGGCCGCCGCCCAGCTGGCGAAGAACTACAAGGCGACCGGCGACCTCACCGCCGCGATGCGCAAGACCGCCACCGAACTCGAAGGTGCGTTCACCCTGCTCGCCGTCCACGCCGATGCTCCCGGTCAGGTCGTCGCCGCACGCCGGAACTCGCCGCTGGTCATCGGCCTCGGTGAGGGCGAGAACTTCCTCGGCTCCGACGTCGCCGCGTTCATCGACTACACTCGCACAGCCGTCGAGATCGGCCAGGACGAAGTCGTCACCATCACCCCGGAGACGGTCACGATCACGGACACCGAAGGCAACCCTGTCGAGGGCGAGCAGTTCGAGGTCGACTGGGACACCGCCTCGGCGGAGAAGGGCGGCTTCGCGTCCTTCATGGACAAGGAGATCCACGATCAGCCGCAGGCCGTGGCCGATACGCTGCTCGGCCGTCTCGACACCGAGGGCCGCCTGACGCTGGACGAGATGCACATCGATGAGAACGTGCTCAAGTCCGTGGACAAGATCGTCGTCATCGCCTGCGGCACCGCAGCGTACGCCGGTCAGGTCGCGAAGTACGCGATCGAGCACTGGTGCCGCATCCCCACCGAGGTGGAGCTGGCCCACGAATTCCGCTATCGGGATCCGGTGGTCACGGAGAAGACGCTCGTCGTGGCGATCTCGCAGTCCGGTGAGACCATGGACACGATCATGGCCGTCCGCCATGCACGTCAGCAGGGTGCGAAGGTCATCGCGATCTGCAACACCTTCGGCTCGACGATTCCGCGCGAATCCGATGCCGCCCTCTACACCCACGCCGGCCCGGAGATCGCCGTGGCCTCGACGAAGGCCTTCCTGTCGCAGGTCGTCGCCTGCTACCTGCTCGGCCTCTACCTCGCCCAGCTGCGGGGGAACAAATTCCGCGACGAGATCGGCACGATCCTGGGCGAGCTGCAGTCGATCCCTGCGAAGATCCAGCACATCCTCGACGAGACGAAGTCGCAGGTCCTCGCGCTGGCCGACCGCAACCAGGACGTCGGCTCGGTGCTGTTCCTCGGCCGTCACGTCGGCTACCCGGTGGCGATGGAGGGTGCGCTCAAGCTCAAGGAGCTCGCGTACATCCACGCCGAGGGCTTCGCCGCCGGTGAGCTCAAGCACGGACCGATCGCGCTCATCGACGACGGTCAGCTCGTCATCATCGTCGTCCCGTCCAAGCGCGGCCGGGATTCGCTGCATGCGAAGGTCATCTCGAACATCCAGGAAGTCCGCGCCCGCGGTGCGAACACCGTCGTCATCGCCGAGGAAGGCGACGAAGAGGTCGATCAGTTCGCCTCCGAGGTCATCTACGTGCCCGAGACGACGACGCTCATGGCACCGCTGCTGACGACGCTTCCGCTGCAGATCTTCGCGATGGAGCTGGCCACGGCCAAGGGCCTCGACGTCGACCAGCCGCGCAACCTCGCGAAGTCGGTCACGGTCGAATGATCCGCCGCGGTGTCGGGCGCGACAACGGTCGGTCCGACATCTGAGCGGGTCGGGTATCTGGGGAGGACCAGTATGGCGATTCTAGGGATCGGCACTGACATCGCCGACGTGCCGCGCTTCGCGGAGCACATCGAACGCGTGCCCGAGCTGCTCGACCGTCTGCTCACCCCCGGGGAGCAGCTCAAACGCAACGGCAAACGCCGGACGGATGCCTCCTTGGCGGCGCGGTTCTCCGCGAAGGAGGCGCTGAAGAAAGCGATCGGCTTCCCCGGATGGCTGCCGTGGCAATCCGCCGAGGTGGTCCCCGCGAGGTCCGGTGCGCCGAGTTTCCGTCTGCGCGGGCTCGTGCTCGAGCACTTCCGTGCCATCGGCGGGACGAACATCCACCTGTCGATCACCCACGATGCGCACCTGACGATGACTTTCGTCATCGCCGAGGGCGACGGGCCCTCATTGAGCCCCGGCATCGAAGGTGCCGCTGAGCACTTCACCCACTCGATGTACGGTAAGGGCGCTCGTCTGGGCGTGATGCCGGAGCAGTAGCCGGTCAGACAGACAGAGACTTTGTCGGCTCGGCCGGCTCATGCCCTGGTGTCTGAACGGTTGAGGGTCCATGTCGTCACAATGACGATCACTGTTGTGGCCGCTGCCGAGACGCCCGCGACGAGTCCAGCAGTGCCCGCCGAGATCCCTGCCGCATCGCACGCGGTATTGCTCGCCTCGACCAGCGACGTTCCGAGCTGTGTCGCATAGGTCGCGGTGGCGTACGGAACCGCAATGATCGCTGTCATATCGGTCAGCAATGCGGTGGTTGAGACGCCCGTGGCGACCAAGGCGACGGCCACCGGAGCCGCGAACGACCGGAAGTACATCGACAGCCCCGACTGCAGGGCTGCGACCGGTACGCTGGCGATGATCACGAGGACGCTGCTGACTACGTATCTGCCAGGCAGCATGCCGGGCAGATCGAAGGCGATCTTGCCGAACCCCACGACGGTGAGGACGAGCACGACCTGCATGAGGGCGGAGAGGATCGCGACTGCGGCGGCCTTGCTGAGCACCATAGCCGATGTCGGCACCGAGGTGCTCATGAGAGCGTTCCAGTTGCCGTTCCTGTGCTCGGTGCGCCAGGTCAGCGATGCGAGGATGGCGATGCCGACGGGCAGGAGCGCCATCCCGTAGAACCCGATCGACCGGATCCACAGGGTGTACCAGCCGTCGTCGAGACCGCCGTCCGAGGCGACCGAGCTCATCGATCCGGACGCGACGGCGATGACGGGCAGCAGGATGACGACGGCCCATGACAGCGACCGTTGGAGTTTGACGAATTCGACGCTCACGTACTTCATCACTCATGCCTCCCGGCGATCGAAGCGTGCGGTGATCAGTGTGAATAGTCCGGCCCCTGCCAGCCCCAGTGCCAAGACACTGAGGTACGGGATATCGAGGTAGACGAGGTCTGTTCCGACGTAGTCGGCGGGGACGACCAGGGAGTAGTACCCCCACGGCGTCAGCATCACCAGCCATTCCGGCAGAGCCGAAGCGAACACGGCGATGAACAGTCCGATGACGGCGATGCCCATGCACACCAGCTGGTTCTCGATCACGGCGGACAGCAGAAGGTGCACCCCGAGGACAGCCAGATTCACGACGATGATGGCTGTGGTGTAGCCGAGCCACTGTTCGACCGGCACCGGCGACGCGATGCCGACTCCGAACCCGATGGCGACGAGGATGAGGCTCTGCGCCAGCGTCGATGTGGTGACGAGGACACCAAGGGCTGCGAACTTCGCCCGACACAACCTGCCCGGAGTCACTCCCGAGGTCTCCGATAGCAGCCAGCCGTTGCCCGAATGCTCGGCTTCGACCTGCCGGCTGGCGATGGCCGCGATGATCAAGGGCGAGATCAGACCTGCTGAGAACCCGAGACCGGCCAAGAGGATCTTCCACGCGAATCCGGCAGGATCGCTGAGATCATTCGCCATCCCCGATGCCAGGCCGCGGAATGCTGTCAGCCCGACGACTCCGGACAGGAGGACGAGTGTCAGCAGCCCCAGCCGCAGGTGACGCATCTTGGCGAATTCGTTGGCGATTATTCTCATGCTCACAGCCCGCCTCCCTTGGTCAGATCGATGAAGACGTCCTCGAGAGTCTGCTCGTCCCGCCGCACCTCGAACACGTCGATGCCGGCATGGACGAGAACAGACACCGCCTGCGCGGTCGAGCCATCGTCGGCATTCGTGATTCGCGTTGTCCTGCCGTCGGAGCGGCAGTCGAGCTGCTGCCCGAGAATCGACTGTGCGCTGCGAGGGTCGGAGGACTCGATGATTATGTCCGGAGTCGACGCTGCCATCAGTTCGGCACGCGTTCCTTGGAAGAGGAGACGCCCCTCGGACAGGATTCCGAGCATCGTCGCTGTCTTATCGATCTCACCGAGAAGATGACTGGAGACCATGACGGTGACACCGGAGGAAGCGAGGCTGCGCAGCAGCTCGCGGATCTCCTCGATGCCGGCCGGATCGAGGCCGTTTGTCGGTTCGTCGAGGATGAGCAGCTGCGGCTGCCTGGCCAAGGCGAGTGCGATGCCCATTCGCTGTTTCATTCCCAGAGAGTAGTTGCGGACCCGCTTGCCCATCTGGTCCCGCATTCGCACGGTGTCGACAGCCCACTCGATCTGCCGTTGCGGAAGGTCGAGCAGACGCTGCATGATCCGCATGTTCTCCCGACCCGTGAGGTGCCCGTACCCCGGAGGGGACTCGATGAGGGAGCCGACATGGCGCAGCAGACCACGTCGCGAGGCGCGAGTCATCGGCTGTCCCAGAACCTGCACTTTCCCCAGAGTCGGGCGAATGAGTGAGAGCAGCATCTTCATCGTCGTCGACTTGCCGGACCCGTTGGGGCCTAGGAATCCGTAGACGCAGCCCTGTGGGACGCGAAGACTGAGATCGTCGACGACGGTGCGGGATCCGTACCGTTTGGTCAGATGACTGGTTTCGATCACTGTGTCCATGTCTCCACTGTCGCGAAGACGGGCGGTGCCGCACATCGCCCGGCAGACATATTCTGCGCCTATGTCTCACGGCATAGGGGAGTGAAACCGCTGCCGTCAGTGACGGCACCGGTCAGTTCGCGCGGACCAAGCCGGAGTTGAACGCGGCGATGACGATCTGCACGCGGTCTCGGGCATCGAGCTTCGTGAGGATGTTGCTGACGTGGACTTTGACGGTTCCCGGTGCCAGAACGAGCGCCTCGGCGATCTCAGCGTTGGACAGTCCCTGAGCGACGAGGCGGACCACGTCCTTCTCTCGGGCGGTCAGTTCCGCCAGCGCATCATCGTCTCCCGTCTGGACCGTCTGAACGGCACCGGAGGAGGTGAAGCGTTTGAGCAGTCGGCGCGTCGTGCTCGGCGCCACGACGGAGTCTCCGTCATGGATGTGCCTGATGGCGGAGACGAGCTCCTCGGTGCTCGCGTCCTTGAGGAGGAACCCACTGGCTCCCGCGCGCAGAGCCTCGTATACGTATTCGTCGAGGTCGAACGTCGTGAGGATGAGGACCTTGGGAGGATGCTCGAGTGAGCGGATGAGCCTTGTGGCCTCGACCCCGTTCATCGACGGCATGCGCACATCCATGACGACGACGTCGAATTCCTCTTGGTGCACCAGCTCATAGGCCCCGGCTCCGTTCTCGGCAGATCCGGCGATGGTGAGACCCGGCTGGCCGCCCAGAATCATCTCGAAGCCTCTGCGGATCATCTCCTGATCATCGACGAGGAGCAGGCGAATGGTCATGATTGGCCGCCTCCCACCGGCAGACAGGCGTGGACTTCGAAACCTCGGGAGCCGCGTGACCCCGTGTGCAGAGTCCCGCCGTAGGCATTGACTCTCTCACGCATGCCGACGAGACCATGACCGCTATGTCTGTTCCCAGGGTCCGGCTTCTGCGAGGTTCCGTCATCGGTGATGCGGACGACCACCTCGCTGCTGCTCTGCTCGATGACGATGTTCACCTCCGTCAGCTGTGGTCCGGCGTGCTTGTGCACGTTGGTCAGCGCCTCTTGGACGATGCGGTACACCGTCAGGCTCAGGCCCGCTGAGAGCGCAAGGTGCTCACCGCGGTGGTCGAAGCTGATCGGCAGTCCTGCCTTCCGGGACTCCACGACAAGCTGTCCGAGCTCAGCGATCCCAGGTTGGGGAGCCTCCTCGGCGGATTGACCCGAACGCAGCACGGCGAGCATGCTGCGCATCTCTTGGAGGGCATTGCGGCCGGTATCCCGAACATCTTCCATCGCACTCTTCGCCTGGGCCGGCTGGGTCTCGACGGTGGCCACAGCCCCATCGGCAAGGACGGAGACGACGCTGAGGCTGTGCGAGACGACATCATGGATTTCGCGGGCGATGCGTTCGCGTTCCTGTGCGGCGATGATCTGCTCCTGGGCCCGTGCTTCGCGTTCGAGCTGCTCGGCTCGTTCACGAAGGCTGCGCACATGGTCGCGTCGGATTCTCACCAGCGCACCCCACGTGCCGGTCCAGATGGTGATTGCGATGAGCACGCCGACGTCTCCGACCGACATGAATTCTGCACGGACCGGGGCCGCAGTGGCGATGATGAGGATGGTGATGACCGCTGCTGTCGCGGGAACGGAGACGTTCCAACGGAAACGCGACGACAGCGTGTACAGGGCGAAGAGGATCATGACGTCGGCGATCATCAACTCGATGCCGACAGCAAGATGAACGGCCGCGACGACGGAGATGGCGGCGAAGACCGCGAGCGGATACCTGTGCCGGATCAGGTACGGGGCGCAGAGGCCGATTGAGAAGAGGACTCCGGTGCCCGGCCACATGCCCTCGGGTACGGACGCGAACTGAATCGGCAGGTTGTAGACGAATACGGCGACGGCGATGACCGAGTTGATGAGGATCGGATGAGCCTCGACCCACGATCGGATGGAGTCATAACGACGATGCCCGCTGAGCCGTGAGCCAGCAGGTGGCGAAGGACTGCTCCATCGTTGCCTCATCAACTCAAGCCTAACGTGACCCGCCCAGCGCCGAGGTGGGGAGACCTCGCTGGCTCCGACAAGGATGGGGCGGTAGTGCAGACGTGCATTGACGTCGCCACGGTCGTGGCTCGGCGTCGCATGCGGAATGGGCTTCCCGACCCGCAAGGAGAATGACTATCAGTTCGTGGTCCGGAGCAGTCCTGCCTCTGTTCGGCGGAACCCAGACGAATCGCGATAGAAGGCGTCAAGGCGAGGTTCATAGTCGACGTGGACCCATTCGCAACCTGCAGCTTTGGCTTCATCAATCAGAGTAAGGACAAGGACTCTTCCAATACCGCGCCTCTGATGATCAGGGTGAACAGTTGCGTCGAGCACGAAAGCGTGGGCGCCGCCGTCCCAACGAGCGTGGACGAACCCCGATCAGCTCGTCGTCAGATAACGCGCCGATCCACGTCAGGCTGTGCCGTTGCAGACGCGCGGCCCACGGTTTCACCTCGTTGCATGAGTATCCGAACGCTCGTGCATGGAGCTCAGACAGGTGGGCGTCATCAACAGCAAATCGCGCACGGAATTCTATGTCCTGGGCCCTGACCATCAGTATGACCGATAGGTCAACATGGTGAGCTTCGCTGAATTCTCTGGCAGCAGCACAGAACCGGGAACCCCTGGCACAGTCGCTCCCGATCTGGGAGAATTGATGCATGGAATCTGCGGTGCTACTCGACACTGACGCAATCAGAGATGCTTGCGAAAGATTCGGTGTGGAACGGCTTCGCATTTTCGGGTCCGTGCTCACGGATCGGTTCAATCCGGAGACCAGCGACATCGACTTCCTCGTCACCTTTCAACCGGAGCGGGACAATCTGTACTACGACTACTTCGATCTGAAGGCTGAGCTGGAGCGGATCGTCGGACGTCGAGTCGATCTGGTCATGGAACGCTCGGTGAAGAACCCTTTCTTCAAGGCGGCCGTGTTCGAGAGTGCACAGGACGTGTATGCAGCGTGATACGGGCGCACATCTCTGGGACGCTGCTGAAGCGGCCAAGCTGGTCCGTGAGTTCGCTGGAGGCAAGACCGAAGCGGAATTCAATTCCGATCTCATCGTTCGCTCAGCAATCGAGCGCCAACTGGAGATTCTGGGTGAGGCGCTGAAGCGCCTCCGCAGAGACGATGCTGACACCGCTGCTCGAGTGCCCGGACTCGATCGAATCGTTGGGCTACGGAATGTCCTTGCCCATGAATACGGCGACATCAACTACGAAATACTCTGGCTGGCGACCACAACCGAAATCCCCGGCCTGATCACGATCCTCAATGAGCTCGTCGATGAGGCCAGAGGTGCTGCGGGACTGTAGCGGTACCAGTGCGAAGACTGCTGATCGATCACTGCCGACGGTAGACTTGTGCGTAATGCGCGGATTTCCAGGAAGGTTGATCGGCCCCAATCCGCCTGTGCTTGGTGGGGATTAGACTCGCTCTATGAGTTCACTCCCCAACGACACCGGTACGACCGCCACCACCACCGCAGACACCGACGAAACCACCGCAGACGACACCGTCACCCCCACGATCCCAGATCCCGCCGAGGCGGCCGCCTCCCAGGTACACCTGCCCACCGCCGATGACGCGCACGACATCGCGCCCGGTCTGGTCACCCTGCGCCGTGCCCTGCACGAGAACGTCGAGGTGGGACTCGACCTGCCGGTGACGCAGAAACTCGTCCTCGACGCCATCGATGGCCTCGACGTCGAGGTGAGCACGGGTGAGAGGCTGTCGTCGATCGTCGTCGTCCTGCGCGGCGGCGCGAGGAAGAAGGACTCGACCGGGGTCGTGCCCGCCGTGCTCCTGCGCGGGGACATGGACGGACTGCCCGTCACCGAGGCGACCGGATTCGACTTCGCGGCCACCTCGGGGAGGATGCACGCCTGCGGCCACGACCTGCACACCGCCGGGCTCGTCGGCGCGCTCAAACTCCTCCACCGCGACCGCGACTCCCTGGCCGGCGACGTCGTGTTCATGTTCCAACCCGGCGAAGAGGGCTATGACGGGGCCGGGAAGATGATCGACGAAGGCGTCCTCGACGCCGCGGGTCCCCGCGTCAAAGCCGCCTTCGGCATCCACGTCTCCGCCGACGCCGACCTCGGGGTCGCCAGTTCCCGCCCCGGGTCGTACATGGCGGCGTTTTCGAAGATGACGATCACCGTGAACGGCAAGGGCACGCACGCCTCGCGCCCGGCCACCGGCAAGGACCCCATTCAGGTCGGGGCCATGCTCGTGGGCCAGCTGCAGGAATACGTCACCCGCCGCTTCGACATCTTCGACCCGCTCGTGATCACCGTCGGCCAGTTCAACGGCGGCACCGCTCCCAATGTCGTCCCCGACTTCGCGACCTTGGTCGTCAGTGTGCGCACGTTCTCTGAAGCTGTGACCTCCCGCGCCGAGGCGGAGCTGCCTCAGCTCGTTCGTGATCTCGTCGCCGCCCATGGTCTGAGCGCCGACGTCGAGTACGAGCAGATCCTGCCGCCGACGATCAACGACGACGCTGAAGCCGAGTTCTTCCTCTCCACCTTCACCGACCTCTTCGGCGAGGAGCGGACCGTGCGCAAGGCGAATCCGCTGCCCGGTTCCGAGGACTTCTCCCGTGTGCTCGACGCCGTGCCCGGAGCTTATGGACACTTCGGAGTCGCCCTGCCGAACCTGCCGGTCGAAGAACGCGAGGCCAACCATTCCCCACGCGCCCGCCACAGCGACGACGGTCTTGCCGACCAGGCTCTGTTCCTCGCTCATCTGGCGGGGCGTCGGCTGGCGCAGCTGTCCGAGGGCTGAACGCCCGACCCCTGGCCTGGACGGTGGAAACGGCATACGGTGCAGGGATAGGTCCCGTGCAGGGCGACGTCGTATCAGGAGCAGAGTTGTGAAGAGGAATAGTCGATGAGCGTGTACGCCTACCCGAGTGAAACCATCAGGGAGGCCGAAAAGCCGCTGCTCGAGGCCGACATCCCGCTCATGGCCCGAGCTGCGCGAGCACTCGCGAACAGCGCGGCGGCCATGCTGAAGGCCGACCACGGACAGGTCACCGGCACCCGCGTGAGCGTACTGGCCGGGCCGGGCAACAACGCCGGGGACGCACTCTTCGCCGCGGCGACTCTGGGAAGGCGCGGTGCCGCCGTCACGGTCATCACCCTCTTCGATCGCACTCACGACGATGGACTGGCCGCGGCACGAAGCGCCGGTGCGCAGGTGATCGCGTTCGACTCGGCCGAGGCCGATGCGGCCCGGGCCGACGCTCTGCGCGAACTCTCCCGCGCCGTTCTCGTCCTCGACGGCATCCTCGGCACGGGCGGTCGGCGCGGACTGCCTGATCACATCTCCTCACTTATCGCCGATTGGGCCCCGCACCGGACCTGCCGCCTCATCGCCGTCGACGTCCCCTCCGACCTCGACCCGAACCACACCGGGGCAGAGAAACGACTCCACGCCGACCGCACTGTGACCTTCGGCGGCCTCAAGGCCGAACTCATCGATCCGCGTGTGGACGAGTTCATCGGAACCATCGACGTCATGGATATCGGCCTCGGCCTCGACCCCAGCTCGGCCGCCGCGGAGCTGCTCGATCATGAAGATCTCGTCGCCGGATTCCCGCGCCCCGATGCGACCGGGCACAAGTACTCCCGCGGTGTCACCGGGGTCCTCGCCGGCTCCGAGGACTACCCGGGCGCGGGCGTGCTCACCACCACCTCGGCGGTGAACACCGGAGCCGGGATGGTCCGTTACCTCGGCTCCCCGCTCGTCGCCGAATACGTCCTCGGCCTCCACCCCGAGGTCGTCAACGCCTCTGGCCGCATCGACTCCGTCGTCCTCGGCCCGGGCGATCCCGAGTCCGAATTCGTGCAGGGCGTCGCCGAGGCGCTGGCCGGCAACCGCACACCGGTCGTCGTCGACGCAGGCGGCCTCGACATGATCGCCCGCGCGGAATCGATGGCAGGCACCTGGCTGGCCGACCGCCCGCTCATCATCACCCCGCACGCCGCCGAGCTGGCACGGCTGCTCAGCCGCCTCCTCGGCGAGATCATCACCGCCGGTCGGATCGGGGCGAACCCGATGCGGTGGGCGCAGCGAGCCGCGCAGCTGACCGGCGCGATCGTCCTGCTCAAGGGCCATCACACGGTCATCGCCGCCCCCGACGGGCACGTCGTTCTGCCTGCACCGGGGCCAGGCACCCTCGCCACAGCGGGCTCCGGGGACGTGCTCGCCGGGATCCTCGGCACGCTCGCCGCGATCACCGCCGCCCACGGCCGCTACGACAGCGACGATCGGACGCGTCCACCCCGTGAGTGGGCTCGTCTGGCCGGACTCGGAGTGCTGCTGCACAACGAGGCCGGCCGGCGCGCGGTGACCGCGTCCGGATTCGCCGATGCCCTCGCCGAGGTGGTCGGCGAACTCATCCACGGCACCGACTGAATCCGCTCACCCACTTCAGTGGATGAGGATCTGCGTCTTCGTCGTGCCCTCCCACTTCATCGCCTTGACGAGGCTGGACTCGTACATCGACACACAGCCGGCGGTCTTCATCGACTCTGTGTTCGCATGCAGGAAGATCGCCGATCCCTTCCCCGGTGTGCGAGCCTCGTTGTAGCCGATGACCTGGGCATACTTGTACGGCTTCGGCTGGTAGAGGGATTCACCCTCGTACCCTTCGGACTTCCGCTGCATCGTGTTGTATCCCTCGGCCTTCGTCGCGTCACCGTCGACCCAGACATGATCGCGGGTGACCTTCGTCCACGGCTTGCCCAACCCGGGATTCGCCGAGGTGCCGAATCCATTGCGCATCCAGAACACACCCTTCGGGGTCTTGCCGTCACCTTCCCGTTTGCTCGACGTGCTGCCGTTGTAGCCGAGGCGGGCCTTGAACGGGCCGCTGTCGCGGACGTACCGGTGGCCGGACTTCTTGCACAGGTAGATATCGGCGGTGGTCGTCGACCGCTGCTTGACCTCGATGGCCTTCGCGGCCGTCACCGAGCTGTTTGCCTCAATGCCGGTGCAGTACTTCGCGGCTGCCTCGGCGGGATCGGTCTGTCCGATCACGGTGAGGCCCGCCGCGAACAGGACAGCCGTGATCACCATTGCGAGGATACGGGCTGGTGTGGTGTGCATGATGTCTCCTACTTCATCGAATGGCTCGTCGAGCCGGTCTTCGCCGACACGTCGTCGGCTGCACCTGCGACACCGGCGCCGGAGCCGAAGGCCGCGGGGGATCAGCGTAGCGAAGGTGCTGGTCGGCGGGGGTCGGCGGTAGTCTTATCCAGTGACATCTTTCGACATCCCCGAGGCTCTCGTCCGGGCCGAGATCGACGAGGCGGCCCTGTGCGACAACGCCGCCGTCCTCGCCGATCGCCTCTCTCCTGCCCGCCTCAAATGCGTCGTCAAAGCCAACGCCTACGGCCACGGCATCGACCTCGTCGCACCCGCTCTCTTCTCGGCAGGCTGGCGCGAGTTCTGTGTGGCCACGATCCCCGAAGCCCTTCGTCTGCGCAGCCTGCTCGGCCCAGAAGCGCAGATCCTCGCCTGGCTCTACGGACCGACCACCGACCTCGACGAGGCGGTGCGCGCCGACATCGAACTGGGGATTTCGACGGTCGGCGCCCTCGACCGACTCGCCGAGGCGGCCCGCCGCACCGGCGTCACGGCCCGAGCCCATCTCAAGATCGACACCGGACTCGGCCGCAACGGTCTGTCCCCGGAAGCACTCGTCCGTGCCTTCGACTGGCTGCGCCGCCACGTCGAAGACAGCCACACCGACGACTCTGGGAACCCCGAGGCCGGAGCCGATATCCGCGTCGTCGGGATCATGAGCCACTTCGCGGTCGCCGACGAACCCGAACGTCCAGAGACCGCAGCACAGAGCGCGGTCTTCTCCTCTGCCCACGGGCAGCTTCGGGCCGTCCTCGACACCGCGGACGGCCGCCTCGGCGAATCGGATGACCTGGATGTGCACATCGCGAACTCACCGGGAGCGCTCACCCTGGGTCCGTGCCCGGGCACCTCGGCGAGGGTGGGGCTCGCTCTCTACGGCCTGTCCCCGCTCGAAGACGGGGATCCGGCGGCCCTCGGGCTCCGGCCGGTCATGCGGCTGACCTCCAGCGTCATCAATCTCAAGGACATTCCCGCAGGTCACGGCGCCTCCTACGGGCTGACATTCACCGCCGCGACCGATACCCGGTTCGCGCTCGTGCCCGGTGGGTACGGGGACGGACTGCCGCGGGCGGCCTCGAATCGCGCCGAGGTGGCCATCCGGGGTCGTCGTTACCCCGTCGTCGGGCGTATCGCCATGGATCAGATGATCATCGACATCGGTGCTGGCAACGATGAGGTCGCCATGGGCGACGAGGTCGTCATCTTCGGCCCCGGTGGGCCGAGCGCGGCCGAATGGGGGACCTGGGCGAACACGATCAACTACGAGATCGTCACCCAGCTCAGCGCCCGCGTCGACCGGGTCGCCCGGAAGGGGGACGGCCGATGAGGGTCCATCTCGAGTCCTTGGAGCAGATGCGCTCGTTCGCTGGCGCCCTGGCCGAGCATCTGCACGCCGGCGACCTGCTCATCCTCACGGGCAACCTCGGTGCGGGGAAGACGACGTTCACGCAGTCGCTGGGCAAAGCCCTCGATGTGGCCGGGCGGATCACCTCGCCGACGTTCGTCATCGCCCGCGAGCACCCGTCGCGCTCGGGCGGGCCTGCCCTCGTTCACGTCGATGCGTATCGGTTGGCAGACGGGGAGGAGCTCGAAGATCTCGACCTCGACTCCGAACTGGATGAGTCGATCACGGTGGTCGAATGGGGAGCCGGCCTGGCCGAGCAGCTCAGCAGCGATCACCTCGACATCACCATCACCCCGGTGTGGGACGAAGACGCAGGGGACGATGAGTTGGTCGGTGTGGACGACGAGGACGAGGCGGAGGACGAACGGCGCACCGTCGACCTCACCGGCCGCGGGGATGCCTGGGCCGAGCGCATGCCGGCGGTTGAGGCCGCTGTCTCGGCACTGGCGGGCGTGCGAGTCGACGACCCGGCCTCTGCAGATCTGCCTGCCGAGGACTTCGCGGATGAGGGAGACGAATCATGATCATTCTGGCCATCGACACCTCGCAGTCGGCCTCTGTGGCCCTCGTGGATACGGACGCCGGTTCGGTCATCGCCGCTGAACAGGCCGATGACCAGCGTCGACACGTTGAGTTCATCGGTCCTGCGCTCGCCGGCGTGCTCACCGAGGATGCCCGACCCGAACTCGTCGTCGTCGGCATCGGGCCCGGACCCTTCACCGGTCTGCGGGTGGGTATCGCCGCCGGAATCGCGGTCGGTCAGGCCCGCGGGATTCCCGTCAAGGGCCTGCTGTCCCAAGCCGCAATCGCCGAAGAGTTCGCCCGCAGTGCCGAAGGCTCTCCAGCACTTGCGTCGGAGGTCGCCTCGCCCGCCGCGGACGCCTCCGGCCACCCCGTTCTCATCGCCTCTGATGCCCGCCGCAAAGAGGTCTATTTCAGCGTCTATGACTCCGCCGACGCCAGACTGAACGCGGGACCGTTCGTGGCCAAACCGGCCGAGGTTGCTTCAGTTCTCGCCGACAACGGCTGCCGGCTCGACACGATCGATCAGAAGCTCGGCCGCGGATTCCTCCTCTATCCGGACATCCTCGGAGCGTCGAGCACCGAGTCCCTCACCGATCCTCGTGCCGAATATCTTGCCTTCGCGGCGGCACGGGAACTCACCGCCGGCCGAGACCTTGCCGACCCGATCCCCGAATACCTGCGAGAACCCGATGCGAAAGCGACCCCGGTACGTGAGAGCTCATTGAAATGACCTCCACGACCGTCGCCGAGCTTCCCTGGTGGGACCTCGCCGAGGTGGCCGACCACGATGCGGCGATCTTCGGTCCGACCGCATGGACGCTCGGCTACTACTGGTCGGTCAAGGCGCAGAACGGCACGGTCATGCTCGCCGCCAAGACCGCCTCGGCGGGGGAAACGGATGTGGACGGCGCAGCCACGGTTAGTGAGTTCGCCGCCTCGGCGGGGGAGTTGGCAGGGTGGATCGTCATGTCGGGGGCCGGTGCGGAAGCCGATGTGATGACGATCGCCACCACCGAGGCTGCGCGCGGCACAGGCATCGGACGTGCCTTGCTGCAGGCCGGAATCGATTGGGCGAAGGAACGCGGCTGCGAGGTCGTCCACCTCGAGGTCGACGAACGCAATGCTGCGGCGCTGGGGATGTACGCATCCTTCGGGTTCGAAGAATGGGGGCGGCGCCCGGACTACTATCCGGGCGCCGCGGGAATTCTCATGCGGCTGCGGATCGGCGACTGATCCTTCTCAAATGGCACCCTAGGCGACCGGAACCGTGCGCTGCTCGGTCGCCTCGGTGAGGTCGACGAGCAGCGCTCCGTTGAGTCGGAAGGCCTCCATCGTCTCGTCGATGACGATCTGCTCGTCACCGCCGGTCGCCGCTACCTGGTCGAGGAGTCGGCGGTAGGCGTCTTTGTACGGCTTGGTCTTGCCGAGCTCAGCGAAATCCCACATCGTCAGCGAGGTCGCCGGCAGACTGTAGTGCCGGCCCATGAGGGTGCCGATCGCCTGACCGCCGGAGAGGTCCCCGAGGTAGCGCGTGTAGTGGTGGGCGATGACCTGTTCGGCCCGTTCGAGTCCCGAAAGGTGCGCGGCATAGGCGGTGGCACTGGGCATGACAGGCAGCTCGGTGCCGTCGAGCGCGGCCTGGTCGGCAGCGATGCGGTCGGCCCGGAACAGACGGGCGTCGAAGAACGGCGCGAAGACCGGATCCTCGGCGAACTCCCGTGACTTCGACTCGAGCACGCCGTAGATGACGTCGTACTGCTTGAGCAGGAGGGCGTAGGCCCTTGCGTCGAGGCGTCCTTCCATGAGGTCGACCATGAATGTGGTGTGTTCGACCTCGTCGTGGATGGTGGCGGTGCTGGCTTTGAGGCGAGCGGAGAACGGTTCAGACATGATGGGGAGTGCGGCCAACCGAATGCTGGTCTGCCGCCCAGGCGGTGTGATCGGCATCATTGCGTATCTATAGCTTAGCCTAACCTGAGTTTCGGGAGGTGGTCCTGCCCCGAAGCCGTGGAGGTCAAACGGGTAGTCTAAAGGGTATGACACGTGTGCAACTGGCAGATACCGATCTCTTCGTCCACCCTCTTCAGCTTGGCGGCAACCCCTTCGGCTGGGGTGCGGATCGGGATCAGAGCTTCGCTGTCCTCGACGCCTATGCCGAGGCAGGCGGAAACTTCATCGACACCGCCGATGCGTATTCGGCCTGGGTCGAGGGGAACTCGGGCGGAGAGTCCGAAACGATCATCGGCGAATGGATGAAGGCTCGCGGCAATCGCGACGAGATGGTCATCGCCACCAAGGTCGGCATGCACCCGAAGGGGCAGGGCCTCGATCCGGCGAACATCCGCAACTGCGTCGACGACTCGCTGCGCCGACTCGGCACCGACCACATAGATGTCTACTATGCCCACAGAGACGATGACGACGTCGACCAGGTCGCCGTCGCCGAGACCTTCGACGCGCTCGTCCGGTCCGGCAAGGTCAGCTACCTCGGGGCATCGAACTTCAGCCTCGAGCGACTGCAGAAAGCCCGGAAGATCTCGACGAAGTTCTCGCTTGCCTGCTATCGAGTCGTCCAGGACCGGTTCAACCTCGTCTCTCGTGCCGCCGTCGATCCGCAGAAGCAGGCGTACCTGCGATCTGAAGGGATGGCCGAACTGCCCTTCCACTCACTGGCCTCCGGTTTCCTCACCGGCAAGCACACCGGCGGCGACGCCACCGGCAGCGTCCGCGGTGACCGTGTCGCCGATTTCGTCGACGACCAGAAAGCCCTCGGTGCCCTCGAAATCCTCCACGATGTCGCCGCCGACCACGGTGCAACGATGACGGCCACGGCGATCGCGTGGCAGCTCACTCACGATTTCATCCCCTCGACGATCGCCTCGGCACGCGTGCCCGAACAGCTCACCGAGCTGCTCGCCGGAACGGAGATGCAGCTGAGTCCTGATCAGAAGGCTGCCCTCGACGGAGCCTGGGTGGAAGCATGAGTGCGATCAGCCCGCGCCTGGTCACCTGGGAGAACGGCACCGACCTCGTCATCGAGCTGCTCCTGGCCCGCGACGTCGAAACGGTGTGGAACGCACTGACCGATGCCGAGAGCGCACGGGCATGGTTCGCGCCGTTCCGCCTCGGCGATGAGACGGCTGCGGGGGAGTCCGATACGGCTGACGAAATTGACGCCGACGCACCCGCGTCCCGGCCGATTACGTTTGCGCTCGAGGACATCGATCTGAATGGATCTGTCCTCAGCTGCGAGGACTTCGATCACGTGCTGCTCGAACTCGACGACTTCGGAGTGCTCGGTCTCCGCGTACTGCCGATCGAGGGGGAGACCGGTCAGGAGACCCTGCTCGTGTTCACCCATACCGCGCCTGATGCCGATACCGCCCGCGGTCAGGCCGCCGAGGTGGGGCCGATGTGGGATACGCATCTGCGGCTGTTCGCCCGCACCCTCGGTGTGGACATCGCCGAGGTGACCGAACCGGAACTCGTGGCCGTCTACTCCGACCTCGATCTCGAAGTCGCGGAGTCCGCCGACGCCCGGGAGGACGGATCATGAGCGACCCACTCGTCCTCGGCATCGAATCCTCGTGTGACGAAACCGGGGTCGGCATCGTCCGCGGCCGCACGCTGCTGACGAACACCGTGTCCTCGTCGATGGACGAACACGTCCGCTTCGGCGGAGTCGTGCCCGAAGTCGCCTCCCGCGCACATGTGCAGGCCATCGGCCCGGCCATCGCCTCTGCCTGTGAGACCGCCGAGGTGGAGCTGTCCGATATCGACGCCGTCGCCGTGACCGCCGGACCGGGTCTCTCCGGTGCGCTCATGGTCGGGGTCGGCGCGGCCAAAGGGCTGGCCGCGGCGCTGGGCAAACCGCTGTACGGAGTGAACCATCTGGCCGCGCATGTCGCCGTCGACCTCGTCGCCGAGGATGTCGACGGGCTGACCACTCCGACCATCGCTCTGCTCGTCTCCGGTGGGCACACCGAGATTCTGCGCATCGGCGACCTCGTCGAGGACATCGAGCTCCTCGGCGCCACCATCGACGATGCCGCAGGTGAGGCCTTCGACAAGACCGCGCGCCTGCTGGGTCTCAACTATCCCGGCGGCCCGAACATCTCGAAGGCAGCTCTCGGCCTGCTCGACGGCACCGGGATCCCCGGCGACCGGAAGGCAGTGAAGTTCCCACGCGGACTCGCGAAGAAGCAGGACCTGCGGGACCCCGAGCGCCGGTATAACTTCTCGTTCTCCGGGCTGAAGACCGCTGCACTGCGCGAGGTGACGAAGGCCGAAACTCTGGGTGCGGACCTGCGGGTGGCCGATATCGCCGCCGGGTTCGAAGACGCCGTTGTCGACGTGCTCGTGACCAAGACACTGCTCGCTGCGGCCGATACAGGCATCAACCATGTCGTGCTCGGCGGTGGAGTCGCCGCGAATTCGCACCTGCGGGAAGTGCTCGCAGACCGCTGCGCCGAGGCTGGAGTGACGCTGCGGGTGCCGCCGCTGAAACTCTGCACGGACAACGGAGCCATGGTCGCAGCTCTCGGTGCGGAGCTCGTCTCCCGCGGAATCGGACCGAGTGACCTGTCCTTCGCCGCCGTCTCCTCTTTGGATGTCGATCATGTCCTCGTCTGAGAACGACCCGAACAGCCTCGCCGAGCGGAACGCACAGGCGGCGAAGTCAACACGTCTGCCTGCCGGTCGGCCGCCTCGGCGATCAGGTGATGGGTGGACGTACGGGTCCGATGGGAAGAAGCATTGGGGTCTGAACGGGGCCGCTGGGCTCATGCTCGTCGATCCCGAGCGCGGGGTGCTCATGCAGCACCGGGCGCTGTGGTCGGTCGAGGGCGGGACCTGGGGATTCCCCGGCGGCGCCCGCGATATGGGCGAGTCGGCGGTCGAGGCCGCTGTCCGTGAGTCTTGGGAAGAGGCCGGGGTGCCTGACCAGGACGGATCGGGCATCGAGATCCTCGAGACGCATGTCCTTGACCTGGATACCTGGTCATACACGACGGTGATCGCGAAGACCCTGCGCCGCTTCGACCCCGTCATCAACGACCCCGAGAGCATCCAGCTGGCGTGGGTGCCGCTCGATGAACTCGACGATTTTGAGCTGCACCCGGGAGTCGCCGCCGCACTGCCGACGCTCTTGGAGCTGCTGCGCCCCCACCTGTGAGCTCGGCTCGCTCGCCGGTGGGGTTGTGCCTGCGGGCCTATATGTCTCCTGCGGGCGGATCCGCCTCGAAATCTCCTTGCGAATCGTGGTGGATCCACCCCTAGGACGCATGAGGGGCTGATGCGGCCGCGGGTGGGCGCAATCGAACCCGGAAGAGCCGCCTCAGCTGTAGGAGCTGCGGAGGTCGCCGATGAGCGAGCGGGTCACCTCGGTGAGCGAACCCGTGGTGCCGAATACCTTCTGCAGGCGCTGGTAGGGCACGCCGCGTTCGATGATCGAGGTGATCGAGTGCAGCTCGTCGACACAGCCGAGGCGTTCGGCGACGGGCGAGAGCCGCTCGATCTCATCGGCGAGGCACTCGGTGACGAGACGCTCGTCGGCCGCGGCGTTCTCGATGATGATCGCGTCCATGCCGTAGCGGGCGGCGCGCCACTTGTTCTCGTTGTGGAACCAATCGGGCATCGTCGGCAGAGTCTCACCGGCGTCGAGGCGTTCGGACATGTCATCGACGAGGCACTGGATGAACGCAGTGACAGCGAGGATCTCCTCGAGGGTCGGCAGTCCGTCGCAGACACGGACCTCGACGGTGCCCCAGTGCGGGGCCGGCCGGATGTCCCAGCGAATCTCGTTGATATTGTCGATGATCCCGGTGGTGAGCATATCGTCGACGTACTTCTCGTAGTCCGCCCACTGATCGAATTGGAACGGCAGACCGGCCGTCGGCAGCTGCTGGAACATCATCGCCCGGTTCGAGGCATAGCCGGTGTCCGTACCGCCCCAGAACGGAGACGACGCGGACAGTGCCTGCAGGTGCGGGACATAGGCGAGCAGTGCGTTGACGATCGGCAGCACCTTGTCGCGTGAGTCGACGCCGACGTGGACGTGGACGCCGAAGATGAGCATGTTCCGACCCCACCACTGGGTGCGGTCGACGAGTTCGAGGTAGCGGTCCTTCGCTCGGACCTCCTGCGACTGCCACTGCGCGAACGGGTGGGTGCCCGCCGACATCAGTTCGACACCACGTGCCTCGGTCAGCTTCCGCAGCGCCCCGATCGAGGTGGCGAGATCCTCGGCGACGGTCGACACCTGTTTGTGCACGCCGGTGACGAGTTCGATGGTGTTCGTCAGCATCTCTCCGACGATGTGCTTTTCGTACTCGGGCGCATGCTCGGCCACATCCGCTAACAGAGTCTCGGCAGCCGGGGTCAGATCCAGGCTGCGAGAATCCAGCAGAGCCAGTTCCCACTCGACACCGAGGGTGGAGCGGGGAGAGCGTGCGAAATCGACCATGATCCGATCATAATCGCGCTCGCCCGATTCCCCTGTCTCAGCGGCGACATTCGAGCTGTGTGATGCCCCGCATTCCCCCGCCGAGGCGGCTCTGCCGTCCCGCGATGCGCTCGCTTTCCTTGCCCCGCCGATCACGGCGCCCGGCCCGCCGTTCACGCTGCGCGGCGTGCGTCCTCGGCCAGGCGGCTGCCCGAAGCGGTGTCGAAGAGGTGCAGGCGCGCGGCATCGGGAGCGACACGCACGGTGTCCCCGCGGCGGATCGTCGAGCGGCCGGCGACGCGAGCCACCACTGTCTTCTCGCCCCCGGCCAGGACTGCTCGACCGTGGACGTAGGCATCGGCGCCGAGCTCCTCGACGAGATCGACGGTGACCTCGAGGCCTTGCGTCTCGGTGACCTTCAGATCCTCCGGACGGATGCCGACGGTGACCGTCTCACCGGTGACCTGCTCACGCTGCTGCGCAGTCAGGGACAGCTCGACAGCGCCGAGGCGCAGCGACGTTCCCTCGACCGGCACCCCGATGAGGTTCATCGCCGGCGAGCCCATGAAGCCAGCGACGAAGAGGTTCGCCGGTCGATCGTAGAGGTTCGCCGGAGTGTCCACCTGCTGCAGCCGGCCATCGGCGAGGACCGCGACCCGGTCGCCCATCGTCATCGCCTCCACCTGATCGTGGGTGACGTAGACGGTGGTGACGCCGAGGCGGCGGGTCAGCGAGGCGATCTGCGCGCGGGTCTGCACCCGCAGCTTCGCATCGAGGTTCGACAGCGGCTCGTCCATGAGGAAGACCTGCGGGGACCGGACGATGGCACGACCCATCGCCACCCGCTGGCGCTGCCCGCCGGACAGCGCCTTCGGCTTGCGATCGAGGTACGGCTCCAGGTCGAGCAGGCGGGCGGCCTCCTCGACGCGCTGATCGCGTTCCTGCTTGGCGACTCCCGCGATCTTCAGGGCAAAGGCCATGTTCTCGCGCACGCTCATATGCGGGTAGAGCGCATAGTTCTGGAACACCATCGCAATATCGCGTTCCCTGGGGGAGAGGTCCGTGACATCGTGGTCGCCGATGCGGATGTGACCGGAATCGACGGGTTCGAGCCCGGCGAGCATGCGCAGGGTCGTCGACTTCCCGCAGCCCGAAGGGCCGACGAGGACCAGGAACTCCCCGTCGGCGATGTCGAGGCTGACCTCGTCGACGGAGGGCTTGAGTGCCTCGGGGTATTGACGAAGTGCTTTGTCGAAGGTGACTGTGGCCATTGTTCTCAACCTTTCACGGATGCGTGCGCACCCGAAGATCCACGGTGATCGGTCAGTGATTGATCGGACGATGAGCGTTGGGACGAAGAGAGCTCGGACGATGAGCGTTGGGACGAAGAGAGCTCGGACGAAGTTGGTTCCGGCGTTGTGCGATCGGGCGAGACGAGACTCGCCTTCTGCTGTGCAGCCGTCTGCGCTGCACAGGACCGGTACTGCTGCCGCACCCGCGATGGACGCGGATGCAGAGTGGCCACGAGCTCGACGGTCCAGTCCGGCAGAGACCCAGACAGTGTCCACGCCGCCTGCCGAGCCGCCCCGATGGCGACGTATTCGGCCTGTTCGGGCACGTCGATGGGCACGGTGAAGATATCGCGGGCGACCTCCCGGACGGCAGGATTGCGTGCCGCCCCGCCGATGAGCACCAGCCGTCCGGCCTCCAGCCCCTGCGCCTGCACCGCGTCGAGCCCGTCGGCCAGACCGCACAGCATTCCCTCGACGAAGGCGCGGGCGACATTCTCCGCCGCGGAGTTCGCCAAGGTCATCCCCTCGAGGCGAGCCGTGGCATTGGGCAGGTTCGGGGTGCGCTCGCCCTCGAAATACGGGACGAGCGTGAGCCCGTCCGCTCCCGGCTGGGACGCCAGCGCGAGGGCCGCGAGTTCGTCGTGGCTGACCCGCAGCAGCTTCGCCGCCGAATCGAGGACGCGGGCGGCATTGAGCGTGGCGACCAGCGGCAGGCGCCCGCCGTCGGCCGAGGCGAACCCGGCGACCGTGCCGGACGAATCGGCGATGGGCAGGTCGGTGGTGCCGAAGACCGTACCGGACGTTCCGATCGAGATGACGAGATCCCCCGAGGTGACCCCGAGTCCCAGCGCCGCGGCCGCATTGTCGCCGGCCCCGGGGCCCACGAGGATTCCGTCCGGGCTGTGCCCGGCCGCCTCGTTGGGGGCGAGGACGCGGGGAAGGACGATCGCCGAGGCGGCTCGCCCGTCCCCGTCCACGTCCGGTGAATCCGCCTCCGCGTCCGTATCCGCGGCGCAGGGCAGGCCCGCGGCCTCACGGGCGGACGCACCGAAGGCGATGCGGAAGAGATCGAGATCGTAGCGGGAGGTGGAAGGGTCGAAGTAGGCGGTGCCGCTGGCATCGGATGCGTCGGTGACCAGGGCCTCGAGCACGGGACCGCGGACGGAGGCGTCGGCAGGGCCGTACCCGAGGAAGCGCCAGCTCAGCCAGTCATGCGGCAGGGCGACGGCGGCGACCCGGGCGGCATTGCCCGGTTCGGCATCGCGCAGCCACAGCAGTTTGGCGGCGGTGAAGGAGGCGACGGGCAGCACCCCGGTGCGTGCGACGTAGTCGGCGGCTCCGACCGCGTTGATGAGGTCTCTGGCCGCGGCCTTGCTGCGCAGATCGTTCCACAGCAGGGCATCGCGGATGACCCGGCCCTCGGCGTCGAGGGCGACGAGTCCATGCTGCTGACCGCTGATGCTCAGCCCCGCGACATCGTCGAGTCCGCCGGCAGCCGCGATCGCCTCCTGCAGCGCCGTCCACCAGGCTTCGGGGGGCGACCTCGGTGCCGGGAGGGTGCGGGGACGAACCGGTGCGGATGATGTCTCCCGAGTCCGGATCGGCGATGACGACCTTGCAGCTCTGGGTCGAGGAGTCGACACCGGCGACGAACCTGCGATTCGAACTCATCGGAACTCCTCCTCGGCTGGGGCACCACCGGGGTCGGCCGCCTCGGCGAGGATCTCATCGGCCAACGCACGGTCGATGATCGCGATATCGAGGATCCCGGCGGCACAGGCGGCACGGACCGCGCGGGCGCGCTCGGCTCCGCGGGCGACGCCCACGGTCGTCGAAGCGCGGCGGAGCTGATCGAGGGTGACGGCGATGACGCGGTCGTCGATCGTGGTGACATCGGATCCGTCGGCGGCGAACAGACGTCCGGACACCTCGGCGATGGCGCCGTCGTCGATGCCCGCCTGACGTTGGGCGGGGGAGCACTTCTCCCACACCGAGGACAGGCCCTCGGCCCAGGAGGCCACGGAGACCACGGCGAGGTCGAGGTCATCGGCGGCGGCCAGGGTTCCGGAGATCTCGGGCAGGGCACGCAAATCAGCAGCGGTTCCCGCCTCGGTGACGAGCAGCGGGGCTGGCAGGCGGACCATGCTCACGGCCGGATCCTGGCCCAGCCGGGTGAATATCTCCGAGCTGGGACGGTGTGATTCCAGGCGCAGCGCCCCGGCGAGCTGGACGATCGTGCAGCGGGGCAGGGCCGGGGTGAACGCGGCCGCGGAATCCAAGGTGCGCGACCAGGACAGACCGATGCGCATCCCCGGATGGGCGTGGCGGCCGACCAGCGACAGTGCAGCCCGACCCATCTGCTGGGAGGCTTGGGTCTCGTCCGGGATGTCGGCGATGACGACCGAGTCGAGGCCCAACGCCGCGGCGACCTGTTCGGCCAGACCGTCGGCTTCACCGGCGTCGGCTTCGATGGTGATGGTCACGACTCCGGTATCGACGGCCTCCTGGAGGAGGCGGGCGACCTGGAACCGGCTGAGTCCGTTCGACTTGCCGATCTCGACCTTGGAACGCCCCTCGATGTAGTGATCGCGGGCCAGCTGCGCGAGGAAGCGACGGTGGCGGGCGGTGGGCACCGTTGACATGGGCCTCCCTTCGGCGTCGACGACTTTGTGTTCGCTCATATGTGAAGTGTTGCACATCTGATTGGATCGTGACACAGTATTGCACATATGAGCACGGATGCTCATATGATTTTCTCGCAGCGAACCGACGGCGGGCTGCGATCCCGCAAGGACGAGGGAAGGCACAACGATGAAACACCTGATCACGGGCCGGAGAGCCGCCTGGGCGGCCATCGGCATGGTGGGAGCACTGGCACTGTCCGGCTGTGGTGGTGCCGGCGGCAGCTCGGCCGGAGACGGCGGCGACGAAGTCAACGTCCTCATGGTCAACAATCCGCAGATGCAGGACCTGCAGAAGCTCACGGCCGACCACTTCACCAAGGAAACGGGCATCAAGGTCAACTACACCGTGCTGCCGGAGAACGAAGTGCGGGCGAAGATCGGCCAGGAGTTTGCCGCTCAGGCCGGCAACTACGACGTCGCCTCGATGTCGAACTACGAGATCCCGACCTACGCGAAGAACAAGTGGCTGACGCCCATGGACGAAGGCGTCGTCGATGCCGAGGGCTTCGACCAGGACGACATCCTCGCGCCGATGGCCGAGTCGATGACGGTCGACGACCAGGTCTATGGTGAGCCGTTCTACGGTGAGGGCTCGTTCCTCATGTATCGCACGGACATCTTCGACAAGGCCGGCGTGGAGATGCCGGAGAACCCGACCTGGGACGAAGTCGCGAAGCTCGCGGCGAAGGTCGACGGCGCCGAGAAGGGCACGAAGGGCATCTGCCTGCGCGGACTGCCCGGCTGGGGCGAGATGTTCGCGCCGCTGACGACCGTGGTCAACACCTTCGGCGGAACCTGGTTCGACGAAGACTGGAACGCGCAGGTCGATTCCAAGGAATTCAAGGAAGCCACGAACTTCTACGTCGACCTCATCAAGGACCACGGCGAATCCGGTGCCCCGCAGGCCGGCTACACCGAATGCCTGACGAACCTGCAGCAGGGCAAGGTCGCCATGTGGTACGACTCGACGGCCGCCACCGGAACCCTCGAGGCCGATGACTCTCCCGTCAAGGGCAAGATCGGCTACGTCGCGGCGCCGGTGAAGGAGACGGAGTCGAGCTCCTGGCTCTACACCTGGGCATGGGGCATCCAGGCCGCAGGCAAGAACCAGGACGCGGCGAAGCAGTTCGTGGCCTGGGCCTCGTCGAAGGACTACGAGGAGACCGTCGCCGAGGAGCTCGGCTGGCAGCATGTGCCGGCGGGCAAGCGGACCTCGACCTATGAGAACCCCGAGTACCAGAATGCCGCGAAGCCCTTCTACCAGCAGACCGAGGACGCCATCAACTCGGCCGATCCGGTCAGCCCAGGAGTCCAGCCGCGGCCGACGCTGGGAGTCCAGTTCGTGACGATCCCCGAATTCGCGGACCTCGCCACGGGTATCTCCGAAGACGTCAGCTCCGCCATCGCCGGTCGCACGTCGGCCGATGCGGCCCTGAAGAAGGGCCAGAAGGAAGCCGAGAAGGTCGGAGACAAGTACAAGAAGTGACCGATCGCCTCGGGGAGGGTGACGATCACCCTCCCCGAGGCGGCCACGGCCACATCCGGGCCACCGACTGACCGCACCACCCGCCTGACGAAGGATGTTCGAAGTGTCAGCTCCAGCCGCCGAGCGTGCATCGCAGCCGATCACGCCGCCGAAACCCCGTGCCAAGGACCGATGGCTCAAACGCGCGCCCATGCTGCCGGCGCTGATCTTCGTCATCCTCGTCACCCAGATCCCGTTCGCGATCACGATCATCATCTCGTTCATGAACTGGAACGCCGCCTACCCCGATGACATCAGCTTCGGCACCGTGCAGAACTACGTCACGGTCTTCACCGATGCGAACCTGCTCAAGGCCGTCATCGTCACCGTCGGGCTCACCGTCGGCGTCGTGCTGGCCTCGGCTCTGCTGGGCCTGGGCATCGCCCTGCTGCTCGATCGGAAGTTCATCGGCCGCGGATTCGTCCGCACCCTGATGATCACCCCGTTCCTCGTCGTCCCCGTCGCCGCCGCACTGCTGTTCAAGCACGCGATCTTCAACCCCTCGTACGGCCTGATCAACGGACTGCTGACCACCGTGCTCGGAGAGAACGCCCCACAGCCGGACCTCATGACCTCGAACCCGCTGCTGGGCATCGGGATCGTGCTCGTCTGGCAATGGACGCCGTTCATGATGCTCATCATGCTTGCCGGACTGCAGTCACGACCCATGGACGTCTACGAGGCGGCCCTCGTCGACGGCGCCGGGCCCTGGCAGACTTTCCGCTTCATCACCCTGCCCCACCTGCGCCGATACATCGAACTCGCCGCACTGCTGGGCACCATCTACATCGTCCAGAACTTCGACATGGTCTTCACCATGACCTCCGGAGGGCTCGGAACCGCCACCCTGCCGTACGTCATCTACCAGGAGTTCTTCGTCGCCCAGGACTACGGAGTCGCCTCGGCCGTCGGCGTCATCGTCGTCATCGCCTCCCTCATCACTGCGACCTTCGCCCTGCGCACCGCATCGACCCTGCTCAAGGAGGAGAACTCATGAGCACTCCCGACCTCACCGTGGACGACCACCCCGCACCCGGGGTGACCCCCACCCCGACCGAACCGGGCGGACCCGGATCCGCGGAGCCGCCTCGGCGAAAGGCGAACGCACCGAGGCGGCCCGGCCAGGGACGGGCGGGCAAGATCCTGCTCGGTCTGTTGGCCTGGTTCGTCGGACTCCTGTTCGTCTCGCCCCTGCTGTGGATGCTGCTGACCAGCCTGCACGCGGAGACCGACGCCTCGACGAACCCGCCGAGCTACTTCGCTCCGCTGACGCTGGAGTCCTTCGTCAACTTCTTCGGCGGCGGCAACGGCGCGAACCCGTGGCCGTTCCTCATCAACTCCGCGGTCGCCGCCATCGTCTCGACCCTCATCGTCCTCGTCCTCTCCACGATGGCCGCGTACTCATTGGCGATCCGCCGCATCGAACGCTGGTCGGACGTGCTGTTCTTCCTCCTGTCGACGAAGATGCTGCCGATGGTCGCGGGCCTCCTGCCCGTCTACCTCGTCGCGAAATCCTTCGGCATTCTCGACACCTGGCTGCTGCTCATCATCATCTACTCGGCGATGAACATGCCGATCGCGGTGTGGATGATGCGCTCCTTCCTCGCCGAGGTGCCCGTCGAAGTCCTCGAAGCCGCCGAACTCGACGGCGCCCGTCTGCCGCGCGTCTTTCTGCAGATCCTGCTGCCGCTGACCGCGCCCGGACTGGCCGCGACCGCCCTGATCTGCTTCATCTTTTCCTGGAACGAACTCCTCTTCGCCACCGTGCTCACCTCCACGGCGGCATCGACGGCACCCGTGTTCCTCACCAGCTTCGTCACCTCCCAGGGACTGTTCCTGTCGCAGGTATGCGCGGCCTCGCTCATCATCTCCGTGCCCGTGCTCGTGGCCGGAATCGCCGCCCAGGACAAACTCGTCCAGGGCCTGTCCATGGGAGCCGTCAAATGACCGCACCGACCACCGCGCTGACCCTCAACAGCCACAACCTCGCCGAGGTGGCCGACCACGGCATCGCCGTCCCCACCTATGATCGGTCGACCGTCACACCCGGAATCGTCCACTTCGGAGTCGGCGGATTCCACCGCGCGCACATGGCCATGGTCCTCGACGACCTGCTCGGGGCTGGGTTGGCCGCCGACTGGGGGATCGTCGGGGCCGGAGTTCTGCCCCACGATGTGGCCATGCGCGATGCTCTCGCGGACCAGGACCACCTGTACACGCTGACGCTCAAACACGCCGATGGAACCAAAGAACGTCGGGTGATCGGGTCGATCATCGACTACCGATTCGGGCCTGATGACCCCGCCGGACTGCTTAACCTGCTCACCGATGAGACGATCCGCATCGTCTCCCTGACCGTCACCGAGGGAGGATACAACGTCAACCCCGTCACCGGGGAGTTCATCACCGATGAGCCGACGATCGTCGCCGATGTCGAGGCGCTGCGAGCCGGTGAGCTGCCGGCCACCGTCTTCGGCTATGTCGTCTCCGCTCTGCGAGCACGGCGTGAGGCCGGAGTCGCACCGTTCACCGTGCAGTCGTGCGACAACATCTCGGAGAACGGCGATGTGGCGGCGAAGATGTTCTCTGCCTTCGCTCGCCTCGTCGATGCCGACCTGGCCGAGTGGATCGCCGAGTCCGTGGCGTTCCCGAACTCGATGGTCGACCGCATCACCCCGGCCACCACCGATGGCGACCGCGCGGACCTCGTGGCCGACACGGGAGTGGCCGATGCCTGGCCTGTCGTCGCCGAGCCCTTCTTCCAGTGGGTGCTCGAGGACGATTTCACCTCTGGTCGTCCCCCCTATGAAGAGGCCGGGGTCCAGGTCGTTGACGATGTGCAGCCCTATGAGCATATGAAGCTGCGGCTGCTCAACTCCGGGCATCAGGGGCTCGCGTACTTCGGTCTCCTCGGCGGATACACTTTCGCCCATGAGGCGATGGCGAACCCGGACATCCCCGTCTACCTGCGCCGATACATGGACGAGGAAGGCACACCGAGCCTGGCCTCGCTGCCCGGAATCGACCTGGACGCCTACAAGGATTCGCTCATCGAACGCTTCAGCAACCCGGAGATCCGCGACACCCTCGCCCGCCTCGGCGCAGAGTCCTCTGACCGGATCCCCAAATGGCTGCTGCCGGTCGTCAAGGACAACCTCGCGTCGGGCCACCCGATCGAGGTGGCCGCGGCGATCTGCGCCTCGTGGGCTCGGTATGCCGAAGGGCATGACGAATCCGGAGGTCGGTTCACCATCGTCGACCGCTATGCCGACGAACTGCAGTCGGTTGCCGCGACACAGGGCGAGGACCCGCTGGCCTTCGTCCGGCAGGAACAGTTCTTCGGACCGCTCGCCGAGGAGCCGAGGTTCACTGAACCGTATCTCAAGGCACTGACATCGCTGCACGAACGGGGAGCGAAGGAGACTGCCCGCCGTCTGGCCGCTCACGAAGAACTCTGAACAGGCGGTGAGCAGGCGGGAACGTCTAGCATGGAGACATGTTGCGTTCTCGCCTGAGCCTCCTGGCCCTGACCACGACTCTCGCGCTCGTCGGCTGTTCCGGCGGAGCGTCAGCCCCCGAATCCTCCACGGCCGAACAGAAGTCCTCCGCCGATTCGGGTTCTCAGACCCAAGCGCAGCCTGAGGCCCAGACCGAATCGTCCCTGGATGACCCCGCCGATGCCGATCCGGCCGACTTCAAGGACGAGGCTGCGGACATCGTCGGAGACTTCTCCGACGAGGAACTGGCCGGCTCCCTCATCATCGGCACCTGGGAAGGCACCGACACGCAGACCCCGGTGGACATGGTCAAGCAGAACCACCTCGGCGGGGTCATCGTCATGGGCTACAACCTGGTCGAGAACCCGACGAAGGACCAGGTCACGGAACTGACTGGTCAGATCTCCGCGGCACGGTCGAAGGGTCAGCCCGTATCGATCGGCGTCGATCAGGAAGGCGGCCCGGTGTCACGCCTCGGCACCGCCGCGCTGCCGTTCCCGCCGCTCATGGGCTTGGCCGCGACCGACGATTCCGATCTCATCACCGACGCCACGACCGTGCAGGGGCAGAACCTCACCGACTTGGGCTTCACCATTGACTTCGCCCCGGACTCCGACGTCACGGTCGGGCCGAAAGACAAAGCGATCAACGTCCGCTCGGGCGGCACCGACCACGAGGACGTCGCCGAGGTCGTCGCCGACGCCGTCGAGGGGTACCGGTCGGGTGGGGTGTCGAGCTCGGCGAAGCATTTCCCGGGACACGGCCGCCTCGGCGTCGATTCGCACGAGAGCCTGCCGGTGTCGGAGAAATCGATCGAGCAGATGGAGGACACGGACCTCCTGCCGTTCAAATCCGCGGTCAAGGCCGGGGTGCCGATGGTGATGATGGGTCATATCGGGCTGCCCGATGCGAAGACGACGCCCGCGACCCTGAACAAGAAGGCGTACTCTGCGCTGCGCGACATCCTCGACTATGACGGTGTCATCACCACGGACGCGCTGAACATGAAGGCCGTGCCGCAGAACCTCAAGGGCGGAGAGACCGTCAAGGCGCTCGCCGCTGGAGCCGATATCGCGCTCATGCCCCCGGATTCGGCAGCCGCGCAGAAGGCGATCGTCAAGGCGATGGGGGACGGGACGCTTGAGAAGAAGGACCTCGTCGAGAAGTCCGAACGCGTCGTCGCCGCACAGCTGGCCACAGCCGAGGCTCAGAAGAGCGCTCAGGCCGGGGACTCGGATGCGAAAGATCCGAAGAAGGTCCTCACCGAGGTGGCTGACAAGTCGCTGACCGTGCTCAAGGGCAAATGCTCCTTCACCGGGACCGATTCGATCTCGATCGTCGGCGGCAGCGACAAGGAGAAGGCGGCGCTGAAGGAAGCAGCCGAGGCCGAGGACCTCACCGTCGGATCCGGTGGAACCTCCGTGAGTCTGAGCCCGTCGACCTCCGCCGAGGTGGCCGTGGGCACCGCTGCTCCGTGGACGATGCGCAGCACCTCGGCGAAGTCCGCCGTGACCGCGTACGATTCGAATCCGTACGCGCTGCGGGCCGTGGCGAAGTGGCTGAAAGGCGACCTCGAGGCATCGGGTCAGCTGCCTGCCGAATACGACGGAAGCGACAAAGCTCCCGACTGCGGGTGACAACTAGGCAGCTGCGATTATGGCTGTGAACGAGCCAAGGCCGTGAACGAGCGGCGCACATAAGAGATCCCCTCGCCGGCACTGTGCCGGCGAGGGGATCCCTCGTGTATTCAGTTCTGGAAGGCGGCTCAGAGCACGCGGATGTACTGCGCGCCCTGCTGGGTCATCCAATCGACGCTGCGGTAGCTGGTGTCCACTGAAGTGTTGCCGGCGTCGTACATCATGCCGTCGCCGGCGTAGATGCCGATGTGGCCCGGCGACCAGATGATATCTCCGGCCTTCGCCTCGGAGGCCGAGACGATCTGCCCGGCGCCCTTCTGTGCCGAAGACGTGCGCGGAAGATCCACGCCCACCTTGCCGTAGACGAATGAGGTGTAGCCGGAGCAGTCCCAGCCGCTGGGTGAAGTCCCGCCCATCACATACGGCGTGCCGACGTACTGCTTCGCGATGGCGATGACCTGCTCGGCCTTCGATCCGTCCGGGACCTTCACGTCCCCGGAGCCCGAGTCCGCGCCGTCGTCCTTGCTCTTGTCGTCTCCGGAATCGGCCGGACCCTCGTCGCTGGTGCCAGCGGAGTCATCATCCGAGGACTCACTCGGTCCCTCTTCCGGCTCTTCAGCGGGAGCCGGCTCGGCGACGGTCGTCTCCGGCTCCTCCTTCGGCTCGGGCTTCGGCTTCGGTTTGGGCTTCGGCTTGGGGGCGGCCTCGGCGGTGACGACGTCCGTGTCGACGGTGACTTCAGCCTCCTGATCGCCCTTCTTCGACGCTCCGCCGGCATCGATGGTCGGTGTCTGGTTCTTGAACTCGACCGGTGCCTGCTTCTCGGACTCGGCTGCGACCTTCGCCTCGTCGTCGGCTTCCTGTCCGGCGGCGGGGAGGACTGCTGCGGTGAGCAGTCCGCCGCTGGCGGCGACGACCGCGGCACGGCGGCCGAATGCGCCGGAGTTCGCTGCGAGCAGTTCGCTCAGCTCGGTCAGTGGTGTCTTGGCCTTGGCGTTCGCGGCGCGGCGGCCGTGCTGCTTAGATGCCACGATTTCCTCTCGTTGCCTGTCTGAGTGTGACGATGTCCTCCACTGTAACGAATTCGTGATCTTCTGTCACGTTTTTGTTACAAAAGGATTTTCAGGCGAGTTTGAGGTCATAATCGCAGGTCACAGGGTTGACGCCGACAAGAATGGCTGGTGAGGGACTGGGGTTGCGTCGGATTCCGACTGTGATTCAGCGCGCAGTCTCAGCCTTGAATAACGTTTCGTGACATTCGCAAGACGCGATTCTTGGGTCGATCCACGGCGTTTTGCGCGGCCAACCACCGTGGATCGACCCAAGAATGCCGACGGCGCGGCATCGCGTGCGGATGTGGTGGTGTGCGCAAGTGCGGTGGTGACTGAGCGTCAGGCACCGGTTGTGGCTGAGCTTCAGGACCCGGTGGCGGCTGACGCTCAGCTGCCGGTCTCGACCGGTCGGTCGGGATCGGATGACCAGCCGGACCAGCTCGCGGGGTAGAGGCTCGCTTCGACGCCGAGGGTCGCCAGCGCCAGAGCGTTGTGGCAGGCGGTGACTCCCGAACCGCAGTACACGCCGACGGGACCATCGAGGGCACCCAGGTCGTCGAAACGTTCGCGCAGCAGCGCCTCGGGCAGGAACGTCCCCGCGGGGACGTTGTCCGTGGCCGGAGCGCTCTTCGCCCCGGGAATGTGACCGGCCTGAGGATCGAGCGGTTCGGTCTCTCCGCGGAAGCGCTCACCGGCGCGGGCGTCGAGCAGGACTCCATCGAAACCGGCTGCCGCCTCGGCGTCGATGACAGGCAGTCGACCCGGGCTGATCTCCACGGCACTGGGTGTGACCTCGGGGGAGTCGCCGGTCTCGAGTGTCCCGCCGGCGTCACGGAACGCTGCGAGCCCGCCGTCGAGAACGCGCGCGTTCATTCCCGCCCACTGCAGCAGCCACCAAGCCCGGGCCGCGCCGAGGGAGGAATTGTCGTCATAGACCACGACCTCGGTGCCTTCGTCGATGCCCCAGGAGCGCACCGTCTCCTGGAATGCTTCGGGGCTCGGCAGCGGGTGGCGACCGGACGTCGGATCGGTGGTGCCGTGGTCGGCGAGCTCCGTGTCGAGATCGACATAGACGGCACCGGGGATGTGCCCGGCGGCGAAGTCGTCGCGGCCATCGGGCTTCGGCAGGGTCCAGCGGACGTCGAGCAGCCTCGGCGCTGGGGAGTCGGCCATTCGGGTGAGCAGTTCATCGGCGCTGATGAGAACGTCGGAGCGGGACAATTCGATCTCCTTCACGGGCGGATTTCTTCACGGACAGGTTGAAAGGGTCACACAGGTTGGGTGAGGAGCACGACGTGCTTGTCACCGAGCCGGGTGAATACGAGCGTGGCTGTGTCGCCCTTGGGCAGTTTGAGCTGGCGTCGGACCTGGTCGGGAACGATGTCGGCCCCGCGTTTTTTGATCACGACCGAGCCGATTCCGCGAGAGACGAGCTCCTTGCGCAGACTCGGGACCTTCGCGGGCAGTACGTCGACGACCTCGTAGGTGGTGACGCCTGCGGCGGCCGGGCCGCTCGGTTCGACGTCGGTGGTCAGATACGCGATCTTCGGGTGGAGTCGGCGGGCCTGCAGCGGTGCACACAATGCGGCGACGAGTCCGGCACGCACGATCGCACCGTCGGGTTCGAGCAGATACTTCCCGAGCTCCCCGATTCCCGACTCGTCCTCATCTGGCAGGTTGTCCTCGTGGACGAGGAGGGTGCGTTCGCCCATGACGAGAGCTCCGCGGCCGGGTCGCTGCATGGCCGCACCGAAGTAGAGGCAGACCTCGACGACCTCTCCGTTGTGGGAGACCCACTGAGCTTCGCCGTCCTCGGGGACGAGGTCGTGGTCGAGCGCCGGGCCGAGCTTCACCCCGGCCGCCTTCGCCGCGCTCGCCTGCTCGATCACCCATGACAGAGAGGGGGAGAACGCCTCGGGGTCGGTGATGCGGGCGGTCGATCCGCGTTTGTCGGCCTTGCCGATGGTCCGCCGGGCCGGATCGAACCAGAGGGCATCGAATCCGTCCAAGTCGACATCCTCGGCGCGTGCGTGTTCGACGGCGGCATCGGGCAGGTGGCGGAGGTTGAAGGCGGCGATGGCTGCGGTGACCTCGTCGGCGTCGACAGCCAAGACCTGCGCGCCCATTCCGGCGAAGGCGACCGAATCCGCGCCGATCCCGCATCCGAGGTCGGCGATGCGCAACGACTCGCCCTCGGCCACGTCGCCGATGAGGCGGCGGGCGTGATGAGCGGCGACCGGCAGCCGCGTGGCCTGGGCCAGTCCGTCGCGGGTGAAGAGCATGTCCTCCGCGAAGGGTCCGAGCTTCGCTGCCGCCTCCTGACGCAGCCGGGCCTGAGTGAGCAGGGCCGCGGTCACCTCGGGGGAGAAGCCCTCCTTGCGCAGGGCGGTGGATCGGGCGAGCTCATCGCCTTCGAGGTCGTCGATGCGGTCGAGTCGGTCGAGGACGGTGACGTTGAGCAGTTCGGTCAGTGTCTGCGGATCCATAGGCTTCACCCTATCGTCTGCGCGGTGGGGTCTTCCCCTCGCCGAGGCGGCCCGGCCGAACCGCCGGGCCGCTGCGGTGATTGTGACGGCTGGGTGGTGCGGTAAGTTGTTGGCTGTGACGTTCTTGACCGCCCGCGATATCCGCGAATTAGCCGCTGACATCGGTCTGCGCCCGACGAAGCAGAAGGGCCAGAACTTCGTCATCGACCCCAATACCGTGCGCTCGATCGTCACCGCCGCAGGTCTCGAAGAGAACTCGAACGTCGTCGAAATCGGTCCGGGGCTCGGTTCGCTCACCCTCGGCCTGCTCGAAGCCGGTCACAGGGTCACCGCGGTCGAGATCGACGAACTGCTCGCCCAGAAGCTGCCGAGCACCGTCGCTAGGTTCGCCGGCAGTGATGCCCCGTTCCAGCTGGTCAACGCCGATGCCCTCCGTGTCACGACGCTGCCAGAACCGCAGCACACCACCGAACCCGCGGACGATCGGCCCGATGTCGCGAACCAGCCCGATGCGCTCGTGGCGAACCTGCCGTACAACGTGGCCGTGCCCGTGCTGCTGCACTTCCTCGAGACCTTCCCGAGCCTGACCACCGTCCTCGTCATGGTCCAGCTCGAAGTCGCCGAACGGCTCGCCGCCGCGCCCGGCTCCCGCACGTACGGCGTCCCCAGCGTCAAAGCCCAGTGGTACGGGGACGTGCAGCTGGCGGGCAAGATCGGCAAGAACGTGTTCTGGCCGGCCCCGAACATCGACTCCGGACTCGTCCGCATCGACGTCACCCGCACCGACCGCGACCCGGCCGTGCGCAGCCGTCTCTTCACTCTTATCGACGCTGCCTTCGCTCAGCGCCGCAAGACCCTGCGGGCAGCCCTGTCCGGGTGGGCCGGCAGCCCCCAGCGGTCCGAAGACCTGCTGACCGCTGCCGGAATCGACCCGAAGACCCGCGGCGAGGCCCTCACCGTCGCCGACTTCCAACGCCTCGCCGCCGTTGCCGTCGACGCCGGTGGCGCCTCCAACGGAGATGCCGCTGCACCGGCCCCGCCCGCTGAGGATCCCTCACCATGACCGTCCCGCTGCATCCGCGCATGACGATCCCGGCCCCGGTGAAAGTGCAGGCGCCGGGGAAGATCAACATTCACCTCGGTGTGGGTGCGGCGAACAACGGATATCACGAGCTCGCGACCGTATTCCAAGCGCTCAACCTCGGCGAGACCCTCACTCTCATTCCGGGTGGAACACGAACGATCATCGTCCAGGGCCGCTACGCGGATGCCGCGGTCCCACGTGATGACTCGAACTTCGCCAGACGCGCCGTCGACCTCCTCATCGCCGCGCTCGAGGGCGACCGAGATGTCGATGTGCTGCGCGACCTCGACATCGTCATCGACAAGCAGGTGCCCGTGGCCGGTGGAATGGGCGGGGGATCGGCCGATGCGGCCGCCGCCCTCGTCGGAGCCGCTCACCTCGTCGGCGGAGTCGATGAGGCGATCCTCCACGAATGCGCGGTCGCCGTCGGGGCCGACGTCGCGTTCCTCCTGCGCGGGGGCACGGCCATCGGCCACGGACGCGGGGAGAAGCTGAGCCCCGTGCTCACCCGCGGAACCTTCCACTGGGTGATGGCCACCTCGGCGTCGCCCCTGCCCACCCCGGACGTCTACGCCCGCTTCGACGAACTCAACCCCGACCCGGCGCCCGCGACCGTCCCCGATCAGGTGCTCACGGCGCTCGCCGCCGGCGACCCGTACTCGCTCGCGGATTCCGCGGCGAACGATCTCACCGAGGCGGCCGTGTCCATCATGCCCGGGATCGCCGAGGTGATGGAGGCCGGCCGGGATGCCGGAGCCGTCCTGCCCCTGCTCAGCGGGTCAGGGCCGACGATCGGCTTCCTCGCCCGCGACGCCCACCACGCCCTCGACCTCGCTGTGCTCCTGCAGGCCACGAGAGGCGTCAACGAAGCACTGCGCACCACCGGGCCCGCCCCCGGAGCGCATATCGTGGACGAAGGCTGACCGTGGGGGAGGAGAACCACACCCCCGCCGAGGCGGCCGACAGTTCTAAATCGGGCCCGGAGAATCGCGACAGGCCCGATGAAACGCTGCGCGACCCGCTCGTCACCGAGGAGAGCGGCAAGGCTCTGCTGCCGGGCAAGGGGATGGCCTGTGTCCAGGGCTTCCATGCGATCGCGGTGGGGGCGGTCGAACCCGGTTGGGGCATCGACCGCGGGGCGCTCGCAGGAATCTGGCGGGCCGGTGTATCATCCGGGCCGAGCGTGATCGCTTGGGTTCGCACACCTGAGTGCGCACCGAGCGTCCCGGGACCTTCCATACGTTGTGGTCGGGGGATCGCATCGAAGTCGGAATCTGATCGGGCCGCCTCGGTGACGGGGCACCTGACCGAATGGGCCGCCTCGGTGCAGGCCGATCCGGTCTCACCAGCCGACTGTGGTGGCCCGACCGGCGGACTGTCGATATGTTAGAGCCATGACTTTGCCACACGAAGATGTTGACCCGGACGGACTGCTCGAATACTCGGTGGTCTTCACCGACCGATCGCTCAACCACATGTCGCAGCGGTTCGTATCCGTGATGCAGGAGATCAATCGGATCCTGCGATCGGCCTACGACGCCGATTCCGCTGCCATCGTCCCCGGCGGCGGCAGCTACGCCATGGAAGCCGTTGCCCGTCAGGTCGCCACCGGCAAGAAGGCGCTGATCGTGCGCAACGGTCTCTTCTCCTTCCGCTGGTCGCAGATCCTCGACGCCGGTGCCATCGCCTCGGAGACGACTGTGCTCAAGGCTTCCCCGGACAGTGCCGAGCACCAGTCGCCGTGGTCGCCGGCCCCCGTCGCCGAGGTGGTCGCCGCCATCGAGCGCGAGGAGCCCGCTGTCGTGTTCGCTCCCCACGTCGAGACCGCCTCGGGGATGCTCCTGCCCGATGACTACGTCCGCCAGGTTGCCGAGGCCGTGCACTCGGTCGGCGGAATCTTCGTTCTCGACTGCATCGCCTCGGGTGCGGTGTGGGCGTCGATGACCGACCTCGGTGTCGATGTGCTCATCTCCGCTCCGCAGAAGGGCTGGAGCGGATCGCCGTGCGCCGGCTACGTCATGCTCAGCAAGGCCGGCCGTGCCGCCGTGGAGGCATCCACCTCGACGAGCTTCGCGATGGATCTCAAGAAGTGGCTGTTCATCGCCGACGAATACGAAGAAGGCCGTGCGCCGTACCACGCGACGATGCCCACCGATGCTCTCGCGCACAATGCCAAGCTCATGGTCGAAAGCGAGGAGCGCGGCTTCGACAAGCTCGCCGCCGCGCAGGCCGAGCTCGGGCAACGCGTGCGCGCGGTCTTCGCCGAACGCGGACTGCCCTCGGTGGCTTCGGACGAGTTCGCCTCGCCGAGCGTGGTCGTCGTCCACACCGACAACCCGAAGCTCGCGACCGGTGCCAGCTTCAAGGAAGTCGGTGTGCAGATCGCTGCCGGCGTCCCGCTGCAGTGCGATGAGCCCGAGGACTTCTCGAGCTTCCGCATCGGCCTGTTCGGTCTCGACAAGCTCGGCGACATCGACGGCACGATCGCGCGCCTCGAGGCCGCTCTCGACTCGATCGGCGTGACCGCCGAAGCCTGAGCATCACGCACCGTAACCGGCACTGCCTACAGGCAGAACGCCGGGGGAGTGCCATTGCCTACCGGTAGTCGCAGCACATACAGTCAGCGCGATAACCTCCCGTTCCGGCGAGGGGTTATGGCGCTGACTGTATGTGGTTGCGCCGAGGGTGAGGGACGCTCGGCACCTTCGTTCGCCTAGCGGTGAGCGATGTTCCCGAGTCTCACCCGTCTCTGGACACGGAAATCGGCTGCGGTCACGTTTCGGAACCGGACACTTCAGGTGCTGAACGGCCTCGCGCAGCTGCTTATGCCTGAATTGTTGGGTCGATCCACGGTGGTTTGTGGTTTCAGAGCACCGCGGATCGACCCAACAATGCTCATGGCCGGTGGCCCGCCCGTGGCTCATGATCTGAAGTGCCGGTCCCGTGGCCCGCGTGAGTGCCGCGCACCAGCCGCAGACGGACGGGCCTCAGGCAGTGTCTCCGAGGGCGACGACGTTGTCGGCGAGCCGTTCGTTGCTGCCGTACATGAAGTGGTTGGCCATGTTCTCGGAGAAGCGGCTCGCATCGGTGGTCAGCCCGACCGCCTCGGCGACCTCGCGGATGTGCATCGGGGTCGCGCCGCAGCACACTCTGATGTAGTTGACGCCCAGGTCGTAGGCCTCCTTGGCGAACGCGCCGATCTCGTAGCGGTTGGTCTGCAGGGGGTCGAGAGCGGTGGGGAACGTGCGTCCGTGCGGGGAGGCCACCTCGGCGCGGGGGTCGGAGAGGTTGAAGAACGTCGGCTCGTGCTCAGTGGTGCGGTAGGGGATCGGCAGGGCGCCGACGTGACAGGACAAGGCCGCCCGGATCTCCTTGAGCCACGGCAGCAACGTGGCAGGCCCGCGGAAGCAGTTGAGGCCGACGACGTCGACGCCGAGCTGTTCGAGTCGCTGCGCGGTCTCGACGATCCCGAGCCCGTCGGCCATCTCCTGGAAGGCCATCGGGGCGAGGGTGAGGACGACGGGCAGGCCGCTGGCCTTGGCGATCTCGGCGGCGGCGATGGCCTCACCGGCGAAATAGAAGGTCTCGCCGATGATGAGGTCGGCACCTTCCTCGACCGCCCAAGCGACCATTTCGGCGAACATGGCCCGCACCTCGGCCTGCTTGGACTCGTCGGCGGGGTCCCAGATGTTCGAGTTCGAGATGTTGCCGGCCATGAAGTTCCCGGGCTTGGCGTCGGCGACGGATCGGGCGATCTGGAGGGCGGCGCGGTTGAGCGGTTCGAGCAGATCTTCCTTGCCGATCACGCGCATCTTCTCGCGGTGCCCGTTGTAGGTGAAGGCCTCGACGATGTCGGAGCCGGCCCGCTGGAAGTCGACGTGGAGGGAGCGCAGGGCGTCGGGGAATTCGAGGGCCACCTCGGGAACGAACTCGCCGGCGGACAGATATCCGCGCTTCTCGAGCTCGAACAGGAAGCCTTCCGCGCAGATCACGGGGCCGGCATCGAGACGTTGGGTCAGGGCGTTGGTCGCGGTCATGGATGCTCTCCGATTCGATGATGTGGTCGAGCCCGGGCAAACGGCCCGACCCTGGGTATCACACCATCAACCGGCGCAGCGAGGTCCGTCACATCGACACATTTCGACCCTGAAGGCCATGAAAGAACACGACCCTCGCCGAGGCGGCCCGACCGAAAGCCTGCAATGCTGGGTTCCGGCGTGGTCCCCGTAAAGATCAGCGACCGCCGGGGCGGCCCGATCGTCAGCTGCTCTCGTCGCCGCTGAGATAGACCGGCAGTCGACGGTAGCGCATTGCCCGTTGGGCGGCGCCGGCGGGAACTTCCTGAGTGGTTTCGTAGGTGGCGTTGTTCTGCGGAACCTCATGTGAACCCGGCAGCGGGTACGGCTCGCCCGGAACCGGGGCGGGGGAGGCGAAGGACTGCTGCTGACCGGGCTGCTGTTCGTAGCCGGAGGAGTGCTGGTAGCCGACTCCGGGCATCGGCTGCAGGCCGAGTCCCTGCCGGTCCGGTCCGTCGCCCTCGCTGTACGCGTCCCCGGGGTGATAGGCGTCGCCGGGGTAGCCGGCATCTCCACGGTGACCACGCTCTCGGCGACCTCGCCCGCCGCGACCACGCTCTCCGCGATTTCGCCCGCTGCGGCGGTGGGAATCCTCCGGCCGGAGGAAGGGGAACGGTTTGAGCAGCAGGCCGGTGACGGTCGAGGACCACCAGCGCAGTGCGCGTTCGAAGGGCGACCAGGCCAGCAGGCCCGTCCAGACGACGGCAAGCGCCACACAGATGAGCAGGACGACGGCGTCGTGGAGGACGTTGCGGCTGTCGTCGAGGACCGGCTGCAGGGCGCGGACGACGAATCCGTGGAGGATGTAGACGGCGAGGCTGTTCTTGCCGATCGTCGCGATCGTGTCCTTCGTATTGCTCAACCAGGATAGAAGGGCCAGCGTCAGCAGCACCGCTCCGATGTCGACGATGAGTCGCAGTCCCACGCCTTCGGGAACGCTGACGTCGAAGTGGGCGAAGTTGAGGCTGCCGTAGAGCCAGTTGTAGTCGACCTGGTCGAGGAAGAAATATCCGACGGCCGCGAGGGCCGCGGCACTGAGACAGAGTTTCTGCCAGATCGCGAGGCTGCCCGCCCAGTCGATGATCTGTTTGCCGTAGAGCTTGCCGATGACGAAGAACGGCCAGAACGCCATCGTCCGAGCCGCGGAGAGTTCGGTGTCGAGGATCGGCAGCAGTCCGCCGAAGAGCCCGACGACGAGCGAGGCGACGAGCATCGTGCGCGGGAAGCGCTCGATGAAGGGGACCGTGATCATCCACCACGCCATCGACAGCAGGAACCACGTGTACCAGAACGGTCGGAGGAAGTCGTAGTCGGGATTGAGCCCGAAGAGCCACATCCACCCCCACATGAGCGGCAGCACCGTGGCAAGGAGGACGAAATAGGTCAGAACCCGTTCGGCCAGCTTGTTCGACTTCGCCGTGATGCCGGCGAGGAAGACGAACGCCGGCATGTGGAACATGTAGATGAAGTACATCGGTGCGCCCAGGATCGGCGACTCCCATGGGGAGGTCCTGGCGAGGAGGTGGCCCAGAACCACCAGGAAGACGAGTATTCCCTTGGCGCGGTCGATGCGATAGTCCCGTGATGACACGCCGATACACTACCGCACCCGGCAGGCTTTGGGGAAAGTTCAGACCGTCGCCGAGGTGGTCGCCCGGTCGTGTGCGACGGTGCACTCGTACGTGCGAACGGGGATGGAAACGACTAGCCGCGGGCGGCGCAGTTCACGCATTTGGCCGCGTAGGGGCGGGCCTCCAGCCGCGCCTCGGCGATGGGTCTGCCGCAGTCGATGCAGATCCCGAACGTTCCCGCGTTCAAGCGGTCCACCGCCTCGGCGATCTCATCGAGGCGATTCTCGGACTGTTCGAGCAGGGTTGCGGCCTGCGACCGTTCGAAGGCGAGCGTCGCCCCTTCCGGGTCGTGCTCGTCGTCGCTGTTGTCGCCCTCACGAGCGGCCGAGACCTCATCGATTCCTCTGGTCAGACGACTGATGAGCGCCTGCGTCTCCGCTCGTTCCGCCTCGAGCAGGTCTCGCATCGTCGCTTCGTCGACCACTCAGGCCTCGAGAGCTTCGGACGCTTCGAGCCAGCGCAGCTCGAGTTCGTCGAGTTCGTCCTGGGACTCGCGGATCGCAGCCGTGAGCTTGGCCAGTCCCTCGAAATCGGTCTGGTCGTGGGCGGCCATCTCCTCGTGCTTCTTCGCGATCTGAGTGTTCAGCTTGTCCATCCGCCGCTCGATCGACGACAGTTCCTTCTTCGCCGCCCGGGCTTCCGCACCCGACAGCTTCGGAACCGATGCAGACCCCTCGCTCGCCGAGGCGGCCCCACCGGAACCGGTCCCGTCGGCTCCCGCTGAGGCTCCGTTCGAACCGCCTGATGCCCTGCTCGAACCGGCAGCGCCGCGGCGTTCCTGTTCGGCCCGCAGCTGCAGGTACTCTTCGACGCCGCCGGGAACATGGCGCAGTCCGTTGTCGAGGATCGCGTACTGCTGATCGGTGACGCGCTCCAACAGGTACCGGTCGTGGGAGACGACGATGAGAGTGCCCGGCCAGGAATCGAGGAGATCCTCCATCGCCGCGAGCATGTCCGAGTCGACGTCATTCGTCGGCTCGTCGAGGATGATGACATTGGGTTCGGCCATGAGCAGCAGCAGAAGCTGGAGTCGGCGCTTCTGCCCGCCGGAGAGCTCCTTGACCCGGGCGGACAGATGCTCCTTCGCGAAGCCGAGCCGTTCGAGCAGCTGGGCCGGAGTGAAGTCCTTGCCTTCGATGTTGAACGAGGTCTTCGACTCTGCGAGGACCTCGCGCACACGGGATTCGGCGATGCGGGCCAGATCCTTGAACTGCTGATCGAGCACACCGATCTGCACGGTCTTGCCGCGCTTGACCCGACCCGCATCGGGTTCGATCTCGCCGGAGACCAGACCTAAGAGCGTCGACTTCCCGGCACCGTTCGGACCGAGGATCCCGGTGCGCTCACCGGGGCCGATGCGCCACGTGACATCCTCGAGGATCGTGGTCTCGGCGAAGTGCTTGGACACGTCGAGCAGATCGACGACGTCCTTGCCCAGGCGGGCCGTAGCCATCTTCTTCAGCTCGATCGGATTGCGCACCTCCGGCACATCGGCGATGAGCTGGTTGGCGGCTTCGATACGGAACTTCGGCTTCGACGTCCGGGCGGGAGCACCGCGTCGCAGCCATGCGAGTTCCTTGCGCATGAGATTCTGCCGCTTGGCCTCGGTGGCGGCGGCGATCCGGTCGCGCTCGACGCGCTGGAGGACATAGGCGGCATAACCGCCTTCGAAAGGCTCGACGATACGGTCGTGGACCTCCCAGGTCTTCGTGCACACCTCGTCGAGGAACCACCGGTCGTGGGTGACCAGCAGCAGGGCTCCGGCGTTCTTCGGCCACCGCCCGCGAATATGCTTCGCCAGCCACGCGATGCCGTCGACGTCGAGGTGGTTCGTCGGCTCATCGAGGATGAGCATGTCCCAATCGCCGATGAGCAGAGCCGCCAGAGCCACTCGGCGGCGCTGACCGCCGGAGAGCGAGGAGATCCGCGCATTCCAATCGAGGTCGGAGATGAGACCGGAGATGATGTCACGGGCCTGCGGATCGGCGGCCCATTCGTGATCGGCGGCATCGCCGACGACCGAGAAGCCGACGGTTGCCTCGTCATCGAGGTCATCGCGCTGGCCGAGCATGCCCAGACGCAGCCCGCCGCGATACGTCACGCGTCCGGAATCGGGTTCGATGGTGCCCGCGAGCATGCCGAGCAGGCTCGACTTGCCGTCGCCGTTACGGCCGACGATGCCGATCATGTCGCCGGACTCGACGCCGAGAGTGACCGAGTCGAAGACGACGCGCGTGGGGTATTCGAGGTGGAGGGCTTCTGCCCCGAGGAGATGTGCCATAGCAGTCTCTAGCCTAGTTCACCGCGGTTCGCACGAGTGACCGGACGGGTCAGTCCGGCCGGCCGCCGGCCGCATCGTTTGCCCCGTCCTTCTGTCTCAAACACAAGGCGTTTTCTGTTCGCATTTCGGACCGATAACCCCACCGCATGACGGATTATTTCTTTTTCATATCGGTGTCCGCGTTTGCGGTGCTAGCGGAGCCGCTGAAACGACTTCGGTACATTAGACTGACCGAAACTCATTAAAATATGACAGTTCGTCCAGTGGTTTCACATTTTCGGTAGGGGCAGACAGGGCCCTCATCCGTGTGCACTGTCTGTATCAGAAAAGAGAAAACGTGAAGAAGCTCGCTTCAGCGGTGTCGATGATCGCCGCATCCGCCCTCGTCCTCTCGGCCTGCGGTTCAGGCGAAGGAGGCGAATCCGGTTCGGACTACCTCGCCTGCATGGTCTCCGACTCCGGCGGTTGGGACGATCAGTCCTTCAACCAGTCCGGTCGGGAGGGCATGGAGAACGCGAAGAAGAACCTCGGCATCGAAGAGAAGCTCGCCGAATCGCAGGGCGACGCGGACTTCGGGCCGAACGTCGACAACATGGTGCAGCAGGGCTGCAACCTCACCTTCGGCGTCGGATTCCTCCTCGAGGACACGATCCAGGAAGCCGCCGAAGCGAACCCGGACCTCAACTTCGCGCTCATCGACTCCACATTCTCCGACGCCGACGGCAAGCCGGTGACGATCGACAACGCCAAGGCAGTCGTCTTCAACACCGCCGAGGCCGCGTACCTGGCCGGCTATGTTGCGGCCGCGACCTCGGAGTCGGGCAAGGTCGGCACCTTCGGCGGCATCCAGATTCCGTCGGTGACGATCTTCATGGACGGCTTCGCCGATGGCGTGGACAAGTTCAACGAGGAAAACAAGAAGGACGTCAAGCTGCTGGGCTGGAACAAGGAGAAGCAGGACGGATCGTTCTCCGGTGACTTCGAGAACCAGGGCCAGGGCCAGGAGCTGACCAAGCAGCTCATCTCGCAGGGCGCCGACGTGATCATGCCCGTGGCCGGACCCGTCGGCCTCGGTGCCGCAGCGGCGGCGAAGGAAGCCGGCGACGTCAACCTCGTGTGGGTCGACTCCGACGGCTACGAGTCGACCGAATACGGCGACATCATCCTCACCTCGGTGGTCAAGCAGATCTCGCAGGCCGTCGAAGACACCATCAAGGAAGGCACCGAGGACAACTTCTCCAATGAGCCCTACGTCGGCACGCTCGAGAACGAAGGCGTGGGCCTCGCTCCGTACCACGACTTCGAGGACAAGGTTCCCGAGGACGTGAAGAAGAAGGTCGAGGATCTGAAGAAGCAGATCGTCGATGGCAGCCTGGTCGTCGAGTCTGAGAGCACACCGAAGTAAGCTCGTCGGTTAAACTGCAGGGCCGAGTTCTTTCGGCCCTGCAGTTTTCAAGTTTGTGAGGAGAACCGGAAGCAGTGAAACTCGAGCTTCGCGGGATGACCAAGGTGTTCGGATCGTTCGTGGCCAACGACCACATCGATCTCACCATCGAACCGGGCGAGATCCACGCCCTGTTGGGTGAGAACGGCGCCGGCAAGTCCACCATGATGAATGTCCTCTACGGACTCTACGACGCCGATGGGGGAGAGATCCTCATCGACGACAAGCCGGTGAAGTTCTCCGGGCCGGGCGACGCCGTCGCCGCGGGCATCGGCATGGTCCACCAGCATTTCATGCTCGTGCCCGTGTTCACCGTCGCCGAATCCGTGGCGCTGGGCTACGAACCGACGAAGAGCCTCGGGCTCCTCGACATCAGCGAGGCGCGCAAGAAGGTCAAGGAGATCTCTTCGCGTTTCAACTTCAATATCGACCCCGATGCCCTCGTCGAGGATCTGCCGGTCGGCGCCCAGCAGCGAGTGGAGATCATCAAGGCCCTGTCCCGGGATGCCGAGATCCTCATCCTCGACGAGCCCACGGCTGTGCTCACTCCGCAGGAGACCGACGAACTCATCTCGATCATGCGCCAGCTCAAGGAGCAGGGCACGTCGATCGTCTTCATCACCCACAAACTCCGTGAGGTCCGTGCGATCGCTGATTCGATCACGGTCATCCGCCGCGGAAAGATCGTCGGCGAGGCCTCGCCGGAGTCGACCGAGACCGAGCTGGCCAGCCAGATGGTCGGCCGAGCCGTGTCTCTGACGACCGAGAAGGATGCCGCCGATCCCGGCGATGCCACCTTCCAGGTGCGCGGACTCACCGTCGTCGACAAGGCCGAGAACGTCGTCGTCGACGATGTGTCCTTCGACGTCCGTCGCGGCGAGATCCTCGCCGTCGCGGGCGTCCAGGGCAACGGGCAGACCGAACTGGCCGAGACGATCATCGGTCTCACCGAACCGCGGTTGGGCACGATCACCCTCGACGGGAAGAAGCTCGTCGGGGATTCGGTCAAGGACCGCCTCGGTGCCGGTATCGGATTCGTTCCCGAAGATCGGTCGACCGACGGCATCATCGCGGAGTTTGCGATCCGCGAGAACATGATCCTCGACGTCTACGATCGTGAGCCCTATGCCAAGGGCCTGAATATGCGGTCGAAGGTCATCAACGAAGAGGCGAAGAAGAAGGTCGAGGAGTTCGACATCCGCCTCGGCAGCGTCTCCGATCCGATCTCGACCCTCTCCGGCGGAAACCAGCAGAAAGTGGTGCTCTCCCGCGAGCTCGGCCGCGATCTGCGACTGTTCATCGCCAGCCAGCCCACCCGCGGACTCGACGTCGGATCGATCGAATTCGTGCACAAGCGCGTCATCGCCGAACGCGATTCCGGCACCCCCTGCATCATCGTCTCGACCGAACTCGACGAGGTCTACGGCCTTGCCGACCGCATCGCCGTGATGTACGCCGGGCGCATCGTCGGCATCGTGGGACCCGAGACCTCCCGCGAGGCACTGGGCCTGATGATGGCCGGCGTTCCCGCCGACGAAGCCCTCGAAGCAACGGACGACGACTCAGCCACCACCTCGGCGGAGGAGACCAAATGACGACTGATATCTCACCGGCCGCTCCTTCAGCGGCACCGCCGCCGGAGTCCGAGACCGAGGACGGCAAGGAACAGACTCTGCTCCAGCAGATCATGTCGGGATCCTGGCTGGTCTCGCTGCTGGCGATCGTTCTCGCCCTTCTGTTCGGCGGTGTCCTCATCGCCGTGTCGAACGCGGAGGTCGTCGCGGCGGCCGAGAACTTCTTCGCCGCTCCCGGCGAGTTCTTCGCCACGCTCTTCCAGACCGTCGGCAACGCCTATTCGGCGCTGTTCCGCGGAGCGGTCTTCGACTGGGACGCACGCACCACCGAACGCGCCATCCGCCCCCTGACCGAATCGATGGTCTCGGGCACCCCGCTCATCCTCACCGGTCTCGGCATCGCTCTGGCCTTCCGCTGCGGCCTGTTCAATATCGGCGGTCAGGGCCAGGTCATCCTCGGCGCGACCATTGCCGGATTCCTCGGCTACGCTATGCCGCTGCCTCCCGTCGTCCACATGCTCGTGGCCGCGATCGGCGGAATCATCGGCGGAGCGATCTGGGCCGGAATCGCCGGTGTCCTCAAGGCACGCACCGGTGCCAACGAGGTGATCGTGACGATCATGCTCAACTCGATCGCCGGCTACGCACTGGGCTACCTGCTCAAGCAGAACTGGTTCACGCACACGACCTCGGCGAACCCGCAGTCCCGCGTCATCGACGACTCCGCGCAGATGTTCCTGCTGCTGCCGCCGCCGTTCCGTCTCCACTTCGGGTTCGTCATCGCCATCCTCGCCACGATCTTCGTGTGGTGGCTGCTCGAGCGCTCGACGATCGGATTCGAGTTCAAGGCTGTCGGCGCGAACCCGCACGCGGCCCGGACCGCAGGCATCTCCGTGTCGAAGGTGACGATCCTTGTCATGATCGTCGCCGGTGCCCTGGCCGGACTCGGCGGAGCCGCTCAGGTGCTCGGCACCGAATACAAACTCACCAGCGGAATCAGCGGATCGATCGGCTTCGACGCCATCACCGTCGCCCTGCTGGGACGGTCGAAACCGCTGGGAACGTTCCTCGCGGGCCTGCTCTTCGGCGCGTTCAAGGCCGGCGGCTACCTCATGCAGTCCCAGACCGGTACGCCGATCGACATCGTCCTCGTCGTCCAGTCCGTCATCGTGCTGCTCATCGCGGCCCCGCCCCTGGTGAGGTCGATCTTCCGGTTGCCCACACCGGTGCTCAAGCGGAAGGAGGACTGAGATGACTGCTCAGACCATGGATAAGACACCTTCGACCCAGGTCAAGGCGCTTGCGCCGATAGCCTGGAAGTTCCCGATCGTCTATACGATCCTCGCTCTTGTCTCGCTCATCTTCTTCGGCCTCATCGGCCGTGACGGGGAGACGACCTTCCGGGTGGCCACCGGCGGAGACTTCTTCGCCATCCCCGACTTCGCCGTGTCCTCGACCGCGGCGGGGCTGACGCTGGGCATCCTGCTCGTCATCATGGCCGCCGTGTCGATCTACGTGGCGATCAAGCGCATCGACATCGGCTCGTGGTTCCCGATGCTCTTCGGCGTCATCTTCGTTCTCTCCTTCCTCGCCTGGGCCGGCGGCGGATCCGGTGGCGTCATCCCGCTGACGACCCTGCTCGCCGGTGCCCTGGCACTGTCCGTGCCGCTGATCTTCGGCGCCATGTGCGGTCTCGTGGGAGAACGTTCGGGCATCATCAACATCGCCATCGAAGGCCAGCTGCTGGCCGGCGCGTTCCTCGCCGCGGTGGTCGCTTCGGTGGTGAAGAACCCGTACGCGGGACTTCTCGCCGCTCCCATCGCCGGTGCCCTGGTCGCCGTGGTGCTCACCTTCTTCGCAGTGAAGTACTGGGTCAACCAGATCATCATCGGTGTGGTCCTCAACGTCCTCGTCGTCGGCATCACGAGCTTCCTCTACTCGACGGTTCTCACCCAGGACCCGGGACTGTGGAACTCCCGCCAGAAGCTGCCGAACCTCCCGATCCCGCTGCTCTCGGACATTCCGGTGCTCGGACGGGTGCTGTTCGACCAGAACATCCTCGTCTACATCATGTACGTCGTCGTCATCGCGCTGCAGATCTTCGTGTTCCGCTCGAAGTGGGGTCTGCGGATGCGCGCCGTCGGTGAGCACCCGAAGGCCGCGGACACCGTCGGCATCAAGGTCAACTTCACCCGCGTGCGCAATACGCTGCTCGCCGGTGCCATCGCCGGCCTCGGCGGTGCCTTCTTCACCGTCGGCTCAGGACTGGCATTCGGCAAGGAGATGTCGGCCGGACAGGGCTATATCGCCCTGGCCGCGATGATCCTGGGCAAGTGGAACCCGAAGGGTGCGCTGTTCGCGGCCCTGCTGTTCGGATTCTCCAAGAGCCTCGGCAACACTCTGCAGTCCATCGGCACCCCGGTGGCCAACGAGCTGCTGCTCATGCTGCCCTACATCGTCACCGTCTTCGCTGTCGCCGGATTCGTCGGTCGGGTCCGCCCGCCGGCCGCGGAAGGCGTGCCCTACGTGAAGTGAGCCCCGCCTCGGCGATGGATCGGCATTTCCCCTCGACCACCCCACAGTCACCACCCGAAGGAAGAGATATCCCCATGACTGCCCCCGAACCCCGCGCTTCCGCACCCGAGTCGACCGACCCCGTCTGGAGCGAGGAACCCACCCCGGTGAGCCCCGAAGACCTCAGCGAAGGCACCTGGGAGCTGCTGCGAGCCGAGGCGACACGGGCGATGGCGAAGGCCTATGTGCCGTACTCGAACTACCCTGTCGGAGCCGCCGGTCTCGTCGACGACGGTCGCATCGTCGGCGGCTGCAATATCGAGAATGCCTCGTTCGGGGTGACGCTGTGCGCGGAATGCTCGCTGGTCTCCGAGCTGTTCATGACCGGCGGGGGCCGCCTCGTCGCCTTCGACTGCGTGGACGGAGAGGGCAACACCCTCGTTCCCTGCGGGCGATGCCGACAGCTGTTGTTCGAACACGGCGGCAACGACCTCGTCATCAACATGCCCAGCGGACGCGCCCCGATGTCCGTGGTCCTGCCCGAAGCCTTCGGACCCGACCACCTGGCCGGGGCGCACGACGGCCATGAGGCCAAGCACTGATCGACGAGAACGAAGGATTGAGACCGTGAGCGTAGAAGCATTCGACACCGTCGACGTCATCGCCGCGAAGCGAGATGGCCGAGCCCTGAGCAAGGAGCAGATCGACTGGGTCATCGACGCCTACACCCGGGGTGCTGTCGCCGAAGAGCAGATGGCGGCCCTGGCCATGGCGATCTTCATCAACGACATGGCACCGGTTGAGATCGCGCACTGGACGCAGGCGATGATCGACTCCGGTGAGCGCATGGACTTCTCGTCCCTGTCTCGGCCCACCTCGGACAAGCATTCGACCGGGGGAGTCGGCGACAAGATCACCCTGCCCCTGGCCCCGCTCGTCGCCGTCTTCGACGTGGCCGTCCCGCAGCTGTCCGGTCGCGGCCTCGGCCACACCGGCGGCACCCTGGACAAGCTCGAATCGATTCCCGGCTGGCAGGCGGGACTGAGCAACGAGGCGATCGTCGACCAGCTCGAGGACGTCGGCGCTGTCATCTGCGCCGCCGGCTCCGGATTGGCGCCGGCCGATAAGAAGCTCTACGCCCTGCGCGACATCACCTCGACGGTCGACTGCATTCCGCTCATCGCCTCCTCGATCATGTCGAAGAAGATCGCCGAGGGCACCTCCGGGCTCGTCCTCGACGTCAAGGTCGGCTCCGGTGCGTTCATGAAGGACCTGGCGAAGGCCCGCACGCTCGCGCAGACGATGGTCGAACTCGGCAAGGCCGCGGGCGTCAACACCTCGGCGCTGCTGACCGATATGTCCACGCCTTTGGGCCTGACCGTCGGCAATGCCCTCGAGGTCCGCGAATCCGTCGAGGTCCTCGCCGGCGGCGGACCCGCCGACGTCGTCGATCTCACCGTGGCTCTGGCGGAGGAGATGCTGCGCCTGGCAGGCAAGACCGATGTCGATGTGCGAGCCGCGCTGGCCGACGGTCGGGCCATGGACAAGTGGAAGCAGATGATCCGCGCCCAGCACGGTGATCCGGACGCCGCCCTGCCGGTGGCCGAGCACACCGAGATCGTCACGGCGACCGACTCCGGGGTGCTGACGAAGCTCGACGCGCTGTCGGTGGGGGTCGCCTCGTGGAGGTTGGGCGCCGGACGGGCGCGAAAGGAAGATCCGGTCCAGGACGTGGCGGGAATCGAACTGCACGCCAAGCCAGGGGACACGGTTACGGCTGGTCAGCCGCTCATGACACTGCACACGGCGACCCCGGAACGCTTCGAACGCGCCATCGAGGCTTTGGAGTCCGCGGTCGAGATCGGCGGGGATGCCGCCTCGGTGCCGGAATCGATCATCTTCGACACGATCACCTGAGCCGAATCGCACACTCTCAGCACTGCCGCGCGGCCGCTGGCCTCGCTACGCTGGACCTGATGACTCTGCGCGGCACCTGCACGCGCAACCTTGCACGACCACGCAACCTTGCACGACCACGCAACTTCGCACGACCACTTCTGGAGGACCGAATGACCAGCCGCACCGATGTCGCGAACATCATCGACCACACCCTGCTCAAGCCCGAAGCGACCCGCGCCGACGTCGATGCCCTCGTGGCGGAGGCGAAGGAGCTGGGCGTGCTCGCGATCTGCGTGTCACCGTCCATGCTGCCGGTCACCGATCCGGGTGAGCTCGTCGTGGCGACCGTCGTCGGGTTCCCCTCCGGCCAGGTGAAGCCGGAGATCAAAGCCGCCGAGGCTGCTCAGGCCGTTGCCGACGGTGCTGCCGAAGTCGACATGGTCATCAACATCGGACAGGCCGTCGCCGGGGACTTCGACGGACTCGAGGCCGATATCCGCGGCGTGGTCGAGGCCAGCGGGGACGCCCTCGTCAAGGTCATCATCGAGTCGGCGGCGCTGGGCGACGAGCAGATCGTCGAGGCCTGCCGCCGCGCGGAGGCCGCCGGAGCCGGATTCGTCAAGACGTCGACCGGGTTCCACCCGGCCGGAGGCGCCAGCGCTCATGCTGTGTCTCTCATGCGCGAGACCGTGGGCGACCGCCTGGGAGTGAAGGCCTCCGGCGGAATCCGCACCGCCGAAGCAGCCGAGGAGATGATCGCCGCCGGCGCGTCCCGCTTGGGCCTCTCCGGCAGCGCCGCAATCCTCAACTCCCTCTAATTGCTACCTGACGGCGGCCCAGCAACCTCGCGCGAGGTAGCTGGGCCGCCGTCAGGTAGCAATGGGGTGGGTCAGAGGGGGAAGAAGGATTTGAGCTCGGTGCTGATCGAGTTCAGGCGCTCCGTCAGGGCCGGTTTGAGCGAGGCGCTGGCCGAGGCGATAGGCAGGCGCACTCCGGCGCTGGCGGCCGCACGGGCATCAGCATCGGCGGCAGCCTGGATTTCCGAGGGTTCGGCGACGACTTCGAGATAGCATTTGAGCTTCGGCTCGGTACCCGAAGGACGCACGATGACGCGCGAGTTCGACTCCGAGAGGAGCAGAATTCCATCGGTCGGCGGCAGCCCCTCATACCCGGCCGACAGGTCGTGGACCTCTGCGACCGGGGAACCGGCAAGAGTGGCCGGAGGGTTCTCACGCAGCTTCGCCATGGCGGTGGCGATGAGAGAGACATCGTCGAGACGGAAAGACAGAGGAGCAGTGGCGAAGTATCCGTCGCGATTGCGGATGCGATCGAGCTCGGCCTCGATGCTCGACCCCTCCGCTTTGAGACGCGAGGCCAGCGCTGCGAACGTTACGGCCGCGGAAATTCCGTCCTTATCACGCACTGCAGCCGGGTCGACGCAGTAGCCGAGTGCCTCTTCGTATCCGAAGACGAGTCCGGCCACGCGGGAGATCCACTTGAACCCGGTGAGTGTGTTCACTGCTCCGAACCCGTGGCTGGCAGCCGCTGCCGCCAGACCGCGGGAAGACACGATCGAGTTCGCGAAGACAGGAGCATCGGCGCCCGACGCATGATGTGTTCCCGCGGCCAGACGGGTCGCGGCATCCTCACCCAACAGCAGCCCCACCTCGTCGCCGGAGAGCTGACGGTAGCCGATGGCCGCCGACTCATCCGGGATGGCCGCAGAGAACCGGTCTGCATCCGGATCGTTGGCGATGATGAGTTCGGCACCGGACTCACGGGCTAGAGCAAAGGACTCATCGAGCGCTCCGGCTTCCTCCGGGTTCGGGAACGACACCGTCGGGAAGTCCGGATCCGGAGCCTGTTGGGAGGCCACCGGGTAGAGGTTCGTGAAGCCGGTGCGGGTCAGAGCAGCCTCGGCGACTCCGGCACCGACACCGTGCAGTGAGGTCAGCACGATCGACAGATCGGACTCCGCCCGCACATCCAGATCGTCGATTCGCGACAGATACTGTTCGACAATCGACTCATCAAGGTGCTCCCACCCTGACTCGGCACGCGGCACCGAGGCCACGGACTCGACTGCTGAGATCTTTTCGGCGATGAGCGCATCGGCCGGGCTGACGATCTGAGCTCCGGCACCCGCCTCGGCGTCGGCCTCGGACCCGATCGCCTGCAGCGGACGCTGCCCCAGGTAGACCTTGTAGCCGTTGTCGGCCGGTGGGTTGTGGCTGGCCGTGACCATGACACCGGCATCGGCTCCGCGCTGCGACAGCGCGAACGCCAGCAGCGGGGTCGGCAGCTGCTCGGGCAGCTGAATCGCGACTCCGCCTGCGGCGGTGATGACGGCGGCAGTATCGGCGGCGAACTCCGCGGACTTGTACCGGGCATCGCACCCGATGACGACTTCGAAGCCCTCACCGACGGTGTCTGCGAGGAATGCGGCCAGTCCCGCGGCGGCACGGATGAGGACGGCTCGGTTCATCCGGTTAGGGCCGGCGGCGATCTCGCCGCGCAGACCGGCCGTGCCGAAGACGAGGGGACCGGAGAACCGGTCCTCGAGATCGGCGATCGCCGCCTCGTCGCCGCTCTCGGCCTCGTCGAGGATGTGCTCCAAGGAGATGGCCGTCTGCGGGTCGGGGTCGTCGGCGATCCAGGCACGGACCACCTCGGCGTCGAATCCATTCGTGAAGCGGTCGGCTACGCGGGTCATATGAGGTCCTTTGCGAATTCGCTGTGGCGGGGCGGGAGAGTGCGGAGTGGGGCCGGCCGTCTCAGAGCTTCGCGACGATGTCGGCAAGCAGACGGGAGATGCGCGGGGCGGCCGCGGCTCCGGCTTCGATGACCTCTGCATGGGAGAGCGGGGTCTCCTGGATGCCGGCGGCAAGGTTCGTCACCAGCGAAATTCCCATGAGTTCGAGCCCGGCCTGACGTGCGGCGATGGCCTCCAACGTCGTCGACATTCCCACCAGATCGGCACCGAGGATCCCTGCCATGCGCACCTCGGCGGGGGTTTCGTAATGAGGTCCGCGGAACTGTGCGTACACGCCCTCGTCGAGCGTCGGGTCGATCTCCTTGGCGATGGCGCGCATCCGCGGGGAGTACAGATCGGTGAGATCGACGAAGTTCGCGCCCTCGATCGGAGAGGTGCCTGTGAGATTGATGTGATCGGAGATGAGCACCGGAGTGCCGGGCCCCCAATTGCGGTTGAGCCCGCCGCACCCGTTCGTCAGCACCAGCGAGGAACAGCCGGCCGCAGCGGCGGTGCGCACACCGTGGGCGACCGACCGGACGCCCTTGCCCTCGTAGTAGTGGGTGCGCGATCCGAGGACGAGCGCATGTTTGCCGCTGGCTTCGATGCGCACCGTGCGCAGGGTCGCGCCGTGGCCTTCGACGGCGGGAGCGTGGAATCCGGGGACCTCCGCCGCGGAGATCTCGGCAACGGTCTCGCCGAGGAGGTCCGCCGCCCCACCCCAACCGGAGCCGAGGACGAGCGCGATGTCATGGGCTTCGATGCCCGCGTTCGCGTTGATGGTCGTGGCCGCGGCGTGCGCGGCGGCGGTAGGATCGCTTAAGTCAGTCATGACGCCAAGATTATCAAGTTCCCCACCGCCCAAGGAGCGAGCACATGCCGATTCGAGAGCTGACCGACGGTGACGATCTGCGCCTGAATGAGGTGTTCGCCGACGCGACCACCCCGGCCGGTCATATGGCCAGGTCCCTGTTCCGTCCGTCCTCGGATTCGCCGTTGATCCGCTCCGTCATCGCCGAGGTGGTCCCCGACGTTCCCGTCGGAGCCGCCGCGATCGCCGAATCCCCGCTTCACCCCTACCGGGCGTGGGTCCACGTCGAGGTCGCCGCCGAAGAGCAGGGGCATGGTCAAGGGCGTGAACTCTTCGACGCAGTGTGCGCGGAGACGCGAGGAACCACACTCGAAGGCCTCGATCTGCGCGCCCGTGTGCACGCCGGCAGCCCGGGAGAGGGCTTCGCGCAGGCTCTCGGGTTCACCCCGCTGACGACGACCCGTGTGATCAAGGTGCCCGCCGGTGCTCTGCCTCCGGCTGGCGGCGGTCGGGCCGAGGACCTCGAGATCGTCGCCACCGGTTCGGTGAAGCTGACGAAGGCGTTCCTCGCCTGGTACACCGCCGTCAACCGCGACGATGCCGTCGGCCCGCTGACCATCGGACAGGTGAATACCGCTTTCCTCTCCGAAGCAGCCGGGGCTCATGGTGCCGCACTGTTGAACGGCGCTGCCGGAACCGCCGAGGCGGGTGGGCTGAGTGCCTTCGCCGTGTCGTATGCGCGGGAGGCCGACGAAACCGCCGGTGTTCTGCCCTCGGCCGGTGAACCGGGTGCCGGTGCGACCGCCGGCGACAGGGCCACCGTCGATCAGGTCGACGAGGAACCGCCGACCGAGCTCATCCTCGGGTCGATGTTTGAGACTCGCGACGATGCCGCAGACACCCCGGGTGAGGACTTCTCCGCGGCCGTCGCCGATGCCGAGCTCCTTTTGGCCAGACTGTCGGTCGACGCCGATGTCGTCATCGAGGTCACGAGCGGAATGCCCGTGATCTCCTCGCTCGCCGATCGACTGCTCGAAGCCGGAACCGCCACCGAGCTCTACCGCTACGAGACCCTCTCAGGACCGCCTGCCGACGTCAGCTGAATCGGGCTCGACTCCCGTTGGGCTGAAGAGGCGAACAGGGCGAGCTCGGTCCTCGGTGACGAACCAGCCCGTCCCCGGCAGTCCGTCGAGCGGGGCCTGTCGCAGCACTCCGAGCCCGGCGAGATCTTGCCTGGTATGCGCACCGAGCACGAGCAGCGGTCCGAGACTCTGAGCTTTGGCCAGTGGGGAGCCATACCCGGGAGTGAACCGTGTCGGCACAGTGAGCACATGGAATCGTCCGTCGAGCAGATCCCAGTCGACGGGATCTGAGGCCATGTGCGCATCGTCGTGAACAGAGACCCCGCCGAGGCGGCCCACATACGTCGCGAATCCGGTCTTGCCGCTCTGCGGAGAACCGCGAACGGAGAGAACCGAACCGTCTCGCCGGGGATCCCACACCACGAGGTCGTCGAAAGCATCCACGCCGACCGGGATGCAGCCCGGCATGCCGCCGCAGGGTTCTTCGCCCATGCCCACAGGTTGGCCAAGCCCCCGCCAGCGTGGAGCGAATCCCTTTCGGGACTCCGGAATGCCGGGTGGTCCGCCGAGCATGCTCGTGCCCGCCCCAGATATCGACGAATCGAATCGTGCCGCTTCAACGGGTGCGAACTGCACATCGGCACCGTCCCCGCCGGCGGCCTGCGCGCGGGGACCGCGGATGACGGCGCGGAGATCCGGCCACGAACCGGCGAATCGCTGCCGGCTGAGCCCGACGCTCGTTCCGTCTTCGCCAGCCTCGGGCGGGAAGATGATCTGGGTGGCGAATCGAGAGCTCCTGCTCGTCATATTCCGGCACCCGGCGAGCAGGAACACGAGATCCGATTCGGCACCATGTCCGAGGAGACGTTCGGCCCGTTCGGCCCAGTAGTGGTCGAGCGAGTCGACGAATTCGGCCCAATTGCTGCAGACGATCAGGCTCGGTGGCTGTGGGCGCTGCCTCGACCCAGTCGGGGAATCTGTGCTTTCACCGTCGCGCGAGAATCTGCTCGGGTCCCCACGGGCAGAAAGATGGTCGAGAATCGCCTGAATCTGCCAGCCGGAGCTCAATCCACAACTGATCTCCGCCCAGTCGAGGACCGAGGAGATTCTGCCGATGGCGATGATCCGCCGGGTCGGAGCGGCCGCTCGTGCCATGGTCGCAAGCACGGATTCCACGGTGTCCGGGCTGCCGCCTGTGAGGATCGTGGAACCGTCCACGTCCGGGTCGAATGTCCACATCTGCTGCCGTTGCTGACTGGGAACATCGATGATCCCCGTGACTGTCGGACCGAATTCACCACCTTCCGCCACCGGTCCCGCAGAGGAAGCGGCGAGCTCACCATCAGAATGGGTCAGTCCCCCTGCCGCCCAGGCCGACATCTCTTCAGGTTCCGGCAGGGGAGGCAGCACCACCTGTCGATGAGTCAAAGCGTCCTCGGCCCTGGCGATGTCGTGAGCCGCGGCGATGATGTTGTCGACGTGAATTCCGTGGGCGCCGCTGGCCAGGGACGGAACCGGCCCCGGACCCCAGGGACGAACGCGAGGGCGGAGGGCCGCCTCGGTGTGGGCATCATGTCCGAACGGAACCGCCACGCGGAACCGGGTGACGCAGATCCCGGAGTCCAGACAGGCGGCGCCGGGTTTGTCCGGGGGCAGAAACGCGCCCGCCTCGGAGCCGATGACGTCGAAGGAATCGGTCTCATCGCGCACTCGCAGGCACACGCGAATGTTGATGTTCGCCTTCATCTGCCCGGTCACGACGCCCATCGGGCGCTGAGTGGCGAGAATGAGGTGGACGCCGAGGGACCGGCCGAGGGCTGTGAGGTGTTCGAGCAGGTCGGCGGCGCGAGGATGAGTGGCCATCAGCGCATGGAATTCGTCGATGACGACGACGAGTCGTGGGGGAGGATCGGCGAGGTCGGCGACATCGGCACACCCGTGATCGGCTAACAGCCGCTCTCGATGGGTGATCTCGGCGCGCACGGAGACGAGAGCGCGAAAGGCGAGACCGGAGTCGAAGTCGTCGAGCACACTGTCGGTGTGCGGCAGATCCTGCAGCGGTGAGAACATGGCTCCACCTTTGAAGTCGATGAGGACGAAACGCAGTCGCCGAGGCGGCTGTGCCAGGGCCATCGACAGCAGCCATGTCTGCAGGAGCAGGGATTTTCCGCTGCCGGTGGTGCCGGCGACGAGAGCGTGAGGACCGTCGGAGAACAGATCGATGCCGATGTCACCGTCGGCTCCGCGCCCGATCGGCACCGGCCCCGAGGCGGGAGACCGCCACCGCGCTCTGATGGCCCCGGGCGTATCGTCGCAGAGCTCGCCGAGCCCATGGTCGGGCCAGGTGTGGGGGCCGGTATCGTCTGAGCGGCCACGGTGCAGGGTGACGAATCGCGCGGCCGGCATGAGAGTGGCGACAAGTGCCCGTCCCGGCACCGGGCCACCGGGAGCAGTCGAGGACGTGGTGCGTGCCTGCGCGAGAGAGCCCACCGTCAGTGAAACCGCGGAGCCGGCATGCGGGCCGGTGAGCGTGAGCACGGCGGGGTGGGCCGCCTCGTCGAGGATGATCGAGATGGGGTCGTCGATGCCGGAGTCTGGGCGTGATCCTGAACCGACCGTGTTCGATGCGTGGTCGGCGGAGAACTCGGTGCCTGCCAATTCCGGCAGCAGTGTGAGTTCGGGACTCGGTCGCCATCTGAATCGCCGGTCGGCCAGCCAAGCGAAGGCCATGGTGCGCAGGACTGCTCGGGTTCCGCTGACGGTGACGGTCGTCGTGCGTGGATCGATGCGGATCGGCAGATCGGTGCAGACGATCCGACCGTCGACGTGGTCGGTTCCATCCTGCAGCCGTTCGTCGATGGTGAGGTCGCTGAAGACCGTCCCGAACCCCAGACACAGGCCAGGGGAAGAGAAGATCCTGTGTCTTTGCGTCGCCTCGTGGCGGCTCAGTCTGGCTCGCGCCTCGGCAAGGGCTTCGTCGCGGTCGAGTCGGCATTGTGCGCTGTCGCGGGTGAAGCGCTTCTTCTCCACCAGGTAGGCGACCCATCCGGAGAGCGGGGCCGAGACGCTGAAGAGCAGGAACCACCACATTCCTGTGGCCACGGCCAGCACCACGCCGATGCCGACGGGGATGAGGAACGTCCACCACTGTGGGGGTCTGGCCGGCCGAGGATCGTCGATCGTCTTCGGGGCGATGTGGATGTCATTGCTGTGGTGCAGCGGCGGAGACCGGATAGGCGGAGCCAAACGGGCAGCCGAGGAAGAAGTGCCGGCTGAAGAACCGTCTGCCGGGCCCGGTGCGAGCACAGTCGCACCCAGAGCTGCGGCGGGCCCAGTCCCCGTCGCATCGAGTCGCAGCGGCTGAGGGGCGCGGGAGATGCTGGGGTCGATGATGGTCAGGCAATCGGGGTGGGGCAGTCGAGACAAGCGGGCCCGTCGTGGGTCGAGCGTCAGGGTGAATCCCGCATCCGGTCCTGCCAGGACGGATACGCTCGTCCGCGCGGAGTCGGCACAGTCGTCGGTGGTGCGCAGAACATTCGCTCCAACAACAGTGATGGGATTGAGTCTCTGCCAATGACCCCAGCTGATCGACTCGATTCTGTGGTTGTCGAGCCGGTTGCCGACGGCCAAGTCCTGGGAAGTCAGGTCCGCTCCGAGGGCAGACCGGAAGACGTCGAAGGCCGGTTGGGCTGATTCAGCTTCGATGCTCATGCTCGTGACGGCTCCGTTCGTCTCAATGCGGTGGATGAGTCCCAGGGTTCTCATGCCCACAGACTCACCGCGAGCGCATGGATTGGGCAAGAGCGAGAAAGCGCCCTGTGAACACGGTTTGGTCATCCACAGCCTCAGGATGCGTGAGTGGAGCCTGTGCCCACAGGAATCGGCGTCGAAGTGGAGTCGGCTCGGGTTGATCAGTCGAGGCGCAGGGCGCCCCGGGCATAAGCGGTGGCGTGGAGGTCGATGAGGCCGGGGACGAACGGTGAGAGCAGCGCGGGAGAATAACGGGCCTCGATGCGGATGTGCACCGAATGCGTCCCATCCGCATCGGCACTCAACCGCAGATTGCCCATGTCCTTCGGCGTCGGCACCGCGTCGAGGTACCGTCCGGCGGCGCGTTTGGCCGCCGGAGGTGAGAACAGGAGACCGGGATCGTCACCGGGAGCCGGTTCGAACGAGTCCGAGGCCGCCAGCGCCGCAGAATCGGCCAGCCCCTGCAGCTCCCGACGGGCCATGTGCAGATCGGTCAAGGCCGCGATGAGAAAGGCCAGCAGCAAGGCGATGACGACGAAGCCGATCGCCAGCGGCGTGATCGACCCGGCATCCGAAGCGTGATCCGACTCCTGACCGCGCGTCGAATCCTCACATCGCTCCAAGTCGTGCTCTCCCGCGGTCGGCATATCACTGACGTCCTGTGGCGACGACGTCGGTGTGGTTCGCGCGCAATGTGATGTGCGGAGACCGGTCGGAGCCGAAGAGGAGCGGGAACCCGGGCAGAGACACTTTCGTCTCGACTCGTGCGGTGACGAGAGAGCCGGCCTGTCCACAGGGTCCGGCGCACGAGTAGGTGATGGAAGTCGGCGCATCCCGCAGCCCGAAGTCCGCGAAATGCATCTTCGCGAAGGCATGGGCGCGAGCCTCCGAGGGATTCGCGTCGCGGGCGGCGATACGTGAGGCCGACATCGCCGCCGAGGTGGTCGCATAGCTGGCCGCCTGCAGCTGGGAGAGGGTGAGCATGAGATAGATGACCGGGATGAGCAGGACGATGGAGGCGAAGATGAACTCGATGACCGCCGTTCCTTCGTCTGCGTCGTCGGTCGAGACTCCCTGATTGACCTCTGGTTCAGTCACGGTCGACGTCCTCGACGATGGATCGTCCGCGCAGGTCCCAGACCTCGGCGGGTCCCCACAGTCCGAGGACCGGGAGCGGGGTCGTCACCCTCACCTCGACTATCTCGACGGCACCGCGCTGTGACGTCGAGACGGTGACTTTCTGGGCATAGCGCTCGCCCACGGACACTCGGATGAGGTCGCGGGTGAGCTTCTGACCGTCGCGGGGAGTCTGATCGGCCAGGCTCGCCTGCCTCGCCCCGGCGATGGCGGAGTCGATGACCGTGTTGCGGACGTGGATGACGAGGCCGATCTGCAGGGCTCCGGCCAGGATGAGGGCCAGCAGCGAGGCGATGAGGGCGAATTCGGCGACGGCGGATCCCGAATCGCTGTGCTCCTCGGCCACTCCTGCCGAGTCGTCTTTCATCCGACCCCGTTCCGTCTCTTCGTCTCCGGTCACCGCTGAGTCACCCGGCCCCGCGGACCTTGTTCATCGCGTCTTGGAACATCGAGGTGAAGGCCTCGCCGGCCAGAGCCCACAATGCGACCACCAATCCCGCAGTCATCAGGGTGATGAGGACCCAGCCGGGAACGTCCCCGCGATCGGGACGGTCCACATCGGCGGTGAGCTTCGCGTCGATGCCGGTCTCGGCCACCTCGGTGGTGGTGTTTCCACCTCGCGGAGGAGGACCCGGGATGAGCCCGAGCATGAACGGGACGAGGCGGTAGGTGAACTGGCGGAACATCGTGTCTCCTTCATCGGCGTGGTCGAGGGTTCGATCCGCGTGGTCGGTGGTGCGGGACTGACTGTGGGGCGTGGTCAGTTGTACGGGGGCTGACTGTGGGAGCGGGCGTGGTCGGTGGTGCGGAGTGCGGTCGTTACGGGCTGAGGTCGAGGACGGTCAGGGACGGGAAGACGGCGAAGATCACGGTGACGGGAAGCACGAATACGACAACCGGAACGAGCATTCCGATCTCTTTGCGACCGGACAGTTCGAGCAGCCTTCGCCGAGACTGTTCGCGCACGTCAGCGGCTTGGGATCGGAGCACCTCGGCCAGCGGGGTGCCGCGGGTCATGGACACTGCAAGGCCGTCGACGAACTGGACGATCTCGGGGATGGCGATGCGCGTGGCCATCCCATCGAGCGCTTCGACCAACGGTGTCCCGGTGCGAGTGGCAGCCAGGGCTGCGCGGAGTTCGTCGATGAGGTCGCCGGAGCAGGTGCGGCACACGCGTTCGAGAGCCTCCACGATCCCTTCACCGGCGGTGATGGACAGTGCGAGGAGTTCGGCGACGGTGGGGAATTCGGCGAGCACGCGGGATTCGTGGCGGGCGATAGCTTGGCTGAGTCGCCAATCGTTGAAGACGTGCCCGGCGATGCCGCCGCTGATGACGAGGACGACGGTGACGATGGGGGAGAAGCCGCGTTGCGCCGACAGGGCACCGGCCAGACCGCCGGCGACGATCATCCCGACGAGGATGCTCAGCACCTGGCTGATGCGGAAGCGTTCGATCGTGGCATTGCCGCCGAGGCGGTCGATGCGCAGTCGCAGAGTCGCATCCGTGGTGATGCGCGACGTCACCCACAGAGTCGAACCGATCAGCCAGGATTTCACCAGCCCCCAGAACCCCTCGGTGCGAGGGGTCGGCGGAGCGTAGATGTCGACCAGGGATTCCTGATCCCGCAGATAGGGTGCGATCCGCGACGACAGAGTCGGTCTGCGCAGCGGCGGGAGGGAGAGGACGAAGACACACAGGGCGAAGCCGTTGAAGAGCCCGAGGACCAGGACCGACAGGGGCTCGCCGAGGAGGCTCATGCCGCCCGTCCGTCCGCAGCGTCTTTGTCGTCGGCGGAGAATCCGCCACTCGCGCCGGGGCTGCCCGCGAAACGTCGGTGGGCGGCGCTGAGTGAGGACCCTTCGATGACTCTGGGTTCGGACGGGAGCCGACCGATGCGCTTCATCGCCTGATACGCCAGCAGAGAGACGACGAAGCCCGCCGCCAGGAGGATCAGCCCGGTCCGCGAGTTGTACGCCACGGCCGTTTCGGGTCGCGTGGAGAGGAACGCGAGCACCACCCACGGTGCAGCGACGGCCAATCGGGCACCATTGACCGTCCATTGCTGGCGGGCGGAGAGCTCGTTGCGGGTGCGGGCATCGTCGCGGACGAACTGAGCCAAGGCGCGGAGCATGGTGCCCAGATCGCTGCCGCCGACCTGCCTGGTGACGCTGAGCGCGACGACGATGCGGTCGGCCACCGGGTCGGCGCTGACTTGCCGAAAGCGCTCCAACGCCAATGCGAACGAACCGCTGGCCCGATATTCCTCGGCGAAGACTTCGAACAGCGGTCGCAGCGGTTCGGGTCCGCGGTGGGCCAGGGAACTCAGTGCTTCGGGCAGGGACAGACCCGCACGGACACCGGAATTGAGATGGTCGAGAGTCTCTGGCCACAGCTCCCGCCGCATCACCTGTCGGCTCCGCGCCCGGTGCTGCAGCGCCCGATGCGGCAGCCAGGAGGCGAACAGACCGAAGCACAGCGCGATCGCCCACGATCCGGTGAGCACTGTGGCGACGACTGCGACGACACAGAACGCTGCGACGGAGATGAGCAGCAGGTGTGCCGGCCGCAGCCTGGGGAATCCGGCCCCGGTGAGCATGTCATCGAGTTCGCGCACCCACCGCGACTGGGTCCGCTTGCCCTGCGGTCGCCGCCACAGCGACATCCAGATGAGGAACAGTCCTGCCCCGAGGCAGGCACCGATGAGCAGAGCGGACTGGGAATAGCTCATGCCGCCTCCAGAATGGCGTGAAGATCGCGGCCGATGGCCGCAAATCGCTCGCCGAGGTGGCCGAACCCCTGACCGCGAATGAGCTGTCCTCGTGGCGAATGGAAGATCGTGTCGAGTTCGACGACGTCGCCTTCGACTCCGCCAGGCACCGCGCAGATCTCATCGACTCGACGCACTCCGGACGGATCCCTGCGCAGGTGGACGACGACATCGAGGCTGACGGCGACGGTGGGCACGACGAACGACGAGGAGATATTCGCCCCGGCCAGAAGGGGCAGGGTGCAGATCTTCGTGATCGCCGCTCGAGCAGAGTTCGCGTGGATTGTGCCCATCCCGGGCAGCCCGGAATTCAGCGCGACCAGGAGGTCCAGGCTTTCGGCTTCTCGGACCTCGCCGACGATGATGCGCGTCGGTCGCATCCGCAGCGCCTCTTTGACCAGGGCGCGGAGGGTGACTTCGCCGGTTCCTTCCAGTGACGGCTGGCGGCACTGCATGGGAACCCAGTCGCGGCTGGGCAGATTGAGTTCGAAGACCTCTTCGCAGGAGATCGTACGTTCGCGGGCTGGAATCGAGCCGGCCAAGGCGTTGAGCATAGTGGTTTTGCCCGCCTGAGTTGCCCCGGAGACGAGGATATTGGCACCGCACGTCACGGCCGCGTCGAGGAACTCGGCGGCCCCAGGAGTCAGTGAGCCGTGAGCGACGAGGTTGGCGAGGTTACGCGGCCGGGCGATGAACTTGCGGATATTCACGGCCGGGTGGGTGCGAGTGATATCGGGCAACACGACATGCAGCCGGGACCCGTCGGGCAGAATGGCGTCGACAAATGGTTGGGAAAGGTCGACGCGCCGGCCCGAGGTGCGCAGCATCCGCTCGATGAGGTCGTCGAGTTCGCCCGAACTCAGCTTCGTCGTCGTCAGCTGGTGGATTCCGTCGACGGCGATGAAGACCTCACTCGGGGAGTTCACCCAGATCTCTTCGACGTGCGGATCATCGAAATAGTCCTGCAGGGCACCGAAACCTGAGAGCTGATTATCGATATGCCGAAACGTCGCCTCTTTGTCCTCGAGCGCGGGGAGATCGGCGACGAGGCTGCGCTCATCGTATTCGGCGATGACGGTGCGAATGAGCTCGCGAGAGCGCTGAATATCTGCGCGCGGATCCACATCGAGATCTCTGATCCGCTTGTGAACCTCGCTGGTGATGACTTCGGTGGCTTCCACTCTGAACCCTTGCCCGATCATTCAATTGACAGCGTGATTTGCTGTTTAACCTATCTGTAGTCGAAAGAAGAATCTAGTCAATTCCGAAATCTGTGGATAACTGGGAATGGGTTCTGCAAATGCTCACGGTGTAGTTTCACGAATGTCGTTGTGCGGTGTTTTCGCCTTGCGCAGGGGTGGGTTTCGGTCTATATTTTCCTCACAGTCTTCGCATGAAGCGATGTGAGCCGCGCCGCCGGCGGGATGAAACAGATCTCCCGTCGGCGGCGCTTTTTGGGGCCGGGGCGACTGATCGGGGCCCGCCTCGATCGATCAGTCCTCGATATCTCAACGGTCGACCTCCTCGGCGCCGTTTCATGCTCGAGGGAGGACATGCACTAGAATCGGATCATTATGGCCTCCACTGATTACGCTTCTGAAATCGCCAACCTCCGCCAGACGTACAAAGCGATTCTCGACGTGTCCGATCTGGACAACCTGCGCGACGAGGTCGCCGAACTCACGGAGCAGGCGTCGTCGCCGACGTTCTGGGACGACCCCGATTCGGCGCAGAAGACCTCGGCCAAGCTCTCACACAAGCAGGGCACCCTGGAGAAGCTGGAGAAGTTCGGCGAACGCATCGACGACGCCGAGCTCCTCGTCGAGATGTCCCAGGATGAAGGCGACTCGGACTCGCTCGAAGAAGCCGACCGCGACATCAGGAAGCTGCGCGATCAGCTGGCCGAACTCGAGATCTCGACCCTGCTCAGCCACGAATACGACGAGCGCTCCGCCGTCGTGACCGTGCGGTCGGGTGCCGGCGGCGACGACGCGACCGACTGGGCGCAGATGCTCACCCGCATGTACGTCCGGTGGGCGGAGAACCGCGGCTACAAGGTCCAGGAGCTCGACACCTCCTATGCAGAAGGCGCGGGCATCAAGTCCGCGACCATCCAGATCGACGCGCCCTACGCCTACGGCACGCTGTCGGTCGAAGCCGGCACTCACCGTCTCGTGCGGATCAGCCCCTTCGACAACCAGGGCCGCCGCCAGACCTCCTTCGCGGCCGTCGAGGTGGTCCCGCTCATCGAATCGACCGACCATGTCGAGATCGACGAGAACGATCTGCGCATCGACGTCTACCGGTCCTCGGGCCCCGGCGGACAGTCGGTGAACACGACGGACTCGGCCGTGCGCATCACGCACATCCCCACCGGCGTGGTCGTGAGCATGCAGAACGAGAAGTCCCAGATCCAGAACCGTGAGGCCGCGATGCGCGTCCTCCAGTCGCGACTGCTCGACCTCAAGCGCCAGGAAGAGGCCGCTCAGAAGAAGGAGCTGGCCGGCGACATCAAGGCCAGCTGGGGCGATCAGATGCGCTCGTACGTCACCCATCCGTACCAGATGGTCAAGGACCTGCGCACCGGCTACGAGGTCAACAACCCCTCTGCCGTCTTCGACGGTGATCTCGACGGACTCATCGAAGCCGGCATCCGCTGGCGCAAGGAACAGGAGATGGCCGAAGAGGCCGAGGCCTGAGCCTGATTCTTCGAGCAACGGTCCTGATTCCTCGGGCAACGGTACCGAGCCGTCTCACTCGGTCGATGGCCGACTGAGGGTCGGCCGCCTCGGCGAGGTTTCGACCATCACCGAGGCGACTGTGAACTTCATCAGATCGCAACACACGCCCGGCCGCCTCCGCGAACATCACGGAACTGTTACGTACAGTGGAAGCGGCCGAGCCACCCGCAACATGATTGAAGACCGACTTGATCAGATTCGACTCCGTTTCGAAGTCCTACGACACACGTTCCCGCAAAGCACTCGATGACATCTCCTTCGAGGCTGACCGCGGCGAATTCGTGTTCCTTGTCGGGGCGTCCGGCTCGGGAAAGTCCACGGTCATCCGACTCATCCTGCGTGAAGAGGTCCCAAGCTCCGGTCGCATCCACATCGCCGGGAAATCCGTGGTGAAGATGCCCAGCTGGAAGGTGCCCTACCTGCGGCGGGGGATCGGAACCGTGTTCCAGGACTTCCGGCTGCTGCCGAACAAGACGGTGTTCGCCAATGTGGCATTCGCCCTCCAGGTGATCGGAAAGTCCCGCGCGGCCATGTCGACTCTCGTCCCCGACGTCCTCGAGACCGTGGGCCTGGCTGGCAAGGAGAAGCGATACCCCAGTGAGCTCTCCGGCGGTGAGCAGCAGCGTGTGGCCATCGCCCGCGCCGTGGTCAACAAACCCGGAATCCTGCTCGCCGACGAGCCGACGGGCAACCTCGACCCGGCGACGAGCGCCGACATCATGAACGTCCTCGAGAAGATCAACCGCAACGGCACCACCGTGCTCATGGCCACTCACGACGGAGAGATCGTCAATCGGATGCGCCGGAGAGTCATCGAACTGCGCGAAGGCGAAATCGTCCGCGACGTCGAAGAAGGCACTTACGGAGTCGCCTCATGAGGGCCGGTTTCATCCTCTCAGAAGTCTGGTCGGGTCTGCGCCGGAACTTCTCCATGGTCATCTCCGTCGTGCTCGTGACCTTCGTGTCCCTGCTCTTCGTCGGTGCCGCGATCCTGCTGCAGATGCAGGTCGGTCAGATGAAGGACTTCTGGTACGACCGCGTGCAGGTCTCCGTGTTCCTGTGCCCGCCGGATTCGGAAGCGACGAACTGCGTCGACGGCGAGGTCACGGGCGACCAGAAGGATCAGATCCGGTCCGAACTCGAAAGCTCCGATCTGGCCCCCTATGTCGACAAGGTCTATTTCGAGGACAAGACCGAGGCTTACGAACACTTCCAGGAGCAGTTCAAGGGCACCAGCCTCGAGGGCACAGTGCCCAAGGACGAGATGAACGAATCCTTCCGGGTCAAACTCAAGGACGCCGAGAAGTACGACATCATCAAGGAGACCTTCTCGTCGACTCCCGGGGTGGAAGAGGTTGTCGACCAGAATCAGCTGCTCGACCGCCTGTTCGGGGTGCTCAACATCGCGACCATCGTGGCGATCGCGATCGCCGGCATCATGCTGCTGTGCGCGATGCTGCTCATCGCCACGACCATTCGACTCTCCGCGTTCTCGAGACGCCGGGAGACCGGCATCATGAGGCTCGTCGGCGCGTCGAACACCTTCATCCAGATGCCGTTCCTGCTCGAGGGTGTCATCGCCTCGGCCATCGGTGCGACACTGTCCGCCGGTGCTCTGGGACTGCTCGTCCACTTCGGAGTCAGCGGTTGGCTGCAGTCGCAGGCCACGGGATTCAGCCTCATCTCCGGATGGGATGTTCTCCTCATCACCCCCGTACTCATCATCATCGGCGTGCTCATGGCCGGAGCATCGTCGCTGATCACGCTCAACAAGTACACGAAGGTCTGAGATGAGACGCAGACTCGGACTCGTCCTCACGGCAGTTGCGCTGGCAGTGGTCATGCCGGTCACCTCGGTGGTGGCCGATCCTCGCGACGACAAGAGCGAGGTCGACGAACGCGTCAAGGAACTCCAGCAGGAGTTCGAAGGCCTCGATGAGGACCTCGCCCGCGTCATCGCCGAACGCGATGCCGCGCAGGAGAAGCTGCCGGATGCCGAAGCCGAATCGAAGGCTGCCGACGATGCGCTGGCTGAGGCGATCGAGAAGGACGAGGACATGGCCGCGCGCCTGACCTCGGCGGAAAACGCGCAGAAGGATCTCAAGGACACGATCAAGTCCGGCAGTGAGGAGATCGACAAGCATAAGACCTCGGCGGCCCGCATCGGAAGACAGGCCTACCAGAACTCGGGCATCACGTCCGATCTGGCGATGCTGCTGCAGATGGCCGAGGGCACGAGCGCCGACGGCGGCATCGGTCGCGTCGACTCGGCGGTGCGATCCCAGCAGCGCACGATCGACAAACTCTCCGAACAGCGGGCGCTGAACAAGAACAACGAAGAGCGGCTCTCAGGCGTGACGGATAAGATCTCCGACCTCAAGGACGAAGCCGCCGAGGCGGTGCTGGCCAAAGAGGCCGCGCAGGTCGATGCGAAGAAGAAGGCCGACAGCCTCAACGACCTCATCTCCGCGAAGGACGATGCGGAGAAGACGATCTCCGACAACAAGGACAAGACCGAGAAGCAGCTGGCCGACGAGAGGGCCGAGCAGGACCGGTTGGCCGAGAAGGTCCGGGAATGGGAGAAGGAGCAGGAGAAGAAGGGCAAGTTCGTCTTCGGCGACGGAGTCCTGGCCAACCCGGCCAAGGGGTACCCGACGACGTCTCCGTTCGGATACCGCGTCCACCCGATCACCGGTGCACGGAAGCTGCACACGGGAATGGACTTCGGCGTTCCCTGCGGAACCCCGATCCGCTCGGCCGGCGACGGAATCGTCATCACCTCCGGCTGGACCGGCGGTTACGGCAACCGCGTCGTCATCTCCCACGGCAAGATCAAGGGCAAATCGATCGCGTCGACGTACAACCACAACACGAAGCTCAAGGTCCACGACGGGCAGAGGGTCAAGAAGGGCGACATCATCTCGTACTCCGGTACGACGGGAGCGTCGACCGGCTGCCACCTGCACTTCGAGATCATGGAGAACGGCGGCTACGTCGACCCCAAACCCTTCATCTTCTAATTGCTACCTGACGGCGGCCCAGCAACCTCGCGCGCGGTTGCTGGGCCGCCGTCAGGTAGTTTTGGGAGGGGACGGGCGTGCGGAAGGGCGGCGATGGGATAGAATTGATGGCTGTGCCCGCAAACGCGTGCACAGGTGATCGGGAGCAGAGAGGGGGCCGGTCATGCCGAAAGACACAGGCAAGAAAGTCATAGCGAGGAACCGCAAGGCGCGCCACGACTATCACATCGAAGACACGTGGGAGGCCGGGCTCGTACTCACCGGCACCGAGGTGAAATCGCTGCGCGAAGGCCGAGCCTCGCTCACCGACGGCTTCGCCCTCATCTTCCAGAATGAGGCCTGGCTGGAGAACGTCTACATTCCCGAATATCTGCAGGGGACATGGACGAACCACTCGGCCCGCCGTCGTCGTAAGCTGCTGCTCCACCGCGAGGAGATCCTCAAGATCTCGCAGAAGGTCAAGGAATCCGGCCGGACCCTGGTCCCGCTGGAGCTGTACTTCGACGGTTCACGCGTCAAGGTCGAGATCGCCCTGGCCCGCGGCAAGCGCGAATGGGATAAGCGACAGGCACTGCGCGAAGCGCAGGATAAACGCGAAGCCGAACGCGCCATGAAGTCCAAGCAGTACCTGTAAGGGCCGGTCGATGGCGGGTGAGATCCCCGCCATCACCATCGTCTCTCGGCTCCTTCGCCGAGGCGGTCCGAGCGTATCCGAGCACGCCCGGTCACATATTCGCGGAGTTCGGGGAATGCAATTGGCTCGGTCTGCGTTGTACGAGTATGCTGGAGTATCTGATCGGCGCCAGCAGCCGCCTCGGCGGATGAAACACCTGATCAGTTTTGGTAACAGAATATGGGGATGATCGGTTTCGACGTCGGACACTGCGTCGGGAGAAGCGGGCCGAGAATGCAGAGTCATCTCGTTAATGTCCTCTGCAAAACAATAGGTGCTAAGTCTAACAACCGCACCGATTTCGCCCTCGCTGCCTGATAGAGCGCGAGCTGCGAATCCGTCAGCCTAGAGTTGCCTCTGCTCTAGATCCTGGCGTCGTTTAAGAGGCCACTGCTTCAGGCACATGTTGGGGGTGCCTGAGGGACTTTCACTCAACTCCGTTCGTTGGCTTACGTGTTCGTGCGATAGCCAGAACCTAAGACACTAGTTCACGAACTGCGCCCGGAGAAGTCCTGACAATCTGCCGACGGACGCGGGTTCGATTCCCGCCATCTCCACGTGTCTAAGCCCCGGATGCCGCAAGGATCCGGGGCTTTTCGCTGTCCGGAGATCCCCAGAACTGACACTTTGACCCGTCGAAGTCGACGAAGCGTCGAATAGAGCGAACACCATCGCCGAGGCGGCCGGACAGGACCGTTCACACCTGTCCCTTGGAGAGCGGCTGAGTTCAGCCCCGATGAGATACGGTGGATCCGAGTTCAGAGAGGGGACCGGCACCGATGTTCTATCCGCCGCTGATCGGCTACCTGCTCCTTGCCGTTGTCTGCGCCGTTCTCGCGGTCTCGGGGTGGCTGCTCATCCTCGGCCTCTTTGTCAGAGTCTGGACGACGGCCAACCGCCCGGCGCGGTCCGCAGACAACTGACCTGCCACGGCGACGACCGCCATACCGTCGTCTGGGCACCACAATCATGAAGAAGGCACTCATCGCCTTCGGAACCATCGTCATCGCCCTCATCGGCGGACTCATCGTGGCTGAGAAGCGTGCGAAAGGCGCACTCGAAGCCGACGTCGCCGACCACCTGGACGGCTGCGCGATCACACCCGACACGATCGACGTCCACGGTCGCCCCTACCTCCTCTACGCTGCACAGCACACCGCAGACCTCAGCTACGTCGATCTCGACCCAGCGAAGGGAACGAACAAGGATCAGGTCCTCGTCCACCACCTCGTCGACGTCCACGCCGACCGGATCACCCGCTTCATCACCTTCGACTACCCGCCAGGCCAGGTCCGCCCGGGACCGCAGCCACCGACCACGCCTGGCTCTGCTGCGCCGGTTCGCCTTCCTCGGCATCCTCGGTGGCCTCCATCAGCTCCTCCAACCCGGCGAGGCGCTGCTTCCATATGCGCTCGCCGGGATCGTCTTCCTGCTGCCGGCCGCGTGGATCGCCGACCGGTGGCGGAACGTCATCGCTACGGTTCTCGGGGTCGCTCTGCTCATCGCCGGAGTGGCCACCGGAGGCGGAATGGCCGTCATTCCGGGACTCTTTCTGCTCGGCTTCGCCATCGGCGGCAGCGACTTCCTCCGTTCCGTCCTCAACCGCCCGGGACGAGTCGCGATCGCCGGTGGGATCGCACTGATCGTGGAGATCGTCGGCTTCTCGGTGACGGACTACACGACCCGTCAGATCAACCAGTGGATCAATGCCGGCCTGGGCCTGTGCATGGCCCTGACCTCTGTATCGTCGCTATCCTGCTGCTCCTGCGCACCCCCGCCGAGGCGGTCCTGAAGTCCGTGTTCGCACCGCTGGGTCGGATGGCGCTGAGCAACTACGTCGGCGCTACCGTCATCTTTGTCGCCGTTCGGCTGGCAGTGCCCGACCTCGCCCGGTTCGACGACCACGGCGGATACGTCGCCGGACTCGTCCTCTGTGCCGCGATCATCATCGTCCAGGTCGTCGTCTCAACTCTGTGGCTGCGCCGTTTCGGACAGGGCCCGCTGGAGAAGCTGTGGCGCCTCGTCACCTGGGGCCGGTCGGCACAGCAAGACCAGCGTCTGAACCCGGGCCGCCACCAGCTGTGCAACCGGCCTGGCGCCTTCACGAGTTCACGCGAATGACCTCTTCTTGGTACGGCGCGACGATCTCACCGGAGATCCGCAGGTCGAGGAGCAGGAAGGGCCGTTCGTCGACGGGGCGGGACTGCCACTGCTCGACGACTGCGAGATCGGCCAAGGTGCGGACGGCGACCCCGTGCCCGCCAGCTGCGGTGGCGAGGGCCGCGAAATCGATCTCGTCGATGAGCATGGGCGACTTCTCCAACCCCTTAAGCCCATACAGGTTGACCTCGGCACCGTAGGCCGCGTCATTGAAGACCACAGCCATACCGCGACCGCCGGCCACCCGGATCGCGGTGTCGAGGTCGGACAGTGCCATGGCGCCGCCGCCGTCACCGGTGGTCAGCACGATCGTCGAGTCCGGGTTAGCGCGGGCGGCCCCGGCGACACTGTGCCAGCCGAGCCCGATCGACTGGAAGGCAGTGCCGACCATCGCCAGTCGGTCGGGGGCGCTGGGCTCCCAGAACATGTTCGCCCAAGCGATGAAATGTCCGCCGTCGGAGACGACGACCCGATCCTCGGGCAGAGCCTCGCCGAGGTGGTTCGCTGCTGTAAGCGGATCGAGCCGACCATCCTCGGCGAGCTCCGACCCTACGACGTAGGCACGGTCGGCAGCGGTGTCGACGGAATCGTGCCAGCGTGCGTCGGCACTGCCCGAACTCCCAGCACTGCCGGCGCCGGTCGCCGCCAGGCGCGCGATGAGTTCGGCGGCGGCGAGTTTCGCATCGGCGCGGATGAAGCCTCCGACGCGGGCGTTCGTGGCGCGGCCGTCGGTGTCGATCTGCCATACCGTCGTCGAGGGATGGAAGAGGTCTCCGAAACGCATCGTGAACTGATTGAGCGAGGCTCCGAAGACCACGGCCACATCGGCCTCGCGGACGCGCTCCATCGCGGCCGGGGCACCGAATCCGCCGGCGACTCCCAAGTCGTGTTCGGCCGCCGGGAAGATGTTGCGTCCCAGCGCGGTCGTCACGGTGAGCGCTCCCGTGATGTCCACGAGTTCACCGAGTTCGGGCTCGGCTCCGGCCAACCAGGCTCCGCGGCCCGCGAGCAGCAGGGGACGTTTCGCTCCAGCCAGATCTGCAGCAAGGCGATCAAGAGCCGCATGTGCGAATTCACCGGTCGGTGCCATCGGCGAGGGACGACTGGGACCGGGGACAACCGGGATCTCACCGAGGTCCAGAGTCGCGACATCGTAGGGAATGGCCAGGACGACGGGCATTCGATAGGTCAGCGCATGCTCGATCGCGGTCACGGTGGCTGCGGCGGCATCGACCCGACCGACGGTGTAGGTGCGCACACCCACGGCGGAGGCCATGGCGATCTGGTCCACGTCCCATGGTCGGGGCCCGGATGTGGGCTCATCCCCGACTACGAGGACGAGGGGAACCCTGGCTTGTGCCGCCTCGGCGAGGGCGGTGAGCGTATTCGTGAACCCGGCACCATACGTGGTGGTGGCCGCGGCGATCCGCCCGGAGGTGCGGAAGTGAGCGTCGGCGGCGACGACGGCGCCGGCCTCGTGGCGGACGGCGGTGTAGGTTGCCGAGGTGTCACGCAGCAGGGCGTCGAGGAAGTAGGCATTGCCGTTGCCCATGAGGCCGAAGACCTCGTCGATGTGGGCGGCAAGGGTGTGCGCGACGTGCGCGGAGGTATGAGCCATGGCAGGCCTTTCGCGAATGAGATATGGAATGAGGGATCCATATATGTCTCACACGCGCGGTTTGCGGCTTCGTGCTCCTTTTTCGAGCACCGGCTGATGTGCCGCTCGCCCTGGGCACCAATTTCCGGGGGCTGCCGCGGGCGGCTCAGCCTGACTCTCCGAATATAAGTGACTGTGGCCCTGGCCACCAAGTCGGGGGCCTCCCACCCAGACCCCACCCACCAAAACTACCTGACGGCGGCCCAGCAACCTCGCGCGAGGTTGCTGGGCCGCCGTCAGGTAGCAATTAACGGGTGATGCGTTCCTTCCACGCCGCCATGACCTCGGGCGAGGTCGGCTTCGACGCGAAGGACCCGACGAGGTAGCCGACCAGCGAGGCGATGAGACCGAGGTAGATGGCCTCGTTGGCGTAGATGCCCGCCACGATCATCACGACGATGGTGGTCACGGCACCGAGGATCATGCCGGCCATGACCCCGATGATCGTTCCGCGTTTGAACACGAGACCGCCGAGGATCGGGATGAACAGACCGGCCACCAGCAGGTTGTAGGCCACGGTCAGCGCCTCGACGACGCTGGGCATGATCATCGCGAGCACCAGCGTGACGACACCGAGCACGATCAGGTAGATGCGCGAGTCGCGCACCTCATCTCCGGTCTCGCGGACCAGCGACCGCACGAGCGTCGACTTCGCGCCGGAACCCGAGTGAGAACCGGATTCCGAGCCGGAAATGCCGGACGCACTCACCGAGGCGTCCGCACCATCCGTCGCCGTATCCTTCGCACCGGCTCCCGCACCGACGCCGCCTTCAGGAACGATGTCCTTGCGGGCGAGGATCGGTTCGACGATGTCCTGACGACAGACGGTCGAGGCGGCCATGAGCGAACCCGAGGCCGTAGACATCATCGCGGCCAGGGCCGCAGCGAGCACTATTCCGGCGAGCACCGGAGACATCGAAGCATCGACGACGGCGACGAACACATCGTCCTGGACCTCGATGCCGGGCACGATCTTCGTCGCGGCCATGCCGATGAGTGCACCGGCGACAGCGTAGAGCAGGCAGTAGACACCTGCGGAGAAGCCGCCCCACCTGGCCACACCCGGGCTGCGGGCGGTGAACACGCGCTGCCAGATGTCCTGGCCGATGAGCAGACCGAGGGTGTAGATGAGGATGTAGCCGAGGATCGCCTCCCAGCCGATGCCCACCGGAGAGGTGTGCGTGTCCGGCAGCGAGGAGAACAGCTCGGAGATGCCTCCGGACTTCGAGAGCACGAGGGGCAGCATGATGAGGAAGATGCCGATCGTCTGAATGAAGAACTGCACGAAATCCGTCAGCGTGATCGACCACATGCCGCCGAGCATCGAATAGAGGATGACGATGCCGCCGCCGATGAGCACCGACCACACCTTGTTGAGATCGAACAGGGCATGGAAGACCGTGGCGTAGGCAACCGTCGACGTCGTCGAGATCATCAGACCGTAGGCGGTCATGATGGCTCCGGAGACGAAACGGGAGCCCTTGCCGTAGCGGAGTTCGAGCATCTGCGAGACCGTGTAGATCTCGAGCTTCTGAATCTTCGGAGCGAAGAACAGCGAGAGCGCGATGATGCCCAAGCCGATCGCGAACACGAGCCACATTCCCGACAGCCCGGACGTGTAGCCGAGGCCGACACCGCCGATCGTCGACGCGCCGCCGAGGACGACGGCCGACATCGTGCCGGTGTACAGCAGTCCGCCGAGGCGGCGCCCTGCGACCAGGAAGTCCTCCTGGTTATGGGCCTTGAAGCGGCCCCAGACTCCGAATCCCACCATGGCGGCGAGATAGATGATGACTACCAAAGAGTCCACAGCGGCCCTTTCTGTTGGATCGGCTCAGTGACCGACGGTGATGTGGATGGCGGTGGGCACGGTGCGATCGAGCGCCTCGGCGATGGCCCGCGGCAGAGCCGAATCGATGTCCGCCTCGGCGATCGTCACCCCGGCCCCGCCCATGGATTCGCCGAGTTTCGCGAAGTCCGGACGGGCGAGCCTGACGGCGAAGGGTTCGATGTCGCGGTCGACCATCTGACCCTCGATCTCCGCATATCCGCCGTTGTCGACGATGACGAAGGGGATGCCCAGCCCCAGCTCGGCAGCGGTCATGAGTTCCTGGATGGAGAACATAGCTGCACCATCGCCGAGGATGCACACGACCGGTCGCGCAGGATCGGCGACCTTCGCTCCGAGGGCGGCGGGAATGCCGTAACCCAGGGTGGCGAATCCGGGCATGTAGAGCAGCTGATCGGGCGTGCTCGCTGTCAGTGCGTGCACCGTGCCGTCGTAGGTGACCTGCGAGGAGTCACCGGAGATGACGACGGTCGATCCCGCTCCCTCTTCGACGAGCCGGGTGACCCGGGCACCGATCGCATCGAAGTCGAAATCGGTGGCCCAGGTCTCCCGGATCCGGGCGACCCGATCGGCCCCTGATTCCTTCGCTGAGGCGGCCGATCCGTGTCGTTCGGACGATTCCGTTCCGTCATCGTTCGCCGAGGCGGCGCCGTCGTCTCCGATTCCGAGCGCGCTCATGAGCGCGATGAGGAACTCGCCGGTGTCCGCGCAGGCGAGGATGTCCCCGGGCAGGTTCTTGTTCAGCTGGTCGGGGTCGATATCGCAGCGGATGACGGTCTGCCCGGCAGACTCATCACGCACACCGATGCGTCTCTGCGCACCGATGACCCCGCCCCACAGGTCGGAGTCGGCCAATTCGGAGCCGAGCACGATGAGCACATCGGCGGCCCCGGACTCGGCCTGCACGCTGGGGAAGCGCACGTTCGAGCCCAGCGACAGCGGATGCGTTTCGGACACGATGCCCTTGCCGTTGGCCGTCGTCGCCAGGGGAGCGTCGAGGGCCTCGATGAGACGGGCCACCTCGGCGTGGGCTCTTCTGGCACCGCCGCCGGCGACGACCATCGGACGCTTCGCCGAACCGATCGCCTCGGCGGCGCGGGCCACGACATGGTCATCGAGTCCGGGGCGACGTCCCGCGAACGGGACCGGAACGCTGCCGTTCCAGGCTCCCTCGAGAACGTCGAGGGGAACCTCGATGTGCACGGGCCCGGGACGGGCCGAGTCGAACATGGCGAACGCCTCGGCGACGGCCTGCGCTGCACCTTCTGCGGTGCGGGTGCGCTGGGAGGACACGAGGAGGTGGCCCACCGCACCGGAGGAGTCCTTCGTCTCGTGCAGCATGCCGACGTCGGCGCGCTCGAACCCGGTGGGCACACCGGGGGAGAGGATGAGCATCGGTCGGGACTCGGCATAGGCGGTCGCGGCGGCGGTGATGACGTTCGTCAGCCCCGGCCCCGAGGTCGTGATGACGACCCCGGGTTTGCCGGAGACGAGGAAGTACCCGTCGGCACCGTAGCCTGCTCCCTGCTCGTGGCGGGGAGTCACGGCGCGGATCCCGAACTCCGGCAGGTGCCGATAGAACTCGAGATTATGGGTGCCGGGGATGCCGAAGGTCGTATCGACACCGTGGGCGGCGAGGGTCGCCACCACTGCACGACCGCCGTTGCGGACATTCGTTTCGGCACTCATTCAGATACCCAGGGCACTGCCGGACGGGCCGGAGGGAGCAGTGACTCCGTTGTTCTCCGCCGCCCAGAGGGACAGGACCTCGTAGCCGACGTGAGCGGCGGCGAGTCCGGTGACTTCGGCATGGTCGTAGGCGGGGGCGACTTCGACGATCTCGGCGCCGACGACATTGAGTCCCTGGAGCCCGCGGATCGAGTTGAGCAGCTCACGGCTGGTCATTCCACCCGCCTCGGGGGTGCCGGTGCCAGGTGCGGCGGCCGGATCGAGGACGTCGATGTCGACGGACAGGTAGACCGGAGCGTCGCCGAGGCGACCCCGCATCCGGGCGACGACGTCCTGGACGGAGGTGAACTGGTATTCGTCGCTGCGGATGATCTGGAAGCCGAGCACCTCATCGTCCTCGAGGTCCTTCTTCCCGTAGAGGGGACCGCGGATGCCGATGTGCATCGAGGCAGTCATATCGATGAGGCCCTCTTCGCTGGCGCGACGGAAGGGAGTACCGTGCGTGTAGGGCGCACCGAAGTAGGTGTCCCAGGTGTCCAGGTGCGCATCGAAGTGGAGGACGGCGATCTTGCCGTGCGTCTTGTGCAGGGAGCGCAGGTTCGGCAGGGCCAGGGTGTGATCCCCGCCGAGGGTGAGCAGCTTGGCCCCGTCGGCGCGCATGGCGTCGGCGTTGGACTCGACGGTGGTGATGGCCTCTTCGATGTCGAAGGGATTGATGCCGAGGTCACCACAGTCGGCGACCTGCTGCCAGGTGAACGGGTGGACGTTCGTGGCCTGGTTGTAGGGGCGCAGCAGCTTCGAGGACTGGCGGATGTGAGCGGGCCCGAAGCGGGCGCCGGGACGGTAGCTGACGCCGGCGTCGAAGGGAATGCCGATGACCTTGACGTCGATCTTCTCGCCGGGACGCTCGGCTTCGACTTCGTCGATGCGCGGCAGCAGTCCGAACGTCGGGGGTCCTGCGTAGCGGGGTGTCTTGCTGTAGTCGGCTGGGCCGAGCGGCTGAGACGTCACTGGCTTGCTCCTTCGTCGTAGCGGCTGACCCGACCCGAGCGGGCCGGAGGTGATGCCCTCAGCCTAGGACGTGGGTCGCACAACACAGATATCCAGTAGGGAGCAATTGAAACCACTGCTGTCCAGGATGGATAGGATCAGGTGCATGGTCACCTTGGAGCAGATCTGGTCCCGCGCAGAACTCGCGCTCGAAGTCATCGTCGATTCGCCCACCGCAGCGGAGCAGAACGTCACGATCGTGCACTCCTCGGAGCTGCCGGAGGTTGACGAATGGCTTGCCGGCGGTGAGGTGCTGCTGACGATCGGGGTCGGTCAGGACCTCGGCGGGGACACGGTCGGGGACTATGTGCGCCGCCTCAAGGCTGTCGGCGTGCACGCGCTCGGCATCGGGCTGGGCTCCGACCTGCCGTGGCAGCAGGTTCCGCCGAAGCTCGTCGCCGCCGCGCAGGAGGCTGGGCTGGCGCTGTTCGGCGTGCCTGAGCCGGTTCCGTTCGTCGCCGTCGTCGATGCCTTCACCCGCATGCGTGAGGCCGAGACCAACCGGGAGCTGACCCGGGCGAGCAGCGCCGCCCGCCGTTTCGCAACCGCATTGGCCGGGGAGGGGCCTGCGGCGCTTGTGGCCGACCTGGCAGAGACGCTGGAGGCTCCGGTCCGGTTCGTCTCGCCGACCGGCAGGGCGTTGAGCGGGGACGACGCCGAGGAAGACGTGCGTTCGGCACTCATCGAGGAGTCATTGAAGCCGACGACGGGGCCTCGCCTCATCCGCACCGGTTCGCGGATCGTCGAGGCCGTTCCGATCGGAGGTGATCATCCACTCGGGTGGATCCTCACCCCCGCCGAGGCGGCCGGATCTCCGAAGACGCGTGCCCTGCTGCTGTCGACCGCCTCGGCGCTGTTGGCGATGTCGTCGGCGGATCTGCCCGTTCCCTCCGGTCGCGCGCTGCTCTTCGACGCCGATCTCAGCGGCGACGAGGCACGTGGGGAGTGGACTCGGGTGACGGGGTTGGCACCGGTGGCGACGGTGGGGATGCGGATCTTCGGCGGTGTCCGTGGGGACTCCGCCGAACGACTCATCGCCGATATCGTCGGTCCGAGCCTGCTCACTCGCACCGGTTCGCTGCTCGGGGTGGTCGGGGCGCAGGAACGCGGACTCGATGAGCTGGTCACGAGGGCCGCCGAGGTCACCGGCCTGGACGTGCTTGCGGAGAAGAGGCTGCCGTTGGGTCAGCTCCATCACACGTGGATGCTGTGGCGGACCCAGCACGAGTCAGAGGCCTCCGAGGTCAGGGCGCTGCTGTCGGCGGTCGATGAGGAGGCTGCCGGCCGATTCGTCGATCGGGTTCTCGGCGAACTCGTTCGGGCTCGCGGCGGTCAGGAGCTGTTGGAGACCCTCCGGGCCTTCATCGCCGCGTCCGGGGCACGCGAGCGCATTGCCGCCGAGTTGGGAGTCCACCGACATACGGTGCGGGCGCGGTTGGCGAAGATCGAGAAGCTGCTCGGTCGCGACCTCTCCCGCGCCGAAACGCTGCAGGCGGTGTCGTTGGCACTCGAGCTCGCTGAACTCTAGGCACGCCTCTCAACGACCGCTCGGCACGGTGTGCTGCGCGGCGGTGCTCTCCGATCAGTCCTCGAAGTGTTCGATGTGGAAGCGTTCGGCGATCTCAAGCACTCGGGCGAGGGCTTCGTCTTCCCCGATGCTGATGCGCACACCGGCCCCGAGGTTGCGCACCGCCACGGCCTGTTCGACGCAGGCGTCTTCGAAGGCATCAGATTTCTCACCCAGCGGCAGCCAGACATAGTTCGCCTGTGCTTCGGGCACCTCCCAGCCCTGTTCGCGCAGTGCAGCGGCGAAAGCATCGCGGGTCTGGGCGATCTCGCCGGCCCGCTCGAGCACTTCGTCCCAGTGCTTGAGGGATTCGAGGGCGGCTGCCTGGCTGAGATCGGTGACGCCGAAGGGGATGACGGCCTTGAGCAGTCCTTCGATGATCCGCGGATGGGCGACGGCGTAGCCGACACGCAGCCCGGCGAGTCCGTGAGCCTTGGAGAAGGTGCGGAGCAGAACGAGATTCGGATAGTCGCGGACAAGACCGAGTCCCTCGGCTCGCCCGGGTTCGGTGGCGAACTCCCAGTACGCTTCGTCGAGTGCGACGAGGACGTGGTCAGGCACCTTGTCGAGGAAGGTGCGGACCTCGTCGTCGCGCAGCACCGGGCCGGTCGGGTTGTTCGGTGAGCACAGGATGATGAGGCGGGTGTCCTCGGTGATCGCCGCCGCCATTGCGTCGAGGTCGTGGCGACCCTCGGCCGTCAGCGGCACTTCGCGGCGGGTGGATCCGACGAGCCCGGTGGTCTGCGGATACATCTCGAACGACGGCCACGGATAGATCGCCTCGGTGGTGGCGTCCGAGGTGATCTGGGTCAGCGCGACGAGCAGTTCGCTGGCACCGGTGGTGACGACGAGCTGATCCAGTCCGACACCGAGGCGGTTTGCCAGTCCCTGACGCAGCGCCAGTGCCGCGTCGTCGGGGTAGAGTGCGGGGTTCGTCGCGTGAGCGACCATGGTCTCGAGGACTGCCGGCAGGGGAGGCAAGAAGTTCTCGTTCGAGGAGAGCTTGAACGACTTGAGCCCCTCGACCTGGCGGGGAGGTTTGCCCGGAACATAGGGCGGGAAGGTCTCCAGGGCGGCCCGCAGTCGCGGTGACGGTGCCGAGGGTGCGGAGGCCGAAGCGGTGGAGCCGGATGCGCTCGAGGACGAAGTCCCGGGCGCCGAGGTGGACGCAGAATCTGAAGAATCGGGGTCGGAGACGTTCATGGACTCATGATGTCACAGCGGATCAGCGCTGCCACCACGCCCCGGAGGGGTCAGACCTCGTCGACGAGGATCACCAGGGTTTCTCCGGGGTCGACCGGCCCCCGTCGCCGCCGGGCCCCTGCTGTTGCTGCTGTCGTTCGGAGTCCTCGCGGCGCTTCTCCAGCTCGTCCCTCTTCTTCTCACGTTCGGACTTGCCTGAGGAATCGCCCGGCTTCTCCTCATCTTCCCCGGGGTCCTGGCTTTCATCCCCGGAGGATTTCTCGTCGCCGGAGTCCTTCTCCTGCGAATCCTCGTCCTTGGACTCGCTGTCGTCGGAGCCGTCTCCCTTGGCTTTCTCGCCCTGCTTCTTGTCCTCGACGCGTTCCTTCGCCTGGCTGCTCTTCTGCTTCTCTTCGCTCTTCTTCGGCTGACATTCCTCGGGTGCGTCTTCGAGGGTCTTCAGCGAACGGTCGTAGAGTTCCTGCGACTGGTCGGGGTCCTGGGAGGCGATCTGATCTGCCTGCTTCTCATAGACAAAGGACAGGTTGATCCGCACGGCACATTCGGCCGAGGTCGGAGCGATCTCCAAGGCGGCTTCGAGATCGGCCTGGGCAGCGTCGTAGTCGCCGACGGCTGCCTCGGCAGTGCCGCGATTGAAGTAGCCGATATGGCGTTGGAACGGGCTGACCTTGAGGAATGCCGTCGCTGCCTTCTTCGCACCGGGGAAGTCATTCGAGGTGTATCTGACCTGCGAGGCTGTTCCGAAATATGTGGCCATGGCGATATAGCCGAAGACCAGGGCGAATATCGTGCCGAGGATGAGGTTGATCTTTGTGATCCGACGCAGCCGTGACCATAGATTCTTCAGGCGGTTCATCGCGGACCTCCCTGGTAGGGCACCGGCTGGTAGGGAACCGATCCGCTGGGACCAGGTGGGCCTCCGGGACCAAGCGGACCTCCGGGACCGGGTGGGCCGCCTCGGCGAGGTCGCTTGGGGGTGATCGCCTTGAGGCGAAGGTATTCGCGGACTCCGAAGACGAGCTCCACGGCGATCCACGCGAAGACGAGGATGAGCGGGACCCAATAGTATTCGTCGACGGTGACCCGGCCGTCCTTCTTCACCAGGGCCTGATCGTATTTCGGGGCGGTGTAGACGCTGGAGATCGCGCCGTTTCCGTCCCGGTGGTGGTAGTCGACGCCGAGGTCCGAGGCGATCTGGCGCAGGTTGCCCTCGTCGATCTTCGAGATCCCCGGATTGCCGTTGCGGTCCTGGATGTACTCGGGCGGTGCCTGATCGTCATCAGGGTCATCGGGGTCGCCGATGCCGGGCACATTGCCGGGATCACCGACACCGGACCCGTAGCCGAAAGGCTGGCGGTCGCGCATCTTCCCGCCGTGATCGGTGCCGTATCCGAAGACGGCGCCGCTGTCGATGCGGGAGGCGAAGGGCGACCACGACTCCGGATTCTCCGATACGGTCTGCTCACCGTCGCCGAAGTAGAACACGACGTTCTTGTTCTCCGGACGGTCCTCATCGTTCGAGGTCATCCGCTTATCGAGCTCCTCACCGGCCTCGGTGATCGATGAGCCTCTGGAATTCATGGATGATTCGGGTTCGAGGACGTCTACGGCGGAGGCGAAGGCGGCGTGATCGGTCGTCAGCGGCATCACGGTGGCTGCGGTCGAAGCGAAGGTGATGATGCTCAGCCGGGTGCCGGGGAAGGCGTCGGCGAGTTCGAGCATGTCTTTCTTGACCCCCTCGAGGCGGGTGTCGTCCCCGTCGAAATCCTCGGCGGCCATCGACGTCGTGACGTCGACGACGAAGTACACATCGGCTCGTGCCTCGTACTCCTCGGTTGAGGACTTGATGGGGATGCCGGGGCGTGCCAGTGCTATTGCGAGCACGGCGACGACACCCATGCGGGCGAACCACTTCCAGCGTGCTCCGTCGCCGCGAATGGCGGGGATGATGCACACAGTGAGCAGGGCGACGACGATGAAGCCCCAGCCGAACCAGGTGAAGACGGGATCGAAGATCATGATTTCGTCCTCCACGCCAGTATGAACACCCCGGCGAGGCCGAAGACGGCGAGTGCGAGCGGAACCACCGGCATATCGTGGACGATCGTGTACGAACGGCCGGGGGTGTTCGCCGCTTCCTGGCTCTGGATCTCCTCGACGATGCGGTCGATCGTCGAGGCCGAGCCCATGTCGAACTGTACGCCGCCGGTGCGGTCGGACACGGATCGCAGCTCCTTCGTCTGAGTGGTCGTCAACACCGAGGGAGGGGAGAGGCTGTAGACGCGGACCTTCGCGTCGACGGCGATATCGGCGGCTTCGTTGAGCTCGAAGAGCGGCTCACCGGCGAGCATGTTGTCCGTGGCGAAGATGATCGACCGGGACCGGTCCTCGTCCTGCCGGTCGAAGTTGTCGACGCAGCTGACGAGTCCGTCTCCGATGAGTGAGGAGCCGCCGATGTTCGGCGGAGAGGTCGACCACGAGTAGTCGGTGCCCTCTGCGCCCCAGGTGCGGAACCCCTCCTCGGCCTCGGCGAGGTAGTTCTGGACCATGTCATAGTCGTCTGTGAGCGGGAATGCGGAGACCGCGGTGGCATTGAACACGGTCAGGCCGATGCGTTCGCCGTCGAAGCGGTCGACGAGCTCCTGGTAGGACTCGAGCAGATCGGCATCGTAGCCGAGCATCGACCCGGACACATCGAGGCAGAGCATGACATCGCGCATCTTCCGCTCCGGGTTGACCGTCTCCACCCAAGCCGGACGTGCGACTCCCGCCAGTGCGGACAGCCCGGTGAGGACGATGACTCCGAGGAGGGCGACCGTCGTCACCAGCCGTCTGCGCATGGCCCTGCGGAAACTCGGCAGGCTCGTCATCCGCCCGCTGTGGGCCACGGCCAAAGAGGACTCCGTCGACTTCGGACGGCGGAACCAGAAGACGGCGGCTGCAGCGAGGGCCAGCAGGATGAGCGCCAGCCACCAGAACATCAGGACCATCGCGCCACCAACTTCCGGGCCTCGGCGATCTGAGGCTGCAGACCGGCCGGCTCGGCTTCGGCGAACTCCGCCTCGTAGAGGCCGAGCAGGCACTGCGCGAGGTCGTCGAGACCGGCGACTGCCGCATCGCGGTAGGTCAGGTGCTCGGCTTTGACGCCCCAGGCATCATGGGCGAATTCGCGCACGATCGTCGCCAGCTGCTGTGCTGATTCGCGCACGTCCGCCGATTTTGCGGCCAGACCCGTCTCCACGGCGCTGATTCGGGAGAGGTAGGTGCTGCGCACGGGAATCGGGATGCGCGGTCCGTCCGCTGCGGTGACTCCGGCGGCGGCTCGGAAGAGAGGGGCGAAGAGGTTTCCGCACGCCAGCAGCAGGACGAAGCAGGCTGCCACGTACCACGCCGGTGAGACCTCCAGGGGCCCGATGAGCTCAGCGGGGCCCACGGCGGTGCCTCAGCAGAAGAGTGTGCAGTCGGCCGAGGGCCGACTTCGGATGGTCGATTTCGATGTGGGCGATGCCCAGCTTTGCGAGAAGGTCGATGCGCTGCTGACGGCGGGCTGCCTCGGCGAGGGCGAATTCCTGTCGGACCTCGGGTTTCGTCATCACCGAGGTCGGCAGTCCATGGTCGGGTCGGGCGACGTCGAACGGCGCCGAGGCGGACGGCAGTCCTGCGAGGTCCGCGTCGGTGATCGTGATCCACAGGATCTCATGTTGGGCGCGCAGCCGCCGGATCGTCGCTTCGGCGTCCGGTCCCAGCGGGGCCTGATCGGAGATGACGACCAGCAGCATCCGATGGTTGATATGGCTGGTGATCCACTGCAGCTGGGTGTTGATCGACCCGGGGGAGTCGCTGCCGGTCTCGGCGAGGATCTGCTGCAGGAGGTGCTCGAGGTGGGCCTCGCTGCCCTTCCGCGGGGAAGCGGTGGTGTGACCGGCATGTCCGTGGATGAGCATGACGTCGTCGGCGTGGCGGACGGCGAGGTAGCCGACCATCCCGGCCATGAGAATGGCCAGGTGGCGTTTGTCGGCGCCGGCGGAGGTCACGGCGTCGAAGTTCCGGGAGGTGTCGACGACGAGGCCGAGGATGTGCCGACGGTGGGCGACATAGCGTTTGACCAGGGGCTCTGTGTGCCTGGCGGTGGCTTTCCAATCGATGTCGCGGATCTCGTCGCCGGGGATGTAGTCGCGCAGATCGTCGAAGTCGAGGCTGTGGCCGTGGAAGACCGAGGAGTAGTCGCCGTCGAGGAGGCGCCGGGTCCGCCGATGGGCGTGAATGGTCATCCGCGCCTTGATTCGGTTGAGCAGGACAGTCATCGCGGCAGCCGATCAGGGAGTGGGCACTGCCATGAGGAGGGCATCGACGATCTGGGCGCTCGTGATGTTCTCGGCGGCGGCTTCGAAGTTGAGTTGGATGCGGTGGGCCAGCACTCGGTGGGCGAGGTCCTTGATGTCTTCGGGGATGACGTAGTTGCGGCCGCGGATCATCGCCAGCGCCCGGCCGGCGTTCGTGAACGCGATGGAGGCACGTGGGCTGGCTCCGTATTCGATGAACGGGGCGAATCGGCCGAGGTACTTCGTCGTATTGCGGGTCGCGTGGACGAGTTCGACGAGGTAACGGGTGATGGCCGGGTCGATGTAGACGGTGCGGGCGTAGCTCTGCATGGTCACGACATCGTCGAGAGAGCAGGCCGGATCGGGCACCGAGTCCTTGTCGAAGACCCCGGAGTCGAGGCGGGAGAGGATCTCGACCTCTTCGCCGGGGTTCGGGTGGGTGAGCAGATCCTTGATCATGAATCGGTCGAGCTGGGCTTCGGGCAGCTGGTAGGTGCCCTCCTGCTCGATCGGGTTCTGCGTGGCCATGACCAGGAAGGGGCGGGGGAGTTCGAAGCGTTTGCCGCCGATCGTCGTCTGCTTCTCCTGCATGGCCTCGAGCATCGCCGACTGGGTCTTCGCCGACGACCGGTTGATCTCATCGAGGAGGACGATGTTCGCATGCACGGGACCGAGCACGGTGTTGAACGACCCCTCGTGTGCGTTGTAGATCTGCGAGCCGATGATGTCGGCCGGCAGCAGATCGGGGGTGCATTGGATGCGGGAGAACTTTCCGTCCACGGCATTGGCCAGAGCCGCGGCCGCCGTGGTCTTCGCCAGCCCCGGCACGCTCTCCAGCAGCAGGTGACCGCTGGAGAGGAGTCCGATGAGCAGGGATTCGCGCAGGCGCTGCTGCCCGACGACGAAATGGTCGAGGTAGGACTCCAGAGCCTTGAGGATCGTCTGTGCGTGCGCGATCTCCTGCGTGTTCGCCGGTGCCGTTGCCGTCATGGTCCCTCAGTCTCTCGGTGTCACTGGTGCATCGATGCCACGTGTCTTTCGGTGTCACTGTGGTCGTTCAGCCACGCCGTCTGATGCGTTTCTGTGGTCTCCAGCATATTGGCTGGCACTGACACGCAACAGCCGGGAACGTTGCAGTGCTGACACACAGAGGAGTGCCATGTACGACATGCGTCCGTCCGCCACCTGCCATTCGCAGCGCGGCCTTCCCGTGTCAGGACCGGGCTGTAGCGTCGATGGAACCGACGGACGGATGTGAGGAGGTGCTGTGATGATCGCCTCTGCCTCGACGTGATCGGTGCCGCACTAAGGAGTTCGGAATCGTCGGTCGTGGACTCCGCGACATGCCCACAGGCAAAAATTTTTCCTGTGGAAAACGGTGGAAAACCGAGGTGGAGAACGGGTCGAAAATCGGCCCTGAAGCCGCCGATTCCAGCGTCCGCGCAGGTGATCGAACTACATGATTGTCGTTCACAGCCTGTGGACGATTGTGGACGGTGATGACACAGGGTGTGGAACCTGCAAATGACACTGGTGTAACACTGGATATAGGGGTAAGGTCTAACCCGAACACAACATCTAGTGGTCACCCCTGAGCCTGCGCCTCGTGATATTCATCATGATCGAGCAGTTGACGGGACACGGTCACAGCCATCAGAATGCCGAACTGCACAGCAGAATGAAGGAGTCGTCATGATCACCGTGTACACCAAGCCAGCTTGCGTCCAGTGCAACGCCACCTACCGTGCTCTCGATGCCAAGGGCCTGAAGTACAAGTCGGTGGATCTCAGCGTCGACGAGAACGCCCTCGACGTCGTCAAGGCCATGGGCTACATGCAGGCTCCCGTCGTCGTCACCGACAACGATCACTGGTCGGGCTTCCGTCCGGACAAGATCGCCACCCTGACCGGCGAACAGTCTGCGTCCGTCGTGGCCTGACAATGCTGCTGGTCTACTTCTCCGCCAACTCCGAGTACACGCACCGCTTCGTCGCGAAGCTGCGTCACCCGGCAGTGCGGTTGCCGACGTTGACCAAGGAGCCGACGCTGCGCGTGGATGAGCCATTCGTTCTCGTCACCCCCACCTATGGGGCCGGTCGCAATCGCGGGGCTGTTCCCAAACAAGTCATCAAGTTCCTCAATGTCGAAGAGAACCGGCGCCATCTGGTCGGTGTCATCGGCGCTGGAAACACCAACTTCGGCATCGACTACTGCCGCGCGGCCTTCAAGGTCGCGGCAAAGTGTCAAGTACCCCTCATGTATCGAGTCGAACTCCTGGGCACTCAGGAAGATGTCGACGTTGTCAACCTAGGATTGGACAAACTGTGCGCGAGCTCGCTGAAGACCGCAATGTAGAGGACATCATCCGCGAAGAGACGGATCTGGATTACCACGCGCTCAACGCGATGCTGAACCTGTACGACGAGGACGGCAGGATCCAGTTCGAGCGTGACAAGCAGGCTGCCCGGCAGTACTTCCTGCAGCACGTCAACAACAACACCGTCTTCTTCCACAATCTCAAGGAGAAGCTCGACTACCTCGTCGAGAAAGACTACTACGAGCCCGAGGTTCTGGAGCAGTACTCGTTCGATTTCATCGAGCAGCTCTCGACCCGCGCCTACGATCAGAAGTTCCGCTTCCAGACCTTCCTCGGCGCGTTCAAGTTCTACACCTCCTACACGCTGAAGACGTTCGACGGAAAGCGCTACCTCGAACGCTTCGAGGACCGCGTCGTCATGGTCGCTCTGTTCCTGGCTCGCGGAGACGAGACTCTGGCCACCCAGCTCGTCGACGAGATCATCGCCGGCCGCTTCCAGCCGGCCACCCCGACGTTCCTCAACGCAGGCAAGAAGCAGCGCGGTGAGCTCGTCTCCTGCTTCCTGCTGCGCATCGAAGACAATATGGAGTCGATCGGCCGGTCCATCAACTCCGCTCTGCAGCTGTCCAAGCGCGGCGGCGGCGTGGCCTTCGCTCTGACGAACATCCGCGAGTCCGGTGCACCGATCAAGAAGATCGAGAACCAGTCTTCGGGCGTCATCCCCGTCATGAAGCTGCTCGAGGACTCGTTCTCCTACGCCAACCAGCTCGGAGCCCGCCAAGGTGCCGGTGCCGTGTACCTGCACGCCCACCACCCCGACATCTACAAGTTCCTCGACACCAAGCGCGAGAACGCCGATGAGAAGATCCGGATCAAGACCCTGTCCCTGGGCGTCGTGATCCCGGACATCACCTTCGAACTGGCCAAGCGCAACGAGGACATGTACCTCTTCAGCCCCTATGACGTCGAGCGCGTCTACGGTGTGCCCTTCTCCGACATCAACGTCACCGAGAAGTACACCGAGCTCGTCGACAACGCGGCGATCAAGAAGAAGAAGATCAACGCCCGCGAGTTCTTCCAGACTCTGGCCGAGATCCAGTTCGAGTCCGGCTACCCGTACGTGATGTTCGAGGACACCGTCAACAGGGCAAACCCGATCGACGGCAAGATCATCATGTCCAACCTGTGCTCGGAGATCCTCCAGGTCTCCGAACCCAGCAAGTACGACGACGATCTCGGCTACGACGTCGTCGGCAAGGACATCTCCTGCAACCTCGGTTCGCTCAACATCGCTCTGACGATGGACTCGAGCAACTTCGGGCAGACCATCGAGACCGCGATTCGCGGACTCACTGCGGTCGCCGAGACCTCGAACATCCAGTCCGTGCCTTCGATCGCCCGCGGCAACGACATGTCGCATGCCATCGGCCTGGGGCAGATGAACCTCCACGGCTACCTTGCTCGTGAGCACATCTACTACGGTTCCGACGAGGGTCTGGACTTCACGAACATGTACTTCTACACCGTCGCCTACCACTGTGTGCGGGCGTCGATGGAGATCGCCAAGGAGCGCGGAGAGACCTTCGCCGGCTTCGAGCGGTCGAAGTACGCCACCGGCGAATACTTCGACAAGTACACCGACGAGGTCTGGCAGCCGCGCACCGCTCGTGTGACCGAGCTGTTCTCCGAAGCAGGCGTGCACATCCCGACCCAGGACGACTGGCGCGAGCTCAAGGCTCAAGTGGCCGAGCACGGCATTTACAACCAGAACCTCCAGGCCGTGCCGCCGACCGGTTCGATCTCCTACATCAACAACTCGACCTCGTCGATCCACCCGGTGGCATCGAAGATCGAAATCCGCAAGGAGGGCAAGGTCGGCCGTGTGTACTACCCGGCTCCCTTCATGGACAACGACAATCTCGAGTACTACCAGGATGCCTACGAGATCGGCTACGAGAAGATCATCGACACTTATGCCGAGGCCACGAAGCATGTGGACCAGGGGCTGTCGCTGACGTTGTTCTTCATGGACACCGCCACCACTCGAGACATCAACAAGGCGCAGATCTACGCCTGGCGCAAGGGCATCAAGACCATCTACTACATCCGGCTCCGGCAGCTCGCTCTGCAGGGCACGGAAGTCGATGGCTGCGTCTCCTGCATGCTCTGATGATGGAATCGGCGGACCGATGTGAATCGGTCCGCCGGCCTCGTGCGGGCCCCAAACCGCCGGTTGGGCCCGCACACATGACTTTCGTTTGCCGCGCAGACAGCACGTACTTACGACGAAAAGCACCTTGGGAAGAGAGAAAGCGTTGGAGAATCTGACTCTGGCATCGCATGTCGATGCCATCAACTGGAACCGCGTCGTCGATCCGATCGATGACGAGGTCTGGGACCGCCTGACCGGCAACTTCTGGCTGCCGGAGAAGGTCCCGCTGAGCAACGACATCCAGTCCTGGGCGACTCTCACCGACGATGAGAAGACGCTGACGATGCGCGTCTTCACCGGTCTGACCCTGCTCGACACGATCCAGGGCACCGTCGGTGCGATCTCGCTCATCCCGGATGCGGTCACCCCGCACGAAGAGGCGGTGCTGACGAATATCGCGTTCATGGAGAGCGTGCACGCGAAGTCGTACTCTTCGATCTTCTCGACCCTGTGCTCGACGAAGGAGATCGACGAGGCCTTCCGCTGGTCGCGTGAGAACAAGTACCTGCAGTCCAAGGCGGATATCATCCTCAGCTACTACCGGGGTGACGATCCGTTCAAGCGCAAGGTCGCCTCGACGCTGCTCGAGTCCTTCCTCTTCTACTCCGGCTTCTACCTGCCCATGTACTGGTCGGCACACGCCAAACTGACGAACACCGCTGACCTCATCCGTCTGATCATCCGCGATGAGGCCGTGCACGGCTACTACATCGGCTACAAGTACCAGAAGGGTCTGGAGTCGCAGTCCGAAGAGCGCAAGCAGGAGCTCAAGGACTACACGATGAACCTCATGTTCGAGCTCTACGAGAACGAGGTCGCCTACACCCACGACCTCTACGATTCGGTGGGACTGTCCGAGGACTGCAAGATGTTCCTCCACTACAACGCCAACAAGGCGCTGATGAACCTCGGTTACGAAGCGATGTTCCCCAAGGAGGTCACGCAGGTCAACCCGGCCATCCTCGCGGCTCTCTCGCCCGGCAGCGATGAGAACCACGACTTCTTCTCCGGTTCGGGATCGTCCTACGTCATCGGCAAGGCCGAGAACACCGAAGACGACGACTGGGACTTCTGAGTCCACGCGCAACAGATGCCGAAACGGCCCATCCGAGCACACTCGCTCGGATGGGCCGTTGGCCGTTGTCATAGGCGAGTGTAGCCGTATTCGATGCGGCCGTGAATGACAGACGCCCACCCGCTGCTTAAAACCCGGCAGCAAGTGGGCGTCTTCTCAATCAGTGAGGATCAGGCCGACCCGGTTGGGCCGTGCTGATCCCTGCAGATCAGGGTGACCGAGGTTCGTATCAGGCGGCGGCCATCGGCGTGATCTCACGCAGTGAAGTGCCGGTGAACAGCACAACACGGCCGGTCGCATCTTCGATCGTGATCTCACCAGCAGCCTGACGGCTGATCCGGGGATCGATCATTCCTGCGTGTGCGAGTCCGCGCTGGACCCACTGTGGGAACTCAGACATGGTTCCCTCCTTTCTTCAGTTGTGAATAGCAGGCAACGACGCGCGCTATTCTTCAGGTTCTCAATACGGCGATTGGGTGGTCGCCATGGGGATCTGCGATTCGAAGAGACACAGTGTCCGGAACATTCATCTGCAAAGTCGAACCATGATCGGGGCCTACGACTTCAAAAGCTTGTCGTCAGGAGCAACGCAACGATCGGTTCGATGAACGCGGACAACTTCGAACGCAAGTTGTAAGCGTAACGCGTCGATGTCCACGTTGTCCAATTGAGGTCAGAACCCTAGGCTCAGGTCGACCGACCTTACCGCCGGCCGTCTCGCCGAGGCGGCACCGAACCCTAACGTTGATCCTCTCGCCGTGGTGGACCTGCAAATCGTTTTCGCCGGCCTCTCGCCGAGACAACCCTGAATGCTCTTATCGTCGGCCCTGCATCCGTGCCCGGATTCGCAGCCACAGGATCACCGTGGCGATGAAGAGCACGACCCCACCCGCCAGGAGGCCGAGCGCCAGGGGATTGTCCAGTGCTGCACCGACGGTCTGGGACGCCATGGATGGCTCCGACTCATCGGACTTCTGGGACTCCGTCGCTCCGCTCGAACCCGATTCGGCACCCCCGACATCACTCGAGCTGCCAGTGGCGGTGGGGGCCGCCTCGGCGGTGGCCTGAACCCCGACGGGCACCGTCTGCAGCGATTTCGGGTCCTTCTGGGCGAAATCCCAATCGAGCAGGTCGACGGCTACCTGGCGAGAGTTGTTGTCGATGCCGAGCATCGTCGCGACCACACGGTGCCCGTCACGCTCGGCCACGGCCACATACGAGCCCTTCGCAGCCCGAGTGAACCCGTTCTTCAGGCCCAGCCCGCCGTCGACCTGGCCGACGATCTTCGTATGGTTCTGGATCTCGTAGCCCTTGAACTTCTCTTTCGTCTGTGGGTTCTTTCCGCCCGGGAATTGATAAGTCTCCGTGCCGATGACCTTCATGAGGTAGTCGTCTTCGCACACCGCCCACGCGAGCTTCATGAGGTCCTCAGCGGTCGTGTACTGGCCCTTTGCATCGAGACCCGAGGTGTTCTTCGCCTGCGTATTCGACATGCCCAGCTCGGCGGCCTTCTCGTTCATCAGCTTCACTGCCTTGTCCTGGCCGCCTGCTGCACGACCCAGAGCATTCGCCGCGTCATTTGCGCTCGACATGAGCATCGCATGGAAGAGCAGATCGATGGAGTACTTGTTCGTCTGCATGAGGCCGACCTTCGTCCCATCGACTTCCATGTCCTCGAACTCGGCGGTCACTTTCTTCTTCTTGTCGTCGAACTCGTCGACGAGCGCCAGAGCCGTGAGCAGTTTGATCGTCGACGCCGGAGCGTGCCGCTTCTCCACATTCTTCGCCACATGCAGCTCCCCGGAGTCGAGGTCGCCGACAAGCCAGGACGTGCCCGTCGGCTTCGGCGGCTTCGCACCATCACCGAGGTCCTCTGGACTGACATACGCCGGTGCTGTCGACTCCGCCGGCTGCGGCACCGCGTGTGCGGGGGCGGGGGAGTGGACGAGCTGCGCGGCGAGCATCAGAAGTGCGGCGGCGAAGCCGAGGATGCTCAGAGGCAGGGCGCGTAGTGGGGAAGCAGTCGAGCCGGTGAAACGCATGCGCACCAGTCTACTTTCGCCGCAAGCAGCTCGTCCTCAGGATTCCCTCACTCGAGACGGCACCTCACCGAGACGAAGCTTGTGGTGGCAGCCCAGTTTGAGGTGGATAGCCCACGTTCAAACGTGGGCTATCCACCCTCAACTGGGCCGTGGTGAAAAGCACCCAATCACGGCGGGACAGACGAAAGCGGCCCCGCACCAAGTGGTGCGGGGCCGCTGCAGTCCGGATCAGGCTGGCGCGATCAGAATGCGCGCTGCAGGATCGCCTGCTTCACCTCGGCGATGGCCTTGGTGATCTCGATGCCGCGAGGGCAGGCCTCGGTGCAGTTGAAGGTGGTGCGGCAGCGCCACACGCCTTCTTTGTCGTTGAGGACCTCGAGGCGCATGTCTCCGCCTTCGTCACGCGAATCGAAGATGAAACGGTGCGCATTGACGATCGCGGCCGGACCGAAATACTGGCCGTCGGTCCAGAACACAGGGCACGACGAGGTGCACGCAGCGCAGAGGATGCACTTCGTGGTGTCGTCGAAGGCCGCACGCTGTTCGGCTGACTGCAGACGCTCACGCGTGGGCTCGTGTCCCGAGGTGACGAGGAACGGCATGACCTCGCGGTACGACTGGAAGAAGGGCTCCATGTCGACGATCATGTCCTTCTCGAGCGGAAGGCCCTTGATCGCCTCGACGGTGATCGGCTTGGACGTGTCGAGGTCCTTGAGCAGAGTCTTGCAGGCCAGGCGGTTGCGGCCGTTGATGCGCATCGCATCGGAGCCGCAGACGCCGTGGGCGCAGGACCGGCGGAAGGACAGCGAACCGTCGATCTCCCACTTGATCTTGTGGAGAGCATCCAGCACGCGGTCGGTGCCGTACATCGTGATGTTGTATTCCTCCCAGTGCGGCTCTGAATCGACCTCGGGGTCGAAGCGAGCGATCCGGAAGGTGCAGTCGAAGGACGGGATGGACCCGCCTTCGCCTGACACGTGTGTCGGCAGGTCGATCTTCGACGCTGGCTCTGGGGTGGTATCGGTGCTCATCAGTACTTACGCTCCATCGGCTGGTAACGGGTGACGATGACGGGCTTCGTCTCAAGACGCATGCCCTTGATGCCGTCGGTCTCCGCTTCGGGATCGAGGTAGGTCATCGTGTGGTGCATGAATTTCTCGTCGTCACGATCCGGGAAGTCCTCGCGGAAGTGTCCTCCACGCGATTCCTTGCGGTGGATGGCGGCGACGGAGATGACCTCGGCGAGCTCGAGCAGGAAGCCGAGCTCGACGGCCTCGAGCAGGTCGAGGTTGTAGCGCTTGCCGCGGTCCTGGATGCCCACGTTGTTGTAGCGCTCGCGCAGCTTGGCAATCTCGTCGAGTGCTTCACGCAGAGTCTCGTCGGTGCGGAACACCTGCACGTTGGCGTCCATGATGTCCTGCAGATCCTTGCGGATCGCCGCGATGCGTTCGGTGCCGTCCGAGGTGCGCATCTTCTCGAGCATCTCGACGACGTCGTTCGCCGGGTTCTCCGGAAGTTCGACGGACTCGGCGGTCTTCGCGTATTCCGCGGCGGCGATGCCGGCGCGCTTGCCGAAGACGTTGATGTCGAGCAGTGAGTTCGTGCCCAGTCGGTTCGAACCGTGCACCGACACGCAGGCGCATTCACCGGCGGCGTAGAGGCCGGGGATGACGGTGTCGTTGTCGGCGAGGACTTCGGCCTCGATGTTCGTCGGGATGCCGCCCATCGCGTAGTGCGCGGTCGGGAAGACCGGCACCGGCTCCGTGTAGGGCTCCACACCGAGGTAGGTGCGGGCGAACTCGGTGATGTCCGGCAGCTTCTCATCGATATGCGAGGGCTCGAGGTGGGTGAGGTCGAGCAGGACGTAGTCCTTGTTCGGTCCGCAGCCACGGCCTTCGCGCACTTCGTTGGCCATCGAACGGGCCACGATGTCACGCGGAGCGAGGTCCTTGATCGTCGGGGCGTAGCGCTCCATGAAGCGCTCACCCTCGGAGTTGCGGAGGATGCCGCCCTCACCGCGAGCCGCCTCGGAGAGCAGGATGCCCAGGCCGGCGAGGCCTGTCGGGTGGAACTGGAAGAACTCCATGTCCTCCAGCGGGATTCCGCGGTTGTAGGTCACGGCCATGCCGTCACCGGTCAGGGTGTGTGCGTTCGAGGTGGTCTTGAAGACCTTGCCGACACCGCCGGTGGCGAAGACGACCGACTTGGCCTGGAAGACGTGGATCTCACCGGTGGCCAGTTCGTAGGACACGACGCCAGCGGGACGCTTGACCCCATCGACCTCAGTCATGAGGAGGTCGAGGACGTAGAACTCGTTGTAGAACTCCACGCCGTGCTTGACGCACTGTTGGTACAGGGTCTGGAGGATCATGTGACCGGTGCGGTCGGCAGCGTAGCAGGAGCGGCGCACGGCGGACTTGCCGTGGTCGCGGGTGTGCCCGCCGAAACGACGCTGGTCGATCTTGCCTTCGGGGGTGCGGTTGAACGGCAGCCCCATCTTCTCGAGATCGAGGACGGCGTCGATGGCTTCCTTGGCCATCACCTCGGCGGCGTCCTGGTCGACCAGGTAGTCACCGCCCTTGACGGTGTCGAAGGTGTGCCATTCCCAGTTGTCCTCTTCCACGTTCGCCAGTGCGGCGCACATACCGCCCTGGGCGGCACCGGTGTGCGAACGAGTGGGGTAGAGCTTGGTGAGAACGGCGGTGCGGGCACGCTGGCCCGACTCGATCGCCGCACGCATGCCGGCGCCGCCGGCGCCGACGATGACGACGTCGTAATGATGTACCTGCATGTTTCTCCTTTAGGCCTTGCAGAACTCAGCCAGGACCGAGGGGTCCGCTCCGGCCGGGCAGGGATCGAACGTGAAGATGACGAGCGTGCCGAGCACGATGACGATGACCGAGGCGATGTAGAGGATCACCTGCAAGGACATGCGTGTGCCGGGCTTCTCGGAGTAGTCCATGATGATGGTGCGCAGACCGTTGGTGCCGTGCAGCATCGCCAACCACAGCATGAGCAGATCCCAGATCTGCCAGAACGGGCTGGCCCACTTGCCTGCGACGAAGCCGAAGTCGATGGCCTGGACGCCGTCGCCGGCCCACAGGTTCACGAACAGGTGGCCGAAGATGAGGATGACGAGCACGACGCCGGAGATGCGCATGAACAGCCATGCGAACATCTCGAACTTCGAACGCGTCGACTTGTGCCGGGAGTAGCCGGTCCGCGGAGCCGGAATGGATGTTGTGCTCATGTCAGCCTCCGAAGGTGTGCATCAGCTGGCGGGGGATGAAGGCGATCATGATGATGAGCCACACAATCATGACTCCCCAGAACAGCTTCTTCTGGTTTTTCGGGCCACTCTTCGAGAAATCGACGAGAATGACGCGCAGACCGTTGAACGCATGGAATGCGATTGCGGCGACGAGCGCGATCTCACCGAATGCCATGACCGGTGTCTTGTAGGTTCCGATCACTGCGTTGTAGGCCTCGGGCGAGACGCGGACGAGTGCAGTATCGAGCACGTGGACCAGAAGGAAGAAGAAGATTCCGACGCCTGTGACGCGATGCGCGACCCAGGACCACATTCCTTCGTTTCCTCGGTACAGAGTGCCCGTAGACGCTTTGGCCACGGAGCATCCTCCATCTTGAATATTCGGGTGTGTACGTCTAGAAACTACGCCGAAGACCGCTTCCGTGCCAGTCGAGACACGGCTGAGCCTCCCGGATCACACCGCAACCCTGGCAATTCCCTCAAAACTGGGATTTCGCGTCTCACGAAATTTCAATTACATCACAATCGTGTGCTCTAAATTGCTGCGCTCCCGTCCTGACCAGCGCGGCCCAAGAATTTGGGCACACCGTCACCGAGGCGGCCCTGAGGCGGGGAGATCCCCACCGGAGCCTTGAGGATCGGCTCATCCGACACGGCGGGCAGCCTCGGGGAAGGTGTGCCCGAACTCTGAGACACTGAAATCGTGAACACGCACTTCCACGCCATCATCCCCGCCGGCGGATCCGGAACGCGCCTGTGGCCGCTGTCTCGCCGGGCGACGCCGAAGTTCCTCCACGATGTCCTCGGCCTCGGCCGCAGCCTCATCCAGGCCACCTGGGACCGGGTCGCGCCGATCGTCGGCGAAGACAGGGTCTGGGTGGTCACCGGTGAGAGTCACTTCGATCAGGTCGCCGAGCAGCTGCCGCATATCGCCCGCGCCCAGATCATCACCGAACCCTCCCCGAAGGACTCCGCCGCCGCCATCGGACTGGCGGCCATGATCATCGCCCGCGAGGACCCCGACGCCATCGTCGGCTCGTTCTCCGCCGACCATTCGATCACGAACGTCGATGAATTCCGTCTCGTCATCGACCAGGCCGTCGTTGCTGCGGGGACCGGTGACATCGTCACCATCGGCATCATGCCCCGCAATCCTGCCACCGCCTACGGTTATATCGAGACCGGTGAGCTGCTCGGGCTCGACGGCGCACCTACGGCCAGGCGGGCGCTGGCATTCGCGGAGAAGCCGGAGGCGAGCACGGCTCGTCAGTATGTGAATTCCGGACGCTACCGCTGGAACGCGGGCATGTTCATCGCCAAGGCGTCCTCCCTTCTCGACATCCTCGCCGAGGAGGACCCGCCGCTCTATTCGGGACTGGCCCGAATCGCCGAGGCCTGGGACACCCCTGACCACGACGAGGTCCTCAGTGCTGTGTGGCCCGGACTGGAGAAGCGAGCCATCGACTATGTGGTGGCCGAGCCCGCGGCCGCGGCCGGTCGGGTCATCGTCATCCCCGGCGACTTCGGCTGGGACGACGTCGGCGACTTCGACTCGGTGGCCCGACTGCGCCAGCCGGTTCCCGGGGAGCCGCGCGGAGTGATCTCGATCGGCGGGAACACCGACCTGCTCGAAGTCGATGCTTCGGGAGTCGTGTTCTCCGAAGGGCCGCGGACGGTGGCGATCGTCGGCCTCGATGACCTCGTCGTCGTCGACACCGATGATGTCCTCCTCATCACCTCCCGCTCTCACGCCCAGGATGTGAAGAAGGCCGTGTCCGTCGCCGGTGAGCGGGGACTCGACGAGCTGCTCTGATCCTGACGCCCGCCTCCGGGGCGGACGGATGTGAACCTGGCCGGGCACGGAAAGTGTGGACGGAGCTCGCCCTGGTCGTGCGTGCCAGGGGTGGGCGGATGTGAACTGGGCGGTCGCCTCGGCGAGGGCGGGAAGCAGGATGCGAAGTATGTCGAAATTGGTCGCAATTGGCCCATTTATGACATCGAGTGCTTAGCATTGCTTGAAATGTTCGACATCGCCCATCCCCGACCTCCCCGCACTGAAGGACCCAACGTGATCAGCTCGACAATCGCTGAGATCGGTGCAGAACTCATCGATTTCCGCCGCGACATCCATGCCCATCCGGAACTGTCCTTCCAGGAGTTCGAGACCACCGACAAGATCGTCGCCCGCCTCGAGGCCGCAGGTCTCAGGCCCCAGCGCCTCCAAGGCACCGGGGTCGTCTGCGAGGTCGGCGAGGGGCCGGTAGCCGTGGGACTGCGAGCCGATATCGATGCCCTGCCGGTTGATGACCTCATCGATGAGGATTTCCGTTCCACTGTTCCCGGCGTCGCCCATGCCTGCGGCCACGACGTCCACCTGACCTCCCTCATCGGCGCCGGCATCGCCTTGCAGAAGATCCATGAATCACGGCCCGGCGGCCTCGGGGGACGGGTGCGACTGATCTTCCAGCCCGGTGAGGAAGTCACCCCGGGGGGTGCGCTGCGCGTGATCTCCCAGGGTGTCCTCGACGATGTGCCCGAGGTCTATGCCGTCCACTGTGACCCGAACGTCGACATCGGCAAGGTCGGTTCGCGCATCGGCGCCATCACCGCTGCCGGCGACACGGTCATCATCCGCCTCTCCGGTCACGGCGGGCACACCTCCCGTCCCCATCTGACCGAAGACCTCGTCTATGCGCTCGGCAAGCTCGCCACGGATCTGCCCTCGACGCTCGGCCGCCTCATCGATCCGCGGCACGCGATCTCCCTGGTGTGGGGCGAGATCAGCGCCGGTCACGCAGCGAACGTCGTTCCCAGCGAGGGGATCCTGCGCGGAACCCTGCGCTGCCTCGACGTCGACGGCTGGAACCAGGTCGCCGAGGTGCTGCCCGAGCTCGTCGACCGCATCGCCGGACCGTACGGAGTCAAGGTCGACCTCGAACACCGCCGAGGCGTCCCCCCGGTGGTCAACACCGAAGACCAGGTCACCCTCATTGAATCCGCCGTCCGCGGGGAACTCGGCGAGAACTCCGTGCAGCTGACCCCGCAGTCCATGGGCGGGGAGGACTTCGCCTGGTACCTCACCCACTGCCCGGGTGCGCTCATCCGGCTGGGCACCCGCACACCCGGTGGCATCACCTACGACATCCACCAGGGTGATCTGCTCATCGACGAACGCGCCGTGGAGATCGCCGCCCGCGTGTTCACCGCCACCGCGCTCAAGGTCCTCGACCGCGACCGCTGATCGACCTGTCGCGGTCCGCGACCAAACGACAGCGATCGGTGGCTGCTCGGCTGCGCCGGCTGTCCACGCTGATTACCCGGCCAAGACGGCGGGCCGATAATCTTGATGTCATGAGTCTCCGAGTCCGCAGGACCTCCATCGCCGCCTTCGCCGCGGCGGGCACCCTGGTGCTGACCGGCTGCTCCGTCACAACTCCCGAAGCCCTCGAAGAGGAACGGCTCGGATGCCTCGTCTCGGCACCGGCCGGCTTCGACGATCACTCGGCCGGTGCGCTCACCCTCGAGGAGGCGGAACTGGCCCGTGGGGCCCGGGTCTTCTCGGGCACCTCGAGCCAGCGTGTCTCGGGTGGGTCGGCCACCTCGGCGGCATTGGATCGGATGCACAGAAACAACTGTGCCCTGACCACAGTCATCGGCCCCGGGGGAGCCGACGAACTCGCGGACTTCGCCGCCGCCCACCCCGATGATCTGTTCCTCGGGGTCTCCAGCGGCACCGATGACCTGCCGAAGAACGTGCTGAGCATGGACTTCGACCTCGTCCCGCCGGCATTCATCGCCGGATACACAGCGGCCACCGCCTCGGAGACGGGGAAGGTCGGGGTCGTCGTCGCGCACGGCTTCCCGCAGTCCGAACGCATTCTGGCCGCCTTCGACGCCGGGGTCGACCTGTACAACAAGGAGAAGGACGAGGACCTGCCGAAGGCAGAGTCCTACCGTCCCTCCTCCGGTGGGGCCGCCTCGGCGAACGGTTCGCCTCGGGCGATCGACGATACCCGCGATGCCGGGAAGGACTACTTCGAACGGTCCTTCGATGCCGATGTCGACGTGCTCGTCCCCTTCGGATCGGCGGCCGCGATGGGGGTGGTCACCTCGGCGGATGAGAAGCGTACCGACCTGACCGCGGCCACACAGGACCCGGAGAGCGACGACGAGGGACCGAGCCTGCCGAAGGTCGTCTGGTACGGCACCGCGGGCGGATTCTCCAAGGCGATCGTGGCCACCGTGGAGCCGAACGTGCGCCGCGGACTGCGCACGATGTTCCCCGACTGGCCGCAGAGCAAGAACCCCGACGAGGTGGCCCCCGCCCCGAAGACCGGGCCCGAGGAGATCGGCGGCTTCCGCGTCGCCGACCGCCACTACTGGGGCACCCTCGACAACGGGGGAGTGCGCATCGTCGCCGAGGACGGATTCCTCTCCCGTGTGTCCGACGCCGGACGCGGTATCACGGACCTGCGCGAGCGGATCAAGAGTGGGGAGATCGACCCGGAGAAAGGATGAGGGGCGCGCGCCGCATCGGATAAGCTGAGACGGTGATGAATGTACCCGCCGGCGTCGCATCGGACGACCCCATCCTGCAGCTGCCCAAAGTCTCCCTCCACGATCACCTCGACGGCGGTCTGCGCCCGTCGACGATGCTCGAACTGGCCGACTCGATCGGTCACACCCTGCCCGCCTCCGATGCCGAATCGCTGCGCCGGTGGTTCTCGGAGTCCGCGAACTCCGGTGACCTGGTCCGCTACCTCGAGACGTTCTCGCACACCGTGGCGGTCATGCAGAGCGAGGACAACCTGCGCCGCGTGGCCAAGGAATGGGTCCTCGACCAGGTGGCCGACGGAGTCTTCTACGCCGAAGCCCGGTGGGCTCCCGAACAGCACCTCGAAGGCGGACTCGAACTCGACGCCGTCGTCGAAGCCGTCCAGGACGGTCTGGAAGCCGGTGTCTCCGAGGCCGCCGCCGAGGGCGAGTACATCCGCGTCGGACAGCTCATCACGGCCATGCGTCAGGCCGACAACTCCCTGGCGATCGCCGAACTGGCCATTCGCCATCGTGAGAAGGGCGCGGACTCCGGTGTCGTCGGCTTCGACATCGCCGGACCCGAGAACGGCTTCCCGCCGTCTGCGCACCTCTCCGCCTTCAACGCACTGCACCAGGCCTATGTGCCGGTGACGATCCATGCCGGTGAGGCCGCCGGCAAGGAATCCATCCACGAGGCGGTCACGATCTGCCACGCTCAGCGTCTGGGCCATGGTGCGCGCATCGTCGAGGACATGGACATCGTCGACGGCCAGGGGCAGCTCGGCAGCCTCGCCGCCTGGGTCCTTGACCAGCAGATCCCGCTCGAACTGTGCCCGAGTTCCAACCTGCAGACCGACATCGGCGGCACCATCGCCAGCCACCCGATCACGGGGCTGAAAGACCTCGGCTTCGCTGTCACCATCAACCCGGACAACCGGCTCATGTCCGGCACTTCGGTGTCGCGTGAGATGCGTCTGCTCGTCGATGAGGCCGGTTGGAACCAGACCGACCTCGAATGGGCGACGGTCAACGCCATCACCGCTGCCTTCCTGCCGCTGGATGTGCGCGAGCGCATGCTCGACGAGATCCTCATCCCCGGATTCGCCCGGGTGACCATTTGAGCTCACACAATGACCGGGCCGCAGCGTCCGGTGCCTCACCGGAGCCTGAGGGGCACGGCGTTCCGACCCCCCGGGCGATGCTTCTGCCCGTGAGCGTCCTCGGCATGCAGGCGCTGGCCCTGGTCGGTGCGGCGGTGTCGTTCGTCATCACCGCGATCACCGCCGGCCCCTTGGCGGCTTCGCTGATCGGTCTGGCCGTCATGTTCCTCATCTTCGCGGCCGGTGTCGGCGCCGCGGCCCGGGGCGCCTGGCGTCTGCATCGGTGGGCGCGTCCGGCGGCGATCGCCTTCGAGCTGCTGGTCATCGTCTTCGCCTTCAGCGTCATCGGCGGTTCCCTGTGGCTGGGGCTGGTCTGCCTGGTCACCGCCATCGCCGTGCTCTTGGGCTTCTTCTTGCCCGCCGTCGTCGACGCCTACAACCGCGCCCTGACCGACTAAGCGGGCGCGCCCTGGCCGCCTGCACTTCCCCGGACGGAGCCTCAAGTCCGACTAGGCGGGTTTCAGCGGGCGCTTGTCCGAATATAGGTCGCTATCGGATACATTTGAGCGAGAGAAGTATCCGATAGCGACCTGAATTCTGCGCTGGGTATCCGATGGCGATCTGCGTTCTTTCGAATTCGAGCCGTTGCAACCACCCACCACCGCTGGGAGAATCCGTTAGCTGTGCCAAGATTGCCCAAAAACAGCGTCAGAATGGCAATCTGCGCACACCTAATCCATGTCAGCGGTGCTGGCTGGGCGGATTCCGACCGACAGCGCCGTCCGCAGTGCGCCAGCGGCTGCCGGCCGGCAGCCTCACATGGGCGGCGGCGACCATTTCTGGACGCTCGCAGCCTGAGCGGCGATGAGTCGTGAGGGAACCGCTGAGAAAACGGCGTTGCGCAGGCCCGCCAAGAACGGCGATTCGAGTTGGAACACCTGCCCCATCAGCCGAGACTTCTGGGCGATCGACTGCGTCCGCGGGCGGCGCAGCGAGTCATAGCGGCCCAGTGCCGCAGCGACGGTCTTGGCCGATGATTCGGCAGCGCCGCCCGATCGGCGGCGCGCGAGCAATGGGGTGAGCAGGACGGTGAGCGTCGCCGCGTCTTCGAGGGCCTGACCTCCTCCCTGACCGAGGTTCGGCGTCATCGCATGTGCGGCATCGCCGAGGAGGACGACTCGGCCGCGGTGATAATGACGCAACCGGCGGGAGAGGTCGGAGATCGCGGTGCGGCGGACCTCCTCGGCGGGGGTGGCGGCAATGAGATCGGCGATGGGGGAGTGCCAGCCCGTGAACATCTGCTCGATCGTCGCCTTCTCATCGGCGAAGACCGCGTGCTGCGGCATATTCGCCACTGCGAACCAGTAGACGCGGCCGTCGGCCAGCGGAGCGATGCCGAAACGGCGTCCGTGCCCGACCGACTCCCCGGCTTCGCCGGACAGATCCACCGGCACCGAGGTGATGCCCCGCCACGCGGAATACCCGGAGTAACGCGGTGCCACCGGTTCACCGTCGACGACGGTGCGGACCCGGCTGTGCAGACCGTCGGCGCCGATGATGAGGTCGAAACGCTCTGCCGTCGACTCCATCGTGCTCGAATCGTCGGCGGACCCGGCCCTGATAGTCAGCGTCCCGTCGGTGCCGGTCGCCGTCGCCTCGGTGCCGGTGCGCACTGTCCCAGGAGCCAGAGCATCGAGGAGGATGCGGTGAAGGTCAGCCCGGTCGACGACGCGCAGGGCACCGACCGAATCATCGGGCACCTGAGCGATCCAGTGTCCATCTGCACGGCGCTGACCTGCGGCGAAGCCTTCGACGCTGGAGTCGGTCACGGCGTCGAAGGCCTCACGCAGACCGAGCGACTCCAGCGCGGCAAGCCCGTTGGCGAAGATCGACAGTCCCGAACCACCGGCCCTCAGTTCGGGGGCACGTTCGAACACGGTGACCCCGGCGCCGGTCCTCTGCAGTCCCACGGCCGCCGAGAGCCCGCCGATTCCAGCTCCGATGACAGCGATCTTCATGAACTCATCGTCGCACGCAGAACGCCCGGTGGCGACGCCGCCGGTTGACCGTTGGTAGGCGTTAAGTGTGTGCAGATTGCCCAAAACGGGCCTCAGAGTGGCAATCTGCGCACACTTAAAACGCACCGAGGCGAGGAGTGCCCAGAGATTACTGGAGGAACTCTCCGCAGGCTTCGGTAAGGTAGTCGCCGGCGACTCCGCCCTCTTCGCCGAGGCTGATAGCGGTCATCTGGATGCCCCACCACACGCGCGGCGAACTGCCCCACTGTTGGCGGAACTCCTCGCGACGACCGGGATCCTCGGCGAGGTCGTCGGCGGCCAGGCCGATGCGGTCCTGGGCGTCATCGGCGGTGCAGCGCTCCTCGTCATCCGGGCCCTTCGGGTCGAGCTCGGGGATATCTTCGTCATCGACGGTCTTGAGGGTGTAGGCCGAGTTGCCGATCTCTTCGACCTCGAAAGTGCCGTGGATGAGCAGGAACGGGGAGGCACCGTCGTCGACGTTCTTCGCGTCGACGGTGACGCTGACGCTGTCTGGGCTGTCGGCGGTCACGGTCGTCTCGCCGGAGTCGGGGACTTCCGGGTTGCCGGTGTGCACGTAGACCTTGAGGTAGGCCTCGGTCTTCTTCTCGGCCGCCTCGGCGAGGCCCTGCCACAGCGGGTCGGTGTCCTTCGCCCCACCTGGCGAGGAATCGACGATGGACACCTTCGGTGCATCGTCTGGCGTCTCGATCGGAGTGACCTCTTCTTTGCTCACCGAGGGGCGCGGCTGGGGCCGGGTCTCATCGGGAGTCGACACGCAGGCCGTCGTTGTGGCCAGCAGCGCAGCGGCGGACAGCAGGGCAAGGGGGCGAAGTCGCATGGTTCCTCGAGGTCTCGTCGGAGTTCGGGCGGGACGAGGGCCAGCGCTGCCGGCCCTGCCCTCAGCCTAATCCGAGACCGGGCCCACACCCGTTGGGACGCGCGGTGGCCGGGCGAACGGGGAAGTGGCAGATCGGCGGACGGGCCCGCCTCGTGCATGGGAAGAGGCTCAGCTCCGGGCAGCGGCGATGAGTTCGCGCAGGCTCTGCCGCTGGCCACCCACGGCATCGAAGTTCGCTTCGTCGAGCCACTGCTCATACGCCGATCGCAGCACCGGCCATTCGCTGTCGATGATCGAGAACCACGCGGTGTCGCGGTTGCGGCCCTTGTACACGAGGTGCTGCCGGAACACTCCTTCGAAGGTGAACCCGAAGCGTTCGGCAGCGGCCTTCGACGGGGCGTTCGCGTCATCGCACTTCCACTCGAACCGTCGGAAACCGGAGGCGAAGGCGAGATCGGCGCAGAGGAAGAGCGCCTCGGTGGCTGCTCGCGTCCGCCGCAGCGCCGGACCCCAGAGAATGTGCCCGATCTCCATGACCCCGTTGGCGGTGTCGATGCGCATCAGTGCCTGCCGCCCCTCGGCTCGACCGGTGGATCGGTCCACGACGGCGAAGAAGAGGGGATCGGACGACGTGGCCGCCTCGGCGATCCAGGAATCAAAGTCGCTGCGTTCGGTCTGCGGAGACTGCGGCAGGTAGCGGAACCGCTCCTCGATCCCGTCGGCAACTGAGACCGCAGCGAACAGATCATCGCCGTGGACGGCTGGATCGAGGGGTTCGAGATCGACGTAATGACCGTGGATGGGCTCTCGCCGAGGTGGCTGTGCACCGGTGAAATTCGTGAGGTCGTCGTTCATGGCTGGGTCCTCGTCATCGGGGTTCGGGTGGGTTTCGTGTGTCCGTGTCTGTGGTTGGGCAGGTGTGACCGGACTCGGAGTGGGTTCAGTCTTCGCCGCCGTCGAAGCCGGTGGACAGCTCGCGCAGAAGTCCGGCGAGCTTGCGGCTGCCGGCGGGGGTGAGGCCGCTGAGGATCTCGCGCTCCTTCACGAGCAGGTCCGCCAGGGCGGAGTCGACGGTGGCGCGGCCGCTGTCGGTGAGGTGGACGAGCACTCCGCGGCGATCACCCGGATCGGGGCGACGCTCCACCCATCCGCGAGCCACGAGGCGGTCGATGCGATTGGTCATGGTGCCGCTCGTGACAAGCGTCTCCTGCAGCAGGGTCGAGGGGGAGAGCTGATAGGGCTCACCGGCTCGGCGGAGGGCGGAGAGCACGTCGAAGGCCCATCCCTCGATTCCGTAGTCGGAGAAGCTCGCCTTCCGTGCCAGGTCCAACTGCCTGGCCAGCCGCGAGACTCGGGAGAGGATCTCCATCGGGGAGACGTCGAGATCCGGACGCTCACGTCGCCAGGCTGCGACTATTCGATCCACTTCGTCCATGAATCGATTTTACGTCCATATCAAGAATCTTGAGAGCAAAGATACTTTTTGACGAGAGATTCCTTACTCTCAGGGTCCGTTTAACCTGCAGGTTTGGATGGACGGGTGCGTTTGGGAATATGGTTGTCCTTGGTTGTTGCATCCGTCAACGAACCTGCAGGGGCCAACCACCCGGCAGCAGAAACGAAGGAAAACACGTGGATCTTTTCGAGTATCAAGCACGTGACCTGTTCGAGAAGCACGGAGTGCCCGTGCTCAAGGCCCAGGTCGCGACGACGCCAGAAGCAGCGAAGAAGGCAGCCGAAGATCTTGGCGGCGGTGTCGTCGTCGTCAAGTCGCAGGTCAAGATCGGCGGCCGTGGCAAGGCCGGCGGCGTCAAGGTCGCCAAGAACCCCGATGAAGCCGAGGCGCGCGCCAAGGAAATCCTGGGACTCGACATCAAGGGCCACATCACCGAAAAGGTGATGATCGCCGAGGGTGCCGACATTGCTGAGGAGTACTACTTCTCCGTCCTTCTCGATCGGTCCAACCGCACCTATCTGGCCATGTGCTCGAAGGAAGGCGGCATGGAGATCGAGCAGCTGGCCGTGGAACGTCCGGAAGCGCTCGCCAAGATCCCCGTCTCCGCCATCGACGGCATCAACGATGCCAAGGCAGCAGAGATCACCGAGGCGGCCGGCTTCGATGCCGAGACCGCCGCGAAGGTCGCCCCCGTGCTGACCAGCCTGTGGACCGTCTTCGAGAAGGAAGACGCCACCCTGGTCGAGGTCAACCCGCTGGTCAAGACCGGTGCCGGTGACATCATCGCCCTCGACGGCAAGGTCTCGCTCGACGACAACGCCGACTTCCGCCACAAGGAGCACGAGGAGCTGCGCGACATCAGCGCAGAGAACCCGCTCGAGCTCAAGGCCAAGAAGCTCGACCTCAACTACGTCAAGCTCGACGGTGAGGTCGGAATCATCGGCAACGGCGCAGGACTGGTCATGTCGACCCTCGACGTCGTCGCCTACGCAGGTGAGAACCACAACGGCGTCAAGCCCGCGAACTTCCTCGACATCGGAGGCGGCGCCTCGGCCGAGGTCATGGCCAACGGACTCGACGTCATCCTTGGTGATGATCAGGTGAAGTCCGTCTTCGTCAATGTCTTCGGCGGAATCACCGCCTGTGACGCCGTGGCCGACGGCATCGTCAAGGCCCTCGAGATCCTCGGCGACCAGGCCACCAAGCCGCTCGTCGTCCGCCTCGACGGCAACAACGTGGAAGAGGGACGCGCCATCCTGCAGAAGGCCGCGCACCCGCTCGTCACGCTCACTGACACGATGGACGGTGGAGCCGACAAGGCCGCCGAACTGGCTGCTGCCAAGTAAGGAAAGGTCTTTACAACAATGTCTATCTTCCTGAATTCCGATTCGAAGATCATCGTCCAGGGCATCACCGGCGGAGAGGGCTCGAAGCACACCGCCCGCATGCTCGCCGCCGGATCGAACGTCGTCGGCGGTGTCAACGCCCGCAAGGCCGGCACCACTGTGAAGCACAACGACCAGGCCGGCAACGAGGTCGAACTCCCCGTCTTCGGAACCGTGGCTGAGGCGATGGAAGCCACTGGTGCCGACGTGTCCGTGGCCTTCGTGCCGCCGGCGTTCTCCAAGGACGCCGCGATCGAGGCCATCGACGCCAAGATCGGTCTGCTCGTCATCATCACCGAGGGCATCCCGGTGCAGGACTCGGCAGAGGTCTGGGCCCGTGCGCAGGCGGCCGGAAACGCCACCCGCATCATCGGACCCAACTGCCCGGGCATCATCACCCCCGGTGAGTCGCTGGCCGGCATCATCCCGGCCAACATCACGAAGAAGGGCAAGCTGGGCCTCGTCTCGAAGTCCGGCACCCTGACCTATCAGATGATGTACGAGCTGCGTGACCTCGGCTTCTCGACGGCCATCGGCATCGGCGGAGACCCGGTCATCGGCACCACGCACATCGATGCGCTCGAAGCATTCGAGGCCGACCCGGAGACCGAAGCCATCGTCATGATCGGCGAGATCGGCGGAGACGCCGAAGAGCGCGCAGCCGCCTTCATCAAGGAGAACGTGACGAAGCCGGTCGTCGGCTACGTCGCAGGCTTCACCGCTCCCGAGGGCAAGACCATGGGCCACGCCGGCGCCATCGTCTCCGGCTCCTCGGGAACCGCTCAGGCCAAGAAGGAAGCCCTCGAGGCTGCAGGCGTCAAGGTCGGCAAGACCCCGACCGAGACCGCCGAGCTCATGCGCGGACTCCTCGGCTGAGTCCCAGTGCGAACCGGCCGAGGCTGACACCGGCACGGTCCGGTCGAGGCTGAGACCAGCGCGCCAGAGGTGCCCACGTACGTCAGAAGTGATGTACGGAGGCACTCCTGGCGCGCTGTTGTGTGTTCGGGCCGTGTTCATCCGGACCGAGAGCGTTCGGACCGGAATGTCGGCCCGTGCCTGATCGGTTCGTGCCCGTTGCTTCCGGCACTGAGCCGGACCGGGAGCAAACCTCACTTGTGGGGAGCGCCCCACACCGTTGAAGGCAGAACGCCGCATTCGGCACAATTCGTCTCGGCGGCGGCGGAACACCCCGGTGCAACGGGAGTCTGTGGAGCTGCCGGGGGGTGATGCCCGAGGAGCGCAGGTCTCAGGCGTACTCGAGGTGGATTCCGGAGTCCTCGAGGCGGGTGCGTTCCTTCTCGGGCAGACGGCCATCGGTGATGACGAGGTCGAGTTCGTCGAGGTTGAGGGCCCTGAACCTGGCATGAGTGCCGAACTTCGACGAATCGGCTACTAGAATCGTGCGCTCCGCCGCCTGATACGCCGCGCGTTTGAGGGTGAGCTTGTCTGTCTCCGAGGTGGTCAGCCCGTGGGCGAGGTCCCAGGCGCCAGCGCTGAGGAAGGCCACGTCGATCGACAGCGCGTCCAGTGTCGCAGCTGCCAGGGGGCCGCTCGAGGAGCCGCTGTTGCTGTCGATGGTGCCGCCGGTGTGGATCGCCATGACGTTTTCGGCCATGAGCCGCATGGCCGACAGGAAGTCGTTGGTCACGACGGTGATACCGCTGATCGTCAGGAGGCGTTCGACGATCGCTTCGCAGGTGGTCCCGGCATCGAGGAAGACCGTCGAACCCGGACGGACATGAGCGGCGGCCGCTCGAGCGATCGCCTGCTTCGCCGGCGTCTCGAGCTCGGTGCGCGGTGCCCGCTCTACGGGTGTCTGCTGGCGCGGAGAGCCGATCAGCCGGACGCCCCCAGGGACCGATTCGACCAGACCCGCCTCTTCGAGTGCCGCTATATCGCGGCGCACCGTCATATGCGAGACGTTCATCGTCTCGGTGAGTTCACGCACGCTGAGCGCCACGGAGGCACGGAGCAGCTCGACGATCTCGTGCTGTCGCTGATCGGGAATCAGCGGGGCGGAGGGCTTCGGATGTGGGGGCACGATTCCAGAGTACCAACAATGCACACATGTTCACATCGATTCCCAAGACATGTGAATATATGTGATAGCGTGCGTGAATATGTTAACGAAGTTCGAGGCCCTCCGAGCCATCCATGACACCGGAGCCGTGCTCATCATCCGACTCGATTCCGAAGACGAAGCACTCGCCGTCGCCCATGCGGCGATCGCCGGCGGAATCCGTGCCCTTGAGATCACGCTCTCGGTGCCCGGCGCCAAGCGCATCATCACAGCGCTGAGCGAAGAGTACTCCGCTCAGGGCGTCGTCATCGGAGCAGGAACCGTCCTTGACGCGCAGTCGGCCTACAGCTGCATCGAGGCGGGTGCGCAGATGCTCGTGAGCCCGAACCTCGACAGCGGGATGCTCGAGGTCGCCAACCGCTACCAGGCGGTGAGCATCAGCGGTGCGTTCACCCCCACCGAGGTGGTCGACACCCTCAGCGCCGGTGCTGACATCGTCAAACTGTTCCCGACCGAGATCTCGGGTCCCGGATATCTCAAGACCGTCCGCGCCCCCTTGGCCCAAGCGCCGATCCTGCCCGCAGGCAGCGCGACCCCCGAGAACGTTTCGGAGTGGATCGACGCGGGTGCCGCGGCGATCGGCGTCGGCAGCTCAGTGACCAAGGCGGCCCGCAGCAGCGGAGACTACGGTGACGTCACCACCGCTGCCCGCACTATGCTCGCGGCCATCGCTTCGGCGCGCGGACGCGGAGATCAGGGATGAGCGCCGTGGCCAGCCCCCGCCGCACGGCGAAGACAAGCAACCCGCGCCGGATCCGATGGATCTTCGTCGCCCTCCTCGTCATCGGCGGAATCGTCAACTACCTCGACCGGTCGACGCTGAGCATCGGCAACTCCACCATCGCCGAGGAGTTCGATCTCAGTGCCACCCAGATGGGCCTGCTGCTCTCGGCGTTCTCCTGGCCGTATGCGATCGCCAATCTTCCGGCCGGCTACCTCGTGGACAAGTTCGGGGCGAAGAAGATGTTCGCCTTCGCCTCCGGGGCCTGGTCGCTCGTCGGTATGGTCACTGCGGCCGCGAACTCCTTCGGCCTGCTCTACGCACTTCGAGTCGCGCTCGGCGTCGCCGAGTCTCCGTTCTTCACTGCCGGGCTCAAGGTCAACGAACGGTGGTTCTCTGCCAAGGAACGCGCATTCCCCATCGCACTCGTCAACACGGGCTCTCAGATCGCCAATGCCCTGGCCCCGCCGCTGTTGACCTTCCTGCTGCTCACCATGTCTTGGCGCGGGATGTTCATCGTCGTAGGTGCCCTGGGCATCATCGTCATGCTGATCTGGCTGCGCATCTACCGGGATCCGACGCTGCGTGAGGAACACATTCTCAAAGGTGACGACTCTGCAGATGCCTCCGCCGATGAGATCGCTGAACAGCTTGATGAGGCCACAACGGCCGAGGCTGACACCGTTGTCGAAGGAGCTGAGAAGGTCGGTTGGGGAACGCTGTTCACCAAGCCGAACACCTACTTCATGATCATCGGCGCCTTCGGCATCTTCTACACGGTCTGGGTCTACCTCACCTGGCTGCCGAGCTACATCGAGACTGACCTCGGGTTCAGCCTGCAGGAGACCGGATGGCTCGCCGCGCTGCCCTTCCTCATGGGCGTCCTCGGCGTGCTCACCGGCGGGTGGTTCTCCGGAGTCCTCATCCGTCGGGGCAGCCCCGCAATTGTGGCCAGGAAGGTGCCGATCGTCGGCGGAGCGGTCCTCGCAGCCGCCTCGGTGTTCCCAACGGCCTACCTCGACAACGTGCCGCTGATCATCGCGCTCCTCAGCCTCGGCTACTTCTTCTCCCAGGTGCCCATCGGCTGCCTGTGGACGCTGGCTTCGGATGTGGCGCCGAGCGAACAGGTTGCCTCCCTCGGTGCGATCCAGAATTTCGGCGGCTTCATCGGCGCGGCCCTCGCCCCGGTCGTCACCGGTTGGCTCGTCGACACGACGGGGAACTTCAACTCGGTCTTCCTCGTCGGCGCGATTCTGCTCATCGTCGGTGCGATCTCCTATGGTTTCTTCGTCAAGGACCGCAGCCGGGAGGCGCATTGAGCCAGTCACAGCGGCCGCAGATCTTCATCGTCATCGGTCCTGCCGGCAGTGGGAAGTCGAGCGTGAGCAAGGCTCTTGCCGCCGAATTCGGGGCCGCCTTCCTCGATAAGGACGTGGTCTGCGGGCCACTCACCGAGGCTCTCCTCGAGATTGCAGGCACCGATCCAGCTGGGCGTGACGACAACCCTGTCTATCAGGACCGGGTGATGGACCTCGAATATCAGACGCTGTTGGCGATCGCGGGGGACAATCTGCGTCTGGGGCACAGCGTCGTCCTCGATGCACCCTTCGGCCGGTACCTGCCAGACGCCGACTTCCTCACAGCCAACGCCGGTGCGCACGAGTGGCCGGATGCGGAGTGGATCGTCGTGCGAGTAGCTGTCGACGGAGAGTCCGTGCGCCGGAGAGTGGAAGCTCGCGGGCTCTCGCGTGATCGTTGGAAGCTCGAGAACTGGGACGAATTCTGGACTCGAGCGTCGGCGGTCGACTGCCGGTGGACCGGTGCGACGGTGGTGCACGTCGACAATGGGGGCAACGGGTTCCAACGGGCCGAAGCCATCGCCCAGGTCCAGAGACAGCGGATGATGACGACGGCCGACGGTGACGAGCGCAATCCCCGGCGTTGAGTACAACCGCCGGTGATTAGCGTGCCCGGACTGCACTGCACTCGTCGCGGTCCACGTACTAGTCTGAGATCGTGAACTCCCAGACATCTGATCAGACGGCGCAGTCGACGAACCCCGCGGACACCCTCCCCAACACCGGCACCGCCGCGCCGCCCGTCGACAACAGCCCCGAGGCGCACCCGCGCAACTTCGGCTCGGACAACTGGGCCGGTGTCCACCCCGAGGTGCTCGCGGCCATCGCCGAGGCCAACGTCGGCCACACGCCCGGCTACGGCGGTGACCCGTGGACGGCTCGCTTCCACGGCATCATGGCCCACCATTTCGGACCCGAGGCACGGGCGTTCCCCGTCTTCAACGGCACCGGCGCCAACGTGCTGGCCCTGCAGTCGGCGCTGCCGCGGTGGGCGGCGGTGATCACGGCCGCCTCGGCGCATATCAACTACGACGAAACCGGGGCGCCGGAGAAGGTCGGCGGACTCAAGATCATCGGTGCTGACACCGAGAACGGCAAACTCACTCCCGAGGCCATCACCGGTGCGATCATCGGCCGCGGTCATGAGCACAACGCGCAGCCGCTGGCCGTGTCGATCTCGCAATCGACCGAATGGGGCACGACCTACACCCCGGACGAGATCGCGGCGATCGCGTCCACCGCGCACAAGAACGACATGATCCTCCACATCGACGGATCCCGACTCGGCAACGCGGCGGCCTTCCTCGGTGTCGGACTCGGCGATATCACGACGTCGGTCGGCGTCGACATCATCAGCCTCGGCGGGACGAAGAATGGATTGCTCGGCGCGGAGGCCGTCGTCGTCCTCAACCCCGACATCGGCCACGGCATGCGCTTCCTGCGCAAGATGAACCTGCAGCTGGCCTCGAAGATGCGCTTCCTCTCCGCGCAGCTCAATTCCCTCTACGAAGGCGATCTGTGGCGCACCTCGGCCACCCGGGCCAATGAGATGGCCATATACCTTGCCGGCACACTCGCCGAGGCGGTCGCGGGCAACAAGATCCCCGGAGTCGAGATCGTGCAGAAGGTCGAATCGAATGTCGTCTTCGTCCGTATGCCCGCCGAGGTGGCCGCCCGCGCCCGGCAGAAGTTCGCCTTCGCGGACTGGCCGTTGGAGAAGGACATCGTCCGCCTCATGTGCGCCTTCGACACGACACGAGAGGACGTCGACGCCCTCGTCGCCGCCATCGTCGGGGACTGATCCGACGCTCCCAGGCTGCGGAACCGTCGAGCGGCCGTGCCAGCCACGACGGCTGATACCTGCCTTAATTGACAATTGTCCGCAGAGAATAACACTGAAGAAAGAAGATGAATGAAGAAAGCCCTCGTTCCTGCCCTGACGATTCTGCTCGTGCTCATCGTCGGGGTGATCGGATACATCCTCAATTCGGGTCCGGTATCGGGCGACGAAGCGGCGGATGACTGCGACGTCTCGGCCTACACCATGGGTGTGAAGTGGCAGCAGCAGAGCGCTGAGGCGATGGCACTGCAGGGACAGACCTATGAGATGGCTGCGCGTCAGCTCGACAAGGCCGTTTCCAAGGCCCCGGACGGGGAAGATCTGGCTATCATGACCGACCTCGACGAGACTGCCATCGACAATTCGAAGCTGCTGGCCCGTGATATCGCCAAGTGCCATGACTTCAGCGGCTGGGACACCTGGGACGACTGGGAGCAGAACGGGGAGCCGACAATGATCCCCGGTGCGTTGGAATTCTTCGAACATGCCGACCAGCTCGGAGTCGACATCTACTACGTCTCGGACCGGACGGAAGAGAATCGGGCGAAGAATGTCGAAGCCATTGCCAAGTTGGGCCTGCCCCAGGCCGATGACGAACACGTGATGCTGCTTGGCCCGCCGAAGGATGAACGGCGTGCGAAGGTCGAGGCGAACCATACCCTGCTCATGCAGCTCGGTGACACCCTGCACGATTTCGATGGCGCATTCGCGGATGCGTCCGTCGACGAGCAGAGGGAACTGGTGGAGAAGAACCGTGCGAAGTTCGGCACCGAATGGATCGTCCTACCCAATCCGACCTACGGCGACTGGAGCGAATCCGACCTGGACGCATGGGACGCACCGGTTCGCGCTGATGACTGAAGTCGGTCGGCGGACCGACTGCGGGCCCGGCTGAACGCCGACCCAAGCAGCGATCCCATTGAAATTGCCCCGCACTGACGACAGTGCGGGGCATTCTCGTTCCAGCGAACCGGCGCGCGCCTTACTTCTTCTTCCGACGGTCGACCTTGACGGAGACGACGGGGACGTCGGAGTCGAGGATGATCCGCTGTGCCGTCGAGCCCATGATGAGTTTGCCGACGGGGGAGCGGCGACGCGATCCGATGACGATCATGCGGGTGTCGGCGGTCGCCTCGGCGAGGGCCAGGAGCTCCTCGACGGGATCGTTGCCGCGGAGGAACTGGAGGATCTCGTGAGAGACCTCGGAGCTCTGCAGCGTCTCTTTGAGCTCCTCGATGTCCTTGCTCGTGGCCACACCGCGTTCGTCGGGAGTCTCGCCGATTCCGGCATTGAGCACGACGAGGACGTCGTCGAATGCGCGGGCCTGCTCGATGCCGAATTCGACAGCGGCCCTGCCTTCGGGCGAGGGGGAATAACCGACGAGGACTGTCATGATCTCTCCTGGTGCGACATTGGACGAAGCTCCCTCAATTTGTAGCACATCTGCCCTGTTCGAACGGGTCGCGGTCCGGTCCGCGGAGTCGGAAACCCGCCCGGGCGTCTGAGAGCTTCGCCACAGAACGGATGATCGAATACTGACCGACTCGGCGGTTGATCCGGCCGAGCAGTAAGGTGGTCGGCGTTGTCGACAGAATTTCAACAGGACAGAAAGCAGTCTCAGTGACCGAATCGAATCAGCATCCCGGCAGCACGGGCGCACGCAGCGCGACCGCTGGCACAGGCGAACAGAAATCCGAATGGCAGACGATCAAGTCGATATTCGCGGCCTCGTCGGGCAACCTCGTCGAATGGTTCGACTTCTACATCTATGCCTTCTTCAGCGTCTACTTCGCTGAACAGTTCTTCGTCGAAGGCAATCCGACCCTCTCGCTCATGCAGTCCGCCGGCGTCTTCTTCGTCGGCTTCCTCATGCGCCCCATCGGCGGATACGTCTTCGGCCGCGCCGCTGACCGCATCGGTCGCAAGAACTCCATGCTCATCTCGATTCTGCTCATGTGCGCCGGTTCGCTGTGCATGGCGATACTGCCCACGAGCGCCACGGCGGGATCCTGGGCGGCCATCCTGCTGCTGCTTGTGCGCATGATCCAGGGCCTGGCCGTCGGCGGCGAGTACGGTGCGACCGCCACCTATATGTCCGAGGTCGCCACCGAGGGCAAGCGCGGCTTCTACTCCTCGTTCCAGTACGTCACCCTCATCGGCGGTCAGCTGCTGGCAAGCCTGCTCGCCGTGGTCATGACCCACACCCTGGGCACAGATCAGATCGAGGGCGGATGGTGGCGTCTGCCTTTCGTCATCGGTGCCGCGGCCGCCGTCGTCTCGCTGTGGCTGCGCCGCGGGCTCGAGGAGACCACCTCGACCGAGACCCGCGAGAACGAGAATTCCGGAAGCTTCCGCGAAGTCCTGCGCCATCCTCGCTCGTTCTTCGTCGTCCTCGGCATCACCTGCGTCGGCTCGCTCGTGTTCTACGTCTTCACAACGTACATGCAGAAGTTCCTGCTGCTGCAGAACGAAGGAACCCCCGGCGAGGAAACCTTCAACAAGGGTTCCATCGCCGACCTGATGACGGTCTGCCTGCTCATCTTCGTCGTCATGCAGCCCATCGCCGGAAAGATCTCGGACAAGATCGGCCGCAAGAACAACATGCTCATCTTCGTCATCGGCATGATCGCCCTGCCGATCCCGCTGCTATCCATGATCGGCAAGTCCCAGTCGATGGTCACCGCCGGCATCCTCATCGTCATCGCCATGGCGTTCATCAGCATGTACACCTCCATCTCCGGAATCGTGAAGGCCGAGATGTTCCCCGCCCACATCCGCGGCATCGGAGTCGGCTTCACCTACGCGATCGGCAACTCGCTCTTCGGCGGATCCGCCGAGTACGTCGCTCTGTGGTTCCGCAATGCCGGGCTCGGCACCTGGTTCGCCATCTACGTCGTCGCCATCGCGATCGTCGGCCTCGTCGCCGTGCTGTTCATGCACGACAACCGCAAGCACTCGACGATCGACAACGCCCATTCCTCGGCGTACAAGCGCATCGGAAGCTGAGCTGATCGCCGGCTGATCCCATCACCGAGGCGGCCCGCCGCGACCGCGTACGACGAGTGCCCCAGAACGCTGAGTTCTGGGGCACTCGTTTTGTTTGCGCCGGTGCTCGGGCCGGCGCTCCCACCTTCTATCAGAGCGCGATGTTGGAACGAGTGGATATGTGTTGGAATATGATTGACGGTTTGTGAATAGCGTCATAAGATCGGTCAAACCAACAGATAACCACGTGGCAATTCGTCCGCACCACTGACGAGCCACGCGAAGGAAAGGGCCGGACGTGTTCGCTGAAGAACGGCAACGACGCATCGCTGATCTGGTCAGCGAAGCGGGCCGGGTCAATGTCACCGATCTGGCTGCCGATTTCGACATCACCACGGAAACCGTCCGCCGTGACCTTGCCGCTCTCGAGAAGGCCGGAGCCCTCCAACGCGTCCACGGGGGAGCAGTGCCCTGCCGTGCGCACAGCCTCGAAGAGCCGACCTTCGACGATCGCGAGATCCACAATCTCGATGAGAAGACCGAGATCGCCCGGTCCGCGCTGAGCCTGCTTGAGGAGACGATGAGCATCTCTGTTGACGGCGGCACGACCTGCGCGGCCTTCGCCCGCGCGATCGCCGACGAAGCCCATGGCCGCCTCGTTGCCGGACAGACACCGCGACAGCTGCGTGTCATCACGAACTCCCTGTCCACCATCGACAGTCTGGCCGGAGCGCCCGGCATCGAGATCTTCGTCCTCCCCGGCCGGTTCCGGCCCGTCACCCGTGCCATGGTCGGACCGCAGACGATCGCGGCCATCGACGAACACCGAGTCGACCTCGCCGTGCTCGGCACCAACGGACTCAGCGACGACGGCGTCTCCACCCCCGACCACGATGAGGCGGCGACGAAGTCGGCCTTCGTGAACTCCGGCCGCAAGGTCGTCGTGCTCGCCGACTCAGCGAAGTTCGGCGCCGTCTCCCTCGTCCGCTTCGCGGCCTTGGACCAGATCGATATCCTCCTCACCGACACTGCGCCCACAGAGCCGATGTCGACCCACCTCGAGACCGCGGAAGTCGAGGTCGTCACACCATGATCCTCACCCTGACAGCGAACCCGAGCCTCGACCGGACCATCGAACTGCCCGGCCCCGTCCTCCGCGGCCAAGTGCAGCGAGCGGCCTGGGCCGGACAGCAGCCCGGCGGCAAGGGCGTCAACGTCTCCCGCGCAGTGGCAGCCGCAGACCGGAAGACCCTGGCTGTTCTGCCCGGAGACGGCGACGATCCCGTGCTCACCGGCCTCGATGCGATCGGGCTGGCGCACCGCTCCGTTCCCACCGGCACACCGCTGCGGTCCAATATCACCGTCACCGAGCCCGATGGCACGACAACGAAGATCAACGAACCCGGCTCACCTCTCAGCCCGCAAAGCCAGACCGATCTGCTCGATCTCGTGGCAGGCCTGGCCGCCGGCGCGGACTGGGTCGTCCTGGCCGGGTCGCTGCCGCCGGGCGTCGACGACGACTTCTACGCTCGCGCCATCGACCGCATCCGCGAACTCGCCGAACCGCCGCTGATCGCCGTCGACACCTCCGGCGGTCCCTTGGCCGCAGCGCTGCAGGCATCACCGGATCTCATCAAGCCGAACGCCGAAGAGCTCGCCGAACTCCTCGGCGCCGCAGGGCTGCTGCAGGCCGCCGGACTCCGCGACGACGATCAGGTCCTCGATGCTGCTGCGCTGTTCGAGATCGCCGACCGGCTGGAAGCCTCACCGCAGCTCACCGCCCGCGCTACATCGACTCTGCTCGCAGCCGCCGGGCCTCGGCCTCGTTCGATACTGGCGACCCTGGGTGCCGGAGGGGCGGTTCTCGCTCTGCCCGAGACCGCCTGGCATGCCCAGCATCCGCCGATGGACGTCGTGAGCACCGTCGGTGCAGGCGACTCCACACTGGCCGGCTACCTGCTGGGACTGACCGACGGCTGCGGACAAGGTGAGGCACTGGCCCGAGCCGTCGCCTATGGCGCCGCTGCCGCGCGGCTGCGCGGCACCGGGGTGCCCAGTGCGGCAGACGCTCACACAGACGGTGTGACCGTGACGGCCCTGCCTGAAACTGCTCTGACCGACGAACTTTCACACCCACATCAGCACAAGGGCACAGCCCCTGAAGCCGAGGAGGCACGATGACATCGCTCATCACAACAGAACTGGTGGTCCTCGACGCGGATCAGGGGACGGAGTCGTCCGCTGTCATCCGCGCCCTGGCCACTGCCGTCGCCGATCAGGGCCGCGCGAGCTCCGCTGAAAGACTCGCAGCCGCGGCGATCGCCCGCGAAGAGAAGACCCCGACAGGTGTTCCGGGAGGCATCGCCATCCCGCACGCGCGCACCGAGGCGGTCACCACGCCGAGCTTGGCGATGGCCCGGCTCGACCCGCCCGTCGACTTCGGAGCCAAGGACGGTCCCGCCGATCTCGTGTTCATGATCGCCGCCCCCGACGGCGCCGGCAAGGACCACCTCGCCCTGCTGTCGAAGCTCGCCCGCTCCCTGGTGAAGAAGGACTTCGTCGCCTCCCTGCGCGCGGCCGCGACCGAGCAGGACGTCGTCGATCTCGTCGAGACCGCGCTCGGCCTTCGCGAGGCAGAGAAAGAGACGACCACCACCGAGGCCGCCTCGGCCGCCCCGGTCGCAGCCGCCACCACAGCGGCCTCGTCCGACGAAGCCCCCGCAACCCCTGATCGTCCCCGTCGCGTCGTCGCCGTCACGGCCTGCCCGACGGGAATCGCCCACACCTATATGGCCGCCGACGCCCTCGTCCAGGCCGGATCCGATATGGGCGTCGACGTCGTCACCGAGACCCAGGGGTCGAGCGGAACGACCCCGATCGACCAGTCCGTCATCGACGCCGCCGATGCCGTCGTCTTCGCTGTCGACGTCGACGTCCGCGACAAGGCCCGCTTCGCCGGCAAACCCTATGTGCAGGTGCCCGTCAAGGCCGGAATCGACGATCCGCAGGGACTCATCCGCAAGGCCCTCGCCGAGGCGGACGCCCCCAACGGCCGCCGGCTGGCCGCCGCTCACGCCGCCGCGGACGACGAATCGTCCTCGGCAGGAAACTCTCGCGAAAGCATCGGCGCCCACCTCAAACGCGTGCTGCTGACCGGTGTCAGCTACATGATCCCCTTCGTCGCCGCTGGCGGTCTGCTCATGGCACTGGGGTTCCTCCTCGGCGGATTCGACATCCCCGACTACGCCGAGGACATCGTCCTGGGCAACTCCCTGTGGAACCTGCCCACAGAATACGGTGACCTGGCACTTGGACCCGTCGGGGCCTACTTGGGCGCCGTGGCCTTCCAGATCGGCAACCTGTCGATGAGCTTCCTCGTCGCCGCCCTGGCTGGATACATCGCCTATGGCATCGCCGACCGCCCCGGAATCGCTCCCGGTTTCACCGTCGGCGCCGTCGCCGTGCTCATGGGCGCTGGGTTCATCGGCGGCATCATCGGCGGACTCCTCGCCGGCTATATCGCCCACTGGATCGGCTCCTTCGCCGCACCGAGGTGGCTGCGCGGACTCATGCCCGTCGTCATCATCCCGCTGGTCGCCTCCCTCGTCTCCTCGGGCCTGATGTTCATGGTCCTCGGTGGACCGATCAGCGCCCTGACCAAGGGTCTCGACAGCTGGCTGAGCTCGATGACCGGATCCGCCGCCGTCGTCCTCGGGCTCATCCTCGGAGCGATGATGGCCGTCGATCTGGGCGGACCCGTCAACAAGGTCGCTTATTCGTTCGCCGTCGCCGGCCTCGCCGCCGGCTCCGTCGACAACCCGGTTCCGTGGGAGATCATGGCCACGGTCATGGCCGCCGGAATGGTTCCGCCCCTGGCCATGGCGCTGGCCACCGCCGTCCGTCCACGCATCTTCTCCCAGGCGGAGAAGGAGAACGGAAAGGCTGCCTGGCTGCTCGGCGCAGCGTTCATCTCCGAAGGAGCGATTCCCTTCGCCGCCTCCGATCCGCTGCGCGTGATCCCTGCCTCGGTCGTCGGCGCCGGCGTCACGGGCGGCATGACGATGGCCTTCTCTGTCACCAGCCAAGCCCCGCACGGCGGCGTGTTCGTCTTCTTCGCCATCGACTCGTTCCTGCTGTTCGTGCTCTCCGTCGTCGTCGGCACGATCATCAGCGCCGTGCTGGTGCTCGCGCTCAAGATCCTCGTCCGCAAGGGCGGAGCGGCAGGCCCCGCCGAGGCGGCCGACCGGTCCGCACCGGCGGCAACCGCAGCCGCGTCGACCGGTTCGACCACCGGATCAGGGTCGGCCGGCGAGGCCCAGCGGGCCGAACCGGTATCGTCGAACGCTGACGCCACACGAGTCTGAACGCTCTCACCGAAGAGGCAAGACAGGAAGGAATGGGGATGTCCGCAGAGTTCTCAGGCATCGGAGTCGTACCCGGACGGGTCATCGCCCCGGCGCTGACCATGCCCGACCCCGTGTCCGCACCCGTGGCGAAGTCCGCCCCGGCCGATACCGAAGCGGAGGCGAACAGGATCCGGGAGGCCTCTGCCGCCGTCCACGCCGAACTGCGTGAGCGCGCGGAAACCGTCAGTGGAGACGCCCGCGACGTGCTCAAAGCCACGGCCCTCATGGCCAAGGACCCCACTCTGGTGAAGACGGCGATCAAACGCCTCCCTGAGACCGACGCGGAGACCGCGATCTGGACGGTGGCCGCCGAAACCGCTGCACAGCTGGAAAGGCTCGGCGGCTATATGGCCGAACGCGCAGCCGACGTCCTCGATGTCCGTGCCCGCCTCGTCGCCCATCTGCGCGGAGTGCCGGCCCCCGGCATTCCACACGCGGCCGAGCCCTTCGTGCTCATCGCCACGGATCTCGCTCCCGCCGACACCGCGACACTCGACCCGGAGCTGGTCGTGGGACTCGTCTGCGCAGAGGGTGGACCGCAGAGCCATACGGCCATCCTCGCCAGGTCGCTGGGCATTCCCGCCGTGGTCGCAGCCGCCGGCGTGCGCGACGTCACCGACGGCACACCGGTCTTCCTCGACGGCGGTACCGGCGTCCTGCGCACCGAACCCGGTGCGACAGAGACCGGCCTCGTCGAGGCGTGGACAGAGACGGCCGGTCGGCTGCAGTCATTCACCGGACCCTGTCTCCTGAGCGACGGCACCCGGATTCCTCTGCGTGCGAATGTCGGAGACGGCGCTCAGGCACGGGCAGCGGCGGCCGCCGGTGCCGAAGGTGTCGGTCTGCTGCGCACCGAGTTCTGCTTCCTCGATCGCGACACCGAACCCACTGTCGAAGAGCAGGCCGAAGCCTACGGGCAGGTGTTCGCGGCTTTCGACGACCACAAGGTCGTCGTGCGGACCCTCGACGCCGGAGCCGACAAGCCCCTGCCGTTCCTCACCGATGCCGCTGAACCGAACCCGGCCCTGGGTGTACGCGGATTCCGGACAAGCCGCCGGGCCCAGGGAGTCCTCGAACGTCAGCTTGAGGCGATCGCGCTGGCCGCTTCGAAGCATCCGGTGACCGTCCACGTCATGGCCCCGATGATCGCCACCGCCGAGGAAGCCCGGCAGTTCACGGAACTCGTCCATGCGGCAGGACTCCCCACCGCTGGTGTCATGGTCGAGGTTCCCTCAGCAGCGCTGCAGGCGGCAGCCATCCTCGACGAAGTCGAGTTCGCGTCCATCGGCACGAATGATCTGACCCAGTACGTCATGGCCTCCGACCGCATGCTCGGTGGTCTGGCCGAACTCAGCGACTCGTGGCAGCCGGCAGTCCTGCAGCTCATCGGCATGACCGCCGCCCAAGGTGCTGTGGCGGAGAAATCGGTGGGCGTGTGCGGAGAGGCCGCAGCCGATCCGGCATTGGCCGTCGTGCTGGTCGGTCTCGGAGTCACCAGCCTGTCCATGGCGCCCCGAGCTCTGCCTGCCGTGGCCGAGGTGCTGTCCGGTGTCTCCCTGGAGCGGGCACAGCAGATCGCCCGCAGTGCACTTGCGGCGCGCAGCCCGAGCGAGGCGAAGGCCGCGGTGCGAGCCGAACTGCCGATCCTCGACGAGCTCGGCCTGTGAGTCCGGCCGTCGGGCGAGTGACCCCGTGACATACTCAGCACCACCACAGACACCACCAACAGGAAATGCCGAAACACCGGGCGGGCCGAACCACGGCCGGTCTGATCAGGAAGGACAACTCATGGCAGAGACCATCGCAACAGTCGGAAGCACCGTAGGCCTGCACGCCCGTCCAGCAGCACTGCTGGCGGAGGCCGCCGCAGACTATGACCTCGAGATCACCATCGCCATGGAGGGCGAACCGGCCGAGGACGCCCTCGACGCGGCCAGTGTGCTCTCCCTCATGGGCCTCGGCGCGGAATACGGTCAGAAGGTCGTTCTGCGCGCCGAGGGTGACGGAGCCGACGAAGCATTGGCCAACCTCAAGCAGCTCATCGAGACCGACCACGACGCCGAAGGCTGAGCGGCACACCCTCGATGAGGCGGCGACCGGTCCGCTCGGATTAGACTGATCGAATGTCCGCCTCCCTGCTGCCCTCCGACTCTGCCGCCGCCCACCGCAGCCGGGATCTGCTGGCGGTATTCCCACAGCTGAGTGACTTGCCCGGTCTGCCGCAGGCGCGGATGCTCATCGACTACGTCATCGGTCGCCGGCTCGGAGTCCTCGACGTCTCGGGTCGTGACACCGAAGGCACCTTCGTCTCCGCCGAACTCTCAGCCGAGGTCCCCGAGAACCTCATCCTCGTCGACGATGCGCACGGTCTGCAGGCGACCCTGCTCAGCCGTCTGACGCAGGTATGCACATACAACGACCGTCTCGACGAGGCACGGACCTTGGCCGCGGCGGTCGAGTCCCTGGCCGGAGCCGGCGAATCCGCGGGAGTCGCCGGAGAGGCCGGTGCCGAAGCGGCCCCCGTACTGGCGGTGAGCGAGCTCAGTGAGATCGCGGGACTGGCCGAGCTCGGTGTGGGGGAGACGTGGGCAGTCGTCAACGCTCCGAAGGCGATGAATGCGCTCACCGAGACGATCTCGGTACTGCAGCCATTCGTGAGCACCGTCATCGTCATCGGCCGCAGCGATGCGATGAGCCGCGGCGTCAACAAGGAGCTCGCCCGCGGATTCGGCCGAGTTGATGTCTCGCCCGGTGTCGGCAAGCACCGGATGATCATCGGCAGCCGCCCCCTGTCCTCTCCGAGCCTGCCGGAATTCCCGCGCCGCGGGGTGATCACCCATCGCGGCGTCGGTGAGCTCGAAGTCCGCGCACATGGGGCCTGCTTCTCCGGGACGAAGAGCGATGAGGGCTCGGAGCTGCTCATCGACTCACTGCTGGTACTGCTCGACGACGAAGCGCCGGAATCCGTGCTCGACCTCGGCTGCGGCAACGGCTGGCTGCTCACCGCGGCCATGCGAGCCTCGGGGGCGAATACGGGACTCGGCGTCGACGTGTCGAAGGCGGCGGTCGCCTCGGCGAGGGCCACAGCGGAGGCGAACGGAGTTGGAATCGACGTCATCCTCGGCGATGCCGCGGACTCGGAGGAGCCGGCGCTCGCGGGACTGGGTGAATTCGACCTCATCCTGCTCAATCCGCCGTTCCATCAGGGGACGGCCATCGAGACCGAGACGGCCGCGGCGCTCATGGCCGCGGCCGCCGAGCATCTGGCTCCGGGCGGGCAGGTGCTCACGGTGTTCAATTCGCACCTGCGCTACCGGGATCGTCTCGAATCGATCATCGGACCGAGTCGGCAGCTGGCCCGGAACAAGAAGTTCACGGTCATCGCCAGTCGCCGCGACTGATATCTCTCAGCAGCTGTGCGATCGGGTCGGCTGGTGGCCGTCCCGATCGCACAAACTCACCGACGATTGCGGCGATAGATCCGCCAGGTGCTCACCTGGTCCCAGACGGTGATGATCCAGATCGCGATGACCGTGATGATCTGCTGGATGTCGGCGTTCGCAGTGTTCGTGAGCTCGGGGTGGAGGACCGGCTGAGTGAGCAGCGCAATGGTGAGGAAGACAGCCATCGCGAGGTCGACGATTCCGCCGAAGAGGGCCACGGTCGGTTTCGCCGAGGCGGTCGTGAACTTGATGATCTCGACCACGGCCATGAGCGCGAGGAACGCCCAGTAGCCGACCAGCCATCCGACGCCGAGATCGGGGTTGATGAACGTCTCCCCATCGTTGAGGTGACCGACGTAGAGCAGGGTCGTCGGGATGAGCGGGACCGTTGCCAGGGCGACGATGAAGACCAGCCCGAGCCCCGCCTCGGCGCGGATCTGCTTGCCGTGGGAATCACCTCGGTCGAGATCATCGACCGTCCACGTGCCCGGCTTCCGTTTCCGAAGCGAATCGGCTGCGCCGCCGTCCATTCCGCGGTCGCCGAGGCCGATGATGATCGTGATCGCGGCGAATGCGGTCAACAGGGCGATGACCGTGTTGCCCGCCGCCTTGCCGATGATCTCTCCGATCTGGACTCCGGGGGAGACGGCGATGGTGGTCACGACGTTTGTGAGAACGGCGAGCAGACCGACGACGGGCAGGACCCAGCGCAGCGCCCAGACGAAGACCGGGTAGGAATTCGGGCCGATGAGGTGCTGCGGCGAGTTCGAGTACTCCCGCGACAGCGCGACGGGGTCGCCGAGTTCCTCAAGGACTTCGCGTTCGACGGCGGCCGTGTGATCCGGGGACGTGTCCGCATCCTCGCCGAGGCGGGCGTCGACCATATCGTCGATCGTGGCGGTGATCTCGGCGGCGATGTCGGGCCGGGAGTCTTCGGGGAGGTGGCGGGTGACGTTGTCGACGTAGATTTCGGTGAGCGCACTCATGGTGTGCCGTCCTTCCAGAGCTGGGTGATGCTGGAGTTGAGTTCGAGCCAGTGGCTGTGCAGTGCGGCGGCGACTTCGGCGCCGCTGTCGGTGAGTGTGTAGTACTTGCGGGGGCGGGCTTGTTCGGTGTTCCAAACCGATGTGAGCAGGCCCTGTTTCTCGAGCCGTCGTAGCAGGGGGTAGAGGGTGTTGGCCTCGGTGGCGATGCCTGCTTCGGTCAGCGTCGTCAGCAGCGAGTAGCCGTACTGCGGCCGTCGACAGGCGACGAGGCTGGCGAAGACCACGGTGCCGCGTCGCAGCTCCTGTTCGTGGGTGGCCAGTGCCTTGCCTTCATCCTCGTTCATGCATCACACGATAGTGTGTGACACACACTATTACAAGAGGCGGGGTATTTTTTCTGCGGGATGGTGAGCGGCACGGTTTAGGGTAAGTGGCCCATGTTTGAACTTGAGCTATTCGCCTCAACCTGGGCTCTCCGGCACACGAGCAGCGCGTGCATCGGTAGGTAGTCTTGCCTCATGAGTTCGAGGAAGTGGGTGCTCTTCGATATCGGGGGAGTGCTGGAGGTCGTTGATGATGACACCTGGGGACAGCTTTTCGTTCGCCGGTGGCAGGAGCGCTCTGGATTCTCAGCGGAGGAGTACCGGGCTCGTCTGACTTCCGCGGAGTTGCCCGATATTTCCCGTCAAGAGAATGTTCGCGCCGAGTATTGGGCGCAGATCGGCCAGGCCCTGAATGTGGATCAGACCTTTGTCGAAGCGATGGAGGCCGAGATGTGGCACGAATACTGCGGGAGTCTCAATACAGAGTTGTTTGAGTATGCAGCTGCGTTGCGGCCACGCGCCGGTGTGGCGATTCTGTCGAACTCAGTGGACGGGGCGCGGCGCGAGGAAGAACGGCGGTTCGGGTTCAGTGAAGTCTTTGACCCGATTCTCTACAGTCACGAGACCGGTCTGCTCAAGCCCGAAAGTGAAGCCTATGAGAATGCGCTTGAGCGACTGGGTGCTGATGCAGACGATGTGTTGTTCATTGATGACCACGAGGTGTGCGCCGAGGGTGCTCGTGCCGTCGGCATGGATGCGATCGTGCACCGTGACAATCGGTCGACGATCAATGAGATCGAGCAGTTTCTTCTTTAGGCGGGTTGACTCGAATAGGAGTGAATGAAATGGAGAACAACAGTGCTTTGGCTGGTTTCATCCTCGGACTGGCAGCGTCTGCTGGGGTGCTGATGCTGTTGATTCCTGGGCTTCTTGACGCGCCTGAGGCATGGCAGGTGTGGGTAGCTTGGATGGCCGCCGGATGTGCCATCGCCTGCGCGCTCGGGGCGAACAAGGCAATTAGCCTTCGATGATCAGAAAATCACCTTTCAGCCGAAGTTCACCGACCGTGATTACTTGGAGGTCGCCGACTACAAGCTTCTTCCGGGCGTTGTCTTCTTGGAAGTAGATGTCTTCGACGGCGGCGTCGCTCAGAAGCTCGATGGCTTCCCCGCCATCTGGTGTCGGTCTATAGGTGGCCATGTAGTGGTAAGCGTAGACGGTGTCACTGGGCTCGATCGTGTGCTCACCCGCATCCTCGACCTCACGTTCCTCCCAACTGATTTTGTATTCTGGCCGCTCCTTCTGGACGCGAAGACAATCGGCCTCATCGGTGAAAATGCCGACCAGCGGATCTATCTCGTCCTCAGGGTCGAATGGAGACGTCTGTTCAGCAAACAGAAGGTACACCGTTTGATTGTTCATATGTCGACCATCTCTCTATTCCGTGGTGCACGGCGCCTGAGAAAGACACCCGATCCGACAGTTAACGCGACACCCGCACCGGCCATAGCTCCACCGACTGCCACGTTCTTCTTCGCGTCGGCACGACATTGGACGATCCCATCCGACAGTGGATACCCGTTCGCTTCAGTGATCCGCATAGCGTTGAGGCCGGAGGGGCAAGCCCACATTCCCTGATCATCAATGTAGGGCCCGTGCCAACCCATTTGGACGAAGAATCCACCAGCAATCAGACCGACCGAAGCCAATCCGAGCAAAGTGAGTGGCAACCATGCGTGCTGTCTTTTCACGATGATAGTCAGGAACCAGATCGCTACGGCGGCACCAACTACGAACCAGCCGAGCAACACCCATTCCACCCACTGCACATCTTCTGAGGCTACCCTCGAATAGTGGACACCCAAGTTAGCGGGATTCGCAGTCCTGCTGGAAGGATGTTCAATATGTCAGATCAGAAGCGACAGCGTCGCTCTTACACCCCCGAGTATCGGATCG